>NZ_CANLBS010000008.1 GCF_947488945.1 uncultured Streptomyces sp.
GGGCGGCCGTGCCGGGGGCGGCCGTGCCGGGGGCGGCCGTGCCGGGGGCGGCCGTGCCGGGGGCGGCCGTGCCGGGGCCGGTCACGTCGGGGGCGGTCACGTCGTGGGCGTGGGGGGTGGGTTCGTCCGCGGGTTCCGGCGGCAGGTCGGCCGTGGGGGCGGCGCAGGCGGCGGCCGCGCGGTGGACGCAGGCGGGGGCGAGCAGGCAGCCGCAGGTGATGGCGTCCGCCGTCGCCACCACGCCGGCGGTGGCGCGCAGGCGCAGCTCGGTCTCGTCGTCGACCTGGATCGTGACCGTGTCCCCGTCGCGGTGCGTCGGGCGGGCGCCGAGCTTGGTGACCGCCGCGTCCAGCCGCTTGCGCAGCCGCGGTGAGAGATCCTCCACCAGCGTGGCCGTGACCTCCGGCGCGACGGGTGGCAGCAAAACGGCGTTCATGCGGTCTTCTCTCCGATCCAGCGGGCCAGTTCCAGCGGGCTGAGGGCCGCGACGGGCATGCCGGCGGCCACGAGATGTCCGGCGACCCCCGTCGAGTAACGGGGCCGGCCGGCGTCGTCGAGGCTCGCGCACCCGAGGACGTGGCAGCCGGTGGTCACCAGCGCCCGCACCTCGGACAGCAGTCCGCCGAGCGGCGCTCCCTCCTCGAAGTCGCTGATGACGACGACGAGCGTGCGGGAGGGCACCTCGATCAGGCTGCGGGCGTGCCGGAGTCCGGCGGCGATGTGCGTGCCGCCGCCCACGCTCACCTCCAGCAGGAGGGAGAGAGGGTCGCGCACGTGCCCCGTGAGGTCGACGACCTCCGTGGAGAAGGCCAGGAAGTGGGTGCTCAGGGTCGGCACCCCGGCGAGCACCGAGGCGGTCAGCGCCGACCAGATCGTGGACGCCTCCATGGATCCGGAAACGTCGGTGACGAGGATCAGGCGCCAGTCCGCCGACCGGCGGACGCGGCTGCGGAACACCGGGTTCTCCGGGATCACCTGGACCGTGCCGTCCGCCGTCCGGCGGGCGGTGGCCAGGTTGGCGCGCAGCGTGCGCGGCAGGTCCAGCCGGCCGCCGGGGCGGCGGGTGGGCCGGGCCGACATCGCGCCGGTGAGGGCCGGGCGGAGCCGGGTGGTGAGCTGCCGGGTCAACTCGTCGACCAGCCGGCGGACCAGGGGGCGGAGCGCGGCGAGCCGGGCCTCGGGGAGGCCGCCCGCGTACCGCAGGATCGTCCGCAGCAGTTCCACGGAGGGGGTGGCTGCCGCCGGGTCGAGTGCGGTGAGGACGTCCTGCCGTCCGTTCGCGGCCGCGGCGGCGAGGACTTCCTCGCGGACGCCGGGGCCGAACAGCGCGGCCAGTTCCTCGGACCACTCGCGGACCCCGGGGAACGACGGTTCCCGGCCGCCGCGCGGTCCGGAGCCGGGGCCGGGCAGGCCGCCCCGGGATCCCTCGCCCCGTCCCGCGCCGTAGAGCTCGTCCAGGGCGCTCGCCAGGCGGGACGCGCCGGACGGCAGTCGATCGGCTCGCCGGCCGAGCACCAGGCGCCACCGGTCGGCGGGCGCCAGGGCCCGCACGGAGGTGGTGCCGGGCGCGCCCGTGGTGACGGGGGCGGGGGCGGCCTCGTGGCCGGCCTCGGGGTCCGTGGCCGGGGCAGGTGCACGTGGGGTGCCGGGTGCGGTGGCAGCGACGGCGGTGAGCCGTGCGGGCGGGCTTCCGGGGTGGGGCGCGGCGGGGGCGTCCGAGGGCGGGGGCGCCTGGTCGTCGTACGCGGGTGGCGGGACGGGCAGGCCGAGTCCGGCGAGGAGTGCGCGGGCCGCGAGGTCGGCGGTCGTCCGGCGGGCCAGCTCGGCCGGGTCGTCCGCGTCGAGGCTGTCGACCCGTTCGCCCAGTCGTTCCTCGACGGTGTCGAGCAGCCGGTCCCGGGCGGCCGGGCTCAGGGTGTCGAACCCACCGCGCAGGGCCGGGAGCCGGGCCAGGAACGCGGCGTCCTCCAGCTCGACGACCCGGTGCAGCAGCGGGTCCAGGGCTTCGACGCCCACGGTCAGGAGCGGGCCCGCCACCGTCAGGACGCCGGTGAGGCGGTCGGTGAGCGCGGACCGGGAGGCACTGTCGGCGGCTCCGTCCACCCAGGAGGCAACGCGCGACCCGAAGGTCCCCGCCGCCTCGTGGCCGGTGAGCACCCGGACCGCTCCGGCCGCCGCGGCGATCAACGGGGTGCCGTCGGCGGCCAGGCGGGCGAGGGCGTCGGCGAGCCGGATGCCGCCCACCCGGTCGGCCCGCTGGGCCAGTTCGAGCAGCGCCCGTGCGTCCTCGGGCCGGTCCGACCCGGTCAGCCCGTCGACCTGGCGGACCGCGGCCGAGGTCAGCAGTTCGGCCGCGTGCGCGAGGCGGGCGGCACGGGCAGAGGAAGCGGAGGGGGCAAAGAGGCCGAGAGAGGGACCGGAGGACGAGGGGCCGTCGGGGGTGGGGGCCTTCGGGACGGTGGCGGCGCCCGGGGGCGGCGGGACGTCGGTGGCCTCCGGGGCGGTTCCGGCAGCCGGCGGCAGGGAGGCGTCGGGGCCCTCCGGCGTAGGGGGGCCGTCCAGGGAGACGGCGGGCTCGGGTGCGACCGGGCTCGGCAGGTGGCCGGCGTCCAGGCGATCCAACAGGTCGAGTCCGGACAGGAGTTCGGGGAGGGTGCCGCTCGCCGGGAGTACGGCCGCCAGCTCCGTCAGCCGTTCGTCGGCCTGGGCGTGGAGTCCGCACTCGGCGGCTTCCGTGAGGCCGCGGACCACCTGGGCCGCTGTCGGGCCGCCCTCCGCGCGTTCGGCCGCGTGCCTCTGCCGCAGCACGCCCTCGGCCGCCTGGGCCGGGGTGACGCCCCGCGCGCCGGCGGCGGTGAGCATCGCGGCGGTCGCCGGGGTCCAACGCACCTGCCAGCGCGTGGTGAGCCCCTCCGCGCCCGCCGCGCCGGTCACCGCCTGCTCCTGGGCGTACGGGATGCCGCACACCGTCAGCCTGCGCAGCAGCAGTTCGCGGCGCCGGTCGAGGGGCGAGCGGGCCGGGTCGAGCCGGAGGTCGCGCGGGGTCTTCTCGTGCGTGTCCGAAGGACCGGGCAGCGAGAGCGCGGCGGTCTCGGCCTCGACCGCGGGGGCCAGGCCGCTGCGCGGCGCGGCGGGCGCGGGCCGTCCGGTACGGATTCCGACGAGTACTCCTTCGAGGGCGCGGGCGACGGCGCGGCCGGTGCCGTGGATCTCGCCGCGTCCGAGCACCGTCTGTACGGCTTCCAGGAGTTCGCCGCGTCCGGGGGCCGGCAGGCCGCGCAGGCGGGCCAGGTCACCGGCGACCCGGACGACCTCCCGCCCGTCCGCGGGACCGTAGGGGTGGCCCTGTGCGCGCAGGGCCGCGCAGACGCGGACCGCGGTGCGGACCAACGCCTCCTGCAACGCGGCCGGGTCCCCGGCGGCGTCCAGGACGGTGTGCTGCCACTCCGGGTCGCGAATGCCGGCCGGATAGCCGGAACGCGAGTCGAGCAGCGGATACGTGTACGGGACCAGGGACACCGTGCACGCGTCCTTCGCGGCGGGGCCGTCCGTGCGACCACCTGCCCCGCCGTCCGTACCGGCTTCCGTGTCACCGTCCGGACCGGTTGCCGCCCCGCCGTCCGTACGGAAACCCGTGCGGGTGCCCCCGGGGAAGGCTCCGGAGCCGGTCGCTTCCTGTTCGGGTCCGTCGGCGGCGGGCCGGAGCAGCGCCGGAGCGTGGAAGGCTCCCACCACCACGGCGGGTCGCCGCCCCTCGGCCAGGGCCTCGGCGATATGACCGCGCATGCAGACCTCACGCGCCAGGTCCGTGCCGTCCACGCCGTCGCGGGCCTCCGCCTCGTTGCGCAGCGCCCAGCCGGTGAGCAGGGCGGCACGGCGCAGCGCCTCGGGGGTCGAGCCGGGGGCGAGCGCCTCCACCAGCCGGTCCCACAGGTCGTCACCCTGCCTGCCGGTGAGCCGGGACCGGATCGCTTCGGTCAGACCGATCCCCTCCCCCGGCGCGGGCACGGTGTGGGCGCCCGGAACGGGGGCGGGCGCGAGGGTGTCCGGTCCGCCTCGTGCCCAGGCCCGGTCGGCCAGCGGCAGGTCGCAGGCCACGGCCGGGACCCCGTTGCGGTCCGCCCAGCGCAACGCGACCAGTTCGGGCGAGAAGTCCGCGAACGGGTAGAAGGCGGGGCCCCGTTCGCCCGCCGCGCCGGGCCCGGCGGCCGGCACGGCGGCCAGCGCCACCGGGGCCTCGGTCTCCTCGTGGGCGAGCCATCCCAGCCACGGCTGGAACTCCGCCGGCAGCTCGACGAGCAGGACGTCGGGGGCAGCCGCGTCCAGCAGCGCCGGGAGAGCGGCGGCCAGCGAGGGCGCGTGGTGGCGCACCCCGATCAGATACGGCAGTCCGGGACCGGTCGCCGCCAGGGCCGCCACCGCGGCCTCCGGGTCGGCCGGTCGGGCCGCCGGCCCCGGAGCCACGGCGGCTTCCGGGGCGACGGCTGCTTCCGGTGCGACGGCATGCCGGACGTCGGGAGCGGACCGGGTCCCGGCGGCGGACCGCCGGCCGGGGACGGGCCCCCGGCCGGCGGCGGACCGGCTGTCGGCGGCCGACCCGGTCTCGGGCGTGGACCGTGGGGCGGGGGTGGATCGTGGGGCGGGGGCGGGGCGGGCCCCCGGGGCGGCGGAGTCGCTCATGCGTCAGTTCTCCAGCACCGTGCGCAGTTCCCACAGGGCGCGCCAGGTCGCCGACCCCTGCTCCGCGCGCCTGCGCACCGGCCCGTCCCAGTATCCCAGCAGCCTGGCCGCGTCGGCGGGGTCGTCCTTGCGGACGACGCCGAGCAGATGGCCGGGCAGGAGGGAGAGCACGTCCCGGTCGCCGGGGAAGTAGGCGGCGGCCAGAGCCAGCGAACCCGCGACGGAGACCGCCTCCGCCGTGCTCATCACCGTGGACGGCCGCTCGACCTCCCAGCCCTCGGCGGACCGGCCTGCGCGCAGGTCCCGGAAGGCGGTGACCAGCGCTTCGAGGACCGCGTCGTCCACCTGGTAGGCGGCGCCGGCGCGTTCGACCGCCGCGCGCGACTGGCTGCGGACGAGAGCGGTCTCGGCGTCCAGGTCCCCGATGGGCCCGACGGTCTCGAAGTTGAAGCGCCGCTTCAGCGCCGCGGACATCTCCGAGACGCCCTTGTCCCGCAGGTTGGCGGTGGCGATGAGGGTGAAGCCCGGCGCGGCGTGCACCTGGGCGCCCTCACCGCCGGTGAGTTCGGGGACCGCGATACGGCGCTCGGAGAGCAGGGACACCAGGGCGTCCTGGACCTCCGGAAGGCACCGGGTGACCTCCTCCACGCGGGCGACGGCGCCCCGGGTCATGGCGGCGAGCACCGGGGAGGGCACCAGGGCCTGTTCGGTCGGGCCCTGGGCGAGCAGCAGCGCGTAGTTCCAGCCGTACTTGAGCTGGTCCTCGGTGGTGCCGGCGGTGCCCTGCACGGTGAGGGCGCTGGTCCCGCAGACGGCCGCCGACAGCAGTTCGGAGAGCATGGACTTGGCGGTGCCGGGCTCGCCCACGAGGAGGAGTCCGCGTTCACCGGCGAGCGTGACCACGCACCGCTCGACCAGGGCGCGCTCGCCGACGAACTTCTGCTCGATCACCAGCCGGCGGGGCACGCCGGCTGCGGGCCGGGCGCCCTTGGGCAGGCTCAGTGCCTCGCCCGCGGTGCCCATCACGAAGGTGACGACGGCGCGCGGGGTGAGCAGCCAGCCGGGCGGGCGGGGCCCGGAGTCGTGGGCGGCGAGGAAGGCCAGCTCGGTGGCGTACCGGTCCTCGGGCAGCGTTACCTGCCGCCGCTGCGGGTCTGGTGTGGTCGCCCCGGCCGGGACGCCGCCCGTGACGGTGCCGTCGGGGGGCATGGTGGTCGTGGTGTCGTTCGTCATCGGCGGCGGCCCTTCCGGGTGGTGCGGGTGTCCAGTTGTTCGAAGGCGGGGGCGTCGCCGTCGCCGACCCGGGCCCAGGCGGCTGCGAACAGCGCGGGCACGGGGAGGTGGGGCAGGGTCCGGGCGGACCCCGTCACGGGGTACAGGCCTTCCTTCCAGGTCTCCAGCGGCAGTCCGGGGGCTCCGCGTTCGAGCCAGCCGCAGGGGAGGAACAGGGTGCGGCCGGCGCGGGAGCGCTTCGCCTCCACGACGAGGTCGGTGGCGGCGAGTTCGGTCCGGGCCTTCTTGACGCGGGCCGGCTTCCACCCGGTCCAGCGGACGCAGTTGCGGTCCGTCGGATCGGGCAGAGCGAGCAGCATCAGGTAGAGGGCGGCGGCGTCCGCACCCAGGCCGAGCGTGCCGGCCGCCTCGGCCACCAGCTCCGGCACCGTGCGCGTCGGGTCCTGGGCCGGGTGGTGCGGGGTGCCGTCGGGAGCGCCCGCCGAGGCCAGGGCCGCGGTCTCCTCGCCCAGCAGGGCGCGCAGCGCGAGCGGATCAGCGGCGGCGTGGCGGCCCACGGTGCCCTCGATGAAGCCGAACACCGGGTCGTCGGGGCCCGCGAGCCCGGCAGGCCGGATCAGCAGCTTCTCGTTGTCGCGGTAATGGCCGGGGGCCAGGAGCAGCGCCGTTCCCACCCGGACCAGACCGTCGGCGTCGGCGCCTCCGGTCTCGGGGAGCCCGTGGGCGGTGCGGACGACGCGCCCGATCCCGTCTCCCGACTCGGTCCAGTGCAGACCGAGGTCCAGCACGAGGGCCGGGTCGGCGAGCCGGGCGCGCAGGGCCGCGAGCCCGACGGGCAGGTGCGCCCGCAGGGGGTGGCCGTAGGGCAGGGTGTAGGCGAGGGTCCGCAGGGCGGTGAGCGCGGTGGAGACCGCGCCGCGTGCGCCGACCTGGAACGGGCCGGGGCGGCCGGTGCCGTCCTCGACGTGGGTGCCGTGGGCCAGCCAGGGCCGGGTGTGCGTGTTGAGGACCAGGTCGACGGCGCCCGGCGCGGTGCCCGAGAGGTCGAGCTCCAGTTCTTCCGGGACGCGGACGAGGGACCCGAGACGCTCCTGCCAGACCTCGGCAGCGGCCTTGGCCTCGGGGCCCGTGGACCACAGTGCGGCCGGGTCCGCGGGCAGCAGTGCCCGGAGCACGGCGTCCCGGTCGTCGCGCGGCAGCTCGTCCAGCCTGGCCATGGCCTCCTCGAAGGCGCGCTTCTTCGCCCCGAGCAGGGCGAGCGTGTCGGTCCCGGGCTCCTCGCCCACGGCCGACAGCAGGGCCGCGGACTGCAGGGGACCGGCCCCGGTGGCCGCGTGGAACGCGTCGACGGCCTCCGGACGCCAGGGTGCCGGGCCGTGTTCCCGCACCAGGGCGGTGAGCCGGGTGAGCCGGTCACGGGGCATGCCCTGCCGGAACACGTGCTCGCGGTTCAGGGTGAATCCGGGCACCGGGCCGAAGGCGCCGGTCGGGTCGTGGTCGAGGGCGAGCCAGCGGGTCGCGTCGTCACGGGTGTTGCGGCCCTGATGGGCGAGGATCACGACCGTTCGGGGGCCCTTGCGGAACACCTGACCGAGGCGGTGTGCGGCTTCGGGTCGTCCGGACCCGGCCGCCACCACGCCGTGCGGCTCGACGAGTTCCACCCGCCGGACGGTGCCGGCCGGGTCGGCCAGCGGGCCGGCGGCCACGGTGTCGAGCAGCGTCAGGAGGCCGGCCCGGTGCTCGGGCGAGGTGGTCTCCGTCGCCGCACGGTAGGCGAGTTGGGGCAGTTTGTCGAGGATCACGGTCCAGTCCGAGGCGTCGCTGGGCGCGGTGTACTCGTCCCGCTGCCAGCCGTCCACGGGCGTGAACGGGGCCTTGGGCGGGACGGGCGGGCCGAAGGCGGGCTCACCGCCGAGGACGTGGTTGACGGCGAGGATCTGCCGGATCACGGTCCAGCGGAGACCCCCTCCCCACCAGCTTCCGTCCATGCGTTCGGAACCCCACGCGGTGGCGTGCCGCAGGGTCAGGTCGTCGCCGTGTTCAGGCTGTTGTTCGAAGAACATGCCGTGGGTGCGTGCGGTGTTGCGGGAGTCGGCCGGCTGCGGGGGCGTCGGTGGTTCCAGGTACTGGAGGACGGCGAGGGACTGGTCCACGGCCTTGCGGACGATCGCGGTGACGCCCGCGAGGAGCCGCGCGTCGGACACCTCGGGCAGCAGGTGGGCGACGGCCCGCTGGCTGAGTTCCCGCGCCGAGGGGCCGGTGTACTCCTCGACCGCCCGGAACGCCTCCCCGTGCTGGACGACCGCACGGGCGACCGCCTCGAACAGTGCGTCCGCGCGGGTGTCCGTCATCTCGCGCAGGGCGGCGGAGCCCTTCTCGTCCCTCGGGCGCAGGGCGTGCCAGTAGGCGAGAGGCGGCAGGTAGGGCGTGCCCGGGGCACTGTCCCGCGCACAGGAGTCGGGGACCACCGACCACAGAGGGCCGCCCGCGCCGTCCGTGTCGGCCGGATACGCGTCGACGGAGCGGTGGCGCAGGGCGAGGGCGGGCCGGGAACCGCCGGGCAGGGTGAGGGCGCCGAGCGGCACCACGGTCGCTCCGTCGGGCAGCGGGTGCGGCAGGCTGACGGTGCGGCCGTCGGGGGTGCCGGCGACGGTCCGGTGACCGCCGGCGGGGGCGGCGGTACCGGGCTCGGTCAGGGTGCGGCGGACCCAGCGACCGAGGACCGTGCCGTCGGTGCCGAACGGGGTGTTCTCCAGGCCGGGCTGGAGGGGCAGCACCTGGCAGTGCTCGGTGAGCAGCCGGCTGCCGTCCCGCACCCCGGTGCGCAGGAAGGCGGGGAGGGACGCGCGGCCGTGGGTGCCGCCGGCCGGGTCGTACTCCAGCCACACCCGCTGGGTGCCCTGGTGGCCTTCGCGCCAGTGACCGGTGCCGTCGGAGATGACGGCGCGCTGGGGCGGCAGGGAGGTGTCGCCCGCGTGCAGGGCCTTGCCGCCGGTGGCGCGGCCGCCGCCGGGCAGCGGCAGGCAGACCTCGTCCGAGGGTCCGGAGCCGCCCCAGCGGGGGGTCTGCTCGCCGCCGACGGTGAAGATCTCGGCGGGCCGGTGCGACCAGTACCCGCGCTGGTTGCCGTCCTCCCACCAGATGACCAGCAGTTCGCCGTCGACGTAGCGGAACGCAGGGGTGTGCCAGTGGTCGACGGTGGCGGGCAGCCGCAGGGTGTGCCGCAGCAGAACCCCGTCCGGGCCGACGACGACGGCCCGTTCGAGCGTGTTCAGGATCAGTGCGGGCCAGGCGCCGGTGACGCCGACGCCTTCCGAGCGCCGGTGCCGCGGGGCTGCGGCTGCGGCTGCGGCGGCCTCGGCCGCCAGTTCGGCGTACGCCTCGTCCAGTGCGGGCCAGCCGAGTTCGTCGAGGACGCCGGTGCGCAGCGTGGCAGTGAGCAACGGCATCGGGTCGTGGTCTTCGAGGAGGCTCACGGCCTCGGGAGCGACGTCGGCGACCACGGAACGGAACGCCGAGAGCTTGTGGAGGGCGGTCCGCAGGCCGGGAAGCCCCCGCGCGGCCGCGTACTCCTCGGCGCACGCGATCAGCCGTTCCCGGAGGATCACGGAGAGCACCGGATGTGCCGCCAGCTTCGCCATGGCGGTGTCGCCCAGTTGCCGGCCGCGCCGGTCGCCGGGGCCGCCGATGCCACCGATGTCCTGGCTCAGCAGGGACCGGAAAACCGGCCGTCCGGCGAGGGCGGTGAGGTCCCGTGCTCCGGGCGCGTCGTCGGTGAGCCACGGCCCGCAGGCCAGTTGCCCGGAGCGTGCGCCACGGGTCTCCTGGTCGTCCGGTTCGGCGACCGGGACACCGGCGGCGAGACAGAGGTCGAGGAGGTCGAGATCGGCGGTGCGCTGCCAGCGGCCCTGGAACAGTTCCACGGGGCGCCCGTCGGCACGGAGCCGGTCCGTCATCCGGGCGGCCAGGTCGAGGGTCTGCGGGCTGCGGCCGGAGGTGGCGCGGTTGCGGCGGCGGTGGGCCTCCCACCGTGCGAGCCAGTCCGCCGGGGAGACGGACGGATCGGTGGGCGGGGCACCGCCGGCCGGTACGTGGCCGGAGGTGTCCGGGAGGGCCGTCAGCAGGTCCTGGGCGCCGGCCTCCGCCAGCAGGGCGAGCCAGCCGGATTCGCCGTCCGCCTCCCGGCCGTTCTCGCCGAAGGTCTCGGGGAAGAAGCCGAGGAGCCGGGCCCGCACCGCCGCGTCCTCACGGGCGAGGGCAACGAGGGCGGGGCGGTAGGCCGTCCAGAAGGAGGCGGGGGCGCGGACGACACCGGGCGAGCCGATCAGGTCGGCCACCAGGTCGCGCTCGGCGGCCTCGCGGTCCAGTCCGGCCGCCTTGACCAGTGCCCGCACGTCCTGCGGCAGCGCCGCGTACGGGGGCATGCCGGCCGCGCAGCGCTCGACCAGCAGGCGACGGAACTGCGCCCAGGCGTAGGCCGGTTCGAGCCGGGCCACCAGGTCCCGGACGTACTGCCGCAGCGCCTTCACGGTGAGCGCGCCGGCGAAGGCGAACTCCAGGAAGACGGCGCGCTGCCGGTCTTCGTCCACGGCGAGGCCGTGCACCCGCTCGGCCTCGCGCGCCTTGCCGAAGAAGGTCGCGGCGTAGGTGGTGTTCTCGGCCTGGAGGAAGAGGCGGGCCACCTGCTCGTAGTAGGTGGGGAGGAAGTGCGGCACGGCGCGGCCGAGTCGGGTGCCGAGCTCGTCGAAGCCCTCCTTGGCCGCTCCGGCGCGGGTCCTGGCCTGACGGCCGAGCCGCTCGATGTCCTTGACCAGGGCCAGGGCGTGGTGGCCGTTGGCCGGGTCGTTGACCAGTGCCCAGGCCGGGAAGCCCAGCGTCTCGCGGCGGACCTGGCCCACGACGGGGGCCTCGGCGGTCCGGGCCAGCCCGAGGAACTCCAGCGCCAGGTCCTCGGCTTCGCCGAGCGTGCCGGGCACCAGCCGGACCACGGGGCGGTCGTCGAGGGCGGTGTGGGTGTAGGTACGGGCGGTCAGCGCGTCGGCGTCGTCCCGGTCGGTGGCACCGGCCGGGAGGATGGCGCCGGCGTCCAGCATGGCCGCCGCGCGGGCCTGCGCGGCGGGACCGCCGCCGCTCCGGGTCTGCGCGGGCAGAGCGGCTCCGGCGGTCGCGGTCGGGTCCGTGTGGGTGTTGGTCGTCGTGGTGCTCATGCCGCCCGCTCCTCGTCCTCGACGTCGCGGCCCGCGTAGAGCGCCGCGGCCATGCGCATGCCCTCGGACCACGCGACGGGGCCGACCTCCGCGGCCGTCAGCGCGCGTCCCGCGGGGTCGGTCCAGGCCAGGGGGCCCGTCTCGGTGTCGTACTCGCCGTATCCGTCGTGCTCGCCGATCCAGATGCGCGCCTCGACGGTGGCGCCGTCCTCGACGACCGGGAGGACGGCGTACCCGCCGCGCGACCGGTAGCCGAGTTGGGTGACGCGGCCGTGCAGGAAGCGCAGTTCCTTGAAGACGCCGCCGGCGTAGGTGTCCACCGAGACGGTGTCCGGGGCGAGGCCGGGCGGGCGTCGCCACACCTCGCGGAACAACTGCTCCACGTTCTGGCCCACCCCCAGCTCGACCGCGAACTCCCGCAGGTCGTCGAGGTCGTCGAGGAGGACGGGGTGGGGCACGCTGACGACGTCCGGGGTGATGCGTACCGTGTCGCCGTCCAGGTCGACGAGGCCGAGACCGCGATCGGGGTCGACATCGCGCAGGAACCCGGCGACCCCGCCGTCCGCACCGGTGACCACGACGTCCCGCAGCGCCGCCTGCCACGCCGGGTCGGGCCAGACCTGCGCGAGCACGGCGGTGGGCACCGGTTGCGAGCGCACCATCCACCGCTCGACGTCGGTCAGGCACTGGCGTTCGTGCCGGTCCAGCCACTCGGTCAACTGCCGGAGCCCGACGACCGCCGAGTTCTCCTTCAACGCGGCCGGGACGGACTTCAGCCGTCGGCCCTTGCCGTTGCGGCAGACCACTGTGCCCGCCTCCAGAGCGACTTCGTAGTCGCCCGCCGGAACCCACCCCATGCGCTGTTCTCCCCCTGATCCGGACGGCCGCCGAACCGGCGGCACGCTGATGCGACCCGTCCGCGGCGACGCACCGTGACGAGTGGGGAAGACTCTAGGCGGCCCCACTGACAACAGGGCCGGGCCCCCTCCGGTTCATGGGCCGGGCACCGGGCCGGAGTCCCCCGGCTCCGACGAAGGCGGGGGACACGGGGTGTACGGCCGCGCCCAACTCCTCGGGAGCTCGCCCCGGATGGGGCATGGCGGTTCGGCGCCTGCGGCGCTCGGGCGGAGGCGGCTCACCGTGCCCACATCACGGCCTCAGCACGCGTTGTCGACGCCGTCGATCTTCTTTCCGAATCCGGTGTCGTAGTGGGCGCCGTAATTTCCCTTGGCGACCGTGCGGCAGACTTTCTGGCCGCCGCTCCAGTCGATGAACCCACCGGACCGATTGGCGATGAACGAATACGAGTGATCGCGCCAGGCGGCCGGGAGGTCCTTGTATCCCCCCGTCCAGTTGTACTGCGCGCCGGAGTAGTTCACGCCCGTCCAGAGGCAGATCGCCCGGGCGGGGCAGGTGGCACTCGTGTCGCTCGGGACAGCGTGGGCGGCCTGGGGCGCGGCCAGTGCGGCCAGCGTCAGGGCGCCTGCGGCCAGGAGGGAACGCATGGACTTGTCTTCCTTCGACACAGGACTCCTCAGTGAGGGATTACCGGGCAATGCGAGCGTGGCCGACGGGGTCGGAGAGGGCGGTTGATTTCCGAACCATTACCGGGACCACCGCTTGAGGCGGCCCGCGGAGATTAGCAAGGGCGCATGGACCTCTATTCTCCGAAACCGACGCCACGGCGAACCCGTGCGGCCGGATCTCCTGAGCACGACTCATTCGAGTACGCACCGCATGTGCATTGACCACTCGACATCCGAACCGAGGCTTCCTGCCCCCGAACCGGGGCGCGTCCCGGCCGGACGCTCCGGCCGGCGCGGCGGCGCCCCACGCCCCGGCGGACGACGGACGGCGCGTTCCGGCCGTCCCCCTGGCCGGGAATAACGCGTGGCCCGCCCGTGCGACGTCGCGGGAGACTGCCTCCTGCGGGACCCACGGCCCGTGCGCCCGCCCGGCCCGTGCCGCGTCGTGCAGGCGGCCGGTGGCGGTTCCCGCGGAGCGAGAACACGACGCCACCAGGACACGAGGACCGGGTCGATCACTCACGGGAGGAGCACGGCGGTGCCCCGCCGAGGCGGGCCGAGCCGTCCCGTGGCACACGGACACGAGGGGGAAGACGGACGTGCCCGGAACACGGGGGAAGACGCCCGGCAAGGGGCCGGTGCTGCTGGCTCTTCGGTACTACGGACGGGAGTTGGCGCGGCTGCGGTGGGTGACGTGGGCGGGGATGCTGGCGCCGGCGGTGGGCAACATCGGGATCCACTACCTCGCGCCGCTGATCGTCGCCAAGCTGATCGGCCACGTCACGGACGGTGGTGACAGCACGCTCGACGCGCTGACGCCGTATCTGCTGGGCTTCGCCGGGGTGCTGCTGGCGGCGGAGGCGACGTGGCGGATCGGTCTGCACCTCCTCAACCGCCTCGACGCACGGGGCATCGAGAATCTGTACGTCATCGGCATGGACGAGTTGTACGCCAAGGACGCGGCGTTCTTCCACGACAACTTCGCGGGGTCGCTGACCAAGCGGGTGCTGAGTTTCGCCTCCCGTTTCGAGGAGTTCGTGGACACCCTGACCTTCTCGGTGGTGGGCAGCCTGGTGCCGTTGCTGTTCGGGTCGGTGGTGCTGTGGAGGTACGAACCCCTGCTGGTGGTCGGTCTGCTGGTGATGATCGCCCTGACCGCGTTCTGCGTCGCGCCCCTCATCCGCCGCCGCCAGGTGCTGGTCAGCCTGCGCGAGGAGGCGATCGCCCGGGTCTCGGGCCATGTCGCGGACAGCCTCGGCAACATGGACACCGTGCGGGCCTTCGGCGCGGAGGAGCGGGAGGCGGCCGAGCACCGCGCCCGCGTGGCGGAGTCACGCCGCCTGACCCTGCGTTCCTGGGACTACGGCAATCTGCGCATCGACACCCTGGTCGCGCCGCTGTCGGTGCTCACCAACGTCATGGGTCTGGTGCTGGCGGTCACCCTGGGCGGCGGGACGGGTGTGGAGGCGATCGTCGTCGCGTTCACGTATTACACGAATGCCACCCGGATCATGTTCGAGTTCAACCAGATCTACCGCAGGCTGGAGAGTTCGCTGACGGAGGCGGCGCAGTTCACCGAACTGCTGCTGCAGCCTGCGACCGTGCTCGACCCGCCGTCGCCCGAGCCGTTGCGGGCCGGAGCCGCCGACGTCCGCTTCGACCGGGTGACGTTCGGCCACGCGGGTGCCGGGCCGCTCTTCGACCGGCTCTGCCTCGACGTGGACAGCGGCGCGAAGATCGGGCTGGTCGGGCGTTCCGGCGGCGGGAAGACCACGCTCAGCCGCCTGCTGCTGCGGATGACCGACGTCGACTCCGGCCGGATCCTGATCGGCGGCCAGGACATCAGCAGGGTGCGCCAGAGCGATCTGCGGAGCCTGATCGCCTATGTGCCGCAGGATCCGGCCATGTTCCACCGCACGCTCCGGGACAACATCGCGTTCGCCCGGCCGGGGGCCTCGGACGCGGAGGTCCGCCGGGCCGCGGAGGCGGCCCACGTCACGGAGTTCGCGGACTCGCTGCCGGACGGTTTCGACACGATGGTCGGCGAACGCGGGGTCAAGCTGTCCGGAGGGCAGCGGCAGCGGGTCGCGCTGGCGCGGGCGATTCTGCGGGACGCCCCGGTCCTGCTGCTCGACGAGGCGACCAGCGCGCTGGACTCGGAGAGCGAGGTCCTGGTCCAGAAGGCGCTGTGGAACCTGATGGAGGGGCGGACGGCCCTCGTGGTGGCGCACCGGCTCTCCACGGTCGCCGGCATGGACCGGCTCGTGGTCCTGGACCGGGGCCGGATCGTCGAGCAGGGCACGCACCGGCAGTTGCTCGCCTCGGGCGGTGCGTACGCCAGACTGTGGCAGCACCAGTCGGGCGGCTTCCTCGATGACGCGGAGCCCACGGACGTGGTCTGAACGTCCGAAGGTCCGAACGTCCGAATCGGGGGGGCGACGTGCCGGGACGGGACCGGCTCAGGCTCCCCGCACGCGGGCGACGAACGCGGCCAGGTTGGCCACGGTCCGCCCGATCTTCTCCTCCAGGGTCAGCGACTCCTGCATCCGGCCGCCGGGCCCCGCGTCCTTCTTCCCGCGTACGTAGAGGGAGCAGGCGAGGTCGCTGCACATGTAGGCGCCGACGGAGTTGCCCTGCTGGCCGGCCTTCCCGGCCCGCGGGGCGACCAGCAGGGAGACTCCGCCGGTGTGGACGGTCACGCAGAGCGTGCACATGCTGCGGCGGGTCTGCCAGGAGCCGGCGTCGGAGGAGCGCAGCCGGACGCCGACCGGGCGGCCGTCCAGTTCGGCCACGAGGTGGGCGCGGTCGGGGGCCTGCGGGTCGCGCCAGCCCAGGAAGTCGAGATCGTCCCAGGGCCGCTCGGTCAGGTCGCGCGGGACGTACAGGCGCTTGGCCTCGCCCTTGGTGCAGTTGACGAAGGCGGCGCGTATCTCTCGCTCGCTGAGTGGGTTCATGCACTCCACGCTAATTTGCCTAAAGGTTTTAGGCAAACGTATATTGTTTTAGGCAATAGCGGACGACCATTCGGAGCGTGGCATGGCAAGGACGGGACTCGACGCCGCACGTGTCGCACGGGCGGGGGCCGAGCTCGCCGACGAGATCGGGTTCGCGCACGTCACCCCCTCCGAACTCGCCCGGCGGCTGGGCGTGCGGACCGCGAGCCTGTACTCCCACGTCAAGAACGCCGAGAACCTCAGGACCAGGATCGCCCTGCTGGCCCTGGAGGAACTCGCCGACGAGGCGGCGGCCGCGCTGGCGGGGCGGGCGGGCAAGGACGCCCTGATCGCGTTCGCCGACGCGTACCGCGACTACGCGGTGCGCCACCCGGGCCGCTTCGCCGCCGCCCGTTTCCGGCTCGATCCGGAGACCGCGGCGGCGAGCGCCGGCGTCCGGCACGCCCAGATGACGCGGGCGCTTCTGCGGGGCTACGACCTGGACGAACCGCAGCAGACGCACGCGGTCCGTCTGCTGGGCAGCGTGTTCAACGGCTACGTGGAACTGGAGAGCGCGGGCGGTTTCAGCCACAGCTCCCCCGCCTCGCAGGAGAGCTGGACCGAGATCCTGGGCGCGCTCGACACCCTGCTGCGCAACTGGCCCACCGCCCGCTGACCGGACCGGCGCACCGGCCCCCTACCCGATTCCCCCGGGCGGCGCGGAGGGGCACGTCCGCCCGCCCGGCCGAGGACGGCGCCCGACAAGACCTCCAAGACCGCCAAGACCGACGAGACCGACGAGACCGACGAGACCGAGGAAACCGCGCACATGGACACCCGGCACGACTGGATCACGACCCCCATCGGCCCCGACATCCTGCGGGGAGCGCTCGACCTGGAGCACACCGGGCGCGGCGTGCTGCCGCACCGGTTGCCCGCGCAGGCCCGGCGGCAGATCCCGGACGGCCAGCTCGCGATGGCCGAGTCACAGCCCTCCGGGGTGCGGCTGGTCTTCCGCACCCGGGCCACCGCCGTCGAGCTGGACGTGGTGGCCACCAAGCGCGTCTACGCCGGAGCCCCGCCGCGCCCCGACGGGGTGTACGGCCCCTCGTGGACGGGCGTCCGGCGGGCCGGGCGAGCGCGCCCGACGGCGACACGCTCACCCTCGACATGACCACCGGGTCCCTGTCCACCCGGACCGGGCCGGTGGAGACCCTGCGGTTCACCGGTCTGCCGGACACCGAGAAGGGCGTGGAGATCTGGCTGCCGCACGACGAGGCCACCCTGCTCGTCGCCCTGCGCACCGACGCCCCGGTCCGTCCCGCGCCGACCGGGGACCGCAGGGTCTGGCTGCACCACGGCAGTTCCATCAGCCAGGGATCCAACGCCACGTCCCCGACCGGGATCTGGCCGGTGCTGGCGGCGGCGCTCGGCGACGTCGAACTGACCAACCTGGGCTTCGGCGGCGGCGCGCTGCTCGACCCGTTCACCGCCCGCGCCATGCGGGACGCCCCGGCCGACCTGATCAGCGTCAAGATCGGCATCAACCTGGTCAACACCGACCTGATGCGGCTGCGTGCCTTCGGCCCCGCGGTCCACGGCTTCCTCGACACCGTCCGCGAGGGGCACCCGAGCACGCCGCTGCTGGTGGTGTCGCCGGTCCTCTGCCCCATCCACGAGACCACGCCCGGCCCCAGCGCCCCCGACCTCGGCGCGATGGGCGAAGGCCGGATGCGGTTCAGGGCCGCCGGCGATCCGGCGGAGGCGGCCGCCGGGAAGCTGACCCTCACGGTCGTCCGGGCCGAGCTGGCGCGGATCGTCGAGGAGCGCCTGACCACCGATCCCCAGCTGCACCTCCTCGACGGCCTCGCCCTCTACGGCGAGGCGGACCACGCGGAACTGCCGCTCCCGGACGACCTGCACCCGGACCCCGCCGCCCACCGGCGTATCGCGGAACGTTTCGCCCGCGCCGCTTTCGGCGCGGGCGGCCCGTTCGCGACGCCCGCTCCGACGGCCGGCGGGAGCACGGCGGCGAAACGCTGACGGCCGGGCGGCGGGGCACGGCGGCGGGGACCGCCGACCGCCGCGCGGCCGCGTACGCCGGCGGGCACCGCTGACCGCCGGGCGGGGGCGGACGCGGCGGCGGGCCGCTGAGGGCCGACGGGGCATGGCGGCGGGCCCCTGGCGCGGGCCGGGCCGGGGCCGGTTGCTCAGCCGGCCGTCCGTCGCCCGCCGAGGTTCTCCGCGACGGTGAGGAAGACCGCGAGGTTGCCGAAACGGGAGACGTCGACCGTGCCCCAGGGGACAGGGTCACCGGTCCTCATGACACGCACCCGTCCGTTCACCACCTCGACGCCCTGGAGTTCGTCCCAGGGCAGCGAGGGCTTCCCGCCGCCGGCCAGACCGGTCCGGGAGAGCTGGAAGCCTCCGAAGCGCACCGGCTCCCCCGCCGCCACCTCGTGCAGCACCGAAGGTGCCTGGGCCCTGGCCACCGCCTCCTGGATCCACGGCCCCCAGACGGCGGGGGACTCGTAGAACTCGGTGAGCGTCAGCCCACCGCCGACGCCGCTCCGCGGGACCAGGGTGTACGCGTACGTGACCGGTCCGGGAATGCCGTTGACGATGGTCTGCCGGACGTCCGTGTACAGGCTGACGGAGTCCCAGCGCAGCGCGCTCGGCCCGTCCCCCTTGAACGGGTGCGCGATCAGGCCCTCTTCGAACAACCAGAGGCGTTTGGCCGCCTGTTTCCTGCTGAACTCGGGGTACCGACGGTGCAGCCACAGGACGTAGAGCACCGGCGGCACGATGAGTACCAGCAGGTAGGTGAGGGTGAAGAGGTGGAGGGCCAGCGTCGGCCGGCCCATCCGCCGGGGGCGGAACACGCCCACCGGTCCGCCCAGTCCGTGGCGGGCGGCCAGGGCGGCGACGTCGGGAGGCAGGGGGGCCGGGGCGTGCTGGGCGGACTGTGCGGGCCGTGCCCTCATCGGGTGCTCCTCGGGTCGCGGGTACGGGGATCGGTCGCGGCCAGGGTCCGCGCCACCAGTCGGGCGAGCAGACGGGCGCGCGGGACGAGTCGGGTGACGTCGACGTACTCGGTGTCCGCGTGCGCTCCGCCGCCGACCGCGCCGAGGCCGTCCAGCGTCGGACAGCCCGCACCCGCGGTGAAGTTGCCGTCGGACGCGCCGCCCACCGCCGCGGCCCGCGGCGGCTGCTGGCCCAGTTCGGCGGCGGCCTCCACGGCCAGGGCGAACAGGGCACGGGAGGAGGCGGCCTCCAGCGGCGGCCTGCGGATGCCTCCCCGGATCTCCAGGGACGCGCCGCCGAGCCGGGGGGACAGCGCCCGGATCAGGCCGTCGACCCGGTGCTGGGCCGCGGCGTTCGGCGCGCGTACGTCCACCGAGACGCGGGCGGCCGCCGGCACGGTGTTCACGGTGGTCCCGGCCGACACGAGCGTCGGAGTGACGGTGGTACGGCCGGAGCCGGGGCCGCGGAAGCCCGGCGGAACGCCCAGTTCCGCGGCGGCCAGGACCTGGTGGGCCGCCTCGATCGCGGCGTTGACGCCCCGCTCCGGCTCCAACCCGGCGTGGGCGGCCCGCCCGTGCACCACGATCTCGTACCTCGCCACCCCCTTGCGCTCCGTCTTCAGCGCCCCGTGCTCGTCCGCGGCGGGTTCGAGGACATAGGCGGCCGCGCAGTTGCGGGCGGTCTCCTCGATCAGGCTCCGGGAGGTGGGCGATCCGATCTCCTCGTCCCCGTTCACCAGCACGCAGACGCCGTCCAGTGACGGGAGGGAGGCCAGCGCGTGGAACATCTGCACCAGGCCCGCCTTCATGTCGAGCACCCCCGGCCCGCGTGCGACGCCGTCCGCCACCGACCACGGGTGCTCCCGCAACGAGCCGGTGGGCCATACGGTGTCGTGGTGTCCGACCAGGAGCACGCGGGGGACGCCCGAGGACCACCGCAGGTGAGTCACCCCGTCAATCACGATCCGTTCGGGTGCCGCACCGAGCAATTCGCCGCCCAGGGCGGCTACTTCGTCGGCGCTGCGGCGCAGGGCCACGTGATCGGCCGAGAAGGACTCGCGGAGCACGAGGCGTTTCAGACCGGCCAGCATGCCGGGCAACGCGAACCTGCCGTTCGGCGTCAACGGATCTTCTCCACACCACTGTTGCGAGGCATCTGCGTTCCCTCTCTCCCTCTTCGGTCCCGACACCGATGAAGCTAGGGTGTGACGTCCCATGCCACCAGCGACTGGTTCGCATCGGAGCCATGCCGGGAGGGAATGTGTTCGAGACGGACGCGCTGCGTCTGCTGGTCGCCGTGACGGACACCGGGTCGTTCACCGGTGCGGCCCTGAAGCTCAACTACACGCAGTCGGCGGTGTCGCGGCGCATCGCGTCGCTGGAGCGTCAGGCGGGCGGGCCGCTCTTCGAGCGGCTGCCCCGGGGCGTCAGACTGACCCCGGCCGGACGCGTCCTGCACCTGCGGGCCGTGGAGGTGCTGGACGGTCTCACCCGGGCCTCGCACGAACTCGCCGCCCTGCACGCGGGCCGGGGCGGGCTGCTGCGGGTCGGGGCGTTCGCCACGGCCAACATCTCCCTCATGCCCGGAGCGCTGAGTGCCTTCGGCCGGACGCGGCCCGGGGTCGGGATCACGGTGGTCGAGGGCCGGAGCGGCACCTTGGTGGACCGGCTCGTGGACGGCTCGCTGGATCTCGCCGTGGTCAGCGACTACCCGTCCGGCCTCCCCGCCACGGAAGGCGTCACGACCTACCCGCTGAGGGAGGACGAACTGCTCGTCGCGCTCCGCCACGAGCACCCGCTGGCCGGGGCCGGCACCGTCGAACTGCGCGATCTGCGGGACGAGGTCTGGGTGCAGGACGCTCCGGCGGACAGTCCTGCTCTGCTGGCCGACGCCTGGGCGCGGGCGGGGTTCCGGCCCCGGAGGGTCATCAGGGTCGCGGAGTGGGCGGGGAAGTTCGGTTACGCCGCCGCCGGCCTCGGCATCGCACTGGTCCCCGCGCTGGCGGCGCGGGCGGTGCCGGCCGGCCTGGTGCTGTGCCGTCTCGGCGGTCTCCCGCCGCACCGGACCGTGCACGTGGCCCTGCCGGACGCTCCGCTCCCGGCGGCCGTGGAGCTGCGGGACCTGCTCCGCGCCGCCGCCGGGTGAGGACAGCGCCGTCCACCCCCGCCGTCACGGGTAGAAGTGGGTGAGCGACTCGGCGACGCAGGCCGGTTTCGGCGAGCCCTCCAGTTCGAAGGTGAAACCGCGGGTCATCTGCACTCCCCCGCGCGGGACCTCCTTCACCTCGGTGACGCTCGCCCGCAGCCGCACCCGGCTGCCGACGGGCACCGGGGCGGGGTACCTCACTCTGTTCACCCCGTAGTTGAGGGCGCGGCCCACCCCGCGCACCTGGAGGAGTTCGCCGAACAGGGGGATGCCCCAGCTGAGGACCATGAAGCCGTGGGCGATGGTGCGACCGTACGGTCCGGCGGCGGCTCGTTCGACGTCGGTGTGGATCCACTGGTGGTCGCCGGAGACCGAGGCGTAGGCGTCGATGAGTTCCTGGGTGACGTCCTTCCACGCGGAGTGGCCGAGGTCGCGGCCTTCGAGAGCGAGGATCTCCGGGATTCCGTGCACGGTCAGCGGCATCGGCCGTGACTCCGTTTCGTCGGGTGTGTCATTGCGGGCGGTGCGCGCGAGGCGCTGGGGGCGGCCGGTCAGGCCGTGGCGGGGGCGGTGCGCGGTGACGCGACCGGGGTGGCGGCGAGTTCGTCGTGGTTGGGGCGCTTGAGCAGCAGCAGCATGCAGCCGAGCGTCAGCACGACCTGGAAGACGGCGTAGGCGATGACGGCGGTGATGGATCCGGTCCGGTTGAGGAGGAACTGGCCGATGATCGGGGTGGTGCCGCCGAGCAGGGTGCCGCAGAGCTGGTAGCAGAGCGAGATGCCGGTGTAGCGGACGTGGGCGGGGAACCGGCTGGCGAGCATGCCGGCCAGGGCGGCGTAGTAGAGGCAGTGCGGGATGGTGGCGACGGCGACGCCGACCATGGCGAGGCCGTAGTTCTCCGTGCTGATGAGGACGAACATCAGCGGCATCAGGACGAGTTCGGGCAGCAGCATCACGGTGACCGCGCGGGACCAGCTCTTCATGCGGGTGGCGAGGACGGCGCCGAACGGCTGCACGAGGATCTGGGTGATGTTGGCGACCAGGATGATGGTGAGGAACGAGCTGCGGTCGAATTCGAGCGACGAGGTCGCCCAGGAGAGCGCGAAGGTCGATTTGAAGTACGTGGCGGAGAGACCGATGGTGCAGGCCCCGATACCGAGCACGATCAGCATCGGGTGGTTGCGCAGCACCTCGGTCAGCGGCAGCTTGGCGACCTTCTTGCGGCTGATGAGGCCGGCCATGGCCGGGGACTCGGCGACCTTCAGGCGGACGAAGAGGCCCACCATGACGAGGGCGGCGGAGGCGAGGAACGGCACCCGCCACCCCCAGGACACGAAGGCGTCGTCGGGGAGTTGGCTGATGGCGAGGAAGCTCAGCGTGGAGAGGGTGTTGCCGACGGGCGAGCCCTGCTGGGCGAACGCCCCGTACAGCACGGACTTGCCCTTGGGCGCGTGTTCGGAGGCGATGAGGACGGATCCGCCCCACTCGCCGCCGAGGCCGATGCCCTGGACCATGCGGATGCAGACCAGCAGGATCGGGGCGGCGATGCCGATGGAGGCGTAGCCGGGGAGCAGCCCGATGGCGGTGGTGGAGACGCCCATCATCAGCAGCGTGATGACGAGGGTCTTCTTGCGGCCGAGGCGGTCGCCGTAGTGGCCGAAGACGATGCCGCCGATGGGGCGGGCGAGGAAGCCGACCCAGAAGGTGGCGAAGGCGACCAGGGTGCCCAGGGCGCCGTCGAGTTCGGGGAAGAACACCTTGTCGAAGACGAGGGCCGCGGCGGTGCCGTAGATGTAGAAGTCGAACCATTCGATGGTGGAGCCGATGAAGGCTCCGAATCCCGCGCGGTTGGCGGCTTTCGTCTTCTCGCGTGCGCCGGCGGTGGACGTGCTCATGGGTGGCTCCCGGACATCGTGGTACGAGCGGAGGGGGGCGCGGCGGAGCGGGGCGTCGCCCGGACGCCCGGCGCCGCGGCTGTCGGAGGAGGGAGGGCGGAAGAGGAGGGGGGACGGCGCGGGGCGGTCAGGCGGTGACGCGCTCGAAGACGGCGGCGAGTCCCTGGCCGCCGCCGATGCACATGGTCTCCAGGCCGTAGCGCGCGCCGCTGCGGTGCATCTCGTGGGCGAGGGTGGCGAGCACGCGCGCTCCGGTGGCGCCGACCGGGTGGCCGAGCGAGATGCCGGAGCCGTTGACGTTGATCCGCTGCTCGTGGTCCTTCTCGCCGAGCCCCAGTTCCCTGGTGCAGGCGAGCACTTGGGCGGCGAACGCCTCGTTGATCTCGATCAGGTCGAGGTCGGCGAGGGTGAGTCCGGCGCGGTCGAGTGCGGTGCGGGTGGCGGGGACGGGGCCGATGCCCATGGTCCCCGCGGGGACGCCGGCGCGGGCGAAGGAGACGAGCCGTACCAGCGGGAGGAGGCCGAGGCGTTCGGCGGTCCCGGCGGAGGTGACGAGGCATGCGGCGGCGGCGTCGTTCTGGCCGCTGGCGTTGCCCGCGGTGACCGTCGCGTCCGGGTCGCTCTTGGCCATGATCGGCCGCAGTGCGGCGAGTTGCTCGGCGGTGGTGTCCGGGCGCGGGTGCTCGTCGGCGGTGACGACCGTCTCGCCCTTCCTGCTGCGTACGGTGACGGGCACGGTCTCCGCGCCGTAGCGGCCCTCCCGTGCCGCGCGGGCGGCCCGCTGCTGCGAGCGCAGCGCGAGGGCGTCCTGGTCGGCGCGGCTGACGGAGTAGGCGCGGCGCAGGTTCTCCGCCGTCTCGATCATGCCGCCGGGGACGGGGTGGTGGACGCCTCCGGCGGTGACCCGGCCGCGTGCCAGCGCGTCGTGGAGCTGGAGGCCGGGGCCGGTGATGCCCCAGCGGCCGTCGTGCGTGTAGTAGGGCGCGGCGCTCATCACGTCGACGCCGCCGGCGATCACGACGTCGCTGAAGCCGGCCCGGATCTGCATGGCGGCGTCCAGGACGGCCTGGAGGCCGGAGCCGCAGCGGCGGTCGGTCTGGGTGCCGGTGACGGAGACGGGCAGGCCGGCGTCGAGGGCGGCGACCCGGCCGATCGCCGGGGCGTCGGCCGTCGGGTAGGCGTGTCCGAGGATGACCTCGTCGACGCGGTCCGGGTCGATCCCGCTGCGGGTGACGACCTCGGCGACGACGCGGGCGGCGAGCGCGGCGGGCGTCTGCCGGGCGAACGCCCCGCCGAAGCGCCCGATGGGGGTGCGCAGCGGTGCGCAGATGACGACATCCGTCTGGTCGGGCACGGCGGTACCTTTCGGCGGCTCGGGTGTGTGGGGCGACCTTCGCACCGCACCACTGAGTCGGTCCAATATCGAATTGACCCTGCTCCGAGACGTGGTGCGTCTCAATCAGCCGGGTGGGGTGGGCAGGGCGGCCTCGGCGACGGCGAGCACCGCGTGCAGGGCGGGCGACGGGTTGTCGGTGCGCCAGGCGAGCGCGGCCTGCCGCCGGATCGGGGGCCCGGCGAGGGGGCGGTAGACGAGTCCGTTCTGCTGGATGTGCTGGCAGGAGGTGACGGTGAGGGTGACGCCCACACCGGCCGCGACCAGGGCCAGGATGGTGTAGGAATCCGGGGCCTCCTGCACCACGCGGGGGTTGAATCCGGCGCTCTCGCAGGCTTCGACCATGGCGTCGCGCACGGTGGATCCGGCGCCGGCGGGGAAGGACACGAACGGCTCGTCGGCGAGGATGCCGAGCGGGACGCTCTCCAGCCGGGCGAGCCGGTGGTCGGAGGGCAGCGCGCAGACGAGTTCCTCCTCGTCGATGACCCGGTGGGCGACGCCGGGCTGGGTCACCGGGAGGCGGACGAAGCCCAGGTCGAGCGAGCCGTCGGCGACCCGGGACAGGGCGACGTTGGCGTAGGTCTGGCCCTTCATGACCAGTTCGACCGCGGGGTGGGCGGCGCGTACGGCGCGGGTCAGCAGGGGCAGCGTCTCGTGGCTGGAGGCGCCCGCAAAGCCGATGGTGACCCGGCCGTACTCGCCGCGGCCCGCGGCCTTGGCGGCCCGTACGGCGGTGTCGAGGTCCTCCAGCACGGCGCGTACGGGGTCGAGGAAGGACTCGCCCGCTCCGGTGAGCCGCACGGAGCGGGTGTTGCGCTCGAAGAGCTGGACGCCCAGCTCCTTCTCCAGTTGCCGGATCTGCTGGCTCAGCGGCGGCTGGGCCATCTGGAGCCGTTTCGCGGCCCTGCCGAAGTGCAGTTCCTCGGCGACCGCGGTGAACGCGATGAGATGACGCAGTTCCATACCCGTGCCCATTCATTAACCAACAGTCTGGATACGACCTTAATTTGGTATTGGACGGCAATCAATGGTCGCTGGGAGGGTGGGCGGCGCAGCACCGGAACACCGCACGCCGAACGCCGAGGAGCACCGTGGAACGGACGACGGACAGGTCCGACGGGCCGGACAAGGTCATGTCGATGAAGGCGGCCGTCGCCGCCTTCGTCCAGGACGGCGCCACCGTCTGCCTGGAGGGGTTCACCCATCTCGTCCCGACCGCCGCCGGGCACGAGATCATCCGCCAGGGCCGGCGCGACCTCACGGTCGTGCGGATGACGGCGGACATCGTGGTGGACCAAATGATCGCCGCGGGCTGCGTCGCGAAGCTGGTCTCGTCCTTCGTGGGCAACTCCTCGGCCGGTTCGCTCGGCGAGCTGCGGCGGCGGCTGGAGCGCGCCGTGCCGGAACCGCTGGAATTCGAGGAGTACAGCCACTACGGCATGGTCTGCCGCTATCTGGCGGGCTCGCAGCGGCTGCCGTTCTACCCGCTGCGCAGTTACGGCGGCAGCGACCTGCCCTCGGTCAACTCCGCGCTGCGGAAGGTGACGTCGCCCTATCCGGGGGCGGACGGCGAGCCGGAGCAGATCTACGTGGTGCCGCCGGTCAACCCGGACGTGACGATCATCCACGCCCAGCGCGCCGACCGCCGGGGCAACACCCAGATGTGGGGGCTGACCGGCGTCCAGGCCGAGGCGGTGTACGCGGCCCGGAAGGCGGTCGTCGTCGTGGAGGAGATCGTCGCCGACGAGGTGGTCCGCTCGGACCCGAACCGCACCCTCGTCCCGGCGCACGCCGTCGACGCGGTGGTGGTCTGCCCGCGCGGGGCCCATCCGTCGTTCGCGCAGGGCTACTACGACCGGGACAACGCCTTCTACCGCGCCTGGTCGCACATCAGCAAGGACCCGGTCCGGCTGCGGGACTGGCTGGCGGAGTGGGTGTACGGCACGGCCGACCACGCGGGTTACGTGGACAAGCTGGGCGAGGCGTTCTGGGAGGGGCTCGCGGTCGGCGAGGCCCTGAGCGAACCGGTGAACTACGGGCGGCGGCTGTGAGCGCGGCGCACGAGAAGGAGTCCGCGTTGACCATCCCTGACGGAGCCCGCACCGGCGGGGACGGACCGGCTGCGGCGGCCACCGGCGCCGGGACGTCCCCGGCCGCCGCACAGGTCACCTCCTCCGAGCTGCTCTCCGTCGTCGCCTCCCGCGAACTCGCGGGCCGTCGCACGGTGTTCGCCGGGATCGGCCTGCCGACGCTGGCCACCGAACTCGCCCGTCTGACGGTCGCGCCGCGGGCCGAGGTGGTGTACGAGTCCGGGGTGTGCGGGGCGCACCCCTCGCACCTGCCGGAGACCATCGCGGACGCGGTCCTGATCACCGGCGCGGAGGCGGTGCTGTCCATGCCCGCGCTGTTCGGCTGCGTACTCCAGGGCGGCCACATCGACGTCGGCTTCCTGGGCGCGGCCCAGATCGACCGCTTCGGCAATCTCAACACCTCGGTCATCGGCGACTGGGAGCGCCCCGAGGTGCGGCTGCCCGGTTCCGGCGGCGGCGTCGAGGTGATGGCCAACTCCCGCGAGGTGTTCGTGGTGATGCGCCGGCACGACCCGCGCTCCTTCGTCCGGACACTGGACTTCTGCACCACCCCCGGCCCGGACCGGGCGCTGGCCGAGGGCATCCGCCCGCTGGGCGCCGGTGTCACACGGGTCGTCACGGAGCTGGGCGTCCTGGCCCGGGAGGGCGTCGGCGACGAACTGCGGCTGGTCGCCGTCCACCCGGGCGTCACCGCCGAGCAGGTGCGGGTGGCGACCGGCTGGGACCTGAAGGTGGCCGCCACCGTGGCGACGGTGGCGCCACCCACCCCGGCGGAACTGCGCCTGCTGCGCGAGGATGTCGACCCGGGCCGCGTCTACCTGCGCTGACCGGACGCCCCCGGTCGCACACACCGCTACCGACCAGCCACCACGAGAGGACCGCAACCGCCATGCGCATCAGGATCGTCGGCGCCGGGGCCATGGGCCGCGGCATCGCCCAGTGGGCGGCGACCGCAGGACACACCGTCGAGCTGTCCGACGTCAGGAAGGAGGCGGTCGCCGAGGCCGTGGACTTCGTGCGGTCCATGCTGGACCGGGCGGTCCTCAAGGGCCGGACGTCCGCCGAGGACCGGGACGCCGCCCTGGAACGGCTGGTCCCGCTGGACGACCCGTGGCAGCCGGGCCCGGACGTCGAACTGGTCGTCGAGGCCGTGCGGGAGGACCTGGACACCAAGGCCGAGGTGTTCGGGAAGCTGGAGCGGGCGCTGCCCGCCACCGCCGTCTTCGCGACGAACACCTCGTCCCTGTCGGTGACCCGGATCGCAGCCACGCTCCGGGACCCGTCGCGGCTGGCCGGCCTGCACTTCTTCAACCCGGTTCCGCTGATGAAGATCGTCGAGGTGGTGCCGGGGGCCGCGACCCGCCCGGAGATCCCGGCGGCCCTGACGCGACTGGTCGAGGGCTGCGGCCACCGGGCGGTGACCGTCGCCGACACTCCCGGCTTCCTCGTCAACCACGCCGGCCGCGGCCTGGTGACGGAGGCGCTCGCCCTGCTGGAGGAGACGGTCGCCGATCCGGCGGGCATCGACCGGATCGCACGGGACGTACTGGGCCTGCGGATGGGGCCGTTCGAGCTGATGGACCTCACCGGGCTGGACGTGACGGCCGCCGTGATCGACTCCATCTGGGCGGGATTCCGGTACGACGACCGGTTGCGCCCCTCGTACCTGACCCCGAACCGGGTGGCGGCCGGGCTGCACGGCCGCAAGACCGGTCGGGGCTGGTTCGTGTACGGCCCCGACGCGCCCGCCCCTGCCGGGGAACCGCCGGTCACCGGGGACGCGGACCGCCCGGTGTTCCTGGCGGACGCCCCGGCGGGCGGCGCCGCGGGGGCGGAGGCGCTGCGCGCGGCGCTGGTCGCGGCCGGCGCCGCGGTCGAGACCGGCGCCGGGCCGTCGGAGCGGGCGGTCGTGCTGGTCCCGACCTGGGGCAACACGGTAGCCGCCGAGGTGGTGGCGCGGGGCCTGCCGGCCGGGCGGACGTTCGGCGTGGACCCGCTGGCCGCGACGGGCCGCCGCCGGGTGCTCGCGGTGACGCCGGCCGCCGACCCGGCCGCGGCGCGCGACGCCCGCGCGGTGCTGGCGCGGGCCGCCGAGGGCGAGGAACCGCACGCGGTGTCGCTGGTCAGGGACACCGCGGGGTCGGTCGCGCAGCGGCTGCTCGCCTCGGTGGTCTCCGTCGCCGCATCCCTCGCGGAGCGGTCGCTGGCCACCCCCGCCGACATCGACCTCGCCGTCACCACCGGACTCGGCTACCCGGCCGGGCCGCTCGCCTGGGGCGACCGGGTGGGCGCCGGGCGGATGCTGGACCTGCACCGGGCCCTGTACGCGTCGACGGGCGACCCGCGCCACCGGCCGACCCGCTGGGTCACCGAACGCGCGTCGCTGGGCCTCGCGCTGACGGATCCCGGCACCTCCCCGGACGCCTGCGCGGACGCCCCCGTCACGCCGTGACGACGCCGCCGCCCCGGCCCCGTTTGCGGGTGGGGGCGGCGCGGGTAGCTCTTGCCGGGTCGACGGCTCGCCGGGTCGACGACCGGACGACGGGCGGAGCCCCATGACCTCGCGTACGCGCACGACCGTCGCGGTCCTCGCCGCCTCCCTGCTGCTCACGGCGCTCGCGCCGTCGGCGGCCGCCGACGGCCGGGGCCGCGGGGTGTCGTTGCGGGTGGCGACGTACAACATCCACGCGGGGGCGGGGGCGGACGGCGTCTTCGACCTGGAACGCCAGGTGACGGCGTTGCGGGCGCTGGACGCGGACGTGATCGGGCTCCAGGAGGTCGACGTCCACTGGGGCGGGCGCAGCGGGTCGCGCGATCTGGCCGGGGAACTGGCCCAACGGCTCGGCATGCGGGTGTCGTTCGCCCCGATATACAGCCTCGACCCGGTGACGGCGGGCGGGCACCGGCGCGAGTACGGGGTCGCGGTGCTGTCCCGGTTCCCGTTCCTGAGCACCGAGAACCACGACATCACCCGGTTCTCCACCCAGGACCCCGACCCCGTGCCGTCGCCCGCCCCCGGCTTCGGCGAGGTGGTCCTGCGGGTACGCGGCCTCCCGGTGCACGTCTACGTGACGCACCTGGACTACCGGCCCGATCCGTCCGTCCGGACGGCGCAGGTCGCGGACACCCGTCGCGTCATGGGTGAGGACCGGGGCCACAAGATCCTGCTCGGCGACTTCAACGCGGAACCGGACGCTCCCGAACTCGACCCACTGTGGCAGGCGTTGACGGATGCCGAGCCGGGCGCTGCCACCTTCCCCGCCCAGGCTCCGGTCAAACGGATCGACTTCGTCGCGGTCTCCGGGCCGGGCGGCGGGGCAGCCGTACGGGTGCGCTCCGCCACCGTGCCCGACACCGTGGCCTCGGACCACCGCCCGGTCGTCGCGGACCTGGAACTGCTGCGCGGCCGGGGCCGGTAGGCCACACCGTCCCGGCCCCGGCCGGACCGCCCGGCCGGCTACGACACCCTGTCCCGCCGCACGTCGCCGCCGTCGCCGTAGGGGCGGTGCGAGAGGTGGCGCTGGAGATGGATGTGGCGGAACTGGTAGACCGCGCCCGTCCGCCGCAGGACGCCTCTGTCGTACGCGTCTCTGAGGAACGCGTCGGCGTTCCAGGGCAACTGGCCCCGGAGCGGCAGCAGGAGGCGGGTGAAGATCAGCCACTGCCCCCAGGCGGTGAAGCACAGTGCGTAGGTGAGGCCGCCGCCGATGCCGCCCAGCGTGCCGATGAGGACTCCGTCCTGCGGCAGCCACAGCAGAGGCCCGAGGACCGGGTCGAGCAGATCGGTGACGAGTCCGCCGCCGAAGAAGATCGACAGGGCCAGCGCGGGCGCGACGAAGAGGAGTTGGATGCCCACCGCCCTCCGGTTGTCGTTCAGCAGGCTGTCGGGGGTGGCCGCGGAGGACACGTCCAGAGGCGCCTCCAGCACGGCGGCCAGCCCGAAGACCGTCCCGAAGGCCAGACCGAGGATCAGTGCCAGGAGCAGCGCGTCGGTCGCGAAGACCCGGAGCACCTCGGGCGACGTGGGCGACCAGCCGAGGTAGAGGACCCGCTGGAGCGTCGTGGTGAAGGAGACGCCGACGCCCACGGCGAGCCCCACCGGCAGCATCGCGCCGAAACGGGCGGCGAACGTACGGACCGGTGACCGCCCGGTGCCCAGTGCCCCGCGCAGGCGCAGGCGCGTCCGCGAGGGTGCGAAGACACTGCCGCCGATCGTGGCCATCGACGCGTAGAGAGCGCCGCTGGTGATCCCCACGCCGAGCCCCAGGGCGGCGCCCTGCGTCAGCGCCGACCAGAACTTGCCCTCCCGGACGAACAGGGCGATCAGCACGTCGGCCAGCCAGACCGGAACGGCGACGCAGAGGGCGGACACCGCCGCCACGGCCAGCGCGCGGGTGGACGTGCGCACCGACCCGCCGATCTGCCACCAGGCGATGTCCTGCCCCTCCCGGCCTGCCCGGACCAGGTGGCGGGCGAGGTGGCCGAACCAGCGTTGGGAGCGCTCGGGGGTCCATTCCGGGCGGCGGCCGTTCCGGGCCGGTCCTTCGGGGGCGCGGGCGCGGTAGACCGTCGGCACGAAGGCGGCGAGCAGGTGCCGCCGCAGGGAGTCCTCCGTCGGGAAGCGTGACGCGTCCGTCAGCTCACCGGGGTCCCCCGCCTGCCCCTCGCCGTACACCGTGCGGGCCAGGAACACCATCAGCGGGGTGCTGAGGACCCGGCGGAGCCGCTCGTCCTGCTCCGTCCGCCCCGTCAGGGCCAGGCTCCAGGGATCGCCGTCCGACGGGGCGGAGCGGGTCGCCCGGGGCATGTACTCCAGCAGATCGGCCGGCGTGATCCCGGTCAGCTCGACGGCGGCGGCCCACTTCAGGGGCGCCGCCGCACCCCCGCCCGCCGCTGCCCCGTCCGCCGCACCCCCGCCCACGCGCCGTACGACGTTCGCGTACTCGTCCGGGCGGCTGGTCAGGACGAGCGGCAGCGACGTCCGGTTGAGCTCGTCGAGGGCCCGGCCCCGCAGCCCCTCGGCCATCTCGTCGAACCCGTCCAGCACCGGGAGGACGTGACCGTCGTCGACCAGCGCGGCAGCCAGCGTCGAGGCGGGGGACGCGGCGCGGGCCAGGTACGGGAAGTCGCGCAGCAGCCGACCCGTCAGCCAGGCTCGCAGCGAGTGGACGGTCGGGTCCCAGGAACCGACGGTGAAGATCACCGGTACGGGATCGGCGCCGGTGCGGGAGTCGTCCCGGAGGAGATCGAGGACGAGCCGGATGGCGAGCACCGACTTGCCCGAGCCGGCCCGGCCGAGGATCACCAGTCGCCCCGAACCGATGCTCCGGTACAGCTCGCCGATGCCGCACCGGTCGCTGCTCAGGTCCAGCGGTTCGGCCGCGGCGCCCGGCGGCAGGCGGCGGATGTTCGCCTCGAGGTCGGTGATCCCGGTGGACGCGGAGCGCCAGCGCACCGGCAGCGGGTACGGATCGAGGATCATGCGCTGCTCTTCCTCGCGTTGCCAGCGGCGCCTCGTCTCGGTGGCCAGTTCGGCGGCGGCGCCGGAGAGGAGACCGTTCGCCGGCCGGGAGAACGGACGTCGGATTTCCGGCCGGGAGATCTCTTCCTCCGCGGGTCCGGCCGGAACTCCGCCTTGGATTTCGGTGAGTACCGCCGCCATTCTCTTTCGGTCTTCGGGCGTCGATTCCATGGCGTCGAGCAACCGGTTCACCGTGTCCCTGCGGACGTTGCGGGACTTTCCGGTCTCGATCCGGCTGATATGGGTCGCGCTGATTCCGGAACGCTCCTCCAGCCTCTGCTGGCTCAGTCCCGCCCTCTCCCGCAGCTCCCTCAGCAAGAGACCGATCTCATCAGCCACTTCGACACTCCTCCGCCTGGTGGTCCGGGCCCCGCAGCCTACCGGGAGGGTCTTGACATATATGTCAACGCCCATGTCATGGCCTGCCGTTGGGTCCGCTGCCACGCTCGGAGCCATCCGGACCGCCGAGGGCCGTCACCCTGGCCGACCGCCGTTCCGGACCGGCCGGCCGGCCCCTTGGACCGACCACGCGTGACAAGAGAGCAGGAATCGACATGGCTTATCGCTTCTGGTGCGGCGAATGCCGCCACCACACCTCGTGGCTGCGCGAGTCCGAAGCCGAACGGAAACACCTCGACCATTACGTGGCCGCGCATCCGCGCATCGCGCCGGGAGGCCGCGTCGAGACCAACGGCAAGGACCCCGCGGGGGGATCGGGATGCTTTCTGGTCCTGTTCGTTCTCACGCTTCTGCTGTTTCTCCCCGCCGCCTGCCAGCGGTGATCCGGACCGGTGACCCCCGCGGTCGTCCGGACCGGTGCCCGAAGTACCGCACCACACCGTCGAACAGGAAGAAGGAATACGCCATGACCCCACCGAAATCCCGTGCCCGGCGCCTCACCCGCCGGACCGTTTCCACCGCCGCCGCGGCGGTCGCCGTGCTCGGCGCGCTCTCGGTGCCGCCGGCCCACGCCGACGCCGTCCCGCAGGCCCCCGTGTTCCGTGACGGGTTCGGCCTCACCCAGGTCGCCGACGGTTCCGTGGTCCGCAGCGGAACCGACTTCACCCTCACCGTCACCTCCGCCGAGGTCGCGGGCCCCCACCGGATCCGCGTGTTCCTGCCGTCCGGGTACGCCGACGACCCCGACCGGCGCTGGCCCGTCACCTACTTCCTGCACGGCGGCCCCGGCACCGTCGACGACGCGGCCGGAGTACCCGCTCTGCGTTCCGAAGAAATGATCACCGTGGTGCCGGACGGCGGACGGAAGGGCTGGTACGCCGACTGGGTCATGCGGAACACCGCGTTGGGCGCGGCGAACTGGGAGACCTTCCACCTCGATCAGGTCGTCCCGTTCATCGACGCCAACCTGCGCACCGCGCCGGACCGCGACCACCGCGCCGTCTCGGGGCTGTCCATGGGCGGCAGCGGCGCCCTGCACTACGCCGAGGCCCGTCCCGACCTGTTCGGCCATGTGGCGGCCCTGTCCGGCGGGCTCGACTTCTCCATGGCGGAGGTCCGGGCCGCGGTCCTGGCCACGGAGCTGAACCTGCCGGGCGCGTGGTGCGCCCTCGGCTCCGGCACCCCGGGCAGTTGCGCGGACTACGGCCCGTACGTCGACAGCGACGCGATCTTCGGCTCGCCGTACCCGGTCTTCGACGCCGACCGGGTGTGGAAGGCGTACGACCCCGCCGCGCCCACGAACCTGTCCCGCCTCGCCGGCACCGCGGTCACCCTCTACACGGGCGACAACGACCTCATCGAGGGATACACCGCCAGGGCCGCACGCACCGTCGCGTCCCGTCTGAAGCAGCTCGGCGTCCCGAGCCGTCTCGTCGACTACGGCAACGGCGCCTCCCTCGACCCGGCCTGCACCGGAAACCACAGCTACACCTGCTGGGCGCCCGCGTTCGCGGACTGGGTCCCGCGCCTGACGGCGGCCTTCGCGTCCGCCTCCTGAAGCACCGGCCGACCGCCTGCCCACCGCCCCACCGCCCCACCGCCCCACCGAATCGTCGAGGAGAACCGCATGACCATCCGCCGCAACAAGACCAAGGCCTCCGCCCTCGTCGCCGCCGTGTGCGCGACGACGCTGACGCTCGCCGCGCACGGCGGCACGGCGTACGCCGACACCGGCGACCACGCCGCGACGCTCGCGGCCCTGAGGACGCTCCAGGCCGCCGCGGGCCCGGGAGCCGCCGTCCACGCCGGCACGGACGGCGAGGACTGGACGCTGTCCGCAGGCACCGGAACGTACGGCGCCGCCCGGCCGATCCGTGAGGACGAGCACTTCCTCATCGGCAGCCAGACCAAGAGCTTCACCGCCACCGTGGTGCTGCAACTGGCCGACGAGGGCCGGGTCGACCTGGACGCTCCCGTCGAGACCTACCTGCCCGGTGTCGTGACCGGCAACGGCTACGACGGCACTCGCATCACCGTGCGCCACCTCCTGCGACACACCAGCGGCATCGCGTCGTACTCCCCGGGCCTCCCCGGTTCGTTCACGGTCCAGCCCCCGCGCAGGCCCGACGGTACCTATGATCCGCGGGAGGTCGTGCGCACCGGGCTCACCTTTGATCCGGTCTCCGTGCCGGGCGCTGCCTACACGTACTCCAACACCAACTACGTGATCCTCGGGCTGCTCGTCGAAGCGGTCACCGGAGCACCTGTGCGCGAGGCGGTCCGAAGCCGCCTGATCGAGCCGCTGGGCCTCGCCCGTACCTTCTTTCCCGCTCCCGGGGAGCGCACGCTGCCCCTCCCCGCGGTCACCGGCTACCACGGGGCCCGGCTCGGCGGCCTCTACCTCTGGTACACCGCGGAGATCCTCGACCCGTCCCTCTACGGCAGCGCCGGAGCGATGGTGTCCACCCTGGAGGACGTGACCGCCTTCTACACGTCGCTCCTCGCCGGTGAACTGCTCTCGCCCGCGTCCCTCGCCGAGATGAAGGAGGTCTCCGACCCCGGTTCCGGCGTGGGGCTGTCCTCGAAGGTGATGTCCTGCGGCATCACCGCCTGGGGCCACAGCGGCATGCTGCCGGGATACTTCTCGTACACCATGGTCACGGAAGACGGCCGGCACGCCTCCGCCATGACCAATGCGGCGTTCCAGATCAACCCGCCCAGCGCCCAGATGCTCAAGGTCGTGGACACGGCCCTCTGCGAGAGCTGAGCCCGGCGCCCCGGCGGCCGCCCGTGCTTCCCCGGACCGGATCCGGGGACCCACGGGCGGCGCGGCCGCATACCGGCGGTGACCTGCGCTCCGGCAGTCCTTAGACTTCTGGTGACCGTGCTCGGGGGCAGCGACGGGAACACGGTTGGGCGAGGAGCGGATACGACGGTGAGCGACGATCACGGGGGTTTCGGGACGGCACTGCGCGAGCTGCGGATCGCCGCCTCCCTGACCCTGGAAGGGCTCGCCGAGGCGTCCGGGGTCAGCGTGCGGGGCATCGGGGACCTGGAGCGCGGACGGCGCGCCGCGCCCCAGCGGCGGACCGTGGCGGCGCTCGCGGACGGCCTGGGCCTGGCCGACGCGGACCGCGAACGGCTGCTGGCGACCGCCCGCGCGGGCCGCAGCACCGGATACAGCCCGGCCGGGGTGCGGGCCTTCCCGCGCGGGATCGACGACTTCGCGGGCCGGGACCGGGAGCTGGACGCGCTCCGCGCGCTGGCGGAGTCGGCCGCGGCCAGGAGCAGCGACCGGGCCGGGGACGGTGCGCAGCGGCCGGCCGCCCCGCCGGTGACCGTGGCGGTCTCCGGGCCGCCCGGCACCGGCAAGACCACGCTGGCGCTGCACGCGGCGCGGGACCTGGCCGGCCGTTTCCCGGACGGCCAGCTCGTGGTCGACCTGCGCGGCATGGACGACGAGCCGCCGGGTCCGGCCGAGCTGATGCTGACGGTGCTCAAGGCGCTCCAGGTGTCCGACCGCGAGCTGGCGAAGGCCGGTCCGCAGGGGCATCCGGGACTGTACCGGCGGCTGCTGGCCGAGCGGCGCTGCCTGGTGGTGCTGGACAACGCGCGCGACGAGGGGCAGGTCCGTCCGCTCCTGCCGGGCAGCGGCGCGGGGATGGTGGTGGTGACCAGCCGGCGCATGCTCACCGGTCTGGAGAGCGTGCACCGGCTGCCGCTGGGCGAACTGACCCCGGCGGAGGCCGCGGGCTTCCTCGCCGGGCTGGTGGGCCGGGAGCGGGCGGCGGCCGATCCCGGGCCGCTCGCCGAGGTCGCCCGGCTCTGCGGGCACCTGCCGCTGGCCCTGCGGGTGGCGGGAAACTGGCTGGCCACCCGGACCGGCTGGTCGGTGCGCCGGCTCGCCGACCGCCTCGCGCTGGAGGACCGGCGGCTGGACGCGTTGTCGGCCGGGGACCTGCGGGTCTCGGCCGCCTTCGACCTCTCGTACCGGCAGCTGACGCCGACGGCCGCCCGGATGTTCCGGCGGCTCGCCCTGGTGCCGGGGCCGGACACCGGGGCCGCCGGCGCCGCGCAGCTCACCGGGCAGGAACTCTTCGACGCCGAGGACACGTTGGAGGAGCTGGTCGAGGCGGGTCTGCTGGGCGCCGACGGCGACCGCTACCGGCTGCACGACCTGCTGCGCCTGTACGCACGCACCCGGCTGGCGGCGGAGGAGAGCGCGGAGGGGTCGGCCCGCGCGGCGGCGGCACTGGGCGACTGGCTGCTGCGGACCACGATCGTGGCGGGCCGGTGGTTCGAACCCGAGCACGGGGCTCCCCCCGCGGACTGGCGGGGCGAGGTCGATCTGTCGTCGGCGGACAGGGCCCGCGGGTGGCTGAAGGCGGAGGGCGCCAACTGGCTGGCGGCGCTGCGCACGGCCTCGGCGACGGGCCGGCACGCCACGGTGGTGGAGGTGGCGGAGGCGCTGCACTGGTTCTCCGACCAGTGGATCTCCTGGGTGCACTGGCCGGAGGTCTTCGCCACCGCCGCCGAAGGCGCCCGCGCGATGGGCGACCTGCTGCTGGAGGCCACCCAACTCAACTACCACGCCTGGGCGTTGATCGTGTGCGAGAGCCGTCTGCACGATGCCGTCGCCAAGGCCGGGGAGGCGCTCGCCGCCGCGCGCCGGGCGGGCGACCCGTCGCAGGAGGCGTGGGCGTACCAGTACCGCGCCTGGGCCCACCGCAGCATCGGCGACCACGCGTCGTCCGGCGACGACAACCGCCGGGCCGCCGGGCTGTTCGACGCGGCGGGGGACGTGCACGGCACCTTGCAGTGCATGCACGGACACGCCATCAGCCTGATGGAACAGGGCCTGCCCGACGAGGCGCTGGCCGCCTACCGGCGTACGTACGCCCTCCTGGAGGAGGCGGGCGAGCGCGTGGAACCGCACATCGCCGACATCACCCGGCTCGAACTGCACTCCAACATGGGCAGCACCTATGCCCTGTTGGAGCGGTGGGACGAGGCGCTGGAACACCTCGGCACGGCTCTGCGGGTCTGCCGGGACACCGGCAACACCTCACTGGAGAGCCGCCGGACGATCGACCTGGGCACGGTGCTACTGGCCGCCGGGCGCCCGGAGGAGGCCCGCGAGGCGTACACCCGCGTGCTCGCCCTCGGCCCGGAAGCCGACCCCCGCGCCGTCACCGAGGCCGGCGAACGGCTGGCCGCGCCGGGCGTCGGCTGAGCCCCTGACCGGCGCGTCTCCTCCCGGCGCCCCGACCTCGTTCACGGTACACGGCGGGGTACCGGGCCGTGTTCCGCGCGCGCACGGTGGCCGTTCTCCCGGCGCACGGGTGGGGCTCGCCGTCACCCCGTGCGCGGCGGCACCTCTCCTCCCCGCGGTTTCTGCCTGCCTGTTTCTGCCTGCCTTCTGCCTGGAGCGGGGGATTCGTCCCTGATTGGCTGGACACGGCGCGAGGGAGAGGAGAGCCGGGTGAGTCTGGTGCTGACGAGAGGTGCGGAACCCGAGGGGGACGGAACGGTGAGCGACGGCCGCGCCCTGGGCCGGGCGCTGGTGCCGATGACGGTCGTCCCGCACGGCGGGGGCCCGTTCGAGGGGCGGGTCACCGGCGGGCGGCTGGGACATCTGCGGGTCACCACCGTCGAGGCCGGCCCGCTGCGGGCGTCCCGCACGGCACGGCACCTCGCGCTCCCGGCCGGGGAGCGTCCGCCCGGCGGCGAGTTCGTGGCGGTGGGCGTCCAGACGTCGGGATCGGTGACCCTGGTCCAGGACGGCCGGCGGTCCGTCGCGGGGCCGGGCGACCTCGTCGTGTACGACACCGCGCGGCCGTTCTCGCTGGACTATCCCGAGCGCTTCTCCACCCACGTCGTGCACGTACCGCACCGCACGCTCGCACTGCCGGACGGGGACGCCCGGCTGGTCACCGGCACGGTGGCCGGGTTCGGGGCGGCGCTGACCCCGTTCCTCACGGCGTCCACCGGCGCCGGCCAGGCAGTGGCCGGACGGATCGCCGCGGGCCTGGTCGACCTGCTGGTGACCGTGGCGGCCGAACGGACCCGGCTCGCGGAGTCGGCACGCGACGGGGAGGCCGACCCCCTGGTTGCGCGGGTGCGCGACCACATCGACCGGCATCTCGCGGACCCCGCGCTCTCCCCGGAGGCGGTGGCCAGGGCCCATCACATCTCGGTGCGGTACCTGCACCGGCTCTTCGAGGGCGAGGACACCACCGTGCGGAAGCTGATCCAGCGACGCCGGCTGGAGGAGTGCGCGCGGGTGCTGGCACGCGGCGGAAGAACGGCGCCCACGGTGGCCTCGGTCGCCCAGCGCTGGGGGTTCGTCAATCCCGCCCACTTCAGCCGTGCCTTCCGGGACGCCTACGGGGTCTCCCCGCGCGAATGGCGCACCCTGCGCGGCACGGATTCCGGCACGGACACCAATCTTCTCGCGGGCGGGGATCCCGGCACGAACGGGGATCCTCACTCGGGCGGGGCGCCGGAACCCACGGCCCCCGGTGCCGTCGTGGCGACGCACTGAGCGCTGCGTCGCCGATGCCATGCGCGGCCGGTGCCGAGTTCGCCGGCGCCCTGTCCCGCCGGCGCCCTGTCCCGCCGGTGCACGGGCAGTGCAGAAGCGGTGCGTCCTGGGACAAGTCACCCCCGGCTGGCGGTCCTACGGTATGACCGGGACCGAGCGGGCCGACCGCAGCACCCCTCACCACCGCCGGCCTTCCCGGCGGCTCAGCCACCCCCCGTGATCATTCAGGAGACGCACATGTCCGACGCAGTGGAACCCGTGGCACCCGTGCTGGAACCGGCCGCGGCCGCGTTCGCCGAGGCCACCGCCAACCCCCCGTACCTCTTCGACCTGGCCCCCGCCGAGGGCCGCAAGGCCGTGGACGAGGTGCAGTCCGGCGACATCGCGAAGCCGGCGGTGGACGAGGAGTGGATCAGCGTCCCCGGCGGTCCCACGGGCAGTGTCCGGGCGCGGATCGTACGGCCGGCCGGGGCCACGGGCCCGCTGCCGGTCGTCTTCTACATCCACGGGGCGGGCTGGGTGTTCGGCAACGCCCACACCCATGACCGGCTGGTGCGCGAACTCGCCGTCGGCGCGCACGCCGCCGTGGTCTTCCCGGAGTACGACCTCTCCCCCGAGGCCCGTTACCCGGTGGCCATCGAGCAGAACTACACGGTCGCCCGGTGGGTCGTCGAGCAGGGCGCCTCCAAGGACCTGGACGGCGGCCGGCTGGCCGTCGTCGGCGACTCGGTCGGCGGCAACATGGCCGCCGCCCTGACCCTGATGGCCAAGGAGCGCGGCGGTCTCCCGCTGGTCCAGCAGGTGCTGTTCTACCCGGTCACCGACGCATCCTTCGACACCGCTTCCTACCACCGGTTCGCCACCGGCTACTTCCTGCGCCGCGACGGCATGCAGTGGTTCTGGGACCAGTACACGACCGACGAGAGCGAGCGGGCGCAGATCACCGCGTCCCCGCTGCGGGCGACCACCGAGCAGCTCACCGGTCTGCCCCCGGCGCTGGTGATCACCGGCGAGGCGGACGTGCTGCGCGACGAGGGCGAGGCGTACGCGGCCAAGCTGCGCGCCGCCGGCGTCGCGGTCACCGCCGTGCGGGTCCAGGGCGTCATCCACGACTTCGTGATGCTCAACGCCCTGCGCGAGACGCACGGCGCCCAGGTGGCCATCGACCTCGCCGTCGGCACCCTGCGCACCGCTCTCACCGCCCGCTGACGCGTCCCTTTCACCCACCCCAACCCTCCCCGAGGAGAAGAACACACATGACCACTCAGCCGTCCCCGACGGTCGTCCTCGTCCACGGAGCCTTCGCCGACGCCGGCAGTTGGTCCGGGGTCGTCGCCGAGCTGCAGAGCCACGGGGTGCCCGTGGTGGCGCCGTCGAACCCGCTGCGCGGACTGGCGGCGGACTCCGCGTACATCGCGTCCGTGGTGTCCCGGATCGACGGTCCCGTCATTCTGGTGGGCCACTCCTACGGGGGTGCGCTGATCACGGTGGCCGGCACCGCGCAGAACGTGGTCGGTCTCGTCTACGTGGCGGCGTACGTGCTCGAAGAGGGCGAGAGCCTGGGCGAGTTGCAGGGCCGCTTCCCGCTCTCGGCGCTGGTGAGCAACCTCAGCGAGGGCACGTACCCGGTGCCGGGCTCGGAGCCGGCGGTGGAGGTCACCATCACCGCCGAGGCGTTCCCCCAGATCTTCGCCGCGGACGTCCCGGAGGACGTCACCAAGGTCCTCGCCGTCTCCCAGCGTCCGCTGGCCGCGGGCGCGTTCGCCGAGACCGCGTCGGCCGCCGCCTGGAAGACCAAGCCGTCCTGGGCCTTGGTGGCGGGCGCGGACCACGCCATCAACCCCGAGGTCGAGCGTTTCGGCGCCGAGCGGGCCGGGGCCACCGTCGTCGAGGTGGACGGAGCTTCCCACGCGGTCGCGGTGTCGCAGCCGAAGGCCGTCGCCCAGCTGATCCTGGACGCGGTGCGCGCGACGGGCTGACCGTGTCCCCGAGCCGCTGACCCGCGGGGCGACCGGCCCGTCCGGCCGCTCCGCCACCGCCGAGCCGTGCGTGCGCACCCCGACCGGGCGCGCGCACGGCTCCGGCGTTGCGGGTGTGCGCGGGCGGTCAGCAACGGGTGCGCTGCCGGTCAATCGGGTCTGCCGCGGGCACCTAGCGTCGTCGTGTTCCGTACTTCACCACGCCCCGCAGGAGGCGCATCATGACCACCGCACACTCCCCCGCCGTCGGCGAGCGCCGGCCGTCGTCGCACCGGACGGGGGTGCTCGTCCAGGACTTCGGGACGGTCAAGCAGTTCCCGATCGGGCTGTCGCAGGAGGCGCGCGTGTCCTCCTGCCGGCTCCTCAACCAGCTTCTGGCGGACACCCAGATCCTCTACGGCCTCTACAAGAAGCACCACTGGCTGATGCGGGGGGTGACCTTCTACCAGCTCCACCTGGTGCTGGACAAGCACGCCGGGGAGCAGCTCGACATCGTGGACGCGCTGGCGGAGCGCGTACAGACGCTCGGCGGGGTGGCGGTGGGCGATCCCCGGCACGTCGCGGAGATCACCTCGGTCCCGCGTCCGCCGGACGGCGTGGAGGAGGTTCCGGCGATGCTGTCGCGGCTGCTGGAGGCCCACGAGGCGATTCTGGTGGCGGCGCACGACGCCGCCGCACGGGCCGCCGGGTCCGGCGACGACGGCACCAACGATCTGCTGGTCTCGCAGGTGATCAGGACCGGGGAGCTCCAGGCGTGGTTCCTCGCCGAGCACCTGGTCGACACCCCACTGGTCCGCGCCTGACCCGCGCACCGGCGCGCGGACCCGGGGCACCTCAGCCCTCGGAGCCCGCGTCCCGCGGGAGCGCGTACAGGCCCGGCAGGTTGACCACGACGGCCTCCTGGGTGCTGCGGGCGATGACGACCACGGCCTCCTCGGCCGGGTCGGGGTTCTCCTCGCGGTGCGGGACGAAGGGCGGGACGAAGACGTAGTCGCCGGGGGACGTGCGCAGCCGCACCTCCTGCGGCTCGTCGCCGGAGTCGTCCACGAAGACGAACTCGGGGTGACCGGACACCACGTGGATCGCGGTCTCCGACTCGCCGTGGTGGTGGTCGGAGGAGGAGGTCGAGGGGGCGACGTGGGTCTGCCCCATCCAGAGCTTCTCGGAACCCACGGTCTTCCCGCTGACGGCGGCGAACCGGCGCATGCCGCCGGTCTGGGCGGTGTCGCCGTCGAGGGCGTCGGCGCGGATGTGGTGCAGCCGGGTGTGCAGGGGCGCGGCGGGCCGGCCCGGGGCGTCGTGGAGGTGAGGGTGGAAGCCCTCACCGGCGGTCGTCAGCGGCTCGGTCATGGCGCGACGCTAGGGCGGTGCCGAAAAGGATGTCAAGAGGTATCCATTGCGGTTCACCTGCGGCAATGTTCCCGCAATGTTCGACGGACGCCGGTGCCGGCCGGGCCGCGGAAGCGGCGGAACCGCTCGCCCGGGGGCCGGGTGTCCGGTCATGATGGCGGCATGCATATCTCCGCGAAGGCGGACTACGCCACGCGTGCTCTGATGGAGCTCGCCCGTGAGCCTGGCCGCCCGCTGACCTGTGAGGCGATCGCCTCCTCGCAGGAGATTCCGTTCCGTTTCCTGAAGTCCGTGGTGGGCGAGTTGCGCCGGGCGGGCCTGGTCCGCAGCCAGCGCGGTTGCGAGGGCGGGTACTGGCTGGGCAGACCCGCCGACCAGATCACCCTGCTGGACGTCGTGCGCGCGGTGGACGGCGAGGTCCTCACCCTGCGCGGCGAGCCGCTGGCGGGGCTCGCCTATCCGAGCCCCGCCGCCGCTCTGCCCGGGGTGTGGCGGCAGATCGAGGAGGCCGCGGTGGCGGTGCTGGGCGGGTTGCCGCTGACCTCTCTGCTGCCCGCCGGCGCCGTGCCGCAGCAGTCCGGGGCCGCATGAGCGGGGACCGGACACGGCCCGAACCCGCCGGGGAGGGCGCCGCGTTGGAGGTGGTGGAGTACACCGATCCGCTCTGCCCGTGGGCCTGGGGCTCCGAGCCCGTCTTCCGCGCGGTGCGGGACGCGCTGGGCGACCGGGCCCGGTGGCGGCGCGTCCACGCCATCCTCTTCGACCACGACGACGACCCGCCGCCCGACCCGGCCGCCGAGACCGCCTGGTACGCGCGCCACGTGGCCGGGATCAGCGGCCACACTCTGGCCCCGTACCCGGTCCGGCTGCTCCGGGTGGCGGCGGAGTCCTGGCCGGCCTCGCTGGTCGCCAAGGCGGCCGAGTTGCAGGGCGCGGAGGTCGCCGACCGGGTGCTGCGACGGCTGCGGGAGACCGTGTTCGTCCTCGGCGACCCGGCGGACACGCCCGCACGCGCCCTGGCCGCGGTACGGGGCGTGCCGGGGCTGGACCTGCGGCGGCTGGAGGCCGACGCCGCGTCCGACGGCACCCGGGAGCGGGTCCGGGCCGACCGGGCGGAGGCGCGGCGGCCGGTCCCGGAAGTGCTCTCCGGGACCGGTGGGGCGGAGGGATCGCCGCACCCCGGAACGGCCAAGGAGACCTCGGACGGGGAACTCCGCTACGCCTTGCCGACGTTGCTGTTCCGGTCCCCGGCGGGCCGGCGCGTGGTCCCCGGCTGGCGTCCCTACGGGGCTTACGCGGAGGCGGTGGAGGCGCTGCTGAGCGGTCCGGCTCCGGAGCCCCGGCGGCTGGAGCCGGCCGAGGCGCTGGAGCGGCACCGCAGCCTGACCGAGCCGGAAAGGCGCTGGTCGGCGCCGGGGTCGTGGCCGCCGCCCGGGGCGGTGCGGGTGGAGACCGGGAACGGGCCGCTGTGGCTGCATCCGGACGAGGCCGCGACGCACCCGGCGGCCACGGACCGCTCGGAGACCGGCCACTGAGAGGCTGTCGGGCCGCTGTTCCGCAGAATGAGACACCCTTTGGTGTCCATTGACAGTCGACGACGAACGACCCCAGGATGTGCACCATGCTTACGACGCACCCCGGTGTGGAGTGCCGCTACGTGGACCTGCGGCGCACGTCCAGCGCTCTCTGTCGCTGACCTCCGCCCGCCCCCGGACCACGAGCGCCGCCCGCCCGCTGCCGGCGGTCACGACCGCCCGCCGTACGGCCGGACCCGTCCGTCCGCCGTGTCCGCATCCCGCCTCCCGTCGCGCCGCGGGCGATCACGTCCGAAGGTGACGCCCGCTCCGGGGTGATCCGCCCGTGCGGGGTCCGCCCGTACGGCGGTCCCACGGCGACTTTCGTCCGCGTACCGCCCCGCTCGGCAGCGTCGCCCGCGAGGCATCCGTACCGCCGGAACACGCGCGCCGCGAGGGCGACCCCGCGATGTCACCCGCCACCCGCTGTGCGCCGCGCCGTGCCCAGGCGCTCCCGTCCGCCTCCACGCCCCCGACCCCGCCACGCCCCGATCCCGCACGCCCCCGTCGGCCGACGCCCGGCCCGCCGCGTCCGTACGCCCGGCGCCGCTCTCCACGCACCGCTCGCCACGCACCGCCCACCCGCGCCCCGGCGGGGTACGCCCGTACTCCGACGCCGGTACGCCGGGCCGTCGCGTCCCGATCACCCACGCCCCGATCGCCCACGCCCCGAGCTTCCGCGCCCCGCCCCGGCGGAGCCCGTCACAGAGAGAACGCGATGTCTCCACGTCTCACGATCCGACGCCCCCGGCCGGACGGCACCGCCGCACGGCGGCCCCGCCGGCTGCGCACCGCCGCTCTCGGCACCGCCCTCGCCACCCTGCTGGTCCCCGCTCTCGCCGCCTGCAGCGGCGGCGCCTCGGCTTCGGCGGGCGGCTCCACGCTGAAGTGGGCGTCCTCCTACTTCCCGGCCCACTGGGACCCGGTGGTCTCGGGCAGCGGCGCCCAGTTCCGCGAACTTGCCTTGGTGTACGCCTCGTTGACCCGGACGAACGAGAAGGGCGAGGCGGTTCCGGACCTCGCGGAGAGCTGGGAGTACAACGACGAGGGCGACCGGATCACCTTCCATCTGCGGCCGGGGCTGAAGTTCAGCGACGGTCTGCCGGTCGACGCGACCGCCGTCAAGGCGGCGATCGAGCGGGCCCAGAAACAGAAGAACTCGGCGCTCTTCGGCGACCTGACCTCGATCGAGTCGGTGCGGGCCGAGGGCCTGGACGCGGTGCTCGAACTGAGCCAGGTCGACTACCAGATACCCCAGTTGCTCGGTCAGCGGGTCCTCCAGATCGCCAGCCCGAAGGCAGCGAAGACACCGGAGAAGCTGGACCAGAACCCGGTCGGCGCGGGCCCGTTCGTCGTGAAGCAGCTCGTCCCCGGGACCAAGGCCGTCCTGACGAAGAACCCGGACTACTGGGACGCGGAGAACATCCACATCGAGCAGGTGGAACTGACCTCGGCGCCCGACGCGTCGACGGTGGTCTCGGGTCTGCAGACCGGGGTCTACAACTTCGCCGACATCAAGCCGAGTCAGGCCGACGCCGCCAAGAAGGCCGGCCTCGACGTGTTCGTGCAGCCCGGCTTCAACGCCTCCAACATCAGCCTCAACGTCAACAAGGCGCCCTTCGACGACGACCGGGTGGTCGATGCGGTACGGCACGCGATCAACCGCCAGGAGTTCGTCGACAAGCTGACCTTCGGCTACGGCGAGGCCACCGACCAGCCGTTCCCCAAGGGCTACGTGGCCTACGACCCTGAGTCGGAGAACACCTATCCGTACGACCCGGCGAAGTCCAGGAAACTGCTGGCGGAGGCGGGCCACCCGGCCGGGGACATCACGCTCGACCTGGTCATCCCCACCGAGGACCCGCAGGCCGAGATCGTGCAGTCCCAGCTCGCGGCGGTCGGCATCAAGGTCACCATCAAGATCGACAAGAACTGGGCCACCCCGTTCTTCGCCAAGGACCTGACTCTGTCGCTGTACGGGACCACCGGCCGCGACTCCGCGGTGCAGACGCTCACCGCCCACTTCGGACCCGACGGCCCCCTCAACCTCTCCACCCCGTACGAGCCCGACGGCTTCGCCGAAGCGACCGCGAAGGTCCGTCAGACCCCGCTGGACGCACCGGAGTATCCGCGGGCGCTGCGGGCGGCGACCCGGGCGGGCCTGGCCAGCAAGGCACTGGTCTTCACCTACTCCTCGCCGAACCTGCTGGCCAAGAGCGCCGCCCTCTCGGACCTGCCGAAGAACCCGGCGCACCTCGACTGGACCGGCGTGACCCTCTCCGGCGGCTGACCACCACCGGCCCGTCCCCCTCCCCACCTCCAGAGAGGAGGCACCTCCATGACGACGCACACGCTTCCGGTCGGGGCCGCCCGCCGTCGCGGGGTCGCCGCCGCCAGGGCGCGGCACTCGCTCGGCCGCGTCCTGGCGGTCCTCGCCCGGTCGGTCGCCCTGTTCGTCCCGGTGTTCCTGGTGGCGACGTTCGTCACCTTCGCCCTGCGGTCGCTCAGCGGGCTCAGTCCGGCGCGCATCCAGCTCGGCGAGAACGCGACCCCCGAGGCGATCGCCCGCGTCGAGGCCCAATGGGGCCTCGACAAGCCCTTCCTGGCGCAGTACGGGGACTGGTTCTCGGGCGTGCTGCACGGGCAGCTCGGCGCGAGCTGGGTCAACGGGGCCGACATCTCGACCCTGATCGGCCTGGGCCTCGGCGTCAGCCTGTCCGTCGCCACGTTCGCGCTGGTCATCGGAGTCGTCGGCGGCTTCGTGCTCGGCACGGTCGCCGCGCTGCGCCGCACCACACTGCTGGACCGCGCCATCACCGGACTGGTCACCGTCATCTCGGTGATGCCGCCGTTCGTCGTCGGCATCGTGCTGGTGTCGGTGTTCGCGGTGGGCCTCGGCCTGTTCCCCTCGGCCGGCTACGTCCCGGCCGAGCAGGGGTTCGGCCCGTGGCTCGCGCACATCACGCTCCCCGCCCTCGCCCTGAGCTGCGACGTCGTCGCCGACGTGGCGCGCCAGATGCGCACCGGTCTCGTCCAGGCGTACGGCGAGAACTACGTGACGGGCGCGGTGGTACGGGGACTGGGCCCGCGGAGGATCTTCTTCGGCCATGTGCTGCGCAACGGTCTCGGGCCGACGCTGGCCACCCTCGGGCTGAAGTTCCCGGCCCTGGTCGGCGCCTCGGTGGTGACCGAGTGGATCTTCGGGTTGCAGGGCTTCGGCCGGTTCGCCAACGACTCGGCGCAGGCCGGGGACGTGCCGGCGGTGCAAGGCGTCCTGGTCGTCTCGATCGTGCTGGTCGTCTCCTTCAACCTGATCGTCAACCTGGTGCTGGCACGCGTGACGCCGGCCTCGCAGCGGGGGGTGTGACATGGTGCGCCGCGTCCTTACCCTCACCTCCGGCCGGATCGCCCTCGCCATCCTGACCGCGGTCGCGCTGCTGGCGCTCCTCGGGCCGTGGCTGGCGCCGCAGGACCCGCTCGCCACCAGCGACGACACGCTCGCCGTCACCTCCTGGGCGCACTGGCTGGGCACCGACTACCTCGGCCGGGACGTGCTGAGCCGGCTGCTGGACGGCTCGCGCGTCAGCGTGCTCGGGTCGCTGGAGGTCGCGTTCACGGCGCTGGCCGTCGGTGCGGTGCCGGGCATCCTGTCGGTGTACCTCGGCCGGGTCTTCGAGTGGCTCACCCTCCGACTGGCGGACACCCTGGTCGCCCTGCCGTTCCTGCTGTTCGCGGTCGCGGTGATCGCGCTCCTCGGCAACGGCATCACCCAGGCCATGCTGGTGACCGGGGTGCTGGTGTCCCCGCTGTTCTACCGGGTGTCCCGTGCCGCCACGCTGGCCGTCGCCCGTTCCCCGTACGTGGAGGCGGCGATCGTCTCCGGCGCCTCGGTCGGGTGGGTGGTGCGCCGGCACGTGTGGGTCAAGGTGCTGCCGCCGATCGCGGTGGCCCTCGCCCAGACCATCGGCGTCGGGTTCGTCATCGTCTCCAGCCTGACGTTCCTCGGCATCGGGGTGCAGCCGCCCGCGCCGACCTGGGGCGGGCTGCTCGCCTCCGACCTCGGCTACCTCGGCCAGCGGCCGTGGGCCCCGCTGGCGCCCGCGCTGCTGATCATGGTGACCGTCTGGGCGAGCAATCTGCTGGCCGACGCGATCCGCGACGTCTCCGGCGAGGCGGGCCGGGCGTTCGCCCTGGCGGGCCGGGCCCGCGCCGGCCGCCCCGACCGGAACCGCCCCGTCCACTCCGGAGGTACCCGATGACGCCCCTGTCCCAGAAGGTGCTGTCGCACGACGACCGGGACACCGCCGCCGGGAGCCCGGCGGCCGTCGCCCAGGCCCCCACCGCTCCCCCGGTGCTCACCGTGCGCGACGTGCGCATCGGCGACCGGGCCACCGACCGCGAGATCGTGCACGGCGTCAGCTTCTCCCTCACCCCCGGCCGGACCGTCGGCATCGTCGGCGAGTCGGGCAGCGGCAAGACGCTCACCTGCCGGGCCGCGCTCGGCATCCTGCCGCCGCACTTCGAGATCACCGGCGGCTCGGTGGAGATCGCCGGCACCGACATCGCCGGGCTGACGCCCGCCGCCTGGACGGCACTGCGGGGCACCACCATCAGCGCGGTCTTCCAGGACCCGGCGTCCTATCTCAACCCGTCCATCCGGGTGGGCGCCCAGATCGCCGAGGTCGTCCGGGTCAAGCAGGGCCTGAAACGGCGGGAGGCGAAGCGCCGGGCCGTCGGACTGCTGCGGGCGGTGCGGCTGCGCGACCCGGAGCTGGTGTACGGCCAGTACACCTTCGAACTCTCCGGCGGGATGCTCCAGCGCGTCCTGATCGCGGCGGCCATCGCCGCCGGACCGCGCGTCCTCATCGCCGACGAGGCCACCACCGCGCTCGACGTGACGGTGCAGGCCGAGATCCTCGACCTGCTGGCCGAACTCCGGGAGCGGGACGGCCTGGCCCTGCTCGTCGTCTCCCACGACCTCGCCGTCGTCGCCCAGTTGTGCGACGAGGTGCTGGTCATGCGGGACGGCGAGGTGGTGGAGCAGGGGCCGACGCACCAGGTGCTGTACGAGCCCCGGCACGCCTACACCCGGCTGCTGATCGCCGAACACGACGCTTACGGCCTGGAGAAGTTCCTCGCCCCGAAGGAGGACCCGTCGTGACCCCCGAACCTTCCGGCAGCCCGTCCGCCGGCCCCGGTCCCGGTCCCGCCCTGGAGGTCACCGGCCTGGAGGTGCACTACGGCCGGGGCCGCCGGCGGCGCACCGTGCTGCGCGGGGTGTCGCTGCGGGTGGCGCCCGGCGAGGCCGTCGGCCTCATCGGCGAGACCGGCTCGGGCAAGTCCACCCTCGCGCGGGCAGCGCTCGGCCTGGTCCGCCCCTCGGCCGGCCGGATCGTGGTCGGCGGCGAGGACGTGACCGGGTACGGCAGCCGCGGATGGCGGGCGCTACGCCGCAGCGGCGTCCTCGGTCACGTCTTCCAGGACCCGCTGCGCAGCCTCGACCCGGACCTCACCATCGAGGAATCACTGGTCGAACCGCTGCTCGTCCAGGGCGTGCCGCGGGCCGCGGCGGCCGCGCGGGCACGGGCGTTCCTGGACCGGGTGCGGCTCTCCGGGGAACTGCTGGAGCGGCTGCCGGGAGAGCTGTCCGGCGGGCAGCGGCAGCGGGTCGCGGTGGCCCGCGCGCTGGTCACCGAACCCGGGCTGATCATCCTGGACGAGCCGGTGAGCGCCCTCGACTCGGCCAACCGGGTCCAGGTCCTGGAGATCCTGAAGGAGCTCCGCGACTCCGGCACGGCCCTCGTCCTCATCTCGCACGACCTCGGCTCGGTCGCCGGCACCGCCGACCGCATCGCCGTCCTCCACCGCGGCGAACTGGTCGAGGACCGGGCCGCCCGCGACGTCGTGGGCGACCCCCGCCACCCGTACACCCGGCTGCTCGTCGGGTCGGCGCCGACCCTGCGCGCCGCCCCCGCGAGCCGGGCCGAGCGCGAGGCGCTGCGCGCCCTCCTCGACGCCTGACCCCGCATCCCCGGCCCCCCGGCCTCCCCGCTCCGACGGAAGGACCACCCCATGTCCCGCACGATCCACCTCGCCCTGCACCCGTACGGCGTCGGCGGTCCCGGCCAGCACGGCCTGTGGAAGGACCCCCGCATCGCGAAGAACTCCAGCATCGACGTCCAGCACTACATCCAGCAGGCGAAGGCGGCCGAACACGCCCTGTTCGACGCGCTGTTCATCGTCGACAGCCAGTTCATCAACGCCACCTACCCGGCGCACTACCTCAACCGGCTGGAGCCGCTGACCCTGTTGTCGGCGGTGGCCACCCACACCCGGCACATCGGACTGGTGGGCACGGCGAGTTCGACGTACAACTCGCCGTTCAACCTGGCCCGCCGGTTCGCCTCGCTCGACCACATCAGCGGCGGGCGCGCCGGGTGGAACGTGGTGACCAGCTTCGACACCGGCACCTCGCGGAACTTCGGGCTGGAGGAGCACCTGGACTACGCCACCCGGTACGGCAGGGCCCTGGAGTTCGTGGAGGTGGCGCGCGGGTTGTGGGACTCCTACGAGGACGACGCGTTCCCGGCCGACGTGGCCCGGGACCTCTTCCTGGACCCGGCCAAGCTGCACGCGCTGGACCACGAGGGCGAGCACTTCCGGGTGGCGGGTCCGCTCAACATCTCGCGTTCGCCGCAGGGCCAGCCGGTGATCTTCCAGGCCGGCGTCTCCGACGAGGGCCGCGACCTCGCGGCCCGGGTCGCCGAGGGCGTCTACGCGCCGGGCGGTTCGCTCCAGCAGGCGCAGGAGTACTACGCGGACGTGAAGCGGCGCACCGCGGCCCACGGCCGCGACCCCGAGCACATCAAGATCTTCATCCACGGCTCCCCGGTGGTCGCCGCGACCGACGAGGCGGCCCTGCGGCGCGAGCGGGAGATCCACGACGAGGACAACGACTTCACCCGCAATCTCGCCCTGCTGGGGCGGTCGTTCGGCGCGTACGACTTCAGCGTGCACGATCTGGACGCGCCGTTCCCGGACGTGGCGCACCTCGCCGAGAAGGGCGGCCGGACCGGGGCGTCGGCCATCATCCAGCGGGCCCGCGAGAACAATCTGACGCTGCGTCAGGTAGCGGATTCCCTGAGTGAGTTCCGGCGTTCGCCGTTCGTCGGGGCACCGGAGACGGTCGCCGACACCATCGAGCAGTGGTTCGACGCAGGCGCGTTCGACGGCATCAACCTGGCCTTCCGCACCGGTGACGAACTCGACCTGTTCGTCGACGGCGTCGTGCCGCTCCTGCAGAAGCGCGGGCTGTACCGCACCGCGTACACGGCCGACACCCTGCGCGGCCACCTGGGCCTGCCCGTCCCCGAGAACCGCCACACCGCCGCCGGCGCCCACGCGCTGAACGGCTGAGGGCGCGGACATGGCCGAGGGACAGAAGGGAACAGGACTGTCGCCGACCGGTGGCCGCGACGTGCACACCGTCCGTTTCCCGGTCGGCGCACCACCGGCCTCGGTGGACGTGCTGGTCGTCGGTGCGGGCCCGGTGGGTCTGGCGGCGGCTGTCGAACTGACCGCCCGCGGGGTCGAGGTCGCTGTCGTCGACCGGGCCCGCACCGCCACGCTCGTCCGGGCGGGCGCGATGGGCCACACCGCCCGGGTGGTCGAGCACTTCCGCCGCTGGGGGCTGCTGCGCCGGATCCGCGACGCGTGGACCTACCCGCCCGAATGGAACCAGGGCCTGCGCTGGGTCACCTCGCTCGCCGGTCACGAACTGGTCCCCGCCGCCCGTCCGTCCTTCACCGGCGGGACGGCGCGCGGGGCCGGTGCGGGCGAGGCGTTGCGCCGGCCGCAGACCGTGCTCCAGCGGGTGTTCCTGGAGCACCTGGAGGAGCAGCGGGTGAGCGTGGCGGGCAGTTGGGAGCTGGTCGCGCTGCGCGAGGACGCGGACGGCGTCGAGGCCGAGATCGTGGGCGTCGGCTCCGGGGAGCGGCGCACGGTCCGGGCCGGGTACGTCCTCGGCACGGACGGCGCCCGCTCCACCACCCGCCGGCTGGCCGGTATCGGCCGCACCGGCGCGTACGCGACCGAGAAGCGGTTGCGGCTCATCGTCCGCACCGGCGACATCTCCGGCCGGGTGGGCGCCGCACCGAACGCCACCAACATCGTCGTCAACGCCACTGCGTCCGGTTTCCTGGCGGCGGTCTCGACCCGCGAATGGCGTGTCTACGCGGGACCGTATCCACTGGAACACGAGCCCACCGACAGGGAGTTGCTGGGGGTGGCGGGGGCGGCGTTCGGGTTCGACGCCGGGTTGGAACTGGTCTCGGCGACGACCTTCCACCATGCGACCCGGGTCGCGGAGACGTTCCGGCGCGGCCGGGTGCTGCTGGCCGGGGACGCCGCCCACGTGCGCACCCCGGGCGGCAATCTCGGCGAGGGGATCGGGGACGTGGTGAACCTGGGGTGGAAACTGGCGGCCGTGATCGCCGGCGACGCCCCGCCCGCCCTGCTCGACTCGTACGACCAGGAGCGGCGGACGCACGACCAGCGGGTCGCCGACCACGCGCTGGAGGAGTCGCTGCGCAGGGAGGCGACGCTCGCCGAGATCCGGCGGGGCGGCGTCCCGGACGACGCGGACACGGGCCCCGAGGCGGCCCGGCGCCGCGCCGAGATCGGCGAACGGCTGCGCCGCGACCGGTCCGAGGGGGCGGGCGTCACCTTCGACGAGCGGTACGACTCCTCGGACGTGCTCTGGTACGAGCCCGGCCAACGGGAGTCGGAGCCGCCCTGGCGCGCCGACGTCTACGAGGACGACGCGCGGCCGGGCCACCGGGCGCCCGACGGCCCGGTCGATCCGTACGGCGGCACGCTGCACGACCGTATGGGCGACGCGTTCGCGCTGCTGGTGCTGGTCGAGGACCGATCGGTGGAACACGCCTTCGCCGCCGAGGCGGTGGGCCGTTCGCTGCCCTTCACCGTGGTCCACCTCACCGATCCGGCGGCGCGCGCGGTGTACGGGGCGGGCGGGGCCACCCACGTCCTGGTGCGGCCCGACCAGCACGTGGCCTGGCGCGGCGCGACACTGCCGCCGGGCGGCGCCGGGGCGGTGCTGGACCGGGTGACGGGCCGGCACCTCGGCCCGCCGGCCACCGGTGCGGTGCCCGCCCGAGCCGTGCCCGCCGGTGCGGCGAGCGCGTGACCGCCCCCCGCGCAGCCTCTCCCGGCACCCCTCACCCGCACCGCTCCCCCGTCCCCTCCCCGTACCGTCCGAACCCCAGGAGCACCGACATGACCGAGTACACCGATCACCGGACGCCCGAGGGGCTCCGCGTACGCGGCACGATCCTGGTGGTGCCGGGGCGGGGCGAGTCCCGTGCGACGTACGCCCGGCTGGGCAGGCGGCTCGCCGCCGACGCCTACCGGGTCCGCGTCCTCGACGCCCCCGATCCCGCCGGGGCGGCCGACGATCCGGCGGGGTGGCTGGCGCGCTTCGGTGCCGCCCTCGACCGAGCGGCCGAGGACACGGCCGACGGGGACGGCGTGGTGCGCCCCGTCGTGGTGGTGGGCGCCGACACCGGGGCGGTCGCCATAGCCGCGCTGCTCGGCGGTGCGGCCGACGGCGGCGGCCGGACGCCGGACGCCGTGGTCCTGGCGGGGCTCCCGGCGCCGGACGCCCCGGTCCCGGCCGGCGACGACTGGGAGGGCGAGCTCGACGTGCGCACCGCCTGTCCCGTTCACCGGGGCGTCCTCACCGACGACGCACTCGTACGGCGCGGCTCGCTCCGCGAGGCGGTGCCCGCGTCCCTGCTCACGGCCGCGTGCACCGGCACGATCGGCGTCCCGGCCCTGTTCCTGGCCGGCGAGGCCGATCCTCTCGCGGACCTGGACGCGATGGCGGCGGCGGTGAAGGGACTGACCCGGGCGCGCCTGTCGGTGGTGCGGGAGGCGCGTCACGATGTGCTGAACGACCTTCAGCACCGTTCCGTGGCGGCCGAGATCGTCACCTTCCTGGAGGCCCTGCGCACCGCGCTGGTGCCGGCCGTCGCCGTGCGGTCGAGCTCCTGGTGAGGCCGTCCGGACCGTGACCGACGCGCGGGCGGCCGGGCACGTCGCCGTCCTCCCCGACCGGGCCCCGCCCGGTCCGCCCCGCACACCCCTCTGCCCGACCCCGAAAGTCTTCCGACCCCGAAAGGTCGTCCCATGGCCGCCATCCTCTCCGTCTCCGGAAGCCCCTCCGCCACCTCCCGTACCGCCCGCCTGGTGCGGCATCTCGACGACCGGCTCAGGGACCAGGGCCATGACGTCACCTCGCTGGAGGTGCGCACCCTGCCCCCCGACGCGCTGCTCGGCGCCGATTTCGGGCATCCGGCGATCGTCGCGGCCGCCGCGCTGTTCGAGCAGGCCGACGGCGTGGTCATCGGCACCCCCGTCTACAAGGCGGCGTACTCCGGGCTGCTCAAGACCCTGCTCGATCTGCTGCCGCAGTACGCGCTGACCGGCAAGACCGTGCTGCCGCTGGCCACCGGCGGCTCCACCGCGCACGTGCTGGCGATCGACTACGCGCTGCGCCCGGTGCTGAGTTCGATGGGCGCGGCGCACATCGTGCCGGGCTGGTTCACCCTCGACAAGGACCTCACGGTGGGCGAGGACGGCACCCTGCGGGTGGCGCCCGGCACCGCCGGGGCGCTGGAGGAGGTGACGGACCGCTTCTCCCTGGCACTGGGCGGCCGGCTGCCGGTGCTGGCCGCCAGCGCCTGAGCGGAGAGCGACGCCGCCGGCGCTCGCCGCTCAGGCGCTCACGGTGCTCCGGCTCTCCGGCTTCCGGAGGACGGTGGCGGGGTGCACCGCCCCGTCCGGCACGGCCACCCGCACCGGCACGGCCACCGGGGCCGGGCCGCACGGCACCGGGCGCCACCGGCCCGTCGGCCGATGACGCCCGGTGCGTCCCCCGTATGTGCCTGTGCCTCCCCGCTCCCCCGCGCACCCCGTAGGTCCGGCGATGCGTTCCCCCGATCGGGCGGTGGGACGCGTCTCCGCCGCGCGGGCCGGACGGGCGGTCGGACCCGTCCGGCCCGTCCGATCAGATGTCGACGACCCGGTAGGCGAGGGTGTAGACGCCGCCGGAGCCCTCCAGCACCCGGTACTGCGTCTCCGCGCCGAACTCGTTGCCCGTGACGGTCACCGAGCCGAGCCGGTCGTCGCTGCTGGTGCTGTCGTAGTCCCACAGCGAGAGCGTGCGGGACTCGGTCTTGCCGAGCACCAGCAGGCCGTTGCCGTTGCTCCCGTCCAGGGCGCGGCGGTAGCCGGTGCCCATGGTCTGGTACGACGCGTTGGCGGGCCAGAGCTTCACGGCCTTGCCGCCGTTCGCCGCGATGTTGAGGTAGGCCTCGTCGTGGTCGCCCTCGCTCTCGTCGTTGCAGTACAGGTCGACGAGCTGGATCTGCACGTAGTCGACCGGATCGGCCTGGGCGGCGCCCGCGGCGCCCACCAGGGAGGTGAGGCCCAGCGCGCCCGCGAGGGCGAAGGTGGTCAGTCGTCGGACGTTCATGATGTCCCCCGTAGTCTCAGGTGGTCGCCGGTCCCCCGACCGGCTCGAGGAACAGACTGCCGGACCGCGGGCCCACCGTTCTACGCGCGTTCCGCTGAGCGGAACCGCCGCGCGGGGAGAGCCTGTCCGCGGCACGGCCCCACCCCTGACGATCCGTCAGTAATGCAGGACGGGTGGCAGGCGGGGGGAGGACACGCCGGCCCGAGCGAGGGCCGCGGTGACGGCCGCGCCCGCCTGCGCCGCCTCCCGGGCCGCCCGTTGCAGCTTCTGCGCGGAGAGCGTCATGACGGTGATCGCGGCGACGGTCCGCTCGTCCCGGCCCCGTACCGGCAGGGCCGCGCAGCACACCCCGTCCACGACCTCCCCGCGCTCCAGCACCGCCCCCGGCAGCCGGCCCCCGGAGCCGGCTGCCGGTCTGCGTTTCTCCGCGCTCAGCACCTGGCCGGCCGCCGTGTCCAGCAGGAAGCTCATTCCGTTCCGCACCGGCACCAGCGGCTCCGCCTCGCCCGGCACGGACGCGACGGTGAGGGCCCGGCCGTCGTGCAGGACGGTCAGCAGGGCGCTCGCCCCGGTGGCCGCCCGCAGCCGGTGCAGCGGGTGACGGGCCGCCACCCGTAAGCCCGGGTGCGGCTCCCACGCCTGTCCGAGGCAGTAGAGCTGCGAGCCGACCCGGTAGCGGCTGCCCCGCCGCTCCACCGCGCCGACCAGCAGCAACTGCTCCAGCAGCCGGTGCGCGCTGCCCTTCGGCAGGGCGCACACCGCCGCGATCTCGGTGAGCCCCGCCTCCCCGCCGCACCTGCGCAACGCCTCCAGGAGGGCGAACGCGCCCTCGATCACCCCTCGCCCGCGGTCCGTTCCCCGCTCACTCGCCTCGCCCGTCTGTCTCGACATCTCTCCCCCGGTCGGTCACCGGGCCGTGCCCCCTCGCACGGCCGCCGGGAGAGGATGCCCGACCTTCACAGCGGGTGCACACCCCGCCACGCGCGAACGTGACCCACCGCACACCGGTCGCGGGTACCGGTGGGGACGGGAGGGGCCAAGGGGTCGGCAGGGAGGGGAGAGAGGCGGCGCGCTTCCCCAGGGCGAGGCACCACGTCCGTCCGGCACGGCGTCCGTCGTACAGCTCCGCACCCCGTGCGCCGAAAACAACAAGGGCAGGGAGAACCCTCTCCCTGCCACGGTCAGGATATCGCGCACGGGGGGCCTTGCGGCAAGGCCCCCCGCGGGGCACAGAATGTCCGGCCGAGGCCACGACCAGCGGAAACGAGGGCACGACATGCGTGTGGTGATGTCGGGACACGGGAAGCGCGACCATGTCGGCCCCGTGGGCGGACGGCGGGGCGGAGGACCGGGCCGTGCGACGCGTACGGGCGGCGCGGCACGGGGGGCGACCCGATGAGCGGGGCGTACGTACGCGAGCTGCGCGAGGTCGACGGGACCTGGCTCGGGACCGTCGGCGGCAAGGCCGCCCAGTTGGGGGCGCTGTCGAGGATCGACGGCATCCGGGTGCCGGACGGTTTCTGCGTGACGACGGACGCCTTCCGGGACGTCGCGGCGCGGGTGCCCTCGCTCGGTGAACGGCTGGACCGGCTGTCCGGTCTCGGCCCGGACGACCGGGAGGCGATCTCCGCGCTGAGCGCGGAGATCCGGCGGGTCCTCGAAGAGGCTCCGCTGCCGGACGGTCTCGGGGAGGCCGTGCGGGACGCCCTCGCCCGGCACGGCGACGGGGCCGCCTGGGCGGTCCGGTCCAGCGCGACGGCGGAGGACCTGCCGACGGCCTCCTTCGCCGGCCAGCAGGACACGTATCTCAACATGGTCGGCGCCGCGTCGGTCCTGCGGCACATCGGCCGGTGCTGGGCGTCGCTGTTCACCGAGCGGGCGGTGGCCTACCGGCTGCGCAACGGGGTCGACCACCGCACGGTCCTGATGGCCGTGGTCGTGCAGCGGATGGTGTTCCCCGAGGCGTCCGGCGTGCTCTTCACGGCCGACCCGGTGACGGGCGACCGCACGGCCGCCGTGGTCGACGCCGGATTCGGCCTCGGCGAGGCCCTGGTCTCCGGCCTGATGAACCCGGACGTCTTCACCGTGCGGGACGGCGAGGTCGTCGCGAGGACGGTCGCCGTCAAGGAGCGTGCCGTGCGCGCCGTGCCGTCCGGCGGCATCCGGGAGGTGGAGGTCGAGCCCCGGCTGCGGGACCGGCCGGCGCTGACGGACGCGCAGGCCGTGGCGCTCGTGGAGACCGGGCGGCGGATCGAGGCGCACTTCGGGCGCCCCCAGGACATCGAGTGGTGCCTGGACGACGAGGGGTTCCGGATCGTCCAGAGCCGGCCGATCACCACGCTGTTCCCCGTCCCCGAAGCGGACGACGGGGAGAACCACGTCTACGTCTCCGTCGGCCACGGGCAGATGATGACGGACCCCATGAGGGCCCTCGGGCTGTCGATGTGGAAGCTGACGGCGATGGTGCCGATGCACGCGGCCGGCGGCAGGCTGTTCGTGGACGTCACCCCCCGGCTGGCCGCGCCCGCCGGCCGCGCCGCCCTCCTCGACGCCATGGGAAAGGGCGATCCGCTGGTCCGGGACGCGCTGGAGACCGTCCTCGGCCGGGACGGGTTCGTCCCCCGGCTCCCCGACCCGGCCCCCGCCGGGCCGCCTCCCGGTACTCCCCCGCCCCCGGTCGAGACCGATCCGGCCATCGTCACGGGGCTGGTCGCACGCAGTGAGACGTCCGTCGCCGCCCTGGAGCGCGACATCCGCGCGAAGTCCGGACCCGAGCTGTTCGACTTCCTGCGGGAGGCGTTCGCGGAGCACAAGCGGGTACTGAGCGATCCGCTGTCCATCCGGGCGCTGATGGCGGGGATGGAGGCCACCTGGTGGCTGAACGACAGGCTCCTGGAGTGGCTGGGCGAGAAGAACGCCGCCGACACGCTGACCCTGTCGGCTCCGGGCAACATCACGTCCGAGATGGGGCTGGCGCTGCTCGACGTCGCGGACGTGGTCCGTCCGCATCCGGAGGTGGTGGCGTTCCTGCGGAACGCCGGGGACGCCGGGGACGCGGACTTCCTGGACGCGCTGGCGAAGGTGGCGGGCGGCCCGGAGGCGCGCGGGGCGATCGAGGCGTACCTCGACCGGTACGGGATGCGCTGCGTCGGCGAGATCGACATCACCAGGCCGCGCTGGCACGAGCGGCCGAGCACGCTGGCGCCGGTCATCCTGGACCACGTCCGCGACTTCGCACCGGGCGCCGCCGCCCGCCGCTTCGAGGAGGGCCTGCGGCGGGCGCGCGCCTTCGAGCAGGACGTGCTGTCCCGGCTGCGGACCCTGCCGGACGGAGACCGCAAGGCCGACGAGACCCGGCGGACGATCGAGCGGGTCCGCACCTTCATCGGATACCGGGAGTACCCGAAGTACGGCATCGTCAGCCGCTACGCCGTCTACAAGCGGGCGCTGCTGGCGGAGGCGGACCGACTGGTGCGGGCCGGGGCGACCGCCGAGCGGGAGGACGTCTTCCACCTCACCTTCGAGGAGTTCCACGAGGCGGCGCGCACCCTGCGGGTGGACGCGGGGCTGGTGGCGCGGCGCAAGGAGGAGTTCCGGTCGTACCACGCGCTCACCCCGCCCCGCGTGCTCACCTCCGACGGCGAGGCCCTCACCGGGGCGTACCGCCGCGACGACGTGCCGGCCGGAGCACTGCCCGGGGTGGCGGTGTCCGCCGGGACCGTCGAGGGCCGGGCCCGTGTCGTGCTCGACCTGGCGGACGCCGACCTGCGGGCGGGCGACATCCTGGTCACCGCCCACACCGACCCCAGCTGGTCGCCGCTGTTCGTGGGCATCGCGGGACTGGTGACGGAGGTGGGCGGGGTGATGACGCACGGCGCGGTGGTCGCCCGCGAGTACGGCCTGCCGGCGGTCGTCGGCGTGCAGCGGGCCACCCGGCTGATCCGGGACGGGCAGCGGATCCGGGTGCACGGCACGGACGGGTACGTGGAACTCCTGTCCTGACGGCGCGGGGCCGGGGGCGCTCGGGCGGGTTCCGGTGGGCCGGAGCCCGACCGGTGGCGGACCGGTCAGGAATCGAGAAGCGGGGCCACCGGGCGGCCTCTAGCCTGCATGCATGGACATCACCATTCACACCGTCGCCCTTCCGCACGTGGACCCGGACGCCTCCCTGGCGTTCTACCGCGACGTCCTCGATTTCGAGGTCCGCAGCGACGTCGGACAGGGCAAGATGCGCTGGATCACCGTCGGACCGGTCGGCCGCCCCGACACCTCCATCCTGCTGGCGCCGCCGGCGCTCGATCCCGGCATCACCGAGGACGAGCGCCGGACCATCACCGAGATGATGGCCAAGGGCACCTACGGCTGGATCCTGCTGGCCACCCCCGACCTCGACGGCGTCTTCGAGAAGGTGCAGGCCGGGGACACCGAGGTGGTGCAGGAGCCGACCGAGCAGCCCTACGGCATCCGCGACTGCGCCTTCCGCGACCCGGCCGGCAACCTGGTCCGCATCCAGCAGCTCCGCTGACCGGCAAACGGGACCGGCCGTCGTGCACGGGCCCGTCACCAGCGCCCACACCGCGCCGCGCCGCGCCGCGCCGCCGGCGCCGACGCCCACACCGCACGCACTCGCCCGTCGCCGAAGGAGTACGCCCATGTGCCGTCCGGGGTGGGGACGGGCCCGTGCCGCGGCCCAGCGCCTCGCGGAGTTCGCGCGGTTGCGCCGCGTACGGGACCGGCTCGACCGGGAGTACGCGCTGCCGCTCGACATGGAGGCGCTCGCCCGCGAGGCCGGCATGCCGGCGGGCCTGCTCGGCCGCAGGTTCCGGGAGGCCTACGGCATCTCCCCGTACGCCTATCTGACGGCCCGTCGGGTCCGGCTCGCCGTGGTGCTGCTGGGGCACGGCACGGCGGGGCCCGCCGAGCTCCACCGCCTGGTGGGGTGCCCGTCGGCGTCCGTCCTGCGCACCCGGTTCACCGAGGCGGTGGGGGTGGCGCCGGAGGCGTACCGGCCGGGGTGACCGCGCCCGGTCAGGCGCCCGGTACCGGCTCCTCGTCCGAGGCGAGGATGGACGTCTCCAGTTTCCGCAGCAGGCGGGCCAGTTGGCGGCGCTCGGCGGGGGTGACCCCGCCGAGCATGCGGCGTTCGTTGTCGAGGTGCTCGGCGAAGACCGTGTCCACGGTGGCGAGGCCGTGGTCGGTGAGGCGGGAGTAGACGACCCGGCGGTCCTCGGCGTCGCGTTCCCGCACGATCAGACCGTCCTTCTCCAGCCGGTCGATGCGCAGGGTGACGCCCGCCGAGGAGACCAGGCCCGAGTCGGCGAGCTGCCCGGCCGTGAGCCGGTACGGTTCGCCGGCCCGGCGCAGGGCGGTCAGCACGTCGAAGCCGGCGACCGACAGGCCGTGGCGCTCGATGGAGGCGGTGAGCCGGGTGCTGTAGCGGAGGAAGGACCGGTGAAGCCGGGCCAGCACCTCCAGCGGCGCGGTGTCCAGGTCGGGGCGTTCGCGCGCCCAGTCCTCGACCACCTTCGCCACGGCGTCGTCGCCGGCCGGTTTCGATGCGGCCATCGGCCTTCCCTTCCACGGCTCCCGCCGGCGTCCCCTCCCGGCCTTCCCACTGCGCTTGCCACCGTGCCCGCCCCGGGGTCACCCGCGCGAAGGCATGGACGGCAGCCGTGACACTGCCGGTATCGGCACATGTCACAGCACTGAGAATCTTACCGCTGAGGCGTCGCGGGCGTACCCGTCATGATCACACGGCTTTCCGCGCGGTCCCACCCGCGACGCCCGCCGCCTCCGTGCCGTCCGCCGGGGCGGGGGCGACGGAGGCGGGCCTCGTGCGGTGGGGCGGGACGGCCAACCGCCCCTGCCGCCTCAGGAGTTCAGCTCCTCCAGGGTCTTGCCCTTGGTCTCGACGGCGAACCAGGCGATGACGACACCCACCGCGCCCATGACGGCGAGCTGGGCGAAGACGAGCGGCAGTCCGCCTCCCGCGCCCATGATCGCGCCGACCACGACGGGGCCGAGGATGACGCCGAGTCGGTTCCAGATCCCGCCGAAGGCAGCGCCCTTGGCCCGGTTCTGGGTCGGGTAGAGCTCGGGCGAGTAGAGGTAGAGGCCGCCGTTGATCGCGTAGAGGAAGAAGGTCGTGCAGGAGGCGAGGACGGCGACCTGGAGGCCCGAGGTGGCGCCGAGCAGGGCGAGGACGCCCAGCGAGAGGACGGTTCCCGCCAGGGCGCCCATCAGCGCGTGGCGGCGGCCGATCCGGTCCACGAGCAGGGCGACGGCCAGGGTGCCGAGGAGACCGGTGACGTTGCTCAGCAGGGTGTAGACGAGGGCCGTCGTCAGGTCGAGGCCGAACTCCTTGGTGTAGAGGGAGGGCAGCCAGGTGGAGATGCCGTGGTTGACGTAGTAGGCGACGAACCACAGGCCCGAGACGACGGCGGTGCGGCGGAGGTAGCGCCCCTTGAAGATGTCGCGCAGCCGGCCCGCGGTGACCTCGTCGGGGACCTCGGTCGCGGGGGCCGGCAGCGGTTCGCGGGTGCCGCGGACGACCTCGGCCTCGATGCGCAGGATGGCCGCTTCGGCCTCCTCGGTGCGGCCGCGGGCCAACAGCCAGCGCGGCGACTCCTCGACCTTGCGGGACAGCACGGCGGCGATCACCACCGGCAGCGCGCCGATCAGGAACATCGCCCGCCACCCGAAGTGCGGGATCACCCAGACGGCGATCAGGGTGGCCGCCGCGAGGCCGGCCGGGAAGACCATCTCGTACAGCAGGAAGAAGCGGCCCCGCTGGTCGGAGCGGGCGATCTCGTTGATGTAGGTGGCGGCGACGGGCACCACGCCGCCGATCCCGAGCCCCTGGAGGAAGCGGAACAGGGAGAACATCTCGATGGAGCCGGAGAAGGCGACCGCGAGGCTGGCGAGGCCCGTGAGGGCGACGCCGAGTGCGACGGTGCGCACCCGGCCGATCCGGTCGCCCAGCCAGCCCGCCGCCAGAGCGCCCAGCAGCATGCCGACGGAGGCGGAGGTGACCGCGAAGGTGGACTGCCCGGTCGACAGGTTCCACTGGTCGGCCAGTTCCGGAAGGGCCGAGGCGGCCAGCAACTGGTCGAACGCCTCGAAGAAGGTGACGGCTCCGATGAGGAAGCGCACCTTGATGTGCCAGCGCGAGTGCGGCAGCCGTTCGAGTCGTGCGGCCACGGAGCCGAGGGCTGGTTTGCCGGCCACCGTCGTCATAAGGGGGTCCCTTCCGCCTACAGAGGAGTTGCGCAGACACTAGGGCGATGTACCTAAGCGGTCAATGGTTAAGGGCTTAGAAATAGGATGTTCACGCGACCCGCCCGCTTTCACGACCCCCGCCGCCACCGCCTCGAACTGGACCGTCGAATTTTTCCGGAGCGGGGCCTTGCGCCAAATTATTTAAGCCCTTAGATTTCTAGCACTTCGACAACGAACGCCCCAGCCGGGGAACGGCCCCTGCGGCCCGCCCGGCGCCGCCCGTCGGAGCCCCTGACACCCGCCCCTCGACCGGAGGTCCCGCCGTGCTTCCCTTCTCCACCGACATCCTGATCGCGGGTCAGTGGCGGCGCGGCGCCGGCGAGCCGGTCGACACCGTCGACCCGGCGACCGGACGCGTGCTCGCCACCGTGCACTGCGCCTCCGTGGCCGAGGTCGACGAGGCGGCGAAGGCGGCCGCGGCAGCCGTGGCCGACCCCGCCTGGCGCGATCTGCTGCCCCACGAGCGGGCCCGCGTCCTGCACCGCATCGCGGAGTTGACCGAACAGGCCGCCGACGAGCTGTCCGCGGTGCAGACCGCCGACACCGGCAAGACGCTCGCCGAGACGAAGGCGCTGGCGCTGAGCGCGGCCGGCACCTTCCGGTACATGGCCGCCGCCCTGGAGACCGCCGAGGAGACGATCACCCCGTCCCGCGGCGCGTACGTCACGATGAGCGTCCACGAGCCGCTCGGGGTGGTCGGTGCGATCAACCCGTGGAACTCCCCCGTGGCCAGCGACGCGCAGAAGATCGCGCCCGCCCTGGCCGCCGGCAACGCCGTGCTGCTCAAACCCGCCGCCTGGACCCCGCTGGTCTCGCTCGCCCTCGGCCGTCTGATCACCCGCGCGCTGACCGAAGCCGGTCTGCCCACCGCCCTGTTGTCGGTCCTGCCGGGCAGCGGACGGGTGGTCGGCGACGCCGTCGTGCGCCACCCGCTGGTGCGCCGCATCGGCTTCACCGGCGGCACGGAGACGGGGCGCACGATCGCCGCGGCGGCAGCGCAGAAGCTGACCCCCGCCTCGCTGGAGCTGGGCGGCAAGTCGCCGACGATCGTGCGGGCCGACGCCGACCTCGAACAGGCCCTGGCGGGGGTCATGTTCGGTGTCTTCTCGTCGAGCGGCCAGTCCTGCATCGCGGGCTCGCGCCTCTTCGTGGAGCGCCCGGTCCACGACGAGTTCGTCGGCGAACTCGTCGCCAGGGTCCGCAAGCTGCGCGTCGGACCCGGCACCGAACCAGGCACCCAGGTCGGCCCGTTGGTGCACCACAAGCACCGTGACGCCGTCGCCGCGCACGTCGACGCGGCCCGCGCCGAGGGCGCGAGGGTCCTGTGCGGCGGACACGCCCCCGAGGACGAGCGGTACGCGGACGGCGCGTACTACCTGCCCACCGTCCTCGCCGGGCTGCCGAACACCTCGCGGACCTGCCAGGAGGAGATCTTCGGCCCCGTGCTGGCGGTCCTCCCCTACGACGACGAGGACGACCTGGTGCGCCAGGCCAACGACTCCGTCTACGGTCTGGCCTGCGGAATCTGGACCCGCGACGCCCGTGCCGCCTGGCGGATCGCCCGCCGTGTCGAGGCCGGCACGGTCTGGATCAACACGTACAAGCAGTTCAGCGCGTCCACGCCGTTCAGCGGGTGGAAGGACAGCGGCCTCGGCACCGAGAAGGGCCGGGACGCGATCCGCGCCTACCAGCGGCAGAAGTCCCTGTACTGGGGCACCTCCGACGCCCCCCTCCCCTGGGCCAACTGACCCCGGCACGCACCTGAGCCGCCCGTCTGGAGACACACCATGCACACCGCACCCCCCGGCCCGATCGCCCGCCTCCGCTCGCTGCGCTACGTCGAGCTGCACACCCCCGCCTTCACCGAGGCCGCCGACTTCTACGAGGAGGTCTGGGGTCTGACCACCGTCGAGTCCGACACCGGAGCCCGCTGGCTGCGCGGCACCGGCGACGAGCACCACGTCCTGCACCTCAGCGAGCGGGACCGGGTCGGCCTCGGCCGGCTGGCGTTCGCGGTCGGCACCCCGGCCGAGGTCGACACCGCGGCCCGGCGGCTCGAAGAGCGCGGGATCGTCCCGGCGTTCGGACCGGGGCCGCTGGAACAGGCGGGCGGCGGTTACGGGCTGCGGTTCACCGATCCGGAAGGGCGGCTGATCGAGATCAGCGCCCAGGTGCACGCGGTCGTGCCGCGCGGCCGGGACGGCGCGGTGCCGGTCGGGGTCACCCACGCGGTGCTCAACACCACCGACATCGACGCCGCCGTCGCCTTCTACACCGACGTGCTCGGGCTGCGCGTCTCGGACTGGTCCGAGCACCGGATGGCGTTCCTGCGCTGCGGCTCCGACCACCACTGCGTGGCGTTCAACCAGGCGGAGTGGACCTCGCTCAACCACGTGGCCTACGAGATGACCTCGGTCGACCACTTCATGCGCGGGCTCGGGCGGCTGCGCCACCACGGCATCGCGCCGGAGTGGGGGCCGGGCCGGCACGGCCCCGGCAACAACACCTTCTCGTACTTCACCGACCCGTCCGGGCTGGTCTGCGAGTACACCTCCGAGGTGGCCCAGATCGTCGAGGACGCCTGGATCGCCCGGGTGTGGCGGCGGGTACCGGAGCTGTCCGACCTGTGGGGGACGGCGGGGCCGCCCTCGGCGAAGATCCGCTGCCACATGGCGGGCGCCCCGGACCCCGGTCCGCTCGCCCCCGTGGACGCCGCCCCCGCCGCCGTCCCCGAAGTGCCCGCATCCGCATCCGCGTCCGTGAAGGAGAGTGCCGCATGAGCGACGTCCGCAAGGTGGGCATCGTCGGGTGGGGAGCGATCGGCCGGGTCGTCGGGACCGCGCTCGCCGACAAGGCGGTGCCCGGCGCGGAACTGGTGTGCGTCGTGGACAACCGTCCGCTCGGCGAGGCCTCTCCCGCCCGGCAGGTCGCCTTCGAGGAGGCCCTCGATCTCTGCGACCTGATCGTCGAGGCGGCCGGCCAGGGCGTGGTGCGGGCCTGGGGCGAGCGGGTGCTGGAGTCGGGGACCGACCTGCTGATCGCCTCCACCGGCGCGCTCACCGACGACGCCCTGGCCGGACGCCTGCTGAAGGCCGGTCCCGGCCGGGTGTACTTCACCGGCGGCGCGGTCGGCGGCCTGGACCTGCTCCAGGCGGCCCGCTCGATGGGTCCGCTGGACGAGGTGCGCCTGACCACCACCAAACTGCCGTCCACCCTCGAACAGCCATGGATGGACGCGGAGTTGCTGACTCTGCTGCGTACCACCACCGAGGCGGTCGAGGTGATGTCCGGGACGGCCCGCGAGGTTCCGGTGAAGTTCCCGAAGTCGACGAACGTGGCCGCCTCGGTCGCGCTGGCCGTCGGCGACCCGGACGCGGTCCGGGTGCGGGTCGTCGCGGACCCGGCGGCGCACCGCACCCGGCACGTCATCGAGGCTTCCGGGCCGCAAGGCGCGTACCGCTTCGAGGTGGCGCACCTGCCGGACCCGGGCAACCCGGCGACCAGCCGGATCGTGCCGCACGCGGTGCTGCGTTCGCTCGCCGCGCTGGCCGGCCGGTCGGGGCAGATCCTGTGAGCCCCGCCGCCGCGGCCCGCACCGCACCCGCGACACACGTGCACGTCGAGGAGGCCGGTGATGGGGGACCCCTGCTGCTGTGCCTGCACGGCATCGGCTCCTCGTCCGCCGCCTTCGTCCCCCAGCTCGCCGAACTCGCCGCCTACGTACGGGTGGTGGCGTGGGACGCACCCGGCTACGGCAAGTCGGCCGATCCGCCCGGCCCGTTGTCGCTGGACGACTTCGCGGACGCGGCGGCGGCCGTCATCCGGGAACGCGGCTGTGAGGCGCACGTGCTCGGGGTCTCCTGGGGCGGGGTGATCGCGCTCCGGCTCGCCACCCGCCACCCGGAGCTGGTCGCCTCGCTGATCGTCGCGGACTCCAGCGTCGGTTCCGGCACCGACCCGGCGAAGGCCGCCGGCATGCGGGCGCGGGCCGAGGACCTGGCCGCCGCGGGCCCCAGGGCGTTCGCCGAGGCGCGCGGACCCCGGCTGGTCTCCCCCGACGCACCTCGGGAGCTGGTCCGCCGGGTGGTGGAGACCATGGCCGCCTCGGTGCGGCTGCCCGGTTACGCGTACGCCGCCGAGTCGATGGCCTCGGCCGATCTGCGCGACGAACTGCCCTCGATCACGGCACCGGCCCTCGTCCTGTGCGGTGACCGGGACACGGTGACCGGCCCGGACGCGAGCCAGGCCGTGGCCGGCGCCCTCCCCAAGACCGCCTACGTGATCGTCAAGGACGCCGGTCATCTGGCCAACCAGGAGCAGCCGGAGCGTTTCGACGCCTGGGTGCTCGCCCACCTGCGCATCACCGCGCGCATCCCCGAACGGGCGGCCGCCCGGGGTCCGGCGCACCTTCCCGGGTGACCCGCTCCCGAGCCGTCCTCCCTTTCCCGATTTTCCCGAGTTTCCCGAGCAACCCGCGAGCAACAGGAGAACCACCATGCCGCTGACCACCACCGCCTACGACAACGGCGACGACCTCGCGTCGTACACCGACTCCCTGATCGCCACCAAGGAGTCCCGCGTCGCCGACTTCGACACCCTCTCCTTCCAGGAGAAGGCCGGCCCGCAGTTCCGCCGCGGCCAGATCCGCTACGTGGGGTCGGGTGCGACCGGCGACCACGAGGGCGACAGCCGCATCCTGCCGTCCGGAGGGTTCACCTTCTCCAACATGCTGCTGCCGCCCGGCGCCGAGGGCCCCGCGCACACCCACCACGACGTGGAGGAGGCGTTCTTCGTCCTGGAGGGCCAGGTCAAGGTCGGCATCCACCGCGGCCCCGACGAGGCCGAGTACCGCACCCTCGGGTACCGCGACATGATCGTCGTCCCGGCGGGCGTCACCCGTTCGCTGAAGAACGAGGGCGACACCGACGCCCTGTTCTGCGTGGTCATCGGCACCCGGAAGCCGCAGGTGCCGTCCTACCCGGAGTACTCGCCGATGCACGGTGTCACCCGTGGCTGACGGTCCCGGCACCGCGCGGCGCACCGTCGTCGTCACCGGGGCGGGCCGTGGCCTGGGACTGGCCATGGCCCGCCGGGCGGGCGCCGACGGCTTCCGGGTCGTCGTCGCCGAGCTGGACAGGGACCGGGGCGAGCGGGCGGCCGCCGAGCTGTGCGGGCTGGGCGCCGACGCCCACTTCGTGCGGTGCGACGTCGCGGACCCCGCGTCGGTGGCCGGGCTCGCCGAGGCGGTGGGCGCGTTCGGCCAGGTGTACGGGCTGGTGAACAACGCGGCGCTGGCCAACGGCGTGGGCGGCAAGGAGTTCCAGGACATCGGCCTGGAGACCTGGGACCGGCTGATGGCGGTCAACACGCGTGGTCCGTGGCTGGTGGCGAAGGCGCTGTACCCGCTGTTCGCGGAGCCGGCCCGCATCGTCAACATCGCCTCGGACGCAGCGGTCTACGGCTCGCCCCGGCTCGCGCACTACGTCGCCTCGAAGGGCGCGGTCATCGCGCTCACCCGGGCCATGGCCCGCGAGCTCGGCCCCCGGAACATCACGGTCAACGCCGTCGCGCCGGGGCTCACCGAGTGCGAGGCGACGGAGACGGTGCCCGCCGAGCGGCACGACCTCTACCGCCTGAACCGGGCCCTCTCCCGCCCTCAGCAGCCGGACGACCTCATCGGGATCGTCTCCTTCCTGCTGGGCGAGGAGTCCCGCTATCTGACCGGACAGGTGATCGCCGTCAACGGCGGCTTCACCATGAACTGACACGCAGGAGAGACGACTTATGGATCTGGGCCTCGCCGACCGCACGATCGTGGTCACCGGCGGCAGCTCGGGCGTCGGCCTGGCCACGGTCCGCGCCCTGCTCGACGAGGGCGCGAACGTCGCCACCTGCGGGCGGGACGCCGACCGGCTGGCCAGGACGGCCGCCCGGCTCGGCGCCGGCCGCGACCGCCTGTTCACCACCCCGTGCGACGTACGGGACGCGGCGGCCGTGGACGGCTTCGTCCGCGCCGCCGCCGAACGGTTCGGGGCGGTCGACGGTCTCGTCAACAACGCCGGCCAGTCCCGCATGAAGGGGCTCGACGACGCGACGGCCGAGGACTGGCGGGACGAGCTGGAGCTGAAGTTCGCGGGCGTCCTCAACCCGCTGCGCGCCGCCCGCCCCCATCTGGCCGCGTCCGACGCGGCGAGCGTCGTCAACATCAACGCGGTGCTGGCGAAGCAGCCGGAGACCCGTCTCATCACCACCAGCGCCGCCCGCGCGGGCGTCCTGAACCTCTCGAAGTCCCTCTCGGCCGAGCTGGCCGGCGAGGGCATCCGGGTCAACTCCGTCTGTCTCGGCCTCATCGACACAGGCCAGTGGTCCCGGCGGCACGCCGCCGCCGGATCGGGCATGCCGTACGAGGACTGGCAGGCGGAACTCGCCGCCGACCGGGGCGTGGCGCTCGGCCGGCTGGGCACCGCCGACGAGGTCGCGTACGCGGTCGTCGCCCTGCTCTCGCCCCGCGCGTCCTACATCACCGGCACCAGCGTCGACGTCTGCGGCGGCGTCAACCGCTCCATCCTCTGAGGAGAACCCATGCGTTACGACAACGGAGGCGATCTCCTCGTCGCCGTCCTGCGCGAACTCGGCATCGACACCGTCTTCGGCATCGTCAGTGTGCACAACCTGCCGCTGGTGGAGGCCGTCGACCGGGAGCTGCGTTTCGTCCCCGTCCGGCACGAGGCGTCCGCCGTCAACGCGGCCGACGCCTGGGGCAGGGCCCGAGGGACCCTCGGCTGCGCCCTCACCTCGACCGGCACCGGCGCGGGGAACGCGGCCGGGTCGCTGATCGAGTCGCTGAGCGCGGGCAGCCCGGTGCTGCACGTCACCGGCCAGGTGGAGAGCGCGTACCTGGGCAGCGGGCGCGGGTTCATCCACGGAACGAAGGACCAGCTCGCCATGCTGGGCGCGGTCTCGGTGCACGCGGCGGGCGTTCCGGACGACCGTTCCGCGGGGCGCGTCCTGCGCGAGGCGGCCCGTGCGGCGCTCGCGGTGCCGGGCGGCCCGGCGAGCGTGGAGTGGCCGGTGGACCTCCAGTACGCGGCGCAGCTCGACGAGCCGGTCCCTGCCGTCGCGGACACCCCGGCTCCGGTGCCGGACGCCGAGTCGCTCGCCGCCGCAGGAGCCCTGCTGGCGTCCGCGCGCCGGCCGCTGATCTGGGCGGGCGGCGGCGCGGCGCGGGCCGGCACGGAGCTGGCCCGGCTGCTGGAGGCGACCGGTGCGGGGCTGCTGACCTCGAACTCCGGCCGGGGCGCGGTCCCCGAGGACCACCCGCAGGTGATCGGCAACTTCGGGACCTCCCCCGCGGTGCGGGCGCTGCTCGACGAGGCGGACGTGCTGCTGACGATCGGCACCCACTTCCGCTCCAACGAGACCGCCGACTACACGCTGGGCCTGCCGGCCGCCCACATCCAGATCGACGCCGACCCAGGCTCGCTCGGCCGGGTGTACCCGGTCGCGCACGGCCTGCACGGCGAGGCCGCGGCCACCCTGACGGCGCTGCTGCCGCACGCCGCTCGGGCCGAGGACGGCTGGAGCGAGCGGGTGGCCGGGGTCCGGGCGCGGGTCCGGGAGACGCTGCACGAGGGGATCGGCCCGCAGGCGGCGATCTGCGACGCGATCCGGGCGGCGCTGCCGCGCGAGGCCGTGGTCGCCCGCGACGTCACCATCCCGTCGAGCAGTTGGGGCAACCGGCTGCTCGACATGTACGACCCGCGGGACAACGTCTTCCCGCGCGGCGGCGGCATCGGCCAGGGGCTCGGCATGGGCATCGGGGCGGCACTGGCCCGGCCGGACGACCCGACCGTGGTCATCGCCGGCGACGGAGGGCTCGCCGTCCACCTGGGCGAGCTGCTCACCCTCGCCCAGGAGCGGCCCCGGCTGACGCTGCTCGTCTTCAACGACGGCGGGTACGGCGTGCTGCGCAACATGCAGGACCGGTATGCGGACCGGCGCTCCGGCGTCGACCTGGTCACCCCGGACTTCGCGCTGCTGGCCGAGGCGTGCGGGCTGCCGTACCGGCGGATCGCCGCCGAGCGGGACGCCGGGCCGGTGATCGCCGAGGCGGTCGCCTCGGACGGACCGACGCTCGTCGAGGTCGACCTGAACGCCCTCGGACCGATGAAGACCCCGTTCACCCCGCCCGTGCGGATCCCCGGCCAGTAGGGCCCGGACCGCCGCACCGTACCCCCGACCCACCCGTACTGCCGGTAAGGAGGCACCCGACCATGAGTGACGACACGCTGCGCCTGATCGTCCACCGCATGACGTGGGAGGCCGACGGTGTCCTGTCCGTCGAGCTGACCCACCCCGACGGCAAGCCGCTGCCCGCCTGGACGCCGGGGGCCCACCTCGACGTCCATCTCGGGGGCCTGATCCGCCAGTACAGCCTGTGCGGCGACCCCGGCGAGAGCGACCGGTACCGCATCGGTGTGCTCAACGAGCCGTCCTCGCGGGGTGGTTCGCGCTTCGTGCACACCCAGTTGCGGCCGGGACGCGAGGTGGTGGTCTCCCGGCCCCGCAACCGCTTCGAGCTGGAGGACGCGGACTCCTACCTGTTCGTCGCCGGCGGCATCGGCATCACCCCACTGCTGGCGATGGCCCGTGAGGCGGCCCGGCGGGGCGGCCGCTGGCGGCTGGTGTACGGCGGCCGCAGCCGCGCCTCCATGGCCTTCACCGCCGAACTGGCGTCCCTGGGAGGTGAGGTCACGCTTGTCCCGCAGGACGAGCTGGGCCACATCGACCTCGACGCGGCACTGGCCGGCCTGTCGGACGGGGCCCTGGTGTACTCCTGCGGCCCGGAGCCGCTGCTGGCCGCCGTGGAACAGCGCTGCCCGGCGGGCCGGCTGCGGCTGGAGCGGTTCTCCGCCCCGGTCGCCGAACCCACCGGCGACGAAGCGGCGTTCGAGGTGGAGGCCCGCCGCTCGGGCCTGACGTTCGGCGTGGCCGTCGGCCGCTCGATCCTGGACGCGGCCGAGGACGCCGGCATCGGCGTGGACAGCAGCTGCCGCGAGGGCGTCTGCGGGTCCTGCGAGACCCGGGTGCTCGAAGGGGAGCCGGAGCACCGGGACTTCCTGCTGAGCGACGCCGAACGGGCCACCGGCGGGACGATGATGATCTGCGTCTCGCGGTGCGCCACCGGACGTCTCGTCCTCGACCTCTGACCTTCCCCCACTCATCTCCGGACCGCCTACCTCCTTAGGGACACCGCATGACCCAGACGCGCACGACCGAGACGCGCACCGCCGAGACGCACACCACCGGGACCTGGCCGTATCTCCAGGTCCACCAGTCCCGTACGCAGGAGCCGACGGCTTACGCGTACAAGCTGGCCGCCACGCTGGAGGAGGTGTTCACCGTGGAGGGGCACGAGCTGTCCGACGTGGTGCGCGGCCTCAACGCCCGCAAGGTGCACACCCCCGAGGGGGAGCCGTGGACCGAGGAGTCGTTCCGCGCCGAGATGAAGCGACTGGGGGCGTGACCACCGTGGCACTGACGACGTCCGCCCCGGCGGAGCACATCTACGCCACCGGTCTGCGCAACCAGTGGCACGCCGTGGTCCCCTCGCACTTCGTCGCGCCCGGCGCGATGCGCAGGGTGACCGCGCTCGGCGAGCAGTGGCTGCTGTTCCGCCGCTCCGACGGCGAGCTGTCGATGCTCGCCGACCGCTGTCCGCACCGGGGCGCGCCGCTCTCCCTCGGCGCGCACCTGGGCGACCGGGTGGCGTGCTGGTACCACGGGGTGGAGGTGGCCACGGACGGCACCGTCGTCTCGGTGCCCGGCCTGCCCGGCTGCGCGCTGGAGGGCAAGCGGCTGGTCACCTCGCTGCCGGTGCGCGAGGTGGGCGGCGCGATCCTCGCGTACTTCGGCGACGAGCGGCACCCGGAGCCCGTGGAACTGGCCCTGCCGGACCCGCTGACCGATCCGGACATCGAGGCGATCCTCTGCTACGCGGAGTGGAACGTGCCGTGGCGGTACGCGATGGAGAATCTGCTCGACCCGATGCACGGGGCGTTCCTGCACCACGAGTCGCACACGATGTTCGAGGGCGGCACGACGGCCAAGTTCCGTATCCGCGAGACGGAACGGGGCTACTTCTTCGAGAAGACGGACCAGCGGGGCGTCAACTTCGACTGGGTGGAGCTGTGCCGGACCGGCGTGGACTGGGTGGACCTGTCGATCCCGTACCCGCCTTCGGCCGGTCCGGGCGGCGCGTTCGGGATCGTCGGCATGGCGTGCCCGGTGGACGAGGGGCGCACCGGTGTCTTCTTCTGGCGCTACCGGCGGGTGCAGGGCTGGCAGCGCGACACCTGGCGCTTCCTGTACAAGACGCTGATCGAGAAGCGGCACTGGGAGGTGCTGGAGCAGGACCGGGTGATGCTGGAGTCCATGCCGTTCGACGCCGACCAGCACGAGAACCTGTACCAGCACGACCTGGGGGTGGTCCGGCTGCGGCGGCTGTACCGGGCCGCGGCCGAGCAGCAGAGCACGGCGGGCGGAGCGGCCTGACCGACGGGCTGGGGTGACGCGGGGCGGGGTGACGCGGGGGCGGGGTCCGGGACCGGGCCCCGCCCCCGCGTGTTTCCGGGGTTTCGGCAGTGCGGCGGCCCGGCTCCGTGCGCCGCCGGACAGGGTCCGGGCGCGTGGCGCAGGTCAGCAGCGGTGGGCGACGCGGGCGACCAGGTCGAGCCAGCCGGCCTCGACGCGCTCCGGCGGCATGTGGACCACGTTGAGGTGGTAGTTGAGCAGCGCCGGATCCAGCGAGGCCATGAGTGTCTGGGTGAGCAGCAGCAGGTCGCCGTCCACCCCGGCCTCGCGGAGCAGCGTGAGGACGTGGGAGGCGCGGACGATGCGTGAGGGCGTGGTGTAGCGGCGGGTCGCACAGCCGTCCGCCTGGACGTACAGGTCCATGTACGTCATCAGGTGCCGGACGGTGCCCACGCCGAAGGCTCCGAGGCGCTCCACCGGGGGCGCGCCGGGGCCGAGCGGCGGCGGACCGGAGAGCATCGCCTGCTGGAACTCGCTCTCGGCGTGGTCGAGCAGCGCCATCATCAGCCCGACCCGGTCGCCGAAGCGCCGGAAGACGGTTCCCTTGCCCACCTGGGCGGCAGCCGCCACGGCTTCCATGGTCACGTGCTCGGCGCCCCGCTCCGCCACCAGCCGGGAGGCGGCTTCGAGCAGGCGGACGCGGTTGCGGGCGGCGTCGGCGCGCTCCTGCGGTTCATGACCGGCCAGGGGCAGCAGCCGCACCGCGGAGGAGAGGGGGGCGTCGGGGGCCCCGGGCTGCGCGGTCATGACGTCCACATTACAGCGGTCCGGGGAAAGTGGACCTCGGTCCGCTTGGCGTGTTATACCCATTACCGGACCACGGTCCGCTTACTTCCGTTCTTGCGCCGCCGCGCCCCCGGCGGCCGTCACAAGGAGTCCCCTCATGTCCGTTCGCATTCTCGCCCTCGTCGGCAGCCTCCGCGCCGGCTCGCACAACCGCCAGCTCGCGGAGGCCGCGGCCAAGCTCGCGCCCGAGGGCGTCGAGGTGGACATCCAGGAGGGTCTCGGCGACCTGCCCTTCTACAACGAGGACGTCGACATCGAGGGCAACGTGCCGGAGATCGCCGCGCGCCTGCGCGAGTCCGCCGCGACCGCCGACGCCTTCCTGCTCTTCTCGCCGGAGTACAACGGCACCATGCCGGCCGTCCTGAAGAACGCGATCGACTGGTACTCCCGTCCCTTCGGCGCCGGCTCCTTCACCGGCAAGCCGGTCGCCGTGGTCGGCACCGCCTTCGGCCAGTACGGCGGCGTGTGGGCGCAGGACGAGGCCCGCAAGGCCGCGGGCATCGCCGGCGGCAACGTGCTGGACGAGGCCAAGCTCTCCATCGCCGGCTCGCTGACCCGCTTCGCCTCGACCCACCCGGTCGACGACGAGGAGGTCGCCCAGCAGATCACCGCGATCGTCTCGCAGCTCGCCGCGGCCGTCGCCGCGGAGCCGCAGGCCGTCTGAGCGCAGGAGCCCGCCCATCGGGCACACGCCCCACGCAGCAGACCGGACGCCGTTCCCCGCACCGCGGGGGGCGGCGTTCCGTCGTTCTGCCGGCTCCGGCGATACAAGTGGAGTTACGGGACGATGCGGGCCCCGTGGAAGCACCGGCGCTCCGTCACGGACCGGGGCCCGTCGGGCAGGTTCGGCCGGGCCGGCATGCCCCTGGTGGTGCCTTCCAGATTCTTCACGCCCTTGTTCGCCCCGATGATCGACGTTTTCACTGCATACGCCATGCTGTTCCTGGACTTCAAGGCGTCGCTGTCGGCCTGGTTGGCCGTGCCGGCGGTTCAGCTCGTCTGCGCGGCCCGCGCGTTCCGGCTCGACGCTGAGAAGTACCGGTATCTGCTCATGCTGCCGTCGCACCAGCTCGCCCACCGGCAGCTGATGCCTCTCGTGCTGATCCCTTCGTGTGTGACCGCCGCGACCGGCGGGCGGCTGCGCCGGCAGAAACTCAAGCGCACCGGCGAGGTCGGCGCGCAGATTCCTGGTACGGAGGTGCGTTGATGGCAGGTGCCCACCGCAAGGCGGCGGATCCCGGACGGCGTCCGCCCGCACGGACGGACGCCGTCCCGGCCGGTGCGGGCGGGTTCACGGCGGCCTCGGGCGGGTCGGCGGCGGGTGCGGGCGGGTTCGCGGCCGCCTCGGGCGAGTCCGGGGCCGGTGCGGGCGGATGCGGGGCGGGCGGCTCCGGGGGGCTGGCCGGCTCGGGCCAGGACGTGCCCACCATGGGGCTGCTCCTCGCCCGCCCGCCGTCCTCCGACCGGGCCCCCGCTCCCCCGTCGCGCGCACCGGGGGGCAGCGGGCGGGACCGCTACTTCGACATCCTGCGGGCGGTCGCGCTCGTCCGCGTCGTCACGTACCACACCTTCGAATGGCCATGGCTGAGCATGGTCTTCCCGTCCATGGGCGTGATGTTCGCGCTGGCCGGGTCGCTGATGGCGCGTTCGTTGGAGCGGCCCGCGCTCACCGTGATCCGCAGCAGGCTGCGACGGCTCCTGATCCCCGTCTGGGTGTTCGGCCTGATGCTGGGCGCCGCGATGCTCCTGCACGGCTGGGTGCCGGGGATCGACGTCCTGTACTGGGTGCTGCCGGTCGGGGACCCTCCGGGCAACGAGTGGGGCGAGCAGGCGTGGGCGGTGCTCTGGTACCTGCGCACCTACCTGTGGTTCGTGCTGCTGTCGCCGCTGCTCCTGAGGCTGTTCCGGTCGGCGCCGCTCGTGGTGCTCGCGCTGTCCCTGGTGCCGGTCGTCCTGCTGGAGACGGTGTGGGAAGCGCCGGAGGGCCGGCTGGGCACCACGCTCACCGACCTGTCGATCTTCCTGTTCTGCTGGCTGCTGGGCTTCGCCCACCGCGAGGGCGTCCTCGCCCGGCTGCGCCCGGCGGCCGTCGCGGCGGCCGGTGTGCCGCTGATGGCCGCCGGCCTCTGGTGGGCGTTCCACCACCGCTCCGAGGGTTCGTACGACCTCGACGACATCCCCCTGGCCCAGGCCCTGTTCTCGGCCGGATTCGTCCTGCTCCTGCTGCGGTTCCGGCTGGACTGCCAGGGCCTGGCGAAGCGTCCGGCGGCCGACCGGGTGGTCGCGGTGTTCAACGCCCGCGCGGTGACGATCTATCTCTGGCACGAGATCGCGCTGATGCTGAGCGTCGCGGCCATCGACCTGCTGTGGCGGTTCCCGTGGGCCGAGGCGCACCTGCCGCTGGAGAGCACCTGGCTGATGTTCGGCGTGGCCTGGGTGCTGATCGCCGCGGCGGTGCTGGCGCTCGGCTGGGTCGAGGACGTGGCGGCGAAACGCTCGCCGCGGCTGCTTCCGTGACGGCGCGCCCGCGAAGTCCGGCCCCGCCCCGGACTTCGCGGAGAAGGGGTGCGGAAGGCAGGGGCGCCCGGGACGGGGTGACGTGGTGGTGGCAGCCCGGCCGTGCATCCGGGCCCGCTGCGGCCACCCCGGGCCGCGAGCCCTCCCGTCACGGCACCGGCCGCGCGGAGGACGCGCCGGCCGCGATGACCGGGTTCCTCACTCTCTGCGCCGGCCGGGGGCGGGCCGGGACCGGCCGCCCCGGCCCGTGAGGGCCGGGGGTGCAGGGCTGTGCGTCCTCGGGTTGCGCGCTGCTCGTGGTCGGGACGCGGACGACGGCCGCGTGCGCCGGGCCGGAGGGGCGCTACTCGTGGGGCGCGGGTGCCGGTTCCAGGACGAAGACCGGGATCTCGCGGTCGGTCTTCTCCTGGTAGTCGGCGTAGTCCGGGAACGCCTCGACCGCCCTCTCCCACCACACGGCCTTCTCCTCGCCGGTGACCTCACGGGCGATCATGTCCTGCCGCACCGGGCCGTCCTGCAGTTCCACCCGCGGGTCGGCGACGACGTTGTAGTACCAGACCGGGTTCTTCGGGGCCCCTCCCAGCGAGGCGACGACGGCGTACTTGCCCCCGTGCTCGACCCGCATCAGCGGGGACTTGCGGATCTTCCCGCTGCGGCTGCCGAGCGTGGTGAGCACGACGACGGGCATCCCCCGCATCGTCGTCCCCGCCGTTCCGCCGGAGCCCTCGTACTCCGCGACCTGTTCGCGGACCCACTCGCTGGTGCTCGGTTCGTACTCGCCGTGCAGAGGCATGCTGTTCGTCCCGTCGTCGTTCGAACGGTCGCACCCGGCCTGTCCGGGGTGCGCCGAGACTCCCATCATGCCCGTCCGGACGCGGCGGGCAGGGGTCCGGGGGCGGGGTCGGCGCGGCAGCGGCGAGGGTCACGCGACCGGCGGGCCCCGCACCTTCAGCCCTCGCTGCCGCCCCCGCCCCCGAACGGGCCGTGCAGAGCGGCCCACTGGAGCAGAAGGACGGTCTTGGCGTCGGTGATCCCGCCGGTGCGGATCAGGTCGAGGGCCCGGGGGAAGGCCAGTTCCAGGGTGGTGATGTCCTCGCCTTCGGCGGCCACGCCGTGCGGGCCCTCGGTGCCGGGGGCCGAGCCGTCGTAGGGGGCGGCGAAGAAGTGCACGCGCTCGGTGACCGAACCGGGGCTCATGTACAGGTCGAAGAGGTGCTCGGGCTCACCGACCTCGTGGCCGGTCTCCTCGGCCGCCTCGCGGCGGATCGCCCGGTCGGGTGCGTCGCCGTCGAGCAGCCCCGCCGCGGTCTCCAGCAGCATCCCGTCGGGGTGCCCGTTGACGTAGGCGGGCAGCCGGAACTGCCGCGTCAGCAGGACGGTTCCGCGCCCCGCGTCGTAGAGCAGGATCGTCGCGCCGTCGCCCCGGTCGTAGGTCTCGCGTTGCTCGGTGGTCCACCGGCCGTCGGCGTGGCGCTGGTCGAAGGTGGTCCGGCGCAGCACGTACCAGTCGCTGGAGAGCAGTTCGACGTCGCGGATGCGGATGTCGGGGTTGCCGGTCAGGTCCCGGCCGTGCTGGTCGAGCCCGGTGCGTCCCCGGCGGTCGGGGGTGTCGAGGCCGGCGGTCATCGGGCGTCCTTCCGGGCGGCGGGGGCCTCGCCGGCGTACGAGCGGTGCGCGGGAGCGGCAGGAGCCGCCGGGGGGCGTGGGGCGGTGATTCTCATACGGGGAAATCTCCAACGGTGCTGGACACGGGGCCGGGAGGGGCCGGGAGGCCGGAGTGGGGCGGGTGGGTGCGGGCAGCGGCCGGGGCGGGGGCGCCCGGCGGGGGGTCAGGCCGTCGTGACCTCGACGCCCGCCTCGCGCAGGGCGTCGAGGGTGCTCGGGCCGCTCGGGTGGGCCGCGGCGTCGGTCGCGGCCCGGTCGGTGACGAAGTGGTCGGCCGCCCGGAGCGGGGCGACCTGGCTGAAGGCGCGTACGCCCAGCTTGGTCGCGTCGGCCACCACGACCGTGCGGTCCGCCTGGGCGAGCCCGGCCTGTTTGACGGCCGCGTCCTCCAGGGAGAACTCGGACCAGCCGTGCTCGGCGTGCACGCCCCCGATCGACATGACGAACGTGTCGAAGGCCAGGGATTCCAGGGTGCGCAGGGCGAGCGGCCCGACGAGGGAGCGTTCGCCCGCGCGGGACCGGCCGCCGACCACGAGGAGTTCGACGCCGGGCAGGTCGGCCAGCCGTACCGCGGCCTGGAGGCTCAGTACGGCGACGGTCAGCGGGGCGCGCGCCGCCAGGTGTTCCGCCACGTGGACGGTCGTGGTACCGGCGTCGAGCAGCACCCGTGAGCCCGGTTCCACGAGCGCCGCCACCGCGGCCCCGAGCCGGTCCTTGGTGGCGGTCTGCCACGCGTCCCGCGCGGAGAATCCGGCCTCCTCCGCCCGGGTGCGGGTGGCCACGGCGCCACCGTGGACCCGGCGGACCAGGCCCTGCCGCTCCAGCGCGTCCAGGTCACGGCGCACGGTCATCTCCGAGACGGACAGACGGCGCGCGAGATCGGACACGGACGTCCGGTCGGCGGAACCCTGCACGAGTCGCAGGGTCAGGTCGAGACGATCGGCAACACCCATGACCCCATTCTCACACAGATATGTTCGAATGAACATTTTGGTGTGCGGGGGTGTGCGGGGGTGTGCGCGGGCGGGCGGGTCAGACCCGTGGCCGGCCGCACGCACGGGGAGGGGGCCACCGTTCGGTGGCCCCCTCCCCACGCGCCGTCGGACGCCCGTCCCTCAGGGTGCGATCGGCGCGGCCCCGGCGGCGGCTCCCGCGGACCCGGCCGGGGGTACCTGGTTCCGGCCCACCTTCAGCCGCTCGCCGCCGGCGAGTTCCGGCTTCAACGACACCTGCACCTGATGTGTCGTCTGTCGGTCGACCGTGGCGCCGAGTTCCGCCGTCACCACGCCGATCCGGACGCCCCCGCGGCCGGTTCCGGAGCGGTGGACCTGCACGGTGAAGGTCAGATTCACGTCCTCCACGGCGAAACCGACGGAGTGACCCACGGCGTGACCACGGGCCTCCTCCAGTTCGCCCCTGATCTGGCGGATCACCTCGGCCAGCCCGACGAAACCAGGTTCGTTCGTCAATTCGCCTCCACACAAGCCCTGTTGATTACCTGACGCATCAGTATGCGACAGCTCCGGACGCCCGTATAGTCACCAGCATGGCTGCGGACGGGGGCGTCGTGGCCGTTCCTCCGATGGAGACGCCGAGCTGGGCGGTGCGGCTCCGAGGGGCGGACGGCGAGATCGTGGGAGCCGGCATCCTGCTGGGCCCCGACCACGTGCTCACCTGCGCCCACGTGGTGGACGGAGCGGGAGCCCGGATCACCGCGGAGTTCGTCGGCGCGCCCGGTCACGGCGTGCCCTCGGTGCCCGCCCGCGTGGACGGGGACGCCTATGTCCCGGAGACGCTGGACGCGGACCTCGATCCTCGCGGGGACGTCGCGCTGCTGCGGCTCGACACCCCCCGCCCGGCCTCCGAGGCCGCGCGGCTCCACCGGTTGTCCGCGCCCGACCGGCACGTACGGATGTACGGCTTTCCGCTCGACCACAACGGCGGGATCTGGTTCCGCGCAACCCTGGTGGGCGGCTGCGGGCGGGACGGCCAGGTGCAGATGAGCCCGGCCAGTCCCGGTGAGCTCGCCAGCCCCGGATGCAGCGGCGCGGGAGTCGCCGACAGCCTGACCCACCGGGTCGTCGGGATGGTACTCAGCGGTCAGCGGGACCAACACGGCAACCTCTTCTCCTACATGACGCCCGCCGAGACCATCGTGCGCCACCTCCCCCAGGTCGAGGTCTACACGCAGGGGCGCACGGCCGTCGACGCACGGTTGCTCCCCACCGACGACGATGCCGCGAAGGACATGCTCGACGAGCGGTTCGCCCAGCGTCTCGCCTCCTGGCTGCAGGACGACGGCACCCCGTTGAAGATCAGCGTGGTCGGTCACGACGGCCCCCGCGCCGCCACGCTGCGCCGTGCCATCACCCTGGCGGACCGGGAACTGCGCACCGCGGCCTCGCTCAGCCGCACCTCGCTGGACCCGCCCGAGACGGTCCCGTCGGCGGGGGGCCACGATCTCGCCCTGCACGCCGGGGGCCTCGCATCCGCCGAGACGGCCGAGCGGATCGCCGAACGCATGGGGTTGTGGCAGCACACCGGGGAGTCCGCGGTGGACCGCATCCGGGCGGCGAAGGTCACCCTCACGCTGGTCGTCGTGGGGGTGGACGAAGCACTCGACCCGCCCGCGCTGCTGGACGTGCTGGAGGCGCTGCGGGCCGGGGGCAGCCGTCTGCTGCTGGTCTTCCGCACGGACGGGGAGCACTACCGGCGGGCGCGGCAGGACCTGCTGATCCGGCCGGCGCGGCAACGCCGTGCCGTGCTCGTCGCACGGTTGCAAGAGATCACCGGTCCCCTCGCCGCGAGCCTGCACGAGCATCTGACGACCGTCGTGCCGGACGGCGTCCGGCCTCCCGGCCCGGATCTGGTGGCCGCGCACGCCGCGCTCGCCGACCTGCTGCGCCTACACGCCCCGGACCCGCCCCTCGGTCAGGACCTCTCCCGCTACGAACGGCTTGCCGACCGGGTCGCGGCCCGGCTGACGAGGAGCCTCGCCCGGCTCGGGCGGCTGCGCGAGCGCAGGGACGAACTCGCCGGCCGGTTGCGCGGGTACCACGTCCTGTACCAGCGCTCCACCCTCGGAGCGGAGGACCGGGCGGTCGACGACCTGTACCTCAGGGCGCACGCCCTGCTCCGTGCGACCCCCTGCGACGTGCGCGTGGCACAGGCGGCGGTGGAGGCGTTCACCCGCCGCGTCGACGGCATCGGCGCCGCGGGGGGCACGAGCGACGGCGACGCGGGCGACCGGGGCGCGGGCGACGGGACGCCCGCCGGCCCCGCGGCGCACCGGCGGACGCACGGGGGGCCGTCGGCATGAGCGGTGCGCCCTGCGTCAGATCCGGCTGCCGGGGCGGCCGGATCATGGTCACGGGTTTCTGCGACCGTTGTTTCCGACGTCCCGCGGCCCCGGAGGCGGTGCCACCGCGTCCCGCGGCGGCACCCCCGGACCACTCCGGTCCGGCACGACCCTCTCCCTCGTCCGCTCCCGCGCCGCCCACGACCGGCGTGCTGGACCGCGACGGTCTCCTCGTCCTCCCCCACCTGCCCGCACCCGCGCCCTCCGAGGCGGCGAGCACCAGCGCCCGTCCCCCCAGCGGCGGCCGGCGCTGCGGTGTCGACAACTGCGCCGGCACCATCGGCGTCTCGTACGACGGGTCGCCCTCGCCCGACCACGGGTTCTGCCCCGAGTGCGGAACCTCTTACTCGTTCCTGCCGAAACTCCGTCCGGGCGACCGGGTGGGCGACCACTACGAAGTGCTCGGGTACCTGACGGTCGGTGGCCACGGCTGGGTCTACCTCGCCGAGGACACCCGCGTGCCCGGCCTGCAGGTGGTCCTCAAGGGCCTGATCAACACCGGGGACGCGGTGGCCCGGCGTGCCGCCGTCGAGGAACGCCGTTCGCTGACGACGCTCCACCACCGTGACATCGTCCGCATCGTCACCCACGTCCAGCACCGGGCGCCGGGCGAAGCCGACCCGACCGGCTACATCGTCATGGAGTACGTCGGCGGGCGCTCCCTGGCCTGGATCGGTTCCGCCCCGCGGGAGGCGCTGGCCCGGCTCTTCGGCCCCGGCGGCCTCGAGTTCGGGCACGTCATCACCTACGGCTGCAAGATCCTGGGCGCGTTGGAGTACCTGCACGACCAGGGTCTCCTCTACTGCGACATGAAGCCCGAGAACGTCATCCACTACGGGCGCGAGATCAAGGTCATCGACCTGGGCGCGATCCGGCGTACCGACGACCGTTCCTCCGGGATCGTCTTCACCCACGGCTACGCCCCGCCGAAGAAGGAGCGGGAGGAACGCGGACTCGCCGTCGACAGCGACCTGTTCACCGTGGGCCGGACCCTGAAGGTACTGGCCGAACGGGCGGCCCCGCCGGTGGGTCTCGCCGCGCGTTCCTTCGACGAGCTGATCCGCCGGGCCACCCATGCCGAGCCCGCCGCCCGCTTCCGTTCCGCGGCGGAGATGTCCCGTCAGTTGTGGGAGGTGCTGCGCGAACACCAGGCACTGGGCGGACACGAGCCCTATCCGGAGCGGTCCACCCGGTTCTCGGCGACGGCAGCCGTCTTCGGCGACGGCCTCGGCACCGTCCCGGCGCTGACGCGCTGGACGGAGCACGCCCACGGCGGGGAGCCGGCCCTGCCGGCCGGGGCCCCCGACCCCCGGGAGACGGCACGGGCACTGCCGGTACCCCGCCCCGATCCCTCGGACCCTGCGGCGGTGCTGCTCGGCCAACTCGCCGCGGGCACACCCGACCGTGTCGCGGAGCAGGCGCAGGGCGACCCCGCGCTGCGGACCGTGGAAAGCGCTCTGTGGCTGTGCCGCGCCTACGTGAACGCCGGGGACGCGGAGCGTGCCGAGGTGTGGACGGGCCGGGCCGAGCAGTGGAGCGGCACCCACGACTGGCGGATCTTCTGGCACCGGGGGCTGGTGCACCTGACCCGCGGAGCGGTCGGCGAGGCGGAGGACGAGTTCGCCGCCGCCTACGCCGCGCTGCCCGGAGAGACCGCGCCGAAACTGGCGCTCGGGTACTGCGCCGAATACCTGGCCGAGCATCTGCGCGCACCGCCCGAACGGTCCCGGCCGACGGACCCGGCGCCGACGCGCGGGCACCGGAGTCCCCGACACGACCCGGCCGACCGGGCGCGGGCCCGCGAGCAGTCGGCCGAGCAGTACTACGAGGCCGTCGGGCGGCGGGACCCCGCCCAGGGCAGCGCCGCGTTCGGTCTGGCCCGGGTCCGGCTGCGCCGGGACGGCCGCCGGGCGGCCGTGGCGGTCCTGGACGAGGTCCCGACCACGGCCCGGCACTTCGACGCGGCCCGGATCGCGGCGGTGCGGGTGCTGGCCTGGTGGCCGCCGGGCGGCTCCCGGCCGACCGCCGCCGACCTGGTCGAGGCCGGCGAACGGCTGGCCGGGCTGCGCCTGGGGGACGGCGCCGCCCGGGACCGCCTGGTCGCGGAACTGCGGGAGCACGCCCTCGTCGGCCGGCCGGCCGGGGGCTGGGGCGGCGGGTTTCCCGCCGGCGAGTTGTTCGGGCCGCAGGACACCGAGGAGGCGCTGCGCGGACTGTTGCACCGGTCGTTGAAGCGCCTGGCAGGTCAGACGCGCAGCGTCGGTGAGCGCGGCGACCTCCTGGACCGGGCGTACTCGGTGCTGCCGCGGCCACCCGGCCCCCGGGAACGCGTGCGGAGGTGGCGGCGGACTGCGTGATCGACGGCGACGCGGGACTGCGGAACGACGAGGGGTGGGGACGGCGTGGACACAGGATCGCCCCGGACGGGCGGGCGGATGACCGTGGGGCTGGAGATCAGCCAGTGGAAGTACCTCTCGGACGAGTCCGGGGACCCGCGGATGCACTGCGTCCTCAGCGTGCGGGTGGACGGAGCCGGGAGCGCCGGCGGTCCGGACGGACCGGTCCTCGCGCAGGTCCTCGCCGTCGACTGCTCCAGTTCGATGAGCTGGCCGGTGGAGAAGCTGCACGCCGCCCAGCAGGCGGCGCTCGCGGCGATCCGCAAGCTGCCCGACGGCACCCCGTTCGCGGTCGTGCGCGGTGACCACCGGGCCTCCATGGTGTACCCGGACGCGCCGGGCATGGTGCGGGCCTCCCCCGGCACGCGGGCGCGGGCGGCGCGTGCCGTGCACGATCTGGTCGCCGGCGGCGGTACGTGCATCGGAGCCTGGCTGGATCTGTGCCGCCGGCTGCTGGCGGCACAGCACGCGCCCATCGGGCACGTGCTGCTCCTCACCGACGGCAAGAACCAGCACGACGATCAGATGCCGCTCGGGCCGGTCCTGGATGCCTGTGACGGCCGCTTCGTCTGTGACGCGTGGGGCATCGGAGACGGCTGGGACGGCCGTGAACTGGTGGGCATCGCCACGCGCCTGCACGGCAGTGCCGACGCCGTGCGCGAGGAACAGGACCTGCCCGCCGCCTACGAGAAGCTGATGGACGGTCTGGTCGCCAAGAGTGTTCCGGAACTCAGGATCTCCGTGACGACGATGCCCGGGTGTTCCGTGCGCTACCTGAAGCAGGTCTTTCCGCACGAGGCCGAGCTGACCGGGGAGGACGGCACGAATTTCGTCACCCGGGCCTGGGGCGACGAGACCCGCCGTTACCAACTCTGCCTGTCGGCCGACCCCGAGGGCCGCCCACGCGGGGAGGATCTGCAGCTCGCGGTGGTCGCCGTCGACGCTCCGGGGACCGGGGCGCGGCTGCCCGCGCCGCAACCGTGTCTGGTGCACTGGACGGAGAACCCCGCCCTGTCCCAGCACACCGACGCCCAGGTCGAGCACTTCGGGCAGCACCAACGCCTCGGCGAAGCCGTGGCCGCCGCCACCGACGCCCACCGCCAGGGTCTGCGCGACGAGGCGGAGCGGCATCTCGGCCGGGCGGTCCAGCTGGCCCATGCCGTGGGCGCCGCCGAACACCTGGACCGGCTGGCCCGGTTGGTGCGGGTCGAGGACGCCCGGGCCGGCCGGGTGGTCCTGCGCCCCGAGGCGGCAGCCGTCGACTTCGAGCGGCTGATCACGGTGAGCAGCCACAGCACCTACGGCCCGTCGTCGGGCACCGCGCCGGGCGCCGGGCCGGCCCCGGACAGGGCCACGACGCGCTGCCCGCGCTGCTCCGGCGCGTCGCCGGCAGCCGCCCGGTTCTGTCCGGCCTGCGGCCACCGTTTCGAGGAGCGGAGGTGAGCACCACCGGCCGGGACCTCGCCCTGAGGCTCAGGAGGCTGCTGGCCCTCGCGATCGCCACCACGCTCGCGCTGTTCCTGTCCTACCGGGGGGTCCACGACGACGCGGTGCCGCTCAACGACGCGACCGCTCCCGGCATCCTCGCCGTCGACACCGCCCGCGGCGCCCTGGACGGCGCCCACCGCGTCGTCGAGAGCGGTGGCGGCGGCGACATCAGCGGCGAGTTCCACACGCGGATCTCGGTCGCCCAGCAGAGCCTCGCGCTCGCGGCGTCCGAGAACGTGACCGGCGTCGAGGGCCGCCACGACCTCCAGACGGTCACCGGCCTGATCGCGGTCTACTCGGTCTGGCTGGACCGCATGGGCCGCGAGCCGGCCGGTTCGCCGTTGCGAGCGGCGTATCTCCATTACGCGGACCAGGTCCTCGGCCCCGGCGCCGACGGCGACATCATGAGCCGTCTCGCCGACCTGCGGGCCGGCCAAGTGGCGGAGGCCCGACGGCAGGCCGCCTTTCCGTGGCAGTCGTGGGCGGGCTGGGGCGCGGTCGCGGCTCTGTGGGTGTCGTGGTGTGCCGCACTGCTGGAGACACAGCGCTTCCTGCGGCGGCGTTTCCGGGAACCCGTGCGGTTTCCCCTGTCCGCGGCCGCCGCGCTGGGCGCGATCGGTGTGCCCGCGCTGGCCGTCCGCACGGCCACCGCGCACGCGGCCATGGCGGACGCCCTTTCCCGGGTGCGGGACCCCGTTGCCGCTCAAAGGGTTCCCGACGTCGCGGACGAGGTGGCGGGAATCCTCGAAAACGCCTGGTTCTGGGCGTCGTTGTCCGACTGGATCGTGCTGGGAGGGGCTGTGGTCGTGGTTCTGACGGTGTGGGGGCTGTGGCCGCGGATCGCCGAGTACCGGTTCCGGGTGCCGCGGTGAGGGCCCCCCGGCCCCGTACGCTCGGCGTTCTCTGCGTCTGCCTGGTCCTGCTCGCCGCCGGGGTGTACGGCGGGGTGCGGTGGATGCGCGGCACGCAGGGTTCCGTCACCCTGCTGGCCAGCTGGAGCGGCGAGGAGCGGGCTCAGTTCGAGGAACACGTCATCGAGCCGTTCGAGGCGAAGTACCGGATCGACGTGGTCTACCAGGGCAGCTCGGCGCTCAGCCAGGTGCTCGCCGCCGACATGGCGGCCGGCAGCCCGCCCGACGTGGCGGTGCTCCCCGGACCGGGAGAGCTGCTCGCCCACGCCATGGACGGTCGACTGCATCCGCTCGACCAGCTGTTCGACACGGAGCAGTACGACCGGTTCTGGGCCCCCGAGATCACCGTGCCGGGCGAGGAGGCCCACACCTATTGGCTGCCCGTCAAGACGGGGCTGAAGAGCATGGTCTGGTACGGCGGACGAACGGCGCCGACCGAGTCGGTCGCGCCCGGACGGTGGTGCCTCGGCATGGAGTCCGGTGCCACCTCCGGCTGGCCCGGCACCGACTGGGTCGAGGACATCCTGCTCCAGCAGGCCGGCCCACGGGTGTACGAGGACTGGGCCAACGGCAAGCTGGCGTGGACCGACAAAGCGGTGGCCAAGGCGTGGTCCACCTGGGCGGACATGGTGGCCGCGGGCGGCGGCCGGCCCGCCGAGGAGGCGCTGACCACCGGTTTCGCCGACGCCTGCGCGCCCGGTCGGCTGGAGCACCAGGGCTCCTTCCGCGCCGGACGCTGGGCGGGGGAAGGCGGTTTCGTCCACTTCTCCGACGTCGTTCCCGGCGCGGGGCCGAACGCCGGCGCCTGGGAGGTCTCCGGCGACCTCGCCGCCGTGTACCACCGGACCCCGGAGGCCGAACAGCTGATCCGCTACCTGGCGGACCCCGGGACCGAGTTGCCGGAGTACACGGCGAACAGGGCGGCCGAGCCGGGCGGGCAGGACGCGACCGGAGGGAAGATCGGCGAGATCCTGCGCGGGTCCGGCCGGGTCCGCTGCTGGGACGCGTCCGACGCCATGCCCCGCACCACACGGGACGCCTTCCAGCAGGCGGTCCTGCGTCACCTGGTCGCGCCGGACGAACTCGGCGACCTGCTGAGGGAACTGGACTCGCTGCGGGTGCGGCAGGACCTGCCGGTGTGCGGGTCCGGCTGAGCGGACGCCGGCCGTCCGTTCCGGGCGGGTGACGGGGCGTCGGCGGCGGACCGCGCATCCCCCGGTCAGCGCACCGCGAGCGCCGCGAGGGTGGCGAGGGCCTCCCCGAGGCTGGTGGGCCGGAGGGTTCCGGCGGGCTGGGGGCCGGCCCAGCCGGGTCCGGCGAGCAGCAGGGCGGGGCGGGTGCGGGCGCCGCGTACGCCCCACTCCATTCCGGCCATCCGCAGGACGAGCGCGCGGCTCGCGGTGGTGCGGGACTGCGACCACAGGACGACGGCGGTGGGACCGGTGCGGCGCACCGCCTCCTCCAGCGCGTCCACCGGCAGCGCGGCGCCGAACATCCGCAGCGGCAGGCCCTGTTGGACGAGGGCGGCGGTGAGCGCCTCCAGCGGGAGGGTGTGGGTCTCGTCGGGGGCGCAGGCGAGCAGGGAGACTCCGGCTCCCGGACGCGGCTCGGGCCCGGTGGCCGCTCCTCGCAGGGCGCTGGACACGTGCCAGGACAGCAGGTGTTCGACCTCGACGTACCGTTCGCCGGAGGTCTCCCACTTGCGGCCGACCGCGTGCAGGGTCGGCATGATCACCTCGTCCCAGGCGCCCACCAGACCGTGCCGGTCCAGCGCGTCGGCCAGCAGGGCGTCGACGGTCCGGCCGTCCAGCCGCACGGCGGCCCGACCCAGCCCGCGCGCCTCGGTCCGGGCGCGGCCGATGGGCAGGGCTCCGGGGGCGGTGGAGGGCCGGGGGCCGGGCGTGGAGGGCGCGGGGCCGCCGGCCGTCTCCGGGCTGCGGGCGGCGCGCGCGGCCTCCCCCGGCGGCAGCCCGGCACTGGTCAGCTCGCACATGCGGACCAGCACGGCGATGTCGGCCGGGGTCCAGCGCCGGTGCCGGCCGCCCTCGCGGCCGGCGGGCCCGAGGCCGTAACGCCGGTCCCAGGTCCGCAGGGTGGTGGGGGCGACGCCCAGCAGGCGTGCCACGGCCCCCGTCGTCAGTCCGCCTTCGGGCGCCGTCCGGGTGAGTTGAGCGACCGACTCGTCCATGCGGACACGATACGACGCAGAAACGATGCATGTTGCTGCTTCGATGCGTTCGCGGGTTCTCTGACCGCAACGGAGCGGATCCGGGCCCGGCAACCGGGTTCCGGGACCCGCCGGAGCCCGGAACGGGGCTCCGTGGCCGCCCGGAGCAGGGCCGCCGCATCCGCGGGACGAGGAGGGACCCCCATGACCGCGCTCGAGACACCCGCCCGGACCACCGCCGCGCCGCCGCGCGACGCGCCGGAGCACCGTGTGTCCGCGCCGCGCGGTCCGCGCCCGGTCTCCGGCCCACCCCACGCAAGCTCCTACGGCACCCCCGAGTCGGACGAGGCCGAGCACGCGGAACTCGCGGCCGGCCTGGTCCGGGGCGACGCCGACTGCTTCGCCCGCGTCTACGTCCGGTGGGGCACCCTGGTGCACACGCTGGCCGCCCGGTCCCTCGGGGACGTGCGGGAGGCGGAGGACGTGACGCAGCAGGTCTTCATGGCGGCCTGGCGGGGGCGCGCCGGATACCACCCCGAGCGCGGCCCGCTGCCGGGCTGGCTGGTGGGCATCACCCGGCGCAAGATCGCCGACGCACTCGCGGCGCGCACCCGCAGGACCGAACTGGCCGCCGCGTCGGCCGCCCGGCAACAGGTGCTCGACGCCGACTCCGCGCGCCCCGAAGCGGTCCTGGACCGGGTGCTGGTCACCCAGGAACTGAGCCGCCTGCCGCAGACTCAGCGGCACATCCTCTGCATGGCATTCTTCGACGACCTCACCCAGGTGCAGATCGCCGAGCGCACCGGGCTGCCGCTCGGGACCGTGAAGAGCCACGCCAGGCGGGCCCTGCAGCGGCTGCGCCGGGCTCTCGCCGACGCGGCTCCCGAGGTGCGCTGACCCACAGTCGTCCCGCCCGCCGCCGGTGCGCACCCCGCCCGGCCGGGCCGTTCGGATTCCGGAACAGGAGCGGTCATGAAACTGCGCGACGAATTCCCCCTGGACCACCGGCTGGCCCGCGTCTACCGCGTGGGAGCCGGACTCTGCGGCATCCTGCTGCTGGTGTTCGGTGCCCTCGGCTTCGCGGACCAGCTCGCCTTCTTCGACACCGCGGGCGCCAGTGTCGCGGGGCTGTCGACCAACGGCCTGCTCAGTCTGATCTCGGTGGTCGTCGGCTGCGTGCTGGTCGCCGGAGCGGTGGTCGGCGGCAACACCGCCTCCACGATCAACATGGTGGTCGGCGCGCTGTTCGTGCTCAGCGGTTTCGTCCACATCTTCATCCTGGACCGGGCCGCCAACTTCCTGGACTTCCGGATGTCCAACGTCGTCTTCAGCTTCGTGATGGGGCTGCTGATCATGACGTTCGGCATGTACGGACGGGTGACCGGCGGCCTGCCGCACGACAACCCGTACTGGCGCGAACGCCACCCGGACCGTGCCGCCCGCGAGGACGCCGCCCGTGCCGCGCGCCCCGCGCCCACCCCGGTGACCGCGGGCCGTGCCGTCTCCCCGGCGCCCGCCGCGGACCGCCGCCACGGCGCCCGCTGACCCGCGCCCCACGCCCGCGCCCCCGACCGCCGGGCCGCCCGCCGTCCACGCGGGCGCGCCGGTACGGCACGCCCCCGGCCCACGGAGCCGGGGGCGTGCGGCGTTCCGCCGTACGGGGGCTTCCGCGCCGCCCGCTGCGTCCGTAACCGTGTCCCGGCCCGAAGCAGGAGGCGAGGAAGGGAGCCAGGTGCCTCATGCCCCCGACGACGTACTGACCGAGATGGCCTTCGGGAACGAGTCCGTCCGCACCCCGCGCGTCACCGCCCATCTGCGGCGCTGCGTCCGCTGCCGCACCGAGTTGGCGGCGCTGCGCGACGTCGTGCGGGCCGTGCGCACCGCCACCGCGGCCGACCTGCCGCTGCCCCCGCCGGCCCGGCTGTGGCCGGTGATCCGTGCCGAGATCGAAGGAACCGGCCGGCCCCCGGACTCCTCCGGCTGAGCGGGGCGCCGGCGGCCGGTGGAGCGACGCGCGGCCTCCGCGCGTCGGATGCATCCGGATCGGCCCCGGCTGCGGAAGGATCGTCGACAACGCGGGTGCGTGCGTGACCGGCGGGCGGTTCCGGTCTCCGGCGGCGCCCGCCCCGTCGTCGGCCCGTAGGCACACCGTAGGAGAGGGGTTTTCGTTGCCGCACGCGGACGTCGTCGTCGTGGGCGCGGGACTCGCCGGGCTCTCGCTGGCCCACCGCCTCTGCGCCCCCGGCCGGGGGCGGGCGCCGTCGGTCCTGCTGATCGACGCGCCGCCCGGTCCGCTGCGGCCGCCGCCGCGCACCTGGTGCTTCTGGGAGCGTGCGGGCGGCGAGTTCGACGCGGTGCTGTCGGGGTCGTGGCGCCGGCTGCGGGTGCGCGGCGCCGACGGTGCGCCGACGGTGGTCGAACCGGCCCCGCTGCGCTACAAGATGCTCCGCTCCGACGCCTTCGAGTCCTTCGTGGAGCGGCGCCTGGCCGGCGCGGCCGGTCTGCGGCGCGTCACGGCGACGGTGCGCGCGGTGCGGGACACGCCGGACGGCGGGGCCGAGGTGGTCTGCCTGGACGACGGGGGCCGCCGGACGGTGTACACCGCCCGGTACGCCTTCGACTCGCGCCCGCCGCGCCGGCTCCCCCCGGCCCGCACCACGCTGCTCCAGCATTTCGGCGGCTGGTTCCTGCGCACCGAACAGCCCGTCTTCGACCCCGGCACCGCCGACCTGATGGACTTCCGCACCCCGCAGCCCGGCCACGGCCTCTCCTTCGGCTACGTGCTGCCGACGGACCCGCACACCGCGCTGGTGGAGTACACCGAGTTCTCCCGGACCCCGCTGGACGAGGCCGGCTACGCGCACGCCCTGCGCCGGTACGCCGACGAGGTGCTGGGCCTCGGGCGGTACGAGGTGCTGGGCCGCGAGCGCGGCGTCATCCCGATGACCGACGGGCGGTTCCCGGTGCGCGCCGGCGCGTCGGTCTTCCGGATCGGCACGGCCGGCGGCGCCACCCGGGCCTCCACCGGGTACACCTTCGCGGCGGTGCAGCGGCAGGGCCGGGCGATCGCCGCGCGGCTGCGCCGGGGGCTGCCGCCGCAGCCGGTTCCGCCGTACCGGGCGTGGTCCGGGGCGATGGACGCGGTGATGCTGCGGGCCCTGGACACCGGGCGGGTGGACGGGGCCGCGTTCTTCACCGGTCTCTTCCGCGAGGTGCCCGCCGAGCGCCTGCTGCGGTTCCTCGACGGCACCTCCCGGTTCCACGAGGACCTGCTGGTCGGACTGCGGACACCCGTGGCGCCGATGCTCAGGACCGTCGCCGAACTGCCCTTCCTGCCCCGGCGCCCGGCCTCCCCCGCAGCCCCGCACCGGCCCCGCACCCACCCGACGGACCGGCACGGCCGGCCCGCACTGCCCCACCAGGAGTGACACCTTTCATGACCCTGCTCCACGACGCCCAACTGTCGGCGGCCTTCGACCGCGGCTCGCACGCCTACGACCGGCTGGTGGCGGCCAGCCCCGGCTACCACTCCCATCTGCGCCGCTCCGCGCGCCGGTTGGGGCTGCCGCTCGGCGGGGCCGGGCTGCGGGTGCTGGATCTGGGGTGCGGGACCGGCGCGTCCACGGCAGCGCTGCTGACCGCCGCGCCCGACGCGGAGATCGTGGCGGTGGACGCGTCGGCCGGGATGCTGGAACGCGCCGCGGCGAAGGACTGGCCCGGTCACGTCTCCTTCGTCCACTCCCCCGTCGAGAAGCTGGCCGCCGACGCCCTGGGCGGCCCGTTCGACGCGGTGTTCGCCGCGTACCTCTTCCGCAACGTCACGGACCCGGACGACACGCTGGCCACCGCACGGGAGCTGCTGACGCCCGGCGGGCGGCTCGCGGTGCACGAGTACACGCTCGCCGGGGGCGCGGTCCCGCGCGCGGTGTGGACGGCGGTCTGCCGGACCGTCGTGATCCCGCTCGGGCGGGTGGCGCGCGACGCGGAGCTGTACCGCCATCTCTGGCGCAGCGTCCTGGAGTTCGACACCGCGCCGCAGTTCGCGCGGCGGGCGGGGCGGGCCGGTTTCGAGGACGTGCGGGTGCTGCCGCTGCCGGGATGGCAGACCGGCATCACCCACACGTTCACCGCCCGGTCCCCCCGGGCGGCGGAGGCGGGGGCATGAGGGGGCGCGGGCGGGTCCCGGACGGGCGGCGGCACGGCCGGGACCGCAGGGCCGAGGTGCTCCACCCTGTCCCCGGCCGGGAGCGGTTCACCGGCGGGGCTCCCGAGGTGGCGGTGGTCGGCGGCGGGATCGCGGGCATCGCCGCCGCGACCGTGCTGGCGGAACGCGGCGTACGGGTGACCCTGCACGAGCGGGGCGGGGAGCTGGGCGGCCGGCTCGCGGGCTGGTCCACCCGGCTGGCGGACGGGTCCGAGGTCACCATGAGCCGCGGCTTCCACGCGTTCTTCCGGCAGTACTACAACCTGCGGGGGCTGATCCGCCGGGTCGATCCCTCGCTCTCCTCGCTGACCGCGGTCCCCGACTACCCGCTGCGCCACGGTTCGGGAACGTACGACAGCTTCGCGCGGGTGCCGCGCACGCCTCCGTTCAGCGCGCTGGGGTTCGTCGCGCTGAGCCCCACCTTCGGTGCGCGCGACCTGCTGGCGATGAACCCGCGCGCGGCGCTCCCGCTGCTGGACGTGCGGGTGCCGCAGGTCTACGAACAGCTGGACGGGGTCAGCGCCCGCGACTTTCTCTCCCGGGTCCGCTTCCCCGAGGCGGCGCACCACCTGGCGTTCGAGGTGTTCTCCCGCAGCTTTTTCGCCGATCCGGGCGAACTCTCGGCCGCGGAGCTGGTGTTGATGTTCCACATCTACTTCCTCGGATCGGCCGAGGGACTGCTCTTCGACGTGCCGGGCGAGCCGTTCCCGCAGGCGCTGTGGGACCCGCTCGGCGCGTACCTGGAGAAGCACGGGGTGCGGGTGCGCACCGGGTCGGCGGTGGAGCGGGTGACGCCGGAGCGGGACGGGGCGGAGGTCCGCGCCGACGGTGCGACGGTGCGGTACGACGCGGTGGTGCTGGCGCCTGACGGCGGCGGGCTGCGGTCGCTGGTGGAGGCGTCCCCGGAGCTGGGCGACGCCGCGTGGCGGGCCAGGATCGGGCGGTTGCGGACGGCGCCGCCGTTCCTCGTGTCGCGGCTCTGGCTGGACCGGCCGGTGGCGCCGGACCGGCCCGGCTTCCTCGGCACGAGCGGGTTCGGCCCGCTGGACAACGTCAGCGTGCTGGAGCGCTGGGAGGGCGAGGCCGGGCGCTGGGCCCGCCGCACCGGGGGTTCCGTCGTCGAGCTGCACGCGTACGCCATCTCCCCGGACGCGGACCGTGAGGCCGTACGGGCGGAGACCCTACGGCAGTTGCACCGGCTGTACCCGGAGACGGCGTCGGCCGGGATCGTGGACGCGCGGCACGAGTGGCGGGCGGACTGCCCGCACTTCCCGGTGGGCGGATACGCCGACCGGCCCACGGTCCGCACCCCGGACCCGTCGGTGGTGATCGCGGGCGACCTGGTCCGCACCGGGCTGCCGGTGGCCCTGATGGAGCGGGCCGCAACCAGCGGCTTCCTCGCGGCCAACGCCCTGTTGGAGCGGTGGGGCGTACGCGGTCAGACGCTGTGGACGGTGCCGCGTGCGGGACGCTCGGCCCCCCTGCGCGCGCTGGCCCGGCTGGGCGGCTGACGGAGGGGGCGGGGGCCGTCCCGGCCGGCGGACGGCGGGGCGGGGACGGGCCCCCGCCCCGCCCCCGGTGTCAGCCGGGGAACCGGCCCGTGCTGCGGAGTTCCCAGCGGCGTTCGGCGTAGGCGAGGTCGTCGCGCCACAGCCGGCCCGCCGACGCCCGTACGAGGGGGCGCAGCAGTGGGGCGGCCGCGCGGGCGACGGCGAAGCCGCGACGGTCGGAGGCGGCGATCACCGCTTCCACCACGGCGGTGCGCGGCCGTCCCGACCGGTCCTCGCCGAGCGGGGTGGCATGGGTCTCCACCACCGAGCCCCGGCCCTCGCCCTCGGTGATGTGCATGACGACGGTTCGCGGCTCCGGAGCGGTGAACACCGCCCGCACGGGCACCACCAGCCGCCCGGCCACCTTGAAGGAGACCTCGACGGCGAACCCGTCGGACCCGTCGGCGCCGGAGGTGTCCAGCACGGTCAGGTCGACGAACGAGTACGGGTGGAACCAGGCGCCGTGCCACGGGTCGAGGCGGTTGGCGACGACGTCCTCGGGCTCGCAGACACCGAACCCCTCGTACACCGCGTCCAGCGCTGCGGCAGGGCGGGGACGTGCGGGAATCACCGGGCGGTCCGACGGGGCCTCGCCGCCCACCGCATCGAGGCGCACCCAGCACAACACCCCGTCGTCGTACGCCGGGTAGGGCTCCCATCCGGCGAACGGGCCCCCGTCCAGGGCCAGTCCGTGCCAGTGGCAGACCAGGGTGCCGCAGCGGACGGGACTGTCGCGGAGCGGGGCGCCGAGGTGCGGGCAGGCGCCGGGACCGGCGCGCAGCAGCCCGTCGGCGTCCCGCCACACCACGACCTCGGTGCCGGCCACCTTCCGCCCGAAGGACGCGCCCGGGGCGATCGCGCGGGACCCGCCGATGACGTACCAGTTCCCCGACGGCCGGGCCGACGCGTGCTTCAGGGCGCCGGCGATCAGGGCGGGCCTGGCCTCCCGCCAGGTGGGGCGCTGGCGGTCCCACGGCACCGGGTCGCGCCGCAGGCTCAGGGGGATCCGGCCGCGTCGGTCCTTGCTCATGCCGCCTCCTCGCGGTGGGTCCCGGCCCGGCGGGCCGGGGCCGTTCGGGCCCGTGCGGGTTCCATGGGGTTCACGACGCGTCCTCGCGGCCCGCGCGGTCCCTCTCGGGTACGGGCGTCCGCGGTGCCGGTGCGGGCCGGGCGGCCGGTCCGGTGGTGTGCCGGGCGGTGGAGGCGCCGGGGGCGACGGGCCGCCCGGCGGCGCGGGTGCGGGCGACGGTCCGGGCAGCGACGGTGCGGACCAGGCCGTCCAGGGCCACGGTCGCGCGCCGGGCCCGGGAGACGACCGCGCGCCGGTGCAGCACGGCGTAACCGTCCGCCTCGATCGCGTCCAGGATCCCCCCGTACAGCACGAACGCGGTACGGATGCAGGGGCGGGCGACCGGGTCCAGCAGGTCGAGTCCGGGCCGCGCCTGCCGGTAGATCCGGCGGTTGTGGGCGGCGGCGGCCCGCAGCGCCCCGGTGATCCGCGCGTCCCGGCTGCCGGTGGCCCTGCTGTGGCTCAGCAGCTCGCGGTCGACGCCGTGCGCCGCGAGCAGGTCGGCGGGGAGGTAGACCCGGCCCCGGTCGAGGTCCTCGCCCACGTCGCGCAGGAAGTTGGTGAGCTGGAAGGCCACGCCGAGCGCGGCGGCGTACGGGGCGGCCTCCTCGCGCGGGCCGACGGTGCCGAGCACCGGGAGCATCTGGAGGCCGATCACGGCCGCGGATCCGTGCGTGTAGCGGCCGAGTTCCTCGTACGAGGCGTAGTCGGTCACGGTCAGGTCGCTGCGCATGGAGGCCATGAAATCGGTGAAGTGGCGGTGGTCGATGCCGTAGGCGTCGGCGGTGTCGATCAGCGCGCGGATCACCGGCTCCTCGGCGCGGCCCCGGGCGAGCCCCTCGGACAGTTGCTGTTCGAGGGCGCGCAGCGCGGGTTCCCGCTGCCGTCCGCCGGGCTCGTCCACGATGTCGTCGGCCCACCGGGCGAAGCCGTACAGGGCGTGCACGGCGGGGCGGCGGTCGACCGGCAGCAGGCGGGTGGCCAGGAAGTAGGTCTTGCCGTGACGGGCGTTGAGGGCGCGGCAGGCGAGGTAGGCGGCCCGCAGTTCCGGGTCGTGGATGCCTGCCGCGTCGAGTTCGCGGGCGGTCATACGGCGGTGCCTTTCGGGACGGGGCGCGGGGCGGGCACGGTGGAGCGGCGGGGCCGCGGGCCGGTGATCCGGGCGGCGGCGAGCTTGCCGGAGACGAGGACGGTCGGCACGCCGACGCCGGGTGTGGTGCCGCAGCCGGCGAGTACGGCGTTCACCGTGCCCGAGACGAGGTTGGCCGGGCGGAACGGCCCGGTCTGCGGGAAGGTGTGCGCGGCCGAGAACGGGGTGCCGGCCGCGTGTCCCTGGGCGGTCCAGTCGGCGGGGGTGACCAGGCACTCCTCCTCGATGGAGGAGCCGAATCCGGCCAGGCCGCGCCGTTCCAGTTCGGCGACGACGCTGTCGCGGTAGCGGGGTCCCAGCTCGCCCCAGGCGCGGGCGTCCGGGCCGATGTCGGTGTTGGGGCAGGGCGCGAGGACGTAGTGCAGGTGCTTCCCGGGCGGGGCGAGGCCGGGGTCGCCGGCGGTCGGCCGGGTGATGAGCAGCGAGGGGTCGCTCATCAGCGCGCCGGTGCGGGTCAGCTCGTGGAAGGTGCCCTTCCAGGCGGCGCCGAACGACAGGGTGTGATGGGCGAGTTCCGGCCAGGTCCGGTCGGTGCCCGCGTGCAGCACGACCGCCGAGGGCGAGTGCCGCAGCGGGACGGCGCGGCGTGGGGCGCGCCCGAGCAGCCGGTAGCTGACGGGCAGGTCGGGGGTGAGGACCACCGCGTCGCACGGGATGCGCAGGTCCCGGTCGGTGACGACGGCGGTGATCCGGTCGCCGGACCGCTCCAGCCGGGCCACCGACGTGTCGTAGTGGAAGGCGGCGCCCGCCTCGGCCGCCGAGTCCGCGAGCGCCTGCGGCAGGGCGTGCATGCCGCCGCGCGGGAAGTACACCCCGGCCACCGTGTCCATGTACGCGATGACGGCGTAAGCGGCGAGCGCGCGGGCCGGCGGCACACCCGCGTAGAGCGCCTGGAAGGAGAAGATCCGGCGCAGCCGCTCGTCGGTGACGAACCGTCCGATGCGCGCGTCGAGCCGGCCGAAGCCGCCGAGGGCGGCGAGCCGGGCCAGATCGGGGTGGAGGAGCTGGAACGGCGAGTCGAAGTTGGCGTCGATGAACCGGCGCATCTGCACGGCGTAGAGGCGTTCCAGCCACTGTCGCAGCCGCCGGTAGCCGAGCGCCTCCCGGCCGCCGGCGAACTGCTCGACGGCGGCCTCCATGGCCGCGGCCTCGGTGTGCACGTCGAGCGACGAGCCGTCGGCGAACCGGGCCCGGTAGGCGGGGTGCAGGGGGACGAGGTCGAGCCGGTCGGCGAGCCGGTGGCCGACGGCGGCGAACGCCTCCTCGACGAGGTCGGGCATGGTCAGCACGGTCGGGCCGGTGTCGACGCGGTAGCCGCCGACGTCGCGGCGCCCGGCCCGGCCGCCGGGCAGCGGGTCGCGTTCGACGACGGTGACCCGGCGGCCGGCGCCCAGCAGGTGGAGCGCGGCGGACAGTCCCGCGAGCCCGGCCCCGACCACCACGACGTGGTCGGTGGGCCCTTGCGTGGTCCTCATGGGGCGGTGGTCCTTACGGTTCGTGGGTCGTCGTCGGGCCGGCGGGCGGGTCGGTTCTCGGAACGGCGGGTCGGTTCGGGTCGGTTCACGGGACGGCGGGTCGGTTCTCGGTACAACGCGTCGCTTCCCACTGCGGCGGACGGACCGTCAGCCGGCGGGCGCGGCGTCCACCGGAGCTGCCGACGGGTCAGCGACCGGTCCGGCAGCACGCGCGGCGCGGACGTCCGGCGGTCGGGGCGGGACACCGGTGGACGTCCGGTCGGGCGGTGTGCGCCCGTCATCGGCCGGTCGTCGGGAGGGCCGGGTGCCCCGGCGGGTGGGGAGCGCCGACACCGGCCGCACGGCGCAGCAGCAGGAGCAGTTCGCGCGCCGGCCCCGGTGCCAGCGGGGCGGCGGCGAGGTGGCGCTCGGCCTCGGTGGCGAGGCGGGCCGCGCGGCGTTCGACGGCGTCGCGCGCCCCGGTGCGGACCAGCACGACCCGCACCCGGTCCAGAACGTCCTCGGTGAGCCCCCGGTCCCCGACCGCGGTGTCGAGCAGGTCGAGCGCCGCACGGTCGCCGGCCGCCTCGGCCAGGTCCCGGGCGACCGCGACCAGATACGTCGGCTTGCCCTCGCGGACGTCCTCCCCCGACGGCTTGCCGGTCACCGCCGGATCGCCGAACACCCCGAGGAGGTCGTCGCGGAGCTGGAACGCGGTGCCGGCGGCCCGGCCCGCGGCACAGAGCGCCGCGGTGGTGGCGCCGTCCGCGCCGGCCAGCGCCGCGCCGAGCGCCAGCGGGCGTTCCACCGAGTAGAGCGCGCTCTTCAGGCAGGCGGTCCGCACGGCGTGGGTGGCCGAACGCGAGCCGGTGGCCTGTCCGTACAGGTCGAGGTACTGGCCGGCGACCATTTCGGTGCGCAGCGCGCGCCAGAGCGCGTCGACCCGGTCGCGGGTGTCCGGTTCCAGCCGCGTGGCGGCGACGGTGTCGTCGGCCCAGGCGAGCGCCAGGTCGCCGGCGAGGACGGCCGCCGAGACGCCGAACCCGGCGTCCGGCGGCGTGCCCGCCCGCGCGGCGAGCTGCACATGGACGGCCGGCCGGCCGCGTCGCAGCGGGGACCCGTCCATCACGTCGTCGTGGATCAGCGCGCAGGTTTGGATGAGTTCGAGCGCGGTGCCGAGCCGGAGCGCCGCGTCCGTGACCTCCGTACCGCCGCCGCAGGCGCGCATGCCCCACCACAGGAGCCGGGAGCGGGTGCGTCCGCCACCGCCGAGGGCGAAGTCCCTCACGCGTGCGGCGATGTCACGGGCGAACAGGGTGTCGACGGCCGCGGCTTCGCCGACCCGGGCGTCCAGCACGGCGCGGGCGGTGGCGACGACGGCTCCGGCCACGTCGGCGTCGACGTCCCGCGGCGACCGGAGGGACCGCGCACCGGCCGTCGGCCCGCCCGGAGACCCGGTCCCGGGGTCCGCCGCGGTCTCCGGGCGGAACCCCTGGCCGTCGGCCGGGGCCCCGTCCGTCCGGTCCTGGCCGTCCCGCTGCCCGTCCGACCGCTCCCCGCCCGGCCGTTCCGCTTCCGACCGTTCCGCGTCCGCCCGGATGAGGCCGAAGTGCGTCGCACGTCCGTGTGTTCGCATCGTCTGCGTAACGCTCCGTCCCGTCGTGCCCCTGCGGGCGCTGCTGCCGATACGGAACCCGCCGGGCCGGCGCCCCGGCGGGTCCCTTCGCGTCTCTTCCGGCGATCACCGCCCCCCGGATGCGCCGAATCACACCGAGTTCGCGCCGGGGCACGCCTGCCGTGGTACCCGTCGCCGGGCGGGACGCCGCCCGAACGTGGGACCGACGCGCCCGGCGGACCTTTCGAGAAGATCACGACGGCGTCCCTCCGTTACCGTGCCGGGGCCGTCGCGGACCCTTTCCGGTGCTCACCGCGACCCATTCGGCCGTCCGCGGGCAGGGAGAACCGGTGCATCCGGCGTGGCCCGCCGGGCGGAATGGTCGGCGGCCGTACACGGTGGACGGTGGGCCGCGGGGTCCGGTACACGGAGGCGGAGGTACCCATGGCGGACGAGAACGACGGCGGGGCGCGGTGTCTGGTGACCGGCGCCACCGGATACATCGGGGGCCGGCTGGTTCCCGAATTGCTGAGGGCGGGACACCGGGTGCGGTGTCTGGCCCGGACCCCTCAGAAGCTCCGGGACCACCCGTGGGCGGGCGACGTGGAGATCGCACGGGGCGACGTCACCGACGAGGAGACGGTGGCCGTGGCCATGCGCGACGTGAAGATCGCCTACTACCTGGTGCACGCCCTGGGCACCGGATCCGGCTTCGAGCGGACCGACCGCGAGGCGGCCCGGATCTTCGGCGAGCAGGCCCGTGCCGCGGGCGTGGAGCGCGTCGTGTACCTCGGCGGCCTGGGGCCGGTGGACGTACCGGAGTCGGAACTCTCGCCCCATCTGCGTTCGCGCGCCGAGGTCGGCCGCATCCTGCTGGATTCAGGAGTACCGACCACCGTGCTGCGGGCGGCGGTGATCATCGGCTCGGGCTCCGCGTCCTTCGAGATGCTGCGCTACCTCACCGAACGGCTGCCCGTGATGGTGACACCGAGCTGGGTCTCCACCCGCATCCAGCCGATCGCCGTCCGTGACGTGCTGCGCTATCTGGTCGGAGCCGCCCGGATGCCGGCCGGGGTCAACCGCACCTTCGACATCGGTGGCCCCGACATCATCACCTACCGGCTCATGATGGAGCGGTACGCCCAGGTGGCGGGCCTGCGGAAGCGTCTGATCCTGCCGGTCCCGATGCTCACCCCCCGGCTGTCCAGCCACTGGATCGGGCTGGTCACCCCGGTGCCCCGGTCCATCGCGCGCCCCCTCGCCGAGTCGCTGAAGTACGAGGTGGTCTGCCACGAGCACGACATCGCGGAGTACGTACCCGACGGCCCGGACCGCCCGTTCCCGTTCGACACCGCCCTGAAGCTGGCGCTTCAGCGGGTCCGTGAGGCGAAGGTGACCACCCGGTGGTCCTCGGCCGCCGTACCCGGTATCCCGAGCGACCCGCTGCCGACGGACCCCGACTGGGCGGGCGGCAGCCTGTACACCGACGAGCGCGAGCTGGACGTGGACGCCCCCCGCGCTGCGCTGTGGCGGGTCGTCGAGGGCATCGGCGGCGACCACGGCTGGTACTCGTTCCCGCTGGCCTGGGCGGTGCGCGGCTGGCTGGACCGGCTGATCGGCGGGGTGGGGCTGCGGCGCGGCCGGCGGGACGCGGAGCGGCTGCGGGTAGGCGACTCCCTGGACTTCTGGCGGGTCGAGGAGATCGAGCCGGGCAAGCTGCTGCGGCTGCGCGCGGAGATGCGGCTGCCGGGCCTGGCCTGGCTGGAGATGTACGCGGAGGACCGGGGCGACGGTCGTTCGCACTACAGGCAGCGGGCGATCTTCCACCCGCGCGGGCTGCTCGGGCACGCCTACTGGTGGAGCGTGTCGCCGTTCCACGCGATCGTCTTCGGCGGCATGGCCCGCAACATCGCACGGGCCGCCGGCCGCACCCCTTCACCCGTACGGGCGAAAGCCCCGGTTTCCGGCTGAGCGGTGCATCCGGGGTGACTGAAGCTGCCGAATCGGTGGTGTCGGGCCCTGGCGCCCCGAGGGCGACCCCCCGCGCCCCGGGCGTCGCGCCGGGGTACCGACTCCCCCACCCGCCCCAGCACGTCCGTCCCCCGGGCGCGGTCGTCCGCCCGCCGCCCCTCCCCTTCCCTGCCGGTTCCCCGCCGTCGTTCCCCCACCGTCGTTCCCCCGCTGGAGTAGCGCCATGTCCGTCTCGGTCGTCCTGTTCACCTCCGACCTCCGGCTGCACGACCACCCGCCGCTGCACGCCGCGGTGAAGGAGAGCGACGAGGTGGTACCGCTGTTCGTGCTGGACCGGCGGATCGAGGAGACCGGGTTCGCCGCGCCCAACCGGCGGGCGTTCCTCGCCGACTGCCTGCGCGACCTGGACGCGGGGCTGCGGGAGCGGGGCGGACGGCTGGTGGTGCGCGCGGGCGACGTGGCCGAGGAGGTGGGCCGGATCGCCGCCGAGACCGACGCCGACGACGTGCGCATGTCGGCGGGGGTGAGCGCGTACGCGCACGCGCGGGAGAAGCGGCTGCGCGAGGCGCTGGAGTCGCAGGGGCGCCGGCTGCACGTCCACGACGCGGTGGTGACGGCCGTCCCGCCCGGCGGCGTGGTTCCCTCCGGCGCCGGGTCGGACCACTTCGCCGTCTTCACCCCGTACTTCCGGCGCTGGTCGGAGAAGTCGCTGCGCGACCCGCTCACCGCGCCCCGCGCGGTCCGGGTGCCCGACGGCCCCGGCTCGCTGGACCTGCCCGCCCGGAGGGACGCGGGAGACGTCTCGCCCGGCCTCACCGAAGGCGGCGAGCGGGCCGGCCGGGCGCGGTTCGCGGCGTGGCGGCGAGCCGGGCTGGCCTCGTACGAGGAGCTGCACGACGACATGGCGGGCGACGCCACCTCGCGCCTCTCCCCGCACATCCACTTCGGCACGGTCTCGGTGACCGAGCTGATCCACGGGGCGCGCACAGCGGGCGGCCCCGGCGCGGAGGCGTTCGTCCGGCAGCTCTGCTGGCGCGACTTCCACCACCAGGTGCTCGCCGCCCGCCCGACCGCCTCGCACGCCGACTACCGCCCCCAGCACGACCGTTGGCGCGGCGAGCACGACGCGGGCGAGGAGATCCGGGCATGGCGCGAGGGCCGCACCGGCTACCCGGTGGTCGACGCGGCGATGCGCCAACTGGCCCACGAGGGCTGGATGCACAACCGGGGCCGACTGCTCACCGCGAGCTTCCTGACCAAGACGCTGTACGTGGACTGGCGCGTCGGCGCCGCCCACTTCCGGGAACTGCTGGTCGACGGCGACGTTGCCAACAACCAGCTCAACTGGCAGTGGATGGCCGGAACCGGAACCGACAGCCGCCCCAACCGGGTGCTCAACCCGGTGATCCAGGGCCGCCGTTACGACCCCGAGGGCGCCTACGTACGCCGATGGGTGCCGGAACTCGCCGGAATCCAGGGCTCCTCGGTGCACGAGCCGTGGAAGCTGGGCCCGGAGCGCCCCTCGTCCGAGACCTACCCCGAGCCCCTGGTGGACCTCGCCGAGGGCCGCGCCCGCTTCGCGGAGGCGCGCGCCAGATCCTGAACCGGGGCCGGCGGCACCGCACACACGCGCCCGTCTCACACGCCCGGCACCCGCGCCTGCCCGCCCGGCACGCACCCACGGCACGCGCGAGGACCCCATCCGGTCCGGGTGGGGTCCTCGTGGTGGTCGCGGTCTCAGGTCGGGTCAGACCTCGCGCCAGCGGGCGTTGGCCCAGGAGAAGACGCCGAAGGCGACGAGACCGAGGGCGATCAGGCCGAGCAGCCAGGGGCCGACCGGGGTCTCGGTGAAGGACCGCAGGGTGTCGTCCATGCCCTTGGCCTTGCCCGGCTCGTGCTGGACGGCGGCGGCCACGGCGAAGCATCCGGCGGTGGCGAAGACGACGCCCCGGGCGGTCCCGCCGAACACCCCGAGGACGTCCACGGCGCGACGGACCTTCGGGGACATGGCGCTCATGCGCAGGTGCTTGTGGAACTTCCGCATCAGCGCGCGGACCGCGATGTAGATGCCGATGCCGGCCACCACGAGGCCCGCGATGCCGACGAGCCACTGCCCGCCGGGCCAGTCGAGGACCTTCGCGGTCACGTCGTCGGTCTGCCGGTCGCTCGACCCGCTGCCGCTGCTCTGGCCACCGGCCGCGTAGGACAGCACCGAGTAGGACACGAATCCGTAGAAGAGGAACCGCCCGGCGGCGATCAGGCGCTTGCCCGCCTTGCCGCCGTCCTGTCCCGCCTGGCCGAACAGGGCCTCGGACAGCCGCCAGAGCGCCATGCCGACCAGTGCCACGCCGAGGAGCCAGAGCACCACCTCACCGAAGGGCTTGGAAGCCACCTCGGCGAGCGCCCCGCCCCGGTCGGCCTGCTTGCCCCCGCTGTCGGAGAAGGCTATCTGCAGGGCCAGCAGCCCTATGAGGAAGTACAGGATGCCGCGTGCGACGAACCCGGCTCGCGCGCCCATCTCGACCGCTTTGCTGTTCGCGGCTCGCCGGGCCTGGCCCTCGCCGCGCTGTCTGACCGCACTCGTTTCCATGCTGAGCCGGATGCCCCGGCGCGGCGGATCAATGCGAGGCGGGAGGGTGGGACACGTCTCCCCGTGTGCTTCCGGACCTCCGACCTCCCGATTGAACGCGTTCAATAGTACTGGAAGGATGCAAGCGCGGCACCCGTGTACCGGGTGAGCCGCGTTCATTAGTGCTGTCCGGAGGGGGAGTTGGACGATCATGAGCAAGGACGAACCGCGAAGAGCCGCCGGGGCATGGGGGACGGGGGCGGTCCGGGCGGGGAAGGCCGGGCCGGGAAACGCCGCGGGAGCCGGACGGAAGCGATCCTTCACCCGGATGCTGGTCGTGTCGGTACTGACCCTGCTCCTGGAGGGGGCGCTCGGCGTCGCCGTCCTCATGGTGTATCAGCAGACCCTGGAAACACCGAACGTCGGCAACGTCCAAGGCACGTCGTTCCTGCTGCTTGCCCTGGTCCTCGGCGCAGCGCTCCTCGGGCCGGTGGTGACCTTGCTGGTGGTGCTTCCCGCCGTATGGCTGGGCGACGCGCTCGGACGGAGATTCGGTGGCCGCGAACGGTGGTGGTGGGTCCTGCCGCCGGCCGCCGTGCTGCCCCTCATCGTGTTGCTGCCGCGGGCCGCCGCGACCGGGTCGGCCGCCTCACTCGCCGACGGCGCCGCGCAGTCCCTGATCCTCACCGCCGTGATCGCGGCCCCCGCCCTGACCAGCCGCTCCCGGGCCCGCAGCCTGCTCACGAAGGTGGCCGTCGGCGGGACAGCAGCCGTGCTCGTCACCGCCTGCGCCGGCGAGGCAGCCCTGTCGACGGGGCTCCTGAAGGAGTACCGCCCGCCGGTCCTCAGCCCCGCCGCACTCGTCGGCACCTGGTCCGACGGGCGCGGCGGGACCCTCGACTTCGCCGCCGACGGCACGGTCATCGCGACCGGCGTGGACTTCGAATCGCTGGACCGGGATTCCCGGGAGTACTCGACGGCGGAGTGCGACGGGCGGGGCACCTGGACGTACTCCCCCGGCCGGGACACCTGGACCCAGGCGGTCGACGTCTCGGTCGGGGGCTGCACGTGGGACGGGTGGAACGTCGGCGGGGACACGGACCGGATCGATCTCTACCAGTACGTGGGCGACCCGGACCTCTGGGTTCTGTACGTACTGCACGAGGTCGGCGCGGACACTCAGGCGGAGTCGTCGCCCAGCGCATCCTCGCGGGCCGCCGAGACGCCCTTGGCGCGCTTGCCGACGACGGCGGCCGCGGCGGCGGCCGCGCCGACGAAGGCGAGGCCGACGACCCAGGGGCGGTCGAGCACGTGACAGGTGAGGTGGTCCAGCGAGTAGCGGCCGGGGCCGGCGAGACCGATGGCGGCGGCGGTGAAGCCGAGGAACGCCGGGTACTCGTAGCCGCCGCCCTGCGCGAAGAACCCCGCCGGGGCGTGTACGGCGACGGCTCCGGCCATGGCTCCGGCCGCGGCGGCTCCGGCCGCCGGGGTGGCGAGGCCGAGGGCCAGCAGCACACCTCCGGCGCCTTCGCCGAGGCCCGCCGCGACCGCGCTGTGCTTGGGCGGGTGGAAACCCATCGCCTCCATCGCGGCCGTGGTGCCCTCGATGCCGCCGCCGCCGAACCAGCCCACCAGCTTCTGGCTTCCGTGGGCGGCCAGGACGGCGCCGGTCCCCACCCGTAGGACGAACAGACCGAGGTCGCGCCGGTTGAAGCAGGTCATGGGTGTCTCCCTGGGCCGGAGTAGGGCGGGGCTCGCGCCCGCCGTCATGGCCGGGCGGGCCCTTCCACTGTGGTCGCGGCGGGAGCACCGGGCCCGATCGGTTACGCCGTACGGGGGACGGGCGCGGCGGCCGTCCGGGCCCCACGCCTGCGCCGCCCGCACCGCCGCCACCGGAAGAGGCAGAGCGGGAGGATGCGACGTACGCCATTGTGCAACTTGTTGCACAAGGCTGTCCGGGTGGTCTAGAAAGGCGTGGACCCCCCGCACCGAGGAGACCCGGATGAGCCTGTACCCCACCCTGCTGAGCCCGCTCGACCTCGGGTTCACCACCCTGCCGAACCGGGTGCTGATGGGGTCGATGCACACCGGTCTGGAGGAGGCCGAGAACGGCTTCGCGCGGATGGCCGCGTTCTACGCGGAGCGCGCCCGGGGCGGCGTGGGACTGATCGTCACGGGCGGCATCGCCCCGGGCGAACGCGGGATGACGGCAGCCGGCGGCGCGAAGCTGACGACCGCGGCCGAGGCGGCCGAGCACCGTACGATCACCGACGCGGTGCACGCGGAGGGCGGCCGGATCGCGATGCAGATCCTGCACACCGGCCGGTACGCCCATCACCCCGGGTTGGTGGCGCCGAGCGCGTTGCAGGCACCGATCAGCAGGTACGTCCCGCACGCGCTGACCGGTGCCGAGGTCGAGGAGACCGTCGAGGAGTTCGTGCGGGCGGCGGGGCTGGCGCGGCTCGCCGGGTACGACGGGGTCGAGATCATGGGCTCCGAGGGGTACCTGATCAACGAGTTCGTGGCGCCCGCCACCAACCGGCGCACCGACCGGTGGGGCGGCTCGTTCGAGAACCGGGTCCGTTTCCCGGTGGAGATCGTGCGGCGGGTGCGTGAGCGGGTCGGGGCCGACTTCATCGTGATCTACCGGCTCTCGATGCTGGACCTGGTGCCCGGCGGTTCCACGCTGCCGGAGGTCGTGGAGCTGGCCCGGCTGGTCGAGGCGGCCGGCGCGACGATCATCAACACCGGCATCGGCTGGCACGAGGCCCGCATCCCGACCATCGCCACCTCCGTGCCGCGTGCCGCGTTCACCTGGGTGACGGACAGGCTGCGCGACGCGGTCTCCGTGCCCCTGGTGACCGGCAACCGCGTCAACACCCCCGAGGTGGCCGAGGCGGTGCTGGCCGGCGGCGGCGCCGACCTGGTGTCGATGGCGCGGCCGTTCCTCGCCGATCCCGCGTTCGTGGCCAAGGCCGCCGCCGGCCGGGCGGAGTCGATCAACACCTGCATCGGCTGCAACCAGGCGTGCCTGGACCACGTCTTCCGCGGGCGGATCACCTCCTGCCTGGTCAATCCGCGGGCCTGCCACGAGACCGAACTGGTCCTCACCCCGACCCGGACCCGCAAGCGGGTCGCGGTCGTCGGAGCCGGTCCGGCCGGGCTGTCCTGCGCGGTCACGGCCGCGGAACGCGGCCACACGGTCACCCTCTTCGAGGCGGCCGACGCGATCGGCGGGCAGCTGAACGTCGCGCGCCGGGTGCCGGGCAAGCAGGAGTTCAACGAGACCCTGCGCTACTTCCGCACCAGGCTCGCCGAGCTGGGCGTCGAACAGCGGCTCTCCATCCGCGCCGACGCCGGGTCGCTGACCGGGTACGACGAGGTGGTCCTCGCCACCGGCGTCGAGCCGCGCACCCCCGCGATACCGGGCGTCGACCATCCCAGCGTCGTCAGCTACCTCGACGTGCTGCGCGACGGGGCGCCGGTCGGCGACCGGGTCGCGGTGGTCGGGGCGGGGGGCATCGGCTTCGACGTGGCGGAGTTCCTCACCGGCGGAGGCGACGACGCGAGCCACGACGCGGACACGTTCCTGCGCCGGTGGGGCGTGGACACCGCCTACGAGGGCCGGGGCGGGCTGCGCGAGCCGGTACGGCCGAAGTCGCCGCGCACGGTGCACCTGGTGCAGCGCAGGACCAGCAAGGTCGGCGCCGGGCTGGGCGCCACCACCGGGTGGATCCACCGCACCGAACTGCGCCACCGGGGCGTCACGATGATCGCGGGCGCCACGTACGACCGGATCGACGACGCCGGGCTGCACCTGACGGTCGACGGTGAGCAGCGGCTGCTGGCGGTGGACACGGTGGTGCTGTGCACGGGTCAGGAACCGCGCCGCGAGCTGTACGAGGAGTTGCGGGCCGCAGGCCGTCGGGTGCGACTGATCGGGGGCGCGGACGTGGCGTCGGAGCTGGACGCCGAGCGGGCCGTCCGGCAGGGCACGGAGCTGGCCGCCGCACTCTGACGAGCGTGTCCGCCGGAGCCCCCGGCGGGCGTCGGGCGTCTGCGCCCGTCCCTAGGATGCACGTCATGTCCCTCCCCCACGCGATCCTCACCGCTCTGCTGGAGAAGCCTTCCTCCGGGCTGCAACTGACGCGCAGATTCGACCGGTCGATCGGTTATTTCTGGTCGGCCACGCACCAGCAGATCTACCGGGAGCTGGGGAAGCTGGAGGAGGCCGGGCTGATCCGGGCGCTGCGGCCGGACCCGCCGGCCCGGGGCGGCCGCAAGGAGTACGAGGTGCTGCCCGCGGGGCGGACCGAACTGGTGGCGTGGGTGGGGCGGAGCGAGGACCCGAAACCGGCCCGCGATCCGCTGCTGCTGCGCATCCGGGCGGCGGCGGTGGTCGGGGCGGCCGGGCTGGACGCGGAGCTTCGGCGTCATCTGGAGCTGCACCGCAGGCAGCTGGCGGAGTACCGGGAGATCGAGGCGCGCGACTTCCCGCCGGGCCGGGACTCCCCCGCCGACCGGCTCCAGCACCTGGTGCTGCGGGGCGGGATCGAGCTGGAGACCTTCTGGACGGACTGGCTGGCGGGAGCCCTGGCGGAGCTGGAGCAGGGCCCGGCGCCGGTGGAGCGCTAGCAGCCCGGCGCGGCCGGGCACGGCTGGAGCCTACGGGTCAGCCACGGGCGCGGGCCCGGCGCCCGGTCCGCGCACCCGTCCTGCCGGGTTCCGGTACCGGTACCGGTACCGGTCCGTAGATCGTTCCGGGGACGGGCACGGGGATCGGTCCGGGGGCCCGGGGCCCGCACCCCCGGGGTCAGGAACCCGCGCCGGCCGTGACGGGACCGGCGGTGACGGGGCCCGCCGCGACCGGGCCCGAGGCAGTGCGGTCCTGGGGGCGGGGGGCCGCGATCACCACCCGGGACGGAACGGGGGCGGCGGGGGCCGGTCCGGCATCGGCGGCCGGGGGCTCCTGCGGTGCGGGCGGGACGGCCGGGGGCCCCTGCGGTGCGGGCGGGACGGCCGAGGACTCATGGCGTGCGGGCGCGCCCGTGGGCGGGCCGGCCGGGGCCGCCGCGTGCAGGCTCCGCTCCTGGGCCCGGCTGAGGACCGTCACCCCGCGCACCGCGAGCGCCCCGCCGACGAGCGCGGCGAGGACGCCGACCGCACCGCCGTGCAGCCGTTCGCCGAGCAGGATCATGCCGATGGCGGCGGCGGCCAGCGGGTTGGCCAGGGTGAGCGTGGCCAGGGGCGCGCCGAGGCCGCCCCTGTACGCGGTCTGCGACAGCAGCAGGCCGCCGGCCGCGAATCCGGCGACGAGCACCGCCACGACCACCAGCCGCAGGCCGAACGGCGAGCCGGAGCCGTGTCCGGTGAGGGCCACGGTCAGCGTCTGGGTGAGGGCCGAGGCGACGCCGGAGGTGATGCCGGAGGCGGCGGCGTGCCGCAGGCCGGGGCGGGTGCCGGGTCGGCAGAGGCCCGCCACGGCGGCCAGGGTGACCGCGCCGACGGCCAGGACCTCGCCGGTGGACAGGGTCCGGTGCGGCGCGGCGCCGCCCGCGGCGGTCAGCAGTGCGGCCAGGCCGACCAGGGTCAGGGCGGTGCCCTGCCACTCGGTGCGGCTGACCCGCCGGCCGGCCGCGCGGGCGCCGAGCGGCACGGCGGCGACCAGGGTGAGGGCGCCGAGCGGCTGGACGAGGGTGAGCGGCCCGTAGGCGAGGGCGGCGACGTGCAGAGCGGCGCCGGTCGCGTTCAGGCCGACCGCGGCCCACCAGGCTCCGCGCCCGAGCAGGGCGAGTACGCCGGTGTCCGGTTCGGTGCGCTCGGCGAGCCGGGACTGCGCCACCGCGGCGGAGGCGTACGCCACGGCGGAGACGAGGGAGAGCACGACGGCGGCGAGGGTGGCGTTCATCGCCGGGCTCCGGTGGAGGTGAGGGCGGGCGGTTCGGCGGCCGGAGCGGCGTACGCGGCGGTGGGCGCCGGGGTCGCGCGGCCCGCCGTGGTCCCGGCGGCGGAGGCGGGCCACGGGCGGTGGCCGGGGAGCGGGCCGGCCGCGGGTTCGAGCCGGATCGCGGCGAAGGCGAGGGCGAGCAGGGCGCTCACCACGATCGCGTCCATCCAGTAGTGGTTGGCGGTGCCGACGATGACCAGCAGGGTGACCAGCGGGTGCAGCAGCCAGAGCCAACGCCAGCGGGAACGGGTGGCGACGACGAGACCGACACCGACCATCACGGCCCAGCCGAAGTGCAGCGAGGGCATCGCGGCGAACTGGTTGGCCATGCTGTCCGTGCTGGGGGTGGGCCCGTAGACGGAGGGGCCGTAGACCTGGGCGGTGTCGACGAGTCCGGACGCCGCGAGCATGCGCGGCGGCGCGAGCGGCACCAGCAGGTGCAGCGCGAGGGCCGCGCCGGTGAGGACGGCTAGGATGCGCCGGGACCAGAGGTAGTGGCGGGGCCTGCGCAGGTAAAGCCAGACCAGGAACAGCACAGTGGCCGGAAAGTGCACGGTGGCGTAGTAGGTGTTGGCCACATGGATCAGGGTGTCGCCGTGCAGGAGGAGGGCCTGGACGGACTTCTCGTCCGGGAGACCGAGGATCCGTTCGGCGTGCCATACGTGTCCGGCGTTGCGGAAGGCTTCCTCGACGTGTCCGTTGGCGGCCTGACGGCCGAGCTTGTACACGAGGAAGAGTCCGACGACGAGGAGAAGCTCGCGGACGAGGGGCGGTCGGGCTGAAGTGTCCGGCTCCCGTCCCGCAGGCTTCCTGCGGGTTTGTATCACCCCGGTGCCCCTTTACAGACGAAGCGTGGTGCGGGGGCGGGAACGATTTCCCGCCTTATCGATACGCCAGTGTACCGATACGCGAACGTATCGGTACACTGGCGTATCGATAGCCGATGTCACCGCCGCCCACGCCGCTGGAGGGACAGCAGATGCCGCAGGAAGCCGCGCCCGAGCAGGCGTCCCCGTCACGCCGCTCGAAGATCACCCCCGAGCGGGTCCAGGAGCTCTACGCGGCCACGCTCGACCTGCTGCGCGAGAGCGGTTACGAGTCCCTGACGATGGAGAGCGTGGCCTCCCGGACGCGGTGCGGGAAGTCGACGCTCTACCGGCAGTGGGGGTCCAAGGCGGAGCTGGTTCTGGCCGCACTGCACAACAACCGGGGCATGCGACTGGGGCACATCGACACCGGATCGCTGGCGGGCGACCTGCTGGCGGCGGCGGCCGAGATCAGCTCCAGCTCCGGCCGCGACACCGCACTGATGCACGCGCTCAGCCATGCGGTGATGCAGAGCCCCGAGCTGCTGTGCGCGCTGCGCGAGTCCCTGGTGGTCCCGGAGATCGCCGCGATCGACGCCATGGTCGCCCGGGGCGTCGAGCGCGGCGAGATCGCGGCGGACCACCCGGCCGCACCGTACGTGCCGGCGCAGTTGATGGGCGTGCTGCGCGCCCGCCCCCTGCTGGGCGAGGCGTACGCGGACGACGACTTCCTGGTCCGGTTCGCACGCGAAGCGGTACTGCCCGGACTCGGACTGGAGGCCCCCGCCCCCGAGTCCTGAGAGACGTGGGCCGCTCGTCCTGGCGGATGAGGACGGCCCGCACGCGCCGCACCGTGGGGACGGGGGCGGCGCACCCACCCGGCCGGCCGGCGACCCCCGAGGGTCGCCGGCCGGCCGTTCGTCGCCCCCCCCTTTTCGTCCCCTTGACGACAACCGCCATCCTCCCTTATCGTCGTCATGACGAAAAAAGAGGGGTTGGCCACCATGGCAGACATCACCCGGCGCTTCGGCTGGCGCCACCTGCGTTCCGCTCCCACCGCCCACATCCGCCACCACAAGCGCGGCGTCCTCACCCACGACGGGCCCGGCCTCAGCTTCTGGTATCGCTCGCTCTCCGCGGCCCTCTCCGAGGTGCCGGTGGACGACCGGGAGCTGGCGATGGCCTTCCACGCCCGCACCTCCGACTTCCAGGACGTCACGGTCCAGGCCACCGTGACCTACCGGGTGATGGACCCGGCGGTGGCCGCGGCGAGGCTCGACTTCTCCGTGGACCCGGACACCGGGATCTGGCGCAGCGCGCCCCTGGAGCAGATCGCCACCCTGCTCACCGAGACCGCGCAGCAGCACACCCTGGACGCGCTGGCCCGCACGCCGCTCGCCGCCGCGCTCGTGGACGGTGTCGCCCTGGTCCGCGACCGGGTCACCGCCGGGCTGGCCGCCGAGCCGCGGCTGCCGTCCACCGGACTGGAAGTGGTCGCGGTGCGGGTGGTGGCGATCCGGCCGGAGGCGGAGGTCGAACGCGCCCTGCGGACCCCGGCCCGCGAGCAGATCCAGCAGGAGGCCGACCGCGCCACCTACGAACGCCGGGCGGTCGCCGTCGAGCGGGAACGCACGATCGCGGAGAACGAGCTCGCCAGCCAGATCGAACTCGCCCGCCGGGAGGAGCAGCTCGTCGACCAGCGCGGCACCAACACACGGCGCGAGGCCGAGGAGAAGGCGGCCGCCGACGAGGTACGGGCCACCGCCGAGGCGTCCCGCACGGTGCGACTGGCCAGGGCCCAGGCCGAGGCCGCCCGCGAGGTCGGCGCCGCGCGGGCCGACGCTCAGGCCGCCTGGCTGCGGGTGCACGCCGAGGTGGAACCCGCGGTGCTGCACGCGCTCGCCGCGACCAAGGCGGCCGAGTCCCTGCCGAAGATCGACAGCCTGACCCTGTCGCCCGACGTGCTCACCGGCCTGCTGGCGAAGCTCGGCGGCGCCGGCACGGGGGCCGGGGCGTGAGCCTCGCCCCGCGCGCGGTGATCGTGCACCGGACGACGGAGTACGAGGAACTCCTCGCCCGGCACGGCACGCACGGCCAGGCGGCGTTCTTCCTCTCGTCGCGGGGGCGGTCCATCGACGAGGTGGTCCGGCGCCACGAACGCGCCCGGCGGGCGCTGACGGACGTGGCGGCGGCCGTCCCGCTGTCGTGGCGCCGGTCGCGGGTCGAACGCGCGGACCTCGACCGGTTCCTGTTCGCCCCGGAGGACGTGGTGGTCGTGGTGGGGCAGGACGGCCTGGTCGCCAACGCCGCGAAGTACCTGGCGGGGCAGCCGGTGGTGGGCGTCGACGCGGACCCGGGCCGCAACCCCGGGGTCCTCGTCCGTCACCGCGCCCGCCACACGGCCGCGCTGCTCGGCGCGGCCGTGTCGACCCGGGTGCGGACGGACGAGCTGACGATGGTGGAGGCGGTGGCCGACGACAGCCAGCGGCTGCTGGCCCTCAACGAGATCTACCTCGGGCCGCCCGGCCACCAGACCGCCCGCTACCGGCTGGGCCCCGACGGGGTTGCCGCCGGCGCTCCGGACGCCTCGGAGTCCCAGGCGTCCTCAGGTGTCCTGGTCGGCACCGGCACCGGCGCCACCGGCTGGCTCCGCTCCCTGTGGCAGGAGCGGGGCAGCACCCTGCGACTGCCCGCCCCCTCGGACCCGCACCTGATCTGGTTCGTACGGGAGGCCTGGCCCTCCCCCGCCACCGGCACCTCGCTCGTCTCCGGAGAACTGACAAGCGGTCAGGGTCTGCGCCTCACCGTCGAGTCCGATCGGATCGTGGTGTTCGGCGACGGCATGGAGGGCGACGCGCTGGAGCTGACCTGGGGGCAGTCGGTCCGTCTCGGTGTGTCGGGGACGTCGCTGCGCCTGGTGGTGTGAGCCGCCCGCACGCCACCGGGTGCGGCGCGGTCCCGCCGGTCAGGAGGGTGTCGGCCCGCTCGGGGCGTGGCTCAGGTCGACGACGCAGAAGACATTGCCGTCCGGGTCGGCGAGCACCACGAAGTCGGGGTCCGGCGGGTAGAGGTCCCAGTCGACGACCCGTGCCCCCAGCCCCGTCAACCGGCTCACCTCCGCGCGCTGTTCCTCCGCCGTCGCGGCGAACAGGTCCAGGTGGAGGCGCGGGTGCGGCTCCGCCGGGGAGGAGCTGCGCAGCAGCCCGAGGGCCCGTCCCGAACCGTCGGCGTGACAGAGCGTCCGCCAGGTCTCACTCCGCGCCTCCTCGCTCTCGACCAGACCCAGGGCCGTGGTCCAGAACTCCACGGCACGGGGGACGTCTTCGACACCGATGACCGGAATCCCGAGTTTCAGCATGCACACCACCCTAGGGGCCGACCGGCGCACGGCGCGCGGGCGGCCCGGCGCCGTGTGTGGGGCGGTCCGTGCCCGTGGCGATTACGGACGAGTCTCATCTGCCCGCCCGAGGCCCGTGGGCCGGTGCGAGGACGAGCGCCGCGTGTAGCGTCCTGACACACCAGACACACCAACAGTCAGGCCGGGAAGGACCATTGATGGCAGGCTCACAGAACCGTGGTACCGGGGGACCCAGTTCGGGGACGCCGGTCGGCAGTGCGGTGACTCCGGCGGAGACCGCCCACGATCCGGCAGCCGCGCGGAGCCCGGAGACCGCCGGCGATCCGGAGGCGACACAGAGCCGGGCAAGCGCGCCCGGCACGGGTGCCGCCGGGGCTTTGGCCGCCGCACCGGAGGGGACGCGGCCGGAGGGGACTCGGACGGAGGGGACGCAGACCGAGGGAACGCGGACCGAGGGGACTCGGACGGAGGAGACGGGTCGGTCGGGTGAGGCGGCGCGGGGTGCGGATACGGCGGCCGAGCCCGGGACCGGGGCGGGTGCCCAGGCCGCCGCCGCGACCCTCGCGGAGACCGGGAGCGGCGTCACGGCCACCGCCACCGCCACCGCCTCGGACGAGGAGGGCGCGGACGTGCACCGCCCGAAGAAGGCGATGCTGGCCGCCGCCGCGCTGGCCGGATCGGTGCTGCTCGCCGTGCCGTTGCTGCTCGCGGTGCAGGAACCCGACAAGGACGAGGCCGCGAAGGCCGACCTGGCGGCGGGCACCACGCTCCAGGGCGACGGGCCCGAGGACGGCGCCGGGAACGGCGGGGTCTACGCGGCGCAGTCGCCGTCGCCCACGCCCTCCCCCACCGCCCCTTCGCCCAAGGCGTCCGCCGGGGACGACGCGCCGATCGTCCGGCAGCAGGCTCCCGCCGCGGCCTCCCCGAAGCCGTCCGCCGCCCCGAAGGCCTCGGCGAAGGCGAAGGCGAAAGCGGCGGCCAAGCCGAAGAAGGCCCCGTCCCACCCCAGCATCTCCCGGGTGCTGCTGAAGAACCTGACCACGGGGATGTGCGCGGACGTGCCGGGGTACGGGAAGGGCGCGGTCAACGGCCCCGTAAACCAGTTCCACTGCGCTGCGGGCAACGGTGACAACCAGGTCTGGACCCTCGACATGCGCTATGCGGACACCGGCCCCACCGGCGGTGACCTCTACCAGATACGCAACGTCAAGGACGGGCTCTGCCTGGACCTGCCCGGTTACGGGCCGGTCGCGTCCACCACCAGCGTCAGCGAGTTCCCGTGCAACGGCACCACCGGCGACAACCAGCTCTGGTGGCTGGACGCGCGGCCGGGCGGCACCTACTGGATACGGAGCTTCTCCAGCGACGGGCTCTGCCTGGACGTCTCCAACAAGGACGGCGGCGGCCCCGACGCACGGCTGACGATCTTCCCGTGCAACGACGCGGACGACCACCGCTGGTCCTTCCTCGGCTGAGCGCGCACCGCCGACCGGCCCGCGCCACGGACCCGCCCGCGCCCGATCCGGTTTTGCCGGACGCGACGCGGCGCGCCCCGCCCGGGGGGACCGGGCGGGGCGCGGGAGACGGCCGTCGTCGCGCGGGACGGCCTTCACCGAGGGGGCGGCGGCGGGATCAGAACGTCAGCTTCCAGCTGTCGATGTGTCCGACGTCGAGGGAGTAGAGGTCCTGCACCCGCAACAGCCAGGTTCCGTCGCCGGGTTCGGCGGAGGCGTCCACCGTGTAGGTGGCGTGGATGTCGTCGGCGGAGCTGCTGCTGGAGTTCTGGAGCCGGTAGGCGGTGCCGTCGGGGGCCACCAGGTCGACCACCAGGTCGCCCCGGTAGGTGTGGATGATGTCGACGGTGACCTGGAGGTCGCTGGGAGCGCTGCCGGGGTGGCTGGTCACGATGAGCGGCGAGGTCACCGCGGCGCCGCGATCGGGGATGTCCACGTCACCGGGGTTGACGAAGAAGTCGCCGCCGGACGGGACGACGGTCCACGCGAACGTGACGGAGGCGCTGTCGGTCTGGCCGACGACGCGGACCGTGACCGTGGGCGTGAAGTCGCCCGCCGCCGTCGGAATGCCGGACACGACGCCGGTGGCGGGGTCGATGGTGAGCCCGGCGGGCAGGCCGGTGGCGGAGTAGGTCAGGCCGGCGGCGCGACTGGTGTCGGCGCTGATCCGCGCGGTGGCGGGCTGGCCGACCGCGGCCTCCTGAGCGCGCGGCGGGGTGATGGCGATGTGGTCGACGAAGCGGGGGCCGACGTTGACGGCGGCCCAGGTGTTGCCGACCGCCTCGTACGCCTCGCTGGACCGGCCGAACAGGTCGGCGGCGGCTCGGAGGGTGGCGGTGCGGGCACCCGCGTAGTCGGTGCTGGACGTCATGTAGGTGGTCAGCGCCCGGTACCAGACGTTGGTGGCGTTGTGCAGGCCGATGCCGGGGACCGGCAGGCCGTCGGCGGTCGGGCTGTCGTAGGCGACGCCGTTGACGGTCTTGGCGCCGCTGCCCTCGGCCAGGAGGTAGAAGAAGTGGTTGGCCGGGCCGGAGGAGTAGTGGACGTCGAGGCGGGCCGTGGTCGGGCTCCAGAAGTCCTGGGAGCCGCCGTCCTTGGAGGGCTGGTCCATGTACCGCAGCGGGGTGCCGTCCCCGTTGATGTCGATGAGTTCGCCGACCTCGTAGTCGGGGTTGTCCGTCGGGGTGTCGGCGAAGAACTCGACGGCCGCGGCGAAGATGTCGCTGGTGGCCTCGTTGAGGCCACCGGACTCGCCGCTGTAGATGAGGTCGGCGGTGGAGGCGGTGACGCCGTGGGACATCTCGTGCGCGGCCACGTCGAGGGCGGTGAGCGGGGCGGCGTTGCCGGCGCCGTCGCCGTAGGTCATGCAGAAGCAGGCGTCCTGCCAGAAGGCGTTGACGTAGTTGTTGCCGTAGTGGACGCGGGAGTAGGCCGCGCGCCCGTCGTCGGCTATGCCGTTGCGGCCGAAGCGGTCGTGGTAGAAGTCCCAGGTCTTCCGGGCGCCGTACGCGGCGTCCACGGCGGCGGTCTGCACATGGGCCGGGGTGCCGTCGCCCCAGACGTCGTCGGCGTCGGTCAGCAGGGTGCCGGTGCCGGTCGTCCGGTGCGCGAGGTCGTAGGTCTTGTGGTTGCGCCGGGTGTCGTTCAGCTCGAACAGGCCGCCGGCGCCCCGGGTGCTCTCGATGCCGACCTCGCCGCTGAACTGTCCGTGGCCGCTGCCCTTCTGCACGCCTTCGAAGTCGCGGAGCGTCTTGCCGCTGGTCGCGTCGGTGACCACGTGCAGTTCGCTGGGTGCGCCGTCGTCCTGGACGCCCCTGACGACGGTCTCCCAGGCGAGGGTGGGGGTGCCGTCGGCGGCCCACACGACGAGCCGCGGAGCACCGTCCTGTTCGGCGCCGGCCGTGCCCTCGTCGGCCGCGGCCTTCAGCGCCGACTTCGCCGCCTTCGCCGCGGGATGGGCGGCCTCGGTGGTCGGCACGGCGATCTTCGCGTCCGTGTTCCTGGTGACCGTGCGGCTTCCGGTCTTCTGGTGGACGATCAGGTCGCCGCCGATGACCGGGAGTCCGGCGTAGGTGCGGGCGTAGCGGGTGTGAACGGTGCCGTCGGCGTCCTTGACTACGTCCTTCGGCAGAAGTTCCTCCTCCGCTCCGAGCTTCAGCGCGGGCCCGAGGGTCGCGCCCGACCGGGCTGCGGACGTGAGCAGGCTCCCGCGTTCGGCGGGGGTGAGGTCGACGGGCAGCGCGCCGGCCTTCGGCTTCGCGGTGATGTTGATGGTCGCGGACCGTGCGGGACCGGGTTGCGGTCCGGCGCTCGCTCCGGAGGCGGGGAGGCACACCGCGAACAGCGCCGCGGTGACCACCAGCGCGCCGGCCGCGGCGCGGTGGCGCAGCGGATCGCGGCGTGCGGGGGAAAGGGTTCTGTGAGAACGCCTGTCGCTCGTCACTCGTACTCCTTCTTGACTGCGAAGTGAAGTCCTGTGGAGCAGGGGTGGTGCGTGCGGGGTGCGGTGCGGTGATCCTTGCAGCGATGTACATGTCATGTCAGTGCGGACCGGATCATTGACCGGAAGCAAGGCCTTGCGGTTCCGGTCACGCCCGCTTCGGTGGGCGATCACGTGGCGCTTTACACAGCTGGAACAAAGATCGACACCAGCCACTTCGGCCACTCGCGCACCCCCGCCTCTCCGAACGCCCGCGTTCCGGTCCGCCGGCACGTGGCGCGACCCGGCTCAGGAACGCACCCGTTTCCGCCTCCCCGATACCGTTCGCGGCGTTTCGGCCAACCCGGCGCCGGAGCCGGCCCGTGCCGCGCGCGGATGGATGTAGACCGCACGCCCGTGCGGGCCCTGAACCAGGGGGTTCGGGGTCCGACCGAAACACAGGTGTTCGGTTTGCGGGGGCGCTCGTTGAGCTTCGTGAACCACCCGCGAACCGACAGCAGAGGGGGCCGCAATGACCTCGCCCGGCACGCCCGAACAGCTCAGCACGCCCGAACAGTCCGGTAAGCCACAGCAGTTGGGCACGCCACACCCCTCGCGCACGCCCGACCCGTCGGGTGGGCCCGAAGCGCCCGACGCCCTCCACGCACCCCCCGCCCCCGCACGGCTCCGCGCTCCCGGACAGCGCCGTGCGGACACCCCGTCCGAGGACGGACCCCGGGAGGCACGGAAGGACGACCAGAAGGAGGAGTTCCTCTACCGCGACGAGTCCCGGCTCCGGGCGGGGGCCCAGCTGACCAGCGGCACCATGGCGAGACGGCTGCCCGCGCTGGTCGGCCGGTCCCTGAAGATGGCCTGGCGGGTGGACCGGGCGGCGACGGCCGGCCTGCTGGCCTGCCAGGTCGGCACCGGGGTGCTGGCGGCTCTGGGTCTGCTCGCCGTCACCAGCACGATCACCGCACTCGTCTCGTCCGGGGACATCGCCGACCGGCTATGGGGCGCGGCACCGCAGTTGGCGGTCGTCGCCGGGGCTGCGGGCGTGCGCGCACTGCTGGGCATCGTGGTGACCTGGCTGACCGGCCGGCTGCGGCCGGTGCTGGCCCGCGCGGCGGAACTGACGATGATCGAAGCCGCGCTCGGCGCCGAACTCGCGGCCAACAACCAGCCCGGATACAACGACTTCTACGACATCGCCGACCGAGGCGCCCAGGTGACCCCCGACCTGGTGGCCGAGTCGCAGGACGTACTGGCCGCCACGGCCACGCTCGCCGCCGGGGCGACCGTGCTGACCGTCCTGCACCCCGCGCTCCTGCCCCTGCTCCTGGTGGCGTGCCTGCCGCAGGCGGCCGCGTACGTGCGCGCCGCGCGGGTGCTGTATTTGGCGGGCCTGGAGACGTCGGGGCGCCGCCGCATGCTCTCCAAACTCCGCTGGCACATGGCCTTCACGGAGTCCAGCGAGGAGATGCGGGCCTGCCTGGCCGGCCCGTTCCTGATCGAGCGGTACCGGCGGCTCGCCGCCTCGGTCAACGCCGCCGAACGGACGGCGGCCGACACCGGGGCCTGGATGGGACTGGCCGGGGCGGCCGTCGGCGGGGTCGCGTCCGCCACGGTGTGGGCGGCGCTGCTGTACCTGCTGGCCACCGGCCGCATGGACCTGGCGGCGGGCGGGGGCGCGGTGTTCGCGCTCCAGACCGCCACCGGGTCGGTGCGGGGCATCATCGCCGGCGGGGCCCGCCTGGTCCGCACCGGCTGGTACGTACAGGACTGGCAGCGGTTCCTCGACAACGCCCACGGCCAGGCCATGGCGGTCTCCCGCGGCACCCGCACCCTGCCGGCCGCCCCGCAGCGGTTCGAGGCCCGCGATGTCAGCTACCGGTACGACGGCGCGCCCGCCGACAGCGTCACCGGGGTTTCGCTGCACGTGGAGCGCGGCGAGATCGTGGCCCTGGTCGGCGAGAACGGCTCGGGCAAGACCACCCTGTCGCGGCTGCTCTGCGGGCTGCTGCTGCCGACCGGCGGTGCGGTCGCCTGGGACCGCGCCACCACCTCCGAGCTCGACCCGTGGGACGCCTGGAGGAACGTCGCGCTGGTCCCGCAGAAGTACACCCACCTGCCGCTGACGCTGCGCGACAACATCACCTTCGGCCAGGGCGACACCGGCGACGCGGCCGTGCTCGCCGCGTGCGAGGCGTCCGGCGCGATCGACATGCTGCCCGGCCTGCGATCCGGTCTGGACACCCTGCTCACCGCGGAGTGGTTCGGCGGTCAGCAGCTCTCCGGCGGGCAGTGGCAGCGCACCGTCCTCACCCGGGCCTTCCACCGGCGGGCGTCCCTGCTGGTGATGGACGAGCCGACTGCGGCCCTGGACGCCCGCGCCGAGTACCGGATCTTCACCGGTCTGCGCGCGCTCGCCGAGGACCGTGCCGTGCTCCTGATCACCCACCGCCTCACCAACGTGAGCGTCGCCGACCGCATCGTCGTCCTCGACCGGGGGCGCATCGTCCAGGAGGGCACCTACGACGAACTCACCCGCGAACCGGGGCTGTTCCGGACCCTGTGGGAACTCCAGCAGCGCACGGGACGGGGGGAGGACTGAGCCCCGCCGACCGAACGGGTTCCGGGCACGGCACCGACGACGAGCGCTCGCTGCCCTGGCAGACTTCCTCCACAGCTACGACCACCACCACCGCCACACCGCACTCGACGGCAAGCCGCCGATCAGCCGCGCCAACAACGCTGAGGGTCCATACAGCTAGTTCGTGGTGGCCGATCCCGAGAAAGACGGGGTCTGCTGGGGCTCGGCCAAGGGGAACCGCACCCCGGTGAGATCTTCGGAGACGGCCCACAGCCGCTGTTGGACGGCTGCCTCGTACGACTGCGGACTGGAAAGGACAAGCTGGGGATGGCCTTTGACCTCGTTGCGTCCGCCGGGGCCGTAGTACTGGCCGCCGAGCACGGCGGGGTCGGTGGCGGCGCGCAGGGTCGGCAGCGCGCCCATCGCCGGCCTCTGGGTGATCAACGGCGCGAGCAGGGTGAGCGGAAGCCGTAGGGCCGCAGGGGTGTTGCGGGCGAGTTCGGTGCTGGACATTCCGGGGTGCGCGGCCACCGCGACGGTGCTGCCGTGCGTGGCGAGCCGGCGCTGCAGTTCGTAGGTGAACATCAGGTTCGCCAGCTTGGACTGACCGTAGGCGGCGACCCGGCCGTACGACCGTTCCCCCTGCAGGTCGTCGAAGTGGATCGCGGCCCGGATGCGGTGGCCGGTGCTGCTGACCGTCACCACGCGTGAGCCCGGCACCGGCAGCATCAGATCCAGCACCAGCCCGGTGAGCGCGAAGTGGCCGAGGTGATTGGTGCCGAACTGCAGCTCGAAGCCGTCCCGGGTCGTCTGCTTCGGGGTGTACATGACGCCGGCGTTGTTGATCAACAGATCGATCCGGTCGAACCGGGACCGCAGCGACGCCGCCGCCGTCCGGACGGAGTCGAGCGAGGTCAGGTCCAGCGCCTGAACGGTCACGTCGCCGGTCATGCGGGCCGCGGCCCGCTCCCCCTTTTCGACGTTGCGCACGGCGAGCACCACGGACGCCCCGTGCCCGGCGAGCGCCTTCGCGGTCTCGTACCCCAGTCCGGTGTTGGCCCCGGTCACCACGGCCACCCGCCCGCGCTGGTCCGGAATATTCGCAGTCGTCCACTCTTCGTTCATGCTGAGCCCCCACCTGGTTACATACCGACGGTACTTTGTATCCGCGACGCTAAAGTACCCCCGGTACATTGTCAACGTACCGGGGGTACCTAAGTTAGGCTGATGACCGTGACTTTCCAGCGGGCGCGCACCGAAGAGCAGCGGGAGATCCGCCGGCGGGCGATCCTCACCACGGCGTCGGCCATGCTCGGCGAGATGCCCGTGGCCGCGGTCACCCTCAACGAGCTCAGCCGCCGGGTAGGGCTGGCGAAACCGAACGTGCTGCGCTACTTCGAGTCGCGCGAGGCGGTGCTGCTGGAGCTGCTGGACCGCTTCCTTCAGGAGTGGCTGTCGGAACTGGCGGGCGAGTTGGCCGCCGACGTCGACGAGGATCTGCCCATGGCCGAGCGAGCGGCAGCGGTGGCCGGGATCCTCAGCCGCTCACTCGCCGGCCGAGTGGTGTTGTGCGACCTCTTCGCGGCGCAGGGCGGCGTTCTGGAACACAACGTCTCCGTCGAGGTCGTCGCACGCTACAAGCGAGCCTCCTTGGACCGCCTGGCCACCATGAGCGGTCTGGTCCGGAAGTACCTGCCGGAGTTGGGCGAGAACGCGACGCTGTTCAGCCTGCACACCATGGTCATGGCCGGCGCGCTGTCGGCGTACAGCACACCCCCGCCCAGTCTGCAGGCGGCCTACCGGGCCGAGCCCGACCTGGCCCGCTTCCACGGGGAGTTGGAGGACTCCTTGAAGCTGGCTCTGACCGCCGCCCTCCTCGGCGTGCTGCCCCGCAACTGAGCAGCTGCCGCCGCTCCGATCGCCCGGAACCCGGAGTTCCGGCGTGAGCCGTCAGCCGTCAGCCGTCAGCCGTGGAGAACACCCTGCGCGCACGCACCTCGGAAGCCAGGTCGACGGGCCGCCGGACCAGTCGCAGGCCGCCGTGATCCGCTCGGCGCCGCCGGGGGACGGGCCCCCGGCGGCGCCGAGCGGGATGGTCAGGGCTGGACGGGCATGCTCCAGCAGTTGCCGGTGGCGGGCTTGCCGGCCAGGCGGTCGGTCAGCCACGAGATGGCGTCGCCCTGATCGGTGAGGAGCGGCACGAGGTGGTTGGTGAGGATCTTGTCGCCGAGGTTGGGCAGCACCAAGGCGTCGTAGGTGACGCTGCCGCCCTTGCGGCACCAGTCGACGGCCAATTGCCGGGCCTGTGCGTGCGGCACGATGTCGTCGTGGAGACCGGTGGCCACCCGCACCGGACCGGTGGGCTTGAGCGTGCCGATGCGCTGCTTGTCCAGAGCGGCCTGCGCACGGGGTTCGGCGGCGATGACGTCGCTGAGGGAACGGCCGTCCTTGGTCCACTTGGTGGATTTGGTGAAGCCGTAGCCGAACAGCGCGTCACCGACGCACATGGTGGACGCGTCCTTCAGTGCGGCCTTGCCGGCGTCGCTGATGCTGTTCTCGACCACGGCCCGGACGTCGGGGTCCGCCTGGGCGAAGCCGCTGACGGACCAGGCGAGGGCGCCGGCCAGGGCGCTGCCGTCGATGCCCTTCATGGTGGACGTGAGGTCGGCCGGCGGTGCGCCGGCGTAGGTGCCGGCGAGGGGGACCTCGGGGGCGTAGGAGGACTGGAGTTCGGCCGCCGAGGCCGCGGCGCCGCCGCCCTGGCTGTAGCCGTACAGGCCGGTGGGGGAAGCGGCGGTGACCGACGCGCCCGGCACCGAGCGGGCGGCCCGGGCGGCGTCCAGCACGGCGTGCCCCTGGTCGAGCCGGTTGACGTAGGTGTGCAGGCGGTCGGTGGCGCCGAGGCCGACGTAGTCGGTGAGGACGACCGCCGCGCCGGTGGCGAGGATCCGGTAGGCGGCGAGGGCCTCGTAGCCGACGGAGACGGTGTCGCCGGTGAGGGTCAGCGGGTTCTCCAGGGCGAAGGAGGGTGCGCACTGGTCGCCCTGCCCCATGGTGCCCGAGGCCATCGCCACCAGGGGGCGCGGTCCCGACTGCTTCCAGGCGGCCGAGGGTTCGATGTAGGTGCCGGTGACGGCGACGGGCTGTCCGGAGGAGTCCGTCGACTTGTACATCAGGCGGGTGGCGGTACCCGGCATCGGGCGGCCGTCCAGCCCCGGGATGCTCAGCCCGAGTTTCATCGGTTCGGTGCGCACCAGGGCGCCGTTGGCCGAAGGCAGGTAGGCCGGCGGGTTGTAGAACGCGGGGATGGTGACCCCGCGCGAGACGACCGGCGCCGTGTCGGCGGCGGAGGCCGGAACAGTCGCCAGGCACAGGCAGACGGCGCCGGCGACGACCCCGGCGAGGTAGGGGGCGGTGGTGGAGGCGGTGAGGGGGCGGAATCTCTTGCGGCTCAAGGTGTGCTCCTGTTTCGACGGATGGGGGGAGTGGGGAAGGGACCGGGACGGGGTGGGTGGTGGCGGTCAGATGACCGTGCCGACGTCCTGGGCGGTGAGGGAGTCCATCGCGCGTTCGGCGACGGCGGCGATGGTCATGGAGGGGTTGCAGGCCCCGGTCGTGCCCGGGATGAGCGCGCCGTCGAGGACGTAGAGGCCACGTTGGCCCCGGACGCGTCCGTCCAGGTCGCAGACGGTGCCCATGGGGGCGCCGCCCAGGGGGTGCCAAGTGCTGTTGACCAGCGCGTTGGTGTCGGTCAGCGCGCCCAGGCCCTGGGCGATCTTCGTGACCCTGCGGTGGATCGCCCGGTGGGCGGCGGCGTCGCCGCCCGAAGGCCAGTGCAGGGACACGGAGTCGGTGGCCGAGTCGTAGCGCAGGCGCCCCCGGTCGGGGCTCACCCCGAAGCCGACCAGCATCGTCGTCCTGGTGTTGATTCCCAGCGGGGGGAGGGATGCCTGGATCACGGTGTGGGCGGTGTACGGGTCGTCCCACGCCTTGCTGCCGTAGACGACCGGGCCGCCCTGTTCGCCGCCGAAGTCCTCCCACAGGTTCGTCCAGGCGTAGATGCGGTCGCCGTTGGTGCCCCAGCCCTCGCCGAGTCCGTCGGGCAGGTCGGGGATGGCTCCGGTCGCGCCCGCCCGGACCAGCAGCTTGCTGGTGTTGACGCTGCCCGCGGCCATGATCAGGGCCCGCGTGGTGAGGATCTTCTGCTCCCGCACGACGCCGTGGTCGTCGGTCCGGTCGACGTGCACGTCCCAACGGCCGTCGGCGGCCCGCGCGACGGAGGTGACGTCGTGGTGGGTGGCCACGGTGACTCTGCCGGTCGCCTCGGCCTCTTTCACGTACGTCACGTCGACGGAGTGCTTACCGCCGTTGTTGACGCCGAGCGCGCAGTCGCCGTTGGTGTACGACGGCTTCATCTCGCCCCGCAGTTCGGCCAGCGCGTAGTCCCAGTCCACCGGCATCGGGATCTTCTCCAGGCCGTAACCGGCCTTGCGCACCCGGTCGGCAAAGATCCGGGCCGCACGGTAGTTCGGGGTGGCGATCAGTTCGTCGGGGGCGGTGGCCGGCCGGAGCATGCGGGCGACGCGGGGGTAGTGGACCTCGTTCATGCGCCGCCAGTCGAGTTCCTCGGGCAGCCAGGTGTTGAAGACCGCCTCGGACGGCTGGAGCGTCATGCCCTGGTACACGAGGGAACCACCGCCCACCCCGGCCGCGCAGACGCTCAAGATGTTCTCGCCCAGTACCGGTTCGAGAAGGCCGACGTAGGGCTCGAAGTTCAGTGGAGTGCCGATCAGCCGGGCGAGCGGCTTGACGGCGTCGGGCAGCGTGCCGTGCCACAGGGCGCGCTTGTCGAGACCGGAGACGCGTGGAAACGTCTCCGCGTTCGGACCGGTCGGCCAACGGCGACCGCGTTCCAGGACGGTTACCGGGACGCCCGCCTGCGCCAGCCGCAGCGCGGCGACGCCTCCGCCGAAGCCGGAACCGATGACGACGACCCGGTGCTCTTCGCGGGTCAGCGGGGTCCGGGCAGTCGCCGCCGAGGCTGCGGCAGTGGGGAGGACGCTCGACGCGGTCACGGCGGCGGCGCCCGTGAGCACGGCGCGCCTGCTGGGAAAGCCGCTGGTGGAGGACATGAGCAGCTCCTGGGAGAGGGGGAAGGTGCGGTCGGTCGCTGACGTGCTGTCGGTCGCTGACGTGCGGTCGGTCGCTGTGCGGGGTCCGACGCAGGGCGGATCGCGCCCTCCGGAGCATGATTTCTTGTCGCGCGCATGACACGTAACGGGCGGACGAGTGCGGTTACTCGCCAGTCACCTACTGCAGAGTAAAGAGGGGTGTCAGTCAGAGACAAGGTGTCTGCACGTGCCGCGTGAAGTCCGCGCCAAAGCTCCGACGCGGCCGTGCGCCGGGCGCCGACGGCTCGGACACAGACGTGCCGCCTTCGGCGACGGCTCGCACAAAGCACCGTTCACGCTGTTCGGGAACGCGAGGCCCCCGGATATGCTGCGGCGAGGCGGAACGGGAGAGCGGGCCGCGGGGACGGACGAGCAGGCCGCGGGGGGCATCAGGTGCCGCCGCGGACTTCGCGGCGGGCGACGGGAGACGGTGTGCAGCAGTCCCTCACGGAGCGCCGCAAGGAAGCTCTGCGACTCGAGATCGCCGTCGCGGCCCTCCAACTGTTCACCTCACAGGGCGTCGTGGCGACGACGGGCGAGCAGATCGCCCGAGTCGTCGGCATCTCCTCCCGTACCCTGTGGCGCCACTTCCCGAGCAAGGAGAGCTGCGTACTGCCCCTGCTCGGAGCGGGACTCGACTTCATCGTCGAACGGTTGCGGCACTGGCCCAGGGACATGAGCCTGCTGGAGTTCTTCGCGAAGACGTGCCGCGAGGGCGATCTGCCCGCGGCCGTCCCCGCCATCCTCGACCTGATTCGCATGACCTCCACCGAATCGGCTCTGCGCGCCGTCTGGCTGCAGGCGCACGACGAGGCCCTTCCCGTCCTGACCGAACTGCTCGCGGAACGCTCCGGCGCGCAGGCCGGCGACTTGAGGGTCGCCGTGCACGCCGCCACGCTCAACGGCGCGCTGCGCGCCGCCATGGAGGAGTTCGCGCGCAGATACGCGGACTTCCCGGAGGCATCGGACAGCGAGATCGCCTCATGCCTGAACGCCGCCCTGAACGCGGCGGCGGAGGGCCTGCCGTACTGAAGGTGGTTGCACAACGCCTGGGACAGGGCGTCCCTCACCTCACTCCGGAGACCGGACTCCGCTACACCCGGCTCCCCGCAGCGCGCGTTTCAGGGGTGCGGTCAACCCAGAAGGCTGCGCGGTCAGCGCCGGCCGCCGATGCGGCGGTCGTCGGCCAGTCCGGTGAGCGGGCCGAACTCGCAGGCAAGCTGGGTCCACGTCAGAACCTCGCCGCAGCGGGCCGGGAACTCCTTCGGGTCGAACTCGGGCATGGTCCAGGTGCCGGTGCCCCGGTCCCGCAGCCACAGGTCCCCGTCACCGTCGACCACGGTCGGCGGGACCGGTACGGGCTCGGCCTGATCGGTCGGCTCCCAGGTGACCCGGCCCGGGTGGGAGACGCGGCGCAGCTCGGCGGTGGCCAGCCGCGCGGCCAGGTCGCGGGTGGACTCTTCGGCGTCCTTGACCGACGCGAGTCGGAATGCGTCGTCAAGTACGGGCAGGGCTGGATTCTTGCTGCGCTTTGAACTCATACGCTGACTACCTCCGGTGGGGGGCGTCACATCCGTTATGGCGCCCCGTAGGGGAACACGGTATCCGAGGCGGAAGGCCGGGCCGACTACGACCACTGCCCAGGTGGAGGCGCCGGGACACCGGGTGGTGGGACCAGCAGCGCTTCGTCACCCTGAGTGATCTTGCCTGATGGCGGGCATCTTCGAGGTGTGAGACCGGGGATGTCGAGCGGCTCCGGGGGGAGTTGGCGACGTTCAGGAACCCACGGGCGCTTGAGTCTCCAGCCGCCGGAGGGTCCAGGATCTGACTCATGGACGACGAACGCACCGAAGTGCTCACCATCGGCCGTCTCGCGCACCGCACCGGACTTCCGGTACGTACCCTGCGCTTCTGGTCGGACGAGGGGGCGGTACCGCCCGTAGCCCGCTCCGCGGGCGGCTACCGGCTGTACGACGCCGCGTCCGTGGCCCGCGTCGAGTTGGTCCGCACCCTGCGGGAGCTGGGCCTCGGGCTCGATGACGTGTGCCGTGTCCTGAGTGGCCGCTCCACGGTCGCCGGGGTCGCCGGCGCGCATGTGGCCGCGCTCGACGCGCAGATCCGCTCCCTCAAGGTGAGCCGGGCCGTCCTGTCCACCGTGGCGAAACGTGGTTCGACCGTTGAGGAGACAGCACTGATGAACCGGTTGGCGCGGCTTTCCGCCGCCGAGCGCAAGCAGATCATCGACGAGTTCAAGGAGGAGGTGTTCGGCGGCCTCGACGACCCGCGCTTTCGCGACCGCGTGCGCGCTTACAGCATCGATTTGCCCGACGATCCCACACCCGAGCAGGTCGACGCCTGGATCGACCTGGCCGAATTGGTTCGGGACCCCGGGTTCCGCGCCCGGTTGCGCACATGGATGGAACTCAACACCCCCGTACCGGGGCAGGGCCGTCCGCCCGGGGCGTCCATCTGGTGGGCCAGGCAGGTCGTGCAGACCGTCGGGGAGGTCAGAAAGCGCGGGGTCGCTCCCGAGGGGCCGGCAGCGGCAAAGGTGCTGTCCGAGCTGTACGGTGACGCCGATCGGGCCGCCGTGCTGCGCAGCCTGGAGGCAGGGATCGAGGCAGGAGCAGAGCACTACCGCAGGCTCGTCGCCCGGGTGCGCGGGCAGCATGCGTCCCCCGACGCGACCGGGGAGCTGGAATGGCTGGCGCGGGCCCTGTGCGCCGCGGTGCAGACCTGACCCGGTGCTCGACCTCGGCGCCGGGCGGGCCGCCCGCCTCGCGGTGCCTCTCGACCGCTCCCACACGGTCCCCGACCGGTCCCCAAAAACGATCAAGGGCCGGTATCGGATGTCTCCGATACCGGCCCTTGATCAACGACTGTCTCCAGTCGGGACGACAGGATTTGAACCTGCGACCCCTTGACCCCCAGTCAAGTGCGCTACCAAGCTGCGCCACGTCCCGCTGCGGTCCCGCTCCGGTCGTTCCGTCCGGCGCGGTCGCAGGGAAAACATTACCTCACTCGGAGGACCGGATCGACGCGCCCGCGCGCTGGGCGCGCTCGACGAGTTCCTCCGCTCCGCACCGGACGGCCAGCTTCTGGGCCTGGGCGAGCTCCCGGCGGTCCCGCGTCGCGACACCGTAGTCGTAGCGGGCGAGCGCCAGCTCGTACTGGGAGTCGGACGCCGTGAGGTGGCGGACGGCATCGGCGAGGAGGCGGTGGGCCTCCTCCTCGGGGGCGAAGAGCGCCAGGCAGCGCAGGGCCTCGCCGATGGCGGTGTCGGTGCCGAAGCGCTCGGCGTGCTGCCTGGCCCGGTTGGCCAGCTCGGCGGCGCGCACGGGGTCCTCGTCCCTCAGCGCACGGGCGAGGTCGCCGGCCCACGGGGCCCACACTCCGTTGAACCGTTCGCGCGCCTCCAGGGCGGCGCCGATCGACTCCAGCTCGGCGATCGCCTCCTTGGTGCGGCCCTCCGCCAGCAGCAGCCTGCCGTGGACGCAGGGGCCGTCCGGCAGGACCATGGCGCTGGGCCACGGCGCACCGAACTTGTACCGGTCGGCGACGAGCCGCGCCTCCGCGGTACGCCCACGGGCCAGCAGGGTGTCGATGAGCAGGCACGCGGCGTCCCACTGCACGGCGAGCCCGGTGCCGACGCGGTCGGCGAGCCGCAGGCCCTCGCGGAGGAAGCCCTCGGCCTCCGCGAGCTTCCCGCGCCGCCGGTGGACCAGGCCCATCAGGGTGTGCGCGAAGGCGAGGTGCGCGCCGCTCCAGCCGGAGATCTCGAAGGCCCGCACCGCCTCGCTGAACAGGCTTTCGGCCCGGTCGAGCTGGTCGGTGAAGGCGTAGGTGATCCCGACCATGGTGGGGAATTCGAAGCCCCATTCGGCGTCCGTCCAGCCGAGCCCGCGGGCCGGGCTGCCGTTCACCAGGGCGCGTTCGCAGTAGTCCACGATCATGGCGGCGTTCTCGCCGCGCATCATGGCGTCGAAGGCGCGGATCGTCAGCAGGGCGCGCTCGGCGTTGTCGCGTCCGGCGAGGTGCCGGGTGTTGTTGGCGAGCCGGCGCGAGCGCCCGGGGGCGTCCACCTCCTCGGCCTGCATGCCCTCCCACTGGAAGTGCGCGGCCTGGAGCCGCATCAGCCCCGGACCCGGCGCGGTGCGCGCGGCTTCGGAGGCGAGGGTGGCGGCGGCCTCGCGGAGTTCGTTGTTGTGCGCGAGCGCGGCGGCCAGCCGGAACGTCGCGTCCACCCGGAGGGCGTCGTCGAGGCCCGGCATCTCCAGGGCCGTCCGCAGGTGGCGGACGGTGGTGGGCGGGGAGCTCAGCAGCGTCGCGCAGCCGAGTTCGTACAGGACGGGGGCGTGGTCCTCCGGGCGCGGGGGTTCCCGCAGGGCGCGCTCCAGACAGCGCCGGGCCGCTTCGGGCGCGCCGACGGCCAGGTGCTGACGAGCCGCTTCGCGGAGCTGTCGGACCACGTCCTGGTCGGCCTCGGGGTGCACTTCCAGCAGATGGCGGGAGGCGGCCGCCGCCCCCATGCCGGCCTCGGTGATGGCCCAGGCGGCCCTGCCGTGGAACGCGGTGCGGGTGGCGGACGGTATGGAGCGGTAGATGGCGCTCGCGATCAACGGGTGGACGAACTCCAGCGGGTCGAAGCCGGTGACGATGCGGGCGTCGCGCAGCCTCGCCGTGCAGTCGGCGGCCTCGGCGGGGGTCATGCCCGCCAGTGAGGCGGCCAGCTCCTGCGAGATCTCCGTTCCGAGGACGGCGGCCGCCCAGGCGAACCGGTTGGCGTTGGTGCCGAGTCGTTCGAGCCGGGCGACGAGACCGCTGCCGCGGGCCGACGCGCCGAGTTCGCGCAGTTCGCCGGCGGATTCCTCGACGGGCGGCAGCTGGTTGTCCTGGACCTTGGCGACGAGTTCGACGGCCTCGTACGGGTTGCCGCCCGTGACGGCCCACACCTCGCGGCAGAAGGGGTCGTCGGCGTGCTCGCCGAGTGCCGCGCGGACCAGTTCGGCGGTCGCGTCCGGGGTGAGGGCGCGCAGCGCGACCCTGACGAGGCGGCTCTTGCTCTCGGGGCCGCCGGCCGCGGGGCTCCAGTCGGCGACCCAGTCGTCGCCGCGATCGGCCAGCTCCTTCGGGCGCTGTGCCTGGACGACGAGGACGGGGAGTTCGTGGAGGTGCGCGGTGAACCGGGAGAGCCAGGCGAGTGATTCGCCGTCGGCCCAGTGCGCGTCGTCCACGACGAGCAGGAGCGGGCGGTGGCTGAGCCGGGTGGCGAGGCCTCTGACCACGTGGTCCAGGCCGTCGCGGACACCCTGCGGGTCCGGCTGCGGCCCACTCGGCTGCGCCAGGCCGAGGGCCGGGGCGGTGATCTCGTACCAGTCGCCGAACAGCTCGAGCCGGTCGTCGAGCGACAGCTCGTCGAGGGCGGGCTGCAGCAGTTGGCGTACGACGTGGAAGGGCACGGAGGTCACGGTCTCGCCGCCGCGGGCCGACCAGACGGTGCAACGGTCCGCGGCCATCGTCTGGATCTCCGCCAGCAGCGCGGTCTTCCCGATGCCCCCTTCTCCGCTGAACACCAGCAGCCCGCCTATGGCTTGGGCTCCGCACAGGGCGTTCAACGCTTCGGTGGCAGCCTGGATCTCGGGCTCGCGCTCGTACAACGGCCGGGACGGCTTCATGCCTCCCCTTCCCCAGAGTGGTGCGGACGACTGTCGAGACTAGTCGTGCGCGGGGGGCCACGGACAGTGGTTGGCGGAGTTCACCACACCGTTTCGCGCCAGGTACGAGGCACAATCGGGGATGTGGACGAGACGCGCAGGGACCGGGACGCCGACGGCAGGGCGCACAACGCGCGCCCCCGGGACGGGCTGGGCCGCCCGCTCCCGTACGGCAGCCACGGGGTGGAGCGACAGCCCGAGGGCGTGGTGCGCGCCCCCGGCGAGACCGTGCGCGAGGCGCAGCGGCTGCTGGGGGCCGGGATGCCGTTCCACGCCCACGAGGTGTTCGAGGACGCCTGGAAATCGGGGCCCCAGGAGGAACGCGAACTGTGGCGGGGCATGGCCCAGTTGGCGGTGGGGCTGACGCACGCGGCGCGGGGGAACGCGGCGGGCGGGGCACGGCTGCTGCGACGCGGCGCCGCCGCGATCGCCGCCTACCGGGCGGTCGACCCGCACGGGCTCCGGGTCGCCGCGCTGATCGCCTGGGCCGAGGAGCTGGCGGACCGGCTGGGGGCGGGGGGCGTGATGGACGCGGCGTCGGAGGCGCCACGGCTCCGCCCCTGAGAGCGGCCGATGCGCCCCGGGGGCGGGGTGCCGGGGCGGCCTCCACACCGGCCTTCGACCGGCGGCGGATCCGTCGCGGCGGCCTTCTTTCTTGACCGGAACCCGTCGCACGACGATCATGCGCTGCATCACGCGCGGGGGAACCACTCCTCCGCGACCACGCAGCGATCTGGAGACGACCTCCCCATGACCGACATCGTCAACGGCCTCGGCCGCGCCACCGCCTACGGGGCGCTCGGCGTCGTCCTCCTCGTGCTCGGCATCTTCCTGATCGACGCCCTGACCCCCGGGAAGCTCGGCCGGCAGATATGGGAGGAGCGCAACCGGAACGCGGCGGTCCTGCTCAGCTCGGCCCTGGTGGGCATCGGCGGCATCGTCTTCACCTCGATCTGGACGACGTACGAGGACTTCGGCAAGGGCCTGGTGTCGACGGCGGCCTTCGGGCTGCTCGGCCTGGTCATGATGGCCGTCGCCTTCCTCGTCGTGGACCTGGTGACGCCGGGCAAGCTCGGTGCCACGCTGGTGGAGCGGGAGCCGCACCCGGCGGTCTGGGTCACGGCCTCCTGCAACCTCGCCGTCGCCGCCATCGTCTCGGCCTCGATCGCCTGACACCTCGTCACCCGTTCCCCGGCTGCACCGCCCGGCTCCCCTCCCGCCCCGACACCACGTCGTCCGAAGCGCCCGGGCGGGCCTGGGCCGATGCGGCGCGGGGGCGGGAGTGCGGGGCGGCACGGTGCGCGGGCGGGCGGCGTGGAGGCGCGCGCGATCCGTGCACGCGCAGCCGTTACGATCCGACCGCATGAGTACAGCTGACCAGGAACAGACCCACGACGAGGACCACCCGCCGGCCTCCCCGACCGCTTCCGCCGTCCCCCGCGGGGACGACAGCGCCTCCGCCAGCACGGTCCCGGGCACGGACCGGAGTGCCGACGGCGCCCCGGCCGGCCACGACGGGGCGGTCGGCGCGCGGGCGAACGGCGGGGAGCCGGAGGGCCCGGCAACAGACTCCGAAGGGGCGGCAGCCGAGGAAGCGGACGCCCCGACGGACTCCGCCGGCGCCGTAGCCGGTACCGCCACCCAGCCCGCCCGGCCTCACCAGCCCGACGTGCCCGCCCAGCCCCAGCAGCTCGCCCGGCCTGCCCAGCCGGAGCAGCCTGCCCCGGCCGCCGACGACGCCCCACAGGCTCCACTGACGCCCCGTCAGGCCCGTCGGCTCCGGGTCGTCCTGTCCTCGCTCGGCATGGCGGCGATGGCGGTCGTGCTGGCGCTGCGCCTCGCGAGCCGTGCGTCGGTCCTGGTCGTGGGGGTGTACGGGATCGCACTCATACTCTGCGGCATCGTCCTCGAACTGAGCCGCAACGGGCGCACCCGTCTGGGGAGTTGGCTGCTCGGGGCGACGCTGGTCGCGGCGATCGGCACCGACTGGCTGCTGCTCCCCTGAGCCGTGCCGCCCGCTCCCCCGCCGGCTCGGGGTGGACCGCCTCAGCGCAGCAGCAGTTGGAGCCCGCCCAGCACGGTCGCCGCGAGCACCAGGCGTTCGAAGAGCTTCTGGTTGATGCGATCGACGCAGCGCCGGCCCAGCCAGGCGCCCGGCAGGACGAACAGCACCAGGCAGGCGTCCAGGAGCAGCGACCGGGCGTCGATCAGCCCGAGGCCCACGCTGAAGGGCACCTTGGAGACGTTGACGATGAGGAAGAACCAGGCGGAGGTGCCCAGGAAGCCGAGCTTGCGGAAGCCCGCGGACAGCAGGTAGAGCGACATCACCGGGCCCCCCGCGTTGGCCACCATGGTGGTGAACCCGCCGAGCGCCCCGTACGAGCCGGCCTTCAGCCGGGCGGCTCCGCGTCCGCGCGAGGTCTCCTGCGGCCCGTCCTGTGCCGTCTCCTCCGTGCCCGTGGCCGGGGCGGCGGACGCGCGGCGCCGGCGGGCGATGGTGACCCCCGACATGAACAGCAGGATCGCGCCGATCGAGGACCGGACCGCGTCGTCGCCCGCGACGGCCAGGAAGGCCGTGCCGGCGACCACGCCGACGGCGACCGCCGGGAAGAGCCGCAGGAGGGTGGGCCAGTGGGCGTGCCTGCGGTAGACAAGGACGGCGAGCACGTCGCCGGCGATCAGGATCGGGAGCAGTACCCCGGTCGATTCGCGGGCGGGCAGGACCGCGGCGAAGATCGCGAGGCTGACGGTATTGGCCCCGCTGACGGCCGTCTTGGAGAAGCCGACGAGGACGGACGCCGCGGCGAGCACGGCCAGTTGCCAGAGCGTGAGGGTATCCATACGGGACCCGATGGTATGCACACCTGATCGTGCGATCGCCGCCGGGAGCCGGTCGTCGCCGGAAAGCACGCCCCGCGGGTGGCCCGACGGGTTTCCTGGCTATGCTGCGCCCCCAAAGCGGTCGTCGATACGGTCGAACGATCACTGTGTGGCGGTACGGCGAAGGGCAGGGACCCCAGCATGCGGGAGCCGGTGGAACTGAGGCGTCAGCGGATCCTGGCGGTGGTGCGCTCGCGCGGGGCGGTGAAGGTGAGTTCGCTCGCCGCCGAACTGGGGGTCTCCGTCGTGACGGTCCGGCGCGACGTGGAGGAGCTGGCCGTCGAGGGGCGGCTGCGGCGCGGGCACGGGGTGGTGCGGCCGGCCGACGCCGAGGAGCCCGCCTCGCTGCCCGCGCAGCGGCGGCGGGAGGGTGGGGCGGGTGCGCCGGTGGCGCTGGTGGTGCCCGAGCGGCATTCGTACCTCTACGAGACGCTGCACGGGGCCCGGTCGTTGCTGGAGGAGCACGGGCTGCGCATCGCGCTGCACATCGCCCCGCAGGCGGCCGGTACCGAACAACCACTGGTGGAGCGGGCGTTGGAGGCGGGTGCGCGGGGGCTGCTGATCGCGCCGCGGTGGCGTTCGGTGGCGGCGCAGGAGGCGGACTACGCGTGGCTCGCGGGGCTCGGCGTGCCCACCGTGCTGATGGAGCGCAGGCCCGCGCCGGGCAGCGCCCTGCACGCCCTGGACACGGTCTGTTCCGACCACTGGTACGGCGTCCATCTGGCGGTGGACCACCTGGTGGCGCTCGGGCACCGCCGGATCGTGCTGGCCGCCCGCGACGACAGTCCGACGGCCCGTACCGTCCGGGCGGCGTTCGCCCGGATCGCGGCCGACCGGCCGGAGGTCGAGGACTGGTCGGTGATCCTGAGCTCGCCCGACGCGGTGCCGGAGCCGGCTCCGGTGCGCCCGCGCGGCGGGGCCGACGCGTCGGCCCCCGACCTGGCGCGGGTGCTGCGGGAGCGGCGGGCCACCGCGGCGGTGCTGCACGGTGACGTGGACGCGCTGATGCTGGTGCAGCGGCTGTCGGAGAGCGGGGTGCGGGTTCCCGAGGACTGCTCGGTGGTGGCGTACGACGACGTGGTGGCGGCGCTCGGCTCCACCCCGCTGACGGCGGTGTCGCCGCCGAAGGCCGAGGTCGGGCGGGCCGCCGCGGAACTGATGCTGCTGCGGCTCGGCGGCGGGCCGGGCGCGGACGGGCCGGTCCGCCGCACGGAGTTGCTCCCCGCGTTGAAGGTGCGCGGGTCGACGAGCGCGGTGACACCCGTTCCAGAGTGAGCGTTTGACCGCTTTGGTTTTCTTGTGAGCGATCTATTGACCGCATCCGGTCAGGCGATCAGTATTCCCGTTGTCCCGAACAGGAGCCGCGGGAGGCGCCCATGCCCGGTCGACAGAGCCGTCGATCCGTCCTGGCCACGATCGCCGCGCTGACGTCGGCAGGTGCGCTCAGCGCCTGCGACGCCGGCGGCGCGTCGGCCGGAACGAGCACCACCAGCACCACCAGGAAGACCCGCATCACCTTCTGGTCCGCCCTCCGGGGCAGCCAGGAGGTGGTCGACGCCTTCAACCGCAGCAGCCGCACCGTGCAGGTCGACTTCCAGCAGGTCCCCTCGGGCAACCAGGGGGGTTACGCCAAGCTCAGCAACGCGGCCCGCGCGGGCAACGCGCCGGACGTGGCGACCCTGGAGTACCCGCAGGTGCCGGGGTTCGCCATCGACGGCGTGGTCCGGGACCTGACCGGCCTGCTGAGCGACACCCTGCGCCGCAAGCTGCTGCCCCAGGCCCTGGCGCTCACGACCTTCGACCGGAAGGTCTTCAGCGTCCCGCTCGACGTCGAACCGATGGTCATGCACTACCGCACCGACCTGTTCGACGCGTACGGCCTCCAGGTGCCGCGCACCTGGGACGAGTTCGCCGAGGTCGCCGCCGCCGTACGCGCCCGGGGCGGCGAACGCCGGGCCGCGCTGTTCGCCACCGACGGCGGCAGTCACATGGCCGCGTTCGCCTGGCAGGCGGGGGCCCGGTGGTTCGGCACCTCGGGCGGCGCGTGGAACGTCTCGCTCGCCGACGCCCCGACGCGCCGGGTCGCGGCGTACTGGCAGCGCCTCATCGACCGGGACCAGGTCTTCGTCAACGGGGTGGAGAGCAGGCAGAGCGACGCGCAGATCGGCAACGGCCTGGTGCTCGCCCGGTTCAGCGGCGCCTGGGACGCGGGGGCGCAGATGAAGGCCCGGCCCGGCCAGAAGGGGCTGTGGAAGCTGGCCCCGCTCCCCCAGTGGGACACCTCCGACCCGGCCGTCGGCACCCACGGCGGCTCCACCTTCGCGGTGACGCGCGACAGCCGCCACCCGGAGGCCGCCATGGAGTTCATCGAGTGGCAGGTGTCGCACCCGGACGCGCTGCGGGCCCGGCTCTCCAGCGGTGCCAGCAGCCAGTATCCGGCCGTTCCGGGCCTGGTCCCGGTGGGCAGCGAGGCGTTCGACCGCACGTACTACGGCGGCCAGGACCTCTACCGGCTCTTCGACGAGCAGGCGCGGACCATCCGGGACGGCTGGGTCTGGGGCCCGCGGATGACCGCGACGATCAAGGTGATGCAGGACGGCTTCGCCCGTGCGGGCGGCGGCAGGGGCACGGTCCTCGGCGCGATCGAGGCGGCCGAGGAGGGCACCATGCCCGACCTCCGGGCGCTCGGTCTCGCCACCACCCGGAACTCGACATGAGGACCCGTCACGCCGGCGGCCCGCCGGTCACCCCACGCGCACCGCGACGCGGCCCCCGCTCCCCGTACAGAGGCAGGTGACTCCCATGACCAGCACCACCACGGCCACCGTCGCGCCCCGCGCCGGACGCCCGGCGGCGGCCGGGACCGCGCAGGCACGTCCCGGCCGCACCGCCCAGCGGCGCAGGCTGGGCGCGGCCGGCGTCCTGATGACCCCGTTCTTCGTCCTGCTGCTGACCGTCTTCCTGATTCCGGTGGGCACGGCGGTGTGGCTGAGCTTCTTCAGCGACGACCAGCCCGGACTCGGGTTCGGCCCGGAGCGCACGGTCTTCGTCGGCCTGCGCGGCTACACCGCCGTGCTCACCGACCCGACGTTCCTCGGCGGTCTCGGCGTCGTCGCCCTGTACTGCCTCATCTACATCCCGCTGATGGTCTTCGGGGCGCTCGCCCTGGCGCTGCTGCTGGACGCGGGCGTGGTCCGGCTGCGGGCCACCGCCCAGCTCGCCCTCTTCCTGCCGCACGCGGTGCCCGGCATCATCGCGGCGATCATCTGGCTGTACCTGTACACCCCGGGGCTCAGCCCGGTCATCGAACTGCTCGGAACGATGGACGTCACCGTCGACTTCCTCGGGGTGCACACCGTGCTGCCGTCCATCGTGAACATCGCGCTGTGGAGCAACCTCGGTTACAACATGGTGGTCTTCTACGCCGCGCTCCAGGCGGTGCCGCGCGAGGTGCTGGAGGCCGCCGTGGTCGACGGCGCCGGGCCGGTGCGCACGGCGCTGCGGGTGAAGGCCCCGCTGGTGCGGTCGTCGGTGGTGATGGTGGCGATGTTCACGCTGATCTTCGCCCTCCAGCTCTTCACCGAGCCGATGCTGCTCGGCCAGTCCACACCAATGATCAACTCCCGTTTCTCGCCCAGCATGTACATCTACGACGCCGCCTTCACCCGCAACAACTACGGCCTGGCCGCGGCCGCTTCGGTGGTGCTGCTGGTGTGCACGATCGCGCTCTCCTACGGCGTGACCCGCTGGACCAACCGCGCCGACGCCGCGCAGGAGGAGACCCGATGAGTGCGCAGACCGCCGCCGCCCCGCGGCCCGCCCGTGTCCGCGGCGCCCGCGGCCTGCTGGGCCGCTCGACCGTTCGCCTGGTCGTCGGACTCTCGGTGCTCTACACCCTGGCGCCGGTGCTCTGGCTGGTGCTCGCCTCGACCAAGGACCGCGACGCGCTGTTCTCCAGCGACGTCCTGTCGCTGGACGGCTTCTCGTTCCTGCGCAACCTCGACGACCTGTTCTCGATGGACGGCGGGCTCTACGGACGCTGGTACGCCAACAGCCTGCTGTACGCGGTCCTCGGCGCCGCGCTCGGGGCGCTGATCAGCGTCGCGTGCGGCTACGCCTTCGACAAGTACGCCTTCCGCCACAAGGAGAAGCTGTTCGGCTTGGTGCTGGCCGCCGTGATGGTGCCGCAGACCGTGCTCGCCCTGCCGCTCTACCTGATGGCGTCGCAGGCCGGGCTGGTGAACACCTTCTGGGCGGTCTTCATCCCCGTGCTGTTCAATCCGTTCGGTGTCTACCTCGGCCGCATCTTCAGTCAGGGGTACGTGCCCGACGAGGTGCTGGAGGCGGCCCGGATCGACGGGGCCGGCGAACTGGCGGCGTACGTCAAGGTGGCGCTGCGGATGCTCGCCCCCGGTCTCGTGACGGTCTTCCTGTTCCAGCTCACCGCCATCTGGAACAACTTCTTCCTGCCGATGGTGATGCTCTCCGACCAGGACCTGTATCCGGTCAGCCTCGGCCTCTACACCTGGAACAGCTCCGCCTCCGTGTCGCCCGAGTACTACCCCGTGGTGATCATGGGATCGCTGCTGGCCGTCGTGCCGCTGGTCCTCGCGTTCGCCCTGCTCCAGCGGTTCTGGCGGTCCGGACTCACCGCGGGAGCCGTCAAGTGACCGGGCGCGGCGGCCCCCGGCCGTGACGCCGCGTGCGGCGGCCGCACCCCTCGCCCCCGTCGTGCCCCTCGTATCAGGAGAGAGATGACCGACCTGCCCGAATCCCGTCGCCCGTACCGGCCCCGCGCGGTGCTCGCCATGAGTGCCGCCGCCGCCGAGCACGTGCTGCCGCCCGACGCGCTCGCCGCGCTCGCGGAGGTCTGCGACCTCGACCCGACACCGGCGCTCGCCGACCTCACCACCGACCGCGCCCGCGCGGCGCTCGCCGACGCGGAGATCCTGGTCACCGGCTGGGGGTGCCCGCCCCTGGACGCCGAGGTGCTCGCCGCCGCGCCCCGGCTGCGGGCCGTCGTGCACACCGCCGGCTCGGTACGCAACCACGTCACCGACGCCTGCTGGGAACGCGGGATCGAGGTGTCCTCGGCCGCCGCCGCCAACGCGCTGCCGGTGGCGGAGTACACGGTCGCGATGATCCTGCTGACCGGCAAGCGGGTGCTGGAGCGCGCCCGCTCCTACCGGGAGACGCGGCAGCGCGGCGAATGGCTGCGCGTCCCGAGGGAGACCGGCAACTACCGGCGCACGGTCGGCCTGTTGTCGGCGTCGATGATCGGCCGCCGGGTGATCGAGCTGCTGCGCCCGTACGACCTGCGGGTGCTGCTGCACGACCCGTACGTCTCCGAGGCCGAGGCGCGGGCGCTCGGGGTGGAGGCGGTCGGCCTGGGCGAACTCTTCGCCCGCAGCGACGTGGTGAGCGTGCACACCCCGCTGCTGCCGGCCACCGTGGGCCTGGTCAGCGCGGAGCTGCTGGCCTCGATGCCTCAGGGAGCCGCGCTGATCAACACCGCGCGCGGTCCGGTCGTGGACCAGGACGCGCTCGTCGGCGTCCTGCGCGAGGGCCGCATCCGCGCCGTGCTGGACGTCACCGACCCGGACCCGCTGCCGGCCGACCACCCGCTCTGGGAGTGCGAGAACGCGCTCATCACCCCGCACCTCGCCGGCTCCCAGGGCAACGAACTGGGGCGGCTGGCCGCCCTGGCGGCCTCGGAGGTCGCCCACTGGGCCGCCGGCGACGGCTTCGCCCATCCCGTACGACCCGAGAGGCTGGCATTCCTCGCATGACCCTTCCCTTCGAACTCCCCGCCGAGGACCGGGCCCTGAGCCCGCACACCGGTTACACCCGGCCGCACTGGGAGGCCGCGGCCGACGGACTGCTGCACGCCGCGTGGCGGTGGGCGACCCCGGGCGGCGCCCTGCTCGACCTGCCCGGCCCGCCGTCCGCCTCCGGGGTCCGCTCCGACGGGCTGGAGGGGTACGCCCGCACCTTCCTGGCCGCCGCGTTCCGGGTGGCGGGCGCCGACGGCGAGGACCCGCACGGCTGGCTGGAGCGGTACGCCGACGGGCTCGCGGCCGGCACGCTGACGCCGGGCCGGGACGACGCCGAGTCGTGGCCGCTCATCCGGGACCACACGGTCTTCGGCCAGCCGATGGTGGAGTCCGCGTCCGTCGCGATCGGCCTGCGGCTGACCCGGCCGTGGCTGTGGGACCGCCTCGACGGGGACGTGCAGGACCGCGCCGAGGCATGGCTGCGCGACGCCCTGCGGCACACCCCCGCCGCCAACAACTGGTACCTCTTCCCCTACTCGGTCGCCGGGTTCCTGGAGTCGGTGGGCCGGGGCGACGCGGAGACCGCCGCGGCCCGCGCCCGCGCGCAGGACCTGATGGAGGGCTGGTACCGGGGCGACGGCTGGTACTCCGACGGGGACGGCCGCGCCTTCGACCACTACAACGGCTGGGCGCTGCACCTGTATCCGGTGCTGGACGCCCACCTCTCGGGCGACGGGGTGCTGCTGGACCACTACGGGGCCCGGCTGCGGGAGCACCTGGAGGGGTTCTCCCTGATGTTCGGCGGTGACGGCGCGCCGATGTACTTCGGGCGCTCGCTCGCCTACCGGTTCGCGGCGGGCGCGGCCGTCGGCATCGGCGCGGTGTCGGGTCACACCCCGCTCGCGCCGGGGGTGTCGCGCAGACTGCTGAGCGGTTCGCTGCGCTATTTCCTGGAGCGGGGCGCGGGCGGCGACGACGGGCTGCTGAGCCTCGGCTGGCACGGCCCGCACGCGGCGACGCTCCAGCGGTACTCCGGGCCGGCGTCGCCGTACTGGGCGTCGAAGGCGTTCGTCTCGCTGCTCGCCCCGGCCGACCACCCGCTGTGGACCGCTCCGGAGGGGGCCGCGCCGAGCGAGGGCCCGGACCGGGTTCTCGCGCTGCCCGCTCCGGGGCTGCTGCTCCAGTCGACGGGGGCCGACGGGGTGGTGCGGCTGCACAACCACGGCAGCGACCACGTCCACCCGCACATGGCCGAGTCGGCGGACGAACAGGACCCGCACTACGCCCGGTTCGCCTACTCGACCGTCTCGGGCCCGACCTCGGCGCTGAACACCGCGGACAACCACCTCGCGGTGGTGGTGGGCGGGGTGCGCGGCGTCCGTCGCCGGATCCAGCCGCTGGGCGCCGGGCACGGGGAGGGATGGGGGTGGGCCGCGTCCGCGTACCGGCCGGTCTTCACCGGGCGGCAGCCGGTGCCCGGACTGCGGGTGGAGAGCGTCACGGTGGTCCGGGGCCGTCACGAGCTGCGCGTCCACCGGGTGGTCGGCGCGCCGCCGGGGGCCCGGATCGAGCAGACCGGCTGGGCGACCGCGCCCGACGGGCCGGTGGTCTCCGCGCTGCACGGCCTGCACGGCTGGGACACGCGGGAGGAGGTACGCGCTCCGGAGGGTACCGCCTGGACCCGCTGGGCGGTGGTGCCGAGGCTCGTCGGCGACGCCGCCGGGACGGTGCTGGTCGCCGCCCTCGCCTCCCTGACGGCGGAAGCCGGGCCGACCGCCCTGGACACGGTGGTGCGCGGGGTGAACGTCGACGGCGACACCGTCGAGGTCGACTGGGCCGAGGACGGCGCGGTCACCCGGGTCTCCTTCGGGCGGGCGGCCAAGGCGGCTCGGGCCGCAACCCCGGTGTCGGCCCCGGTGGCGGTGTCGGTGGAGCACGGCGAGCGGTAGACGCGGGCCGGGAGCCCGCGAAGGCGTACGGCGGCGGCTGTCAGGGACCGCCGCCGCACGCCGGCTCGTGACCGCACTGACGTTACGTCAGATCGGGCCGGGCGTACCGCACTTCGTTCAGACGTCGGTACGGAGCACCACGGCCAGGGTACGCGGGCCGTGCACGCCCTCCACCCGTTCCAGCTCGATGTCGGAGGTGGCCGAGGGTCCGCTGATGAGCGTCGTCGGCCGCTCGGGGACCAGCCGGGCCACCGTCTCGACCACGCCGACCTCGACGGACGACAGGTCCACCACGCAGACGTGCAGGTCGGGGACGAGGGAGAGGGCGCGGCGGCCCTGGTCGGGGGAACCGTCCAGGACGATCGTGCCGGTCTCCGCGCAGCTGACGGCGGAGGCGGTGACGACCCCGTCCAGCTCGCCGAGGTCCGGTGCGGGGATGTCCGAGGAGTCCTGCTGGACTTCCCCGTCGTACGCCGCCAGCCAGCCGGCGTCGAGCCCGGCGGGGACGCCGATCCGGTGGGCGCCGCGTGCGCGCAGGACGCCGGCGATCGTCTCGGCGGTGCGGTCGGCGGTGCAGGGGTGGACCGACGCCTTGTAGTCGACCAGCCGGTCGGTGAACAGGGCCAGCCGGTCGGCGTCGGGCAGGGTGCGCCCGGTGCGGTAGTCACGCGGGACGACCACCTCCGGCGCGGGGGCGAGCGCGAGGGCGTCCCGCACCCGGCCGAGGACGGTGTCGCGGGCGGTGGTCGTCATTTCTCGTCCTCCATGGGGCCGGCCGCGGTGGCCTCGTCAGCCGCCGCCCGCATCGTGGCGGCGCCCTCGGTCGAGGCGAACCAGTCGCGGAAGGTCTGCTTCGGCGGGGCGGCTGTGTCGCGGCTGTCGCTCCAGCCGGCGAACGGCGGGGGCATGCGGGAGATCGTACGGTCCCGGCCGGCGACGACCCGGCCGAGGCCGGCCGCCTTCTGGGCGGTGGTGAAGAGCTTCGGGCTCTTCATGACGGCGGCGGCCGCCTTCATGGCCAGCTTCTCCGCGGTGACACCGGACTGCTCGGTGTTCTGGTGGCGCAGCTCGACCAGCATCGACGGGATGTCGATCTTCACCGGGCAGGCGTCGAAGCAGGCTCCGCAGAGGCTGGAGGCGTACGGGAGTGAGCTGTTGGGGTCGTCCTTGGCGGCGTGCATCCCGGCGAGCTGCGGGGTGAGGACCGCGCCGATCGGACCCGGGTAGGTCGAGCCGTAGGCGTGTCCGCCGGCCCGTTCGTACACCGGGCAGACGTTGAGGCAGGCGGAGCAGCGGATGCAGTTGAGCGCCTCGCGGCCCACGGTGTCGGCGAGGGCGGCGGTGCGTCCGTTGTCGAGCAGCACCAGGTGGAAGTCCTGCGGCCCGTCGCCCGGCGTGACGCCCGTCCACAGCGAGGTGTACGGGTTCATCCGCTCGCCGGTCGAGGAGCGCGGCAGGAGCTGGAAGAAGACTTCGAGGTCAAAGTAGCGGGGCAGCACCTTCTCGATGCCCATCACCGTGATGAGGGTGTCGGGCAGGGTCAGGCACATGCGGCCGTTGCCCTCCGACTCGACCACGGAGAGGGTGCCGGTCTCGGCGATGCCGAAGTTGGCTCCGGAGACGGCGACCTTCGTCGTCATGAACTTCTCGCGCAGGTAGGCGCGTGCGGCGGCGGCCAGGTGCGCGGGCACGTTGTCGAGGCCGGGGTCCACGCCGGGGATCTCCTTGAGGAAGATCTCCCGGATCTCGTCGCGGTTGCGGTGGATGGCGGGCACCAGGATGTGCGACGGCTTGTCGTGGGCCAGTTGCACGATCAGCTCGGCGAGGTCGGTCTCGTGCGCGGTGATCCCGACGGACTCCAGATGCTCGTTGAGCCCGATCTCCTGGGTGGCCATCGACTTGACCTTGATGACGTCCCGGCTGCCGGTGGCCCGCACCAGCAGCTCGACGATCGCGTTGGCCTCGACGCCGTCCCGTGCCCAGTGGACCGTGCCGCCGTGCTCGGTGACCTTGCGCTCCAGCTCTTCCAGGAGCTCGGGCAGCCGGTTCATGGTGTCGGTCTTGATGGCGGATCCGGCGTCCCGGAGCTGCTCCCAGTCGGGGAGTTCACCGGTGACGTTCAGGCGCTTGGCGCGGATGGTGGAGGTGGCCTTGCCGAGGTTGCGGCGCAACTGCTCGTTGCGCAGCTCGTCGTGGGCGGCCTGGGGGAACTTCCGTTCGCCGCGCAGGTTCCCGGTTCCGTACGGGGAACGGGGCGGGGCGGCGGGCATGCCGAGGAAGGTGCTCACGCGGCGGCCTCCAGGAGGGCGTACGGCGAGGTGCGGGTGGAGGCGAGGATCTGCGCCAGGTGCAGGGTGCGGGCGCCGGACCGGATGCGGGAGAGGCCGCCGCCGATGTGCATCAGGCAGGAGGAGTCTCCGGCGGTGCACACGGCGGCGCCGGTGGTGGTGATGTTCTTCATCTTGTCCTGGAGCATCGCGGACGAGGTCTCGGCGTTCTTCACCGCGAAGGTACCGCCGAAGCCGCAGCAGGAGTCGGCCTGCGGGAGTTCGACCAGGTCGATCCCGTCCACCGCGCGCAGCAGCGACAGCGGCTTGTCGCCGACCCGGAGCATCCGCAGCGAGTGGCAGGTGGGGTGGTAGGTCACCCGGTGCGGGAAGTGCGCGCCGACGTCCGTGACGCCGAGGACGTCGACCAGCAGCTCGGAGAGTTCGTACGTCTTCGACCTGACGCCGGCCACCCCCGCGCGCAGCGCCGCGTCCCCGTACTTGTCCGCGACGATCTGGTGCTGGTGGCGCACGCACCCGGCGCAGGAGCCGGACGGCATGACCACCGCCTCGATGGACGCGTCCCCGAACTGCTCGGCGAAGTTCCGTACCAGCGGCACGGGTTCACGCTGGTAGCCGGTGTTGACGTGCATCTGGCCGCAGCAGGTCTGCTCCGGCGGGAACACCACCTCGTGGCCCAGCCGGGCGAGCAGTACCGCGGTGGATCTCACCGCCTCGGGAAACAGCGTGTCTCCCAGACAGGTGGCGAAGAGTCCGATGCGCATGGGTCCTCCCCGATCGTTTCTATGGTCGGACCATACTAGCCTCGGGCCGCATCGCTCCACCCGCATGGCCCAGAAACGCCGGAGGAAACGCCGGAGGGGACGGTGCGCGGCGCACCGTCCCCTCCCTCCGCCCCCGGATGTTCTCCGGTCTCCGGCGCGGCGTGTCAGTCTTCGCCCGGCCGGGCTTCGTCCCGCTCGGCGTTCTCGTCGACCAGCGTGCCGTGCAGGCCCCGGATGTGCTCCTCGACCAGATCGGCGGCCTCGGCGCCGGCGCCCCGCCGGACCAGGCCCAGCAGCGCGGTGTGCTGGTCGTTGAGGGCGCGCGCGGTGGCGGGCCAGTCGGGGACCTCTTCCAGCGCGCGCAGGATCAGCGGCCGGACCGACTCGCGGACCGCCGAGGTGAGGGTGGACGTCAGGGCGTTGCCGGAGGCCCCGGCGATCAGCACGTGGAAACGGGTGTCCAGATCGTTGAACTCGGCCACGGTCACCCCCGGCTCCCCCATCCTCGCCAGCAGCACGGCCGCCGCCTCCAGGTCCTCATCGGCGGCGTGACGGGCGGCCGCCTCGAAACTGGAGCGCTCCAGCGTGACGCGTGCCTCCAGGACGTCGTGCAGTCCGTAGCTGCCGAGGGCGAAGTGCAGCCGGAGCAGCCGGCCCAGCGCGTCGTCGGGGTTGCGGACGATCCGCGCGCCGGAGTCGGGTCCCCGGCCGGGCTGCGCGACGAGCACCCCGATGGTCTCCAGAACCCGCAGCGCCTCGCGCAGCGCCGAGCGGCTCACCCCGAGCACCGGGGCCAGCTCCCGCTCGGGAGGCAGCCGGTCACCGGCCCGCAGCTCCCCGGCGAACACCCGTTCCTCGATGGACCGGAGCACGAGTTCATGCGTACGGGACTGCCGCACGGGCTCCCACTCGACAGGCATCCACCACTCCCTGCCCCGGCCGCCCGCCACGGGAGGTCCGCGCGGGGACGCCGCCGGCGCTCGTCACCATAGGGTCGAATTCTCAGCCTATGTCACGCTCGCCATGTGGTCGGACCACAGCCTGAGGCACCTTGTGCGGACCGCCCCATGATCCATAACGTTGCATGCATGACACATCCGAATCCCGCGGTCCCGCCCTCCCCCGCATCCCCGCCGGGTCGCCGATGAACGGGGTGCTGACCGGTTTCGGCGTCATAGCCACGATCATCGCCGTCGGCTATCTGGTGGGCCGGACCGGCGTCCTGGGCGAGCACGGGCGTACGGTCCTCACCAAGCTCTCCTTCCATGTCGCCTCGCCCGCACTGCTGTTCACCACGATGGTCTCCGCCGACCTGTCGGCGATGATCTCGCTGCCGCTGGCGGTGACCGCGCTCAGCACCCTGGTGGTCGCGGGCGCCTTCGTCACGGTCGGAGCGGTACGCGGCTGGAGCGTCGGCCGCACCACCATCGGGGCGCTCTGCTCCTGCTACGTGAACGCCGGGAACCTCGGCATCCCCATCGCGGTGTACGTCCTCGGGGACGGCACCCTGATCGCGCCGATCCTGCTCTTCCAGCAACTGGTGGTCACCCCGATCGCCCTGACCGTCATCGAGACGTCCGGGCAGGGCGAACGCGAGTCGGTCGCACGCCTGCTCACCACCCCGTTCCGGAACCCGATCGTCATCGGCTCGCTGTCCGGCGTCGCGGTCAACCTGGTGGGCCTGCGCATCCCCGGCCCGGTGCTGGAACCGGTGGTGCTGATCGGCGGGATCGCGGTGCCCGGCGTGCTGCTGGCGTTCGGTATCTCGCTGCACGGAAGCGAACTCCCGGCCCGCGGCAGGGAGCGCGGCCCGGTCCTGCTGTCGGTCGCGCTCAAGAGCTTCGCCCAGCCCTTGATCGCCTGGGCCATCGCGGCCGGCCCGTTCGGGCTCGACGGCCCGGCGCTGTTCGCCGTGGTGGTCACCAGCGGACTCCCCGCGGCGCAGAACCTGTTCACCTACGCCACCCACTACGGCACGAGCGTCCGGCTGGCGCGGGAGTCCATCCTGCTCTCGACGATCCTGGCCGCGCCGGTGACGGTGGCCACGGCACTGCTGCTGGGGTGAGGACGGGTGGGGACGGCGGGGCACTGCTGCTCGGGTGAGGACGGGCGCGCGGACGGCGGGGGCTCGGCAACCGGGATCCGAGATCCGGTCGGCGGATGCGATATCACGCCAACCATTTCATGTGATTCTCACTCAGTACGCATACGGTATGACCGTGAACCAGACGACCCCGCCCGGCTGGCATCCAGACCCCGGGTACACAGGATTCGGCCCCGCACAGGAACGCTGGTGGGACGGCAGCCAGTGGACCGACCAACTCCGCATCCCTCCCGCCGTGACCCGGCGCCGTCGCCTACGCATCGCTGTCGGCGTCCTGGCCGGCGTGGTGGTTCTCGCGGCCGTCGGCACCGGTGCGTACGTGCTCGGGCACGACAGCGGCAAGGACTCGGCGGCCTCGTCCGCCCCCGCGGGCCGCCCGTCCGGCGCCCCCTCCGGCGGCCCCGGCGCGCCGGGCGGCGGTGGCGGGCAGAACGGCGGCGGGCAGAACGGCGGCGGGGACGGCCAGGAGCAGTCCCCCGATTCCCAGGTCCCCGGCACCGAGGACGGTTACGCCACCGACCTGGCGAGCGGCATCGCGCTGCCGGTCCCGGACGGCTGGACCGGCAAGTCCGGCACGGTCGGCGCGGGCCTGACCACGGGCGAGTACGCGTGCCCCGGCGCCGCCGACACGACGTGCGTGCGCGGCGGCGTTTTCTCCGCCCCCGCGGCGGCCCTGGAGAACACCGCGACCACCGCCGAGGCCGCCGCCAAGAAGGACATCTCGGTCAACGCCGAGGAGTCCTACGGCGACAAGGCGTACGAGGGCATCACCTCCCACGAGCAGCTCAAGTCCGAGGCCGTCACGGTGGCCGGGCAGAAGGGCTACGTGGTGCGCTGGAAGGTGGTGACGAAGAAGGGCGACGACGGGTACGTCGAGTCGCTGGTCTTCCCGTCCCCCACCAGCAAGGACATGCTGGTCGTGGTCCGCTCCGGCTTCGACGTCAGCGCCGACGCCCCGAAGCTGTCCGTGCTCGACACCATCACCAAGGGCATCAAGGCGGCGTCGGGCGGCTCGGGCTCCGGCCGGACCGCCTGACCGGGCCCGGGATCCGCCGGCCGCCCGGGGCCCCCGGCCGGGCTCCGCCGCGCGGTGTTCCGGCCGGTGGCAGCGTGACGAAGCCCCGCCCGCGCCTCCCCCGGAAGGCGCGGCGGGGCCTTCGCTATGCCGGGACCAGCTCCGGACGCACCATCTCACGTGCGCGCTCGTAGAGGGACTGAGCCTCGTGGTTGCGCAGATGGGGCCGGACCAAAGTGAACATGTCGGTCATTCGTTTGTCGATGCGCCCCGAGTTGACCAACGGATAATCGTCCAGCGCCCGCCCCCAGGTGTGGCACGCCGCTTCCAGGTGCCCTACGGCCAGTTGCCGTTCGGCAAGGATCGCCCGCTCTTTGACGCGTGTGCGCCGATAGACGCCGTACCGAAGCCGGTCCGACTCCTGGAGAGCCGCCACAGCCCCGTGCGCGTCTCCCATCTCGTAGCGGACCTGGCTGGTGTGGTAGTTCAGCGACGCGGGATCGTAGGAGCCGAACACCTTGCCCCGGGACTCGGCCTTGTCCATGGCCACCTCGGCTTCCTGGAGGTACATCAGCGCGGATCGCCGGTTCCCGACGTGCGCGGCGGCGTGCGCCTGCTGCCCGACGAGGAAGGCGCGCATGCGTGGCCCGGCCTGCGGGGAGGACGCGGCAGCGGCGTCCGCGAGCCTCATGGCCAGCGGACCTTGACCCAGATCCACCGCTTGCACGCTCATGCCCCGCAGCGTGGTGCAGAACGTCAGATGGTCTTCCGACGCCCCCGCGAGTTCCAGGGCTTTCCCGTAGTACCGCTGTGCGAGGCCGTGCAACCCCTCGTCCACCGCCATGTATCCGGTGAGGTAACAGAGGTCGGACGCGGCGGACATCATCGCTTTCCGCACGTCCTCGGGTCCGTCCGTCCGCAGGAAGGGGGCGACGGTGTTCACCAGGAATGTCGCGGCGAGAGGGCGAGCGGTCCGGCCCCCGAACTGGTCGTCCATCGACGAGAGTTGTTCTGTCATGGCCGTGACCGTGCGCACGTCGGACATGCCTATGCGAGTCCGGGAACCTGTGTGCGCGGCCTCCATGCGCCCCACCACGTCGGGCCAATCGGGAATGGTGACGGCGACGGAAAACAGTGCGACGCTCAACACACCACGGCGCGACGGGTCCATGTCCAGCCGGCCAAGGTCCATGATTCCGTCAAACGTGCTGGACGCCCCGCCCTCCGTCCCGGCCCGGGGGGGTTGGAAACCTGCGTCCGCATGCGTGACGGGTCGCCCGAGTCTGCGGGCGAACGCCTCCAGGATCAACGGCCGCACATCGTCACGGGGCATGCCGCCGCCCAGCCACTGGTGCACGGACGGCGCTCGGTAAGCCTTCGGGGTGCCTCGTTCCGTTCCCACCCGGTTGATGGCCTGCGCGCATTGCCGCAGGGTCCACCCGGTCTCGCGGAACAAACCCTCCAGTGCGGTGTTCGGCTCGCTGGTGCCCACGATCGGTTCAACTCCCTGTGCACGACGCCGTTGAGCGCTTAACGCTCTTAATCATTGTGCGCTTCCCAACAGTACCGCTGTGCGTGATCACGCGGTTGCCTAGAGCGAACAGCAGGAACGCTTCGAGGAAGGCGAGCGCGTGGTCACAGAGCCGGAACCACCCTCTCTGGGGGTAGTCATGGTCGATACGAGCCGATCCGGTCGGGTCGGGGAGTTCCGTGGACGGTCGGGCCCGTACTGGGCCCTGCGGCCGCTCGGCGGGGGCCGGGAATGGGAGGCCGAGCCGACGATAGTGCGACCGGCCACCCCTGAGGAACGCATGCGCGCCGGAGTGGCGCGGGACAACGCGAGAAGCCGGGGACGTGCACGGTGACCGCGAAACAGCACCCCGTACGGGTAGAGCAGACAGACGGCTGCCCCGTGTGCCTGGATCACGAACTCGCCGAGAATGAGGCCGAGTCCGCCGGTGACCTGAGCCGGGCGACCGATTGGCGGGTCCTGCGCCGTCGTCACCAGGCCGAGGCGCATCCAGGGGGCGGCCATGGCGCACGATGACTTCGTCGTTCCGCTCCCGCGCCGGGTCGGAGCGCTGGTCCTGGTCCGTGATCCGGGCGGCGCCGTGCTCATGGTGAAGCCGGCGCACGGGGCGTGGCAGTTGCCCGGCGGCAGCGCGTACGGCGACGAGTCGGTCCCGGAGGCGGCGACGCGCGAACTGCGGGAGCAGACCGGCCTCCGGTGCGTTCTTCGCCGTTACTTCGTGCTGGACCACGTGCGTGCCGACTTCGGGAGCCGCGAACCCTGCGGGCTGCACGTCGTCCCCGACGGCGGTGTCGTCAGCGCCACGGACGCCGCCCGCGTACGGATTCCCGACGCCGCGACGGACGACGTGTCCGGCCTCCGCCGGATGCCCGTGGACCAGCTCCACTCGCTGTATCCCCTGCACCAGGAACGGCGCATCCGCCAGGCCGTGGACGCGAGCGACCGGGGCTCCGGACTGCCCCTGCTGGTGGACGGCGAACCCTTCGCCCACGCGGGCCGATCCGGCTGACGCCGATTCCGCCTGGTCGCCGCCGCCGTTGAGGCGGCGGTGATCGGGCAGGGTCGCACATCTGCAACGCCACACGGGAGGAAACGCACAATGACGACGCTCAACGCAGCGCCCGCCCGCTCGCCGGTATCCAGTCTCTGCGGACGGTGCACCCGTGGACGAGCTGCCACCCTGCCGAACAGCGACCTCGCAGGCTGCGTGCTCGCGCGACACTTCCCGGCGGGCAACGTGCGGGAAACGCCGCTCGCCGAGCTGTTCGGCGGAGCAGCATGGCGGGACCTCTCCGCGCGTATCCGCTTCCTACCCGCAGCGCGTGCCCACCGGACGGTTCCGGGGACTGCGACCCCGCGAACACCGAAGCGTGCGATCCCGCTTACTGAGGACTGGAAGGCTCGCACCATGGATGGGGAAGAGAGAGCGGGCAGGCTCGCCCACCAAGTGGCGGAGCCGGATTCCCGATGGCTGGGCCCGGTGGCGACCGTGCCCCGACACCGGCTCGTCCCGCGCTGGTGGGAAGCGGACGGTTCGGGGGCGTGGGTTCTCCGCGACGGATCGGCCATCCCGGAAGCGTGGCTGCACGCGGCTCACTCGGACCGGTCCCTGGTCACCAAGGTAGGCACGCTCCACGCCGACCACGCACAGCAGGGGGACCATCCCGAGGGCGTGCCCACGTCGTCCGCCACACTGCCGAGCCTGGCGGTACGGATACTGCGACACGGGCGGCTCGGGGACGGGTTGTCGTTGCTCGACCTGGGCACCGGAGCCGGCGGGCTCACCGCATACGCGTCCGTCCGGTTCGGGGCCGAGAACGTGACGAGCCTGGACGTGGACCCGTACCTGACCAGCTCCGCCGGTGAACGGCTCGCGTCCATGGGCCACCACCCCGAGTTCGTCACTGCGGACGCGACGGAGCACGTGCCCGGTTCGTACGACCGCATCGTGTCCACGGTGGGGCTACCCGCCGGTCCGGGGCTCCGTCCGGCCCTCGCGGCACTCAAGCCCGGCAGACGCATCGCCACCACGCTCGGGCGAACCTGCCTGGTCGTGACCGGGTGGAAGCACGGGGACGGGGACGTGGTGGGGGCGGTCGAACGGGACATGGCCGGGTTCATGCCCACCCGGTCCGGCGATGATCACCCGCCCGCCCCCGTCGAGTTGTTCGCCCACGGCCGGACTGCCGAGGGAGGCGACCGCAGCACCGGCCGCTATCCCGTGGTGGACGTGGCGAACGCGTGGGAGCTGCGTTCCATGCTCGAAATAAAGGGCACCGGGTGTGGAACTCGCCTACCTGACCGGGGACCGCACACGCACCGTCGGCGGCGGCCGGTGCGGTGCGGCGGCATCGACCCGGCGAGGGCGGACCGGTGGCGGTTCTCCTGGGACACCGACCGCCACCGACCGCCACCGACCGCCACCGCCGGCCACCCCTCAACAGAACACACCCCGGCCGCATGAATGAAAAGATGACTATTCGGTTCGCCTCGCCGAAACCATTCCTCGCTCAATTCCCGCCGCACGGGCCGAGAATCTCCCACCCGAGAGCACATCGGACGTCCCCCGAAAGAGTTCCCTCTCTCGCTCCATACGAGGATTGAAGCCGCCGGAAAAGGAAAAGAATCATGCGAGCCCGGCCGGGGCCGCGGAGCGCGTGAACCGCCCGCCGGGTTCCGGTCGGCCCGTCCCCTTCCCTCCCTCACACCACCGCCGACGTGCGGCGCGCCGCTCCATGCGCCGGGCCCGGCGGCGACTCCCCCGCATACCGCCGACAGCGGCCGCTCCCCCTGCAACGGCGCAGGTCGGGCGGCCCGCACCCTCATCGACGGAGGTGACCGGGGTGCGCGAAGAAGAAGGACGTCCGATCGACGAAATCCAGTCGTCGGGCACGGTCCGGAAAGACCTCGGACCCCTGGCCCGCACCGAACACTTACGTACCCTGCTCCGCTCAGCAGCCTTTCCCCTCCTCTTTTCGGCCACGGTCGCCATGGCGGCCGGTTCGCTGGTCCTCCGATGGGACCCCGGCACGGTCAGTCCACTGTTTCTGGTATTCACCCTGCTTTATCTGGCCATTCTCGAAAGGGTGATTCCCCACCGTCGCACCTGGCATCCCAGCCGCGCGGAATGGCGCTGGTACGGCATCCATTTTCTGCTGACCATGGCCGCGAGCGCGGTGGCGCAGTTCCTGGTGACGGCCGCGGTGATCCGGGTGGCGCCGGCCGGGACGGCAATGCCGCTGTGGGCGGGGGTTCCCGGGGCGCTGCTGTGCGGTTCGCTGGCCGGGTACCTGGTGCACCGCCTGGCCCACACCCACCCCTTGCTCTGGCGGTTCCACGGCGTGCACCACGTCCCGCAGAAGGTCAACGTCGCCAACAACGGCGTCAACCACGTGCTGGACATCGTCCTCGCCCAGGGCGTCGTCCAACTCACCCTGGCGTTCGTCGGGTTCTCGGCCGAGGCCGTGCTCGCAGCGGGCCTCTTCACGACCGCTCAGGGCTATTTCGTCCACGCCAACATCGATGTGCGGCTGGGGCCGCTCAACCACGTTCTGGCAAGCCCGGAACAGCACCGGTTGCACCACAGTACGGATCTCACGGAGGCCGGGCACTACGGCTCCGACCTGTCGTGCTGGGACCACCTCTTCCGAAGCTTCACCTGGCGGCCCGGCCGTGAACCGGTCGCGGTGGGGCTGACCGATCCCGCCGCGTTCCCGAGCACCGACGAGATCGTCGCGACCCTCCTGCACCCCTGGCGCCCCAGCGCGAACCGCGACGCCAAGAACCACAACGGCAACAACCACGACCGCGGCACCGGCACCGGCACCACCGCCTGAACCGCGTCCCGGCCCCGTGGAGCCCGCCGCCTCCCGGCCCGTACCAGCGATGCGCGCGCCCCCGGAACACGCCCACCGACACCACCCCTGCGGCTGACCCGTGCGGCAACGCCCGCACCACCGAACCCACTTGAGGAGTGTGCCCTCGTGGCTGACTCGACGGACGACGCTTCCAGCGACGGCGCCCCGACCGGCGGCGCTTCGACGGACAGAATCGCGATCATCGGTATCGGCTGCCGGTTTCCCGGCGGCGCGACCGACCACCGGTCCTTCTGGCGGAATCTGGTGGACGGCAAGGACTGCGTGACGCCGACCCCGGCGGACCGCTACGACGTCTCCACCCTGCGGAGCGCGCACCGGGACAAGCCGGGCCGGCTGACCGGCGGCCGGGGCGGGTACATCGACGGCTTCGACGAGTTCGAGCCCGCCTTCTTCGGCATCAGCCCCCGCGAGGCCGACCACATGGACCCGCAGCAGCGCAAGCTCCTGGAGGTCGCCTGGGAGGCGCTGGAGGACGGCGGGCAGCGCCCCGCGGACCTGGCGGGCTCCAACACGGCCGTCTACGTCGGGGCGTTCACGCTGGACTACAAGATCCTCCAGTTCTCCGACCTGAGCTTCGGGACGCTGGCCGCGCACACCGCGACCGGCACGATGATGACGATGGTGTCGAACCGGATCTCGCACGCCTTCGACTTCCGGGGCCCCAGCCTCTCGGTGGACACCGCCTGCAGTTCGTCCCTGGTCGCCGTCCACCTCGCGTGCCAGAGCCTGGCCAGGGGCGAGAGCGACCTCGCGCTCGCGGGCGGAGTCCTGCTGCACATGGCGCCGCAGTACACCGTCGCCGAGACCAAGGGCGGATTCCTGTCCCCCGGTGGGCGGTCCCGCGCCTTCGACGCCGCGGCCGACGGCTACGTACGCGCGGAGGGCGTCGGGCTCGTCGCGCTCAAGCGGCTCGCGGACGCGATCGCGGACGGCGACCCGGTCCACGCGGTGATCATCGGCAGCGGGGTCAACCAGGACGGCAGGACCAACGGCATCACGGTGCCCGACGGGGATGCCCAGGCGTCCCTGGTGCGGCGGGTCTGCGCGGACGCCGGCATCACTCCGGGCGACCTCCAGTACATGGAGGCGCACGGCACCTCGACCCCGGTGGGCGACCCGGTCGAGGCCAACGCGCTGTCCCGGGTGCTCTCCGTCGGGCGGACGCCCGGCGCGCCCGTGTACGTCGGCTCGGTGAAGGCGAACATCGGGCACACCGAGGCGGCCGCGGGCATCGCGGGCCTCATCAAGACCGCGCTCGCCCTCGAACACCGGCTGATCCCGCCGCACATCAACCTGGAACGGATCAACCCCGCCATCGACCGCGACGGCTCCCCCTACGAGTTCCCCGACCGGGTGACCGACTGGCCCGCGCACGAGGGACCGGCCCGCGCCGGGGTGAACTCCTTCGGCTTCGGCGGCACCAACGCCCACGTGGTCCTGGAGGAGGCACCCACGGCGCCGGCCCGTCCGGAGCGAGGGACCGGCACCGGAGCCGCGCCCGACGCCGCAACCACAACCGACACCGACACCGACACCGACTCCGACGCCGACGCCGACGCCGCGAGGGAAGCCGCCACCCACACGGACGCCGGAACGGAGACCGGTACGGACTCCGGTACGGACTCCGGTACGGACTCCGGTACGGAAGCCACGCCTCGGCCCGGACCCGCGACGGGCCGGAGCTGGAGCATCCTGCCCCTGTCCGCCCGCCACCCGGACGCACTCCCCGAGCGGGCGGAGGCGATCCGGACCGAGCTCGCCGGCGGGGTGGACCTCGCGGACCTCGGGCACACCCTGGCGCACCGGCGCCAGCACCTGGAGTCCCGGCTGTCGGTCGTGTACTCGTGCCGGGAGTCCCTGGACGAAGGGCTCGCCGCGTACCTGCGGAACGAACCGCATCCGCGGGTGATCCGCGGGAGCGCGCCGCCCTCCGGAGGGCGGTCGCCGGTGTGGGTGTTCACCGGGATGGGCCCGCAGTGGTGGGGCATGGGCCGCGGGCTGCTGGCGGACGAACCGGTGTTCCGGGAGACGGTCGAGGCGTGCGACCGGGAGATCCGCCGGATCGCCGACTGGTCCCTGCTGGAGGAGATGGCGGCCGACGAGGACGTCTCGCGGATGTCGCAGACGTGGCTGGCGCAGCCCGCCAACTTCGCGGTGCAGGCCGGACTCGCGGCGCTGTGGCGGTCCTACGGCGTCCACCCTGCGGCCGTCGTGGGCCACAGCACCGGTGAGATCGCCGCCTTCTACGAGGCGGGCGTCTACTCCCTGCGGGACGCGGTCGGGATCGCGGTGCACCGCAGCCGTCTCCAGCACACATTGGCGGGGACCGGCGGGATGCTCGCCGTCGGCCTGCCGGAGGACGGCATCGAGCGCCGGCTGCGGCACCACGGGGACAGGATCTCGGTGGCCGCCGTGAACAGCCCCGGAGCGGTCACCCTGGCCGGGGACGAGGGCGCGCTGGCGGCGCTGGCCGAGGAACTGCGGGCCGAACAGGTCTTCACCCGGTTCCTCGCGGTCGAAGTTCCCTACCACAGCGCGGAGATGGACCGGATCAAGGACAAGCTGCTGGCGGCACTGGGCGATCTGGATCCCCGTCCGGCGCTGGTGCCGGTGCACCTCACGGGGCGGGAGGGCGTGGCCAGGGGCCCGGAGCTGGACGCCGGGTACTGGTGGCGCAACGTCCGGGACCGGGTCCGTTTCCGGGCGGCCGTCGACCGTCTCGCCGACGACGGGCACCGTCTGTTCCTGGAGATCGGCCCGCATCCGGTCCTCGGTCACGCGATCCGGGAGTGCCTGGCGGACGGCGGCCGTACGGCCGTCGTGCTGCCGTCCCTGCGGCGCGCGGAGGACGAGTCCGCGTGCTTCGCCGCTTCGTCGGCCCAGTTGCACAGCCTCGGCGTCGAGGTCGCCTGGGACGTGCTCCAGCCCGCGGGCCGGCCCGTGGCGCTGGCGCCCTACCCGTGGCGGCGCGACCGCCACTGGACGGAGCCGGCGGTGGTCGCCCAGGTCCGTCGCGGTCTGCTCGACCATCCGCTGCTGGGCCGTCGCACCGACCACGGCGACCCGACCTGGCAGGCCGCTCTGGACACCGAGCGGCTGCCCTACCTCGCCGACCACCGCATCCAGGACACCGTCGTGTTCCCGGCGGCGGGCTATCTGGAGATGGCGGCCCAGGCGGTCCGCTCCCTCGGCGGCGACGGCACGGCGGCGGTGCTGACCGACGTCGAGCTGCGCAAGGCGCTGTTCCTGTCCGAGGAGGAGACCAGGACCGTGCAGGTGTCGCTCTCGCTGGAGAGCGGCGACTTCACCGTCGCCTCCGCGCCGGACGGCGCCGACGCGGAGCGGACGGTGCACGCGTGCGGTGTCGTGCGTGCCGTCCAGCGCCACGCCCCGGTCCCGCCACTGGACGCGGACGCCGTGCGGGGGCGCGCCGTCCGGCGGTTGGAGGGGGCGGAGGTGTACGCGGGGCTGTCGGCGCTGGGCTACCACTACGGGCCCGCGTTCCGGGCGGTGCGGGAGATCTGGATCGGCGACGGCGAGGTCCTGGCACGGATCGCCCCGCCGGCCGGGATCGGGGACGACGCGGCCCGTCACCACCTGCATCCGGTGCTGCTGGACGCCTGCTTCCAGTCCCTGCTGACCCCGCTGATCCCGGTCCCCGGCACCCCGCCCGCCCCGGCCGGCATGCGGCTGCCGCTGTCGATCGCCGAGGTGGCGATCGGTCCGGTCGGCGACCGGCCGCTGTGGGTGCACGCCACGGTGACCGGGCAGGACGGCGACGAACTGGTCGGAGACCTGTCCCTGTACGCCGAGGACGGATCGGCGCTCGGCCGGTTGCGCGGTTTCCGGGCGGCCGACGTCGAGAAGGCGTCGGCCGCCGTCTCCCGAGCCACCGTCGACTCCTGGCTCGTCGAGCCCCGGTGGGTGGACCTGCCCCCGGTCGCGGCTCCGGAGCCGGCCGGCGTCCAGGACTGGCTGCTCCTCACGGACGGCGGTGGCGGTGTGGCGGACGCCTTCGCGGAGCTGGTGACCGCCCGCGGCGACCGCTGCCGGACGGTCCGGGCCGGCACCTCCTTCGAAGGGGCGGACAAGGAAGGGGTGTTCACGCTCGTGCCGGACCGGGCCGGCCACTGGGACCGGCTCTTCGCGGCGCTGGACGAGGAGGGGCGCCCGTTCCGGGGGACGATCGTGCACCTGTGGAACCTCGACCTGCCGCCGCTCGACGCGTGCGGGGGCCGGGAAGGGCTCGCGCGGGCCGCGGGCACGGGAGCGTACTCCCTGGTGGCGCTGGCCAGGACGCTGGCGTCGCGGGCGGACGGCGGACGGCTGCACGTCGTCACCCGCGGGGCGCAGCCGGTGGCGCCGGGCGATCCGGTCGAGCCGTCGCCGGCCGCCGCCTGGGGGGTGACGCGGGTGCTGCGCCATCAGGAACTGGGCGCCTTCCGGGGCAAGCTGATCGACCTCGACCCCGGACGGGCGGCCGGCGCGGCGGGGGCGCGTGACGACGCCGGGGCGCTGCTGCGCGAGTTCGGCTCCGACGACGAGGAGGAGATCGGGCTGCGCGGTGACCGCCGGGCGACCAGCCGGCTGCTGCCCGCCGACAGGCTGACCCGGCCGCTGCCGGTCCGGCTGCGGGCGGACGGCGCGTATCTGGTCACCGGGGCCTTCGGGGCGCTCGGCCGGCTGCTGTGCCGGACGCTGGCCAAGCGGGGCGCCCGCCGGATCGTGATGATGGGCCGCACCGCGGTCCCCGCACGCAAGGACTGGCCGGAGACCGACCCGGAGTCCGCGCCGGGCCGGGCGGTCGCGCTGCTGAGGGAGCTGGAGGCGCTCGGCGCGCAGCCGGTCCTGGCGACGGTCGACGTCACCGACGAGGACGCGTTCCTCGGGTGGCTGGCGGCCTACCGGGACGGTGGCGGCGCGCCGCTGCGCGGGGTGTTCCACCTGGCCGGGCGGGTCCGGGACCGGGTGCTCGCCGAGATGGACCGCGAGGCGTTCGACGCCGCGTACGACCCGAAGGCGGTGGGCGCCGCGGTGCTGGACCGGCACCTGCGGGACGAACCTCTGGAGCACTTCGTGCTCTTCGCCTCGATCGCCTCGCTGCTGACGACGGCGGGGCAGACCAACTACGCGGCGGGCAACGCGTTCCTGGACGCGCTGGCCCACCGGCGCCGGGCCGGGGCGCTGCCGGCGCTGAGCCTCGACTGGGGGCCGTGGGCGACCGGCATGATCGAGGATCTCGGCCTGGTGGACCACTATCTGCACAGTCGCGGGATGAGTTCGCTCGCCCCGGAGGCCGGGATGCGGGTCCTGGAGCGGGTCCTCGGGCAGGACCGGGCCCAGTTGGTGGTGGCCACCGTGGTCGACTGGCCGGTGTTCCTCGCCTGGTACGACGCGCCGCCCCCGCTGGTCGCCGCACTGGCGGCCGCCGCGCGGGAACACGCCCCCGAGGGCGGCAGCGGATTCCTGGACGCGTTCCGGGCGGCCGACGCCTCCGGGCGGCTCACCCTGGTGACCGACCGGTTCACCGCGCTGGCCGCCGCCGTGCTGCGCTCGCCCGCCGGGGCGGTCGACCCGGCGGCCGGTCTCGGTGCGCTGGGGCTCGACTCGCTGCTCGCGATGGAGCTGCGCGCCAGGACCCAGGCGGAGGTGGGCGTCGCCCTGCCGGTGGTCGCGCTGCTGAGCGGTACCCCCGTCCGCGAACTGGCCGGCCTGCTGCACGACGGACTGGCCGAGAAGCTGGCGGCCGACGGCGCGGGAGACGGCGCCGGTGCGGTCACCCTCTTCACCGATCCGGACGACCACCCGCTGACGCAGAACCAGAAGGCCCTCTGGTTCCTCAAGCAGCTCAATCCGGACGGCTACGCGTACAACATCGGCGGCGCCGTGGAGGTGCGCGCCGAGATCGACCCCGACCTGATGTTCGAGGCGGTGCGCCGGCTCGTCGTCCGGCATCCGGCGCTGCGCACCAACTTCCATCTGGAGGAGGGCCGCCCGGTGCAGCGGACCACCGCGGGTACGGCTGTCGACCTGGCCCTGTTCGACGTGACCGGCCAGGACTGGGAGGAGATCCGGTCGGCCGTCGTCCGCGAGTACCGCGCACCCTACGACCTGGAGCACGACCCGCTCTTCCGTTTCCGGCTGTTCCGGCGCGACCGGGACCGCTGGGTCATCATGAAGGCCGTCCACCACATTGTCTCGGACGCCATCTCGACGTTCACCTTCATCGACGAGCTGTTCACGGTGTACGAGGCGCTGAGGCAGGGCCGGGAGCCGTCGCTGCCTCCGGTGGCCGCCCGCTACCTCGACTTCCTCAACGAGCAGAACCGCTTCCTGGCGGGGCCGGAGGCGGCGAAGATGCTCGACTACTGGCGCGCGCACCTGCCCGCCGAGGTGCCGCTGCTGGACCTGCCGACGGACCGGCCCCGGCCCGCGGTGCAGACGCACAACGGGGCCTCCGAGTTCTTCGTCCTCGACGCAGGGCTGGGCGCCCGGGTGCACGCGCTCGCACAACGGCATGGCGTCACCCCGTTCATGGTGCTGCTGAGCGCCTACTACCTGCTGCTGCACCGCTATTCCGGGCAGGACCACGTGGTGGTCGGCAGTCCGGTGACCGGCCGCACCCAGCAGGAATTCGGTGCGGTGTACGGCTACTTCGTCAATCCGCTCCCGCTGCACGGGGACCTGAGCGGGTCCCCCACCGTGGGCGAACTGCTCGACCAGGTCCGCCGGACCGTCCTGAACGGCCTCGACCACCAGGAGTACCCGTTCGTCCTGCTGGTCGAGGAGCTGGACCTCCAGCACGATCCGAGCCGTTCCGCCGTCTTCCAGGCGATGTTCATCCTGCTCACCCACAAGGTCTCCGCCGAGCGGTACGGATACCGGCTCGACTACATCGAACTCCCCGAGGAGGAGGGCCAGTTCGACATCACGCTGTCGGTGTACGAGGACGAGTCCGACGGCAGCTTCCACTGCGTGTTCAAGTACAACACCGACCTTTTCCTGCCGGAGACGGTGCGCCGGATGGCGTCGCACTACGTCCGGCTGCTCGACGGTCTGACCGGTGCGCCGGGCGAACTCCCCACGTCCCGGCTGGACATGCTGGGGCGGGAGGAGCGCGCCGAGCTGCTCGGGGAGTGGAGCGGCCGGTCGCAGCTCTCCCCGGCCTGGACCGCACCGGAGGAGTTCCGCCCGGTGCAGCGGCTGATCGCCGACGTGGCGGCGGCCCGCCCGGAGGCCGTCGCCGTCTCGGCGCCCGGTCTCGGCGGCAGGACATGCGGGACACAACGGCTGACCTACGCGGAGTTGGAGCGCCGGGCGCAGTCCGCGGCCCGGGGGCTGCGTCTGCGGGGTGCGGGGCCGGGGCAGGTCGTCGGGATCTGCCTCGACAAGTCGCCGGAGCTGGTGGTCACCCTGCTCGCGGTGCTGAAGACGGGCGCGGCCTATCTGCCGCTCCACCCCGACCAGCCCGCTGACCGGGCGGCGCGCGTGCTGACCGACGCCGGCGCCGAACTCGTCGTCGTCGACGGCCACCGCACCGCGTGGGCCGAGGCGCTGCCGGCGGCCGTGGTGACGCCGGACGCCCTGCGCACGGCGGAGCACGACGGTCCCGCCCCGTGCGCGCGGCCTGCTCCGGACTCCCCCGCCTACGTGATCACCACCTCGGGGTCCACCGGCCGTCCGAAGGCGGTGCGGGTCGGGCACGGCTCACTCGCCGCGGCGTACCACGCCTGGCGCCGCGCGTACCGGCTGGAGGAGGACGTGTCGGTCCACCTCCAGATGGCGGAGCCCTCGTTCGACGTCTTCACCGGTGACCTGGTGCGCGCCCTGTGCTCGGGCGGCACCCTGGTGCTGGCCGACCGCGACCTCCTCTTCGACACGGCCCGGCTGTACCGCACGATGCGGACGGAACGGGTCGACTGCGCGGAGTTCGTGCCCGCGGTGGTGCGGGGTCTGATGGACCACTGCGAGCGGGAGGGGGAGCGCCTGGACTTCATGCGGCTGCTGGTGGTCGGCTCGGACGCGTGGAAGGTCGCCGAATACCGGCGGCTGGGTGACCTGTGCGGACCCGGCACCCGGGTCGTCAACTCGTACGGGGTCACCGAGGCGACCATCGACAGCGCCTTCTTCGAGGGGCCGGTGGACGATCTCGATCCCGGCCTGATGGTGCCGATCGGCAGGCCGCTGCCGCACACCGTCCTGTACATCCTCGACGCGCACGGCGATCCCGTGCCGGCCGGGGTGGCGGGCGAGCTGTGGATCGGGGGCGAGGGGCTCGCGCTCGGATACGCGGGCGACCCGGAGCAGACGGCCCGCCGGTTCGTCACCCGGTCCCTGGGCCGTGACGCGGACTCCCCGCCGGCGCGGCTCTACCGGACCGGTGACGTGGCGCGTTGGGACGCCCGGGGGCGGGTGCATCTGGTCGGGCGCAGTGATGGTCAGGTCAAGCTGCGCGGGCACCGCGTCGAGATCGGGGAGGTCGAGTCGCACCTGGCGGGACGGCCCGGTCTGGCGCGGGCCGTGGTGGTGGTCCGCCCGGACGCCGCCGGCGAGCCCGCACTGTGCGCCTACGTCGTGCCCGAGCCGGGCGCGACGCTCGACCGCCGGGCGCTGCGCCGCCACCTCGCGGACGCCCTGCCCTCCTACATGGTGCCGTCGTCGGTGACCGAGCTGCCCGCGCTGCCGCTCACCGCGCACGGCAAGGTCGACGTGGCCGCGCTGCCGGCGCCGCGCACCGGCGACCTGCGGGAGGCGTACGAACCGCCGGTGACGCTCTACGAGACGACGACCGCCCGGCTGTGGGAAAGGCTGCTCGGGGCGGAGCGGCCGGGCCTCGGGGACGACTTCTTCGAGTGCGGCGGCAGCTCCGTCAAGCTGATCGAGCTCCTCCACCACCTGCGGACCGAGTTCGGCGTCGCCGTCCCCGTCAGCCGCCTGTACCGGGTCACCACCCTCAGGGGGATGGCCGCGGCGGTCGAGGACCTGGTCACCACCACGCCGGCCGACGAACTGCCCTTCCTGGCCTTCAATCCGGACCGGGAGCCGCCGCTCTTCTGCTTCCCTCCGGCCGGCGGCCACGGCCTGGTCTACCGCGGCCTCGCCGCGCGACTGGCGGAGTACCGGGTCGTGGGATTCCACTATCTGCCGGGCGACGACAAGGTACGGCGCTACGCCGACCTGGTGGAGCGGGAGCAGCCCGCGGGCGCCTGCCTGCTGCTCGGGTACTCGCTCGGCGGCAACCTCGCCTTCGAGGTCGCCAAGGAGCTCGAAGCACGCGGTCGCACCGTCGGCCACGTGGTGGTGCTCGACTCGCTGCGCACCGTGAAGTCGTACGAGCCGGACCCCCGGGGGCTCGCCGCCTTCGAGGCGGAACTCGCCCTGCACCTGCGCCGGCACACCGGGTCGGAGATCGTCACCCGCACCGCGCTGGAGCACGCCGCCGAGTACCTGGCGTTCTGCGGCCGTACCCCCAACTCCGGTGCGGTGGGGGCGTACGTGAGCGTCGTGACGGACGAGGAGAAGACCGCGCTGCACGCCGTCGGCACACCCGGCTCCTGGCACGGCGCTTCCACCCTCGGCACCCGTGTCCGGCGCGGCTCGGGCACCCACGCCGAGATGCTCGACCCGGCCCACCTGCCGGCCAACGCGGCGCTGGTGCGGGACCTGCTGACCGAGGGGGAACACCGTGCGCGATGACGACGAGTCCGACTGGGTCCGACGCGAGCGGACCCCCGGCAGCCCGCCCCGCGTGATCGTCGTCGGCGCGGGCGTGGCGGGCCTGTCGACCGGTGCCTACGCGCAGATGAGCGGGCTGCGCACGCGGGTGTTCGAGAAGCACGTGCTGCCGGGCGGCTGCTGCACCGCCTGGTCCCGCGACGGCTATCTCTTCGACTACTGCATCGAGTGGCTGATCGGCACCGCCCCCGGCAACGACGCCCACCGGGTGTGGCGCGAGCTCGGCGCCCTGGACGGCAAGACGATCACCGACTTCGAACTGTTCAACCGGGTCGTCGACGAGGACGGGCGGTCCGTGACGTTCTACAACGACCCGGACCGGCTGGAGGCGCACCTGCTGTCGGTGTCGCCGGCCGACGCGCGGCTGATCCGCTCCTTCTGCCGGGACCTGCGGCGCTTCGTCGACATCGAGCTGTACCCGTTCCTGACCGCGCCGGACCTGCGGACCGTCCGGGAGCGTGCGGCGACGCTGCGCACCGTGCTCCCTGCGTTCCGCCTGTTCTGGCGGACCGCGGCGACACCCATGCACCGGTTCGCCGACCGGTTCGAGGACCCGCTGCTGCGCAGGGCGTTCCGCAACATCTTCTTCCAGGACCCGGAGGGCTTTCCGCTGCTGCCGTACCTGTTCAACATGGCCGCCGCCCACCACGGCAACGCGGGCTTCCCGCAAGGGGGTTCGCTCGGTCTGGCCCGGTCGCTGGAGGAGCGGTACACCGGGCTCGGCGGCACGGTGACCTACCGTGCCCGGACCGAGGAGGTGCTGGTCGAGAACGACCGGGCCGTAGGAATCCGGCTGCGCGACGGCAGGACGTACTACGCCGAGCACGTGGTCGCCGCCTGCGACGGCCGCACCGCGGTGTACGGGCTGCTCGGCGGCCGGTACACCGGCCCCCGGATCGACCGGCTCTACGACGAACTGCTGGGGCGGCCCGGCACCCTCTTCCCCGCCGTGGTCTCGGCCTTCGTCGGCATCCGGGGCGACCTCCCCGCCGGGGACGCCCACAGCACCACCTACCTCCTCCCCGCCGACGACGCCGCCCGGCTGCCCGGCGCGCTCCAGCACAGCCTGGTGGTCCAGTTGCGCTCGCGCTACGCGGACGGGTTCGCCCCGGCCGGGAAGTCCGTCGTCCACTGCACCTACTTCAGCGACTACGCCCACTGGCAGACGCTGCGCCGCACCGACCGCAGGGCCTACCGGGCCGAGAAACGGAAAGTGGCCGCGTTCGTGCGGGACTTCCTGGAGCGGCAGTGGCCCGGCGCCGCCGGACGGATCGAGCTGGTGGACGTGGCCTCGCCGGCCACGACCCGGCGCTACACCGGGAACCACGACGGTTCGATCCTGGCCTGGAAGGCGTTCTCCGACGCGGACGACGTGGCGGCCGACCTGGTCGGCAAGGACCGGATGCGGCTGCCGGGGCTGAGCGGCTTCTCGATGGCTGGCCAGTGGGTCGGGATGGGCGGCCTGATCCGCGCCGCCTCCACCGGGAGGTTCGCCGTGCAGTACCTCTGCGCCGAGCTCGGGATTCCGTTCCGGGCCTGGGAGAGCACCGCCACCGAGCCCTGGCACGCCGGGAAGCTGGGACGGCTCCCCCAGCTCGACCGGTGGTCCTCCCGAGAGGGGGCGGGCGCGTGACGAGGCGGAGGAAGGGGCCGGCGGACGCGCGCCGCCGGGAAACCATGATCATCATCGGTGCGGGGCTCGGCGGCCTGTCCACCGGCGCCTACGCGCAGATGAACGGCTACCGGTCCCACGTCCTGGAGATGCACGACGTCCCCGGCGGCTGCTGCACCGCCTGGGAGCGCGGCGACTTCACCCTGGACGCCTGCGTGAGCTGGATGCTGGGCAGCGGTCCCGGCAACGAGATGCACCAGATCTGGCTGGAGCTCGGCGCCCTCCAGGGCAAGGAGGTGCGCCACTTCGACGTCTTCAACGTCGTGCGCGGGCAGGACGGCCGGGCGGTCTACTTCTACTCCGACCCGGACCGCCTGCAGGCCCATCTGACCGCGCTGTCCCCGGCCGACGAGAGGCGTGTCCGGGACTTCTGCGACCGCCTGCGCGCCTTCCGCAAGGCGTTGGCCGTCTACCCGTTCCTCAAGCCGGTCGGGCTGATGGGCCGGGTGGAGCGCTGGCGCATGCTGGCGTCGTTCCTGCCGTACTTCAACGCGGTCCGCGCGTCGATCTCCGTCCTGATGTCGGAGTACTCGGCCCGCTTCCAGGATCCGCTGCTGCGCCAGGCGTTCAACTTCGTCCTCTACGAAAAACACCCCAACTTCCCCGTCCTGCCGACCCACTTCCAGCTCGCCTCGCACGCCAACCTCTCCGCGGGGGTGCCCGAGGGCGGGTCGCTGGGCCTGGCCCGCTCGGTCGAGCAGCGGTACCTGCGGCTCGGCGGCCGGGTGAGGTACAACGCCAAGGTGGAGGAGGTGCTGGTCGAGGAGGACCGGGCGGTCGGCGTCCGCCTCAGCGACGGGAGCGAACTGCGCGCCGACATCGTCGTGTCGGCGTGCGACGGACCCACCACCATGAGGAAGCTCCTCGGCGGCCGGTACCTCGATGACGACTACCGCAAGCTCTACACCGAGACCATCGACCAACCGGGCATGGTGTTCCCGGGCTACTTCACCCTCTTCCTCGGGCTCGACCGGTCCTTCCCCGAAGCCGACCCGTGCACCACCTACCTGCTCGACGAGGACGTGGCGTCCCAACTGACCGGCATCCGCCACCCGAGCATCAACGTCCAGTTCCGCAGCCGCCACTACCCGGAGCTCTCCCCGCGCGGCACGACCGTCGTGTACGTGACGTACTTCTGCGACATCGCCCCCTGGCGCGCCCTCGACGAGGGGCCGGAGCAGGTCACGCGGTCCCGCGGCGGCCAGGAACTGCACACCCTGCCGGTGCGCCACGGGCGCGGCTACTACGCGGCGAAGCGCAGGGCCCGCCTCGCGCTCGTCCGCTTCCTGGAGGAGCGGTTCCCCGGCATCACGGACGCCGTCACGGTGCGGGACGTGTCGAGCCCGCTCACCCACGTCCGGTACACCGGCAACCACGACGGGACGGTGCTCGGCTGGCAGCCGTTCGTGGAGAGCGGCGAGAAGCTGGAGGAACTGGTCAAGAAGCACGGGCCCGGACTGCCGGGTCTGGCGGACTTCTACCAGTCGGGCGTCTGGGCGACCACCGGCGGCCTCATCCGCGCGGCGGCGGCGGGCAGGCACGTCATGCAGTTCGTCTGCCGGGACGACGGCCGGGAGTTCACCGCCGACGTCGACCGGTCCGCTCCCCCGCCCACCCATGTCGTCATCCCGGTCGGCGGCGGAGCCGGCCGGTCCGCGGACCCGGCGGAGCCGGGCCCCCACGGTACGGAAAGGCAACCCCTGTGAAGATCAGCAAATGGGTGGTCCGCGAGCACGTCGAGGGCGTCCCCGACGTGGACCGCGTCTACGCGAAAGTGGTCGAGGACGTCGAGGTGGACCTCGCCCCCGACGAGATGCTCCTGAAGACCCTCTACGTGTCGGTCGACCCGTACCTCCAGGGCATCGCGCTGGACACCCCGCTCGGCGCGCACATGGGCGCCGACTCGATCATGGAGGTGCTGGAGGCGGGCCCCCGCGCGGCCCACCGGCCGGGCGACCTCGTGCAGGGCTTCGGCGGCTGGCGCTCGCACGTGATCGGCACCGGCGCGGCGGCGCTCTGGCAGACCGGGACCTTCCCGATGGTGTTCCCCGCGTACCGGCGGCTCGACCCGGGCCGGTACGACGACGCGCTGCCGCTGGCGACGGCTCTCAGCTCCATGGGCGGGCCCGGCATGACCGCCTGGGGCACCCTGCGCACCTTCCTCGCGGCCGGTCCGAACGACACCCTCGTCGTCAGCGGCGCCTCGGGCTCGGTGGGGACCCTGGTCGGCCAGCTCGCCCGGCTCTCGGGCGCCCGGGTGGTCGGCACCACCTCCAGTCCGCGCAAGGCGGAGTACCTGAAGCGGCTCGGGTTCGACGCGGTGGTCCGCTACCGGCAGGGCGACGACGCCGACAGCGTCCGGCACGCGCTGGCCAGTGCGGCGCCGGACGGGGTGGACCGCTACTTCGACAACCTGGGCGGCGCGGTGACGGACGCGGTGTTCCCCATGCTCAACATCGACAGCCGGGTCGCCGTGTGCTGGCAGTGGGCGACCCAGGTGGGACGGGACGCGGTCGGACCGCGGCTGCTGCCGTACCTCATGTTCCCGCGCGCCACCGTGCGCGGGATCTTCTCGCTGGAGTGGTTCACCGAAGAGAACTGGTGTGCGCTGCATGCCGAGTTGGGCGATCTGGTACGGCGCGGCGAGGTGGTGTGCGACCACACCCTGTACCACGGCTTCGACTCCATCCCGGCCGCCTACGCGAGCCTCTACCACGACCGCGGCGCCGGCCGCGGGAAAGTACTGGTGCAGCTGTGAAGACCATGCCCCGGCGGGCCGCCCGCTCCTCGCACCGCCCGCACCGCGCCGACCGCGTCCACCAGGAGGCCGTGTGACCACCCCGCCCCTCGACCACACCGGCACCCGTGGCCCGACCGGCCCGCTCCCCCTGCACCGGCTGGACTTCGGCCCGCCCGGACCGCCCCGGCCGACGACCCTGCCGGACGGCTCCGAGGGGTGGCTGGTGACCCGCTACCCGGACGTGCGGCAGGTCCTCGGCGACGGCCGGTTCACCCGCGCGGAACTCCACGCGCCGGACGGGCCGGGGCCGGTGGGGACGTCGGGGCTGGTGAGCGATCCGGACCTGGTGTTCAACCAGGACGGTCCGGCACACCTCCGCCTGCGCCGCACCCTGCGCCGGGCGTTCACGCCCCGGGCGGTCGCCCGGTGGCAGCCGTGGATCGCGTCGATCGTGGACGAACTGCTGGCGGAGCTGGCCCGGTGGGAGGGACGGGCGGACATCGTCGCCGAGTTCGCCCTGCCGCTGCCGGTGGCGGTGATCAGCCGCCTGATGGGGCTCGACCCGTCGGTCCGCGAGCGCCTGCGGCACTGGACCGAGTACGCCTTCACCGACGGCTCGCTGCCCCAGGAGGAGGTGGACGCGGCGCTGGCGGAGTTCTTGGACTTCGGCGCCCGGCTGCTGGAGCGGCGACGCCGCGAACCGGGGGACGACCTCGTCAGCAGCCTGGTCCTGGCCGCCGACGAGGAGGGCGCCATCCCCGAGTCGCAACTGGTCAGTCTGGTCTGCGGGCTGGTGGTCGGCGGCCACGACAGCACCATGACGATGCTGAGCAACGCGCTGCTCTATCTGCTCGACGAGCGGCCCGACGCCTGGCCCCTGATCGGGGCCGACGAGGAGGCGGCCGGAGTGGTGGCCGACCGGCTGCTGCACCTGATCCCGCTGGGCGACGACCGGGGCAGCACCCGCCGGGCGTCGGTGGACGTCGAGGTGGGCGGCGTCGTCGTCCCCGCGGGTGCGGTGGTGGTCGCGGACTGCGGCACCGCCAACCGGGACCCCGCCGTGTTCCGGACCGGACATCCCGACGACCTGTTCGCTCCGCTGGAGGCGCCCACCCTGTCGTTCGGCGCGGGCCCGCACTACTGCCTGGGCGCGTGGCTGGCCCGGCTGGAACTGCGGCTGGCCCTGCACCGGCTGGCCGCCCGGTTCCCCCACCTCCGGCTCGCGGAGCCGGCCGCGTCCGTCACCTGGCGTCTGGGCAGCACCTCCCGCAGCCCCGCCCGGCTGCTGGTGGCCCGCTGAGACCCCGCCCGCACGGCGCGGGCGGGGCCTCGGGGCTGGGCCGGGCGTTGGCGCGGCCCGCCGTAAGGACGCGGGGCCTCGGGACGGTCCGCCGTGCGACCGGCGGACCGTCCGCGCGCCTCAGCCGGCCGGGGCGTCGATGACACGGCCGTCCCGGTCGAGGGTGTGGGTGTTCCAGTACACGTCCCACTTGTCGTCCACCTGCTGCGGGACCTTGCCCTCCGGATACCGCACGAAGCCCGTGGGCGGCTCTTCGTCGTCGGACACGCAGGCGGAACCGGTAGCACCCACGGACATGACCGGATACTCGCCGTCCGAGCAGACGTCCTCCCGGTACTCGAACCCGGCGCATCCGGTGAGCAGCAGCGCGGCGACTCCGCTCGCGAGGGCGGCGACCACGAGGCGTGCCCCCGTCGGCCGGAGGGCGGTGGCGGATCGGTTCGTTCTGCGGGGCAGGTACATGATCTTCTCCAGTGGCTGGCGCTGTCGTATGCGTCCACTGTGGCCGCCGAGCCGTCCCCGGGAGATGAGCGCTCCTACTCAGGAACGGGTGCGCGGGTACCCAAACCGTCGGGCGGGTCCGGGACTTGCATGCGTCGCCCACGCGTGCGCGCCGCGCGCCGGACCGGGTCCGGCGGTGCAGGCGGAGGTGTGCCCCGGACGCCTCCCGACGGCGGCCTGAGGGCGCGCAGCGATCGGGGCCGACATCCCCTCGTCGCGAGCCGCTGACACCGGCCCGGTCGAAGCACACCGGTGCCCCGCCGGTCCCCGAGAACGACCGAGGGCCGGTATCGCATACCTCCGATACCGGCCTTGATCGACAACTGTCTCCAGTCGGGACGACAGGAGGTGAACCTGCGCCCCCTTGACCCCCAAGGAGTGAGCGTCAAGAGGATTTTCTGGATGCAGCGGTCTTCATCCAGGCGCGAGTGGTGCGTGTAGGCATGCATCGTGCACCACCGCGCGTAGCGGGTGGTCCCCAACTGGTCCCCAGCGCCCCCTTCCCACCGTCCGGCCGGCACCGCGCGCGAGCACCTCAAGCTCCTTCGAGATCGCAACCCTCCGGCCACCCAAGGGATCATCAGGTGGCCCCGGGGCCGGGTCGTAGGGTTGAGGACCTCCGCTGCCGTTCCCACATAACAGCCAAGAGCGGTGCGCGGCGAGGCACACCGAAGCCGGCCGGGGCATGGCGGCGCACTCACCTACGAGGACACGCACCGCGGTGGGTGCTGGTGGGTTCAGCCCGTCGAGGTCCAGGACGTGGACGACCTGACCACGCTGTCCAACGCCTACGCCCCTGCCGGACGTCTGGCCTCCCCATGCTCTCCACGTCGGACATCCTGCCGGGGCTGAACCCCGGATCTCGAATGTCAGCCACAGCGGATCGAGCCCACCGGCACCCTCGCTCCGGGGCGCGGACGCCTGTGACGTAGAGGGATTCCACCACAGCCCTGCACGCCTCTGGGCCGGCGAGGAAGCAGGTGTGCGGGGTCGGTGGGCGGAATGTATCCGCTGTGTATGCCCGCCTTCTTGAATCGCCGTGTCACCCGACGCAAGACGACAAGGGGAGAGCCATGCACAGGAATTTCCGCCGGTCGCTGATCACCATGAGCGCGGTCGCGGCCACAGTTCTCACCGTTCCCACCGCTGTCGCGACGCCGGTCGCGAACTCGTCGGAAGCCGCCATTGCCGCACGGCCCGCCTTCAAGATGCCTTTCGAGTGCAACCAGACATGGCTGGGCAACAACTGGTCGGGGCACAGTCCCGCGCACTCGATCGACTGGAACCACTACGACGCGAACGGCACCCCGGACGACCTGGGCCGCCGGGTGTTCGCCAGTGCCGGTGGCACGGTCCTCGAGTCGTACTACTCGACGGGCGCCGGATACGGGAACACGATAGTCATCGGTCACGGGGGCGGCTGGCAGACACGGTACGCCCATCTGAGGACCCGTTCGGTGGCCGCGGGCGCCACGGTGAACGTGGGCCAGCTGATCGGCGAGGTCGGCAACACCTCGGCCCTGTACGACATCTCCCCGCACCTCCACTACGAGCAGAAGCACGACGGAGCGGTCGTCGTCGCGGTCGTCCAGGGTGTCACGTGGAGCGACTACCTCAGGCGCAACCAGGTCAGCAACAACAGATGCTGACACACCGCCGGGTGTCGGCGGAAGGACCGGCCGGCACCCAGTGATCCCCTGAGCCGGGTGTGGGTGCGACGGCGGTCGCACCCACACCTGTTTCCATCGGCGCCGCTCAGAGGCTGTCGGGTGGCCTCTGAGCCGCATGCGAACGCGGTTCGGTGCGTGCGATTCCGGGGCGGAGAGGGAGCCGACGCGGCGCGGCGCCGACTGACGACAACACGGGAAGCGTGCGTGCCGGCCGCCCGGCCGGAGGTCACCCGACAGCCTCTCAGCGCATGGAGCGGAGTTTGGCGTCCACCAGTCCGGCCTCATCGGGCACACCCAGGCGGCGCCAGGTGGCGAGGGATCGGTTGAAGTAGTGCCGCGCGGTCTGCTTGCGGCCGGTCGCGTCGTGCAACTCGCCCAGCAGGCCCGCCACCTGGGCCTCGGCGCGGCGGTCCCCGAGCTGCTGCTGCACAGCGAGTGCACCGGTCAACAGCGCCGACGCCTCACCGGCGTCGCCCTGCCGCAAGCACAGTTCCGCGATGCTCTGCTGCACGTACGCGGCGCAGTGCAGGTCGGCCAACTCGTCGAAGATGCCGAGGGCTCGCTCCAGCTCGGCACGCGCCGCCTGCGGTTCGCCACGCAGTTCGTGCAGCATGGCGACCCTGCGGCGCACCTGTGCCTCGCGGTGCCGGTCCCCGTCGGCACGGGACAGTTCCAGGGCCCCTCGCAGCCAGCCGTCCGCGGCCTCCGGGTCCTTGCGCTCCAGCCAGACGGAGGCGATCGCGTTGCGTGCCACCGCCTCGCCGTGCCGGTCGCCGTACGCGGCGAAGTCCTCGAGCGCGGCGGTGAACGTCCCGAGCGCGGCGTCGAGATCACCCACGATCCGGTGGACGGAGCCGGAGCCCACCGCGGCGATCGCTTCCCCCGTGGGGTGTCCGAGCTCAGCGAAGAGCGCCCTGGCCCGGTCGAAGGAGGCGAGCGCGTCCGGGTACCTGTCCTGGTAGAGATGAAGCTGGCCGAGGTTGCGCAGCAGGGAAGCAGCCCGGACGTCGTCGTGGTGCGGCATGGCGTCGAGCACGAGCCGGTGGGTCCGCAGCCAGTCCCCGTAGTAGCCGCGCATGTCGAAGAAGCCCGCCAGTTCGATCGCCAGGTCGGCGGCCCTGTCAGTCCGCCCGAGCCGGACTGCTGCGTCGACGGCGGCGACGAGGTTGCGGTGCTCGCTCTCGAACCAGTCCACGGGCCGGGCGCGCACCATGAGGACGACATCGTGGGCCGATCCGTCCGGCAAACCCCGCTCGTCGGGCTCGCCCAGCACACCGAGGAAGCGGGTGGGCATGGCAGCGTTGGCGGAGCGGGCGAGGGCGGTGAGCGCGTCTATGACCCGCAGGCGACGCCGCAGCCGGATCTCCTGATTCTCCGTCAGGACCAGTTCCCGGGCGTAGCACCGCAGTAGGTCGTGCATGCGGTAACGGTTCAGGCCGAGACGGTCTCTGCCGACGACTTCGACGAGGTGTTCGTCGAGCAGGGTGTCCAGACCCCCCGCCGTCTCACTGTCGCACCCCGTCGCTACGGCGACGAGCCAGCCCGGGACGGCGTCGTCGGGCAGGTCTCCGAACGTGCGGAAGGCGGTGGCGGCGGGCTCGGGCAGATGGCGGTAGCTGAGTTCGGCGCCGGCCCGCACCTCCAGCTCGCCGAAGCGGACCGCCCCGAGGCGACCGCGCTCGTCGCGCAGCGAGTCGGCCAGCGTGCCGACGCTCCAGCCGGGCCGGTTCACGAGCCGGGCGGCCGCGATCCGTACCGCCAGCGGAAGTGATCCGCACTCGGCGAGGACACGGTCGGCGTCGGCCCCCTCCCGGCGCAGCCGGTCCGCGCCGACGATGGCCCCGAACAGGGCGCGGGCGTCATCGTGCCGCATCAGCCCGAGCGGGCAGGCACGCGCCGGCAGGCCGGGCATCCGGCGCCGCGAGCTGACCAGCACCGCCGAACCACCGGTACCTGGAAGCAGTGGGCTCACCTGTGCGCTGTCCAGGGCGTCGTCTAGCACGATGAGGAAGCGCCGCTGGGCCAGGCGGGAACGGAACATCGCGGCGCGTTCGCCCGGATCACCGGGTATCGAACTGTCGATGACGCCCAGGCCACGCAGCATCTCGGCCAGGACGTCCGCCGGCTCACGGGGGCACTCGCTCGTTCCGGCCAGGTCGACGAAGAGCTGCCCGTCGGGGAACGCGTCACGCACCCGGTGGGCGACATGCACAGCCAGCGTGGACTTCCCGACACCCGGCGGGCCCGACACCGCAGCGACCACGGGCTGTCGGCCGGCGGTGGACAGTAACTCCTCCAGGTCGGCGACCTCGACGGCGCGTCCGGTGAAGTCCATGATGTCCATCGGGAGTTGGCAGACGGACACGGGCGTTGCCGCGCGACGGCGGCCGGGGTATCCGTTGACCTCGGCGCCGATGGTACGCAGCGGCTCGCTCGGCTCTATCCCCAGCTCGGCGGCGATCACCCGCTCGGCCTCGGCGTACGCGGACCGCGCCTCGGCGCTGCGCCCCGCGCCGTTCAGCGCGTGCACGAGCATCCGCCACAGGTCCTCCCGCAGAGGGCTCTCGGTCAGCCGGGACCGCAGGCCGGAGACCAGGTGGGCGTAGTCCCCGAGCCGGAGCCGTAACTCGAGGCATTCGTCGACAGCGATGGACCGCAACCCCTCCATGCGCGTGATGGCCGGGTCCCACACCACGCTGGAGGGCACGTCCTGGAGCACCCCGCCGCGCCACAGCCCCAGGGCCATTTCGTAGGCACGCAGTGCCGCCGCGTCCTCACCGCGGTCGCGGGCGGCGCGGGCCGAGGCGAGATGCTGCTCAAAGAGCAGCATGTCCACCTCCCCGGGCTCGACGCCCAGTGAGTAGCCGGAGGGCTCGGTACGCAGTCCGCCGACCGCCGTCGGGGGCAGCCGCAGCCGCAGCGTCCGTACGTACGTGCGCACGTTGGCGACCGCGGACCGAGGTGCGCCACCTGGCCACAGGACCTCCGTCAGCAGGTCCAGTGAGACGAAGCCGTTCGGCTGGAGCAGCAGAGTCGCCAGTACGGCCCGGGGCTTGGCCCCGCCGATCCGTACCGGGACACCGTGCGCCCTCACCTGGAGCGGCCCCAGGACTCCGAATGTCGGCTCCCCCACCGCAGCCTCCGTGATTTCGGTAACTTCGGTGCAGCGTAACGATGTCCGAAGCCTCTCCAGACGAAATCCGGGTGACGACTCCCCCTCGATCCTTTCAGCGCTCGCTGCGGATCTCCCGGCGCGGTTCAAGCCGCCCACCCGGCACCGCGCTTGCCGGGGGTACGGCCCCCTGGCGGAATGCCCCTGAGGACGTTCCTTCAGGCCCGGTGGTCCACGCCCGGACCACCGTGCATGCTGCTCCGTGGGGCCGACACGGGCGGCCGCACGCGCCGCTCGCTGCACGCGGGCGGATGCCAGGCTGCGGCACCCCACCCTGTCGATCACCGCGAACCTCTACAGCCACCTCACCCGAGAGGCCGCACACCAGGCCGTCGACACCGTCGGCCAAACCTCACCACGGCCGCACGAGCCGCTGACCACCTGACCAGACCGGGGCGGCTGCGCCCACCTGACCAGACCGGGGTGGCTGCGCCCACCTCGCGACCGCATCGACCGCCTCCGCGCAGTCCTCCACGAACTCCGCTCCCCCGCACCACCCGCCACCAGCACCCAGGTGAACCAGACCCGGCCCGGGCGTGCGACCACACTGCGACCACCACGCCCCGGGACGCACGAAAAGCCGCCCTCCCATGGATGAGAGAACGGCCTCCGACCTGCGTTTCCACATGGTCGGGACGACAGGATTTGAACCTGCGACCCCTTGACCCCCAGTCAAGTGCGCTACCAAGCTGCGCCACGTCCCGATGCGGGTCTGACCTGGTCTTTCGCCCTGGCCGAACGCGCATGAGAACAATACCGCACTCCGGCAGGTGGTCACGAACCGTTTCCCGCTTGACCTCAAGTTTGGTTGATGTTCGAGGGTGGCCGCATGACGAACTCCACCGCGACGAAAGCCTACGGCTACGCCGATCTGCACCGGCTGATGAGCCTGATGACCGGCGACGAGAAGCACGGGCCCGCCTCCACCTCCACTCTGGACGCGCTCTGGGTCCTGTACGACCGGGTGCTGCGCGGGGGCGGGCCGGGGCGCACCGAGGACCCCGAGCGGGACAGGTTCCTGCTGTCCAAGGGGCACGGCCCGATGGCCTACTACGCGGTGCTGGCGGCGCGCGGCTTCTTCGGCGAGGACGTGCTGGCCGGATTCGGCGGCTACGACTCGCCGCTCGGCCACCACCCCGACCGGATGCTGGTCCCGGGCGCCGAGATCGGCAGCGGCTCGCTGGGCCACGGGCTGCCGCTCGCGGTCGGCACGGTCCTCGGTCTCCGGGCGCAGGGGCTCACCGGGCCCCGGGTCTGGGTGATGACCGGGGACGCCGAGATGGACGAGGGCAGCAACCACGAGGCGCTGGCCTATGCGGGGCCGGCCGGGCTGCAGCAGTTGCACACCGTGGTCATCGACAACGCGTCCGCCTCCTACGCCCGCCCCGGCGGACTCGCGGCCAGGTTCGAGGCCGCCGGCTGGTCGGTACTGACCGTGGACGGCACCGACCACGAGGCGCTGCACGCCGCTTTCACCGCCCGGCACCCCGGCCGGCCGCATGCCGTGATCGCCCGCACGGCGCCCTAGGGCTGAGCCCTCCCCGCGCTCCGCCGGAGCGGCCCGCCTCCCGCCCAGCCTCACACCCCCCGCACACGCGAAGGACAGACGCCCCATGGACACCATGCGTGACCGATTCATCTCCCTCACGACCCGGCTGCTCGACGAGGACCCGAGGCTCGCCCTGGTGCTCGCGGAGATCAGCTCCGACGCCTTCGGGCCCGCGGCACGGAACCATCCGGACCGGGTGATCAACGTCGGCATCCGCGAACAACTGCTGGTGGGGGTGGGCGCGGGCCTGGCCCTCACCGGCCTGCGGCCCTTCGTCCACACCTTCGCGAGCTTCCTGGTGGAGCGGCCGTTCGAGCAGGTGAAGCTGGACTTCGGGCACCAGGGCGTGGGCGGGGTGCTGGTCAGCGCCTCGGGTTCGTACGACTGGCCTGCCGGCGGGTTCACCCACATGGCGCCCGGCGACGTGGCGCTGATGGACACCCTGGACGGCTGGACCGTCCAGGTCCCCGGGCATCCGGACGAGGCCGAGGCCCTGCTGCGGGAGGCGGCACGCGGCGACGACCGGGTCTATGTGCGCCTCTCCGTGCAGGCGAACGCCCGGCCGCTGCCGACGGGCCCCGGATTCGTCCCGGTGCGGCGGGGAACGGCCGGCACGGTGGTCGCCGTCGGACCGATGCTGGACAACGTCCTCGCCGCGACCGAGGGGCTCGACCTGACCGTGCTGTACGCCACGACGGTCCGCCCCTTCGACGCGCCCGGCCTGGTACGGGCCGTCGGCCCGGGTCCGGCGGACGTCGTGGTCGTGGAACCGTACCTCGCCGGTACGTCGACGGGCGCGGCCAACGACGCGCTGGCGGCGGTCCCCCACCGCGTGCTCGGCCTCGGAGTGGGCCGCGCCGAGCTGCGCAAGTACGGGGAACTCGGCGAGCACCTCGTCGCACACGGCCTGGACCCGGCCGGGCTCCGCCGGAGCATCAGCGGCTTCCTGAGCCTCTGACGCCGACGACGCGACGACGACGCGTACGAGCCCGGCCGACAGCACGACAACACCACGACGGCACGACGGCACGACGGCTCTGCGAGTACGGCGCACCGGGCGCCGGCCCGCACGGCGGCCCGGTCCTGGCGGGAGCTGCCGGGACCGGGCCGGGACCGGGCCGCCGCCCGGCTCAGGGGTGCGCGCCGAAGTGCTGGAGCCGGGCCGGCGGCGCCGACGTGGCGCTGATCAGGTGCTGGAGGAGCGTCACCAGCGCGCCCGTGCCCGAGCTCGCGATCCGGGCGTCGCAGAGCACCACCGGCACGGTCGGCCCGAGGTCCAGCGCGGCCCGCACCTCGTCGGGTTCGTAGCGGAACGCCCCGTCGAACTCGTTGACGGCGACGATGAAGCCGATGCCGCGCCGTTCGAAGAAGTCGACGGCGGCGAAGCAGTCCGCGAGCCGCCGGGTGTCGGCCAGCACGACCGCGCCGAGCGCGCCCTGGGAGAGCTCGTCCCACATGAACCAGAAGCGCTCCTGGCCGGGGGTGCCGAACAGGTAGAGGACGTGCTGCTCGGAGAGGGTGATCCTGCCGAAGTCCATGGCGACGGTGGTGGAGCGCTTGGACTCGACGCCCTCCAGGCTGTCGGTCGCCGCGCTGACCTGGGTGAGCAGTTCCTCCGTGCTCAGCGGGGCGATCTCGCTGACGGCGCCCACGAACGTCGTCTTGCCGACCCCGAAGCCGCCGGCCACCAGCACCTTCAGGGCTGTGGGGAAGAACGCGGCGGGCGGTCCGGCGCTGTCAGAGCTGTCGTCGTAGACCATCGAGCACTGCCTCCAGCAGGGATCGGTCGGTGGGCACATCGTGGAAGGCGGGGGCGTGGGCGGTGACGGCCCCGCAGGCGACCAGGTCGGACACCAGGATCTTGGTGACGGTCGCCGGCAGCCGGAGGTGCGCGGCGATCTCCGCGACGGAAACAGGTCCCTCGCAGAGCCCGAGCGCCACCCCGTGCTCGGGTCCGAGCTGGTCCGCCGGGGAGATCCCCGTGGCCATGATCAGGGAAAGCAGGTCGAGGGCGGTCGTGGGCCGGGTGCGGCCGTTGCTGACGGTGTACGGGCGGATGAGCCGGCCTGCCGCGTCGTCGAGCAGCGGCACGTCCCGGGGAGCCACCACGCTCACATCCCCGGGGTGAAGGGCGAGTGCGGCGGCTGCCGCACCGGGGTGACGAGGTAGGGGCGGACGCTCTTCACGAGCATGGTCATCTCGTAGCCGAGGACCGCCGCGTCCGCCTCCCGGCCGGCCAGTACGGCGAGACAGGTGCCGGAACCGGCCGTGGAGACGAAGAGCAGGGTGGAGTCGAGTTCGACGACCACCTGCCGTACGTCCCCGTTGTCGCCGAACCGGGCGCCCGCGCTGCGGCCGAGGGAGTACAGCCCCGCCGCCAGCGCCGCCATGTGGTCGGCGCTGTCCGGGTCCATGCCGTGCACCGACTTCACCAGGCCGTCCGCCGAGAGCAGCACGGCGCTCCTGGTGTGCGGGACTCGCTGGACCAGTCCGCCCAAAAGCCAGTCCAGGTCGGATGCCTGACCGGTCGTCATGTCGCTCGTCATGATCGTCTACTCCTTGTACGGGATCTCGCTGAGGGCGTCCGGGGCGGCGGGCGCGACCGGTTCCGCCGGGGTGGCGCCGCGCACCGGGAGCGGTGCGAGCGGTTCCCGGCGGACGGCGGGCCCGGCCGCCGCGCGCGACTCCTCCCAGGCGGGGTACGGGTGGCGGGGGTCGCCTTCGCGCCCGGCCGGGTCGGAGGCCGCGGCGGCCTCCCCGTAGCGGCCTGCGCTCTCCGGCGCACGGGCGGAGGCGATGGCCGGGGCCTCGGGGTCGCCCGACGGTTCGTGGCCGCCCTGCGTGTCGTACGGGTCCTGCGCCTCACCCGGCCCGGCGGGAGCGGGGTGGTCCTGCTCGGACCGGGCCTCGGCCAGGTCGATGCCCCGGCGGAAGGCCGCGAGCAGGCCCGGGTCGTGCAGGACGTCGTTGGTACCGGTGCGCGGGGCGGGGGCCTCGCGCAACTGCGGGACGAGGTTCTCCTGGTGCGCACGGCGCGGGAGTCGGGGCCGCACGTCCTGGTCGGCACGGTCCGCGGACGCGGGGCCCGCCGACCGCTGCGGCAGCGGGGGCCCCTGTCCCTCGCGTCCCCCGGCACCTGGCCGGTCCTCGCTTCCGTCGCCGAACGAGTCGCCCTCGCGCCGCAGTTGACGCGGGGGCACGGGCGCGAACTGCGGGGCGCCGGGCCCGGTGCCGTACGCCGTACCGGCCGCTTCCGGCGCGGACGCGGACCGTCCCGGCCGGTCCTGCGCGGGCCCGTCGGGCGCGGACCGTTCGTGCGCCGACTGTTCGTGCGCGGGCCGGTCCTGGTGCTGACGGCCGGGCTGTACCTGCTGTCCCTGCTGTCCCTGCTGTCCCTGCTGGGCCTGCTGGGCCTGCGGCAACGGCGGTGCGGGCTGCCCCGGCAGGGGCATGGAACCGGTGCCGGGGCCGGGGTGTGCGTGGTCCTGGTCCGGCTGCGGGGAGCCGGTCAGGGCAGTGGGCGGCGGGGCCGGGAAGCCGTCCGCCGGGGTCTCGTCCTCGGCGCCCAGCAGCGTCTGCGGGAGTACCAGCACGGCCTGCGTACCGCCGTAGATGTTGCTCTGGAGACGGACCGCGATGCCGTGCCTGCGGGCGAGTGCGGCGACGACGAAGAGACCGATCCGGCCGTCCTGGAGCAGATGGGCCACGTTGACCCGGTCCGGGTCGGCGAGCAGGGCGTTCATCCGCTCCTGTTCGTGCCCGGCCATGCCGAGCCCCCGGTCCTCCACCTCCAGGGCGAGTCCGGCGGTGACGTGCTGGGCACGGAGCATGACCTGGGTGTGGGGGGCGGAGAACACCGTGGCGTTCTCCACGAGCTCGGCCAGCAGATGGATGACGTCGGCGACGGAGTGCCCGCGCAGGGTCCCGTCGATGGGCGGCACCAGCTTGACGCGCGGGTACTGCTCGACCTCGGCGATGGCCGAGCGCAGCACCTCGGTCAGTCCCACCGGGCTGGACCACTGACGCCGGGACACGGCGCCGCCGAGCACCGCGAGGTTCTCGGCGTGCCGACGGATCCGGGTCGCCAGGTGGTCGACCTGGAAGAGCCCCTTGAGGAGGTCCGGGTCCTCGACCTCCTGTTCGAGCTCGTCCAGGATCTGGATCTCGCGGTGGACGAGGGACTGAAGGCGTCGCGCCAGGTTGACGAAGACCTCGACGCGCTGTTCCTCGCCGGCTCCCGGGGCGGCCTCGGGGGCGCGGAGGAGTTCGGCCGCCTCGACGACCGCGTTGACGGCCGTGTCCTGCGCCTGCCCCATCTCCCGGGCGAGCAGGTCGAAGGCGTCCCCGCCGTAGGTGGAGGCGGGGGGCGGGGTGCGGGGGGCGACGGTCCCGCCCTCGCGGAGTTGTTCCAGCACGCGTTGCAGGTCCGCCTGCCCCTGGGCGCTGACCCGGCGGAGGGCGAGCGCACGGTCGAGTACCCCGCCGGCGACCCGGTGCGCGCCGAGGTAGGCCGCGGCGACGGCGGCGACGGCGAGGGCTCCGGAACCGCCGAGGGCGGCCCAGAGGCTGGCCGAGGGGCGGATCCCGGAGGCCCGCACGGTGAAGAGGACGGCGGCGGCTCCGCTGAGCACGGCGGCCACGCACGGCAGCAGCGCTGTCCGGACCAGCTGGGGGCGTATGCGGACCTCGGGCGGGGGCAACGGGATGCGCTGCCGGTTCGCGGCAGAGTGGGAACGGCCGCCGGGACGGCCGTGCCGCCCGCCCTCACGGCGTTCCGGTCGCGCGTCGGGAGCGCGAAGTTGAGACATCAGTGTCCTTGGTACGTGGGGCCCCAGGAATCGGTGTTCACGCGGTGGCACCTACGGCGGTCGGTCAGACTCCGGTCATCGGACGCCAGGGCCCGGAAGAAAGGAAGCCCTGCGTTGATCACCGGGCACACACGGTAGTCGCCCCGTGTGCGGGCGTGAGAGCCAGTTGTCGAACTTGCCCGGCATCCGTCCCGCTCTGGTATGACGCCTCGCACGGACAGCCGATTACGGCGGCCGGGCCGCGCGCCACCGGCAACGGCCTCCGCTCCCACGCGAGGACGGCCGTGCGCACACGCCCCGTCCGCGCACGCGAAGGAGCCCGCCCGCCGTCACTCCCCGAAGGGGTACGGCGGACGGGCTCCTCGAAGATTGCGCTCAGGCTCTCCGGCCTGGCCGCGTCGCGCGTGGGCGCTGCGGGCCGCGGAGGGTCAGAACGGCATGTGGCCACGGGCACGACGCCCGGCGGAGCCACTGCGGCCGACGGCCTTGGAGCTGCTGCGGAACGGCTTGCTCAGCGCCCGGCCCAGCACGCCCGGCGCCTTGTTGCCGGCCCGCGAGCCGACTCCCAGGGTCCGCTGGGTTCCGTTCTGGGGGTGCCGCGAAAGGCGGGGAACGAAGAACGCGAGCACGGCGAGAACGACACAGACGGCGACTATTCCGACGACAACCATGAAAAGACTCCCTGCATCGTGTTGCTGCTTCGTGGTGTCTTCGCCGTGTGCCCCGCGCCGCCCTTCCCAATCACGCGATGCCGACGGGCCCGTGGGACCGGCCCGTCGGACCGCCCCGTCGGACCGTCCCGTCCGGCTGTCCGAACGGATACCTGGGATGCGGGTACGGGGGCTGGTGCCGCCGCTCCGGGGGCGCTCACAGCGCGGCACGCACCGGCTCGCACACGCGCGGCACGCACCGGCGCGGCGCGTACCGGCGCGGCACGCACCGGCGCGTAGCAGGCCGTGCGTACCGGGGGCCGGCGCGCCGAACGCCGGAGCCGCCGCGCCGTTTTACGCCGAGCGCTGCTGCGGCATCCGCTGCTGGGGGGCCATGCCCTGGGGGGTCCCACCCCGGCCCGGCATTCCCTGCTGGGGTCCGCCTTGGTGCGGGGCCATGCGCTGTTGCTGGGGCCCGCCTTGCGGCGGAGCCATCCGCTGCTGCTGGGGCGCCCGGCGTTGCAGCTCCGCGCCGCCCTGGGGGGCGGGGCTCGCGGGGAAGAACCGCGACAGGTCCCGTTGAATCCGCTCGGCCTCGTCACGCACCTCGGCGGGCACGTCGCCGCGTTCGGACACGAGCCGGGAGTAGGTCGGGGTTTCCTGGAACACGGTGGGTCTCTGCTTTCTGCACGGTGGTGGCCGACCGGCGGCCGGGAGCGGAGCGAACTCGGGCGAGCCTACAGTCGGCCCGCGCCGGGCGGACCGGGGCGTGCGGACCCGAAGTGGGCCCCGGGGGCTTGACGGAAGGGGTACGGGGTGGTGGCCGGTGACGGAGGTCACCGGCCACCACCCCGCACGCGGGGCGGCGCACGCCGGTGCACTCCGGTCCGTGCCGCAGCCCTCACGCGGCCCCGGCCTCAGCCCGACGGCACCCGTAAAGACATTGCTCCGGCGGCGTTTGAATCCGCCGTGACCGGTCAGACGGACCGACGTACCTGATGTCGAGTACAGCAAGGTGTGAGTGACATGGCAGCCGATGAGAAGACCCAGGCCAAGACCGAGCAGGCCACGGGCAAGGTCAAGGAGGCCGCCGGTCGCACGGTCGGCAACGAGCGTCTTACCGCCGCGGGCCGGGCCGAGCAGGCCAAGGGCGACGCGCGTGAGGCCAAGGAGAAGACGAAGGACACCTTCAAGCACTGACCTCCTCCCGCGCAGCCCCGAAGTGCACCGAGCGCCTCCCCCGACGCCCGGTGCCCGTGTGGCCCGGCCTCCGTGCCGGGCCACACGCATGCCCGCCCCCGCTCCACGCGGAACAGGGGCGCAGGGGGCGCCCACCACGGATCACGGTGGCACCCCCGCCGCGCCCGTCACCCGATCCGCACCACCCGCGCCCAGCCGGGCGGCGCGTCGGAGACGTACGCCGGATTGGACTCGTCGTACCTTCGCCGCCCGCCCGGCCGGGCGAACAGGCCCACCACCGTCCGGCAGGACGGCCGGGCGCTCGGCCACGGAGTCTGCCCGTCGGTCAGGGCCACCACCACGTCGGGCGCGGGCCGCGTGCGCAGTGCCCGCGCGAATCCGGTCCGCAGGTCGGTACCGCCCCCTCCGATCAGCGTGAGTCCCTCCGCCTCGCGCAGCGACGGCACCAGGTGTGCGGCGGCGTCGCACGCCACCAGCGAGACCATGTCCCTCCGTCCGCCGATCGCGTGCGTGAGGGCCGTCACCTCGCGCAGTGCGGCGCCGAGTTCGGCGTCGCTGACGGAGCCGGAGGTGTCGATGATCACAGCCACCCTGGGCGGTCGGCGTCGCAGGCTCGGCAGGAGGGCACCGGGGACGCCGGCGGAGCGCCGGGAGGGCCGCCCGTACGTGTAGTCCTCGCCCGTACCGCCGCCGGAGCAGGCCGACCGGAGCGCCGCGCCCAGCAACTGCCGCCACGGCTGGGGCGGCTGGAACGCCTCCTGCGCCCACCTCTTCCAGCCGGCCGGAACGTCCCCCGGCCGTCCCTCAATACCTTGGGCGACCCGGAACCGCACGGCGTCCCGTGCCTCCGGACCGAGGCCGTTCGCCCCCTCCGGCCCGAGGTCCCACTCCCGGTCGTGCCCGTCGGCTCCGCTGCCGCAGTCCAGCCATGCGTGCGCCTCGGTGAGGGCGCCGAGGCGGAAGCGGCGCAGATAGTCCTCCATGAGCTGCCCCTCGGGCAGTTCGAGGTCGGACGGGCGCACGGCGCCCTCGGGTTCCGCCAGGCCGTCGCCGAAGGCGTCGTCGTTGATCTCGCAGTCCGCGGCGATGTTCATGCGCAGCCACTCGCCGGGACCGGCCGTTTCGTGGGCGCGGGAGTACCGGTCGCTGCGCCCGTGGTGGTCGCGCAGCAGGTGCGACACCTCGTGCACCCACACCCCGGCCAGTTCCTCGACCGGGGTCCGGTCCACGAAAGCGGGCGAGACGTAACACCGCCAGTGCCGGTCGACACTCATGGTGGGGACCCGTCCCGACTCCACCGGGTGCAGGGCGAACAGGGCGGTCGCCAGGTACGGCCGGGCCCGCGCGGCCTGCAACCGGGCGGCGAAGAGCTTCTCGCGGTCGAGCGGCCGGTGCGGGACGGAAGCCGCGGTCCCGGTCGATGGCGCGGACTCCGGAACCGTGTGCGGCCGGTGCGCGGACTCCGGAACCGTGTGCGGCCGTGGCGCGGGCTCCCGGTTCACCGGTTGCCGGGGCTCGGGCCGTCGCGGCACTGGCTTCCGGCTCGCGGGTTTCCGGCCCACGGGCTTCGGACCGGTGCCGTCGGCGGGGCTCGGCCCGTTCACCGGCTGCCCCCGGTGACGGTGCGGGCCGCGGCGCGGTCCGCACGGCGGAGGAGCGCGACCGCTCCGGCGAGCCGGTCGACGGACTGCGGCACGTCCCAGTCCTCCCGGCGCAGTGAGGCGAGGGTGGTGGCGGGGACGACCACCAGGTCCGGGGCTCCGGTCTCCATCGCCCGCACCAGCAGCGCCCACGCCGCGTCCCAGCGGTCGTGCGTGGGTCGGTTGCGTACCGCCGCGACCACTCCGTCGAGTACCGCCTGCCGCAGATCGCCGCGCTCGGGCAGTTCGGCGGCCGCCGGATCGGCGAGCAGCGTCTCGGGGTCGGGGAGGTCCAGCCGGTCCAGGCTCGCCAGCAGCTCCAGCCCCGGGCCGTCGCCGACGGCCCCCCGGACCAGCATCGACAGCACCTCCCGGCCGGACCCGGCGGCGGTGGCGAAGGCGATCAGGCGCAGGGTCGACTCCCAGCTGCGGGGGGAGGGCCAGGCGCCGCCCCGGCGGCTCTCGTCGGCGGGCAGCCGGTGGACGAGTTCGGGGCGGACGGACAGCAGACCGCGCACGGCCCGGCGGGCGAACCCGACGGCGTCCGCGAAACGTTCGGGATCGAGCACCGGCAGGGTGGCCCGTGGCCAGGTGCCGCCGAGACCGCGGAGTACCACCTCGTGGTCGTGCACCCACTGGAGGTGGACGAACCGGTTGGCCAGCGGCGGACTCAGCTCCCAGCCGTCGGCGGCCGAGGCGCGCGGGTTGGCGGCGGCCACGATCCGTATGCCGGGCGGAAGTTGGAGCGAACCGACCCGGCGTTCCAGTACGAGGCGGAGCAGTGCGGCCTGCACGGCGGGGGGTGCGGTGGACAGTTCGTCCAGGAACAGCAGCCCCCGGCCCTCGCGTACCAGGCGGACCGCCCAGTCCGGCGGGGCCATCGCGATGCCCTGGACGGCCGGATCGTCCCCGACGACCGGCAGACCGGAGAAGTCCGAGGGCTCGTGCACGCTCGCGATGACGGTGGTCAGCGGCAGGTCGAGGGAGTCGGCCAGCTGGGTCAGCCCCGCGGTCTTGCCGATGCCGGGTTCGCCGCAGAGGAGGACGGGCAGGTCGGCGGCGACGGCCAGGGTCAGCGCCTCCAGTTGGGCGTCGGGGCGCGGTTCGGTGGTGGTGGTGAGCAGCAGGGCGGTCAGCGCGTCGGCGATGTCGAGCGCGGTCGGGGCGAACGGGTCGGCGACGAGGCCGACGGGGGCGAGCGGAGTGCGTGAGGGCATGGGTGATCACCTTGGTGGCTCGTGGGCGAACGCGGCAGTGGGGTCGGTCAGGAACGGGTCCGGATCGGGCACGGCACGGATCGGGGCGGAGTCCGGATCAGGTCAGGGCCCGGATCCGGGGCCGGTCAGGATCGGAACGAGGTCCGGAACGAGGTCCGGAACGGGGCGGAGGGACGCCGGACGGAAGGCCGGCGACGTCGGGCGGTCCCCGGCACGGCGCGGGAGGACGCGCCGGGGCAAGAGGGCGAGGGGGCGGTCTTCCGTCAGCGGGCGGTGGCGTGGCGCGGGTGCGGGCGGCTGTCGCGGGAGCGGCGGTGGTCCGGTGGGATGCTGCCGGGGCCTGCCCGGTCGGGTCGTACGCCGCGCGGGCCGGGGCCCGGTCCGATCAGCCCGGCACGGAACAGCCCGTAGGTGAGCCGCTGTCGGGCCGTCGCCTCCAGCGCGTCCCGGAGTGGGCCGTCCCGGAGCACGGCCCGGGGGCCGAGCAGTCCTTCGAGCACGTCCAGCGCCCCGGTGACATCGCCGTGCCTGAGCCGTTCGTGCATGCCTTCCAGGCAGTCCGGGCGGCGGTGGGCCTCGTCGATCGCCCGCACGCAGGGCAGCGGGGCGCCGGTCAGTTCGGCCAGCAGCTCCTCCCTGCGGACCTCGGCGGGTTCGTGGTCCAGCGCCGTCAGCACCCCGTCGACCAGCGCGATCCGGTGCCGGGCCCCCCGGCAGTCGACCAGGTGCGGATCGCCCGGCAACCGTGCCGCAGGGGCGGGGCCCACGGTCCGCCGTCCCGGTGCCAGGGAGTCGGCGACCAGAGGGTGCAGCCGGTCGGCGGTGAGGGCCCCGGTGCGGAGCAGTTCCACATCCGGCGGGGTCCAGGTCGCCGCGTGGGGCAGTACCGGCAGGGCGGAGGCCGCACCGCCCGGCGGTGCGGCGGTGATCCGCGCAGGATCCGTACCGAGGGCCGGTTCCAGGACCAGCCGCCGCCGGGACCCCAGCCGCACGAGTACGGGCCCGGGGGCCAACCCGTCGGCCCGCAGCAGCAGTTCGGCCTCCCGCGCCCAGCGGTCGACGGCAGGGCGCCCGACCGCGTCGTCGGCGGTCCCGTGCCCGTCCTCGGCCAGGGTGTTCGGCGCGCCGTCGGGCGGCCGGTCGGCGCCGGAGCGTTCCCGCAGTTCGCCGGTCCTGCGGGCGTCCCACAGGTGGCGGTGCAGGTCGAGCCGGAACCGCCGGTCGGGCCGGGTGTGCGGATGGTGGAGCGCCCCGGGGACGGGGTCCCCGTCGCCGCTCCACACCAGCAGGCTCATCCGCTGCTCGGCGTCCGCCCAGGCGGGCGGGGTGCGGACAGCGAGATGGACGGCTTGGTTCCGGTCGTGCCGCTGCGTGCGGTACCGGGCGAGGGTGAGCGTCAGCCCCGGGCGCAGCAGCCCGTCCGGGGCTATCCGCGGCATGTGCCACCGCAACAGGTCGGGGGCGAGGTGGCGGAGGTCGGCCCGTACGAGGGAGGCGAGTTCGCGTCCGTGGGTGCGGGTCAGCCGGCGCAGATCGAGGTCGACGTCGACGCCCGCTGCCGCGCAGGCGCCTGCCCAGTCGCCGGAGCGGCGGCGGGCCGTGGCGGTCTCGATCACGGAGGGCGGCACGGCGAACTGTCGCACGCGCGGCCAGAAGTCGGTTCGGGGGTCTCCGTACGCGGTTTCGGTGAGCATCAGCACTCACCTTGCGCGGACGGGTCCCCCATTCTGCGAACGGAGTGGGTAGTCATCGCCGGGAGCATACGGCCCCGCGCCACCTGGCGCCATGCCTTTTCTCCCGCCGGGCGCGTCCCGCAGGTGACGGAAAGCGGTTCCGACGTACCGGCTTGACGACACTTGGGGCGAACACGCCTCCCGCGCAACCGACTTGGTTCGAATCACGCGGACCCGTACTGGCTCCGCCACCCGCACAGCCTCTCGGGAAGTGGAGGCCCCCGGTTGAGAACGAGAAGAGGTGCCTGAGCTGCCTGAGGTGCCTGCTGGTGGTGCCCGTGTCAGGCCAGCACTTCCCGAAGCCAGGACCTTTCCGCGCGGCTGGTGGCACGGGCGATGGTGAGCATGCCGCGCCGGTAGGGGTCGTCGGTGTCGTCGGCACCCAGTGGGCGGTCACCGTCGTGGAAGAAGCTCGCCGGCTGTTCGAGGAACTCCAGTCGGCGGCGCAGTACCGCGTGCTGGTCGGCGGTGTCGGGCAGGTGGGAGAGGAAGGCCAGGACGGTGAAGTAACGGGTGCTGTCGCTGATGGCAAAGCCGTCGGCATCCCGCAGTCGGCGCAGCAGCTCGCGGCGGCCGGCATCGGTCAGGGTCAGGGTGTACCGCCGAGCGGCCGAAGCGCCTGGTTCGGTCTGCCGAGCGAGCAGTCCGGCGCTGACCAGCCGGTTGATCGCCGGGTAGAGACTGCCGTCGCTGACCGGCCGGGCATGACCGGACAACTGAGCTATGCGCTGACGCAGTTGATACCCGTGCAGTGGCTCCTCAGCCAGGAATCCCAGGATCGCGAGTTCGAGCATGCTGCTACTCTCGCACATCGAAACGAGGTACCTCGAATCGATGCAGGAGGCGGGCATGACGTACACCGAGGAATGGGTGACCACGCGAGCGCGTAACGCCTACGAGTACGGCCGGGCATCGTTCGGCGTACGGCCCGAACGGACAGCACTGCTGGTCATCGACATGCAGGACGAGTTCGTCCGGCCCGGCTGGAGTCCCTACTGGGTGCCCGCGGCCACTCGGATGGCGCCACGGCTGCGGCAACTCGTCGAAGAGTGCCGGGGCGCCTCGGTTCCGGTGATCTGGACCATTTTCGATGACACCCATCTCGGTCTGGACCGGCCGCACGCCCTGCGGTTCCTCCCGCACGCCGACACCGAGTGGCGCCGGCCGGGCCCGGCCGAGGTGTGGGCTCCGATGGGCCGCCGCCTCGACGAGGCCGTGATCCGCAAGCCCTCCTACGGGGCGTTCTACGACACCCCGCTCGACACGGTGCTGCGCAATCTCGGCCGCGACACGGTCATCGTCACCGGAACGCTCACCAACTACTGCTGTGGCACCACGGCCCGGCAGGCATACGAACGCGGCTACAAGGTCGTCTTCGGGGCCGACGTCACGGCCACCGACGACGAGTCCCGGCAGGAACCCGAACTCGCCGTCCTGCGCAAAGGCTTCGCGCTCGTTCTGACCGCCGAAGAGATCACCAACCGACTGACCGCAGCCCCACCTGCGTCACGGGACGAGGAGCGGACGTACGTCGCCTGATGCGGCACCGGGCGTACTGCCCCGCGTCGCACCGCCCTTCACCACCCCGCCCCCCTACTGCCCCGGCGTCGCCGGGCCCGTGGGCAGGGGCAGCGACGACGCGCTTCCCGGCGACGGCGTGGCGGTGGCCGCTTCGGGGGCGGAGGCCGAGGGGACGGGGGCGGCCGTGGGTCCGGAGTCTGCGGGCTGCGGGGACGGCGCGTCCGGGGGCGCGTCGCTCGGGCCCGGTTCCGCGGGCACGGGGGCGGCCGTCGGGGTGCCCGCGGGGCGCGGCACGGGCGGGGACGTCGGGGCGGGCGGGGAGGCGGGGAGGACGGGCGGCGGGGCCGTGCGGACGGGCAGCACCAGAAGCACCGCGCCGGCACACAGCAGTCCGGTTCCGACGCCGAGCGCGGCGCGGCGGCGGCGCCGGGAGACCGCGCGCCTGCGGACCGCCTCGAACCGGCCCGGGGGCGCGACGAGCCGGTCGGGGGCGGGCCGCAGGATGACGGCGAGGAAGTCGTCCTGCTCGAACTCCGGGTCCTCGTCAGCGCGTGTGATCAAGGCTTCTCCTCAGGTGGGCGCGGAGCAGTTCGCGGGCCGCGTGGAGATCGGCCTTGATCGTTCCTTCTTTGCGTCCGGTCAGTTCGGACACCTCCCGCACCGGCATGTCGGCGTAATAGTGCAGCAGGATCGGCACCCGCAGCCGTTCGGGCAGCGACTGGACCAGCATCCGGACCGACGGATCCTCCTGCTCGGCGTGCGGGCCGACGGCGGCCTCGGTCGTGACGCGCCGGATGGTCGTGCGCTCGCGTTCCAGTCTGCGCCAGTGGTCGCGCACCAGGTTGGCGGCCGTGACGTAGAGGAAGCCGCGTGGCTCCTCCACGTGGGACCAGCGGGACCAGAGCCGGGTGAACGCCTCGGAGGCTATTTCGTGGGCCGTCCCGTCGTCGTCGACCAGGCGGCGGCACCATCCGGCGAGACGCGGATAGAGGGCGGCGAACAGCTCGGACGCTGCTCTGTCGCGGGACCGGTTCAACGCTCTCCAGGTTTCTGACGGGCCGTGCCGGTGGGGGTGTGCGCCGCACGGGAGATACGGAACGTGGTGGCACCGGATCCGGCGGTGCGGGTCCCCGCCACCCGTGCCGCCCGGCCCGTCAGGGAGGACAGCCGTACGGGTGGACGGGTGGACGGGTTCCACGGGTGGGGCGCCGGGTGCGGGAGAGGAGCGCCGGGAGCCGGGGCGCGGGGTCCCCGGTCCGGTTCGCCGTCACCGCGCGCCGGGGCCGAGTCCGGCGAACACGATCACGTTGTCGCGGTAGCCCTGTCCGGTGCGCGGGCCGCCGCAGGTGATGAGGCGCAGCTCCGGCCGGTCCACGTTCCCGTAGACGTCGTCCGTCGGGAAACCGGTCTTGGCGACGGTCCGTACGGAGGTCACCGCGAACACCACGGAGGCGCCGCCCTCCAGGCGTACGTCGACATGGTCGCCCCGATGCAGCCGGGCGAGGTGCCGGAACACCCCGTCGCCGTAGGAGCCGACGGTGGCGTGGCCCAGCAGCACCGACGGGCCGGTGCGGCCCGGAGCGGGCGAGTGCCGGTACCAGCCGGCGACGTCGTGCGCCTCCATCGGCGGCACCTCGACGGTGCCGTCCGGGGCGAGGCCCAGACGCATGACGGCGGTGTCCACGCCGATGGCCGGAACGAGCAGCCGGACGGGCGCCGGGGCCGCGCCCGTGCGCGCGGAGCCGGTCGGCCCGCCGGACGCCGGCGCACGGGCTGCGTCCGGGGCCGACGGGGCGCCGTGCGCCGGGCCGGCGTCCGGGCCGTCCGGCCGGGCCCGCGGTGCCGGATCGGCGTCCGGGCCGCCGCACCCCGCCAGGAGCGAGGTCAGCGCGGCGGCCCCGAACGCCCGCCTGGAGAGAGCGGTCACGCCTCGTTCGCCCGGCGGCGGACCACGAGGAATCCGGCCCCGCCCAGTGCGGCGAGGGCGGCCGCGCCGCCGCCGATCAGGGCGCCGTCGCCGCCGGAGGTCGCCGGGTCGGACCCGGCGACCTCACCGGTGTCCGGGGCTCCCGACGGCACCACGGCGACCTGGCTCGGCGCGTCCGCCGGCACGGGCGCGGCGCTGCCGGGCTGCTCGGTGGCTGCGGGCTCGGGGGTGGCGGCTTCGGCGGTGGCGGGTGCGGAGGCGGCCGGGGTCGGCGCCTCGGTCGGCGCGCCGGGGACAGGCGACGGGGCCGAGCCGTCGGCGAACGCGGGCGCGCCGCCGGCCAGTACGGCGGTGGTGGCGGCAAGTACCAGGGCACTCAGGGCGGTTCGGCGCACAGGTCGCTCTCTTTCGTCGTCGGCACGCCGGGGGAACCGGCGGGCTCGTTCACGGGACGCACCAAGAGACGAGGGAGCGAGGGAGCGGGTTGTAAAGGAATGGCAAAGCCGGCGGGGCGGTCCCGCCCCGTACCCGGACGCCACGCGCGGCCCCGCACCGCGTACGGGACCGGGCCGAGGGCTTGTCGGCCGGAGGACCGAAGTCCCGGTGACGGAGGGTTCGACGGCCGAGGGCTCGACGGCCGAGAGCTCGACGGCGGGGTTCAGCCGTCGGTCGGGGCCGGCGGGGCGAGGTGGGCGCAGCGGCGCTTGCCGGTGGCCGCGAACACCCGCATGCGGTGCATGAGGTCGCGGGTCAGGCGGCGTTCGAGCGTGGTGCGCCAGGCGTAACCCGGGTAGCGGGTGCGCAGGTGGGACAGGGCGCGCGAGCCCAGGCCGCTGCGGTGGAACTGGTGCGCGACGTCGAGGCCGGTGATCAGCCCCTGCCCGCAGGAGCGGCAGACCTCGAAGGTCACCTGGCCGACGACCTTGCGGAAGTGGACCATCAGCAGGCACTGGACGGCCGTCTCACCGGGCGCGGTGGGCTGGACGAGCTCGATGTCCCGGTAGACCACGATCCTCCGGTGCCATTCGCCCCGGCGATGACCGGGTCGGCGGTGGCGGCCCGCCTTGCGGTGCTCGGGGCGGGCGGCCCCGGTCCCCGGAACACCGGAGGCACCGGAGGCGATGACGGGTGCGTGCGACCGCGGGAGGATTCCAAGCATTTCTCTCGCTTGCCCCGTCACCGTCCCCCGATGCGCGGTGGCCGGGGACCGTTCCCGCACCGCGTGCGCGGCACGGCCCCCGGACCGGCGCTACCGGCTGAGGCGCCGACGGTCCGCGTCGCTCCATTTGCGCACGTCACGCGGGGTGACGTACGGCTCCGAGTCGGCGGGGAGCCCGCCCGCGATGGCGCGGCCCCGGGCCAGTTCGGCGTCGAATTCCAGGCCGAGCAGAATGGCGAGATTGGTGATCCACAGCCACACCAGGAAGATGATCACCCCGGCGAGCGCCCCGTACGTCTTGTTGTACGAGCTGAAGTTCGCGACGTAGAACGCGAAGCCGGCCGACGCGGCCAGCCAGATCACCACGGCCAGGAAGCTGCCGGGGCTGACCCAGGTGAAGCCGCGGCCCTTGGCGTTGGGAGCCGCCCAGTAGAGCAGGGCGATCATGAGGGTGACGAGCACCACCAGCACCGGCCACTTGGCGAAGGACCAGACGGTCATCGCGGTGTCGCCGACGCCGAGGGTGGTGCCGAGACGGTGGGCGATGCCGCCGGAGAGCACGACGATGAGGGCGCTGGCGCACGCCATGACCATCAGGGCCACGGTCATGCCGACCCGGATCGGCAGCACCTTCCAGACCGGGCGCCCTTCCGGCAGGTCGTAGACCGCGTTGGCCGAGCGGATGAAGGCGGCGACGTAGCCGGAGGCGGACCAGAGGGCGGCGAGCAGGCCGACGACGGCGAGCAGCGAGCCCGTGCCGGCGCTCCCCTGGAGCTGGTTCACGGCGTCCGTGAGGATGTCGCGCACGGAGCCCGGCGCCAGGTCCCGCAGGTTGTCCAGCACCTTCTGCGTGGTGTCGCGGCCCGCGATGCCGAGCAGGGACACCAGCACCAGCAGGGCCGGGAAGAGGGCCAGCACGCTGTAGTAGGTGAGTCCGGCGGCGCGGTCGGTGAGTTCGTCGTCCTTGAACTCCCTCGCCGTCCGGCCCAGGACCCGGAGGAAGGAACCGAAGGAGAGGTCCGTGGGGTGGTCGGGGGCGTTGCGCTCGACGTCGTCGCCCGGACCGGGCCGGTCGTCGTCCGCCGTGCCGGCGGCGGGTCCGTCGTCGTCGCCGCGGGACTCCGCCCGCCCGCCCGCCGGGGCCTTGGTCAGGGCGTCGTCGGTCCGGGGACCGTAGGGGGCGGCACCGTCGGTCCAGCCGTCCGGTCCGGGGCCGGTACGCGGGTCGGACGAGGTACTGAGCGGGCCCGTGGCGTCCGTGCGGGGGGCGGTCCCCGCTTCCTGCTTCCGGAAAAGCTTCATCTCTTCGTTCATGCCTCTCTGGGGGAGGGCGCCCGTCCGGGCACGTACGGGGTACGGGTGTCGGTCCTGAGCCCCGCGGCCGGCGTCCGGGGGTTCGGGGGCCGGGGATTCGGGGGCCGGGGCCGGGGTTCGTGCGGAGTACCGGGCCGACGAGGAGCGCCGAGCGCGTGGCCCTGGGCCTCGGGGGTCCGTGGGCCACGCGCTCGGCGCGTCCTGCTGCCGCCGGGCCTTGCGGGACCGGGTCCGTACCTGGCGGGTCCCGCTCACCCGGCGTCCGGCTGTCGTCGGCCGCTCAGGCGGGCCAACTGCCCGTCGCGCGGCGGACGGCGATGGCGCCGCCGCGGTCGACGGCCGCCTTCACCGCGGCGAACACCGCGCCCCGCAGGGACATGGCGAGCAATATCTCTCCCCAGCCGCGGTCCTCGTCGGTGGCGCTCGGCGCGTCGTCCTGGTGGCCCAGCCGCTTCCACAGCTGGTCGAACACGGCCCCGGCGACCAGACCGCCCGCCGCGCCGACCGCGAAGCCGACCGGACCGTAGACGTTCTTCGGCACCTTCCGCATCAGCGCGTCCCCCTGCGGCGGACGACGAGGACCAGCACCAGCGCCGCCGCGGCGCCGACCAGCAGCGGAACGCGGTTGCCGCGTGCGGTGTCCGCGACCTCGTGGGCGGTGTCCTGCACGGCCTGCGGCGACTTCTCCCGCCACGTGCCGGCCGCGGTGGCGCCGGCGGACGCGAGGTGTTCCCTGGCCTGCCCGGCGATCTCCACCGCCTGCGTCTTCGCCTGTGCCGCGCTCTTCGCGGCCTGGGCCTTGGCCTCGGTGGCGAGTTCCTTGGCGCGCGCGGCGGGCACCTGGCCCTTCGCCGCGAGGGCCTCCACGGTCTTCCCCGCTTCCTGACGGGCGCCCTCGGCCCGTGCGCGCAGTTCGCCGGCGGTCGGCGTATGGCCGCCCTTGCCGCTGTCCTGGGAGAAACCGTTGCTCATCGGTGTGCCCTTCCTGAGTCGCGCCCACGGCGTGCCGGAAGGTCTCGGTCCGGCGCGCTCTTTCCTGGTGCGCTCCGGGTACCCGGTCGTACGGGGTTCAGGCATCCGGCGGCGCAGGACGCCCCGCGACGCGTGGTCGGGCGGCGCAGGACGCTCCCGCGACGCGTCGTTCAGCGCACGCCGCTGGGACGGAACTGGATGCTGATCCTCGGCCCGCAGGGCCGGGCGGTCTTGGGAACCGCGTGCTCCCACGTGCGCTGGCAGGAACCGCCCATGACGATCAGGTCGCCGTGCCCGAGCGGGTGGCGGACCGTGTCGCCCGCGCCGTGCAGGGGGCGCAGCAGCAGGTCGCGCGGGGCGCCGACGGAGACGATGGCGACCATGGTGTCCTCGTACGATCCCCGGCCGATCCGGTCGCCGTGCCAGGCGACGCTGTCGCGGCCGTCGCGGTAGTAGCACAGGCCCGCGGTGGTGAAGGGCTCTCCCAGCTCGCCGGCGTAGTGGGCGGACAGCGCGGCCCTGGCCCCGGACAGTACCGGGTGGGGCAACGCGTCGCCGGAACGGTAGAAGGAGAGCAGCCTCGGCACCTCGACGGTCCGGTCGTACATCTGCCGCCGCTCGGCACGCCACGGGACGTCCCCGACCAGCCGTTCGAACACCTCGTCGGCCCCGCTGAGCCAGCCCGGGAGCAGGTCCACCCACGCACCGCTGCCCAGCTCCGTCCGGCGCAGACCGTCGAGCGGCGCCAGGGCGGGGGTGTCCGCCTGGTCGAAGAGCGAGCTTTGGAGGTGCGTAGTGGACATGGTTCCACCGTAACGCAGAAATAGAACACGTGAGCTATTGCCGCATGGCGCGGCACCCTGGCGAGGCAGACGCACCCGTACCGGCCCGAACCCGAGACCTGCCCCGTCCCGGTCCTGGCTCCGTCCTCCGCCCCGGCCCAGACGACCCGGCCCCGACGCATCCCGGCCCGCGACATCCCGCCCTCGCTCCCCGTCGAAACGCTCAGCGCCGGACATACTTCCCATCGGAGTCCGCATCGTCCTCCCCGAGCATTCCTGAAGGAGCCCTTCATGGCCTTGTCCCGCGAAGAGCGTGAGCAGTTCCTGGCCGAGCCGCACGTCGGTGCGCTGGCCGTGGACGCGGGACCCGGGCGGGCGCCGCTCACGGTGCCGATCTGGTACCAGTACACGCCCGGCGGCGACCTGTGGATCCTGACCGGGCGCGCGTCGCGCAAGGCCGTCCTGATCGCGGCGGCAGGCCGGTTCTCCCTGATGGCCGACCGGTTGACGCCGACGATCCGGTACGTCTCGGTCGAAGGCCCGGTCACCTCGACGGTCCCCGCCACCCGCGAGAAGCTGGTGGAGATCTCCGCGCGCTACCTCCCCGCCGAGAAGGTCGACGCCTACGTCGACTTCGCGTGGGAGGCGCACGGCGAGCAGGTGGTCATCACGATGCGCCCGGCCCACTGGCTCAGTTCGGACCTCGGCGGAAGCTGATCCTGCGGAGCCCGGCGCACCGCCTTCCGCGGGCGGGGCGGTACGCCGGACGAGCGGTCAGCCGGCCGTGGCCGCGGGAGCGGCGGCGTCGCTCTCCCGGTCCGCGCCGGACGCGTCGTCCGCGGGCAGGACGCCGGGGAGCGTGAAGACGAACCGGGTGCCGTCCGTGTAGTCGGTGTCCAGGGCGATCGAACCGCCGTGGTGCTCGACGATCTTCTTGCACAGGGCGAGCCCGATGCCGTTGCCCGCGTAGCTCTCACGGGTGTGCAGCCGCTGGAAGATGACGAAGACCCGGTCCGCGTACTCGGGTGCGATGCCTATGCCGTTGTCGCTGACCGAGATCTCCCACTGCGGGCGAGGGTCCTCGGTCTCGCTGCCGTCCCGGCCGTCGTGCCGCACCGCGCTCGCCATCCGCCGGGCTTCGACCCTGATGCGGGGCGGGGTGTCGGCGGCGCGGAACTTGATCGCGTTGGACAGCAGGTTCTGCAGTACGAGACCGAGCTGGGTGGGCTGCCCCTCGACCGTCGGAAGGCCGTCGTACGCGACCGTGGCGCCGGTCTCCTGGACCGCCAGATCGAGGTCGTCCAGCGTTCGCCGCACCAGGTCGCCGAGGTCCACCGGGCGGTCGTCGGTGTGCAGCCGGCCGACCCGCGAGAAGGTGAGCAGGTCGTTGATGAGGTTCTGCATCCGGTTGGCGCCGTCGACCGCGAAGGCGATGTACTGCTTGCCCCGGTCGTCGAGCTGCTCCGCGTAGCGCCGCTCCAGCAACTGGCAGAAGCTGGCGATCTTCCGCAGCGGTTCCTGGAGGTCGTGCGAGGCGACGTAGGCGAACTGCTCCAGTTCGTCGTTGGACCGGCGCAGTTCGGTGGCCTGCTCGTCGAGCCGCGCGCGGGCGACGTCCTTGAAGTGGAGCTCCTCCGAGAGGCGGCGGCGCATCGCGTCGACGTCGCCCGCCAGGTCCTGCACGTCGGCCGGGCCGGTGGGGTCGATGGCGTGGGCGAAGTTCCCCGAGGCCACCTTCCGGACGTCGGCGCGCAGCCGGTCCAGCGGGCGCTGCACGCCGAGCCGCAGGCCGGCGAAGGCCAGGGCCATCAACGCCAGCACCACCCCGCCGATCACCATGAACACGGTGTTGCGCATCGTGCGCGCCGCACCGAGGTCGGCCCGTGCCCGGTCGCGTTCGGCCACGATGCCGGCCTGCTGGACGCGCAGCGCCTGGCGTACCGAGTCGAACTGCTTGCGGCCCTCCTCGGCCCGCTGCCGGGCCAGCGGCATCGGGTCGACGGAAGCGGAGACCGGCCGGGCGACGTACGCGTGCCAGGTCTCGACCCGCTCGTTCACCACGGCCAGGTCGGCCTGGGCGTGCGCGTCTCCGGAGATCAGCGGCTTCAGTTCCCCGACGGCCTTGCGCTGCTGGTCCAGACCGTCGCGGTAGGGGTCCAGGAATTCGATGCGCCCGGTCAGCCCGTACCCGCGCACGCCCGTCTCCTGGTTGACCAGCGCCGCCTCCATGCGTACGGAAGCGATCAGCGCGGGCGACCAGCGTTCGACGAGCCGCTGGTTGACCGCCGTGGCACGCACCAGCGCCCAGGTCCCGCAGCCGCCGAGCACCACGAGCACGACCAGGGCGAGGGCCGTGCCGACACCGAGCCAACGGCTGGTGGACCAGCCGTTCCGGGGGGACGACGTGCGCGGCCGTACCGGTCGGACCTCGTCTGCGGTGCTCTGCACGGCGGTGCCTCTCTGCTGCGTGTACTGCCTCCGGCGCGTTCCGGAGCGCCGTCAGACTATCCCTCCCGACAACCCAGGTTGTCGGCGGTCCCCGCTTCGGTCTACGGTGCGCACATGGCAGCGGAGACAGGAGCGCGCACCCACCCCGACGAGCTGGCCGAACACGCACGCCGGGCCGTGGCCGATCTGGCGCGGCAACTGGCGCGGATGCCCGCCGCGCCGGCCGGCGAGAGCCTGGCCGACACCGAGGGATGGACCGATCCGCTGGCCTCCCTGCGCGCGCTGTCCTATCTCAGCCGCGCGGTGGAAGAGTGCGCCGCCGAGGCCGCTCGCGCGGCCGCCGGAGAAGGCGCCGGCTACCCCCAGCTGGGCAGCGCCTGGGGCGTCAGCCGTCAGGGCGCCCGCAAACGCTGGCCCGGACTGGTCTTCGCGGCCCACCAGCCCACCCGCCCCCTACCCAACGACTCACGGAGTTCGCACATGAACGGGCTTGCCCCCCGGCGCACCTACACCGTCCTGCTCGTCGAGGACGATGTCGCCGACGCCATGCTCATCGAAGAGGCCCTGATCGAACGCGGCATGGCCCGGGGGATCAACCGCGTCGACGACGGGGTGTCCGCCCTGGAGTACCTGCGCGACCCGGCCACGGAACGCCCCGATCTGATCGTGCTCGACCTCAACATGCCGCGCATGAACGGCCGCGAGCTGCTGACGGTCCTGAAGAACGACGCCGCGCTGGCCAGCATCCCGATCGTCGTCCTGACGACCTCGGCGGCGCCCGACGACATCCAGGACGCCTACACCCAGCACGCCAACGCCTACGTCACCAAGCCGGTGAACCTGGACGACTTCGTGCAGACGGTGCAGAGCATCGACAGCTTCTTCCTGGAGACCGCCGTCACGCCTCCGCGACCGACGGAGGACTGACCCCACCCGACCGCCGACCGGTCCGGTGCCCGCGCCCCGCCCGTGCGGGGCGCGCGCACCGGACCGTCGTGCGTCCGGAGCCGGTCCGCGTGCCGCCCCGGGGCCGTGGCTCCGGGGCGGCCGCGCGACCGGCGCGGTCAGATGCGTACCGCGGCCTGGTAGCTGCCGACGGTGTTCATGGACTCGTAGCGCACGTACGCGCCGGGATAGGGGGCGTGCAGCACGGTGTTGTTGCCCGCGTACAGGCCGACGTGCGAGGTGTTGCTGAAGAAGACCAGGTCTCCGGGCTTCAGGGCACCGCGCGCGATGCTCGCGCCCTGGTTGATCTGGGTGTACGTGGTGCGGGTGATGTCGACTCCGGCCTGGGCGTAGGCCCACTGGGTCAGTCCGGAGCAGTCGAACGAGTTGGGGCCGGTCGCCGCCCGCACGTAGGGCTTGCCCACCCGCGTGTCGGCTGCGGCCAGGGCGGAGGCGCCGAGGGAGGAGGCCGGGACCTCGTTGCCGAGTTCGACCCGGTCCCCGGCGGCGCGGCTGGCGCGCTGCTCCTCCTGGGCCATCCGGGTCCGCTCGGCGGCGGTGAGGGTGTTCAGGAGCGACTGCGCGTCGGCGAGCTTGCTCTGGAACTTCTTCTTGTTCTTGCCGAGCGCCTCACGGACCTCGGCGAGTTGCGCGAGCTTGCCCTGCGCCTCCTTGCGCTCCTGTGTCAGGGTGCGCTGCTTGGCCTGGATCTTCTGCAGCGACTCGGCCTGCTTGGCGGTCAACTGGTCGAGTGCGGACGCCTGTTCGAGGAAGCTGTCCGGGTCGGACGCGAGGAACAGTTGCAGGGACGGGTCCATGCCGCCGCTGCGGTACTGGGCGGTGGCGATCGAACCCAGCTCGTCCCGGAGGGTGTTGAGGTCGGCCTGCTCGCGGGCGACCTTGTCCTGGAGCGCGTCGACCTGCTTCTTCAGCTTGTCCTGCTGCTCCTTGGCCCCGTTGTACTTCTCGGTGGCCTCTTCCGCCTCGTGGTAGAGCTTGTCGACCTTCGCCTTGACCTCGCTCTTCGTCGGCTTCGGGTCGGCGTGCGCGGCCTGGGAGGACAGGGCCACGGCTGCGGCGGCGGTCGCGGTGAGCACGGTCACGCGGGTGCGGCCCGGCTGTCTGGGGCGGCGGTGGGAGGCCACGGAGGCGAACTCCTTCTTGCTGACGCCGCCAACCGGCAGCGTGGAGGGCTGAGTTCCCCGGTCTCCCGGGGGCGCCACGAACGTGACGGCACCTTCGCCGTCACCCCGAACGGGCGACCTGTCGTGCGAAGGTTCGAAGCCTGACCCTAGTGACCATCCTGTGACCAATTCAATCCGGGACGGACGAATGTCGACACACAACGCGCATGGTGCGCTCACGATTCACCATCTGTAGATGGCTTACTGACCAGGCGTGACGCGGCGACGGACCCCTCCCGCGCGCGTACGGGCCGGCGGCTACGGCCGCCGTCACGCGTCCGCGCCCGGGACGGACCGGCTCGAACGGCCGCCCGCGTCTACGGTCCGGCCGGACCGCACCCGCACCCGTCCTCGCCGCCACCCCCGCGTAAGATCGCAGGTCCACGCCCGAGGAGGGTGTCCGCCCGATGACCACCGCCGTCCCCCCGGCCCGCACCGCCGGGGGCCCGTTCGCCGTCCGGCGCCTCACCCGCGCCGAGGACGGTGAGACGCTGCACGGACTGCTGTGGCACGCGGGCCCCGGCTGGAGAATGATCAGCTCCGCCGTGCTCGGCGGCGGCATCGGGGAGCGTTCCTGGGTCCTCAACGCCCAGGTCTCGCACGGCTACCGGCGTACCGACCCGGAGGCCCACCTCGCCGACCTGGCCCGGGACGCCGGTGTGCGAGGGCCGGGGGTGGGCCTGATGACGGCCGCCGACGTCCGCACGTTCGGCCGGGCCCACGACGACGGCGTGGACGCGGTGGTCACGGCGGGACTCGGCGTACGGGGGTGGGCCGCCTCGGCGGCCGGGGGCAGCGCCACGACGCCCGCACCGGGGACGGTCAACATCGTCGTCGCGGTTCCGGCGGCGCTCACCGACGCAGCGCTGGTCAACGCGGTGGCCACCGCCACCGAGGCGAAGGTGCAGGCGCTGCTCGACGCCGGGTACGACTGCTCCGGCACCCCCACCGACGCGGTGTGCGTCGCCGCCCGTGTCCCGCGTCCGGGCGACGAGGTCCACGCCTTCGCCGGCCCCCGCTCCATATGGGGCGCGCGGGCCGCCCGCGCCGTGCACCGGGCCGTACGCGCCGCCGCTCCGGGGCCCTGACACGGGCGGGCGCCACAGCGCCCGCAGGCTCCCGGATGGGCGGGGGTGAGGTCGCGTGGCGAGATTCCGCCACCGAGGCGCGCCTTACTGGACGGACTCGGTGGACGCCCGACCGGCGCCACCGGTCCGGTCCGCCGACTCCTGGCCGTCGGCTCCTGGCCGTCGGGAGAACGGCCATCGCGCGGGGGCTGCCCGGGAAGGCCGTGACTGCCGGGCACCACCACCGGGCACGGCCCGCGGAAGGCCCCTGACGCCCTGCCAAAGGGGGCAAACCTCCGGTGACCCGCATGCACGTGCGGGAGGTCGGGCACCAGTGGGAGGGTGCGACGGGGACAAACATCCCGTCGCGTGGGAATCCGTCTCTTTCAGCCCAGGAGTGTCCCTCCCATGCGTGTTCTCTCTCTCGTCTGCTCGCTCTCCCCGTCGCCCGCACGGTCCAGCAGCCACCTTCTCGCCGACCAGGTGACGAAGGAGTTCGACCGGCTCGGGGTGCCGGGCGACGTGGTCCGTGTCGCCGACCACGACGTACGGCCGGGGGTGGAGACCGACATGGGCGACGGCGACGCCTGGCCCGCCTTGCGGGAGAAGGTCCTCGCCGCGGACATCCTGATCCTCGCCACCCCCATCTGGCTCGGCCACCCGTCCAGCATCTGCCAGCGCGTGCTGGAACGCCTGGACGCGGAGCTGAGCGAGAGCGACGACGAAGGCCGGCTCCTCACCTACGGCAAGGTCGCCGGTGTCGCGGTCGTCGGCAACGAGGACGGAGCGCACAAGGTCAGCGCCGACCTGTTCCAGGCGCTCAACGACGTCGGGTTCTCACTGGCGCCCGGAGCCGTCACCTACTGGGTCGGAACGGCGATGGAGGGGACCGACTACCAGGACCTCGACGAGACCCCCGAGTCCGTGGCCTCCACCACGCGCACCCTCGCGGTCAACGCCCTGCACCTCGCCCGCCGGCTCGCCGCAGACCCCTACCCCGCTTCGTAGCGAAATCGACGCACGCAGCCGCCCGGAATCCGGCACGGCATCGGCGGGGCGGTCCGCGTGGGCACGCGGACCGCCCCGCGTGCCCACGCGGTCGGTGCCGTGGGGGGCACGGCCTCATGGACCGGACCGGCCGCAGCCACGTGCCGACGGTGCAATACCGGCACGTCAGGCGTTCTTGCGCACTTCTTCCTGCGCCTGCTCGTTCGGCGTCAGCGCGTCCGCCGCCTCTCCGTCTTCGTCGGCCCGCTCGCCGCTGGTCACATCGTCCGTCTCGGCGTCCTCGATCTCGCGCAGGACTTCGTCGGCCGCGCTGTCGGAGGGCTCGGCCGCGGGTTCACGGTTGTCGTTCATGTGTCTCCTCGTTCGTACGGGACCGTCGCCGTGGAGCGGGAACCGCCCGTCAGTCGGTCGGGGCTACGGTCGTGTTCTCCCGCCTACCCGGTGGGCGCGGAATGCTCACCCGTGAGCACACCCTCCATCTGACGGGCGCCCGGCGGCGGTGCGCCAGTCGGCGGCGTCCGAGCAGGTGGGGGAACGTGGGGGCGCAGGCAGCATGCGGACACACTCTCCCCGCGCTCGCCCCCACCGGCGTCACCGCCCGGCCGTCACCGCTCGGCCGCCAGGTTCATGTCCCCCCTGCTCGTTCCCGCCACGTCCTCCGTCTTCGGCGCGTCACGCCACGGGCGGGCGATCGGGCGGGACACCGCGCGCCACCACGGGTCGGTGGGCAGGGTGCCGGCGGGCTCGAAGGGCTCGCCCGGATGCGGGAACGCCACCGCTTGGGCCACCTCCTCGGCGGCGTCCTTCACCCACTCCCCCGGCTCCGCCCACGCGTGGGGGGCCAGGTTGAAGGTGCCCCAGTGGATCGGGAGCAGGACGCCGCCGGGGCGGCCGCCCTGGAGGTCCAGGTGGGCCCGGACGCCCTCGGCGGGGGTCATGTGGATGTCCGGCCAGTGCTCGGAGTAGGCGCCGAGCTGGATCATCGTGGCGTCGAACGGACCGTGCGCCTCGCCGATGTCCTTGAAGCCGGGGAAGTAGCCGGTGTCACCGCTGTGGTAGACGCGGTGGTCGGGGCCCGCGACGGCCCAGGAGGCCCACAGGGTGTGCTGCTGGTTGCGCAGCCCGCGTCCGCAGAAGTGGCGGGCCGGGGTGGCGGTGAGGGTGAGGCCGGAGACCTCGGTCGCCTCGTTCCAGTCCAGCTCTCGGATCCGGGCGACCGGGACGCCCCAGTGCTCCAGGTGCGCGCCCACGCCGAGCGGCACGGCGAAGACGGTCTCGGTGGCCGCCAGCGCGCGGATCGTCGGAAGGTCAAGGTGGTCGTAGTGGTCGTGCGAGATCACCACCACGTCGACGGCGCCGAGCGCCGCCAGCGGCAGCGGGGCCGGGTGCAGCCTCTTGGGCCCGGCGAAAGCGAACGGGGAGCAGCGCTCGCCCCAGACGGGGTCGAAGAGGACGCGTCGGCCGTCGATCTCCGCGAGGACGGTGGAATGCCCCATCCAGGTCAGCCGCATCCCGGAGGCGGGCGGCTCGGCCAGGTCGGCGAAGGTGGTGGGGTACACGGGAATGGTGCCGGAGGGCGCCCGGCGGGCGCGGCGCTCCTTGTCGAAGTAGACCTTGGCCAGGTCGAGCGCGGAACCGCCGGACGGGCGGGCCGAAGCGGCCACGGGGTTCTGGAACACGCCGTCGGCGAAGTTCGGCGAGCGCCTGATGCGCTCCATGCGCGCCCCGTCGGGGTCGGCGCCGAAGGCGTCGGTCCGCAGCGAGCGCAGCCTCGTGCGGAGGGGGATGAGCGGGGTTGGGCCGGTCACTGCATCTCCTGGGGGGTCGGTGTCGTACCGATTATGTGCTGATAGCACGCACATGCGTGGACCGGACCGTCATAGGGACGGCGGCGGCCGGTGCCGTGTACCCGCTGTCCGCGGATCGACCGGAGCCCACGGCGACGGGCCGCCGCTTCCCCACTGCCGCCGGGCGGCAGCGGTGCGGGCCGCCCCGGCCGGCGGCGGACCGGTGCGGCCGGGCCGTGTCAGGCACGCTGCGCCTGCCCGTACACGTGCTCGATGTGCAGGGCGAGGACGACCCGGCGGTCGCGGACCATCGCCCGGCGGTAGTCGTCCCAGTCGGGGTGCTCGCCCCGGACGTCGCGGTACAGCGCGACGAGCGCCTCGACCGTCGCGTCGTGCGGGTCCGCGGCGGGGGCGGTCAGTTCGGCGGTGCCCTCGACGACCGTGTACGCCCAGCGGTCGGCGCTGGTCACGTGGTAGCTCGCCCGCGGGTCGCGCCGCAGGTTGCGGGTCTTGGCCCGGTCCTCGGTGACGGAGACCCGGACGGTGCGCGCGACGGGGTCGTAGGCGTGGTTCACGTTGGACAGCTGGGGCCGGCCGTCCTTCTTCAGGGTCACGAGGACCCCGTCGTGGTGCGCGCCCACCAGGCGCAGCAGCGCCTCTTCCTGCCCGGACGACCCGGATTCGAATGACGTCATGCAACGGCAACGTCCTTACCCGCCACAGGATTCCGGCCCACCCCACGGGGGCGTGTGGGCTCGGCGTCCAAGCGCCGGTGCACGCCCGCGTGCGTCGGAAATGGCCCGGATCGACGCGACTTCACGGAATCTCCCCTACTGACCAACGATTCAGTAGTACGATCCGCTGACCGCACCGGGACGCGACCCGGCACGGTCCGCCACCGCATGCCCGCGCACCGTCCGCACCTCCTGCACAGCGCGCCCCGGCCGCCACCGGGAACGCCGACCACCGACGTGAATCCAGCGACCCGGGAGCCCCGCCCCATGACGACCACCGTGACCGCAGCACCCGCCCCTCTCATCTCCCTGACCTGGACGGATCATGTGACCGGCCACCGGGGCCACCTCGTCGTGGACCGCCTCGTGCGCGGAGTGTCCAGCGGCGGGCTGCGCATGCGGGAAGGCTGCACCCTGGACGAGGTGGCGGGCCTCGCGCGGGGCATGACGATGAAGGAGGCCCTGCACTTCGACGCCGACCGCGCCGGCGCCCGGTACCTCCCGCTCGGCGGGGCCAAGGGCGGCATCGACTGCGACCCCCGCTCCCCCGAGGCGTACGGGGTGCTGGTGCGCTACCTGAGAGCGGTGCGCCCCTACATAGAGAGCGTGTGGACGACCGGTGAGGACCTCGGGCTCACCCAGGACCTGGTGGACCGGGCCGCGGCGGAGGCCGGTCTCGTCTCCTCGATCCAGGCGGTCTACCCGCTCCTCGACGACGAGGTGACCGCCCGGACCCGGCTCGCCGACGCGTTCGGGCTGGCGGACGACGGGATCGGGCTCGACGAACTGGTCGGCGGATGCGGCGTCGCGGAGTCCGCCCTCGTGGCGCTGGACCGGGCTGGCATCCCCCACCGGGGCGCCAGGGTCGCGGTCCAGGGTCTCGGCACGATGGGCGGCGCCACCGCCCGCTTCCTGGCGCGGGCCGGGCTCACGGTCGTCGCGGTCGCCGACGTCAAGGGAACCGTCGCCAACCCGTCCGGGCTGGACGTGGAGGCGCTGCTCGCCGCGCGGGACGCGTTCGGCACCGTGGACCGGGGCGCACTGCGGGACGAGGACCAGGAGTTGCCGGCCGACGCGTGGCTCTCCGCCGACGCGGAGATCCTCGTGCCCGCCGCCGTCTCGTACGCGATCGACGCCGACAACCAGAAGCTGGTACGGGCCCGTTGGATCGTGGAGGCGGCCAACATGCCGGTGCTGCCGGAGGCCGAGGCGCTGCTCGCGGAGCGCGGCGTCACGGTGCTGCCCGACGTGGTGGTCAACTCCGGTACCAACGCCTGGTGGTGGTGGACCCTGTTCGGGGAGATCGGTGCGGACACGGAGGAGGCGTTCGCCCACGTCCGGGCGTCGATGCGTTCGCTCGTGACCACGATGCTGGTCCGCGCGGCCGCCTCGGGATGCACGCCGCGCGCCGCGGCCCACGCCCTCGTCGAGGAGCGGCTGCCGGTGATGGCCGAACGATTCGGCTGGTACCGCTGACGGACGGGGTTGCCGGCGACCACGCGCTCCGGACCGATCGGGGTCGGGTTTCCGCCAACACCCGTGCGCGACGGGCCGAACGGGGGCGCTCCGGGACGTACGGGGGCGCGCGGCCCCAGGCGCGCGCCGGCCCGGCGCACCACCCGCGGCTCTCCGGAGACGCGGGAAACGGGTCCCGGCTCCCCCGGCCCCGTTCATTGGCTAGGGTGACGGGGTGGGAAGAGTGCGGCTGAACGTGACGGAGCGACGCGAGGACCTGTTGCGCGCCGCCGTCGAGCAGATCGAGGTACGCGGTGTCTCCGCCGTGCGCATCGCCGACGTGGCGGCCGTGCTCGGGGTGAGCAACGCCCTGGTGCTGTACCACTTCTCCAGCAAGGAGAAGCTGGTCGCGGCGGCTTTCGCCTACGCGGCCGAAGCCGACCTCGCCCATCTACGCACCCTGTTGGGCCGCCGGACCAGCGCGGTCCGGCGGCTGCGCGACGCGGTCCGCTGGTACGCCCCCACGGGGCAGGCCAAGGGCTGGCGGCTGTGGATCGAGGGGTGGGCGGCCTCGCTGCGCGAACCGGCGCTGCGGGAGGTGGCCGGCGACCTCGACCAGCAGTGGAAGGCCGAACTGGCCGAGGTCATCGAAGAGGGCGCCGCCGCCGGCGAGTTCCACTGCGACGACCCGATGTCCGTCGCCTGGCGGCTCACCGCACTGCTGGACGGCTTGGCGGTCCAGATGACCTCGTACGCGGGTCCGCTGTCGCAGGCCACGCTGCTGGAGTGGACCGAGGACGCGCTCGCCCGCGAACTGGGCCTCGAACGCGCCGCGCTGAACGCCTGACAGGCTGACCGCCTGACGGCACGTGGCCGCGTGCCCGGCCGCCCGCCACGCCACGCGGCCTGTCTCCGCCCGCCCCGCCCCCGCCGGAGCCGCCCGGCCCGCTCCCCCCGCACCTCAGGTCTGGCGCACCGGTACGTACGCGTCGCCGGTGAGACCGAAGGTCCAGGCCACCCCCTCCCGCGCGGTCCGGGTCGCCGGGGGGACCCGCAGCCAGTAGGTGCGGTGGGTGCCGTCCGGTTCGGGGGTGGAGTTGACCACCTCGACCATCACGACGTCCTCGTCCTCGGCCATCGCGATGCGCCATAGGATGCCCGCCTCGTCCTGCTGGACCGGTTGCGCGCCGGACTCGGCGAGATAGCGCTCGTAGCCGTAGTACTCCAGCATCACGCGGCGCAGCTCCGCGTTCTCCTCCTCGCGGATCCGCTCGGGCGTCAGCGTGGCGAGTTCGCCGAGGAAGGCGGCCGGGACCGGCATCCCCCGCCAGGCGTACAGCGCGAATCCGTCGCGGTAGGCGAGGGCGGGGCCCTCTCCGTGGTCGAGCCGCCCGGCCTCGTCGCGGTGCAGCACCTCGGGGCGCTCGCTGATCACGACGGTCCGCTCGAAGGGCCACCACCAGCCGGCGTTCCGCGCCACCCGCGCGAGGCCGTCGAGGCGGCCGGTCCCGCCCTCGAAGGCCGCGAGCCAGGCCGCGTCGTGCTGGCCGAGCACCGCGTCGAGCAGCACCATCCGGACGGCCGGCTCGTCGGCCTCGTCCGGTGCGAGATCGGCGACCACGCCCGCGCGTATGCGTTCGGCCAGGGCCGAGGTGGTCTCCCAGAGCTGCGCCCCGGTGGCGGACCAGCGGGCGGACCAGCCGGCCGGCCCCAACGCGTCGTAGGCGCGCCGCCGTTCCTCGGCCCACGGCCGGGTGCGGACCTCCTCCCGCACGGAACGGCCCGGGTCCGTGAGCGCGCGCACCGCCCGCACGGCGCTCCTGGGCGAGTCCGCCCACACGATCCGGCCTGGCTCGGCCAGTCCGGCGTCCCGGTAGGCCCGGCGCACCCCCTCCTCAGCCGCCGCCCGGTCCGCCGCTCCCGTGGCCGCCGCCACGGACCGCCACTCGGTCACGTCCTGCATCGTCGTACCCCGTCCCCTCGTCGTACTCGATCGTCGTCCGCGCGTCCCCGACGCGCGCTGCTGTGCCTCTTGCGGCTGCGGCGTCCGCCGCCGGGCCCGCGGCCGGTCAGTCCGCGACCACGCGGAAGGCGCCCGGGGTGTACTCCCGCTGGCGCACGACCCGGAACCAGCCCTTCGGCAGGGGTATCGCCGCGTGCTCCTCGTGCACCACCCGCCCGCCGTCCGGGAGATGGAGCAGCATCGGTCCGAAGGGGCCGGCCTCCCGCATCAGCCGGCCGCGGCCCTGCACGGCGTGCGCGTGGCCGGTGACCTCGCCGAGCGCGAGCACCAGGCGGCCCCGCGCGTCCCGCTGTTCGCCCGCGGCCTCCAGGAAGTGCGCGGGCACCTCGGACTCCTCCACCGCCACGATCAGTACATCGCCCTGCCGGTACACGGACGTCTCCCCTCCGGCGCGGCACCCGGTGCGCTCGCGCCGGGAACAACGCTAGGCGGGGGGTCTGACAACGACCGGCCGAGCCGTCGCGCAGCCCCCGCAGGGCCGTTGCGGGGCGGCCCCGGGCGCGCGTGGTCCTGCGCGTCGGCACGGGCGTGCGGGCGGGCCGGCCCGGCCTCCGCGCCCCACCGACCCTCCCCGCGCGCCCCGTTGTCAGTGACGCTTGATAAACCTTGCGGCACCACTCGTCCTCAGCATCAGGAGTTCAGGGCCATGTCCGGTGTGGACAACCTCAGAGAGCTGCACGGCCTCCCCGTCGTCGACTTCGAGCACGGAGCCGACGGTTCCACGCTCCCCGCCGCGGACGCGGTCGCCTGGCGGGTGCGGGTGAATCCGTACGACGACGACGACCCGACCTGGGAGAAGGTCTTCGAGCGGTTCCTGGAATCGGTCGATCCGGCCGGAGTGCGGGCGCTGGTCGTCGGCCAGTGGGGCGAGTCGTACGAGGAGGACTCGTCGTACCCCATCGGGCTGATCGTCGCTGCGGCGGACCGGTTGACCTCGCTGGAGGCGGTCTTCATCGGGGACATGACGTACGAGGAATCCGAGATCTCTTGGATCCAGCAGTCGGACGTCACCGTGCTGCTCACGGCCTTCCCGCACCTGGTCGAGCTGGGCGTGCGCGGCAGTTGTGAGGGCGAGGAGGGGGAGTTGCGCTTCCCGCCCGTCGCGCACGCGGGCCTGCGGTCGCTCACCCTGGAGTCCGGCGGGCTGCCGGCCGAGGCGGTGCGGGGCGTGCTGGACAGCGACCTGCCCGCGCTGGAGAGGCTGGAGCTGTGGCTCGGCGTCTCCGGGTACGGCGGCACCACCGGGCTGCCGGACCTGGCTCCGCTGCTGTCCGGGACCCGATTCCCGCGCCTGGAACACCTGGGGCTGCGCAACAGCGAGATACAGAACGAGATCGCGGCGGCGGTGGCCTCGGCGCCCGTGGTCGCCCGGCTGCGCACCCTCGACCTGTCCAACGGCGTCCTCGGCGACGAGGGCGCGGCCGCGCTGCTGGAGGGCCAGCCGCTCACCCACCTCGACGTGCTGGATCTGCACCACCACTTCCTGAGCGAGGAGATGGAGGCGAGGCTGACCGCGTCGCTCGCCCCGCACGGGGTGCGCCTCGACCTCTCGGAGCGGAACAAGCCCTGGGGCGACGGCGGCCGCGCCAACCGGTACACGGCGGTGGCGGAATGAGCGCGACGTACGACATCGACCACCCGGAGTCCTTCCACGGGCTGCCCGTCTTCACGCTGCCCGCCCCCGGGGAGCCGGTGCCGCCCGGCGGGCTGCCGGAGCCTGGGAGCGTGGCCTGGCGGCTGGAGTGCGCCGGATACGACTCCGCCCAGGACTTCGGCACCCTCTGGAAGCACTTCGCCGACTCGGTGGACCGCTCGCGGGTCTGGGCGCTGCTGATCGGCCCGTGGTGGGACGGGGAGTACAGCGGCTTCCGTCCCGTGGTCGACCTGCTGGTGGCGGACGCGGACCGGTTCCCGGCGCTGCGGGCACTCTTCCTCGCCGACGTGGTCAGCGAGGAGTGCGAGCTGTCGTGGCTCCAGATGTGCGACGTCACGCCGGTGTTCGAGGCGTACCCGCTGCTGGAGGAGGTCACGGTCCGCGGGTGCGGGGGCCCCGGCCCGTCGGACGAGAAGCTGCGGCTGCGGCCGTTCCGGCACGGGGCGCTGAGGACGCTGCGGTTCGAGTCCGGCGGCCTGCCGGGCCATGTGGTGCGGGCGCTCGGCTCCTGCGAACTCCCCTCCCTGGAACGGCTGGAGCTGTGGCTGGGAGTGGACTGGTACGGCGGTGACACGACCGTCGACGACCTGCGGCCGCTGCTCGCGGGCGGGCTCTTCCCCCGCCTGCGCCACCTGGGCCTGCAGAACAGTGAGATCCAGGACGAGATCGCGGCGGCCCTGGCGTCGGCGCCGGTGGTGGCGCAGCTGGAGTCGCTGTCGCTGGCGATGGGCACGCTGACGGACGCGGGCGCGGAGGTGCTGATCGGGGGGCAGCCGCTGAGCCATCTCGCCCGGCTGGACCTCTACCACCACTACGTCGGGGAGGCGGTGCTGGGCCGCCTGAGGGATGCCAGCGCGCCCGCGGTCGTCGAGGCGGATCCCGGCGACACGGACGACTGGGACCCTGAGGACGAGGACGACATGCGCTATGTCGCCGTCGGTGAATGAGGACGGGCCGCGCTTCGCGGTCGTCGGGAACCCCGGCAACCGCCGCGTCGGCTTCTTCCGGGAGGCGGTGCGCGCGGCGGGGCTCCCCGACGCCCGGGTGGTGCCGTGGCGGGAGGTGCTGACGGGCGGAGCCGGGTTCCTGCCGGGCGAGCTGGTGCGGCTGGACTCGCCGGGCGAGGACGCCGAGGTGGACCGGCTGCTGCGCGGCGTGGACGATCCCGCCCGGGTGGAGGGGTCGGGCCGCTGGTACGCCTCCTTCCTCGACGGGGTGAGCGTGGTGGCCCGAGCTGCGGCGGCGGCCGGCGCCCGGATGCTCGACGGCCCGGACGACCTGGCGGTGCTGTTCGACAAGCGGCTGTGCCACGGGGTGCTGGACACCGCCGGGGTGCCGGTGCCGGCGTCGCCGACCTCCGGTCCGGAGGCGGCGGTGGTCCGGGACTGGTCGCACGTACGGGAGTTGCTCCGGGAGCACCGGATGCCACGGGCGTTCGTCAAGCCGGCCCACGGCTCCTCCGCCTCGGGGGTGCTGGCGCTGGAGACCGCGGGACCGGGGCGGGTGCGGGCGACCACGTCGGTGGAGCGGGACGCGCAGGGGCGGCTCTACAACTCCCTGCGGGTGCGCAGGTACACCACCGAGCACGAGGTGGCGGCGATCGTCGACGCGCTCGCGCCGGACGGGCTGCACGTCGAACGCTGGCTGCCGAAGGCGGCCCAGCGGGGGCGGGTGGCGGACCTGAGGGTCGTGGTGGTGGCCGGCCGGGCGACGCACGCCGTGGTCCGCACGAGCCGGACCCCGATGACCAATCTGCACCTGGGCGGGGCCCGCGGCGATCTGGACGAGGTGCGGGCCGCTGTCGCGGCGGTGGGCGGGTGCTGGCGGGATGCGCTGGCGGTCTGCGAGCGGGCCGCGGCCTGCTTCCCCGCCACCCTGTGCGTGGGCGTCGACCTGCTTCCGGGCACCGGGTGGCGGCGGTTCGCCGTCGGCGAGGTCAACGCCTTCGGCGACCTGCTGCCGGGGCTCACCGGCCTGCCCGGAAGCGGTGCCGAGCGGTGGAACACGTACGAGGCGCAGGTGGCCGCCGTACGGGAACGAACGACGACGACGAGGAACGACCGTGCTGTCCCGACCCCCTGAGACCCCGGCCGGCCCGGCCGGCGTACCGCCGGAAGGCACTGCGCCCCCCGCGCCCGACATGAACGAGGTGGTGGGCCGGGACGATCTGCTGCTCGTCACGCTGGACACCCTGCGGTACGACGTGGCGGCCGAGCTGGCCGCGGCCGGCCGCATCCCGCACCTGGCCCGTCATCTGCCCGGTGGGGTGTGGGAGAAGCGGCACGCGCCGGGGAGCTTCACCTACGCCTCCCACCAGGCGATCTTCGCGGGCTTCCTGCCGACGCCGGCGTCCCCGGGACCGCATCCGCGGCTGTTCGCCGCCCGGTTCGGCGGCAGCGAGACGACGGTGGGCCGCACCTTCGTCCACGACGCGCCGGATCTGGTGTCGGCCCTGGCGGACGCCGGTTACCGCACCGTGTGCATCGGCGGGGTCGGCTTCTTCAACAAGCAGGCGCCGCTGGGGTCGGTGCTGCCCGGGATGTTCCGGGAGAGCCACTGGGAGCCCGGCTTCGGCGTGGCGTCGCCCACGTCGTTCGAGGCGCAGGTGACCCGGGCGGAGGAGGTCGTCGCCGCGCTCCCCGCCGACGAGCGGCTGTTCCTCTTCGTCAACGTCTCCGCGCTCCACCAGCCGAACTGGTTCCATCTGCCGGGCGCCACCCCGGACGCCGGGGACTCGCGGGCCACCCACGCGGCGGCCCTGGAGTACGTCGACCGGCACATCGGGCGGCTGTTCGCCGCCGCGAGCAGCCGGCGCCGGTGCTTCGCCATCGTCTGCTCCGACCACGGCACCGCCTACGGCGACGGCGGCTACACCGGCCACCGCCTCGGCCACGAGGCCGTGTGGACCGTGCCGTACGCCCACTTCTTCCTCGAACCGGGGGCCTGAACCGACCATGACCGACACCCTCGCCGCTCCCCCCGTCCGCCCGTACCGGAGCTACGTCTACGCCTACCCGCACAAGACGGCCTACCGTCCGCTCGACGACCGGCCGGCCCTGCGGGAGCTGTGGGCTGCCGAGCCCAAGGAAGCGCTCTCGCTGTACGCGCACATACCGTTCTGCGAGGTCCGCTGCGGATTCTGCAACCTCTTCACCCGGATCGGTGCTCCCGACGAGCTGACCGGCCGTTACCTCGACGCGCTGGAGCGCCAGGCGCTGGCGGTGCGTGAGGCGCTCGGCGACGACGGGCCGGTGCGGTTCGCCGCGGCGGCGTTCGGCGGGGGTACGCCCACCTTCCTGACGGCGGGCGAGCTGGAGCGGCTCTGCGACATCGCGGAGAAGCGGATGGGCGCCGACCTGCGGGCGGTCCCGCTGTCCGTGGAGACGTCCCCGTCGACGGCGACGGCGGACCGGCTCGCGGTGCTGGCCGACCGGGGCGCGACCCGGATCAGCATCGGGGTGCAGAGCTTCGTGGACGCGGAGGCCAGGGCGGCGGTGCGTCCCCAGCGGCGGGCGGAGGTCGAGGCCGCGCTGGGCCGGATCCGGGACGCGGGGGCGCCGGTCCTCAACATCGATCTGATCTACGGCATCGACGGGCAGACCGGGGAGAGCTGGCGGGCCTCGCTGGACGCGGCGCTGGCCTGGCGCCCGGAGGAGCTGTACCTGTACCCGCTGTACGTGCGCCCGCTGACCGGCCTCGGCCGGCTCACCGGCGCGGCGGCCCCCGTCGCCGGTACGGTCGCCGGAGATCCCGCCGGGGCCGCGTGGGACGAGCAGCGGCTGCGGCTGTACCGCTCCGGGCGGGACCATCTGCTGGCCAACGGCTACACCCAGGTGTCGATGCGGATGTTCCGGCGGGCCGACGCCCCGCAGGAGGGTCCGGACGACTACGCGTGCCAGACCGACGGGATGATCGGCCTGGGTTGCGGCGCCCGCTCGTACACCGCGTCCCTGCACTACTCCTTCGACTACGCCGTGGAGATGCGGGAGGTACGCGGCATCATCGACCGGTTCACGCGGACCCGGGACTTCTCGCGGGCCGAGGTGGGCCGGTACGTCGACGCCGGCGAGGCCCGCCGCCGGCATCTGCTGCAGTCGCTGCTCCAGGCCGGGGGGATGGAGACGGCGGAGTACCGGACCAGGTTCGGCACGGATCCGGGCGCGGACTTCGGACCGGAGCTGGAGCGGTTCGCGGCGCGCGGCTGGCTGGACACGGCGGCCGGGCCGGAGGTGCTGCGGCTGTCGCCGGAGGGCCTCGCGTACTCCGACGGGCTCGGCCCCGAGCTGTTCTCCCCGGCCGTGCGGGCGGCGATGGCCGCGTACGAGGCGAAGTGAGCGGCGGCGTGGAGCTGACCCTCCTCTACCGGGGGCCGCTGGCCTCCTGCGACTACGACTGCCCTTACTGCCCGTTCGCCAAGCGGCGCGACAGCGGGCCGCGGCTCGCCGCCGACCGGGCGGCGCTGGAGCGGTTCGTCGGCTGGGTGGCGGGACGGACCGGTGACCGGATCTCGGTGCTGTTCACCCCGTGGGGCGAGGCGCTGGTGCGGTCCTGGTACCGCCGGGCGCTGGTGGAGCTGTCCCGGATGCCGCACGTGGCACGGGTGGCCGTCCAGACCAATCTGAGCGGCCGCACCGGGTGGCTGGCGGAGGCCGACCGGGACCGGGTCGCCCTGTGGTGCACGTACCACCCCGGCCAGACGCCGTACGAACGGTTCCTCGGCAAGTGCCGGGAGCTGACGGGGCTCGGGGTGCGGTACAGCGTGGGCGTGGTGGGGTTCGAGGAGCACTTCGCGGAGGCCGGCCGGCTGCGGGCGGCGCTGCCGCGGGAGGTCTATCTCTGGGTGAACGCCGCCGAGGGCCGGAGCTACACGGACGCGGAGGCGGACCGCTGGACGTCACTGGACCCGCTGTTCCCGTACAGCCGTCATCCGCACCGCTCGGCGGGGCTGCCCTGCCGGACCGGTGAGTCGGTGGTCTCCGTCGACGGCGACGGCACCGTCCGGCGGTGTCACTTCGTCGCCGAGGAGCTGGGCAATCTGTACGACGGGAGCTATCGCGCGGCGCTCGGTCCGCGGGGCTGTCCCCGTGACGTCTGCGACTGCCACATCGGCTATGTGCACCTGGAGTCGCTGCCGCTGTACGACGTGTTCGCGGGCGGGGTGCTGGAGCGGATACCGGGCCGGAGCACGGGGGCCGGCGGGCCGGGGGGCGGGGCGGCGGAGGCCGTGCCGCCGGGGTCCACGCCGCCGGGCGGGCCCGTGGAACGGGGCCCGTCGCGGCGTGCACTGCTTCCGCTGCTCCCGTCGGGGTCCGGACCGGACCGGGGAGCGCGGGGATGCGCGGCACCGGAGGGGTGCCGGGCGGGGTGAGCCGGGGCGGCCCGGCGGTGCGGAGGGGGCGGCTCAGAGCGGCAGCAGGTCCGGGCGCTTCGCGGCGGCGTGGTCGCCGGAGGACTCGCCGCGCAGCCGCCTGCCGATCCACGGCACCAGGTGCTCGCGGGCCCACTGGATGTTGTCGCGCCGCACCTCGAAGCTGCCGCGCTGGGCCTGCGGCGGCCATGCCTGGTCCGGGTCCGCGGGGACCGCGATGCCGAGCACCTGCGCCGCGCGGAGCGCGACCCGGGTGTGGCCCTCGGCCGACAGGTGGAGCCGGTCGGCGTCCCAGGCCCGGCGGTCCTGCACGGAGCGCAGCGACCAGAGGTCGAGCACCGGGCAGTGGTAGCGGTCGGCGATGGCCCGCAGGTGCACGTTGTAGGTGGCGATCTTGCCGCGCATGTGGCGCAGGACCGGCACCCCGCGGGTGTCGAAGCCGGTGGTCACCATCACCGTGCCGACGGCCTGGGTGAGGTCGGCCACCGCGCGCTCGAAGCGTTCGGCGAGATCGTCGGGGTCGGTGCCGGGACGGATGATGTCGTTCCCGCCGGCGCAGAAGCTCACCAGGTCCGGTGCGAGCTCCTTGGCACGGGGAACCTGCTCCTCGACGATCTGGTCGAGGAGCCTGCCGCGTATCGCGAGATTGGCGTACCGGAAATCACCGTGGGGGGAATCCCCGAGGGCCGGGGCGGGGGCGGGGAGCTGGTCCGCCAGCAGGACCGCGAAACGGTCCGCCCACCCTACGTAACTCCCGTCGGGACCGGGGTCGCCGACTCCTTCGGTGAAACTGTCGCCGATCGCCGCGTACGACCCGATGGGATTTGCTTTTCTGATGCTCGAATCGTCTGCCACAGCAAGATATCTTGCACCGTGGATTGTGACCTACGCGACCGTAATAGGGGGTTGACTGGTGGTGAGATAGACCACCCGGTCAGTTTTTGGTAAAGCCGGAATAAGGAGAAGGGGCGGCGCTTTCGCGCCGCCCCTTCTGCCGTTCACCGCCCCGCGCGGTCATTCACCGTCCGGGCCGGACCGGGTCGTGGGCCGTCTCAGATGGAGACGCCGTGCGACCGGAGGTAGGCGATCGGGTCGACGTCCGAGCCGTAGCTCGGGGTGGTCCGGATCTCGAAGTGGAGGTGCGGGCCGGTGGAGTTTCCGGTCGAGCCGGAGAGTCCTATCTGCTGGCCGCCGGTGACGGTGTCGCCGGCCGAGACGTTCAGCGAGGACTGGTGGGCGTACTGCGAGTACATGCCGTCGGCGTGCTTGATGACGACCTCGTTGCCGTACGAGCCGCTCCAGCCGGCCGAGACGACGGTGCCCGGACCGATGGCGCGGACGACGGTGCCGGAGGCGGCCTGGAAGTCCGAGCCGGTGTGGTAGCCGCTGGACCAGCTCGAACCGGAGGCGTGGTACTGGGTGGTGACCGTGGCGTTGGCGACCGGGGTCGTCCAGCCGGAGCTGTCGCTCTCGGCGGAGGACGAGGTGGACGCCGCGGTCTCGGCGGTGGCCGCGGAGGAGGCCGGGGCGGACTTCGCGGCGTCGTCCGAGGAGGTCTCGGCCCCGGCGGACGCGGCCGCGTCGGCGGAGGAGGTGTCCGCCGGGGAGGAGGGCGCCGAGGAGGACGGGGAAGCGGCGGCGCCGGCGGAGCCGAGCGTCAGCTTCATGCCCGGGAAGATCAGGCTCGGGTTTCCGCCGACGACCTCACGGTTGTCCTGGTACAGCTTCTGCCAGCCACCCTTGATCTTCTTCTCGGCGGCGATCTTCGCCAGGTAGTCGCCGTGGACGACCGTGTAGGTCTTCGCGGCGGACTGGCCCTTGGCGACCGTGGTGGCCTGGACCGACTGCGCGGCCGAGGTCGCGGGCTTCTCCGCGGCGTTCGCGCCGGTGGCGGCGAAGAGCGGGAGAGCCAGGACGGCGCCGCCGGCTCCTGCGGCGATGACGCCGCGGGCGATCGGGCCGGTGTTCTTACGACGGTGCTTACCCGAGATGGGCATGGAGTGATTCCTCTCCTTCGCCTACGAGGTGAGCTGTCGGGTTCGGGCTGGAGATGCCCGGCCGCGCTGGACGCGACTTCACCCCTAGCCGTCCGGACGAGTGCCGGGCGGCGGCTTACCTGGGTCCCCCGCTCCTGCCACGCGTGGGTTGGGTTTTCGGATTCCGGGCGGCGGCAGGATTAGGCGGTCCGTCCGGATTGAGGGTGAACGTAATCGAGCCATGTCGAGCGGAACAAGCCATTGGTCCCGCCACGGAATCCATTGGTCCCCCACGCCGCAGATCCGCCGTCACTGTCCGTGGATTACGGATCTTGGCTTTCCGTACCAGCTCCGGCCGGAGCCCCGGCCGCACCGGCACACACCGTGACTGATATGAGCCCGCTCACGATTCATCCACCATCTGACGCCTAAGTAGACGATGTTGTGCAAAATGCTCTCAATTCGGACATGGCAGGCCATTGTTCGTGACGGATGCTCAGTTGCTGCAGCTCAGATGGCATTAAACGCACATGAATCGACCACCGCTCATGGTGTCGAACCTGTCCGGAGAGGGCGGGGAGCCATGTCGTATCGTCACGAGCGAGCCGCCGTCGGCGAGCAGAGCCGACGGGCCCGACCCTCCAGGAGCCGATGTGACGCAGGTGCCGCAGGTCCCGCCGACCGAGTCCGAGCTGACCGGGGTGCGCAACTTCCGCGACGTGGGCGGCCTGCCGACCACGGACGGACGACGGGTACGGCGCGGACGCCTCTACCGCAGCGGTCACCTGGCGCACGCCACCGCCGAAGACGCTCTTCTTCTCGGCCGCCTCGGGCTGCACACCGTCTTCGACTTCCGCAATTCCGCCGACCTCAAGCTCGACGGCCGGGACGTGGAACTGCCCGGCGTGCGGAACGTGAACATCCCGCTCTCCGACCCGGCGGACGGCGCGGGCTTCTGGCGGATGGTGCGCGACGGCGACCTCGACCAGCTCCGGTCGATCCTGGCCGACGGCAAGGGCACGGCACGGATGGTGAACTCGTACCGCGCGATGATCACCGACCGCACGGCCGAGCACAGCAGGGTGCTGCACGCCCTGGCGGAGGACAGCGTCCCGGCCCTGATGCACTGCGCCGCGGGCAAGGACCGGGCGGGCCTGACCATAGCGATCTGCCTGCTCGCCGTCGGAGTGGGCCGCGAGGCCATCGAGGAGGACTACCTCAAGTCCAACGACCCGCACCGCCGCTACCGGGTGCGCCGCAGCGACCCCTCGGCCGCCGCGACCTCGCCCGAGGTGATGGAGCTGCTGAGCCCGCTCTTCGGCGCGCACGTCGAATACCTCGACGAGGCGTTCAGCGCCATCGACGACACCTGGGGCGGCACCGAGCGCTACCTCTCCGAAGGGCTCGGGCTCGCGCCCGCGACGCGGGAGCGGCTGCGCGAACGGCTGCTGGACGAGGCGTAGCGCGACCGGGCGGCCGCGCGTGCGGCCGCCCGCTCCTCCTACCGGTTGCCGCCGGCCACCGCGAAGAGGATGTAGAGGAACGCCGCGACGACGTGTCCGGCCACGAGGTAGGCGAAGAGCCTGATCACCAGGCCGCGCGGCATCTTGCTCTCGTGGGTGTCCTTGGCGGCGGGGCGCCTGGGGGTGAGCGGGTCGTAGTGCTCTGAATCGGACATGACAGTCCTCTCTGGGGCCGGTACGGGCCGGGCCTCCGGCTTCAGCGCCGGTGGGTCGCGGCGCCGAGGCAGAGCTCGGCGGCCGGGCTCTGCAGCAGGGTGTGGACGAACAGCAGTTCGCAGCCCCGCGGTTCGGCGGCGGCGATGCGGTGCGGGGTGAGCGAGTCGAAGTGGGCGCTGTCGCCGGGGCCGAGGTCGTGGGCGGACTCGCCGAGCACGATCCGCAGCCGGCCCTCCAGCACGTACAGCCATTCCTCGCCGGGATGGACCCTGACCAGGTCGCCCTGCACGCCGAACGGCACCCGGACCCGCAGCGCCTGCATGGCCCGCCCCGGCCCGCCCGCCTGCCGGTACATCCAGCCGTCGGCCTCGGCCCCCTCGAACCGACCGCCGCGCACGATCGCGTCACGTTCCGGGGGGATCTCGCCCAGCAGTTCGGAGACGGTCGTACCGTAGACACGGGCGAGGCCCAGCAGCATCGGCAGTGAGGGCTGGCGGTTGCCGGTTTCGAGCCGGGAGAGGTGCGCGGGCGAGAGCCCGGCCCGCCCGGCCGCGGCCTCCAGGGTCAGGCCGCGGCCGCGCCGCAGGTCACGCAGGCGCGGAGCGACGCCGGGAAGGTCGTCGGCCGCCCCTCCGTCGGAAGGATTCATGCTCCCATTGGGCCCGAATCTTTCCTCCGGGGCAAATTTCTTACCCGTGAGGCAAAAGGCGTCCTGGCGCCGCCCCGGGCGCTCAACGCTGGGCGACCGCCTGCTTGACCAGCGTCCGGCCGAAGTCCCACATCAGCCCACCGCCGTCGTGCGCGTCATCCATCACCGAGGTGAACGCCGCCGTGAACCGCTCCACGTCGGCCTCGTCGACGACGAGCGGCGGAATCAGTTTGATCACTTCGAGATGGTCGCCGGACACCTGGGTGAGGATGCGGTGCTTCTGCAGCAACGGCACCACCACCATCTGCGCGAACAGCCCTTGGCGGGCCGCCTGGAGCATGGTCCACCGGCCGCGCAGCTTCAGCGACGAGGGCCGGCCGAACTCGATGCCGATCATCAGCCCCCGCCCCCGCACCTCGTGCAGCAGCTCGTACCGGTCGACCAGGGCGGTCAGCCGGTCGCGCAGCAGGTCACCGGTGCGGCGGGCGTGGGCGACGGTCTCCTCGTCCTCCATGACGCTGAGCACCGCGAGGCCGGCGGCCATCGCCTGGGCGTTGGACCCGAAGCTCGCCGAGTGCACCAGGACCCGGTCCATCGAGGAGTAGACCTTCTTGAAGATCCAGTCCTTGCCGACCGTCGCGCCCACCGGGACGTACCCCCCGGAGAGCGCCTTGGCCACACAGATCAGGTCGGGCTCGACGCCGTCCTCGTGCTGGTAGGCGTAGAAGTCGCCGGTCCTGCCGAGGCCGGTCTGCACCTCGTCGGCGATCAGCAGCGCCTTGTGGTGGTGGAGCATTTCCTGCGCCTGGCGGAGGTAGCCCGGCGGCGCCGCGTACACCCCCTTGCCCTGGACGGGCTCCACGATCAGCGCGGCGACGTCGCCGCGCTTCAGCTCGCGGCGCAGGGCGTCGAGGTCGCCGAGCGGGACCGCGGTGTCGGGCAGCAGCGGGGCGAAGCCGTCCCGGAAGCCGCCCTCACCGTTGACGGAGAGCGCTCCGGTGGTCAGCCCGTGGAAAGCGTGGTCGCAGTAGAGGATCCGGGGCCTGCCGGTCGCGAAGCGCGCGAACTTCAATGCCGTCTCGACGGCCTCGGTGCCGCTGTTGCCGAAGAACACCCGGTCCAGGTGCGGGCTGTGGGTGAGCAGCTTCTCGGCGAGCAGGCCGGGCAGCGGCTGGCAGTCGAAGCGGGTGAGGTCGGCGAGCGAGGCGTCCAGCACGTCGTGCAGCGCCTTGCGGACGACGGGGTGGTGGCGGCCGAGGCCCATCACGCCGAAGCCCGCGAGCATGTCGAGGTAGTCGTTGCCGTCCGCGTCCCAGAAGTGGGCGCCCTCGGCGCGCTCGTAGACCTTGTCGAAGCCGATGGTGTGCAGCATCCGCGGAAGCTGGTGGTTCAGGTGGCGCGCGTGCAGCTCATACCGTTCGGCGCCGCGTTCGGCGAGCAGCCGGGTCAGGTCGAAGCCCTTCGGTCCGTCGTCCGTCATCTCCCGCTCTTCCTCCTCGTCGTCCGCCGCCATCGTGCCGCCCACGCCCGTGGTGGGGCGCGGGCGGCACCGGGGTCAGCGGTTGGCGCCGATGGTCTCCCGCGCGGCGCGCAGCGACTCCTTCAGCGACCCCATGGTGGCGAGCACCGCGGTCGGCTCGTAGCCGCAGTGCGCCATGCAGTTGGCGCAGCGCGGGTCCTTGCCGCGGCCGTACTTGTCCCAGTCGGTCTCCTCGACGAGCTGGCGGTACGTGGGGACGTACCCGTCGCTCATCAGGTAGCAGGGGCGCTGCCACCCGAAGAGGGAGTAGTTGGGAATGGCCCAGGCGGTGCACGCGAAGTCCGCCTTGCCCTCCAGGAAGTCGAGGAACAGCGGTGAGTGGTTGAGGCGCCAGCGCGCCCGATTGCCGCCGGCGAAGGACTTCTTGAAGAGTTCGCGGGTCTGCTCGACGCCCAGGAAGTGTTCCTGGTCGGGCGCCTTCTCGTAGGCGTAGGCGGGCGAGATCATCATCTCGTCGACTTTGATCTCGTCGTTGAGGAAGTTGAGCACCTCGATGACCGTCTGCGGGGTGTCGGTGTTGAAGAAGGTGGAGTTGGTGGTGACCCGGAAGCCGCGCCGCTTGGCCTCCCGCATGGCCGCCACGGCCTCGTCGAAGACGCCTTCCTTGGCCACCGATTCGTCGTGGCGCTCGCGCAGACCGTCGATGTGCACGGCGAACGCGAAGTAGGGCGAGGGGGTGAACTTGTCGAGCTTCTTGCGCAGCAGCATCGCGTTGGTGCAGAGGAAGACGTACTTCTTCTTCGCCACCAACTGGCGGACGATCTCGTCGATCTGAGGGTGCATCAGCGGTTCGCCGCCGGCGATGGAGACCATCGGCGCGCCGGATTCGAGGACGGCGCCGACGGCCTGGGCGACGGGCATGCGCTGCTTGAGGACGCCGGCGGGGTGCTGGATCTTCCCGCAGCCCTCGCAGGCGAGGTTGCAGGCGAACAGCGGCTCCAGTTCGACGATCAGCGGGAACTTCTCACGCTTGCGGAGCTTCTGTTCGGCAAGGTACGTCGCGACCTTGATGGTTTGACGGAGCGGCATGGCCATCTGGGCTCACCTCCTGGGGAGCAGCAAAGATCGGTGCCATTCATGAAATGCAGGAAGGACAGCACGAAGAACGCGGAATGCCGATATTCCACCGCGAACCGTGGCAATGCGGACGAGCTCATGCTCCGGAGCGTCCACGACCACCCGTACGGCCGCAACCGGGCGCGGTCCGTGGCGCAGGGCGGTACGGAGCGTGGCGGCGGACTCCATGTCCACCGCGATGGCCCCGCCGGCGCCGAGCGCGGCCCGTTCGGGGCCGCGCACCACGTGGTCGGAGCCGGTCAGGGGGCCGGTGTGCACGGTCCGGCCGGGCAGTGCCCTGGTCAGCGCCTCGACGAGCAGCGGGACGCCCGCGCAGGGGGTGACGGCGTCCCCTTCGCGGGTCTCCTCGGCGACCACCACGTCTCCGGGGTGCATGCCGGGGAGCAGCCCCGCGCAGAACCCGGCCGCGACGACCGCCCCGGGCACGAAGGTTCCCCCAGCGCCGGCCTGGGGGCCGCCGAGCACCCGTTCCAGGGCGGTCTCGGCGGCCTTGGGGCCCATGCCGGTGCGCACCACGCGGACCGGTGCGGCGGCGTCGCCGCGCCGGCCGCTGCGCAGGGCGAGCTGTTCGATGGTGAGCGCGCAGGCGACGAGCAGCGGCGCCGGGGGTCTGCCGGACCTCCGGGCGTCGCCCATCAAACCTTCCCCGGGTGTCCGGGCCGGCCGTCCGCAAGGGCGGCGAACGGGTCGCCGTGCACGTACCGGCCGAGCGCGGTCAGGGGGAAGACCTGCCGGTAGAGGTGGTAGTTGATGGAGAAGTCCCAGGGGAACCCGGTGCCGGTGAACCAGGGCTCGTCCCACGAGCCGTCGGCCCGCTGGGTGGCGGTCAGCCAGCGGACGCCGCGGGTGACGGCCTCGGTGTCGCGCTCCCCCGCGGCGAGCAGGGCGAGCAGGGCCCAGGCGGTCTGGGAGGCGGTGGACTCGCCGCGCCCGATCCATTTGGGCTCGTGGTAGGAGCGCAGGTCCTCGCCCCAGCCGCCGTCGGCGTTCTGCACCGACCGCAGCCAGTCGACCGCCCGGCGCACCGCGGGGTGGCCGGCCGGGATGCCGGCGGCGATCAGCGCGGGCACCACCGACCCGGTGCCGTAGACGTAGTTGACGCCCCAGCGGCCGAACCAGGCGCCGAACGGCTCCTGTTCGGCGAGCAGCCATTGGACGCCGCGCCTGGTCCGGGGGTCGTCGGCGCGGCCTTCGACGGCGAGCATCTCCACCACGTGGGCGGTGACGTCGGCGGACGGCGGGTCGATGACCTCGCCGAAGTCGCAGAACGGCAGCCGGTTGGGGAAGGGGCTGGTGTTGTCGGCGTCGAAGGCTCCCCAGCCGCCGCCGCGGGACTGCATGCCGAGGTTCCACCGCACGCCGCGGCGGACGGCGGCCTCGACCCGCTCCGGGTCCGGGTGGCGGACGCGGCGCAGTGCGAGCACCACCTCGGCGGTGTCGTCGATGTCCGGGTAGTTGTCGTTCTGGAACTCGAAAGCCCAGCCTCCCGGCGGGAGTTCGGGCTTGCGCACCGCCCAGTCCCCCGGTCTGCGGACCTCCTCGTCCAGCATCCATCCGGCCGCCGCGACGAGCGCCGGGTGGTCGGGGCTCACTCCGGCGTCGGCCAGCGCGACGGTGGCGAGGCAGGTGTCCCAGACCGGCGACTGGCAGGCCTCGATCATGCGGGCGCCGTCCTCCCGCCAGACCGCGAACCGGTCCAGCGACGCGAGGCCCGCGCGCATCACGGGGTGGTCGAGGTCGTAGCCGAGCAGGTGCAGGGCGATGACCGAGTAGACGGCCGGGGGCTGGATGCCGCCCCAGCAGCCGTCGTTCTCCTGGCGCTCGATGATCCAGCGGGCCGCGGAGTCCATCGCGAGCCGGCGGAGCCTGCGGGGGGCGACCTTGTGGTAGAGGTGCAGGCCCCGGTCGAGTCTTTGGAAGACACCGTCCCAGCTGACCAGCGGGGCGGGCCGGGCGGGCGGCACGGGCCGGGCCGGGTCGGTGTGCAGCTCGTCCAGCGGGAAGGGGGCGGGGCGGACCGGGCGTTCGGCGGAGACGACGGTCAGCGGCACGATCGTCTGACGGGCCCAGCAGCCGAAGTCGTAGATGTTGAGCGGCACCCATTTCGGGAAGAACATGAGCTCGGGCGGGAGTTCGGGGAGGTCGTCCCACTTCCACCAGCCGAACAGGGCGAGCCAGATGCGGGTGAAGACGCGGGACGCGGCGATGCCGCCGCGCTCCCTGACCCAGGCGGCGGCGCGTGCCATGTGGGGGGCGTCGGGCAGGTCTCCGGCCAGCCGGAGGGCCACGTACGCCTCGATGGTGGCGGAGAGGTCGCCGGGTCCGCCGTGGAAGGTGGCCCAGGTGCCGTCGGCGCGCTGTTCGCCGCGGATGAAGAGGGCGGCCGCGCGGAGGGTGTCGTCGTCCAGGATGGAGAGGAACTGACGCAGCAGCAGGTCTTCCGCGTCCATCGTGACGTTGGTGGCGAGGTCCCCCTTCCACCAGCCCTGGGGGTCCTGCCTGCCCAGCAGGTGCTCCACCGAGCGTTCGGCGGCCGTGCGGGCGGCGGTGAGGACGTCGTCGCCGGGAGGTCGTGCGTCGGGCGCCGCGGCGGTGCGTACCTCCTTCGGCGCGGCGCTGATCGTCGGGGTCACACGGCCCTCCGTCACCGCGCGGGGATACGCGGCCTCGGTGGATCCGTCGGTCGTCGCTGTCATGGTTTCCCCTTCGTGCAGTTCGGTCCTCTGCTGTGCTGGGGTCTGACGTCAGCCGGCGCCCGCGGGGCGCCGGCCGGCGACTGCGAGTCATATGCGAATGGTGATCATCTCTTTCGGACGACGACGAAGTCGGCGAGCGCGGTCAGCTGCGCCCGGACGTGGTGCGGCATGTCGACACCGTGCAGCGCCTCGATGGCGACCGCGTGCTGACGGCGTGCCTCCTGGGCGGTCCACTCGCGGCCGCCCGCCTCCTCGATGAGCGCCGCGCGGGCGGCGAACTCCTCTTCGGAGAAGCTGTCGAAATCCTTGCTCCCGGCGTCGGCGGAGAGCAGCTGCCCGAGGCGCTCGGAGGCCGGTCCCCCGGCGGCGAGGGCGGCGACGACCGGCAGGGACTTCTTGCGCTGCCGCAGGTCGCTCCAGGTCTGCTTGCCGGTGGACTCCGGGTCGCCCCAGATGCCGAGCAGGTCGTCGACGGCCTGGAAGGCGAGGCCGAGGTGGTAGCCGTACGCCTCCAGGGTGTCGGCGGTGCGGTCGTCGGCGCCGCCGAGCACCGCGCCGATGGAGACCGCGCAGGCGAGCAGGGCGCCGGTCTTGTTGCCCTCCATCTCCAGGCACTCCTCGACGGTGACCCGCTCGCGGTGCTCGTAGGAGATGTCCTGGGCCTGGCCGTCGATGAGCTTGCGGGTGGCGGTGGTCAGGCGGCGGGCCGCCCGGCCCGCCTCGACGGTGCCGAGCTCCAGCAGCACCTCGTTGGCCAGCGCGAACAGCGCGTCGCCGACCAGGATCGCCTGCGCGGGGCCGTGCACCTTCCACACCGTGTCGCGGTGGCGGCGCTGCTCGTCGCCGTCCATCAGGTCGTCGTGCAGCAGCGAGAAGTTGTGCACGAGCTCCACGGCGACCGCGCCGGGCACGCCGGTCTCGGCCGGGGCTCCGGCCGCCTCGGCGGACAGCAGGGCGAGGGCGGGGCGGACGGCCTTGCCGCCGTCGCCGTCGGCGGGACGGCCCTGGGCGTCGATCCAGCCGAAGTGGTAGGCCGCGACGGCGTCCATGGGCGGCGCGAGCCGCTCCACGGCGGCCCGCAGCACCGGCGCTGACAGGGCTCGTCCGCGCTCCAGAAGCGCGGTGACGTCCGCGGTGTCCGCCACGGTGTCGAAAGCCGGATTCGCCGGGGTCACTGACTCTCCTCTTGTTCCGGTGATCATGCTCATGCCGCCTCCTGCAGCGGATGTCTTTGGGGGCGTCCGAGCGCCGGGAGGGCGGTGCGGGCGGCCTCGGTGCCGCTGCGGACCGCGCCCTCCATCGTCGCGGGCCAGCCGGTGGCGGTCCAGGCTCCCGCGAGCGCCAGGCCGGGCAGCCGGGTCGCGGCGCCGGGACGCAGCCGGCCGACGCCGGGCGTGGGCGCGAAGGTGGCGGTGCGTTCACGGGTGACGAAGAAGTCGCGCACGCCGGCCCCGCGGGCGGCAGGGAAGAGACGTTCCAGCTCCGGCAGGTAGCGGGCGCGGAGTTCGGCGACCGGCAGGTCGATCTCGTCCTGCGCGGCGGACTGCGAGAGCGCCAGGTACTGGCCGCCGCCGGTGAGTCCGGAGGGCTCGGTGCGGTCGAAGACCCACTGCACCGGCGAGCCGAGCGCGGCGAAGAAGGGTCGCTTGAGGACCTTGCGGTCGTAGATCACGTGCACGTTGAGGATCGGGGCGTCCTCGATGTCCAGCAGCCGGTCCTGGTCGGCCAGGGCGCCGGCCGGCAGCAGGGCGTGGGTCTCGCGCTGCGGCACGGCCAGCACCACGGCCCCGGCCTCGAACCGCTCGGACTCCGTGGTCACCGACCAGCCGCCGTCGGCTCCCCGCTCCAGGGCGGTGGCCTTCGTACGCAGCAGGGTACGGACGCCCGCCGCGTCCAGCGCCTCGCGGGCGAGGGTGTCGTGCAGGGAGCCGAGCGGCACGGCGGCCCAGCCGATGTCGGCGGCACCGGGCTCGGAGAGCAGGCCGGTCTTGAAGACCTTGGCGGCGAGCGCCATGGAGACCTCCGGCGCCCGCGCGTTGAGGGTGGCGACGCCGACCAGGTCCCAGAGCGCCTCGACGGTCCGGGGCGACTGCCCGTGGCGGCGCAGCCAGGTGGCGAAGTCGATGTCGTCGAGCGCGGGGTCGGTCGGGTCCAGGCGGCCGAGCGCGAGCGCGGCGCGCCCCACCGACGCCTTCTCCGCGGGTGAGAGGTGCGGGTAGGCGGCGAGGCCGCCGGCCAGGTGCAGCGGGACGGGCAGGGCGGTGCGGCGGAGCCTGCCCAGGCGCGGCCGGGCCCGGCCCACGTCGAGGACGGGCACGTCGAGGCGGTCCTGGAGGGGGGCGAGGGCGGTGGCGCCGACGCGGTCGAGGAATCCGCGGTAGGCGGTGCAGCAGCGCAGGTAGACGTGCTGTCCGTTGTCGACGGTCAGGTCGCCGCGGCGGAACGAGAAGGCGAGGCCGCCGAGGCGGGGCCGGCCCTCCAGCAGGGTCACGTCGACTCCGGCGTCGGCGAGGCGGAGCGCGGCGGTGACGCCCGCGAGGCCGCCGCCGACGACGACCGCGCGCGCGGCGTGCGGGTGTGCGTCGGTCATGGCCACTCCTCTCGCAGGGTCGTCGCCCTCCAGATCGTCGCAGTCGGGGACGCACTGGGCCAGTGGGGGGTTGCGTGACCCGGCGTCCCGGTGGCGCGGGTCACGGGCGACCGGTCCGGGCGGTGCGGCGCTGGATGTGCCGGGCGTCGAAGCCGGAGAGGCCGCGGACGGCGACGTAGGCCTTCTCGTGGCCGGGGAGCGAGACGCGGCCGCGCAGCACCGCCTCGGGGTCGCGCTCGATGCGGTCCAGCAGGCGGCGGTAGATCCCGGCCATGGCGGCGACGCAGGCACCGCTGCGGCGGTCCAGCATCGGCAGCAGGCGGTAGCCCTCGGCGAACAGGGCGCGGGCGCGGCGCACCTCGAAGTGGACGAGTCCGGCGAAGTCGGAGCCGGGCGGCGGGGTGGCCCGGTGGAATCCGGCGGAGCAGCCGAACTTCGCCAGGTCGTCCGCGGGGAGGTAGGTGCGGCCGTTGGCGGCGTCCTCTCGGACGTCGCGCAGGATGTTGGTGAGCTGGAGTGCGAGGCCGAGGGTGTCGGCGTATTCGGAGGCGCGCTCGACGCCGGGCGCGCCCGGCTCGGTGCCGAAGACGCCGAGGCTGAGGCGGCCGATGGCGCCGGCCACGCAGCGGCAGTAGGTCCGCAGGTCGTCCCAGGTCTCGTAGGTCGCGCCGCGCACGTCCATCAGCACGCCGTCGATCAGCTCGTCGAGGCCGCCGAGCGGCAGCGGGAAGCGCCGGGCGGTGTCGGCGAGCGCGACGGCGACCGGGTCGGTGTCGTCCTCGTCGACGGCTCCGTCGCGGACCCGGCCGAGCAGTTCGCGGGTGCTCTCCAGCCGGTCGCGCTTGGTCTCCGGGTCCAGTTCGCCGTCGCCGATGTCGTCGACGCGGCGCGAGAAGGCGTACAGCGCCGACATGGCCTGCCGCTTCTCGTGGGGCAGCAGCCGGATGCCGTACGCGAAGTTCCGCGCCTGCTGACCGGTCACGGCCTCGCAGTAGCTGTAGGCCGCCTGTACCGGTGCCGACATGTAGGTGGTCTGTCCCTCCACGGTCCGGGTCATCCCTCTCTGTGCGCGCTTCGCAGGACGGCTGCCACTTCGCGCAGCAGGCGGGGCTTCGCGGGTCTGGGCGGTCCGGGCAGTACGTCGAACCCGGCGGCGGCGATCGCGTCGAGGGCGGCCCGCCCCCCGGCGACGAATCCGGCGAGCAGCAGCCTGAGCCTGCCGTGGACGCTGCCCACCAGGGGGGTGCCCTCCGCCAGCAGCTCACGGGCGCGCCCGGCCTCGTAGGCGATCAGGGCGCGGACCGAGGCGTTGGCCGTCGGGGCGGCGAGGTCGGCCTCGGTGACCCGGAAGCGGGCCATGTCGTCGGCCGGTAGGTAGATCCGGTCGCGGCCGAGGTCCTCGGTGACGTCCTGGAGGTGCTCGGCGATCTGCAGGGCGGTGCACACGGCGTCGGAGCGGCGGACGCGTTCGGGGCTGGAGGTGCCGGTGATCGACAGGACGAGCCGTCCGACCGGGTTGGCGGACAGCTCGCAGTAGGCGGCCAGTTCCTCGTACGTCGCGTACCGGCGGACCTTCTGGTCCTGGCGGTTGGCGGCGACGAGTCCGAGGAACGGGTCGGGGGTCAGCGCGTGCCGGCGCACGGTGGGGACCAGGGCGCGCAGCAGCGGGTGGCGGGGGCCGTCGCCCGCGGCGTCGAAGACGCGGTGCAGGTCCGTCTCGAAGGCGTCGAGCATCGCGGTCGGGTCGTCGGCCTGCGCGGGGTCCACGCCGAGGTGGGCCGCGTCGGCGCCGCCGGGGGCGAGGTCGCCGTCGCCGATGTCGTCGACGAGCCGGGCGAAGCCGTAGACGGCCATCAGGTCGTCGCGCCAGCCGCGCGGCAGGAAGAAGGGGGCCACGGGGAAGTTCTCGTCCGCGGCCTTGTCGAGGGTGCCGGTCCGTCCCGCCGGAGGGGTACGGCTCACCGCTCACCGCCCGGCGCGGGGACGGCGGAACCACGTCGGAGCTGGAGATCTTCCGCCATTGCCGTCACATCTCCCGTTCTACACTGCTGATCCAAAACAACCCTTTTCGGACACGCCGCCGACTGCCCCCAGTGCGGCCCGCGCGCACGGCCGGTGCACCGCGGGCGTATCGCCACACTTGCCGCGAATCAGCACCGCTACAGCTTACGTTGTACAGCTCACAGAACCGCGTCCGGGTGCGGCGCACGGGACGGACGTCGCACCACGCGGTCCAACCCTCCCCCGGCGCACCGTGTTTGGCATCGTCCGCCAGGTGGAGAACGGGGGCGCGCCCTACGGCGCGGGGCGCACGGCCGCGGACACCGCAGTGGCCCTCGGCGGGGGTTCCGCCGGGGGCCACGGTGGGGTGCGGGGGCCGGCGCCGCCCGTCCCCACGGGAGCGGGAGCTACTTTCCGGTCTCCCGCTCGTACGCCTGGATCACTTCGTCGGTGGGGCCGTCCATCAGGAGTTCGCCCTTCTCCAGCCACAGCACCCGGTCACAGGTGTCCCTGATCGTCTTGTTGTTGTGGCTGACGAGGAAGACGGTGCCGGCCTCCTTGCGGAGTTCGCGGATGCGCTCCTCGGACCGCACCCGGAACTTGCGGTCACCGGTGGCCAGCGCCTCGTCGATCATGAGGACGTCGTGGTTCTTGGCGGCCGCGATGGAGAAGCGCAGGCGCGCGGCCATGCCGGAGGAGTAGGTCCGCATGGGAAGGGTGATGAAGTCGCCCTTCTCGTTGATGCCGGAGAACTCGACGATGTCCTCGTAGCGGTCGCGGACCTCCTGCCGGCTCATGCCCATGGCGAGTCCGCCGAGGACGACGTTGCGCTCGCCGGTCAGGTCGTTCATCAGGGCGGCGTTCACGCCGAGCAGCGAGGGCTGGCCGTCGGTGTAGACCTTGCCCTCCTCGGTGGGGAGCAGCCCGGCGATGGCCCGCAGCAGGGTGGACTTGCCGGAGCCGTTGGTGCCGATGAGGCCGATGGCCTCGCCCCGGTAGGCGGTGAACGAGACCCCGCGCACCGCGTGGACCTTGCGGACGCCGCGGGGCTCGCCCTTGCCCCGGCGGAGTATCCGGCTGAGGGCGGCGGTCGCACTGCCCCTGCCGCCGCCGGTGCCGTTCACCCGGTACACGATGTGCACGCCGTCGGCGATGACCGTGGGGATACGCCCCTGCGTGTTGTGCTCAGCCACGGCCGTACCGCTCCTCCGCCTTCCAGAAGTACACGAAGCCCAGGACGCCCACGCCGACCGCCCAGGCCAGCGCGACGGCCCAGACGTGGGCCGGGAGGTTCTCCGAGCCGTATCCGTCGATCAGCGCGAACCGGACCAGGTCCATGTAGATCGCCGCCGGGTTGTACTGCAGGACGTCCGCGATCCACTGCGGCTTGTCCGCCAGCATCACCGGGATGGAGAACATGACCCCCGAGCCGTACATCCAGGTGCGCATGATGAACGGCATGAGCTGGGCGAGGTCGGGGGTCTTGCTGCCGAGCCTCGCCATCACGAGGGCCAGGCCGGTGTTGAAGAAGAACTGGAGCACCAGCGCGGGCACGACCAGCAGCCAGGAGAGCGTCGGGTAGCTGCCGAAGCCCACGGCGACCGCGACCAGCACGATCATCGAATACAGGAGCTGCTGGAGCTGCTGGAGCGAGAAGGAGATGGGCAGCGACGCCCTCGGGAAGTGCAGCGCCCGCACCAGTCCGAGGTTGCCGGAGATCGCCCGGACCCCGGCCATCACCGAGCTCTGGGTGAAGGTGAAGACGAAGATGCCCGTCACCAGGAACGGGATGAAGACCTCGCGGCTCATGCCCTTGCTGGTGCCGAGGATCAGCCCGAAGATCAGGAAGTAGACGAGCGCGTTCAGCAGGGGGGTCGCCACCTGCCAGAGCTGGCCGAGCTTGGCCTGGCTGTACTGCGCGGTCAGCTTGGCCCGGGAGAACGCCACGATGAAGTGGCGTCGTCCCCAGAGCTGCCCGATGTAGGCGAAGAGACCCGGCCGGGCGCCGCTGACGGACAGCCCGTACTTCTCCGCCAGCCTGGCCGCGCTCAGCCCCTCGTCGGGGGACGGCGGGGTGCCCAGGGCGACCCGGCCGTCGTGGGTTGTGTCACTCACAGATCGAAACTCTCGTCTTCGGTCCGCGGCGGCCGCCAGGGACGCGGCGCCGCGTACAGGTCCCGGAAAGAGAAAATATGCCCCATGGTCTCAGAGACGGGCGTCTCAGATGACCGGCGGGCGTCCCAGTCGCGTCAGCCGCCACACGGTGCGCCAGCGCATCGGCCGGCGCGGGCCGCAGGACGTCGTCCACCCCTCCCGGAACCCCCCGAACCACGCCTTGAGGGCGGGCATCGACGGGCGGCGGACCAGAGTGAGCAGCAGCCAGACCCCCACGTACACCGGGACCAGCGGCGCGGGCAGGTTGCGCCGGGCCAGCCACACCCGGTTGCGGGCCACCATGCGGTGGTAGACCGCGTGCCGGGAGGGGGCGGTGGTCGGGTGGTTGAGCACCATGTCCGCGCGGTAGTCGATCAGCCAGCCGGCGTCCAGCGCCCGCCAGGCGAGGTCGGTCTCCTCGTGGGCGTAGAAGAAGGCGTCGGGCAGCCCGCCGACCTCGGCGAGCACCCGGGTGCGCACCGCGTTGGCGCCGCCGAGGAAGGTCGTCACCCGCGACGAGCGCATCGGGTCCGAGGCGCGCAGCCGGGGCACGTGCCGGCGCTGGGTGACGCCGGTCACCGGGTCGGCGATGCGGAACGTGATGATCCCGAGTTCGGGGTCCTCCTCGAACGCCTGCCGGCAGAGCTCGGCGGTGTCGGTCCTCGGCAGGTGGCCGTCGTCGTCGAGGAAGAGCAGCACGTCGACGTCGGCGCCGGAGGGGCCGAACGCCTCGATGCCGACGTTGCGGCCGCCGGGGATGCCGAGGTTCTCGGGCAGTTCCACGGTCCGGACGCCCGCCGGGAGGTCGGGTACGGGGGCGCCGTTGCCGACGACCACCACCTCGATCCGGTCGCCCTCCTGGGCAGCGACCGAGTCGAGGAGGGCGTGCAGTTCCTCGGGGCGGTTGCCCATGGTGATGATCACCGCACCGAGCTTCAGCGGGGACGTCACTTCAGCCTGCTCGACGCCAGGATCGACACCAGGTGGAGGACCGTCTGCAGCAGGGCGATGCCGGCCAGGACGGCGACCGCGAGCCGGGTGAAGAAGAGGTCGTCCCTGATCATGTCGGCGACGGCAGCCGCCAGCACGACCAGCGAAGCCTCGACGCCCAGGATGAGCCGGTGGAACTTGAGCGCGCCGGCGGCCCGGCGCGCGAAGGCCATGCCGGACGAGCGCGGCTCGGACGCCGCCTCCTTGACGGGGGGGAGACCGCCCTGGTGGCGGGCGACGCCGACGAGGTCGGTCTCCGCCTTGATCAGGATGGCTCCGAGCGCGGCGAGGGTGCCCAGGAAAGCCCACAGCCAGTCGATCCGCCCGGTGCCGAACAGGTCGGCGGCGCGCAGGCCGAGCCCGACGAGCACGGCCGCGTCGCAGAGGTACGCGCCGACCCGGTCGAGGTAGACCCCGCCGAGCGAGAACTGCTGCTTCCAGCGGGCCACTTCGCCGTCGACGCAGTCGAGCAGCAGGTACAGCTGCACCGCGAGGACGCCGAGCAGCGCGCCGGTGAGGCCGGGCACGAGCAGCGCGGGAGCGGCGAGCACGCCCGCGAGCGTCATGACGTAGGTGAGCTGGTTCGGGGTGATCCGGGTGTTCACCAGGTGCCGGTCGATGCGCAGCGAGATCTCGCGCATGTAGAGACGGCCCGCCCAGTGCTCGCCGCTGCGCCGGTCCTTGACGCCCGGCGGGTGCACGACCGGACGGAGTTCAGCTACGGATGGCTTTTGCATAGTCGGCGTACGCGTCCCTGATCTGTTCGGTGGACAGGTTGAGGTGTTCCAGGATCGTGAAACGGCCCGGCCGGGTCCGCGGGGCGAAGGCGACCGCCTCCACGAACTCGTCGGCGGTGAAGCCCATCTCCTCGGGGAGGACGGGCAGGCCGTGGCGTCGCAGGGCGTCGGCCATCAGCAGGGCCTCCTGGCCGGCGCCGCGCAGGTGCATGGCGAAGCAGGCGCCGAGGCCCACCTGCTCGCCGTGGCTGGCGGCACGCTGCGGGTGCAGCAGGTCGAAAGCGTGGTTGATCTCGTGGCAGGCCCCGGAGGCGGGTCGGGAGTCCCCGGCGACCGACATCGAGATGCCGGTCATCACGAGCCCCTCGGCCAGCACCTTGAGGAAGGCGTCGTCCGTGATGCCGCCGGGGTGGCGCAGCACGGCCTCACCGGCCTGGCGGGCCATGGCGGCCGCGAGCCCGTCGATCTCCTCGCCGTTCACCTCGTGGGACAGCTCCCAGTCGGCGACGCAGGAGATGTTGGAGACGGCGTCGCCGATGCCGGAGCGCACGTACCGGGCGGGCGCCTGCCGGACCACGGCCAGGTCGATGACGACGGCGATCGGGGTGGGGACCCCGTAGGAGCCCCGGCCGTTGTCGTTGTCCAGGGTGGCGACCGGCGAGCAGAGCCCGTCGTGCGAGAGGTTGGTGGCGACGGAGACCATGGGCAGGCCGACGCGGGCCGCGGCGTACTTCGCGACGTCGATGATCTTGCCGCCGCCGAGACCGACGACCGCGTCGTAGCGGTTGCCCTTGATGCCGTCGGCGAGCGCGACCGCGGAGTCCAGCGTGCCGTCGTCCACCGGGTACCAGTCGGCGCCGGGCAGCAGCGGGGCGAGCCGCTCCTGCAGGACGCGCCCCGAACCGTCGCTGATCGCCACCGCGAGCTTGCCCGAGGTGGAGATGCGCTGGTCGGCCAGGACCTCCGCGAGGTCGTCCATCGCGCCACGGCGGATGTCGACGACCAGCGGCGACGGGATGAGCCGGGTCAGTACTGGCACGCGATCTCACGGCCCTTCGCGAGGTCTTCGTGGTTGTCGATCTCGACCCACGTGACGTCGCCGATGGGGGCCACGTCGACCGTGAAGCCGCGGTTGACCAGTTCCTGGTAACCGTCCTCGTAGTACAGGTCGGGATCGCGCTCGAAGGTGGTCTTCAGGGCGTCCGCGAGGGCCTCGGCGGCGTCGGCCTCGATCAGGGTGACGCCGATGTACTCGCCGGTGGCGGTGGCGGGGTCCATGAGCTTGGTGATCCGGCGGACGCCCTGTCCGTCCTCCGCGACGACCTTCATCTCCTCGTCGGCGAGGCTCTTCGCCGTGTCGAGCGCGAGGATGATCTTCTTGTCGCTGCCGCGGGCCGCAAGCAGCGTCTTCTCGACGGAGACGGGGTGCACGGTGTCGCCGTTGGCGAGGATGACCCCGCGCTTCAGCACGTCGCGGGCGCACCAGAGGGAGTAGGCGTTGTTCCACTCCTCGGCCTTGTCGTTGTCGATGAGGGTGAGCGTCACGCCGTAGGCGGCCTCCAGCTCGGCCCGCCGGGCGTACACGGCTTCCTTGCGGTAGCCGACGACGACGGCGACCTCGGTGATGCCGACCTCGGCGAAGTTGGCGAGGGTGTAGTCGAGGACCGACTTCGCCGCACCGTCCTGCTCGGGACCCACGGGCACCAGGGCCTTCGGCAGGGTGTCCGTGTAGGGGCGCAGGCGGCGTCCTGCACCGGCTGCCAGTACGAGGCCGATCATGCGAGTTCTCCTTCGTCGTGTACGGCGGGGGCGGCGGAGGACACCCAGAAACGGATGGACTCCGCGACCACGACCACCGCCACGGCCACCGCGAGGACGGTGAGGGCCGTGGTGAATGCGGAATGTCCGGCGATGACGGCGGCGAGCACGGCCACCACGAGGGTGCGGCCCTCGTGTCCGCCGATCACGCGGACCAGCCACTGCGGGGGCGCTCCGGTGCCGCCCTTGATGCGGTACACCGTGTCGTAGTGATGGTAGGCGACCGCTGCGACCAGGCCGAATGCCGCCGGGACCGCGTGCGGTACGTCACTGCGGGCGGCCAGGGCCAGCACGGTGCAGTACTCCGCGACGCGGAAGAACGGGGGGACCAGCCAGTCGAGGGCGCCCTTGAGGGGGCGGGAGACGGCGAGCCCGGCGAGCACCGCGTAGAGCACGGCGGCGCCGACGGTCAGCAGGCTCCCGAAGGGGGCGGACGACGCGGCGGCGACCACCGCGGCGGCGGCGACCAGGGCCAGCAGGGGCGCGGTGAACGCGCCACCGGGGCGGCGGACCACGGCGGCCACGGCCTGTGCGAGCGGGCCGGAGTCCGCCAGGTCGCCGAGCGCGCGGGCGGCCCGGTCGGTGCGGCGCGCCGTGCGGGTCAGCGAGCGCAGCAGGCGGCCGGCCGTGGTGTAGCAGGCGGCCAGCGAGCAGCCCACGAGCAGGGCGTAAAAAACGACGCGCGGCGTGGTGAGGGCGGTCAGCACCGCGATCATGGCCCAGCGCTCGCCGATGGGCAGCACGATCATGCGGCGCACCCAGACCGTCCAGCCGACGCTGTCGAGCCGGTCGGAGAGGGCTGCGGTGGGGCTGGTGTTGGAGACCGCGTCGTGGTTGGACTCGTTGAACGAGAAGTCGATCATGTGCCGGCAGGCCTGGAGGACCATCGCGCCGAGCGCGAGGACCCAGACGTCGTCCCCGCCGCGCACCGCCCCGATCGCCAGGCCCGCGTAGTACGCGTACTCCTTGGCGCGGTCGAAGGTGGCGTCGAGCCAGGCGCCCATCGTGGAGTACTGCAGCGAGTAGCGGGCGAGCTGGCCGTCGGTGCAGTCCAGGACGAAGGAGAGCAGCAGCAGGACGCCGGCGGCGACGTAGCCGCCGCGGGTGCCGGTGGCCGCGGCGCCGGCCGCGACGAGCGCGGTGAGCAGCGAGGCGGTGGTGACCTGGTTGGGCGTGAGGCCGCGGCGGGCGCACCAGCGTGCGAGGTAGCGGGAGTAGGGGCTGATGCAGAAGGTCGTGAAGAAACCGTCGTGGGCCTTCACGGCGCTCCGCAGCCGGACCGCCTCGTCGTCGACCTCGGCGACGGCGGCCAGGGCCGCCGCGCGCCGTTCGGCGTCGGTGGGCACGGTGGCGGTGAGCGAGCCCAGCTCGGGGCGGTGCACGGCGGTGCCGACGGTCTCCAGGACGACGGCGATGCGGCCGGGGACCGTGCGGTCACCCGCGGTGCGGACGTCGCCCTCGGGGGTCAGCGGCCGGCCCGCGCCGACCGCGTCGGCGGTGTGCGCCATGGCGCGCAGCAGCGCGGTGCGGCTGCCGGGCTTGACGGCGAGGGCGCCGGGCACGGTGGCGGCGTCGAAGCGCGGGTCGGTCAGGCCGAGCCTGAGCGCGTGGACGTGGCCGACGAAGCGGGGGTCCACCAGGGCGACCCGGTGGCCGGCCGGGGCGGCGGCGATGAGCGCGGCGGCTTCACCGGCGTCGGCGGCCGTGCGGACGTCGAACCCCAGGGAACGAAGATCGGCTTCGATCGACGACCCGGGTACCGGCACGCCGGTGAGAATGGCGGTCGACAGACGAACTCACTCCTTGGATCCGGGCAGGGAACGGCTCGGGGGTGCGACCCCGGACGGGGTCTCCGGCACGTCGGCTGAGGCTATCCGATGAACAGAAGGTTGAGTTCACCGCCCGTTTATGCTCCGTTCGGGGCGTAGCGGCATCATGTGCGACCCTTTGTGATCATCATCGGCGCCTGCGGACGGCAGCCGTACGCCGGGCGGTCGGCGGGGCCCGCGGTCCGCACGCCTTAGGGTGGCCGTCATGACGTGGTTGATCACCGGCGGAGCGGGCTACATCGGGGCGCACGTGGCGAAGGCCATGGCGGCGTCCGGCGAGCGGGTCGTGGTGCTCGACGACCTGTCGACGGGCCTGGCGGAACGGCTGGCGGGCGACGTGCCGCTGGTGCGGGGCTCCTTCGCGGACCGCCCGCTGCTGGACCGGGTGCTCGCCGAGCACGCGGTGACCGGTGTGGTGCACCTCGCGGCGAAGAAGCGGGTGGACGAGTCCGTCGAGCTCCCGCTGCTCTACTACCGGGAGAACGTCGCCGGCCTCACCACCCTCCTGGAGGCCGTGGTGGCGTCCGGGGTCCGGTCCTTCCTCTTCTCCTCGTCGGCGGCCGTCTACGGCGTCCCCGACGTGGAGATCATCACGGAGGACACCCCCTGCCTGCCCATCAGCCCCTACGGCGAGACGAAACTCGCCGGGGAGTGGCTGGTCCGGGCGGCCGGGCGCGCGCACGGCCTGTCGACGGCCTGCCTGCGCTACTTCAACGTGGCGGGCGCGGCCTCGCCCGCCCTGTCGGACACCGGGGTCTCCAACGTCGTCCCGATGTTCTTCGACCGGATCACCCGCGGCGAGGCGCCGCTGGTCTTCGGCGACGACTACCCGACGCCGGACGGCACCTGCGTGCGCGACTACATCCACGTCGCCGACCTGGCCGACGCCCACCTCGCGGTCGCCCGCGCGCTCGGCGGACGGCGGGACGCCCACGACCTCACCGTGAACATCGGCCGCGGCGAGGGCGTCTCGGTGCGCGAGCTGGCGGAGCTGGTGGGCGAGGTGACCGGCTCCGGCGCCGCACCGGTGGTCGCGCCCCGCCGCCCCGGCGACGCACCGGCCGCCGTGGCCGCGGCGGGCCGGATCACCGGCGAGCTGGGGTGGAGGGCGAGCCGAGGGATGCGGGAGATGGTGGAGTCCGCCTGGGCCGGCTGGCTGCTGCGCCACCCGGCCGCACACGACCTGCCGGCCCCGCACCGGCCCTGAGACGGACACCCCGACGCGTCCGGCGAACGCCTCGCACCGCCGCTGACCTGCACGGCGTTTACGCAGGTCAGCGGGGATGACAACGGTGTTCAGCACCGTGTTGCCCGGTACCCCCCACCCGTAGTTCACTGGCAGCGACGGGCGGGCGACGCCGCCCGCGCCGCACCACGAACGGGAGGCTGACGCATGGGGGCCGGCCACGACCACGGGCACGCGCACGGCGCGTCCCCCACGGGCACCGCGACCGCCGCCCACCGGGGGCGGCTGAGGATCGCGCTGGGGATCACCCTCGGCGTGATGGTGCTGGAGATCGTCGGCGGCCTGCTGGCCGACTCGCTCGCGCTGATCGCGGACGCCGCGCACATGGCGACGGACGCGCTCGGCCTCGGCATGGCGCTGGTGGCGATCCACATGGCGGGCCGGCCGGCCGGGCCCAACCGGACCTTCGGCTTCGCCCGCGCCGAGATCCTCGCGGCGCTCGCCAACTGCCTGCTGCTCCTCGGGGTGGGCGGCTATCTCGTCTTCGAGGCGGTGCAGCGCTTCCTCACGCCCGCCGCCACCGAGGGCGGACTGATGGTCGTCTTCGGCGCCGTGGGCCTGGTGGCCAACCTGGTCTCCCTCTCCCTGCTGCTCGCCGGCCAGAAGGACAGCCTGAACGTGCGGGGCGCCTATCTGGAGGTCCTCTCGGACGCGCTCGGCTCGGTCGCGGTGCTGGTCTCCGCCGGCGTCATCCTGCTCACCGGCTGGCAGGGCGCCGACCCCGTCGCCTCGCTGCTGATCGGGCTGATGATCGTCCCGCGCACGGTGAAGCTGCTCCGCGAGACGCTGAACGTCCTGTTGGAGGCGGCGCCGAAGGGCGTGGACATGGCGGAGGTACGCGCCCACCTCACCGGGCTGCCCGGCGTGCTGGACGTCCACGACCTGCACGCCTGGACGATCACCTCGGGCATGCCGGTGCTCTCCGCCCACGTGGTGGTGCACCAGGAGGTGCTGGACTCGATCGGCCACGAGAAGCTGCTGCACGAGCTCCAGGAGTGTCTGGGGGACCACTTCGACGTCGAGCACTGCACCTTCCAGCTCGAACCCAGCGGTCACGCCGCGCACGAGTCGGGGGTCTGCTCATGAACGCGAACGCGCAGGCCGAGGGGGGCCGGGCCACCCGCCCGGAGACCCCCGCCGACCGGGCGGCGGTGCGTGCCGTCAACATGGCGGCCTTCCCTCCCCCGCACGAGGCGAATCTGGTCGGCGCGCTCCGCGAGGACCCCGACGCCTGGCTCCCCGGCCTGTCCTGGGTCGCCACCGGCCCGGACGGCGCGGTGGCCGCGCACGCCCTGCTGACCCGCTGCCGGGTGGACGGCGCGGACGCGCTCGCGCTCGCCCCGGTGGCCGCGGCGCCCGGACACCAGCGCCGGGGGCGGGCACGGCCGCCGTCCGTGCGGCACCGGCGGCAGCGGCGGGCCGGGGCGAGAGCCTGGTGCTGGTCCTCGGCCACCCCGAGTACTACCCCCGATTCGGTTTCCGGCCCGCTCCCCGCTACGGCATCGTGCCCGGTTTCGACGTATCCGACGAGGCGATGACGGCGCTGCCGTCGGACGCGCTCGCCGCCGTGCCGTGCGGCACGATCCGCTGTCCGGCGGCCTTCGGAGTCTGAGTCCGCGACTCCGGCACGGGGGACATGCCAGGGCCCGGAGTGCGTTCCGCTTGCTTTCGTGCGGCAGACTTGACCGGACTCACGGGTCCCGGCGCACCAGGCCGGGGCCGAAGCGAAGGATGGGTATGCCGACCACACCAGCCACCGCGACGCAGGACTCGTCGAAGGGCGCCGAAGAAGCGATCATGCTCGAACTGGTCGACGAGAACGGCACCACCATCGGCACGGCGGAGAAGCTCGCCGCCCACCAGGCGCCCGGCCGGCTGCACCGCGCCTTTTCGGTCTTCCTCTTCGACGAGCAGGGCCGCCTGCTGCTGCAGCGCCGCGCCCTCGGCAAGTACCACTCCCCCGGCGTCTGGTCCAACACCTGCTGCGGCCACCCGTACCCCGGCGAGGCCCCCTTCGCCGCCGCCGCCCGGCGCACCTACGAGGAGCTCGGGCTCTCCCCCTCGCTGCTCGCGGCGGCCGGCACGGTCCGCTACAACCACCCCGACCCGGCGTCCGGCCTGGTGGAGCAGGAGTTCAACCACCTCTACGTCGGGCTGGCCCAGGAGCAGCTGCGGCCGGACCCCGAGGAGGTCGGCGAGACAGCGTTCGTGACCGCGGCGGAGCTGGCCGAGCGGCACGCCGCGGGCGGGTTCTCGGCGTGGTTCATGACCGTGCTGAACGCGGCGCGTCCGGCCGTCAGGGAGCTGACGGGGACGTCCGCCGGCTGGTGAACGCGCCGGGTCAGAGGCGGGCGGTGAGCGGCAGGGCGGCCCAGATGATCTTGCCGCCGCCCGCGGTGTGCTCGACGTCGCAGGTGCCGCCGGCCTCCGCGGTGATCTCCTTCACCAGCAGCAGCCCCCGGCCGCCGGTCTGCGCGTAGTCGGTCTCCAGCGCGGTCGGGCGGTAGGGGTGGTTGTCCTCGACGGACACCTTGACCCAGTCCGGCCCGATCGCCACCTCCACCGACAGCTCCGGCGAGAGCAGCGCCGCGTGTTTGACCGCGTTGGTCGCCAGCTCGGAGACGATCAGCAGCAGTCCCTGGAGGATGTCGTCGTCGAGCGGGACGCCCTGCCGGTTCAGCAGGTCCCGCACCGCGTGCCGGGCCTGCGGCACCGAGACGTCGACGGCGGGAGCGGTGAAGCGCCACACTCCCTCGTACGACACGGGTCTGGCCGGAACACTTCCGCGGCTCTCCATGATCCGGTACCCGCTCTCGACTCGGCACTGCGCACAGGACTTCACTGACCGTCGAGTCACGAGTCTTGGGAAAGGCGAGCCGCCACCTCGGCGACTGACAGAAAGTGGCTCGCTATCGACGCCTATTGACCGCGCGAGCAGGACGCCGTCGGTTGAGCGACTGTTTTTGATCCACTTCGGAATGTCAGGCGCCGAGGTCCCGGTCACGCTTGCCGAAACGGTTCCGCTTGCCGGACCGGTCACGCTCGCCGGACCCGCCGTGCCCGCCCGGCCCCGCGCCGCCGCCCGGGACCGCCGTGCGGTCCACCATGCCGACGATCTCCCGGCCGCCGACACCGAGCGCGATCAGGCCGAGCCCGTCGAAGAGCAGGGCGAGCGAGAAGAAGGTGCCGAGGACGTAGAGGCTGCTGTGCGGCCAGTCGAAGAGGACCAGCACGCCGAGCAGCAGGCCGATGACGCCCTGGAACAGGGTCCAGCCGAACTGCGGGCCGCGCACCACCACGCTCCCGACCGTGCGGAAGAGGCCGCCGGTCAGGAAGAGCAGGGCGGCGAACATCGTCAGGGCCTCGGCCGTGCCGTGGGGGTCGTGGATGACCACGACGCCCGCCGCGATGTTCAGCGCGGCGACCACCACCCCGAGCCAGAAGAAGCTGGTGCCGCGGGACTGCACCGCGTGCACCAGCCCCACCAGGCCGCCGATCAGCAGCAGCCAGCCGAACAGCAGCATGGAGGTGAGGGTGGCGACACCGGTGTAGATGAGGCCCACGACGCCGGCGGCGACCAGGACGATGCCGAGCAGGGCCAGCAGGCCGTAGCCGCGGCGGAGTTTCTTGCCGGAGACGGCGGCGGGATCGGCCATCGGACAGCTCCTCTGCGGTGCGTGCGCGGTTCACGACCCCTTCCCGATCATAGGTTCGGACCGGGTGGATAGCATCCGGCCCATGGACCGCACCCGGGCACAGCTCGCCCACTCCGTCGCCGACGGGGTGGCCACCGTCGTCATCAGCAATCCCGCCAAGCGCAACGCGATGACGGCCGCGATGTGGCAGGCACTGCCCGCGCTGCTGGACGGACTGGCCGCCGATCCGCAGGTACGGGCCCTGGTGCTGACCGGGGCCGGCGACACCTTCTGCGCGGGCGCGGACATCGGCTCGCTGAAGGATCCGGACAGCAGGGCCCAGGGGTACGCCGTCGTCGCCGAGAACGCGCTCGCCGCCTTCCCGCGCCCCACGCTGGCGGCGGTGCGCGGGTACTGCGTCGGCGGCGGCAGCCAGCTCGCCGCCGCCTGCGACCTGCGGTTCGCGGAGGAGGGCGCGTCGTTCGGGGTGACTCCGGCCAAGCTCGGGATCGTCTACCCGGCCTCCTCGACCCGCCGCCTGATCGACCTGATGGGACCGTCCGCCGCGAAGTACCTGCTCTTCTCCGGCGAGCTGATCGGCGCCGAGCGGGCGCTGCGCACCGGTCTGATCGACGAGTTGCTGCCCGCCGGGGAGCTGGCGGGCCGGGTCCGGGAGTTCACCGCCGTCCTCACCTCGCGCTCGCTGCTGACGCAGACGGCGGTCAAGGAGTTCGCGGACGGGCGGGGCGAGCGGCAGGCGCACTGGAGGGGGTGTGCGGAGAGCAGCGGCGAGACCGCGGAGGGGGTCGCCGCCTTCCTGGAGCGCCGGCCGCCGCGCTTCCCGTGGACGCCGGACGCGAAGGACTGACCGGGGCGGTGCCGGAACGGTCCGGTCCGGCGCCGCGGGTGCCGGAAGCGTCCGGTTCGGTACCGCGGGTTCTGGTGCCGTCCGGTCGGCGCCGCGGGTGCCGGAACGGTCCGTTCCGGCGCTGCGGGTTCCGTGGTCCGGGAACGGCATGGGCGCCGCGGGTTCCGTCACGTACTGACCAGTCGGTAACGTACGGCCATGAGCACTCTCGCGCCCCGCGCCGGCCGCCGCTGCCACAACGCCGTCAACCCGCTGCACTCGTGCGTCTTCTTCTCCCCCGACCTCGGCACCGAGTTCGCCGGGATAGGCATCGACGACCCCAGCGCCGCCTACTTCGCCTTCCGGGCCGCCGCGCTCGGCGCCGTCGGACCGGGCACGGTCACCTCCACCTTCTACAACTTCAACCACGAGCTGGTGGCCACGCACGTCCCCGCCGTCTGGGACGCCGCCACCCCCGAGGCGGTGCTCGGCGCCCGGCTGCGCGTCGCCGACGCGACGCTCGGACGGCTGCTCGGCGAGGAGATCGTCGCCTCCCCCGAGATGGCCGAGGCGGCCGAGCTGGCGCTGCGGGCCGCCGAGGCGTGCACCCGGCACGCCCGGCCGCTGTACGCCGCGCACGCCGACCTCCCGGTCCCCGAGGAGCCGCACCTGGCGTACTGGCACGCGGCCACCCTGCTCCGCGAGCACCGGGGCGACGCCCACCTCGCCGCCCTGCTCGCGGCCGGTCTCGACCCGGTGGAGGCCCTGGTCAGCCACACCGCCACCGGCAAGGGCATGGCCCCGCGCTGGATCCTGGCGACCCGCGGCTGGCGCCGCACGGACTGGGACGCCGCCTCCCACCGGCTCCGTGAGCGCGGCCTGCTGACCGGCGAGGGCGAGCTGACCGAGGCCGGCTCCGCGCTGCGGGCCGGTGTCGAGGAGGCGACCGACCGGATGGACGCCGCCCCCTACGAACACCTGGGCGCGGCGGGCGTGGAGCGCCTGACCGAACTGGCCCGCGGGTTCCTCTTCACCGCGGCGGCCGCGGGCGCCTTCCCGGAGAGCGCCACCGGCAAGGGCTGATCTGCGGCTCGGGCGGCCCGGGACTTCCGCCCGGGTTTACGGAGCGCCTGAGCGGCCAGGCGGAACACGTACCGGCAACCTACCGAGGAGGACCCCGTGTTCCACGCCCTCGCAGACGCGCTCCGCACCGTCGGCTCGGCCGTCGCCACCGTCGTCACCCTTCCCTTCCGTGTCGTGGCCAAGCTGTTCGGCGGTGCCGGCAACGCCACCCGGCGCGCCTGACCGGCGTCGCCGGCCCCGCCGTCCCGTGACGTCGCGCGACACGGCGCCGCACCACCCGGCACAATGCAGGCAGACGGGGCAGGGCCCCGTGGGAAGCCAGCAGAGCCAGCACAGCCAGTACGAGAAGGCGAGTCGGGAAAAACGTGACGACGTCCATCGAAGGCAGGATCGCCGAGGAACTCGGCGTACGGGAGCGGCAGGTGACGGCGGCCGTCGAGCTGCTCGACGGCGGTTCGACCGTGCCGTTCATCGCGCGCTACCGCAAGGAAGCGACCGAGATGCTCGACGACGCGCAGCTGCGCACGTTGGAGGAGCGGCTGCGCTATCTGCGGGAGCTGGAGGACCGGCGCGCCGCCGTCCTCGAATCCGTACGCGAGCAGGGCAAGCTCGACGAGGCCCTGGAAGCCCGGATCCGGGCCGCCGACACCAAGTCGCGCCTGGAGGACATCTACCTCCCGTTCAAGCCCAAGCGTCGCACCAAGGCCCAGATCGCCCGTGAGGCCGGTCTGGAACCGCTGGCGGACGGACTGCTGGCCGACCCGTCGGTGGACCCGTACGCGGCGGCCGCCGCGTACGTCGACGAGGACAAGGGCGTCGCGGACACGGTGGCGGCGCTGGAGGGCGCCCGCGCCATCCTGACCGAGCGGTTCTCCGAGGACGCCGACCTGACCGGGGAGCTCCGCGAGCGGATGTGGACCCGAGGGCGGCTGCGGGCGAGGGTCCGCGACGGCAAGGAGACCGACGGCGCGAAGTTCGCCGACTACTTCGACTTCACCGAGCCGTTCACCGCGCTCCCCTCGCACCGCGTGCTCGCCCTGCTGCGCGGCGAGAAGGAGGACGTGCTCGACCTGGTGCTGGAGCCCGAGGAACCCTCGGACGAGCCGGGCCCCACGGGCTACGAGAACATGATCGCCCGGCGGTTCTCCATCGCCGACCGCGGCCGGCCCGGCGACAAGTGGCTCGCCGACACCGTGCGCTGGGCCTGGCGCACCCGCGTCCTCGTCCACCTCGGCATCGACCTGCGGCTGCGGCTGCGCACGGCCGCCGAGGACGAGGCGGTCCGCGTCTTCGCGTCCAACCTGCGCGACCTGCTGCTCGCCGCTCCGGCGGGCACCCGCGCGACGCTGGGGCTCGACCCCGGCTTCCGCACCGGAGTCAAGGTGGCCGTCGTGGACGCCACCGGCAAGGTGGTGGCCACCGACGTCATCCACCCGCACGTCCCGGCCAACCGCTGGGACGAGTCGCTCGCCAAGCTGGCGCGGCTCTGCCGTGAGCACGCGGTGGACCTGATCGCCATCGGCAACGGCACCGCGTCCCGCGAGACCGACAAGCTCGCCGCGGAACTCTGCGACAAGCACCCCGAGTTGAAGCTGACCAAGGTGATGGTCTCGGAGGCGGGCGCCTCCGTCTACTCGGCTTCCGCCTTCGCCTCGCAGGAACTGCCCGACATGGACGTGTCGTTGCGCGGGGCCGTGTCGATCGCCCGCCGCCTCCAGGACCCGCTGGCCGAACTGGTGAAGATCGACCCGAAGTCCATCGGGGTCGGCCAGTACCAGCACGACCTGTCCGAGGTGAAGCTCTCCCGCTCGCTGGACGCGGTGGTGGAGGACTGCGTGAACGGCGTCGGCGTGGACGTCAACACCGCCTCCGCGCCGCTGCTTTCGCGGGTCTCCGGGATCAGCTCCGGGCTCGCCGAGAACATCGTCGCGCACCGCGACTCCAACGGCCCGTTCCGGTCGCGCAAGGAGCTCAAGGGCGTGGCCCGGCTGGGCCCGAAGGCGTACGAGCAGTGTGCGGGCTTCCTCCGCATCCGGGGCGGCGACGACCCGCTGGACGGGTCGAGCGTGCACCCGGAGGCGTATCCGGTGGTCCGCCGAATGGTGAAGACGACGGGCAGCGAGGTCGCCTCCCTGATCGGCAACTCGGACGTGCTGCGGACGCTGCGCGCCGACGACTTCGTGGACGAGAAGTTCGGTCTGCCGACGGTGACCGACATCCTGAAGGAGCTGGAGAAGCCGGGGCGCGACCCCCGGCCGGCGTTCCGCACCGCCACCTTCAAGGACGGCGTCGAGAAGATCGGCGACCTGGAACCGGGCATGGTGCTGGAGGGCGTCGTCACCAACGTGGCGGCCTTCGGCGCGTTCGTCGACGTCGGGGTGCACCAGGACGGTCTGGTCCACGTGTCCGCGATGTCGCGGACCTTCGTGAAGGACCCGCGCGACGTCGTGAAGCCGGGCGACATCGTGAAGGTGAAGGTGCAGGAGGTCGACGTCCCGCGCAAGCGCATCTCGCTGACGCTGCGCCTGGACGACGACGTGACCCCGGGCGAGCGGAGCGGGCAGCGCCGCGACCGCGAGGGGGCCGGCCCCCAGGGCGGCCGTCCGCCGCGCCAGCGGCAGGGGCAGGACCAGGCGCCGGGCCGGCAGCAGCAGGGCGGCGGGCGCGGCGACGGTCAGGGCGGCCGGGACCGGCGTGGCGGGGGCCAGGGCGGCGGGCGGTCGGCTTCGGCGCCGGCGCCGGTCAACAGCGCGATGGCGGACGCGCTGCGCCGTGCGGGTCTGACCGACCCGCAGCGCGGCGACCGCAGGCGCTGACCGCGCGAACGCGGACGGGCGGGCCCACCTCCACGGTGGGCCCGCCCGTCCGCGTTCGGGGCGCTCAGAGTTCGGTGACCGTGCCGTCCGCGACCTCGACGCGCCGGGTGGTGCGCACCGCCTGAAGCATGCGGCGGTCGTGGGTGACCAGGAGCAGGGTGCCCTGGTAGGAGTCGAGCGCGGACTCCAACTGCTCGATGGCGGGCAGGTCCAGGTGGTTGGTCGGCTCGTCGAGGACCAGCAGATTGACCCCGCGTCCCTGGAGCAGGGCGAGGGCCGCGCGGGTGCGCTCGCCCGGCGAGAGGGTCGTCGCCGGACGCACCACGTGGGCGGCGCGCAGCCCGAACTTGGCCAGCAGGGTGCGCACTTCGGCGGGTTCCGTGTCGGGCACCGCGGCGCAGAACGCCTCCAGCAGGCTCTGCTCGCCGAGGAACAGCTTGCGGGCCTGGTCCACCTCGCCGACGACCACGCCCGAACCGAGCGTGGCCTGGCCCGAGTCCAGCGGCAGCCTGCCCAGCAGGGCCGCGAGCAGGGTGGACTTGCCCGCGCCGTTGGCCCCGGTGATGGCGATCCGGTCGGCCCAGTCGACCTGGAGGGAGGCGGGGCCGAAGGCGAAGTCGCCCCGGACCACACGTGCTTCGCGCAGGGTGGCGACCACCGAGCCGGAGCGCGGGGCGGCGGCGATCTCCATCCGCAGCTCCCACTCCTTGCGGGGCTCCTCGACGACGTCCAGCCGCTCGATCATCCGCTGCGTCTGGCGCGCCTTGGCGGCCTGCTTCTCGCTGGCCTCGCTGCGGAACTTGCGGCCGAGCTTGTCGGAGTCGGTGGCCTTGCGGCGGGCGTTCTTGACGCCCTTGTCCATCCAGCCGCGCTGCATCTGGGCCCGGCCTTCGAGGGCGGACCGCTTGTCGGCGTACTCGTCGAACTCCTCGCGGGCGTGGGTACGGGCCCGCTCGCGCTCCTCCAGATAGGCCGCGTACCCGCCGCCGTAGAGGTTGATCTGCTGCTGGGCGAGATCGAGTTCCAGCACCTTGGTGACGGTGCGCATCAGGAACTCGCGGTCGTGGCTGACGACGACGGTCCCGGCGCGCAGGCCGGAGACGAAACGCTCCAGGCGTTCCAGGCCGACCAGGTCGAGGTCGTTGGTGGGCTCGTCGAGCAGGAAGACGTCGTAGCGGGACAGCAGCAGCGAGGCGAGGCCGGCGCGTGCCGCCTGGCCGCCGGAGAGCGCGGTCATCGGCAGGTCGAGCCCGACGGTCAGCCCGAGGTCGGCGGCGACCTCCTCGGCGCGTTCGTCGAGGTCGGCGCCGCCGAGGTCGAGCCAGCGCTCCAGCGTCTCCGCGTACGCGTCGTCCGCGCCGGGGACGCCGTCCACCAGGCCCTGCGTCGCGGTGTCCATCGCCGCCTGGGCCGCGGCGACGCCGGTCCGGCGGGCCAGGAAGTCGCGCACGGTCTCGTCGGGCCGCCGCTCGGGCTCCTGCGGCAGGTGGCCGACGGTGGCGGTGGGCGGCGAGAGCCGCAGCTCCCCCTCCTCCGGCTTGTCGAGGCCCGCGAGCAGCCGGAGCAGGGACGATTTACCGGCGCCGTTGACTCCGACGAGACCGATCACGTCGCCGGGCGCGACGACGAGGTCGAGTCCGGCGAAGAGGGTGCGGTCGCCGTGTCCGGCGGCGAGGTCCTTGGCGACGAGAGTGGCAGTCATCAGGGTCCCGATCCTAATGCCCGGGGGACGGTGGTCCGCCGGGGACGGGAAGCGGTGGCGGTACGGGGCGGTCGCACGACGGCCGCGGCGGGTGAGACTGTCCCCGGACGCGCGGCTCCCACGGGGCGGGACGCCGGCCACGGCGGCGCTCCCGCCGCGGGGTGCCGCCGTGGCGGACGCGACGACGGGCGAACGGCGAGAGGGGACGCACATGAACGACGTGATCGTGGTGGGCGGAGGGGTCGTCGGGCTCACCACCGCGGTGGTCCTGGCGGAGCGCGGGCACGCGGTGCGGGTGTGGTCGGCCCAGCCCTCGGGGTCCACCACCTCGGCGGTGGCGGGGGCCCTGTGGTGGCCGTACCGGATCGAGCCGGCCGAGCGGGTCGTGGAGTGGGCGCTGGAGACCCTGCGGGTGCACGAGGAGCTGGCGGACGCCCCCGGGGAGACCGGGGTGCGCCTGGTACCGGGACTGCACGGCGGTGAACGGCTCGACGGGCCGGGGCCGTGGGCCGCGCGGCTGCGGGACGTACGGGAGACGCCCGAGGGACTGCGGGTCACGCTGCCGCTGCTGGACATGCCGGTCCACCTGGAGTGGCTGGAACGGCGGCTGCGCGCGGCGGGCGGGTCGTTCGAGCGGCGTACGGTGACGGACTTCGCCGCTCCGGCGGCCGAGGCGCCCGTGGTGGTGAACTGCGCGGGGCTCGGGGCGGCGGTGCTGGCCGGCGACCCGTCGGTGCGCGCGGTGCGGGGCCAGCTCGTCGTGGTGGAGAACCCGGGCATCACCGAGTGGTACACACGGGCCGATCCCGCGGCAGACGCCACCACGTACTTCTTTCCGCAGCCGGGCGGCCTGATCCTCGGGGGCACCGCGGAGACGGACGATCCGCGGACCACGCCCGACCCGGCGACCGCCGCACGCATCGTGGAGCGGTGCGCCCGGGTGCGGCCCGAGATCGCCGGGGCCCGGGTCCTCGGCCACCGCGTCGGTCTGCGGCCCGCCCGCGCGGGCGGGGTGCGGATCGAGGCGGAGCGGCGTGCGGACGGCGGCCTGCTCGTGCACCACTACGGGCACGGCGGCGCGGGGGTGACCGTCGCCTGGGGCTGTGCGCGGGCGGCGGCGGCGCTGGTCGGCTGAGCGCACCCGGGGCCGGGCGGGCCGGTCCGCGGCGAGCGGGCCGCGGTGACCGGGCGGGCCGGGGCCGTGGCGGTCGGGCGTGAGACCCGGCGGGCGAGCGGCGGGAGTGGCCGGGGCCGCCTCCCGTGCCCTCCCGCCGCGGAATGCGCCGGGAGGACGGGATGCGCCGGGAGGCGGGATGCGCCCGGAGGCGGAATGCGCCCGGAGGCGGAATGCCCCGCCGGCCGGGTGCCGAACGGCACTCCGGGGCGCGGTCCGCCGGTGACGCGGACCGTCAGTCCCCGGAGCGCGTCGAGCCGCCGGGCTGCTCCGGGTGGCGTTCGTCCGTGGTGACCGAGGTGGTGGTGCCGGGGCCGATCCGGATCTCGAAGTCGCCGTCGTACTTGGCGTGCCCCTCGATGACCGCGGACTCGACCGCCTCCACGCCGAACTCCCGGCGCACGATCAGCGGGTCCGCCCGCAGGTCGCGGAGCATCGCCACGCACATGCCCACCATCACCACGACGAACGGCGCCGCCGCGAGGATGGTGAGGTTCTGCAGCCCGGCGAGCGCGTCGCCCTTGCCGTTGCCGATCAGCAGCATGACCGCCGCCACGGCTCCGGTGACGACGCCCCAGAACACCACGACGTACTTGGCGGGTTCGAGCACGCCCTTCTGGGACAGCGTGCCCATGACGATGGAGGCGGCGTCCGCGCCCGAGACGAAGAAGATGCCGACCAGGATCATCACCAGGATGCTCATCACGGTCGGGATGGGGAACTGCTGGAGGACGCCGAAGAGCTGCGCCTCCTGGGTGTCCGCCCCGGCGAGCTTCCCGGCCTGCTGGAGCCGGATCGCGGAACCGCCGAAGATCGCGAACCAGATGAGGCTGACGGTGCTCGGGACCAGGATCACGCCGCCGACGAACTGACGGATCGTCCGGCCGCGGCTGATCCGGGCGATGAACATGCCGACGAAGGGCGTCCAGGAGATCCACCAGGCCCAGTAGAAGACGGTCCAGCTGCTGAGCCAGTCGGCCACCGCGCCCTCTCCGGACGCCTCGGTGCGCCCGGCGAGCTGTGGGAGTTCGCCGAAGTACGTGGCGACCGAGGTGGGCAGCAGGTCGAGGACGATGATCGTCGGGCCGGCGACGAAGACGAAGACCGCCAGGACCAGGGCGAGCACCATGTTGGTGTTGGACAGCCACTGGATGCCCCGCTCCACGCCGGAAACGGCCGAGAAGACGAACGCCACGGTCAGCACGGCGATGATGGCCACCAGCAGTCCGGTGCCGGTCTTCTCCATCCAGTCGAGTTCCTGGAACCCGCTGCCGATCTGGAGGGCGCCGAGGCCCAGCGAGGCGGCCGACCCGAAGAGGGTGGCGAAGATGGCCAGGATGTCGATGACCCGGCCGAACGCGCCGTGCGCGTGCCGCTCGCCGATCAGCGGCTCGAAGACGGCGCTGATCGTCTGCCGCCTGCCGCGCCGGTAGGAGCTGTACGCGATGGCGAGGCCGACGACGGCGTAGATGGCCCAGGGGTGCAGCGTCCAGTGGAAGAGCGTGGTCGCCATGGCCGTCTGCATCGCCTCGGCCTGGTCGGCGGGGCGGGTGCCGGGCGGCGGGTCGGTGAAGTGGGCCAGCGGCTCGCTGACCCCGTAGAACATCAGGCCGATGCCCATGCCGGCGCTGAACATCATCGCGACCCAGGAGATGGTCCGGAATTCGGGCTCCTCGCCCTCCCGGCCGAGCGAGATCGTGCCGTAGCGGCTGATGGCCAGCCACAGGGCGAAGATCACGAAAGCGGAGGCGGCGACGATGAAGGCCCAGCCGGCGTTGTGCATGAGGCCGCCGAGGGCTTTGGTGGAGACGCTCTCCAGCGAGTCCGTGCCGATCGAGCCCCAGAGCACGAAGGCGAGGGTGAGCACCGCCGTGACGCCGAACACCACCCAGTCGGTCACCGGGCGTCTGGCGTGGTGGGCGTCCTGCTCGGGAAGGTCCGCGACGACCGGCGAATCACCCCGGCCGGTCGAACTCTGATCGTCGTGCGACACAGGCGGCACCTTTCACATCGAAAAAATAGCTCTGTGTAGGCAGTACCACACCGAACGTGCGAGCTCGGGGAGCAACGAGCGAGCAGCACGAGACCTTTCGCCACCGCATCCACCGCTATGCCCCCGGAAAGCCGGGACCGGACCGCGGACCGGACGGACGCCCGGACACGCGCCGTCACCGAGCTGCCCGCCCGCGCCCTCTGCGGGACGCCGCCCCTGGACGGGGGCACGGCCCGCCGGGGGCGATCGAGGCGTCTACAGTGACGTTTTCCAGCCGTTTCCACCGGGCCGGGGGGCTGGGTGGAGCCGTTCCCTCCCGGCCGCCGGCGGAACCGGACCGTCGACGGAACCGGACCGCTGCCGTCCGCCCGCCGGCCGGGCGCACGCGACGCACGAGGAGCACCCCGTTGTCCGATCAGACCGCCGACAGCCCGCCGCCGGACGTCCGGCCGACGCTGGAGGCGGTGGCCGCACGGGCCGGGGTCTCCCGGGCGACGGCCTCACGGGTCGTCAACGGCGGCGCGGGGGTCCGGCCGCACCTGGTGGAACGGGTGAACGTGGCGGTGGAGGAGCTCGGCTACGTACCGAACCACGCGGCCCGCACCCTGGTGACCCGGCGCAACGGCGCGGTCGCCGTCATCATCGACGAACCGGAGTTCCGCGTCTTCTCGGACCCGTTCTTCTCCCGGCAGATCCGTGGGATCAGTCGCGAACTCGTGCTGCACGACGTCCAGTTGGTATTGCTGCTGGTGGAGGGCAGTGGCGACTTCGACCGGGTGTCGCGCTATCTGGCGGGCGGGCACGTGGACGGCGTCCTCGCCTTCTCGCTGCACACGGACGACGAACTCCCCGCCGTCATCGGGCGGTTCCGCGTCCCGGTGGTCTACGGCGGCCGGCCGGGGCCCGGGGACCCCGCGCCGGACGTCGGGTACGTCGACTGCGACAACCGGGGCGGTGCCCGCCAGGCGGTGGCCCACCTCGTCTCCCTCGGCCGCCGGCGGATCGCCCACATCGCGGGCCCGGTCCACCAGACCTCGGCGCTCGACCGGGCCGAGGGCTACCGCGCCACGCTGCCGGACGGCCTCCCCGCGCTGATCGAGGAGGGCGACTTCACCGCGGAGGGCGGCGCCGCCGCCATGTCCCGGCTGCTGGAGCGGGAACCGGCGGTGGACGCCGTCTTCGTCGCCAACGACCTGATGGCCTCGGGCGCGCTGCGGGCCCTGGCGGAGCACGGCCGCAGGGTGCCCGAGGACGTGGCGGTGGTCGGCTTCGACGACATGGCCCCGGTGGCGGAGACCACCGCCCCGCCGCTCACCACCGTGCGCCAGGACGTGGAGGGCATGGGCCGCCTGATGGTGCGCCGGCTCATGCGCAGGCTGGACGAGGGGCCCGGAGCGGACGCGTCCCCGGTGATCACCCCGACCGAACTGGTCCTCCGGGGCTCCGCCTGACCCCCCGGCCCTCTCGGACCTCTCGGCCCTCTCCGCCCTCTCGCCTCCGGGCGGCCCGCCGGGCCTCCCTGGCCATCGGCAGATACCGGAGCCGCTCGGGCAGGGCGGGCACCACGAGGCGGACCACCGTGCAGAAGCGGCGCAACGCCCTCTCCTGCTCCGCCGACCAGGGCAGGCCGATCGCTTCGCGGGCGTCCGGCGGCATCAGGCCCACGGTCAGGAACCGGCGGAACCGGGCCAGCGGCGGCAGCACCACCGGCCACAGGGCGCGGGCCGCGATCCGCAGGGGCAGCGGCCCGCGGTCCGGCGGCGGCACGGGCCGGTCGGTGGCGACCAGGTCGTCGACGACGGCGGTCCGCTCGATCTCCTCGGCGAGCATCCTGCGGTAGTACGGCCAGAACTCCTCGACGGTCTGCGGCATGTCCCGGTCGCGGATGCCCAGGACCCGCCCGACCCGGAGCCACTCGGCGTACAGCGCCCGCTCCTGTGCCGCGGTGAGCGGGCGGACCAGATAGCGGGCGGCGTGCTGGTAGACGGGGAAACCGGTGGCGTGCACCCAGGCGTAGTTCGCCGGGGTGAGCGCGTGGTAGCGGCGGCCCCGGGTGTCGGTGCCGGCGATGGTGCGGTGCAGGACGCGGAGCCTGCGCCCCTCCTCGGCGGCGGCCGGCCCGCCGTACACCCAGAGTTGGAGGGAGCGCAGCGAGCGTTCGCCGCGGCCCCACGGGTCGGTGCGGAAGACGGAGTGCTCGTCCACGCCGGCCCCGACGGCGGGGTGGGCGACCTGCAGGGTGAGGGCGGCGGGCAGCATCAGGAGCCCCCGTACGTCCCCGGCCAGGCTCCAGAGCACACCGCCGCGCGGGGGCGGCGGCGGGTCGGCGCGCCTGGTGTCCGCGCGGCTCATGGGCAGCTCCCGGGGTGGAGGGACGGGGCGGGGCCGGTCGGTTCCAGTATGCGGCGGGGCCGAGGGCCGCCACGACGCCGCGATGCGGCCCTGCGGACCGGTCAGCCCACGTCGTACACCGTGACCGGGACGCCGCGGGCCGTCAGGCGCTCGGCTATCAGCGGCTCGATCCGCGACCAGGTGCCGCCGGCCAGGCCGCAGCCGATGCGGGGCATGTGCACGGACGCCCCCAGTTCGGCGGCCTTCACCGCGACGGCCGCGAGGCCCGCGTCGATCGCCTCGTACCGCACCGGCACGCCCTTGCTGCCCCGGCGCAGGCCGCGCTGGCCGATCAGGTTGGCCACCCACAGGAACGGTCCGACCGGCACGAACTGGACCGCGCCCAGCCCGAAGTCGTTCCCCACCCGCTCCCGGTGCCAGCGGCGGTACGCGGCCTCCGGCTCGGGCCGGCGCCGGGACACGGCGAGCACGAACCCCTTGCCCCAGCCGCCCAGGTCGTTGCAGACGTGCACGATCAGCTTGACGCCCTCGCCCCCGGGAGCCGTCGCGTCACCCGTGACGTACGCGATGTCAGTCATGGAAAAGAGCGTACGACCCGCCTCCGACAGTCCTCGCGGAGACGGCCGCGGCTCTTTCACCACTGTGGTGAGACAGCAATACTGTTGCACCCGGCCGATCCCCTGGCCCGCATCACCCCAGCAACGAGGAGCAGACATGGCGACCGCGTCCGAGGAGCCGACGCTCACCGTCGACGAACTGGCGGCCCGCGCGGGGGTGACCGTGCGGACGGTTCGCTTCTACAGCACGCGGGGGCTGCTCCCGCCGCCGGTGATCGGGCCCCGCCGGGTGGGGCGTTACGGCTCGGCACACGTGTCGCGGCTGGCGCTGATCGAGGAACTCCAGCACCAGGGCATGACGCTGGCGGCGATCGAGCGCTATCTGGAGCAGTTGCCGCCGGATCTCAGCGCACGCGATCTCGCCATCCACCGGGCGCTCGTGGCGTCCTGGGCGCCGGACCAGGCCGAGGACATGAGCCGGGCCGAGCTGGAGAAGCGGGCGGGCCGGACCCTGTCCGAGCAGGACGTCGACCGGCTGGCGGCCATGGGGGTGCTGGAGCGCTCGCGCACGCCGGACGACGAGGTGCACCGGGTCGATCCGGGGCTGCTGCGGCTCGGGGTGGAACTGCTGGACGTGCCGATCGCGCACGAGACGATCCTCGCCGCGCGCACGGTCCTGATGGAGCACACCCGCTCGGCGGCCTACGAGTTGTCGCGGCTGTTCCGCACCGAGGTGTGGGGGCCCTACCGCGCGCGGGAGTCGGACCCGGAGCACGTGGAGGCGATGAAGTCGCTGTCGGCGCACATGCAGCCGATCGTGGTGCAGGCGCTGGTCACGGCCTTCCAGCGGTCGCTGCGGGAGGAGTTGCGGGCCTTCAGGGGGCCGGCCGCCCCGGGCTGAGGGGGCGGCTCGGGGGCCGGCCGGGCGGTGGAGGACCGCCGGACCGGCCGCCGGGTGTGCGTCCGCGGTGCGGAGTGGTGCGTCGGCGTCCGCCCGTGCGGACCCGTACGTGGGCGTCAGAGGGTGCGGGCGCCGTCCACGGTGGAGGTCACCGAGCCGGCGGTGGACGTGGCGGTCCCGGAGGCGTCGTCGACGAGCTGACCGAGGTCGCCGACGCCGTCCAGGACGCCCAGGCTGTGGGCCGGTTCGGCGGCGGCCGCGGCATCGCCGCCCGGGGGCGGGGAGATCGCGGCGATCACGGCCCCGGCGGCGAGGGAGACGACGGCCAGTACGCTTCGCTTCTTCATGACGGGTCCAACGACCCACCCGCCCGAAAGGCACGCCCCGTTTCCGCCGGGCCCGTTCGACGGCCCGGCGCGCCCGGCGCAGACGCGCGGAAGCCCCGCCGCCGGGGCGCCAGGGCGACCGTGCGGCGGGGCGTCCGTGCGGCGGGCGGCCGGTCCCCTGCGTGCCGGGCGCCCTCGCCGCCCCGCACGGGACCGCCCCCGAGGGGGCGTTCCTGCGGCGGGGCGTCCGTGCGGCGGGTCGCCCGGTCCCGCGCGGCGGGCGGGCCCGCCCGCGGGGATCAGTCGTGGAAGGTCTCGCCCTTCTCCGCCATCTCCACCAGGCGGGCCGGCGGCAGGAAGCGGTCGCCGTAGCGCGCCGCGAGCTCCTCGGCGCGCGCCACGAAGCCGGCGAGGCCGCCCTCGTACCCGTTGATGTACTGGAGGACGCCGCCGGTCCACGGCGGGAAGCCGATGCCCAGCAGGGAGCCGATGTTGGCGTCGGCGACGGTGAGCAGGACGTTCTCGTCGAGGCAGCGGACGCTGTCCAGCGCCTCGGAGAAGAGCATCCGCTCCTTCATGTCCTCGAACGGGATCGCGTGGTCGGAACGGGTGTAGTGCTCGCGCAGCCCCGGCCAGAGACCGGTCCGCTTGCCGCTCTCGTCGTACTCGTAGAAGCCCGCGCCGCCGCTGCGGCCGGGGCGGCCGAACTCGTCCACCATGCGGTCGACCAGATCGTCGGCCGGGTGCGGGGTCCAGGTGCCGCCCGCCTCCTCGACCGCGCGCCGGGTCTCGACGCGGATCTTGCGGGGCAGGGTGAGCGTCAGCTCGTCCATCAGCGACAGGACCTTCGCCGGGTAGCCCGCCTGGGCCGCGGCCTGCTCGACCGACGCGGGCTCGACGCCTTCGGCGACCAGGGCGACGCCCTCGTTGATGAAGTGGCCGATGACGCGCGAGGTGAAGAAGCCGCGCGAGTCGTTGACGACGATCGGGGTCTTCTTGATGCGGCGGACCAGGTCGAAGGCGCGGGCCAGCGCCTCGTCGCCGGTGCGCTCACCCTTGATGATCTCGACCAGCGGCATCTTGTCGACCGGTGAGAAGAAGTGCAGGCCGATGAAGTCGTCCGGGCGCTCGACGCCCTCGGCGAGCACCGTGATGGGCAGCGTCGAGGTGTTGGAGCACAGCAGCGCGTCGGGCTCGACGACGTGCTGAATCTCCTGGAACACCTTGTGCTTGAGGGCGGTGTCCTCGAAGACCGCCTCGATCACGGCGTCGCAGCCGGCCAGGTCGGCCGGGTCGGCGGTCGGGGTGATCCGCGCCAGCAGCTCGTCGCGCCGCGCCTCGGTGGTGCGTCCGCGCGAGAGGGCCTTGTCGAGCAGTTTCTCGCTGTACGCCTTGCCCTTGGCCGCGGCCTCTGCCGTGACGTCCTTGAGGACGACCTCGATCCCGGCGGCGGCGCAGGAGTAGGCGATGCCCGCGCCCATCATCCCGGCACCGAGGACGGCGACCTTGGTGACCTGGCGTTCCTCGACGTCCTTGGGGCGGCTGGCACCGGAGTTGACGGTCTGCAGGTCGAAGAAGAACGCCTGGATCATGTTCTTCGAGACCTGGCCGGTGACCAGTTCGGTGAAGTAGCGGGCCTCGATGGTCTGCGCGGTCTCGAAGTCGACCTGCGCGCCCTCGACGGCCGCCGCGAGGATGTTGCGCGGGGCCGGCATCGGGACGCCCGCGAGCTGCTTGCGCAGGTTGGCGGGGAAAGCCGGGAGGTTGGCGGCGAACCGGGGGCTGGCGGGGGTGCCGCCGGGGATCTTGTATCCCTTGACGTCCCAGGGCTGCTGCGACTCGGGGTGGGCGTCGATGAAGGCGTGCGCCTTCTCCATCATCTCCTCGGGCGTGGCGGCCAGTTCGTGCACGAGGCCGTTCTCCAGCGCGCGGGCGGGGGTGTACCGGGTGCCCTGGAGCAGGACCTTGAGCAGCGCGTCGGCGATGCCGAGCAGCCGTACGGTACGGGTGACGCCGCCGCCCGCCGGGAGCAGCCCGAGGGTGACCTCGGGGAGGCCGATGCGGGAGCCGGGGGCGTCGAGGGCGACGCGGTGGTGGGCGGCGAGCGCGATCTCGTAGCCGCCGCCGAGCGCGGTGCCGTTGACGGCGGCGACGACGGGCTTGCCGAGGGTCTCGATGCGCCGCAGCGCCTTCTTGACCGCGACCCCGCCGGTGTAGGCCTGCTGCGCGTCCTGCGGCCCCATCCGGATCATGTCCTTGAGGTCGCCGCCGGCGAAGAAGGTCTTCTTGGCGGAGGCGTAGATGATGCCGCGGATGGTGTCCTTCTCGGCCTCGGCGCGGTCGGCGACCGCCTCGATGGACCGGATGAACCCCTGGTTCATGGTGTTGGCGGACTGGTCGGGGTCGTCGAGGACGAGCGTGACGACTCCGGTCCCGTCCTGTTCCCAGCGGATGGTCGTGCTCTCGGTCATTGCTGTCTTCTCCGTAGGCAGGCGGTGGGCGGGGAGGGCCGGGGGCCGGTCAGACGCGTTCGACGACGGTGGCGATGCCCATGCCGCCGCCCACGCAGAGGGTGACCAGGCCGTAGCGGAGGTCGCGCCGTTCCAGTTCGTCGACGATGGTGCCGAGGATCATCGCGCCGGTCGCACCGAGCGGGTGGCCGAGGGCGATGGCGCCGCCGTTGACGTTGACCTTGTCCAGGGAGATCCCCATGTCCTTGACGAAGCGCAGCACCACGCCGGCGAACGCTTCGTTGATCTCGACGAGGTCGATGTCGTCGATGGTGAGCCCCGCCTTGGCGAGCGCCTTGCGGGTGGCGGGGGCGGGACCGGTGAGCATGATGGTGGGCTCGGACCCGGAGACCGCCGCGGAGACGATGCGGGCGCGCGGGGTGAGGCCGTAGCGCTCGCCGACCGCCTGCGAGCCGATGGCGACGAGGGCCGCGCCGTCCACGATGCCGGAGGAGTTGCCGGCGTGGTGGACGTGGTCGATCTTCTCGATCCAGTGGTACTTCTGCAGGGCGACGGCGTCGAAGCCGCCCATCTCGCCGATGGCGGCGAACGAGGGCTTGAGCGCGGCGAGCGAGTCGGCGGTGGTGCCGGGGCGCATGTGCTCGTCGTGGTCCAGCACCAGCAGGCCGCTGCGGTCCTTCACCGGGACGACGGAGCGGGCGAAGCGCTCCTCCTTCCAGGCGGTCGCGGCGCGCTCCTGGGAGAGGGCGGCGTACTCGTCGACGTCGCGGCGGGAGAAGCCCTCGATGGTGGCGATGAGGTCGGCGCCGATGCCTTGGGGGGCGAAGCCGGTCTCGTAGTTGGTCATCGGGTCCATGGCCCAGGCGCCGCCGTCGGAGCCCATCGGGACGCGGGACATGGACTCGACGCCGCCCGCGAGGACGAGGTCCTCCCAGCCCGAACGTACCTTGGCGGCGGCCAGGTTGACCGCTTCCAGGCCCGAGGCGCAGAAGCGGTTCTCCTGGACGCCCGCGACGGAGTCGGGCAGTCCGGCGGCGATGGCGGCGATCCGCGCGATGTCGGAGCCCTGGTCGCCGAGCGGGCTGACCACGCCGAGCACGATGTCGTCGATGGCGGCCGGGTCGAGGCCGGGGAAGCGGTCGCGGATCTCGTGGATGAGGCCGACGACCAGGTCGATCGGCTTGGTGCCGTGCAGGGCCCCGTTGGCCTTGCCGCGACCGCGCGGGGTGCGGATCGCGTCGTAGACGAACGCTTCGGTACTCAAGTCAGCAGCCTTTCGAGGGGTGTCCGGGAGGAGGGGTCAGGCCAGCAGGGAGCGGCCGATGATCTCCTTCATGATCTCGGTCGTTCCGCCGTAGATGGTCTGGATGCGGCCGTCGGTGAAGGCCTTGGCGACCGGGAACTCGTTCATGTAGCCGTATCCGCCGTGCAGTTGCAGGCAGCGGTCGGCGACCCGCTTCTGCAGTTCGGTGGCCCACCACTTGGCCATGGAGGCGTCGACGGCGCTGAGCGTACCGGCGGTGTGCTCGGTGATGCACCGGTCGAGGAAGGCACGGGTCACGGCGCATTCGGTGGCCATCTCGGCGATCTCGAACCGGACGTGCTGGAGCTTGGCGAGCGGCCTGCCGAACGCCTCACGCTCCTTGACGTACCGGGTGGTGATCTCCAGCAGGTGCTCGGCGCCGGAGATGGCCGCGACCGCGATGCCCATGCGCTCCTGCGCGAGGTTGGTCATCAGGTGCAGGAAGCCGCCGTCGAGCTCGCCGAGGAGGTTCTCCTTGGGCACGCGCACGTCGTTGAAGAAGAGTTCGGCGGTGTCCTGGGACTTCTGGCCGATCTTGTCGAGGTTGCGGCCGCGCTCGAAGCCCTCGGTCCCGCGCTCGACGACGAGGAGGGACAGCCCCTTGGCGCCGCCCTCCGGCGTGGTCCTGGCGACGACGATCACCAGGTCGGCGAGGATGCCGTTGGAGATGAACGTCTTGGAGCCGTTGAGCACCCAGTGGCCGCCCCGGTCCTCGGCGGTGGTGCGGATGCCCTGGAGGTCGGAGCCGGCGCCGGGTTCCGTCATGGCGATGGCGGTGATGATCTCCCCGGAGCAGTAGCCGGGCAGCCAGCGGCGCTTCTGCTCCTCGGTGGCCAGCCCGGTGAGGTAGGGGCCGATGATGTCGTTGTGCAGGCCGAGGGCGAGTCCGCTGACGCCGGCGCGGGTGAACTCCTCCGCCATCACGGCGCTGTAGCGGAAGTCCTCGGTTCCGCCGCCGCCGTACTCCTCCGGGACGGCGAGACCGAGCAGCCCCTGCCGCCCGGCGGCGAGCCAGGCCTCGCGGGAGACGATGCCGTCCTTCTCCCACTGCGCGTAGTGCGGCAGCACCTCCTTGTCGAGGAAGGTGCGGACGGTGGCGCGGAACGCCTCGTGCTCTTCGGTGTAGATCTGCCGCTGCACTCATTCCCCCTGGGGTGGGTTCTCGACGGTGGTGTCCGGCCGGGCCGGGGCGCCGCCCGTGCGGGGCGGCTGCGGGACGTCGGTCATGCGGGAGCGCCGGGCGCGCCCGCGGTGGTGGTGCGCAGGGACGGCACGTCCCAGTCCGCCGCGACGGACCCGGTGTCGGCTCCGGGCAGCGCGGGTCCGGTGCGTACGGATGCGGGCGTGCCGGAGAAGCGGGGCGCGGGGGCGGGCTGGTGCACGCCGTCGCGCTCCACGAAGGTGCCGCGGGCCGCGAGGTGCGGGTGGTGCGGGGCCTCGCGGAGCGAGAGCACGGGGGCCACGCAGGCGTCCGTGTGCTCGAAGGCGGCGGTCCACGCGGCGCGGTCGCGGGTCAGGAAGCGCTCGGCGATGGCGGCGCGCAACTCCTCCCACCGGGAGGGGTCCTCGCGCGGGGGGATGTCCCCTTCGATGCCGAGCGTGGCGACGAACTCCCGGTAGAACGCCTCCTCCAGCGGGCCGACGGCCATGTACTCGCCGTCGGCGGTGCGGTAGGCGCCGTAGAAGGGACAGCCTCCGTCGAGCAGGTTGGCGCCGCGCCGGTCCTGCCAGGAGCCGGCCGACATCATGCCGTGGATCATGGTCGTCAGGTGGGCGGTCCCGTCGACGATCGCCGCGTCCACGACCTGTCCGCGTCCGCCGTCCGTGCGGGCGTGCTGGAGGGCGGCGAGGACGCCGATGACGAGGTAGAGCGATCCGCCCGCGTAGTCGCCGACCAGGTTGGCGGGGACCGTGGGCGCCTCGCCGGGGCGGCCGATCATGGAGAGGGCGCCGGTGAGCGCGATGTAGGCGATGTCGTGCCCGGCGCGCTCGGCGAGCGGGCCTTCCTGCCCCCAGCCGGTCATCCGCCCGTAGACCAGGCGCGGGTTGCGCGTGAAGCAGTGCTCGGGGCCCACGCCGAGGCGTTCGGCGACGCCGGGACGGTAGCCCTCGATGAGCACGTCGGCGCGCTCGGCGAGGTCGAGTACGGTCTCCGCGCCGCCCTCGGCCTTGAGGTCGACGAGCACGGACCGCTTGTTGCGGTTGGTCAGATCGGTGGCCGGGTCGATGCCGAGACCCGCCCCTCCCGGCCGGTCGACCCGGACCACGTCGGCGCCCAGATCGGCCAGCAGCATCGCGGCGAAGGGGCCGGGGCCGATGCCCGCCAGCTCCACCACGCGCACTCCGGCGAGCGGGCCGTTCCCTGTCGCGGTCATCGAGCCCCCAGTGGTTTGACACAACTGATGTAACAGCGATGATGCTAAGAACGTCGGCACCACCGCACAACCCTTTCGACATAGCGAACGCTCAGTAACCTTGCCTCGTCCGCCCGATCGACCGCCCGGCGACACTCCGTCAGCACCGGGCGCCGCCACCTCGCCGAGCCCTCCCGGAGGCACGCATGAACAGGCAGCACGGGCCCCAACGTCCCTTCGACCTCGTCCTTTACGGAGCCACCGGCTTCGCGGGCGCGCTCACCGCCGACTATCTCGCCCGCCACGCGCCCGAGGGCTTGCGCTGGGCCCTCGGCGGCCGTGACCGGTCGAAGCTGGAGCGGCTGCGCGCACGACTGCTGACCGGACACCCGCACCTAAAGGACGTCGCGTTGGCGGTCGCCGACGCGGACGATCCGGCGGCGCTGCGCGAACTGGCCGCCTCCACACGGGTGGTGGCGACGACTGTGGGTCCGTACCTCTGGTACGGCGGGGAACTCGTCGCGGCCTGCGCCGAGGCGGGCACGGACTACGCGGACCTGACCGGCGAGGGCGAGTTCGTCGACCGGACCTACGTCGCCCACCACGCCACGGCCCGCCGCTCCGGGGCGAGGATCGTGCACGCCTGCGGTTTCGACTCGGTGCCGCACGACCTCGGTGTGTACTTCACCGTGGGCCGGCTCCCCGAGGGGGTGCCGCTGTCGGTGGACGGGTTCGTCCGCACCAATGCCGTCTTCTCCGGCGGCACGCTCGCCTCGGCGCTGGCGGTCATGGGGCGCGGTCCGCAGCAGTGGGCGGCGGCGCGGCAGCGGCGCCGCCACGAGTCGGAGCCCGCCGGGCGGCGGGCTCGGTCCGCGCCGGGCGCACCGCACTTCAGCGCGGCGACGGGCACCTGGGCGCTGCCGCTGCCGACCGTGGACCCCCGCGTGGTGGAGCGGTCGGCGCGGGCGCTGGAGCGTTACGGCCCCGACTTCCGCTACCGGCACTTCGCCTCGGTGAAGCACCTGCCGGTGGCGGTCGGCGGGACCCTCGCGGCCGGGGCACTGGTCGGCGCGGCCCAGCTGCCGCCGGTGCGCGACTGGCTGACGGGGCGCTACCAGCCCGGCCGGGGTCCGGACGAGCGGCGCAGGGAACGGAGCTGGTTCACCGTCAGGTTCGTCGGCGAGGGCGGCGGACGGCGGGTGTACACCGAGGTCTCGGGCGGCGATCCGGGGTACGACGAGACGGCCCGGATGCTCGGGGAGTCGGCGCTCTGCCTCGCGCTGGACGATCTGCCGGACACCGCGGGCCAGGTCACCACGGCGGTGGCGATGGGCGACGCCCTGCTGGAGCGGCTGCGCGCTTCCGGCATGCGGTTCCGGGTCGCGGCCGAGCGGTAGCCCGGCGGACCGGCACGGACGGGGCGGTGCGGGGCGGCGGGGTGCGGACCGGGCGCCGTCAGCCCCTCGCTTCCCGCAGGGCCCGTCGGCACAGCGCGTCGGCCCTGCGGGTGGTCTCCGGCTGCCGGAACCCGCGGGCCAGGCCCAGCGTGTGCGCGCAGGCGGTGTCGAGCGTGACCCGGTGGCCGACGGAGACGAAGACGGGCTTGGTGCCGTCCCTGGTGCGCAGCGCGCGCCCGACCTCCTCCGCCCCGTCGAGCAGCGGGGCGCCGTCGCCGCGCCGGGGCCCCGGCTGCTCGTAGGAGAAGGTGAACGGGTTCTTCGCCACGCCGATGGCGGGCAGACCGGTGAGCACCCCGAGATGGCTCGCGAGACCGAAGCGGCGCGGGTGGGCCAGGCCGTAGCCGTCGCACACCACCAGCCCCGGGTCGACGGTGAGCGACTCCAGCGCGGCGAGCACGGTGGGCAGTTCGCGGAAGGCCAGCAGACCGGGGACGTACGGGAAGGTGACCCGGCCGGTCGCCGTGGCCTCCTCCACCACGTCGAGGGTGGCGGCGTCGAGCACGACGGCCGCCGCCACCACGAGGTCGCGCGCGTCGTCGTAGGCCACGTCCACGCCGGTCGCCCGGCCGGTACCGGGCTGCGGGCCGGAATCCGCCACGACCACCCGGGAGCGCAACCGGTCCTGGACGGCCCGCGCCTCCTCGGCGTCGGCGGGCAGCGGGAAGGTCGGCACGGCGGGTCAGTCTAGGCGACGGCCGGGACCGGACGGCCGCCGTCCGTCGGCCGCGACACGCCGGGGCGGCGGTGGCGGGTGGCGGACTCCCGCCGCGGGCCCGCGCCGCCCGCCGGGCCCCCGGCACGCGGGCCGGCGGCGGCGGATCACCGCCCCGGCGGAGGACCGCGCAGGTGAACCGGGGTGCGGCCCTGCCTCCCGCCGGTCGTCGCGCACGCCGACCGGGGTGCGCCGCCGGTTCCTGGGCAGACGAGGCGGAGAGGGGGGCTCCGTCCGGTGACGCAGCTCACGCCTTCGGTCAGTGCACGGATCGCGGGGTTCCGGCGTCTACTCCAGTGCCGGGAGCCGTTCATCCAGCCGTGAGAGGGAGCCAGGTCTTGTCCAGTGTCATCGAGCAGTCCGTGCAGGCCCGCATGGTCGCATCCGCTCCGCGGATGGAAACCCTTCCCGCCACCCTGAGTTACGACCGCGGCGATCCCTTCGCCGTCCGGATCGCGTTCCCGGCCCGTGCCACGCTCGAAGGCACCGAGGTGGCCTGGGAGTTCTCCCGGGAACTGCTCGCCCGGGGCCTGGACGGGCCGGCCGGTCTCGGGGACGTACGGGTGCGGCCGTTCGGCTTCGACCGGACCGTGCTGGAGTTCCACGCGCACGAGGGCGTGGCCATGGTCCACGTCCGCACCTCGGAACTGCGGCACTTCCTCGGGCGCGCCCAGAACCTGGTGCCGGAGGGCGAGGAGCACCGGTTCCTCGACCTGGACCGCAGCCTCACCGAACTGCTGGGCGGAGCCTGCTGACCCGCGGGGCCCGCCCGCCCCGCTCCCGGCGGCGCACGCCGTGCCCGCTCCCGTACGATGTGCGCCCCGTGCCCCCGCCCACCGCCCCGCGGCGCGCTCCCGCGCGCGCCGGGGCCGTCCCGCCGGGCCGTGACCGTCCGCCGAGACGGGTGAGGCCGCCGGAGAGGGGAAGGCGGGTTGGCGGAGGGCTTACCCTCGCTTAACCTACGGACACGTAACCTACGTATCCGTAGGTAATTCTCCCGTCCCCAGGAGCACCCGTGACGATCACCTCCCCCAGCCTCGGCCGTTCGCAAGCATGGACCGACGCCCAGTTGCTCTATGCGCTGGAAGAGGTGGTGGAGAAGGAACTCAACCGGCATCTCAAGGTCGCCAAGGACTGGATGCCGCACGAGTACGTGCCCTTCTCCGACGGCCGGAACTTCACCGGGATCTTCGAGGACGGCGAGGCGTGGGCGCCCGACCAGTCCAAGGTGACCGACATCGGCAAGATCGCGCTGGTCGTCAACCTCCTCACCGAGGACAACCTGCCCAGTTACCACCACGAGATCGCCAGCCTGTTCGGCCGCGACGGCGCGTGGGGCACCTGGGTGCACCGCTGGACCGCCGAGGAGGGCCGCCACGGCATCGTGATGCGCGACTACCTGCTCACCTCGCGCGCCGTCGACCCGGACAAGCTGGAGCAGTTCCGGATGGCGCACATGGCGGAGGGGTTCGAGTCCGACAACCGCCACTCGATGCTGCACTCCGTGGCGTACGTCGCGTTCCAGGAGCTGGCCACCCGGGTGTCGCACCGCAACACCGGCCACCAGTCGGGCGACCCGGTCTGCGACCGGATGCTGGCGCGGATCGCGACCGACGAGAACCTGCACATGGTCTTCTACCGCAACCTGCTGGGCGCTGCCTTCGAGCTCGCCCCCGACCTCACGATGCAGGCGGTGCGGGACGTGGTGGTCAACTTCCGGATGCCCGGCCACGGCATGCCCGGCTTCGAGCGGGCCGCCGCGCAGATGGCGATCGGCGAGATCTACAACCTGCGCATCCACCACGACGACGTGATCCAGCCGGTGCTGCGCTACCTCAAGGTCCTCGACATCGACGGGCTGGGCCCGGAGGGGCTGAAGGCGCAGGAGGAACTGGGCCTGTTCATGGGCGGTCTGGACGGCGAGGCGTCGAAGTTCGACGAGAAGCTGGCCGCGCGGCGCGTCCGCATGGCCGCCCGGGGCCGCTGACCCCCGCACCGCCCCCGGACGAACGCCGCCGCCCGCCGGTCCACCGGCGGGCGGCGGCGTGTCCGGCCCCCGGTCCTCGCCGCGGTGGTCCCGCGGACACGGCGAGGCCGGCCCTCGCCCACGCCGCGCCGGTTCTCGTGCACGCGCTCCGGGCCGGTGTCACTCCGAAGCGACGGTTCTCGCACGCGACCGGGGCCGGTATCGGCCCGTCGCCCTCGCACGCGACCGGGTTCGGTGTCACTCCGTCGCCGTCGCCGTCGCCCTCGCACGCGACCGGGGCCGGTGTCACCCCGTCGCCGTCGCCTCGCACGCGACCGGGGTCGGTGTCACTCCGTCGCCGTGGCCTCGCACGCGACCGGGTCCGGTGTCACTCCGTTGCCGTGGCCACCGCGTGACCCGCGTCCCGCACGTCCGGTTCGGCGTGGTGACGCACCATCCTGAGCTGGGTGCGCCACTCCCCCGGCCAGCCCGCCCGCCGGCCGCAGGCCACGGTCAGCGCGGCGCCGAACAGGCCCTGAACCACCGAACCGTCGGCGGTGAGCCGGGCCGCGACCGTGAGCAGCGGTCCGGGCGCGGCCCCGCCGGCCCGGTGCGCCGCGTCGACCCGCCGGCCCAGCCCGCCCGCGGTGGCCCCGGCGAGCGCCGGCCGGCGCTCGTGCAGCGCCGCCAGCCGGACCAGCTCCGCGTGCGTGTCGTCGGGGTCGCCGTCCAGGTCCACCGCGGCCAGCAGCAGCGCGACGGCGTGCGGGACGAGGTCCCGGTACCCGGCGGCCACTTCCGCCGCCCCGGTCACCACCTGCCGGTCCGGCGCCCCGCCCCGGCCGCCGCGCACCGCGAAGTGACGGTGCAGCAGCGCGGCCAGGGCCGCGAACCGCTGCCGGGCGGGCCGGTCCCGCTCCGCTCCGGCGTCGTCCGCGGTGTCGGTGGCGGCGAGGGTGCGGAGCGTACGGTGCAGCGCCCCGGCGGCGGCCGGTCCGGTGAACGCGGCGGAGGCGAGGGCGCCGGCCGCCTGCCGCCACGTACCGCGCCGGTCCAGGTCGGTGACGGCGGCCACCAGCACCTCGACGCCCTCCGGGTCCCACGGCGCCCACTGGGCGAGCGCGGGGAACGCCTCGCGGGCGGTCTCCGGGTCGTCGGTGGCTCCGACCTCCCGCACCAGCCGGGCGAACCGGGGCCGGTGGACCTCCGCGAGCTGCACCGGGTGGGCGCGCAGGACGGCCGCCCGCAGCACGGGTTCACCGGCGGCGGCGTCGGCGAGGATCTCCCAGGCGCGTTCCTCTCCCGGCAGTTCCACGGCGAACGCCACGCAGGCGGCGCGCACGTCCCGGTGCTGGCCCTCGGCGGTGTAGGCCCCGGCGAGCAGGGCGGCGGCCCGCGCGGCGGGCAGCCGGACGGCCGCGAGCCGCACCATCTCCTTGCGGCTGGTCACCTTGCCGGTGCCGGGTGCCAGCCGTTCCGCCAGCACGGTCGCCAGCTTCGACGGCGGTACGTGGCGGGAGGCGCGGGAGAACGCGTACACCGCCACCCGGGCGCGGTCGTCGCCGGTGTGCGCCAGCAGATCCGGCAGGACGTCGGCCGGGCGGTCCGTCCGGGCCAGCGCGGCGAGCGCAGCCTCCGCGAGCTCGGTGCCGGTCGCCCGGCTCCAGCGCCGCAGGGCCCCCGCCCCGATGCCCGGCAGCGCCGCGAGACCGGCGACCGCCGCGACGCGGGCGTGCGTCGGCAGCCGTTCGTCGGCCGCCGCGTCCGCCAGCCCGTCGAGCGCCGCCCGGTGCTGGCGGGGCAGCCAGCGCACGGCGTCGTGGCCCGGGGCCGGAGTGCGTTCGCCGGGGCGGGTCACGAACCGGCCCAGCGGCAGCGGCCTGCCGAGGAAGCCGTCCAGCAGGTCGGTGCGGCGGGTGGCGAGGACGTGCCACACGGCGGGCAGCGCGGCGGCCGACCGGTCCCGGTCCAGCACCAGAGCGACCCGCTCGTCACGGTGCGCGCGCGGCTCCAGCCAGAGTTCGACCGCGGGCCGGGCGTGCGCCGCGTCGCCGTAGTGCACCGCCTGGTGGAGGAGTTCCTGGAGTTCGGGCATGGCCGACGCGCGGCGGCCCACGGAACGGGCGAGGGACAGGGCGAGTCCGTAGTCGGATTTCTCGGCCCCCGCCTCCATCCAGGTCCGCAGCGCCTCGAACACCTGGTGTTCCTGTCCCCGGCGCAGGGTGCGGTCGAGTCGGCCGAGCCCCACCCGCCCGACGGAGCCGGAGATCCGCACCAGCACCCTCAGCGACCAGCTCACCAGCTCGCGCCGGCCCGTGACGGCGTGGGCGCGCAGGACCGCGACGGCCAGCGCCTCCAGCGCGGAGCGGGTCGCGGCGGAGGAGTCGCGGGCCTCCACGGCGTCGGTGGCGATCCGGTCCAGCAACGGTGCGCAGGCGTCCGTGAAGAGGCCGGGCGGGGTGGCGCGCAGGGCACGCAGGGCGGCGGAGCGGACCGGGTCCTGCTCGTTGCGCAGGGCGAGCAGGGCGTCCAGCACCGAGGCGACCGCGTCGGCGCGTCCGGAGCGGGCGGCGTTGCCGACGAGCGCCTGCCAGCCCAGCGCGCGGTCGTCGGCAGCGGGCCTGCGGGTGGCGGCGCGCAGCCGTTCGGCCACCTCGTCGGGCGGCAGGTAGGACTCGGCGAGCAGCACGGTGTTCTCCGGCGCGCCGGCGGACCGGGCGCGGTCGGCCGCGGTCCGGGCCACGGCGGCGACGGCGGACCGGGGCAGGGCGTCGAGGAGCGCGGTGTCGACGTGCTCGGGACGGGTCCGCCCGGCGTCGCCGGTCACCTCGGCGTGGAACGCGGCGCGGCGCGCGGGCGGCAGGGCCCGGAGCAGGCCCGCGAGGGTGGCAGAGTCGTCCCGTACGGCGTGGCCGAGCGCGGTGAGGCGGTCGGCCGGAGCCGTCCGGGCGAGGCGGCGCGACAGGCCGGCGCCGAGGATGCCGTGCCGGGGGAACGGCAGGCGGTCCGGGCCGAGGAACAGCCCGAGGAAGCGGCCGGGATCGGCGGTGACGAGCGGGCCGAGCCGGGAGAGCAGCGCGCCGGGCAGCCGGCTCGGACGGTGGCGTTCCAACAGGTCGAGCACCCGGTGCGGGAGGTACGGGGCGGCGGCCGCGACCCCGCGGTCGTGGCCGTGTCCCTGCCACCACTGGTCGTGGCGGCTGCCGGGCAGGGCGGCCAACTGGCGTTCGGCCTCGTCGAGATAGGGACCGGGGTGGCGCCGGCCGAGCGAGGACCAGCACGCGGCGGAGGCGAACAGGCCGGGCAGCAGGCGGCGTACGGTCTCCGGGGAGCAGCCGGGCAGCAGCCGGGCCGCCTCCACGTCTCCCCAGGTCGCGCGCAGCGGCTCGATCAGCCGGTCGGCGAGGCCGGTCCGGCGGCCGCCGACGACGGCGCGCAGCACGTGGGCGCGGACGGCGGCGGGGGCGTCCACCAGCGCCTGTTCGTAAGCGGAGTCCGGCACTCCGAGGCTGTCGGCGTGCCGCAGTGCCTGCCCGCGGACGTAGGGGTCGGGGTCGGCGAGGCGGGCGGCGATCCAGTCCCGGTCGCGCGCCACCGCCGCCGCGACGACCGCGAGCCCCCGTTCGTACGGCTCGCCGTCCTCCAGCTCCTCCAGCACGCCCTGCAGCACCCCGTCCTCGGCGAACCGCCGGGCCCGGGAGGCCAGAAGGCGTGTCCGCTCCGGATACGGCAGCGGGTCGAGGTCGTCGAGCAGGGCGCAGGTGAGGACGAGGGGCCGGTCGTCGGTCATGGCAGCGATTGTGCCGTGCGGGCCGGGCGCACCCCAGAGATTTACGGATCGTAGGCTGTGCCGGGTGAAGCCTGTGACACGTCTCGTCCTCTTCGGCGCCCCGGTGGCCATCGCCGTCTCCGTGCTGTTCGGCATCGGCGAGGAGTCCGAAAAGCCGGCCCTGGTCCCGGGTTCGGCCTCGGAGGCGGGTACGGAGACGGAGACGGCCGCGGAGGACGACGGCGCGGACGGGGCCGACCGGCAGGCGGAGGACGAGCAGATCGCCTCGCTGCCCGCCGGGCTGGCCGATCCGGCGGCGAAGGAGCGCGCGGCCCGGCTGGTGTCGAGCGCGGACAGCTCCACGCTGGACTGGCGCAGCCGGTACGGCGCCATCGAGGACACCGGCGACGGCAACGGCTACACCGCCGGGATCGTCGGCTTCTGCTCGGGCACCAACGACATGCTGCAACTCGTCGAGGCGTACACCGCCGACCACCCGGACAATCCGCTCGCCCCCTACCTGCCGGCGCTGCGCGCCGTGGACGGCAGCGGCTCCCACGAGGGGCTCGATCCCGGATTCACCTCGGCCTGGCGGCGGGCCGCCGAGGACGCGACCTTCCGCACCGCGCAGGACGAGACCCGCGACCGCCTCTACTTCGAGCCCGCGGTGCGCCTCGCCAAGCTCGACGGACTCGGCACCCTCGGCCAGTACGTCTACTACGACGCGATGGTGCTGCACGGCGCGGGGACCGGCGCCCGGAGTTTCTACGGCATCCGGGACGCCGCGCTCGCCGAGGCGGACACCCCGGCCGAGGGCGGCGACGAGACGGCGTTCCTGGACGCCTTCCTCGACGCGGACCGGGCCGCCATCCTCGCCCGCAAGGTCGAGCGCGACACCTCCCGGATCGACACCGCGCAGCGGGTCTTCCTGGAGGACGGAAACCTGGACCTGGAGCCGCCGTTGACGTGGCGGGTCTACGGGGAGACGTTCAGCATCGCGTCCTGAGCCGACGCGCGGGACACGCGACGGGGCCGAGGATCCCGTGCCCCGGACAGGGGGCGCGGATCGGGGCGGCGCTCAGGCGTCCCGGCCACCGACTCTGCGCAGGCGTTCCCGCTCCTTCTCCGACAACCCGCCCCACACGCCGAAGCGTTCGTCGTTGGCGAGGGCGTAGTCCAGGCAGGCGAGCCGCTCGTCGCAGGCGAAGCAGAGCTGCTTGGCCTCGCGGGTCGAACTGCCGGGGGCGGGAAAGAAGAACTCGGGGCCGGCCTGCGCGCACAGCGCCGACTCCTGCCAGGCGAGGGCGCCTTCGGGCGCCGGGGTGTTCATCAGCATGCGAGCAGCCTGCCGCCCGGTGATAAACGTCCACTCAACGCGCCGTCAACGCGACCCGCCGGACGGCGCGGACCGTCCGCGTCCGCGCGCCGCCGCCGCGGAACCGGACCGGATCAGCCCTCTCCCATGGGCGCCGGCTTGATCACGGCGAAGGACGCCCCGTACGGGTCGGTGACGTTGGCCATGGTGCCGACCTCGTCGACCTCCATCGGGCCGAGCGTCACGGTCCCGCCGAGCCGGACCGCGTCGCCGAGGACCCTGTCGACGTCGTCCGCGTGGAAGTACGGCAGCCAGTGCGGCCCGGCGGCCGCCTCGCTCTTGACCTCGTCGAGGCCGACCAGCCCGCCGAAGTAGGCGTCGTCGCCGTCGGCCGCGGTCCCCGCCGGACGGACCATCGTGTAACTGCCGCCGGGGAAGGCCGAGTCCTCGGTCTCCCAGCCGAAGACCGCCTGGTAGAACGTCTTCGCCGCGCCCGTGTCGGGGACGTACAGCTCGCACCAGATGAACGAGCCGGGGAGCTGGGTCACGCCGAGACCGGTGTTGGTGCCGGGCTGCCAGGTGCCGAAGTAGGTGCCGGCCGGGTCGGTGAAGCCGCCCATGCGGCCGTAGTCCAGCACGTCCATCGGCGGGAAGGGCACGTTGCCGCCCGCCGAGGAGACCGCCTTGGCCGTGGCGTCCACGTCGGGTGTCTGGAAGTAGACCGACCAGGACGGCCCGGCCTGTTCCTCGGTGACGGTCATGACCCCGGCCACCGTTCTGCCGTCCAGCGTGTACATCCCGTAGCCGCCGGTCTCCGGTCCGCCGGGCACCAGGTCCCAGCCGAAGACCTCCCGGTAGAAGGCGGTGGCCCCGTCGAGGTCGGGGGTGCCGAGGTCGATCCAGTTCGGTGCGCCCGGAACGAAAGTCGGGTCGAGCATGGCGCGCTCCTTCGGCGGGGCAGGCCCACGGCGCCCCGCGAGACTCGTCGTACTGGCGGAAAAGTGCCTCCCGTCGAGTCTCGCACCGCCCGCCGACGGCCGCAGGCCGCGCGGCCCCGGCACGGCCGTGCGACCACCGCCGGGCGTGCGCGCCGCCGCCGATGCGTCCCCACATCCGTGGGGCGGCCGGGTGGCTCCGGCGAAGGAGGCCGTCTCCTCCGCGTCCGCCGCACGGACCGCGAGCCGGTCGTCCCGGAAGCCGGCGCCCCCGCCGGGCCGGAACGTGCCGGCGGGCCGCCGGGCACCGGCGCCTCCGCGGAGACCGGGCGTCCTGCCGCGCCCCGCGTGGGAGCATGGACGCCGCACGGAACGCGCCCCCGGGGGCCGGCCGCGGACCGCACCCGGACGGCGCGCGGAGGTACCGCGCGCCGGGCACCTCCGGGCGCGCGGCCGTGCAGGCGTGCGGCACAGGACGGCGGGACAGCGAGGAGGAGATCCCATGGGGCGGGCCGCGGCCGGTGACGGCGGAACGCGTGCCGCGCGGTCGGCGCTCGACCGGGCGGACCAACTGCTGGCGGCGGCACGGGCGGTCCGGGCCGACCACCGGCGGGCCGTGGACGCCGTGCGCGCCGTCCTCGATCCGATGCTCGACGCACTGGTCGCCGAGGAACTGGCGACGATCCCGGTCGGCCGCCTCAAGGACGTCACCGAGGGCAGGCTCCGGGTGACGGCCGTCGAACAGGGCGGGCTGACCACCGTCGGCCAGGTGCACGCCACCGGCCGGTACGCGCTGCGCGCGCTGCCCGGTGTCGGCGCGCAGACCGCCGACCAGGCGCTGGCGGCGGCCGGGCGGATCGCCCACGCGGTGCGCGACACCGTCTCGGTGCGGCTCACCGTCGACGGGCCGGAGCCCCCCGACGCCGCGTTCACGGCGCTCGTCGTGGCCCTGCACCGGTTGGTCGCGGCGGGGCCGGAGGCGGTCCGCGCACGGGACGCGGCGCTGGGCCTGGTCACCGCGCTGGAGGGTCCGCTCGCGGACGCGGCCCCGCTGCGGCGGCGACTGCCCGCCCTGTTCCTGGGCCGGGAGGCCCGCGCACGGGCGAACGGGGCGGTGGCCGCCGTACGGACCGCCCTGACGGCGGCCGAGGAGCGCGGGTTGGCCGGGGCGTTCGCGCAGGCGTCCGTCGACCTGCTCCGGGCGCCCGGGACACCGGCCGCGGCCTGGGTCGACTTCGAGCTGCGCTCCACCGAGTACTACGTGCTGCTGGCGGACCTCTCCGGCACCGGCCCGGACCGGGACGCCGCCGAGGGGTTCCTGCCCGCCTCCGTCGCCGACCGGGTGCGGGGGCTCCGGCTGGACGACTCCCTGCTGCGGGTGTCGCTGCGCGGCTACCAGTCCTTCGGGGCCCGGTTCGCCCTCGCCCAGCGGCGGGTGGTGCTCGGGGACGAGATGGGGCTCGGCAAGACCGTGCAGGCCGTCGCCGCGCTCGCCCACCTCGCGGCGCGCGGCGGGACCCACTTCCTGGTGGTCTGCCCGGCGAGCGTACTGATCAACTGGACGCGTGAGATCCGCTCCCGTTCCACGCTGAGCGTCGTCCCGGTGCACGGACCGGACCGCCGGGAGGCGTTCGCCGAGTGGCGCGGGTCGGGCGGGGTCGCGCTGACCACGTTCGACGCGCTGACCGGTCTTCCGGAGGCGGCGGAGGTACCGGAGCGGCCCGGGATGCTGGTCGTGGACGAGGCGCACTTCGTGAAGAACCCGGCGGCCCGCAGGTCCCGGGCGGTGGCCGGCTGGGCGGAGCGGGCGGACCACGTCCTGCTGCTGACCGGGACGCCGATGGAGAACCGGGTGGCGGAGTTCCGCAGCCTGGTCGCCCTGCTGCGCCCGGACCTGGCGCCGTCGCTCGACGTCACGCGCGCGGCGGCCGGTTCCGCGGCCTTCCGCCGCGCGGTGTCGCCCGTCTACCTGCGGCGCAACCAGGAGGACGTACTGAGCGAACTCCCGCCGCTGGTACGGGTGGACGAGTGGGTGGAGTTCAGCGAGGGCGACCGGGAGGCATACGGCGAGGCGGTCGCCGGCGGCCACTTCATGCGGATGCGCCGCGCCGCGTACGCGAGGCCCGAGGTGTCCGCCAATCTGGCCCGGCTGCGCGAACTCGTCGCCGAGGCCGCCGCCAACGGCCACAAGGTCGTGGTGTTCTCGTACTTCCGCGACGTGCTGGCCACCGTCCGCAAGGCGCTCGGCGAGGACGTGGCGGGACCGCTGGCCGGGGACGTGTCGGCCGCGCGCCGCCAGCTGATGGTCGACGAGTTCGCCGCCGCCCGGGGCCACGCGGTGCTGCTGAGCCAGATCCAGGCGGGCGGCACCGGCCTCAACATGCAGGCCGCCTCCGTGGTCGTCCTGTGCGAGCCGCAGATCAAGCCCACCCTGGAACACCAGGCGGTGGCCCGCGCGCACCGGATGGGGCAGATACGGACGGTCCAGGTCCACCGGCTGCTGACCGCCGACAGCGTCGACGAACGGATGCTGGCCCTCCTCGCCCGCAAGGAACGCCTCTTCGACGCCTACGCCCGCCGCAGCGAGGTCGCCGAGGCGTCCCCGGAGGCGCTCGACGTCTCCGACGCCGCCCTGGCCCGCCGCATCGTGGAGGAGGAGCAGCTCCGCCTGACGGGCGGAGCACCCGCACCGCTGGAGTGAGAGCGCGGCGCCGCGGCGCGTCCACGAGCCGGGCGGAAGCCGAAGCCGCTGCGGGGAAAGCCCCACGTGATCGCCCCCGCGCTCAGTGCGCGTGTCCCGCCCCCGCCCCGGCCTTCGCGTCCGCGCCGCCCTTCGCGGTGCCCATCGTGTCCGCCGCCGGGTGGTGGGGTTCGTAGCCCGGTACGGTGCCGTCCGGTTTGGCCACCAGGAAGAGACCGGCCATGCCCATGTCCGAGTGGCTCTGGACGTGGCAGTGGTACATCCACGCCCCCGCGCCCACGTGTTCGCCGGCGACCACCTGGAAGCCGAAGGAGTCGGCGGGGCCGCAGATCTTGGTGTCGATGACGCGGCTGGGATCGTCGGGGCCGGTGAGCAGGCCGGTGCGGTTGTCCGCCCAGCGGTGACCGTGGATGTGGAACGTGTGGTAGTACTCGCCGTGCGTGATCATGACGACCTCGACCCGGTCGCCCACCGTGGCCTCGAAGTTCGGGCTGTCCTTGGCGGCCTTGTTGTTGATGGTCATGTCGTTGAAGACGATCGTGATCGTCTTGTCCGGGAGGATGTCGCCCTCGCGACGGACCACCAGCGGGCCGTAGAGGCCCTTGCGGATGCCGCCGGTGCCGTGGTCGGTGCCGACGACGTGGTCGTGGTAGTGCCAGTAGCCCGCGCTGCCCGGCCGCCAACTGCCGTCCTTGCGGCGGCCGGGCGCGTGGGTGCGCCAGGTGTAGGTGCGGGTGCCGCCGGGCTCGACGTGACTCCTGTTGAGGCGGGTGCCGTCGTTGGCCACGTCGTAGTCGACGCCGTGGACGTGGAGGCTGACGTCGACGTCCGTCGTGTTCTCGAACTCGATGTGGAGCGTGTCGCCCTCGGTGAGTTCGATGAGCGGGCCGGGGACCGTGGCCTTGCCCTTCTCGAAGCCGTAGCCGATCTGATCGTTCGCCAGCTTCTCGGCGTAAAGGGTGAGGTGGCGGACCGTGCCGCCGGCGGGGGCCGTGGGCAGCGGGTTCTCCGCCGAGCCGGCTTCCACGGCGCCGAGCGACAGCGAGGTGACCCCGGCGGTGGCCGCCGTGGCTCCGCCGATGAGCATGCGCCGGTTGAACGTCCTTCGATCCATGTCGGGCTCCCGAGGTCGCGGACAAGAGGATGACTGGTGGCGTCGCCGCCGGTTCCGCCGGGGCGGACGGGGCGCGCGTGGCCACCCGGACGGCCCACACGGTAACCAAGGGCGACCCGTTTATCCACACTCAGGACAAAGTTTGTTCTGTTCCTGTCATAGACCTTGGCGTGCCGTCGAAAGAGGTCTAGCTTCGGGCGCTGTTGCAGTGACCACACAGAGGTGGGTGACCCCCATGCAGCACACACCACATGAACGGTCCAGATCCCGGCGCGGTCTCGCGGCGATCGTGGCGAGCGGCGCGCTCGCCGCCTCGCTGCTCGCGGGGAACACCGCGAGCGCCCAGTCCTCCCCCGGCCCCTCCGGCGCTCCGACAACGTTGTCCCTACCCTCACCGCCGGGCGGCGCCGAGGTGAAGGTGCTGGTCTTCCACGGATCGGCCGGCGAGGAACCCCCCACGGTGAACGCCGGTATCGCCGCGATCGAGAAGATCGGACTCAGCGGCCCGGAGGCCGGCCGGTTCAGGACCGTCGCCACCGACGACCCGGCGGTCTTCACCCAGAAACGGCTCGGCACCTTCAACGCCGTGGTCTTCCTGACCGGAGGCGGCGACGTGCTCGACCCGGAGCAGGAGGCCGGGCTGGAGGCGTACATGGAGGCGGGCGGCGGATTCCTCGGCATCCACGACGCGGCGCGCACCGAGCCGTACTCCGACTGGTTCACCGGGCTCGTCGGCGCCCGGCCCGCAGCGAACGGCCCGACCGCCGTCCAGCGGGCTACCGTCGAGGTCGGCGACCGCGTGCATCCGGCCACCAGGAACCTGCCGCTGGAGTGGAAGCGGCCCGACAAGTGGCTGAACTGGAAGACCAATCCGTCCGGCGACGTGCACACCGTGGCGCGGGTGCGCGAACTCACCTACCGGCCGGGGGCGAACGCCAACGGCTGGGACCACCCGGTCTCCTGGTGCCGGGACTACGACGGCGGCCGTTCGTTCTACACCGCCATGGGCGGCACCGCCGACTCGTACGCGGAGACCGACTTCCGCGACCACCTGCGGGGCGCCCTCGCCTGGACGACCCGGCTCTCCCGGGCCGACTGCTCGGCGACCATCACCTCGAACTACACGGCGGAACGGGTGACCCGGCCCAACCAGCCGGGCCGGAACGACCAGATCGGTGAGCCGCACGGCCTGGTCGCCGCCCCGGACGGGCGGGTGCTCTACATCGGCCGGGGCGGCGCCGACGGCAGCGCCCCCGTGGTCACCGACTGGGCCGATCCGGACGTCGGCAAGGGCGTGGGCCAGATCCACGTCTACGACCCCGCGACCAAGGAGGTCACCCTCGCCGGCGCGCTCTCCGTCTTCGGCAACAAGGGCGGCGGCGAGGAACTGGTCAAGGTCGAGGAGGGGCTGCTCGGCATCGAGCTGGACCCGGAGTTCGAGCGGAACGGCTGGGTGTACCTGCACTACACCCCGCACGCGAAGATCGACCGGGACCGGCGGACCGCGATCCGCCAGGTCTCCCGCTTCACCCTGGACCTCGCCACCAACAGGCTGGACACCGCGTCGGAGAAGGTGCTGCTGAGCTGGCCGGTCCAGATCCACAGCTGCTGCCACGCCGGCGGCGGGATGGCCTGGGACTCCCGGGGCAACCTGTACATCGCCACCGGGGACAACAACTCCTCCGGTTTCAGCGACGGTTACTCCGGCAACAACCCGCAGCCCGCCTACAAGGGGCTGTCCTTCGCGGACGCCCGCCGCACCGCGGGCAACACCAACAACCTCAACGGCAAGATCCTGCGCATCCACCCGGAGGACGACGGCACGTACACCCTGCCGGCGGGCAACCTCTTCACCGGCGACGAGCCGGACGAGGGCGGCGGCAAGACGCGCGGCGAGATCTACGTGATGGGCGTGCGCAACCCGGCCCGGATCGCGGTCGATCCGGCCACCGACACCCTCTACGCGGGCTGGGTCGGACCGGACGCCGGTGAGCCCAGCACCACCTGGGGGCCCGCCAAGTACGACACGTTCGCCGCGATCACCCGGGCCGGCAACCACGGCTGGCCGTACTGCATGGGCAACAAGCAGCCCTACCGGGACCGCAATCTGCCCGATCCGGCCAAGCCGCTCGGCTGGTACGACTGCGACCACCCGAAGAACGAGTCGCCCAACAACGACGGCCTGGTCAACCTGCCGCCGGTCACCTCCAACACCATCTGGTACTCCCCGCAGGGCGGCGGCGTCGACTACCCGCGCGACGCCAACGGCGTGCCGAGCTACGTCCAGGCCGAACAGACCCTGCGCCTGCCGTGGCTCAAGGGCGGCGGCCAGGCCACCATGAACGGCCCGGTCTACCGCTACGACGCGGCGAACCCGAGCGCGCAGAAGTGGCCGGAGTACTGGGACGGCAAGTGGTTCGTCGGCGACTTCTACGACGGCGACCAGCCGCGGCACGCGGTGCTGACCGACCCGAAGACCGTCGGCACGGGCGGACTGCCCACCCACGCCGAGTCGTTGAAGGAGATCATCCCGGTCGGCGCCGGCGGCATCCGCAACCTCATGGACTGGAAGTTCGCGCCGGACGGTTCGCTGTACGTCCTCGACTACGGGCGCGGCTTCTTCACCTCCGACTCCGCGTCCGCGCTGTGGCGCGTGACGTACAAGGGCGGCGGTCCGACCCCGGCCGCCGCCGACCTCGCCAGGAAGGCGGCGTCCCAGTGAGACAACCCGTCCTCGTACGAAGGCAGTCGCCGCCGCACCTGTGGCTCGCCCTGCTCGGTTCGCTCCTGATGGTCGTCGGGCTGACGGCGACCGCCGGCTCGGCCTGGGGGCGCGCCGGCGACCGGGCGCGGGCGGCGGCCGACCAGGTGCTGACCTGGACGGCCGGCGATCCCATCGACCACTACCTGTCGGCCCCCACCACGGCGGTGGCCGGACCGGCCACCCTCGTCTTCGAGAACAGCGCGGCGACCGGCAACACCACGGGGATGCCGCACACCCTGACGTTCAGCGTCTCCGACCCCGGGCACAACAGCGACGTCGCGGTGAACATCCTGGCCAACCCCTCGGACAGCGAGGGCGGCAGGCACAGTGTCGAGGTGGTGCTGTCCCCGGGCACGTACGCCTACCACTGCACGATCCCCGGCCACGGGCAGATGACGGGCGTCCTCACCGTCACCGAGGACGGCGGCGGCGAGGACACCGCCGCGCCGGAGACCTCGGCGGCGGTGGACGGCGACAAGAACGCCGACGGCGCGTACGTCGGCCAGGCGACGGTGACCGTGACGGCGACGGACGCCGGCTCCGGCGTCGGCACCGTCGAGTACGCGCTCGGCGCGGACGGCGCCTGGCAGCCGTACGGCGCCCCGGTCGTGGTGAGTGAGGTCGGCGGGCACACCGTCCGCTACCGGGCCACCGACAAGGCCGGCAACACGGCGGCCGAGAAATCCGTCGACTTCACCGTCGCCGCGCCGCCGACCGACGACACCACCGCGCCGGAGACCTCCGCCACGGTCTCGGGCGAGCAGGACGCCTCGGGCGGGTACCTCGGGACGGCGACGGTCACCGTGACCGCGTCCGACACCGGTTCGGGCGTCAACACCATCGAGTACGCGCTGGGCGCCGACGGCCCCTGGCAGCCGTACACCGCGCCGGTCATGGTCCACGAACCGGGCGGGCACACCGTCCGCTACCGGGCCACCGACAAGGCCGGCAACGCGGCGGCCGGGAAGTCCGTCGACTTCACCGTCGTCGAGCCCGTCGAGGAGGACACCACGGCCCCGGTGACCACGGCGAAGGTGGCGGGCGACAAGAACTCCGACGGCGCCTACCTCACCAGCGCCAGGGTCACGCTCACCGCGACCGACGACGACTCGGGCGTGGCGAAGGTGGAGTACTCGCTCGACGGCGGTCCGTACCTCGCCTACGAAGGCACCGTGATCGTCGACCGGGTCGGCCGTCACACGCTGGCGCACCGGGCGACGGACCGGGCCGGCAACACCTCCGAGGCGGTCCTGGTGTCGTTCACCGTGGCCCGCAGCGGCGGCGTCCCGGCCCCGAACTGCGCGGAGTACGACGTCCGGCTGACCGTCTTCGTCGGGACCGTCGACACCGGTGTGCCCAACCGGATCACCGGCAACCGGTGCACGGTCAACGAGCTGATCGAGGACGAGAAGGACTGGGCCTCGCACGCGCTCTTCCTCAAGCACGTGGACGCGGTCCTCGACACGCTGCTCACGGACGGTGTGATCGACACCCGCGAGCGGAAGAAGATCTACCGGGCCGCCAGGCAGTCCGGCATCGGCACTCCGGGCCAGGTGGACGGCTACACCAAGCTGTTCGACGGCACCGAGGAGTCGTTCGCCCGGTGGGAGCAGGTGGGCGGCGGCCGGTTCGCACTCGCCGAGGACGGGGCGATCACCAGCTCCACGACGGTCGACGGCATGGGGATGCTGTGGTTCCCGGCCCGCCAGTACGGCGACTTCTCGCTCAAGCTCCAGTGGCGCGACGACGCCCCCGGCGCCGGGAACGCCAACGGCGGGGTCTTCGTCCGCTTCCCGGGCGTCCACGACAACCCGGAGGAGCCGCGTCCTGAGTGGGTCGCCATCGACTACGGCCACGAGATCCAGATCAACGACCGGCCGGACGGCGACATGTACAAGACCGGTTCGCTCTACGGCTTCGACCGCGTCGGCCTCGGCGGCGCGGGCGTCACGCCCAAGGGCACCTGGAACGACTACGAGATCCGGGTGGTCGGCCAGCACTACTCGGTCTTCCGCAACGGGGTGCTGATCAACGAGTTCGAGAACAACGGCGGTCAGCTCTTCGAGCCGCCGCGCGCGGGCGACCCGGGGACCGACGGCCGGCGGTACGCCGCCGGGTACATCGGCCTTCAGGTCCACAGCACCACGGACGTGATCTCGTACCGCGACATCCGGATCCAGGAGCTGTGACCGGCGGGCGCCGCCGGGATCCGTCCTAACCGGCCGCGGCCGCGTGCTCCGGCACGCGGGCGCGGCCTCCCGGGTGCCGGTGGCGCCAGATCCAGAAGACCGCGCAGGACACCAGCGCCCAGCCCGCCATCACCAGGTACGGGAAGACGAACTGGTGGCCCTGGTAGTAGACGGCGGTGTGCTGCGCGTTGACCGACGCGCCCGGCGGCAGCCACCGCCCGATGTGGCCGAGCACCGACGGCAGCAGCGGCCAGGAGACCGCACCGCCGGAGGACGGGTTGCCGAGCAGGACCATCACGCCCCAGGTGGGGAGCATCGCCCAGCGGCCCATCAGGGTGTTGAACATGGTGAAGACCATGCCGGAGGTGAACATGGTGAAGGCGAGGATCATCCAGGACTGGGTGAACGAGGGCAGGTGGAGCGCGCCGAGCAGCCAGTCCACCACCGCCGCGATGACGAATCCGCCGAGCAGCGCGTAGGCGGCGGTGTACGCGATCCGCTCCAGCGGGTTCAGGGCGCGGGCGTGCACGCTGAGCTGGATCGCGCCGACGAAGCCGATGATGACGGCGGCGAGCGAGATGTAGAAGAGCGCGAGCCCCCGGGGGTCGCCCTCCTGCAGCGGATTGATGTCGGTCACCGTGACCGCCATCCCGAGCTGCTTGCCCACGGCCGCGGCGGACTCCTCGATGAGCTGGGCGACGGACGCCCCGGCGGCGCCGGCCACGAGGACGGTGGTGCGGTCGTTCCCGGCCCGGATCGCGGTGAAGACCCGCTGGTCCGCCATGGCGCCGCGGGCGCCGGCCTCGGTGTCGTACGTGTGCAGCACCAGGGAGGCGTCGAGCGCCTTCTCCATGCCGGCCACGAACGCGGCGCCGCGCGGCGACTGGGCCTCGCCGATCAGCGCGGCCGGCACGTGGCGCGGGGTCGGGTTGGCCATGGTGTAGGTGTACGAACCGGCGAACATCCCGGCCGCCGCGGCGAGGATGAAGACGAGGACGGTGGCGGGCAGGAACGGCGACTTCTTGAACTCCTCCCACCGGTCGCGTCCCGTCCGGGGCCTGGCGTGCGAGCCGTGGGCGGCGCCGGTACGGGCCGCGCCGTCGGATGCCGCGCCGTCGGGTGCCGTGCCGTCGGGCCGGGGGTCCTCGCGTGCGCCGCCGTCGTCGCTCATGATCCGTCGCCGTCCCGCTTCTCGTCGTGCCGGGCCCTGCTGGGCTGGACCCGCTTCGGTTCGCCGGGCATCTTCGGGTACTCCGGCGGATAGGGCATGTCCTGGAGCGCGCGGTCCCGCTCGTCGCGGTCGGCGAGTTCGAGCAGCGAGTCGAGGCGGAAGGCGTGCTCGTCCATGTCGGCGTGCACGTCGCCCCGTTCCGCGTACCGCGCCGGCATCGTGCGGATGTCGAAGTCGCGCGGCACCGCGTCGTCGATCTCCTCCCAGCGCAGCGGGGCGGAGACCGGGGCGTGCGGGAAGGGGCGGACCGAGTAGGCGGAGGCGATGGTGCGGTCGCGGGCCGTCTGGTTGTAGTCGACGAAGATGCGGCTGCCGCGCTCCTCCTTCCACCAGGCGGTGGTCACCCGGTCCGGCATGCGCCGCTCCAGCTCCCGGCCGGCCGCGATGACGGAGCGGCGGACCTCGGTGAAGGTCCACTCGGGCACCAGCGGGACGAAGACGTGGATGCCGCGCCCGCCGGAGGTCTTCGGCCAGCCGCGCAGCCCGTGTTCGTCGAGGACGGTGCGCAGTTGGTGGGCGGCGGCCACCGCGTCCGCGTAGTCGGTTCCGGGCTGCGGGTCGAGGTCGATGCGCAGTTCGTCGGGGTGCTCGGTGTCGGGACGGCGGACCGGCCAGGGGTGGAAGGTGAGGGTGCCGAGGTTGGCGGCCCACAGCACCGCGGCGGGGCCCTGGGGGCAGATCTCGTCGGCGGACCGGCCGCTGGGGAAGGCGATCGTGGCGGTGGGAATCCAGTCGGGGAGGTTCTTCGGGGCGCGCTTCTGGTAGAAGAACTCGCCGTCCACGCCGTCCACGAACCGCTGGAGGGTGGTGGGGCGGTCGCGCAGCGCCCGCGTGATGCCGTCGCCGACGGCCCGGAAGTACTCGGCCACGTCCCTCTTGGTGTAACCCTTCTCGGGGAAGTACACCTTGTCGGGGTTGGACAGCCGGACCGCCCGCCCCTCCACGTCCAGTTCCACCGCAGCACCCATGTCGGCCACCGTAGGCGGGGTGCACCAATGCCGCATATCGGATGACGCGGACGGGGCGGGGCCGCAGAATCGGCCGCATGGATCTGCCCGTGATGCCCCCCGTGAAGCCGATGCTCGCCACGTCGGTCTCCGCCATCCCGCCGGGGATGAGCTACGAGGCGAAGTGGGACGGCTTCCGGGCGATCGTGCACCGGGACGGCGACGAGGTGGTCATCGGCAGCCGGACCGGCAAGCCGCTGACCCGGTACTTCCCCGAGCTGGTCGAGGCGTTCCGGGAGCGGCTGCCGGAGCGCTGCGTGGTGGACGGGGAGATCGTGGTGGCGCACGGCGGACGGCTCGACTTCGACCGGCTGAGCGAGCGCATCCACCCCGCCGCGTCCCGGGTGCGGACCCTGGCGGAGCGGACGCCGGCGTCACTGGTGGCCTTCGACCTGCTGGCCCTCGGCGACGAGTCGCTGCTGGCGGTGCGCCAGGCCGAGCGGCGGGCCCGGCTGGAGGAGGCGCTGGCGGGGGTGGAGCCGCCGGTGCACCTGGCTCCCGCCACCACGGACCGGGCGCTGGCCGGGCAGTGGTTCGAGCGGTACGAGGGGGCGGGTCTCGACGGGATCGTGGCCAAGCCGCTGGACCTGCCGTACCGGCCGGACGCCCGCGCCATGTACAAGATCAAGCACGAGCGGACCGCGGACTGCGTGGTCGCCGGGTACCGGCCGCACAAGAGCGGACCGGTGGTCGGCTCGCTGCTGCTGGGGCTGTACGACGACGCGGGCGTGCTCCAGCACGTCGGGGTGTGCGCGGCGTTCCCGATGAAGAGGCGCGCGGAACTGGTCGAGGAGCTGGCGCCGCTGCGGACCGCCCCCGAGGACCACCCGTGGGCGGCGTGGGCGGACGCCACCGCACACGAGGGGGCCCGGCTGCCCGGCGCTCCCAGCCGGTGGTCCGGCAAGAAGGACCTGTCGTGGGTGCCGCTGCGGACGGAGCGGGTCTGCGAGGTGGCGTACGACCACATGGAGGGCGACCGGTTCCGGCACACCACCCAGTTCCGCCGGTGGCGCCCCGACCGCACCCCCTCGACCTGCACCTACGCGCAGCTCGAGGAGGTGGTCGGATACGACCTGTCCGAGGTGCTGTCCGGCGGCTGACGGACCCGGCCGCCTCAGCCCGCCGACGGGGCGGCGGTGTCGGCGGGGGCCGGACCGTCGGTGGTCTGCGACGGTGCGGCGGTGGGCGCCCCGGTCGGGCCGGCGCAGTCGGGCGTGCCGGGGGCGGGCTCCTCGCCGGGGGCGGTGGCGCCGGTGGGTTCGGGGCTCGCCGGGCAGGTGGGGTCGGGGGTCGCGGTGGGGTCGGGCGTGGCGGTGTCGGTCGGGTCGGGGGTCGGGGTGTCGGTGGGGCCGGGGGTGGGCGTGCCCGTGTCGGTGGGGTCGGGGGTCGGGGTGGTGCTCGGGCTCTCCGAGGGGTCGGGGGTGGTGCCCGGGTCCGTGCCCGGGTCCGTGCCCGGGTCCGTGCTCGGCTCCGGGGTGCCGGGGGCGGAGGGCGACGGGGAGGCGGACGGCGGGCGGGTGGGCTGCGGGCCGATGACGATGCCACCGCCGCCGCCGGACGGGCTGCCGGGTCCGCCGACCGGGGCCTTCGGCTCGGCGGGACCGCCGGCGCCGGGGCTCCGGGGCACGACGCCCTTGCCGTCGGTGACCGGGTGCACGCCCTTGCGGTAGAACTCCAGCCAGGACCGTACGGTCGCCAGGTAGACGTCCGAGTGGTTGTAGCTGAGGATCGCCCGGTCCAGGTCCGCGGAGACCGAGAGGTTCCGGGAGCCCGCGCAGAGGTAGTGGCCGGCGGCGAGGGTCGCGTCGAAGACGTTGTTCGGGTCGGCGCGGCCGTCGCCGTTCCCGTCGCGGCCCCAGTGCGCCCAGGTCGACGGGATGAACTGCATCGGCCCGACGGCCCGGTCGTAGGTGCGGTCGCCGTCCCAGGCGCCGCCGTCGGTGTCGGAGATGTGGGCGAAGCCCGCGCCGTTCAGGGCCGGTCCGAGGATCGGGGTGAGCGCGGTGCCGGCCGCGTCGACCCGGCCTCCGGACGCGTGCCCGGACTCCACCTTGCCTATCGCGGCGAGCAGGTGCCAGGGCAGCCGGCAGCCGGGGTCGCTCGCGGCGAGGGACGCCTCCGCCTTGCGGTAGGCGGCGAGCACGGTGGCCGGGATGCCCGCCTCGGCCCACACCTGGCGCACCGCCGGGCTCCGCCGCTCGCCCGCCGCCGGCCCGGATTTCGGGGACGCCGGGGGCTCCGGGGACTCCAGGGGCGGGAGTTCGGTGTGGTAGACGTCGTCGTTGGGGACCTCGGTCCACACCACGTCGTCGGGGACGGACTTCTTCGCGCTGCCGGTGTCCTCGTGGGCGACGGCGACGAAGTCGGGCGCCTGGGACGCGGTGAGCGCCGCCATGGCGGCCATCGCCGTCGCCGAGCCGATGAGTCCGCGCCGGAACGTGCCGTTGAACCTCATGTGTTCCTCCCGTCCCGTGTCACCGGGTGAAGGTGTCGATGGCGGCGATCTTCCAGGTGTCTCCCCGGCGCACCGCGTCGACGGCGAACATCGCGGCCGCGTACGTGGTCTCCTCCTTCGCGCCGGTACGGGTGTTGCTCTGGTCGGCGAAGATCAGCAGTCTGGCCCGGTCCCCGTCGAGCACCTCCACCGCGCTCTCGGTGACCGTGGTGGTAAGGACGAGCTTCTGCTTCGGCGCCTGGGCGCGTACCTCGGCGAGCATGTCCTGGTGCTGCTGGACCGCCTTGCCGGTGAGATACGTCGAGGCGGCGCGGTCCGCCTTGGCGGTGGAGGCGTAGTCGTAGGAGAAGACGGCTCCGACGGCCTGGGTGATCTGGCCCTTCACCTCGCTGGTGCGGGCGATGTCGGTGAGCGCGGTGTTCTGCCGGGAGGGTTCGTCGCGCAGGGAGGCGGCGGAGGCGGCCGACCAGGCGGCGAAAGCGCCGAGCAGGACGGTCAGCGCGCAGAGCACGACGGGCAGGGTGACCCGCGGGCGCGGCAGCCGGCGCGCGCGGGGTACGGGCGTCTCCCCTTCGGCCTCCTCCTGCCCGGCCTGCTCCCGCGCGTCCTCCTGCGTCGCGGCACCGGTTCCGGCCTCTCCGGCACCGGGCTTTCCGGCTCCGGTCCGGGTCTTCGCGTCGGCCGGCGCGTCGGCTTCGGGGGCCGGTACGCGATCGGGGTCCACGGTGGCCGTGCCGGTGCCGCGCGGTGGGGCGGCGGGGCGCTCGGTGGCGGCGGTGGCCAGCCGGCGCCTGCGGTTGACCAGGTGGCGGGTGGTCGACATGGACGGTTCCTCTCTGCGGCGGGGCGTTGCGGGGCGGGTGGGTCCGGGTCAGCCGGCGGCTCGGCCGACCGGTGCCTGACCGAGGGCGCTGAGCTTCCACCCCGCGTCGGTGCGGGTGAGCCGGCCGAGCAACCTGCTCTCCTTCACTGCCGGTTCGCCTTCGGGGGCCGTCACGGTGATCCGCAACGCCACCATCACGCCTGCCTGTCCGGCGCGTTCGTCGAGCTCGGTCACCGCTCCGGAGAGGACGGTGGCGGTGGTGCTGGTCTTCGCGGTGCCGATCTGCTTCTCGAACTCGTCCCGGCCGTCGACCAGTTGCTGATGGAGGTCGCCGGTGGTGGAGTCCTCCCACGAGTCCAGCCCCTCGTCCAGCTTCCGGTGGTCGAGGGTGTTCATGTTCTGCACGGCCTGTTCGCCGGCGGCCAGCGCCTCGTCGCGGGCCAGGGCGTAGGAGGCGGACTCGTCGTGGGACGCCCCGTACCAGGACCAGCCGCCCCAGCCCGCGGCGAGGGCCGCCAGCAGCGTCAGGGCGACGGCGGCCATCACCAGCGGGTTCTTCGTCCTGCGTGCCATCGGTCTCTCTCCCTGCCGTCGTACGGGGTGCGGTGCGGCCGTGCTGCCGTGCTGCCGTGCTGCCGTGCTGCCGGTGCTAACGGGACGTGATGTCGACGATCACCCAGATCCCGTCCCGCTTCTCGGCGGTGACGGAGAGCTGGGCGGCCGCCGTGGTGGCCGCCTTGCCCGCGCGTTCGTAGACCTGGTCGAGGAAGACCAGGAGGTGGGCGCTGTCGTCGGTGAGCCGGGTGACTCCGGCGCGTACGACGCGGGTGGTGAGGGTCAGCCGCTGGTCGGCGGCCTGCTTCTCCACCTGGCCGAAGAGGGCCGCGTACTGCTTCAGCGCGTCGCCCGCGAGGAGGCGGCGGGCGGCGCCCTTGGTGTCGGCGGTGGTCTCCGGGTCGTAGGAGAAGACCTGGCCGAGGGCGCTGCTGACGTCACCGGTGACCTTGGCGGTGCCGGCGACGTCGGTGAGGGCGAGGTTGGCGGTGGCGGGGGTGTCGCGCAGCGCGCGGCCCTGCGCGTACAGGGCGGCGCCGCCGGCCAGCAGCGCGAGGACCAGGACGACCGCCCCGACCCGCGACCGACGGGCCCTGCGGCGGCCACCGCCGTCCGGGGCGTCCTCGGCGGTCTCGGCCTCCGGTGCCTCCGGTGCCTCCGGTGCCTCCGGCGTTTCCGGCGTTTCCTGCGGGGCGGCCTGTGCGCCGGGCTCGGTGCCGGCCGGGCTGCTGATGCTCACCGTGGTCGCTCCCCCTCCCCGTTCCGTACGTCCCTCGTCCGCCGCGCCGCCGTCGCTCATGTCGCGGCTCCGACCGGCACGGCGGTGAGCGCCTTGACCTTCCAGCCGTCGCCTGTGCGTTGCAGGGTGGCGTCGAACCGTTTGCGTTCGGTGCCCGCCGCGCCGGTGCGGGGGGTGACCACCACCTCGACGGTGGCGATCAGCTGGGCCGTTCCGCCGCGTTCGTCGAGTGCGGTGAGCGCCGCCTCGGTGACGGTGCCGCGGGCGCTGCTGCCCGCCTTCTTCAGCGCCGCGGCGTCCTCGGCCCGGGTGCCGGCGAGCTGGTCGTGGAGGGGGCCGGTGGTGGCGTCGAGCCAGCCCGCCAGACCGGCGTCCACGTGGGCGGCGTCCTTGGCGTCCATGCTGTTGAGCCGCCGCAGGTGTGCCTTGCCCTCGACGAGCGCCGTGTCCCTGCTTTTGGCCATCGCGAGGGTGTCGTCGGCGCGGGCGTCCGCGTACGACCAGCCGCCGAGTCCGCACAGCAGCGCGGCGGCGGCCACGCACGCCCAGCCCCGCAAGGCCCCGCGCCGGGCGTTCACCGGGCACCGCCGAGACCGAGCAGTCCGGCCATGCCGTCGGTCCGGGTGGCACCGGGGAGGGCGGGCGCGTCCACGGCGCCGAAGGCGGTGGTGGGGGGCTTCACCGGGTCGGGCACCGCGCCGCCCTTCGGCGCGTTCGCCGAGCCCCGGACGTTGACGCCGGTACCGGGCGAGGCGGTGCAGCCCGCGCCGGTGTTGACGGCCGGTCCCTCGGAGGTGTCGAGGCCGTTGCGGTAGGTCGTGCCCCCGTATCCGGCGGTGCACGGCAGCGGCTCGAAGAAGGTGACGGACATCCCGAACCGGGCGCCGTCCCCGTCGATCGCGCTGGCGCCCACGGCGGCCACCTGCGGGAGCCGCACGAGGAGTTCCTCGATGCCGCGCTGCCGGGTGACCGCCACCTCGGACGTGGTCAGCAGGTTGGCGACGACGACGCCGAAGGCCGGGTCGAGGTCCCGCATGAGCCCGCTGAGCTGCTGGGTGGCTCCGGGCGCGGTGGCGATCAGCCGGCGCAGGTCGGTGTCGGACCCCTTGAGTTCGGCGGCCAGTTCCTGTGCGCCGGAGGCGAACCCCTTGAGCGCCTCGCCCTGTTCGGCCTGGGTGCGCAGCACCGTCTCGGCGTCGTCCATCAGCCGTACGTTGACGGGCAGGGCGGCGTCCGCGGCGTCCACGAACTCGCTGCCGGTGTCCAGCAGGACCTGGAGGTCCTCGCCGTGGCCGTTGAACGCCGTGCCGAACTCGTCGACGACGGTCCGCAGCGACTCCACGTCGACGGAGGAGGCCAGTCGGTCCACGCTGACCAGGACGTCGGTGGGGGGTGCGGGGATGGTGGTGTCGGCCTGGTCGATGACCGAGCCGTTGCCGAGGAAGGGGCCGGTGGCGCGGGTGGGACGCAGGTCCACGTACTGCTCGCCGACCGCCGAGAGGCTGGCGACGACCGCGGTGAGGCTGTCCGGGATGGGCGCGGAGTCGTTGTCGATGCGCAGTTGTGCCTCCACCCCGTCGTCCGTCAGCTCGATCGGACCGACCCGTCCCACCGACACGCCCCGGTAGGTGACGTTGGAGTGGGTGAACAGGCCGCCGGTCTGCGGGAGTTGCACGGTGACCGTGTAGTAGTCGCGGAAGCCGACGTAGCGGCCGAGGTCGGCGTACCGGAAGCCCAGGTAGCCGAGCACGAGTACCGAGAGGAGGAGGAAGGCGACGTTCTTGAGGCGGATGGACGCGGTGATCATCGGGTGCTCCCCGCCGTGGTCGAGGGGTCGACGGACGGGAGCGGCAGCGGCAGCGACTTCGACTTCGCCGCGGCCGGGTCCGGGGTGGACGGGGGCGTCGGGGTGGCGGGGGCGAACGGGTCGTAGGCGGGGATGAGCCGGGTGCCCGGTACGGCCGTCGTGTCCAGGTAGACGTTGAGGTAATCGCCCTTCACCCCGCGCAGCACCTCGTCGGTGAACGGGTAGGTGGCGAGGACCTGGAGGGAGTCGGGGAGCGCGTCGCCGGAGTCGGCGAGCGCCTTGAGGGTCGGCGCGAGGGCCTTCAGGTCGGCGATCATGTCGGCCTTGCTCTTGTTGATCGTGTCGACGGCGACGGTCGAGAGGGTGTCGAGGGAGCGCAGCATGGTCAGCAGCGACCCGCGCTGCTCCTCCAGCACCTTGAGGCCCGGGGAGAGCCCGGTGAGGACGGTGGAGACGTCCTGCTTGCGGGTGGCGAGCGTGGCGGCGAGCCGGTTGACGCCGTCGAGCGCCTGGGTGATGTCCTCCTTGTGGCTGTCGAGGTCCGTGACGAGGGTGTCGACGCGCTTGAGCATCGAGCGGATCTGCGGTTCCTGGCCGGCCAGCGCCTTGTTCAGCTCGACGGTGATGGTCTTGAGCTGGCTGACGCCGCCGCCGTTGAGGAGCAGCGAGAGCGCGCCGAGCACCTCTTCGACCTCGGGGTTGCGGTTGGTGCGGTCGAGCGGGATGCGGTCCCCGTCGGCGAGGGTGCCCTGCGCCCTGCCGCCGGCCGGCGGGGAGAGCTGCACGAACTTCTCGCCGAGCAGGCTGGACTGCTCCAGGTGGGCGAGGGCGTTGCGGGGCAGGGCCACGTCACCGTTGACCCGGAGGGTGACCCGGGCGGTCCAGCCGTCCGGGTTCAGGGCGATGCGGCTGACCCGGCCGACGGCCACGTCGTTGACCTTCACCGAGGACTGCGGGGCGAGGCTCAGCACGTCGGCGAAGTCGGCGGTGACCTCGTAGGGGTGGTCCCCGAGGTCGGCGCCGCCGGGCAGCGGGAGCTGCTCGATGCCGGTGAAGGTCGGTGCGTCGGTCTGGGTGACGACGACCGCCAGGGCGACGCCTGCGGCGACCAGTACGGCGGCGCCGGTGGCGACGCGGACTCCTGGTCCGCGCGGGGCCGGGCTCATTCGTCCCCCTCCTTCGGCTCGGTGGCCTTGCCGGCCGTCTTGTCGGGCGTCCCGTAGACGGTGCCGACGGGCGGCAGCGGCAGGGCCGGCAGGGACTCCTGCCGGGCGTCGTCGACCGCCGCCAGCCCGGAGAAGCCGGATGGCGTGGAGGCGGCCGGGGCCGCGGTGAGCGGGCCGCCCATGGACAGCTCGTTGAGGTTGGTGCGCCCGTCGAGGGTGCGGTTGGTCGGGTCGTAGGCGTTGACGAGGTTGCCCGCCGTCAGCGGCAGGGTGTCCAGGGACTCGGCGATCGAGGCCCGCTGGTCGACGAGGATCTGGGTCAGCGGCACCAGGGCGTCGACGTTCTCCTTGAGGGAGTCCCGGTTGTCCTCGATGAAGGTCTTCACCTGCCCGAGGGCGGTGCCGAGTTCGGTGAGGGCCGCGCTGAGGTTCTCCTTGTCGTCGGCGAGGAAGCCGGCGACGGTGTTGAGCTGCGTCTCGGCGGCCCGCACCTCGCCGTCGTTGTCCTTCAGCATGGTGGTGAAGGACTGCAGGTAGGAGAGGGTCTCGAAGAGGTCGCCGCTGCTCTTGTCGAGGGTCTTGGTGGCCTTGCCGAACTCCTCGATGGAGTCGCCGATGGCCTTGCCGTTGCCGTCCAGGTTGGCCGCTCCGGTGTCCAGCAGCCGGGACAGCGCCCCGTTCGCGTTGGCGCCCTCGGGGCCGAGTGCTTCGGACAGCTCGGTGATGGACTCGTAGAGCTGGTCGACCTCGACGGGGGCGGCGTTCCCCTCGGCCGGCAGGACCGCTCCGTCGGCCAGCACGGCCCCGCTCGTGTAGGCGGGGGCGAGCTGGATGTACCGGTCGGCGACCAGGCTGGGGGCGACGAGCACCGCGTGCGCCCCCTCGGGGACCCGGACGCCCTCGTCCACCCGCAGGACGACCTTCACCTGCTCGCCGCGCGGGGTCACCGACTCGACGGTGCCCACCTTCACGCCGAGGACGCGCAGGTCCGATCCGGCGTAGACACCGGTCGCCCGGTCGAAGTAGGCGATGACCTCGGTGGTGTCCCCCTCTTCGAGGGCCGAGACCCCCGATCCGGCCGCGACGGCCACGACGGCGATCCCGGCGCCGATGCCGAGGACGCGGGTGAGCCTCATGTCAGCTGCCCCCTTCTTGTTTGGGCGGCATGCAGCCGGTCGCCGGGGGCGTGCCCTCGGGCAGGTAGTTCTTGGGGACGACACCGCAGACGTAGTTGTCGAACCAGCGGCCGTTGCCGAGGGTGTTGCCGACGAGGCGGTTGTAGTCCCCCGCCATCGACAGCACCTGGTCGAGGCTCTTCTGGTTCTTCACCAGCACGGCGGTGACCCGGCCGAGCGAGTCCAGGGTGGGTCCGAGCTGCTTCTCGTTGTCCTCGACGAGCCCGCCCAGCTGGATGCCGAGGTTCTTGGTGCCGGTGAGCAGCAGGTGGATGGAGTCGCGGCGGGCCTGGATCTCGCCGAGCAGCAGGTTGCCGTCCTCCAGCAGGATCTCGAAGCTGCTCTTCTTGCCGTCGAGCGTCTTGGTGAGCCGCTTGCCGGCCTTGAGCAGGGTGGCGAGTTCGGCGTCGCGTTCGGAGACCGTGCGGGAGAGGGCGGACAGCCCGTCGGCGGCGCTGCGGACGTTGGCCGGGGAGTCCTTGAAGGTGTCGGAGATCGCGTCGAAGCTCTCGGCGAGCCGGTCGGTGTCGATCTCCCCGATGGTCTCCCCCAGCCCGTTGAACGCCTGGGTGACGTCGTAGGGGGAGGTGGTGCGGCTGAGTCCGATCCGGTGGTCGGGGTCCTGGGCGGTGGTGCCGAGGGGGTCGACCGCCAGGTACTTGTCGCCGAGCAGCGTCTTGATGGCGATGCCGACGGTGCTGGAGTTCCCGATCCAGGCGTCCTTCACCCGGAAGGAGACCTTCACCGCGGCGCCGTCCAGCGACACCCCGGTGACCTCGCCGACCTTGACGCCGGCGATCCGCACCTCGTCGCCGTCGGACAGTCCGGCCGACTCGCTGAAGTTCGCGGTGTAGGTGGTGCCGCCGCCGACCAGCGGCAGGGAGTCGGCGCGGTAGGCGGCGGTGCCGACAAGGCCGAGGACGACGAGTCCGGCCAGGGCGACGCCGACGGGGTTGCGCTCCCGTATCGGTGTGATGCTCACGCCACGCACCTCGGTTCGGTGATGCTGATGCCGGTGGGCGGGGCGCTGCCGTCGCTCATGGTGACGCCGGAGACGGTCGCTTCGCAGAGGTAGAGGTTCATCCAGGAGCCGTACGAGGTGAGGCGGGTGATCGCCGCCATCTTGGCGGGGGTCCTGGCCAGGAAGTCCTCGATCTGCGGGGTGCCTTCGACGAGTTGGCCGGAGAGCCGGCCGAGCTGCCGGATGTCCTGCTTGAGCGGGGCGCGTCCGTCCTCGAAGAGGTCGGCGGTGACGGTGGTGAGGGCGCCCATGGCGGTGACGGCCTCGCCGAGCGGCTCGCGGTCGCCGGAGAAGCCGGTGACCAGCTGCTGGAGCGTGTCCACCAGGTCGTCGAAACCGGCCTCGCGGTCGTTGACGGTCTTCAGCACCGCGTTGAGGTTCTTGATCACCTCGCCGATCACCTTGTCCTTCGCCGCGACCGTCGTGGTCAGCGAGCCGACGTGCTGGAGGATGCTGTCGACGGTTCCGCCCTCGCCCTGGAGCACCTGGACGATGGAGCCCGCCAGCTCGTTGACGTCGGGCGGGGAGAGCCCTTCGAACAGGGGCTGGAAGCCGTTGAAGAGCTGGGTCAGGTCGAGGGCCGGGGTGGTGCGGGAGAGCGGGATGGTGGCCCCGGCGGCGAAACTGCGGCCGACCGGTCCGGTGCCCCGGTCCAGGTCGACGTAGCGCTGGCCGACCATGTTGAGGTACTTGATCGACGCGGTGACGGAGGCGGGGAGCGCCCGGCCCTTGCGTACGGTGAAGCCGACTTCGGCGAGCCTGCGGTCGGCGACGTCGATCGACTCGACCTGGCCGACCTTGACGCCGGCGATGCGGACGCTGTCGCCCACGACGAGTCCGGTCGCGTCGGTGAACCGGGCCTTGTACGAGGTGGTGTCGCCGACGCCGGTGTTGGCGATGGACAGGGCCAGCACGGTGGTGGCCAGGGCCGTCACCAGGATGAAGGCGATCGATTTCGCGAGGGGGCCCGCGAGGGAGCGGCGCTTCACTTGAGCTTCACCTCCGCGCCGCGGAAGGCCGGACCGATGAGCACGCTGCTCCAGTCGGGCAGGTCCTGCGGCTGGACTTTCAGTGACGGGGCGACGAGTTCGTTGACGAGCAGGCTCTCCTGCGCGGAGTTCGGCAGGCCCAGGGACGCAGAATCCGCCGTGTCCGTGGTGTCCTGGGCGGTTCCGGCGCCGGTGTCCCGCGGGTCGGCGCCGGTGCCGGCCGCACCCGTGTCCGCGCCGCTGTCGGGTCCGGCGGCGATGCGGGCGGCCGCGGTGGGCGCAGTGGCGCCGACGTACGGGACGGTGTAGCAGTTCGGGCCGCCGGTGGCGGAGTAGACGGGGGTGTCTCGGCCGGCCACGTACTTCCCCTTGGAGGGCACGGTCTTGAGTGTCACGTGCAGGCCGGGTTCGTCGGTGCCCTTGCCGAGCGCCTTGTCCATGGCGGGGACCATGCCGGCCATGGTGCGCAGGGTGCAGGGGTATGCGTCGGCGTACTCCCCCAGGAGTTCCAGGGTGGGGCGGCCGGAGGCGGAGAGCCGGATGAGGTTGTCCTTGTTCTTCCGCAGGAACGCGCTGACGTCCCTCGCGCCCGCGGTCGTCGAGCCGTACAGGTCGGCGAGTTCGGCCTGCTGGTCGGCGAGGGTCGAGCTGGTGGTGGTGAAGTCCGTGAGGGCGTCCAGCACGTCCGGGGCGGCGTCCGCGTAGACGGAGCTGACCTTGACCAGCTCCTGGATGTCCCGGTTGAGGGTGGGCAGGTGCGGGTTGAGCTTCTTCAGGTGGGCGTCGAGGGTGACGAGGGTGTCGCCGAGCCGCTCGCCGCGCCCCTCCAGCGCCTGGGAGACCGCGGTGAGCGTCGCGGACAGCTTCTCCGGCTTCACCGAGGTGAGCAGCGGCAGCACGTCGTCGAGGACCTGCTCCAGCTCGATGGCGTTGCTGGAGCGGTCCTGCGGGATGACGGCACCGGCCCGCAGGGGCTCCGCGGACGGCACGGCGGGCGGCACCAGGGCGACGAACCGCTCCCCGAACAGGGTGGTCGGCAGCATCTGGGCCGTCACGTCGGAGGGGACCCGGTCCAGCTCGCCCGGCTCGATGGCGAGGGTCAGCCGGGCCCCGTCGCCGTCGGCGGCGATCGAGCGGACCTGGCCGATGACGACCCCGCGCAGCTTCACGTCGGCGTTGTCGTGCATCTCGTTGCCGACCGAACCCGTGCGCACGGTGACGGTGTCGCTCGCCGTGAACTCCTTCTCGTACACGGAGACCGACACCCACACCAGTACGGCGGGGACCAGCAGGAACGCGATGCCCGCAGCTCTGCGGCGGGCCGTGGGAGCGTTCATCATCCGGCCACCTTCACGGTCGTCGTGGCGCCCCAGATGGCGAGCGAGAGGAAGAAGTCGGTGACGCTGATGAGCACGATCGCGTTGCGCACCGAGCGGCCCACCGCGACGCCGACCCCGGCGGGCCCGCCCTCGGCGCGGAAGCCGTAGTAGCAGTGGGCGAGGATCACCATCACGCTGAAGATCAGCACCTTGAGGACCGACAGCAGCACGTCGTCCGGGGAGAGGAAGAGGTTGAAGTAGTGGTCGTAGGTGCCCGCGGACTGGCCGTTGAAGAGGACGGTGACGTACCGGGAGGCGACGTACGAGGAGAGCAGCCCGATGGCGTACAGCGGGATGATCGCGACCACGCCGGCGATGATGCGGGTGGTGACGAGGTAGGGCATGGAGCGCACGCCCATCGCTTCCAGGGCGTCGATCTCCTCGTTGATCCGCATCGCGCCGAGCTGGGCGGTGAAGCCGGCGCCGACGGTGGCGGAGAGGGCGAGTCCGGCCACCAGGGGGGCGATCTCGCGGGTGTTGAAGTAGGCGGAGATGAAGCCGGTGAAGGCGGAGGTGCCGATCTGGTTGAGGGCCGCGTACCCCTGGAGGCCGACGACGGTGCCGGTGAACAGGGTCATCGCGATCATCACGCCGACGGTGCCGCCGATGACGCCGAGTCCGCCGCTGCCGAAGGCGACTTCGGCGAGCAGCCGCTGCACCTCCTTGAGGTAGCGGCGCAGGGTGCGCGGGATCCACACCAGGGCCCGCAGGTAGAAGGTGAGGTGGTCGCCGGAGCGGTCGAGCCAGCTGAGCATGGACATCGGTCAGCTCCCCTTCGCGGGGACGATCTGGAGGTAGACCGCGGTGATCACCATGTTGACGAAGAACAGCAGCATGAAGGTGATCACGACGGACTGGTTGACCGCGTCGCCGACGCCCTTGGGGCCGCCGCGCGGGTTGAGGCCGCGGTAGGCGGCGACGATGCCGGCCAGGAACCCGAAGATGAGCGCCTTGAATTCGCTGATGTACAGGTCGGGGAGCTGGGCCAGCGCGGAGAAGCTGGCGAGGTACGCGCCGGGGGTGCCGCCCTGCATGATCACGTTGAAGAAGTAGCCGCCGAGGGTGCCGACGACGGACACCAGGCCGTTCAGCAGCACGGCGACGAACATGGTGGCCAGCACGCGCGGGACGACGAGGCGCTGCACGGGCGAGACGCCCATGACCTCCATCGCGTCCAGCTCCTCGCGGATCTTGCGCGAGCCGAGGTCGGCGCAGATGGCGGAGCCGCCGGCGCCGGCGATCAGCAGGGCGACGATGAGCGGGCTGGCCTGCTGGATGACGGCGAGGACGCTGGCGCCGCCGGTGAACGACTGGGCGCCCAACTGCTGGGTGAGCGAGCCGACCTGGAGGGCGATGACCGCGCCGAACGGGATGGACACCAGCGCGGCGGGCAGGATGGTGACGCTCGCGATGAACCAGAACTGCTCGATGAACTCCCGCGCCTGGAAGGGGCGTCGGAAGATCGCGCGGGCCACCGCCAGTCCGAGCGCGAAGAGCTGCCCGGTCTGCCGCAGCGGGGCCAGCAGCCGTGACGGCTGCCGCCGCTCGGGCACCCCCTTCGTCGCGGGCGCGGGGACGGCGTCCTCGGGCGGCCCGGGGGGCCGGACCGGTAGCTGCGCGGTCACGGGCGCGCACCGCCGACGGTCGGGGTGTAGCTCCGCATGATGGCGGCGCGGGCGGCGTCGGGCAGCTGTCCCATCATCGCGTGGACCCGCTCGCGGCGGCGCAGCGCGCCCTGCCGGACGGGCAGGCCGGGCGACGGTTCGAGCTGCGGGACGACCGTGCGGGGGCCGGCCGGGGCCGGTCCGAGGGAGCGTTCGGCGGCGAGCTCGGCCGCGTCCTTCTCCTCCGACATGCCGATGGGCCCCTCGCGGCGCCCCGCGAGGAACTGCGAGACCACGGGCAGGTCGCTGGTGAGCAGCACCTCGCGCGGCCCGAAGGTGACGAGGTTGCGGCAGAACAGCATCCCCATGTTGTCCGGGACGGTCGCCGCGATGTCCAGGTTGTGGGTGACGATCAGCATCGTCGCGTCGATCTGCGCGTTGAGGTCGATCAGGAGCTGGGAGAGGTACGCGGTGCGCACGGGGTCGAGGCCGGAGTCCGGCTCGTCGCACAGGATGATCTGCGGGTCCAGGACCAGGGCGCGGGCCAGGCCGGCCCGCTTGCGCATCCCGCCGGAGATCTCGCCCGGCAGCTTCCCCTCGGCGCCGAGCAGGCCGACGATGTCGATGCGCTCCATGACGATGCGGCGGATCTCGGATTCCTTCTTGCGCGTGTGCTCGCGCAGCGGGAAGGCGATGTTGTCGAAGAGGGACATCGAACCGAAGAGGGCGCCGTCCTGGAACATCAGGCCGAAAAGCTTGCGCGTTTCGTAGATGTCCCGTTCGGGGCTGTTGACCATGTCGACGCCGTTGATGAGCACCCGGCCCTGCTCGGGCTTCAACAGGCCGATGATGGATTTCAGGAAAACGGTCTTTCCCGTGCCGGAAGGCCCCAGCATGACGCTGACCTCGCCGGCCGGGAGCGTGAGTGACACGTCCTGCCAGATGTTCTGTCTGCCGAAAGACTTGGTAAGGCCCTCGACGACGACTTCGATTCCCATCCCACCTCCTGCATGCACTCACGAAGTGACAGAAGTGCACCGCGGGGCGCACATTAAGTTCACCGACATCGCCAGGACAAGGCTTTGAACAGCCAATGCGCCAACCCACGGCGCACTTGTCATCGGGTGACAAATCCTGGTGCCCAGCTTGTGAAGAACTGCGTACGTACGGCCGACGGCGCAGGCCGGGACCATGAACCGGAGGGGGCCGGGGCCGTGGCCCCGGAAGGACGGTCCGCCGCGGAGGGTCGGCCGGCCGTCCGCCGGACCCCGGAACGGGTGACCGGCCCGGTGGACGGCGCCCACGGCTCCGCCTTCCGGCGGGGCCGCACGCTCCCGCCGTACGGGCCGGGTTACTTACGGGGGCGAGGTTACGGCCGAGTAACCTGAGCCGCAATACACGTTCCGCACATTTTCCCGGCCAGGGGCTGGACCCTGCTTTTCTGCGCGGGAAATGAGCATCCCCGCCTCAGAACCTGCACGGGAGTGACAGTTTCCGGGAGCAACGGCGACCGACCGCCCCCCGCCACCCGGCACCTCCCCCGGCGCCCCCGCCCCCGCCGGGACCGGCGGGAACACACAAGCGGCACGGTCAATTCCACATATCCGCCACCCCCGTTGCGCACCGGCTGACAAGGTTGGCCGAATCGCGACTCACCCCGCGACGAGAACTGGCCCGTAACCGAGGAATGTCATACGGCGGGATTGTGCGGCGGTGTTTCCCGCCAGTAACGTCACGGCCCGGCAGGCAGAGAAAGGGCGTACGGAACGGACTTCCGGGCGTACTCCCGATTCACCGCCGTCTCTCCATCGGTGTTCGCACCGCCCGACGCCCCGCGCAATTCCACAATTCCGGGGCGACGAGCAGTACCGCCGTCGGCGCCCCGTGGGAGCGCGGCCGGCCGGGTACCTCCGAACGACCCCGGAACGACCTCGGAACCACCCCGAACCACTCCGCGCACGACCGCTGCCGCACCGGCGGCTGCCACATCAAAGGGGATGACATGAGAGCCACTTCGAACCGGACGCGCTTGGGGCTGGTGGCCGGCTTCACGGCCCTCGGAGCCTTCGCCTCCGTGGGTTCCGCCACCGCCGCGACCAACCTCAACGGCAACTGGGCGCCCTTCAACCGGTGTCCGGTGGACGCCCCCGCCATGCTCGCCGCCGACGGCGGGACCGACACCGCCGTCTGCGTCTCCTCCATCTCGGGGAGCGGCACCATCAAGCTCGGCAACACGACGGTGCCGTTCGGGAAGAGCGACCTCCAGGTCGGCGTGGTGACCCACCCCAACAACCAGTCCACCGTCGTCTCCCCGGCGGGCGGCGCGCTGATCGCCGCATCGGCGAACATCCCCGGCGGGCTGCTGGGCCTGATGTGCCCGAGCAGCGTGCCGGTCGTCACCGCGGTCTGCAACACCCTCACCGACGTCAGCCTCAACAAGGTGACGGCGACCATCGAGTCGGTCAACAGCCCCTCGGACTTCAAGCTGCTCGCCGGTCTCGGCACCACCACGCCGATCATCCAGCTCCCGGTCCGCATCCACCTGGATAACCCGCTCCTGGGCGACAAGTGCTACATCGGCAGCTCCTCCAACCCGATCCTGCTGCGCCCGCAGAACAAGACCCTGCCGGCGGTCAGCTCCAACCAGTTCAACGGTGACGGCTCCGACAACCCCGAAGGCGTCCTGGGCCGGATCAGCCTGATCGGCGCCACCCAGCACGACACCACCTTCGCGGTTCCGGGAGCCACCGGCTGCGGACTCGGGCTGCTCAACTGGGCCGTGAACCTCAAGACGGCGCTGCCTGCCGCCTCCGGCACCAACTTCGTGCAGCTGAACAACGCACAGACCCACGTCGCCACCATCCAGGACCCGGGCGCCGCCGCGCCGAACGCCGGCAAGCTGCTCTCCGAGTACTGGCACTCGGCGGTCAAGTAGCCCCCGGCGCCCTCCCGGGGCGCGTGATACACCCGCACGACCGCACCACCGTCCGGCCCGGGGCCGTCCCTCACGAGGGGGCGGCCCCGGTCGGCGTCCGGGGGCGGGAGGGAGGGGCACCGAGGGGGTGCCGGCCCCCGGTAGCGACTGACGGCCCGTACGCCCTCGGAGGAACCGGGCGTACGGGCCGTCAGTCGCGTGAAGCGGCCATCCGTCAGTCGGTGCGGCCCGCCGGCCCCGGCAACGGGGGCACGACGGCCGGGCAACCGGCGTCACCGTTCTCCGGGTCGGGGATGCACACGGCCCCCTGGTTCATCGCGATGGGGTTCCCCGGCCCGGAGACGGCCGCCGTGAACAGAGCGTTCAGGTTCTCGCCGCCCACCCCGCAGCCGGTGAACGCGGGGATGTCCACCGTCCCGTTCAGCGGGCCCCCGGACAGCACGTTGATGTAGGCGGGCTCCTTGGTGAAGTCTCCGTAGAGCGCCACGTCGTACGCGGGGGTCCCGCACGTGTCGCCCACGTCCAGCGGCACACCGTTGATCTTCACGTCGTACATCCGCAGCGACTGCTTGAACGAGGCGACGGCGAAGAGGGTTCTGGGGCCTCCGAGCACAGGCTCGGTGTCGGCGGTGGTGATCGTGATCGGAGTGTTTTCGAAATGCACCTTGGCGGAGACCGGCTGGAATCCGAAGGTGAGGAACGCCGCCTCGGCGTCCGGGAGTTCGAGCGTGGCGAGCGAGTCCGCCTGAAAGTACTTCCCACCCGGCAGCGGAGCGGGACGGACCACGACTCGACGCACTGCGGCCACCGACAGCAGCCCCGGTGTCTTGGCCGGGTCGTTGACGAGCATGGCACTTCCCAGCTTCGACAGCGAGGCCAGTCCCACGGCATAGCCGCACACTGGTGTACCCGGCAGCGCATTCACGATCGGCGGGAATCCCGGGGGAGGCGGCGGCACCAAGCTGAAGTCCATCTCACCCTGAGGGGCCTCCCCGGGGCAGTACTCCACCGGCTCCGCCGGACCCGGCTCCTCCGGGGGTGTCACCTCGATGTCTCCGTCGCCGGGGTCGCCCCCGTCCTCACCGCCTTCCGACGGGTCGCCGCCGCCCTCCGACGGCTCCGACGGTGTCTCCTCGCCGACCTCCGGCACGGCGATCGTGGCCAGCAGGCCCGCCTCCCCCTCGCTCCGGGCGCAGTCCAGGGTCACCGGCGTCACCGTCTCCCCCTCCGCGGCGGGCGGGACGGTCAGTTCGAGGGTCAGCGCTCCCGCGGTCAGCGTGACGTCGCCCGTCGCGCCCACGGTCAGCGAGGGGACTTCGCCGGTGTGCACGAGGCGGACGTCGGCCGTGGGATCGAGCGGGGTGGCCGGGGCGGTGAACTGCTCCCATCTCGCCTGCGCCGTCTGGTCGTTCTGGGCCACCTCCACGTCGAGTCCGGCCGTTCCGAGCACCTCCGTGGCGCCCTGCGGGAGGAGCGGAGCCAACTCGGCACCGGGCAGATCGGCGGTCAGGCTCACGTTCAGCGGGGTCATCGGGACGTCCACCTCGCCGGCGAGCGGGTACTCCGCGTGCACCTGGAGCGGGACCTGGAAGGACCCCGACGGTGTCTCGCAGTCGTACGTCACCGATACGTCCGCGTCCGGCTCGTCGGCCGCCGAGCCGGGGCCGGTCAGCAGTCCGGCGAGGGTGGCGACGGCCGCCACCGATGCCAGGCGCACGGACCGCCGCGCGGCAGTTCCCGGTGTCTTCTCGCTCATGCTGGCCCTGTCCTCCGATGTCGATGGTTCGATGCCCCGGCCGCGACCGGGCGCCACGCACGACGCGGACCGACGTGACAGGCTCTGCCTGCCGTCGGTCCGGCCGGGTGCGGGGGGTGTGTCAGGAGATCACCACACCCAGCCGGTACGACGCGACGTACTGCGCCACGTCTCCGGTGTTGATGAGGCCGAGACAGTTCGCCGACGTGACCTTCAAGTCGGTTCCGCTTCCGGTGAATTGGAACAGCTTGGTGCTGTTGTTGTACGTGCCGTGGGCCGTCCCGGCGATGGTCGCGGTGCAGCCCGTGCCGGTGATCTTCACGGCGATGCCGCTGACGTTGGCGGTCACGATGCTGCCGCTGATCGACGTCGCGTTGACCTTCCACGGAGTACTCATGGTGCTGAGCGTGAACCCCATGCCCAGGAAGCTGCAGCCGCTGACGCCGGACAGGGCGGTGGTGCCGATCTGGTTGGTGGTGCTCGACGCCAGGGATCCGGAAACCGTGTTGGCGGCACAGGTGAGAGTGGCGTTCGGCACGTTCAGCGACGGGCCGGCCGCCGTGGAAGTGTAGGGGCCTGACGGGGTGACCGTCCACGGTGCCTGAACTCCCGCCGAGGCGGACGGCGTGGTCAGGCCGAGGAGAGCGGCGGACGCGGCGAAAGCGACGACGGCTCTGCGGGTGGAAGCGTGCACGGCTGCCCTTTCCGTGGTGGCGTCACGAGCTGGAAGGTGCCCTCACGTGGGGCCCCGGGAGACCGGAGCCCCCACGCCCCGGGCCGACGGTGGCAGTGTCTGCCCACCGTCGGCCCGGTTCAGGTGCTGCGGGGTGGGTCAGGAGATGACCGGCTGGCTGCTCACCGCGTACGAGGCGACGAAGCTCGCCACGTCACCGGTGTTGATCAGGCCGAGGCAGCTCGCCGAGGTGGCCTTGAGACCGGTGCCGACGCCCGTGAGGTTCAGCTTCTTGGTGGTGTTGCCGTAGTTGCCGTTGGCCGTACCCGTGAAGGTGGCGGTGCAGCCGGTGCCGGTGATCTTGGCGGAGATGCCGCTGACGTTGCCGGTCACGGTGGAACCGCTGATGGACGTGGCGTTGATCTTCCACGGCGTCACGGTCATCGCCACGGTGAAGGGGATGCCGAGGACGTTGCAGCCGGAGAAGGTGATCGAGGTGATCGTGCCGACCTGGTTGGTCGTGCTCGACGCCAGGGACCCGGCCGCCGTGCTGGAGGTGCAGGTGAGGGTGGCGTTCGGGACGCTCAGCGACGGGTTGGGCGCCGTGGCCGTGTAGGGGCCGGACGGGGTGACCGTCCACGGGGCCTGGGCGCCGGCCGAGGCCGACGACACGGTCATGCCGAGGGCGGCGGAGGCGGCGGCGAAGACGAAGGCGGCTCTGCGGGCAAGGGTGTTCACGGTTCGTTTCCCTTCGGAAGGCAGTATCCCGATCCGGACATACTCCGCCGCACGAGCAGCGGGAATCCGGTGGGGACAAGGGGTGTGACGTGGCAGTCCGCCCTGACGGACTGCGCGACCGCTTGCGTTCGGCGATGACGCTACGGGCGGGTAACGTTGCTCCGCAATACTCGGTTCAAAGAATCTCCGCCTCAACGCCTTTCTTGGGAACTCTTGTGGAACTACGAGCAGGGCGAGCGCGATTCTTGTCGCGAAGTGAGCAATCCGGGGCCCGGAACAAGCCGCTCCCCCGCCGCACGACCCCCAGGACCGCGCCGCGCGCCCACGACTCCCCATGTCAGAGGGGGCATGGCCGGTGGCTCGACGCTCCCCGACGGCAGCCGGCCGTCCCCGCACCGCCGGACACGGACGCCCTGCCCACCGCACCGAATTCACCGCCCCGGAGAATTCTCCGGAAATGCGTGGGCACCGTTGAACGGGACCCATTCACCGACTCTACGGAATACGAGGAAGGCGTCGGCCGGCCCGTCGGCGGAGTCTTACGATCCTCTTAGGGTTGCCTTCCTCGGGGCGCGCGACGGCGCACTTCTTCCCGCCGTGGCCGAAACTCGCCACCGTCAAAGACGGCGTACGCATTTGCTGCTGTCACAACGGTGTCCCCGGGGACGCGGGTGCCTTATGTTCGGGTTCCCACTAGGTATGCACCTGACGGCCCGTGGGGAGCGCTCTCCCACCGGCCGCCCCCGTCGGGCACCGGAGAGCAAGGGGTCTTGGAATGCCGGCAGTCTCACAGCCCTCGGACCTGGGGGAACCGCTGGGACCACTGCCCCAGGAGTTCGCCACCATCGTCCGCCCCGAACTGCCCAGCCTGATCAAGGAGATCGGGCTGGAGGTCACCCGCGCCTACCCGGAGTACGCCCGCCTCCTGGAGGGCCCGTACGGCGAGGGCATCCGGGTGGGCGTCGAGCAGAGCATCTCCGTCTTCGTCGAGCAGGTGGCCCGCCCCGCGACGCCGTCCCCGCTCCGGGACGAGATGTGCCGCCGGTTCGGCCGGTTCGAGGCGTACGAGGGACGCACCCTCGACCAGCTCCAAGGTGCCTACCGGCTGGGCGCGCGGGTCGCGCTGCGCCGGGCCCGCAAGATCGGCCGGCGCTACAACCTCTCCCCCACCATGATGCTCACCTTCGCCGACGCCCTGTTCACCTACGTCGACGAGCTCGAAGCCCTCTCCCGCGAGGGGTATTCGGAGGTCCGCGCGGCCTCCGACGACCACACCGAGACGCTGCGACGGCGTCTGCTGCACCTGATCCTCGCCGGGCATCCCGCACCCGGCAGCGCCATCGCGGAGTTGTGCGAGCAGACCGGCTGGACGATGCCGGAGCGGGTGACCATGGTCGCGCTGCGCCCGTCCGGCGAGCAGGGGCAGCTGGCGCTGGACCGGGACGTGCTCGCCGACCTCACGGATCCCCAGCCGAACCTGCTGATACCGGGCCCGTTCGACGACGCGCGAAGACGGATGCTCGAACTCGCCCTTCCCGGAGTGCCGGCGGTCGTCGGACTCACCGTGGCCGCCCCGCACGCCTCCGACTCGGTCCGCTGGGCCCGCCGGGTCCTCGACCTGGTCGACACCGGGGTCGTCGACGACGCGCCGCTGATCCTGGCCGAGGACCACCTCGTCACCCTGTGGCTGATGTCGGACCCCGCCCTGCTCGACCAGTTGGCACAGCGGGAACTGGCCCCGGTGGCCCACATCAGCACCACCCGCCGCGAACGGCTCGTGGAGACCCTGCGGATCTGGCTGGACACCCGCGGCACCGCCGCCCAGATGGGAGCACTCCTCGACGTGCACCCGCAGACGGTCCGGTACCGGATGCGCAACCTGGAGTCCATCTTCGGCCGGCAGCTCATCGACCCCGAGCGCAGGTTCTCCACCGAGGCGGTGTTACGCGGGCTCCGACTGCGGGCGCGCGGCGGCTCCGGCGGGCCGCAGTGAGAAGCACATCCCGTACCCGAAGTCAATTCGTCGCCGCGTAAAGCGACATAGGCGGTCAGTCCCAAACGGTTGCGGCACCAAGACGTTTCCGGCGAGAAACCCGGAAGCGTGTGCCGTAGACAGGAGGAGTCGGCAGCCTGCCCCGGCGGCCGAGCATCGCACCGCCGCCTGCCGATCCACCGAGAAGGAAGTACCGATGACCGCCCCCCACCTCCTCGTGCCCGTGCCCATTCCGGACAGCGTCGCCGCGCTGATCGGCTCCTGTCTGCCCGAGCACATCCTGCGGGCGGAGGTCGACGCGGCCTGTGCGGAGCGCGAGATCCTGCGGTTCCGCGGGCCGCGCCTCGGCATCGAGGACCAGGCGGACCGGGAACAGGCCCTCTCCGACCTGGCCCGCGCCAACAAGGTGCTCGCCGCGCACCACCCCCGGCTGACGGTCCGTCACCGGGCCGCCTGGTAACCGTCACCGGTTCCGTCCGACCGGCATTGCGGACGCACGTCGCTTGCGCGGCCGCTTCCGGCGCGATTACCTTACTCAAAAGTAAGTTTACTACGGAGTAAGGAACTGGCGTGGCCGACCACAGCAGCGGCAACCTCACCGACGAACTCGCCGCCCTCGACTTCGCCGCCGTCTCCCCCGAGGAGTTCGCGCGGATCGTCAAGGGGCTCTCCGCCAAGCAGCTCGCGGAGGTCATGCACGGGGAGTTGCGCCTGCGGGTGCTCACCGCCGTCTTCGACCGGATGAAGCAGCAGTTCCGGCCCGAGGCGGCCGGACAGCTCAAGGCGCTCATCCGCTGGAAGATCACCGGTGAGAGCGACGAGGTCTTCGAGACCGACATCGCCGGCGGCGCGTGCGAGATCCGCCGGGGCCGCTCCGAGGCGGAGCCGCGTACCACCCTGGTCATGGCCGACCCCGACTTCCTCAAGCTCGTCTCCGGCAACGGCAACCCGGTGACGATGTTCATGATGCGCAAGCTCAAGGTCGTCGGCGACGTCGGGCTGGCGTCGGGGCTCACCCGCTACTTCGACATACCGAAGGCCTGAGGGGCGGCCATGAGCTTCTTCTCCCTCGCCCTGACCGAGGAACAGCGGGACCTGCGGGACTGGGTGCACGGCTTCGCCGCGGACGTGGTGCGCCCGGCCGCCGCCGAGTGGGACGCCCGCGAGGAGACCCCCTGGCCGGTCATCCAGGAGGCCGCCCGGATCGGCCTCTACGGTTTCGAGTCGCTGGCCGACATGTACGGCGACCCGACGGGGCTCTCCCTCCAGATAGCCAACGAGGAACTGTTCTGGGGCGACGCCGGCATCGGCATGGCCCTCTTCGGCACCTCCCTCGCCGTCGCAGGGATCTTCGCCTCCGGTACGCCCGACCAGCTCGCCGAATGGGTGCCGCAGTGCTTCGGTGACGAGGACGACCCGAAGGTGGCCGCCTTCTGCGTGTCCGAGCCGCAGGCAGGTTCCGACGTCTCGGCGATGCGCACCCGCGCCCGCTACGACGAGGCCGCCGACGAGTGGGTGCTCACCGGGCAGAAGGCGTGGATCACCAACGGCGGGATCGCCGAGGTCCACGTGGTGGTGGCCTCGGTCGACCAGGAGCTGGGGGCCCGCGGCCAGGCCGCCTTCGTCGTCCCGCCCGGCACCCGTGGGCTGGAGGCCGGCCGGACCATCAAGAAGCTGGGCCTGCGCGCCTCGCACACCGCCGACCTCTTCCTCGACGACGTACGCGTACCGGGGCACTGCCTGCTCGGCGGAAAGGAGAAGCTGGACGCCCGCCTCGCCCGCGCCCGCGAGGGCGCCTCCGGCCGCGGCGGCGGCCGGGGTCAGGCCGCGATGGCCACGTTCGAGGTCAGCCGCCCCACCGTCGGCGCCCAGGCCCTGGGCATCGCCCGCGCCGCGTACGAGTACGCCCTCGAATACGCCGGTCAGCGCGAGGCCTTCGGACGCCCCATCGTGGAGAACCAGTCGATCGCCTTCGCCCTGGCCGACATCCGCACGGAGATCGAGGCGGTACGCCTGCTCATCTGGCAGGCCGCCTGGATGGCCCGCAACGAACAGACCTTCGACGCCGGCCAGGGCTCCATGTCCAAACTGCGCGCGGGCGAACTCGCGGTCACCGCCACCGAGAAGGCCGTACAGATCCTCGGCGGCGCGGGCTACAGCCGCGAGCACCCGGTGGAGCGCATGTACCGGGACGCCAAGATCTACACCATCTTCGAGGGCACCAGCGAAATCCAACGCCTGGTCATCGCCCGCGCGATCACGGGGCGGCAGATCCGTTGAGGGGGCGTAGGGCGCGGTTGCGTGGTGTTGTTCGGGCCTTCGCGGGGGACTTCGTCTCGCCAATTATCCACGATCCGGGTAGGTCCGGGTGAGCTTGCCAGACCGTAGTGTCACCGCGCATCCACCCACTGGCCGGATGACGAGACGAGTTCTGTACCTGATCGCTTGCGCTGCCGGCCCGACCGAGCACATCGACGAAGGGGTGCGGCAGGCGCAGGCCCGCGGCTGGGACGTGTGCCTGGTGCTGACACCGTCGGCGGTGCGCTGGTGGGAGTCGCGGATGGGCGAATTGGAGGCGCTGACCGGGCACCGGGTGCGGTCGCAGTACAAGGTGCCGGGCGAGCGGGACGCCCTGCCGAAGGCGGACGTGATGTTGGTGGCGCCGATCTCGTCCACGACGCTCAACAAGTGGGGCAACGGGATCGCCGACACCCTGGCCATCGGGCTGCCGTCGGAGGCCGTGCACATGGGTGTGCCGGTCGCGGTGATGCCGTACTTCAACCAGGCCCAGGGAGCCCAGCCGGCCGTGGCCCGGAGTCTCGCGGACTTGCGCGGGCAAGGGGTACTCGTCCTCGACGGTCCTGATGGGTACCAGTCGCACCCGCCGAAGCAGGGGGATCCGGCGTCGTTTCCGTGGCATCGGGCGTTGGACGCGATCAGCAATCTTGCCAGTCCGGCCATGTGAGCCGGTCGCATGCCCCTCCCCCGACGCCGCGCACCCGCCGACCGTGGTGAACTCGGCCCTGCGCGCTCTGCTGCAAGCGCACGACGGGCAGCTGGGGGCGAAGGGGCGACGGGAGTGCCTGAGCAGAGGCGGTCGTCCAGCAGCCCACACGCCCTGACCGGCCCGGCGCAACGCGTGGCATAGTGGCTCGGCTCGGAGCGTTCGTCCCGAACCGCACCGTCGGACATGCCGTTGGCGCGCATGGTCCTGTCCGACCAGCGCTCCGGGCAGGGCTGTTCTTCTACCTGGTGCTGGTGACGATGCTGATCAGGTCGGTGAGCGTGCTGATCGACCAGTCCGCCGCCTCGGTCACCTCCGGGGCGTCCGCCCACCAGTACCCCCAGGGACCACGGCGCAGATGCGCGGCGCGGAGCCCGGCCGCTTTCGCCGGATGGACGTCGTTCGCCGGGTGGTCGCCGACGTACAGGGTCCGGTCGGCGGGAGCTCCGGAGACGTCGAGGACACGGGCGAAGAACGTCGGGTCAGGCTTGGCCGCGCCCCACTCCGCCGAGGTGACGACGAGGTCGGCGGGCAACTCCAGGGCCCGCAGCAGGCGGCCCATTTTCTCCGTCTGGTTGCCTGCGACGATGACGCGGACACCGAGCACGCGCAGCCCCGCCAGCGCGGGGCGCACATCCGGGTACAGGTCCGCCTCGCCCAGCTCTTCCCCCCGGCCCGCAGCTTCGCGGGCCGCGTACTCGGTGTCGATGTCGATGCTGGGACGCACCAGGCGCAGGGCGTCGGAATTGTCCCGGCCGTTGACGACGGCCGCGCCGACGAGGGCGCTGACCGTGTGCCGTGGGACGCCGAGCCAGTCGGCCCAGGAGGCCCAGTAGCGGTCGTCGCGGACCAGGGTTTCGCCGACGTCGAGGACGATGGTGTCAATCACCTGTCGAGCCTAGGGGCGGGTGCGGACTGCGGGTGCCCGGCTCCAACCCCCCGGAGGTCTGCCGGCGCGGCGGCCCGGAGTACGACCGTCGGTCAGCGCGAGAGTTCTTCGGCCGCCGCGTGTCCGGTGCGCACGATGCCGCGCAGTTGGCTGCGCTGCTCCTTGTCGATCACACCGGCCTTCTTCGCGCCGTCGAGGAGCATTTCCACCATCTCCATGGCGACGCGCAGGGATGCCGCGGTCTCCGGGTGGGTGAGCGTCTGCTTGTGGTGCTGGTAGAGCGCTTCCCACGTCTCGACCATCTTCCGCTGCTTGTCGCTCTCGGAGGCAGGCGCCTTCCGCCGTTCCTCGGTCGCGGGTTCGGGCGCGAAGAGCGGTATCACGTTGTCAGGAAGATCGTCGAAGTGCATGCGACAGTCTCTCCCGGAAAGAGCGGAAGGAGAAATCCCAGGTCAGCGCCTCAGGTCCGCCGAGGGAGGGGTCGCAGCCCCGGCGCGACGCTGCGAGATCCCGCGAACCGGTCGTTGCCCACCTTCTGTTTTGGGACGGCCGCGCCCAGAAACGTCGTGGACACGCCCGATCCCTGTCCACCGAATCGATCACGCGGGCAATGCGGGGAACACCACGACCGAGCCGTCCTTGTCACGGGCGATCTCGATCGCCACATCCGTCGCGGGGGACTTACTCGGGGCTCCGCCGCCAAGGCGGCGAATGAGGTTGGCCGCCCGCAGCAGCCGGTCGACTTCGCCATTGGTGAAAACGGGCCGCAGACTCTGGGGACGTGCCAGCTCCAGAGCCGAAAGGCGTTCCAGGACACCGGCGATACTCGACTCCAGTTCGGCGAGACGCTGGTGGTCCGCCTTGAGCGCCCGCGCGAAGTTCTCGAACTGATTGCCCGAGTCGCTCTGCGCGTGCTCGACGGCCTGCAGAACGACGACCCGCTGCTTCAGTGCGATCGCCAGGGCTGCGAGTTCGAGGTGCGCGCGAAACGTGCCGCCCTGCTCGTCGACCCCGGGGAACGCCTTGGCCAGTACGTCGACCCCGACGGGCTTGCCTTCGGGGAACCCGTCGAGAGCCTTCTGCCATCCCCGCAGCCGCCGGTCGGCAGCGCCCAGCGCCGTGTTGATTGCGTGCACCGCCGAGTCCAGTCCGAGCGAGGCGCCGAGCTTGCCCTGGTCCAGCAGGATGGCGGTGGCCTTGTCAATGGCGTCACGGCACCCGTCGAGCTCGCTCTGCTCACCTTCGATTTTCTGTTCCTGCAGTTGTTCCAGCAATTCCGTAATGCGCTCGATGGCCTGTTGACGTTTCTGATCGGCGTGAGCGCTCACCCCGACCGCCACGGCCATCAGCACGAGCGGTGCAGCCACGGTGAGTGCAGCGCCGCCGGCGGCCGCAACCCCGGCCGTCGCCCCGGCGCCCCCGACCGCGCTCGCTGCCGTGGCCGTGCCCACCGGCACGAAGTTCGCACCGGCGACGATCGTGCCGGTTGAATCTATGAGTGGTCCCCGGAATCCGTTGCTCATTCCCTTCGCCATCATCGGGCGAATGAGGCCCTGGCCGAACTGGGCGGCGACCTTCGCGGGGATGACCATGCGGTACAAGCCTTCGCCGGCGGCTGCCGCAGTCGCCGCCGCGGACGAGTTCCGCGCGGATTGGGTGATGAGCTGGGACAGGTGTTGAGCCAGAGGACTCACAGCGTCGAGGGGGATGCCCCGGCCTCGGTCGAGCGTGTCGGGCAGCGCGTGCATCTCCAGCGTGGCCACGGGCTCGCCGGCCATGACGGCCAGCACATGACGCAGTTCCGCCACACGCTCAGGCGTCAGCGGCCCGCCACCGTCCAGCACGGGCACCCGGACGTCCCCGGTCGCCAGTGTCCAGACCGGCACGATCGCCTTGCGGTAGTCAATCATCGTCTCCCCCTCGTTCGGCGACAACAGAGTACGGCTGTGATCCGACGAGAAGGGCAGACCGTTGCGATGCTCGGATGGGATGGGTACCACGAGGACGAGTACCGGAGCTTCCGGGCGCACTGGGGCGGCATCCTGTCCGGGGTACGCGCGCCCGCCCAGGACTTGATCGTCACCCCTCCCAGGGGATGACGATGCGGCAGTCCGTGTCCCGGTCCAGCCCCGGCGGGGAACGCTTCCAGCCGATTTCGCCGCATCCACGAATGCGTGGAGGCGGCCCGCCAGTTGATGGACGTACTCTGTTGGCATGCACACTTATCCTTCACCCGCCGCGCCCGCGCGTTCGCTCGCCGAGGTGAACGCGGACATCCGCGCGCTGTGGCGGCGGAGCGGAGGACATCTGTCGCCGGAGGGCCACCGGGAGTACGAACGCCTGCTGACGGAGTGGTCGGTCGTGATACGGGCCGAGCAGGACGGGGCGGAGCAGTACCGCTAGCGCGATCCGCAACCCGTGCGGCGAGGTCGTGGGCTCGTTGACTCCTTCAAGACGAACTCACCGGCATGACGAAGCGGTCGGCCGTGGGTGTCGGGCTCGCCGGAGCGGGCCGCACATCGCGGGCCGCTCGGACTCCGAGACCGGGTCAGACCGTGGTTCGACGAGCTCAACACCATCTGGAGGCCGAAGAGTTCGAACGGTTCGACGACGCTTACGAGCGCATCGAAAGCGTCCTGACCCGGGTGTCACCGACGGGGCCCGTTGCCGACTTCCTCCTCCACGTCGACCAGGACCGTGCCTCTTTCCTGGGGCGCGGAACCGCCAACAGGTCAGCGATCGAGGTAGAGCGAACCGCAGCGCATGCCCGCCGGAAGTGCGTGGACGCCGCCGTCGCCAGAGCGGCCCCGCCTGTGTTCAGCGGGTACGCACCCCTTGACCACCCGCTCCAGTTCCAGGGGCGGGTCCGGACCTCTGAAATCCCGACCGCCTCAAACGTCGGGTAGCCGATCCGGTTGGATGGTTCCATGGTGAGGAAGCGCGAGAAGAAGGGGCAACCTCCCTTCGGCATGCCGAAGGGCATCGTCCTGCTCTCGACGCCGGCGGGTTGGCGCCACAGTGTCCTCGCCGTGGACGGCGGGATGCTCTGCGGGCACCTCGCCGGCCTTTCGGCCAACGCCGACCCGACTGAGGCACAAGCCGCCGCAGCGGCCATGGTGGCAGGACTCGCGCGCGACTTCCATGAAGCGCGCGTCGACGTGATCTGGGATCCTCCCCGGGAACCCGGGAACTGGACCGCCCAGGTCACCCGTGCCGCGTCACCGCCGAACCAGCAGCCTTAGATACCGCCGACAACGAAGTGGCGGGAATCCTCCACAGCTCCTACGACGGTGCTGCCGACGTCTTCCCCACCACACCCGAAGCGCGTGACCGGATGCGCGATCGGCACACCGACTGGCTTTTCAGTCACCCCTCGGGGCTCTGACGGGCCCAGATCGCCGCTCCGCCGTGCTGCGGCAGGCGCTCGGCCCCCCGATGCGGCGTCCCCCGTACGCTCCGGTCTCCTGGTGACGGCGACGGGCTACGGGCTCCGTTCCTTACGGGTGGGGCTCCCGGTCCCGCGCCCCGCGTCGGGGGTCCGGCGTCCGGTTCCCGGCAGCCCCGTTGAGTGGTGGCGGTCTCGGGTACCCCTCCGCCCGGTCAGGCTCAGGGCTCCACCGGGTGGCCGCCGTCGCCCTCGACCGCGACGCGCTCCTCGCCCGGCCCGTCGGCGAGTTCGGCCACGGTCACGTCGACCTCGCCGTCGCCGTTGGTGTCGAACTGGTAGAGGTCGGCCACGCCGTCACCGGTGGTGTCGGTGATCCAGACGTCGGCCTTGCCGTCGCCGTTGGTGTCCGCCGCCAGGATGACGCGGTGCTCGTCTCCCTGGGTCTCGATCACGTCCGTCGTCTCTTCGTTTCTGTCCATGACCGCCGGTTGCCCGGTCCGCCCGAAGCGAAACGCGATCGGGCGTCGTACGGGACCGGGGTCACCCGCCGGTCGGACCCGGCCGACTCCCCCACCGCGTGGGCCGGTTGAGGAGTCGGGACGTCTCTCAGCCGAGGCCGGCGGTGACGTCGCCGTTGACGGTGCTCAGGTTCATCGCCCGCCCGTCGGCCGCGTCGCCCCCACCGGACCCGGGCCCGTCACCCGCGCCGGAGCCGTCGCCGGACCCTGAGTCGCCACCGGAGCCGGGGGTCTGCGGGACGAGGACCGAGGTGCGGCCGTTTCGGGTGCCGGCCGTGACGTCGTAGGCGGGGGCGTCGTGCGGCAGCGTGACGCGGACCGAGCCGTTGGTGGTGGCGGCGGTGACGCGGGACGGCGAGGTGGCACCGCCGAGCGTGACGTCGCCGTTCACCGTCTCGGCCTCCAGTCGGCCCGCGGCGAGGGATTCCGCGCGTACCGAACCGTTGCGGGTGACCAGCCGGACGTCGGCGTCCCCGCCGCCGGAACGGGTCACCGTCACATCGCCGTTGACCGTGGTGAGGGCCAACGCCGCTTCCACGCCCACCGCGTCGATGCCCGCGTTGCGGGCGGTCACCGTGACCGGGACGCCGGCCGGGACCCCGACCGTCGGCATGCGCGGGCAGCCGTCCGCATCGCCACCGTCGTCATGTCCGTCCCGGCGGTCCCGGCAGGCCAGGTCGAGCACCCAGGTGCCGTCCCGGTGGGACCACGCGCCGCGCACCGCGGAGTCCGCCGCGACGCGGTCGCCCTCGACGGGACGCAGCCGAACCCCGTTCTCGGTCGTGATCACCAGACGGGCGCCCCGGTCCAGCGCCGGGGGCCCTTCCGCCCCGGCCGGCCGGTCGTCGCCGCAGGCGGAGACGAGGACGAGGGGGGCCACCGTGAGCAGGGCGGCGGCCACGCGACGTGCGGGGCCGTGGGCCGGAGTGGACGGCGTCGAGGTAGTCATGGATGCCCGTATGCCCCCGGAAGACCCCGCCATGGCGCCGGCAGCTCCGCCGAGCGCCGGTCACGGCCCGCACGAGAATTGCACGGCATGGAATTCGGAGCGTATATTCGGTGGTTCTGCATGCATGAAAAAAGGCCCCGCACCGGGGGCCTGACAAGAGACACGTTATCCGGCAGGGAGCCGTTTTGTCAAATCGGGAAAGCGCGGAATTGCGGAGCGAGCAGGAATTCGTCGACCGGGTCCACGACCGTGTCGACGTGCTGCGCGGGGCCGCCGCGCAGCGGGTCGAGGAGGCGCTGGCGCCGGTGGGGACCGGGCGGCAGGCCCGTCTCGAACGTGAGGTGCTGGTCGCGGAACGCTCGGGTCTGCTGGCCGCGCTCAACGCCGTCGACGGTTCGCTGTGTTTTGGCCGCATCGATCTTTCCGACGGCGCGACGCACCATATCGGCCGCATCGGAATCCGTGAGGAAGAGGCGGGTTCGGCGCCTCTTCTCATCGACTGGCGCGCACCGGTCGCGCGGCCTTTCTATCTCGCCACCGGTCACACGCCGATGGGGCTGCGCCGTCGCCGCCACATCACCACCGAGGGGCGCACCGTCACCGCGCTGCACGACGAGACCCTCGACCTGGACGAGGACCACACCGGTTTCGAGGACCCGAACGGCGACACGGTGCTGCTCGCCGCCCTGAACACCGCGCGCACCGGTCGTATGAGCGACATCGTGCGGACCATCCAGGCGGAGCAGGACCGCCTCATCCGCGCTCCGCACGGCGGGGTGCTGGTCATCGAGGGCGGCCCCGGCACCGGAAAGACGGCGGTCGCCCTGCACCGCGCGGCCTATCTGCTGTACGAGCAGCGGGAGTTGCTGGCCAAGCGGGCGGTGCTGATCGTCGGTCCCGATCCCGCCTTCCTGCGGTACATCGGCGAGGTGCTGCCCGCGCTCGGTGAGACCGGGGTGCTGCTGGCGACGCAGGCCGACCTCTTCCCCGGGGTGCGGGCCACCGGTGTCGACACGCCGCACGTCGCCGGCGTCAAGGGCTCGACCGCGATGGCCGAGGCGCTGGCGCTGGCCGTCCAGGACCGGCAGCGGCTGCCCGAGCCCGGTGCGCCGGTGGTCGTCCGGCACGACGACGGTGATCTGCTGCTGGACTGGGAGATCGCCTACGAGGCGCGGCAGGCGGCCCGGGAGACCCGGTTGCCGCACAACCTGGCCCGCCCGCACTTCGCCTTCCGGATCATCGACGCGCTGACCGCGCAGCTCGCCGAGCGCATCGGCGCCGACCCCTACGGCGGCCCCAACTTCCTCGGCCCGGACGACCTCGCGCAACTGGGCAAGGGCGTCGCGGTCAGTGAGGAGGTGCACGCGGCGATCGACGAGCTGTGGCCACTGCTCACCCCGGAGGACTTCCTCGCGGACTACCTCGCCGACCCCCGTTACGTACCGGACGAGGACGCCCACGCGCTGCGCCGGGCGCCGGACGCGCAGGGATGGACCGTCGCCGACGTCCCGTTGCTGGACGAGGCGGCCGAGCTGCTCGGCGCGGACGACAGCGCCGCCCGCGCCGCCGCCGAGGCGGAGCGGCAGGAGCGGATCGCCTACGCGCAGGGGGTGCTGGATCTGTCGCGGGGCTCGGAGACGTACGAGTTCGAGGACGAGGAGGACTCCGAGGTGCTCGCCGCCCACGACCTCATCGACGCCGAGCGGATGGCGGACCGGCAGGAGGAGGACGACCACCGCAGCGCGGCCGAGCGGGCGGCGGCCGACCGGACCTGGGCGTTCGGGCACATCATCGTGGACGAGGCGCAGGAGCTGTCGCCGATGATGTGGCGGCTGCTGATGCGCCGCTCGCCGACCCGCTCGATGACGTTGGTGGGCGACCCGGCGCAGACCTCGACCGGGGCGGGCGCCGGGTCCTGGCGGACGCTGCTGGAACCGTACGTCGGCGGGCGCTTCGAGCATGTGCGGCTGAAGGTCAACTACCGCACCCCGGCTGAGGTCATGGAGCTGGCGGCGAAGGTCGTGCGGGCCGGGGACCCGTCCTTCGAGCCGCCCGGTTCGGTGCGGTCGACCGGCGAGAGGCCGTGGACGCGGCGTGCCGGGGCGGAGGGCCTGTCGGGCGCGGTCGCGCGGGCGGTCGAGGAGCTGAAGCCGGGAAAGGGGCGGCTGGCGGTGATCGCTCCCCGAGCCCTGCACGAGGAGGTCGCCTCCGAGGCGGCGGGCATCACGGCCGGGGAGGACCCCGACCTGTCCCGTCCGGTGGTGCTGCTCGATCCGCACCAGGCCAAGGGGCTGGAGTTCGACCACGTGCTGGTGGTGGAGCCCGCCCTGTTCGGCACGAGCGATTTGTACGTGGCGCTCACCCGCGCCACCCAGCGGCTGGGCATCGTCCACCGCGAGCCGCTGCCGGACGCCCTGCTCTGACCGTGCTCGGCGCCCGGCACCGGGCGGCCGCCCCGCCCTTCGCGATCCGTGCGGGCGGCGGGGCCGTGCAGTGCCGTCAGGCGCCGAGGGTCTCGGCCAGGGCGTCGAGGCCGGCGCGGTAGATCCCGTCGAAGAGCGCGGTCGCCTCCGCCTCGCCCACGCCGTCGGGCGTGAAGAAGCCGGACCATTCGACCCGTGAGCCGTCCGCTCCCCGGTCGACCACGCGCAGGGTGGAGCGGTATCCGGTGACGGGGAAGGGCGCCCGCGCGATGGAGTAGGAGTAGCTGCGGGCGCTCTCGTCGAAGGTCTCGAGGCGCTCGACGATGGTGGAGCCGTCCGCGTCGGTCAGGGTACGCAGCCGGCCCCCCTCGCTGGTCTCGCTGTGCGGGATGTAGGGCAGCCAGTCGGGCAGGGAGCCGAAGCCGCCGACGAGCCGCCAGACGTGTTCGGCGGAGTGCGGCAGGTCGCGGGTGACGAGGGTGGAAGCCATGGGGGTGTCTCCTCGGAGTTCTCGGACGTACGGGGGCCACGTACGGGGGCCGGGGTCGGGCCGGTGCGCTCAGACGGTAGGGACGGGCGCGTCGTGGGAGAGGATCCCGCGCTCGCGCAGGGCGGCCCAGAAGGCCGCCGGGACGTCCTGGTCGAGGGCGCCGAGGTCCTCGGCTATGCGGCTGGGGCGGGTGGCGCCGGGGATGACGGCGGCGACGGCCGGGTGGGCCAGCGCGAACTGGAGCGCGGCGGACTTGATGCCGATGCCGTGCTCGCGGGCGAGGTCCTTGATGACGCCGACCGTGCGGACGATGTCGTCGGGCGCCTCGGCGTACTCGAAGTGGTTGCCGCCGGCGAGGATGCCGGAGCTGTACGGACCCCCGACCACGAGGTCGACCCCACCGGCGGCTGCGGCGGGCAGCAGGCGCTGGAGAGCGCGGGCGTGGTCGAGCAGGGTGTAGCGGCCCGCCAGCAGGAAGGCGTCGGGGCGCGGCTCGTCGAGGTCGAGGGTCATCTCCAGCGGCTCGACCTTGTTGACGCCGAGGCCCCATGCCTTGATGACGCCCTCCTCGCGCAGCCGGGTGAGCGCGCGGAACGCGCCGGTGCGGGCGCTTTCGTAGACGCCGACCCACTCGTCGCCGTAGAAGTCCTGGGCGACGTCGTGGACCCAGACGATGTCGAGCCGGTCGGTCCTGAGCCGCTTCAGGCTGTCCTCGACGGAGCGCAGGGTGGCGTCGGCGCCGTAGTCGTTGACGATCTTGTTGGGGCGGCCGTGCTCGAACAGCGCGCCCTTCTCGCCCAGTTCGCGGGCGGCGGGGTCCTCGATCTCGTCGAGGATGACCCGGCCGACCTTGGTCGACAGGACGTACGCGTCACGGGGCTGCTCGGACAGTACGTCCCCGAGACGGATCTCGGCGAGACCCGCGCCGTACAGCGGGGCGGTGTCGAAGTAGCGGATGCCCTGGTCCCAGGCGGCCTGGACGGTGGCCGCGGCCTCCTCGTCCGGGATGGCGCGGAACATGTTGCCGAGAGGGGCGGTGCCGAAACCGATGCGGCCGGGCAGCAGGTCGCGGATGCTCATGGGGATGTACCTCTGTCTGTACGGGTGCGCGGCGCGCGGGTGTGGGGCGCGGGTCGCACGGGTGCATGTGGGGCTGACAAGCCAGAACAATACTTGCATGCGCTGGCTAATGCAAACGCACTATAACGGCGCACGGAAGTAATGGGCTCTCATCGCAGATGTGAGAGCGGGGCGGGGCCGTGCCGCGGGCGCGGAAGGTCAGCGGCGCTGAAGGGGCTGAAGGGGAATCCATCCGTGCAGCAGGGGGCGGGGGCACGCGGCACGCGGCACCCGCCAGGCAGGCGGCAGGCACGCGGCAGGCACAAGACGATGGGCATGCAAAAAAGGGAGCGCGATCGTTCGCACTCCCCAGGACCGGCCGCAGCCGCGCTCCGTCAGCCCTCCGGCCCGCGGCGACCGCCCGCACACGCCGAGCGCGAACCCCGCGGGGCCGACACACAAGAACGCTCGGACCGTCGCCGACCCCCGGCCGGAACCCACGCTCGGGGCCGTCACCGCCCGGCCCGAAGCCGTAGTTGGGGGCCACCCCGTCCGGTCGTGGCCGGCGCCCCCGTCCCGCGACGGGGGGCGCTCGCCCGGGGCGGCGACTCGGGCTTCGTCGTCACACCTCGTCGGCGTCGTCCGGGGCGGCGGGGATGTCCGGCTCCAGGAAGAGGTCCGCGTACTGCGGGGCCAGGTGCCCCCCGGCCAGGCCGAGGCGCGCGGCAGGGCGGATGTCGGCGGTGCCTTCGGCACGGCGCTCGACCGGCTGCGGCTGCAGAGGCATGGTCACACTCCAGTTCGGTAGTACGCGCCCACGAGAAGGTGGACGGTTTCGGGGCTCGGTGCGGCCCGTGACTTCCGGGCGGCGGGCGGCCTGCGGTCCGGTAGAGGGGGCCGCGGAACGGCCGTGCGCGCCCGCAGGCCGCGCTGCCGCCCGTTCGTTCTCCCCGTCGACCCGGCAACGGCCGCCTGGAGAACTGTAAGGTCTGCGCCGCGCTTCCATGGCACCGATTTGCCGTGCGGGCCGAGGTTTCCTCCGGATCGGCCCGATTCCCGGCCTCCCGCCGCGTGTCGGGGCGCGCCCCCGCGCGCCGGGAGGGCGCCGCCGCCCGCCCGGACGGACCCGGTGGCTTCCCCGGCGCGGGGCCCGCGAGAATGGCCGGTGACCTGCCCGTCCGCTCCCACCCTGGGGTACCTCGTGAGCACCGCCGCCGGCCGCCGGCCCTCCGTCCTGTTCGTCACGGACCTCGCCTACGAGGCCCGCGGCCGCCGCTACTGCGACGAGGACATCTTCCTGACCTCCCGCCTGCGCGCGGAGTTCGACCTGGCGCTGTGCCACCCGCGTGACGCCGCCGCGCTGCTCGGCCGCTTCGACGCCACGGTGGTGCGCAACAGCGGTCCGGTCCTCCACTACCCGCGGGAGTACGCGGCGTTCCGGGACCGCGCCGGGGAGCTGGGGACGCCGGTCTACAACGCCCTCGACGGGTCGGGCGACATGGCGGGCAAGCAGTACCTGGTGGATCTGGCGCGGGCCGGACTGCCCGTCATACCGACCGTGGACCGCGCCGCCGACCTGCACCTCCTGCCGCCGGCCGCCTCGTACGCGGTCAAGCCGAAGCTGGGGGCCGACTCCGAAGGCCTGCGGTTCGTGGAGCGGCCGGAACTGGACCCGGCCGAGGACGGCACCTGGCTCGTGCAACCGCGCGTCGACTTCGCCTACGAGGTGTCCTTCTACTTCGTGGACCAGGACTACTGCTACGCGCTGTACGCGCCGCACCCGGACCGGCGATGGGTGCTGGAGCCGTACGAGGCCACCGGGACGGACCTGGAGTTCGCCCGGTCCTTCGTCGCCTGGAACACCCTGTCGCACGGCATCCAGCGCGTCGACGCGTGCCGGGCGCCGGGCGGGGAGCTGCTGCTGGTGGAGTTGGAGGACCTCAACCCGTACCTCTCGCTGGACCTCGTCCCGGCGGACGTCCGGGAGCTGTTCGTCACCCGTCTGACGGCCGCCGTACGGGGCGTCCTGGGCTGACACGTCCGGCGGTGCCCCGCATGCGGCCCCCCTGGGCCGGTGTGAGGGTGCAAGCGTGACCACTGCCAGCGAAACCCCCTCCGCCGCGCAGAGCGCAGCCGCCCCTCCCGTCCTCGATCCGCGCCGCCGCAACGTCGTCTTCGGCACCATCGTGCTGGGCATGCTGCTGGCCGCGCTGGACCAGACGATCGTGGGCACGGCCCTGCCGACGATCGTCTCGGACCTGGGCGGCGCGGAGCACATGTCGTGGGTGGTGACCGCGTATCTGCTGGCCGAGACGGTGGCGACGGTCCTGGTCGGCAAGTTCGGCGACCTGTTCGGCCGGAAGCTCGTCTTCCAGGTGTCGGCGATCATCTTCATCACCGGGTCGTTCCTGTGCGGCCTCGCCTCCGACATGCTGCTGCTGATCCTCTGGCGCGCCATGCAGGGCATCGGCGCGGGCGGGCTGATGGTCACGTCGATGGCGCTGATCGCCGACGTGATCCCGCTGCGCGAGCGGGGCAAGTACCAGGGCGCGATCGGCGCGGTGTTCGGCATCGCGACGGTCCTCGGGCCGCTGCTGGGCGGCCTGTTCACCGACCACCTGAGCTGGCGCTGGGCGTTCTACGTCAACGTGCCGATCGCGATCGTCGTGGTGATCGCCGCGGCCCGCAACATCCCCTCCGTCCGGGCGGCGGGCCGGCCGGTGATCGACTACCTGGGCATCGCGCTGGTCGCCGTGGGCGCGAGCGCGCTGATCCTCGCCACGAGCTGGGGCGGCAACGAGTACGCGTGGGGCTCCCCCATGATCATCGGTCTGTTCGCCGGCGGGGTGGTGGCGCTGGCCCTGTTCTGCGTGGTGGAGACGCGGGCGAAGGAACCGATGCTGCCGATGCGGCTGTTCCGCAACCCGGTCTTCACGGTCTGCTCGATCCTGAGCTTCATCGTGGGCTTCGCGATGCTCGGCGCGATGGTCTTCCTGCCGACGTATCTCCAGTACGTGGACGGGGACTCGGCGACCGTCTCGGGCGTCCGGACGCTGCCGATGGTGCTCGGGCTGCTCGTCGCGTCGATCTTCAGCGGCAACGTGGTCAGCAAGACCGGCCACTACCGGATCTTCCCCATCGTCGGCTCGGCGGTGATGGCCGTCGGGCTCTACCTGCTCTCGCGGATGGGGCCGGAGAGCGGGGTGTGGCTGGAGTCGCTGTACATGGTGGTGCTCGGTCTGGGCATCGGGCTGGCGATGCAGGTGCTGACGATCGCCGTGCAGAACACCGTCGACTACTCCGACCTGGGCACCGCCACCTCGGGGGTGACGTTCTTCCGGACGCTCGGCAGCTCCTTCGGCACCGCGGTGTTCGGCACGATCTACGCCAACGCGCTCACCCCCCGCCTCCGCGACGGGGTGGCCGCCGCCGCACGGGCCGGCGGCGATCCGGCGGCCATGGCCCAGGCGTCGCAGAGCCCGCAGGCGCTGCACGCGCTGCCGGCCGCCCAGTCCGGGCCGATCGTGCAGGCGTACGCGGACACCCTGCACACCGTCTTCCTCTGGACCGTGCCGGTGGCGCTCATCGGCTTCGTCGTCTCGCTCTTCCTGCGCCAGGTGAAGCTGCGGGACTCGGCGCGGGCCGGCTCCACCGACATGGGCGAGGGGTTCGCACAGCCGTCGGCCGGGGACTCGGCGCGGGTGCTGGAGCTGTCGGTGGCGAAGATCCTGCGGGGCGCGGGCCCGGACACCGCGCGGCGGGTCGTCGCGGAGTCGGACACCCGGCTCGACATGGCCGGCGCCTGGGCGGTGATGCAGGTCGACCTCTTCACCCGGATGGTCGGGCACGCGGGCCTCGGCCTGATCGCGGCCCGCCACCGCGTCCCGCCGGAGGTGCTGGTCCCGGTCTTCGCCCGGATGACGGACGAGGGGTACCTGACCGGTGACGGCGGGCTGTTCACCCATACGGCGGCGGGCAGCCGCGAGGCAGCCGTCATCTCCGACGCCTGGGGCCGCTGGCTCAACGACCGGCTGGCCGAGGACGGCGCCCCGGCGGACGACCGTCGGCTGCGCGCCGCGGTGGACGTGATCGCCAAGCGCCTGCTGGCCGAGGACCTCGCCCACGAGCTGTCCCCGGCGCCGGCCCGCCCGGTCGGATCGACGCGGGTGGGCGCCGTAGCCTGACGCCACGCCCGTCCCGGCTCAGCTCGGCGGCGGGTGCTCCCAGGACCTGGGGCGCGCCAAGGCCTCCCATTCGGGCCTCAGCAGGGAGAGGACCGCCTGGTCGTACCGTCGGCCCCGGTGCAGGCACGCCGAACGGCGCACCCCTTCGCGGACGAAGCCCGACCGGCCCAGCACGGAGAGCGCGGGCCGGTTGCCGGTGTGGGTGAGGGCCTCGACCCGGTGCAGGGGCAGGTCGCCGAACGCCAGGTCCACCAGGGCGTCGAGGGCGGACGCGCCCACGCCCCGGCCCCGGTGCGCGGCGTCGAGCAGCAGGTACGCCTCGGCGGTGCCGTCGGAGAGGTTCTCTTCGACGAGGGCGGCATGGCCGACGGGGGTGCCGTCCGGAAGGAGGACCAGGAAGTCGTCCCGGTCGTCGTCGGCGAGGTACCGCTCGACACGCTCACTCATCATGTGCAGGGAACTGGGCCAGGCCCCGACCTCCAGCGCTGCCGCGGGGTCGGAACGCCACCGCCGCAGGAGCTCGGCGTCCTCGAGCTCCAGCGGGGCGAGGGAGATGTTGCGGCCGTGCCGGCACGGCACCCTGGCTGCGTCGTGGGGCTCGCCGTCGGCGTCCCGCGGGGCGTCGTGGCCGTGCCCGGTCGGCGTGGGGATCATGCGCGGGAAACTACCCGGCCGGGCAGTGCCCGGCCAACGGTTTTCAGTCGATGAAGACGCCCCGTGCGTACACCCACGGGCCTTCGTGGCGGACGAAGGCGGACTTCTCGTGGAGGGTGCCGGGGGTGCCGTCGTCGGTGAAGTGGGCGCGGAAGGTGACCGTGCCGGTGCGGTGGAAGGCGGTGCCGTCCGTGGCGTCCAGGATCTCCAGACGCTGCCAGCGCAGTGCCGGGTCGAATGCGATCGACGGTGGCCGGGTCTCCTGGAGCCAGGTGCGCAGCAGGTAGTCGGCGTCCTGGGTGACGAAGGCGGCGTACCGGGAGCGCATGAGCTGTTCGCAGGTGGCGGCGTGGGCCTCTCCTGCGTGGAACCGGCCGCAGCACAGGCCGTAGGCGGCGGGCAGGCCGCAGGGGCACGGGGACTCCGGGGAGATCCCGGGGCCCCGGACGGGGGCGGCGGGTCGCTTCGATCGGGAGGCGCGTGGGGACATGGCTCCATTGTCCCCCGCCGCCGGGACGGGCCGGAATCGGGGCGGGCCGGCGGCGTGCGGGACGGGCCGGGGCGGCGCGGCGCGGGCAGCGAACGCGGTTGTCGCCGGGCGACCTTGACACCGCGGCCCGGCGGCGGACAGAGTCCGGCGGTGGAGATCACCGAGCTGACCGAGGCCGAGCGCCGGGTCCGGGACGCGTTCGCGTCCGGGGACGTCGTGGACTTCCGTACCGGCGCCGCGGAGGCGGACGATCCGGAGGCGGGCGCGGGGTGGGGCGAGGAGCGGACGGTGCGCGCGGCCGTGCTGCGTCACCTGCTGCTGGCCGGTCCGCGTGCGGAGGGCGAGATCGCCGCGCTGCGGCTGCGGGGCGCCCGGATCACCGGCGAGCTGAACGTCCGGTACGCGGTCTTCGACTGCGCGGTGGTGCTGGCCGACTGCCACTTCGAGCGGACGCCGAACCTGTACGGGGCGCAGCTGCGGCAGCTCAACCTGAGCCGTTCGGTGCTGCCCGGCCTGGACGCGGACACCCTGCGGGTCGACGGGGCGCTGCGGCTCACCGACTGCCGGGTTCCCGGCGCGGTGCGGCTGGGCGGTTGCCGGGTCCAGCAGGCGGTGTTCCTGGAGCGGGCCAGGATCGGGGTGCCGGCGGACGGCGTCGGGGAGCGGCTGGACGGTCCGGCGCTCGTGCTGAGCCACGCGGTGACCGGGGACGACGTCTGGGCACTCGGGGCGGTGGTGCACGGCGGGTTCACGCTCGTGGGCGCGAGCGTCACCGGCCAGGTGAGGATGGACGACGCGGAGCTGCACCATCCCGGTGGGACGGCGCTGGACGCGGAGACGCTGACGGTCGGCAGCGACCTGCACGCCATGCGGCTGGTCGCGCGGGGGCGGGTCAATCTGCGCGGGGTCCGGATACCGGGGCAGCTCAACTTCGCTCACGCGCGGTTCTCCCACCCCGAGGGGGTGGCGCTGCGCGCCAGCGGCATGGTGGTGGGCGAGATCTGGCTGCGGGAGGCCGCGCCGATCGAGGGCACGGTGAACCTGCGCCGCACCCGGACGGAGCTGCTGCACGCCGAGCCCTCGGTCTGGCCGGTCCGGGTCCAGACCGACGGCCTGACGTACACCTCGCTGACCCCCCACCTGCCCGCCGTACAGCGGTTGGCGCTGCTGGAGCGCGACGACCAGGGCCATGTGCCGTACGGGTACGAGCAGTTGGCAGCCTCGTACCGGCGGATCGGGGACGGGGACGCGGCGCGCACGGTGCTGCTGGCCAAGGAACGCGGGTACCGTGCCACGCTGCCCGCGTACGCGAAGTTCTGGGGGCTGCTGCAGGACGTGACCGTCGGGTACGGCTTCCGGCCGGTGCGGGCGGCGGGGTGGCTGTTCTCGCTGCTGCTGGCGGGGGCGGCACTGTTCGCCGCGCACCCGCCGTCGCCGCTGAAGCCCGACGAGGCGCCGCCGTTCAACGCGGTGTTCTACACCCTGGACCTGCTGCTGCCGATCGTCGATTTCGGCCAGGAGAAGGCGTTCGACCCGCAGGGCGGATACCAGTGGCTGTCGTATCTGCTGATCGTGACCGGGTGGCTGCTCGCGACCACCATCGCGGCGGGCATCACCCGGTCCGTCAGCCGTCAATGACGTGGCGTCAGCTTTTACCGACGCGACGTCAGTTCTTGCGGGCGACGCCCGCGTAGCCGGGGATCGGCTCGTCGCCGGGGACGGGGATGACCTCGCCCAGCTCGGGGTGCCAGTCGGCGGAGAGGGAGACGCCCGGCTCGACCAGTTCCAGGCCGTGGAAGAACGCGGTGACCTCGTCACGGGTGCGCGGGCGGAACGTCATGCCGCGCTCCTTGTACATCGCCCGTGCCTGGGCGGCGCCCTCCGGGTTGAAGTCGCCGGTGGTCTGGGACAGGACGAGATAGCTGCCGGGGGCCAGCCGCTCCACCAGGCGGTCGACCAGCTCGGCGGCCCCGTCCTCGTCGTCCAGGAAGTGCAGCAGCGCCAGCAGCGAGAGGGCGACCGGCTGGTCGAAGTCGAGCACCTTGCCGGCCTCTTCGAGGATCGTGCCCGGCTTCCGGGCGTCGACCTGGATGTACTCGGTGGCGCCCTCGGGCGTCGAGCGCAGCAGGGCCGCCGCGTGGGCGAGCACGATCGGGTCGTTGTCGCAGTAGACGACCCTGGCGTCGGGCGCGGCCGCTTGGGCGATCTGGTGCAGGTTCGGCTCGGTGGGTATGCCGGTGCCGATGTCCAGGAACTGGCGGACGCCGCGCGAGGCCAGCCACCGGGTGGCGCGGTGCATGAAGGCGCGGTTGACCTTGGCCATGTCTCCGCCGCGGGCGTCCAGGGCGAGCAGTTGGCGGGCCATCTCCTCGTCGACCGGGTAGTTGTCCTTGCCGCCGAGGAACCAGTCGTACATCCGCGCGGGATGCGGCTTGGTGGTGTCGATCTCGATGGCCTGCGGTTCCTGCCCGGTCATGGCGCGCTCCGTTGGTCGTCCGTCGTGGCGGGGGTTGGCTGCGTGGGGCTGGGCGTGGGGCTGGGGTGTGGCTGGAGAATACGCGGCGGTGCGCTCAGGTGAGGAGGAAATCGGCCTGGCCGGCCTTCGCACCCTGGATGAAGGCGGCGATCTCGCCGTGGGAGTAGATGAGCGCGGGGCCGTCGGGGTCGGCCGACTGGCGCACGGCGACCCGGCCGTCGGCCAGCTTCATGGCCTCGACGCAGTTGCCGCCGTTGCCGCCGCTCCACGGCTTGTACCAGCCCTCGGAGCCGAGGTCGGCGGCCGGCATGCCGTTGTATATGTGGCTCATCACAGCTCCTTGCGGACGTTCCGGAGAATGTCCTTCGTGCGTGGTGCAGTCGCGGCCTGAGCCGCCATGCGGTCCATGGCCTCCAGGTAGGAGGCGACCTCCGGGCGCGCGTCGAAGTAGACGGCGCCGGTCAGGTACTCGCTGTAGACCATGTCCGGCAGTTCGGGGACGCCGAAGCGGAAGAGCACGAAGGGGCCGTACGTGCCGGGGTGGTGTCCGGTCGAGAACTCCGCGATCTGGAGCGTCACGTGGGACAGCTCGGTGGCTTCGAGCATCTTGTCGATCTGGGCGCGCATCGTGTCGGGGCTGCCGACGGGGCGGCGCAGGACCGTCTCGTCCATGATGACCCACAGCTTCGGCGCGTCGGGCTTGGCCAGCAGGGACTGGCGTTGCATCCGCAGGTCGACGTGGCGCTCGATGTCGGCCGGGCGGGTCTGCCCGACGGCTCCGGTGCGCAGCACGGAGCGGGCGTAGTCCTCGGTCTGGAGCAGACCGGGCACGAAGTGCGGTTCGTACATGCGCAGCAGGGAGGCGGCGCCTTCCAGGCTGACGTACATGGAGAACCAGTCGGGCAGGACGTCGTGGTAGCGCTGCCACCAGCCGGGCTTGTTGGCTTCCTCGGCGAGTTCGACGAAGGCGTCCGCCTCGCCGTCGGGGACGCCGTAGGCCTTCAACAGGAGCTGGACGTACGGGATTTTGAGGGCGACCTCGGCCGTCTCCATCCTGCGTATGGTCGCCGGCGCGACCCGCAGCACCTTCGCCGCCTCGTCGCGGCCCAGGCCCACGCGTTCGCGCAGGTCCTGGAGGCGCTTGCCGAGGACGACCTGGCCCACGGTGGGGGCGGACCGCGGTTCGCTCACTTGGGACCTCCCCATGGACTGTTTGCGAGCAGTGTGACATGCGGACGGCGGCGGGGACACGTCCACTCTGGAAATTTCAGAGTGCCCCTTGCCAAGTGTTCGTGACGGGAGGAGAGTTGGTGACAGAACCTGTTCGTGCAGTCACCACCTCTCCCTGTCCGTCGTGGGTGCGGCGCGTGGCACAGCCCCACTGTGAGGATTCGGTCGTGGCACCTGGCAGTGCGCTCATCCCCCGGCTCATGGACCTCCGCCCCGGGACGGAAGCACTCCGCTTCTGCTTCGCGCTGCCCGCGCGGGCCGATTCGGTGGCGGGCGCGCGCGAGTTGACCCGGAGCGGACTGGCGCTGTGGAAGCTGGGCGCCGACGTGTGCGACGCCGCGACCCTGATCGTCTCCGAACTGGTCACCAACGCGGTGGTGCACACCGCGAGCTCACGGGTCGTCTGCGAGCTCCAGCGGCTGGACCGGCTGCTGCGGATAGCCGTGCAGGACCAGGGCCACCGGACCGGACCACGCCTGCGGGACACCTCCGACGACGAGCACGGGCGGGGACTGCTGCTGGTGGACGCCCTGTCGGAGGCCTGGGGGTCGCACGGCGACGACGACGGGGTCCGGGGCCGCATCGTCTGGGCGGAACTGCCGCACGGTGCGGGGCAGCCGTGCTGAGGAACGCCTTGTCCCGCCTGCGCGGCGCCCGCCCCGCCGACGCCCCGCCCTGCGACGGCACCGGCGCCCGGGTCCAGCTCCCCCTCCCGCCCGAGCTGTCCGCGAGCCTCGGGTACGACGCGGTGGGGGTGCCCGCCGAGCACGGGTTCCACCTGATGTCGCACCTGCCGCGCACCGGCTGCGTGTTCGCCGACGCGGACCGCTGGTGGTGGATCGTCCCGGCGGGCTCCGACCAGGACCTCGTCTGGCCCGAGCAGGCCCGGTACGCCCCGGGGGCGCTGGTGCCCGCCGTGCGGCCGCGGCTGATCCACGCTCCGGAAAGCCGCACCCCCTACACGCCCCCCATCCCGCTGTTCCTGATGGTGTGCCAGGTCACCGGGGTGTCGCCGACCTGGGGACCGGCGTCGAGCCCGGTCGGAGCGTCCTGACCGCGCGGCCTCAGGGGCGGTCGAGGTAGCCGAGTTGCGGGTGGGCCGCGGTGTAGGCGTCGACGAGCCGGCGCGCGACGGTGACGGAGTCGACCAGCGGGTGCAGCGCGAACGCGCGGGCGGCCACGGACCGGGAGCCGCTCTCCGCCGCCTCCAGCACGGACCGCTCGACGGCCTTCACCGCGTGGACGAGGCCCGAGGCGTGCGCGGGCAGCGGGCTGACCGTCACCGGGTGGGCGCCGTTCGCGTCGACGAGGCAGGGCACCTCGACGACGGCGTCCGCGTCCAGCCCCGGCAGGGTGGTGCGGTTGCGGACGTTGAGGATCAGCGAGGTGCGCTCGTTGCGGGCGACGGCCCGCATCAGGGCCAGCGCGACCTGTTCGTAGCCGCCGGACTCCAGGTCGGCGGCGGCCCGCTCCCCCGCGCCGGACACCTCGCGGTTCTCCGACATGTAGGTCGCCTCCCGCTCGGCGCGGGTGCGGTCCCAGGTGGCGAACGCCGGGGTGCCGGGCTCCCGCATCCGGGCGTAGAAGCCCTGCTGCTGCTCGCTGAGGAAGGCGCCCCGGGTCTGTCCGGCCTCCTGGTAGGCGCGGACCGCCTCGCGGTTGTAGTAGTAGTAGTGCAGGTACTCGTTGGGGATCGCGCCGAGCGAACGCAGCAGGCCGGTCCCGAAGAGCTTGCCCTCCTCGAAGGAGCCCAGCAGGCCGTCGTCGGCGAGCAGCCGGGGCAGCGCGTCCCGCCCGTCGACGTACAGGCCCTGGACCCAGCCGAGGTGGTTGAGGCCCGCGTAGTCGATCCAGGCGCGGTCCGGGTCGGCGCCGAGGACCCGGGCGATCCGGCGGCCGAGACCGACCGGGGTGTCGCAGATGCCGACGACCCGGTCGCCGAGATGCCGGGACATCGCCTCGGTGACCATCCCGGCCGGGTTGGTGAAGTTGATGACCCAGGCGTCCGGGGCGAGCCTGCCGATCCGCCGGGCGAGGTCCACCGCGACGGGCACGGTGCGCAGCCCGTACGCGATGCCGCCCGCGCCGACGGTCTCCTGGCCCAGCACCCCTTCGGCCAGCGCGATCCGCTCGTCGGCGGCGCGGCCCGCGAGGCCGCCCACCCTGATCGCGGAGAAGACGAAGTCCGCGCCGCGCAGCGCCTCGTCCAGGTCGGACGTGGCGACGACGTCCGGCGCGTCGGGCACGCCCGCGGCCTGCTCGGCCAGCACCCGCGCGACGGCCGAGAGGCGGTCGGCGTCGGTGTCGTACAGCGTCACCCGGGTCACCCGGCCCTCGGCGTGGTCGCCGAGCAGCGCCCCGTAGACCAGAGGGACCCGGAACCCGCCGCCACCAAGAATTGTCAGCTTCACGCTGCTCGATGGTACGGGCCCGGGGCGCGGGACGGGGAAGCCGCGGGCACGGGCCCGCGACTCCCCCGGTGCACGGGACCCGGCCGGGGGGGGTCAGTAGCCGCTCCACCAGCGGGAGACGGCCTGCCAGAGCCGGGCGGGGGCGCCGGGGACGCGCTGCCGGGGCACGGTGGCGGCCGGGGCCTCGGCGGACCCGGCGGATTCCGGTGCGGGGGCGGCCGGCTCCGGGGAGGAGACGACCCAGTCGGCGCGGGGCCGGGGGCGGGCCGAGGCGGGCTGCGGCTCGTCGTCGATCTCCTGCTGGGGGCTGGGGGCGAACTGGACGGGGAGCTCCATCAGGTGGCGGGACATGATGGTGCCCATCCAGCTCAGTTCCTCCTCCGGTACCGCCAGCTCCAGGTCGGGCAGGCGCATCAGCAGCGCGTCCACGCCGACGTCCGCGATCGCGCGGCCGATGTCCTGGCCGGGGCACTCGTGGGGGCCGCCACTGAAGGCGAGGTGGGCGCGGTTGCCCTCCATGCTCGCCTTCAGGTCGGGGCGGACCGCCGGGTCGCTGTTGGCGGCGGCGACGCCGATGAGCAGCGCGTCCCCCTCCTTGATGTGCTTGCCGCCGAGCTCGGTGTCGCCGACCGCCCAGCGCCCGAAGACCAGGGAGAACGGCGGTTCGTCCCAGAGGGTCTGCTCCACCGCCTCGGGGATGGTCATGTGGCCGCCGCTGAGCCGCGCCCGGAACCGGGGATCGGTGAGCACCATGCGGAGCACGTTGGCGATGAGGTTGGCGGTGGACTCGTAGGCGGCGATCAGCGTCAGGCGCAGGTGCTCGACCACCTCCAGGTCGGTCAGCGCGGCGCTGTGCTCGATGAGCCGACTGGCGAAGTCGGGCTCGGGCGCGGCGCGGCGGCGCTCGACCAGGCGGGTGAGCACCTCGACGACGTAGGCGTTGCTGGCCACGGCGGTCTCGGTGCCGCGGGTCATGTCGCGGGCGGCCTGCACCAGCCGCTCGTCGTACTCCTCGGGCATGCCGAAGACGGCGCACATCACCATCATCGGCAGGTGGTCGGCGAACTGGCTGACGAGGTCGGCGGTGCCCTTGAGGCAGAAGTCGTTGACCAGCCGGTTGCTGAAGCGGTTGATGTGCCGGCGGACGCCGCGGGTGTCGATCCGCTCCATGGCGTCGGTGACCGCGCCGCGCTGGCGTTCGTGGGTCGCGCCGTCGGCGAAGACGCAGACCGGCTGGTAGGTGAAGATCGGCGCGAGCGGGTGGTCCGGGGCGACGGTGCCGTCCTGGAGGGCGCGCCAGCGGCGGGAGTCGCGGGAGAACTGCGAGGGCGTGCGGGTCACGTGCAGGTTCTCGCTGTGGCCGAGGACCAGCCAGGCGGGGACGTCGCCGTGCAGCAGGACCGGGGCGACGGTGCCGTGCTCGGCGCGCAGCTTGGCGTACAGACCGGCGGGGTCCTTCTCGGCCTCCGGGCCGTAGTACCGGCGTACGCCTCCGGGCCCGATGCCGGGGTCGTGCGCGGGGCACCCGGGCGGAGGGACGGGGCCCGACGCGGTGCCGGGTTCGTCGTGGAAGGGGGTTGTCACTGTGACTCCAGGAATGGGTGGCTCGGGGGTGTGGGCGCGGCGGTTTCCGCGCGCGCCGCCCGTCAGGCGAGGGGGACGGCGAGGCTGTGGAGGTACCGCATCAGGGTCATCAGCACGTCGCGGCTGGACGCCCGCAGCCGCGCGTCGCAGTCGATCATGGGGACCTCGTCGGGCAGGTCGAGCGCGGCGCGCAGCGAGGCGACCGGGTGCTTGGGAGCACCGGGGAAGGTGTTCACGGCGACGACGAACGGCACGCCGCGCTCCTCCAGCCGGCCGATCACGTCGAAGCTGACTTCGAGCCGGCGGGTGTCGATCAGCACGACCGCGCCGAGCGCGCCCTCGAAGAGCCCGTTCCACAGGAACCAGAAGCGCTCCTGGCCCGGGGTGCCGAACAGGTAGAGGATGAGTTCGTCGCTGAGGCTGATCCGGCCGAAGTCCATGGCGACGGTGGTGGCGGTCTTGCTCTCCACCCCGGCGTTGTCGTCGACGCCGACGCCGGCCTGGGTCATGGTCTCTTCGGTGGTGAGCGGCCGGATCTCGCTGACGGAACCGACCATCGTCGTCTTGCCGACCCCGAACCCGCCGACGATCACGACCTTGACCGCGGCGGTGGCCGTGGTGGGCAGGACGTCCTCGGTACGGGGGCCGGAGATCGTGTCAGAGCTTCTGAAGTCCATGCATCACCGCTTCGAGAAGGGACCGGTCGGGCAGGGTGGCGCGAACGATGGGCGCCCGGGACTCGATCAGGTCGGACGCGAGTAATTCGGTCAGCAGCGAGGTGACCACGCTGAAGGGGAGGCCGAGGTACGCCGAGATCTCGGCCACGGACAACGGCGCCTGACAGAGCTTCAGGATTGCCGCCTGTTCCGGCTGGAAGGTCGGGGAGGGCTCCGCGTGGGCCACGACCATGGTGACCAGGTCGAGCGCCGCGCGCTCGCTGCCCTCCAGGTCACCGGTGATCACGTACAGCCGTTCCGGGTCGTTCAGGGCGGGATCGGCAGAGCGGCGCTCCCTCCGGGGAGCGTTCATCCGGCCTGCCCGTCGTGTCGCGGCGGACTGGTCAGGTGGGCGCCGATGCGGACCACCATGTCCCGCATGCGGGCGCCGACGAGTCCGGCGTCGACGGTCTCACCGGCGAGCACCGCGAGGTAGGCGCCCGTGCCGGCGGCCATCAGGTAGAAGAATCCGCCGGTGACCTCGATGACGACGAGCTTCATCAGGCCGTCGCTGTAGGGGATCTCGGTGGCGACCGCGGCGGCCAGGCTCTGCAGCCCGGCGCACGCCGCCGCGAGGCGGTCGGCGACGTCGGGGTCGCCGCCGTGCATGGCGATGCGCAGCCCGTCCGAGGAGAGCACCACGATCTGGTGGATGCTCGGCACGTCCTCGGCCAGTTCCTTGAGCATCCAGTCCATGTTTCCCCGTTGCTGGATCACTTCAGGTCTCCCTTGTCCCACGCGTCGTCAGAGTCTTCGCCGTTCTTGCGGTCCTGCGGCACGCCGTTGACGGCCTTGGTGAAGGCCTCGAGCCACAGCCCGGGGGGCTTCTCCCCGCCGGAGGAGCCGGTGGCCCGGCCGCCGTCCTGGCCGCCGCCGCCCGGGTGCGTGCCGCCTCCGCCCGCTCCGGCCGGGGCCGGGGCCTGCTGGGGAAGGTTGTGCGAGCCGAGCGGGGCGCGGCCCCGGCTGCGGCGTTGCGGCAGACCGTTCTCGGTCCATTCGGTGACCACCGGTGCTTCGTCCTCCATGGCCGCCGGGGCGGGCACCGGGGGGCGGGCGGCGGGTGCGGTGACGGCGGAGGGCACCGGTCCGGTCGCCGCGGTGCGGGCCTTGCGCTTGCCGGCCGGCGGCACGACGTGCTGGAGCTGGGACATGTCCAGCGAGCTGGTGGGCCGCGAGGTGGCGCCGATGCCGTGCGCGATGCCGGGTGCGGGGCCGGTGGTGATCATCTCGCGGGGCACGATGAGGACGGCGCGGACGCCGCCGTAGGCCGACTGACGCAGCGACACCTGGAGCTGGTACATGCGGGCGAGCCGGCCGACGACGGCCATGCCGAGGCGGGGGGACTCGCCGAGGTCGTTCATGTTGATGCCGGCCTGGGCCTGGGCGAGCATGTTCTCGGCCCGCGCGCGGGCCTCCTCGCTGAGGCTGACGCCGCCGTCCTCGATCTCGATGGCGATGCCGGTCTGCACCTCGACCGCGGTGACGTGCACCCGGGTCTGCGGCGGCGAGTAGCGGGTCGCGTTGTCGAGCAGCTCGGCGCAGGCGTGGATGAGCGGTTCGACGGCGGTGCCGACGATGGCGACCTTGGAGATCGAGTGCAGGTCGACGCGCTGGTATTCGAGGATGCGGGACATCGCGCCGCGCAGCACGCTGAACAGCGGCACGGGCTTGGGCCACTGGCGGCTGGGCCTGGCGCCGCCGAGGACGGCGATCGAGTCGGCGAGGCGGCCGATCAGGGCGGTGCCGTGGTCGATGCGCAGCAGGTCGTCGAAGACCTCGGGGTTGCGCCCGTAGTGGTCCTCCATCTCGCGGAGTTCGCTGGCCTGGCGGTGCACGATCGCCTGGACGCGCCGGGCGACGCTGACGAACGCGCGCTGCGCGGAGTCACGGCGTGCTTCCTCGTCGTCGATGATCTTCAGGACGACGAGGAGGAGGTGGCGCAGGGCCCTGGGCAGGTTGCGGAAGGCCGGGTCGGCGTCCACGACGTCGCGCATGACCTCGTCCGGCGAGTTGCCGGAGCGCAGGGTCCTGATCGCGGTCGGCATCAGGTCCCTGGTGAGTCGGACCGTCTCGTCGTCGTGGGCGGCGATGCGCCGTTCCAGGTGGGTGACGCGCTGTTCGTAGCGGGCCCTCTGGACGCGGAGTTCGCGTCCCTTGCGGTGGAGTGCGACGGCGAGCACGGAGACCACGATCGTGGCGAGCGCACCGGACACGGCGACTGGTATCCGCGCGGCCTGGGTGACCAGCGATACGCCGGCTGCGGTCGTGCCGACGAGCAGCACGAGGGGCAGCAGGAGGACGCGGACCACGGGGATCTTCCGTTCGGTCGGCGGTGATTCGACACGGACCATCTAAAACCCTCTGGCGGTTGATTCCGGGATGTATGCGCAGGTGTGGGGAGAACCGCGAACAAGTGCGCGAACGGGCGGTAACTCGACTTCACTGCGCGTGAGCTTAGCCAGATCAGATCAGTGCTTCGGCATATTCACCCAACCCCCTGCGCGAGCACGTCCGGGGTAATACACTCGCCTGTTTTGCACGCTCGGCTTCCGAGCGTGCGCGGGGAGTGACGGAGCAGTCCGGAGGCATACTCCACCCCCCATCCGTCCCACGGGGCGGGACGGATGCCTTCTTCCCCGACCGCCCTTTTGGCCTTATGTGCTGCTCAGCCGCTGCGCAGCTGCTGTGATGAAGCAGCTCCCTCGGGCGTGTGTACCACCCTGGGGAACAGGCGCACATGTGAGCGAACCTGATCGAAAGGAACACATTCGCGCTCCGCGCGAGGGTGATGGCGCGCGGAGCGATGCTGACGGCCCCGGACGGAGGTCCCGCGGTCCGCCCGTCAGACGCCGCGGAGGGCCGCCCCGGGGACCGGGCACCCGGTCACGGCACGTCATCATCGTCGGGCCGGGACGGACCGGCGGGCGGCCCGGAGGGGGTCGGCCCTGGACGGAAGCGGCGGGAGCGGGGACACCATGACGACGGCACGGGGTTACATCATCGAGTCGCTGGACACCGGACTGCGGGTGCTCCAGCTCTTCCTGACGCACGACACCCTGACCGTGACCGGGGCCGCCGAGGCGCTGGACGTCGGCCGGTCCACCGCGCACCGGGTGCTCACCACCCTGGAGGCGCGCGGCTTCGCGGTCCGCGACGCCTCGGGACGGGGGTACGCCCCCGGCCCCGAGCTGGTACGCCTGGGACGCCCCGCCGGGTTCGCCCCGGACGTCCGGGCCCGGCTCGGCGCGGTCCTGGACGAGGCCCTGCGGCTCACCGGCGAGACCGTGCAGACCGTGGCCCTGATCGGCGACCAGGCCCTCGTCACCGACGGACGCGAGTCGGACCACCCGGTGCGGGTGGTGCTGGAGCGCGGCCGGACGTACCCCGCGTACGCCACCTCGGGCGGCAAGGTGCTGCTGTCCGCCATGACCGACGACCAGGTCCGCACCCTCTTCCCGGACGAGGAACTGGCGCCGGTCACCCCCGACACGCTGCCCACCCGCACCGCGCTCCTCGCGGAGCTGGCGACGGTCCGCACCGCCGGACTCGCCGTCGGTCTGGGCGAGTCGGTGCCCGGCATGCACTCCGTCGCCGTGCCGCTGTCCGGCACGGGCCGCCGCGATCCGCTCGCTCTGGTGGCCTGCGCCCCCGCCGGCCGCGCCGCGCCGCCGGCGCTCCTCGACCGGGCCGCCGGGCTGCGGCTGGCGGGTGCCCTGCTCACTCCGCGCCCCGCCCCTTGAGCCATCCCCTGAGCCACCCAAGGCGGGTCCGCGTCCGTGCGGTAGCTCCGGACGCCTACCCGCCCCGGCACGCGGGCGCGGGCCCTCCCCCGGCCGGGAGGGCCCGCGCCCGAGCCGTGTTCAGCGCCGGGCCGCGCCGAGCCTGCCCTCCAACTGGACGAGCAGTTCGCCGAGCTGGCCGCTGAGCCGCTCGCGGGTCGCCCCGTCGAGTCCGGAGAGCACCGCGTTCTCGTAGGCGAGCTGCTCCGGCAGCAGCCGGTCGACCAGCGCCCGGCCGTCCTCGGTGAGCCGGACGTGCGCGACCCTGCGGTCGCGGTCGTCGCCGCGGCGTTCGACCAGCCCGCGCTCCTGGAGGCTCCGCAGCCGCTTGGTGACGGCGGCCCCGGAGGAGAACGTCTCCCGGGCCAGCTCGCCGGGGGTGAGCTCGCGGTCGGTCCGCCGTACGGCTCCGAGCAGGTCGAACTCGGCCCGGTTGAGTCCCGCGGTGCGCAGCGGGGCGTCCTCGGCCTGCTGGAGCAGCGCGGCGCAGCGGTTGATGCGGCCGATCAACTCCATCGGGCCGGTGTCGAGTCCGGGGCTGACGGCCTGCCACTGCCGTACCACTCTGGCGACGATGTCGTCGGTCACACCGCTCCGTTCTCCGGGGTCGGAAAGATCAGTCCCTGACGTCGTGCTGTAGCGGCGAGCGTACGGTGTGCCGCGCGTTCGGCCGCGAGCAGTTCCTCCTCGGGCAGGGCGCGCTGCCACCACTCGCCGGCCGCGGTGTCGCCGGCTTCGCGCAGTTCGACGAGGGCCGCGGTCAGCCGGCGGCGGGACGCGTCGAGGGCGGCGGGGGCCGGAGCGGACTGCGCGAGGACCCGTACGGAGTCGGCGCGGACGGCTTCGACGGCGGCCAGCGCCCGCTCGACCCGTCCGGTGGCCCGCTTGTTGGTGACCGCCACGGTGACGAGGAAGCCGACGGCGGCGCCGACCAGGGTGTCCAGGACCCGGTCGCCGATGAGTTCGCCCGCCGGGTGGGCGCCGCCGAACTCCAGCACCAGCAGCGCCATGGGCGTCACCGCGACGGAGCCGAGCCAGTAGTTGCGGGTGATCAGCGCCTCGGCGGCGAAGTTGAAGAACAGGCAGCACAGGACCAGGGCGAGCCCGCCGATCCGGCTGAGCGGGAGGATGGCGGCGAAGACCAGCACGCCGACGAGGTTGCCCAGGGTGCGCTGGAGCGCCCGGTTCCAGGTGAGGGTGACGTTGGCCTGGTAGAGCGAGGCGGCGGTGACGATCGCCCAGTAGGGGCGGCCGACGCCGAGCGCCATGCAGACGTAGCCTGCGAGCGCGCAGCCGATGAGGGTGCGGACGGCGATCGGCAGCAGGGGCGAGCCGGGGCCGAGGGCGCGCAGCATGGTGCGGCGGGCGTCCCGGCGGGAGCGGCCGGCGCGTTCGGCGTCGATGCCGAAGAGTTCGGCGGTGGCGCCGGGGACGTCGGGTGCGACGGGCACCGGCCCGCGGGCGCGGGTCCGTGCGGCCCAGGCGCGCAGCCGCGCCGGGTCGGTGACGGCGGCCGGGGCGTCGCCGCGGCCGGCGAACGCGGCCTCGGCGGTCACCACCAGCCGTTCCAGGGCACGCCGCTCGGGGCTGGGCCGGCCGGCGGCGAGCAGCGTCTGCCAGGCCGAGTGCACCGCGGTCGCGGCGGTGTGCCGGCTGCGCGGGTCGGGGTCTGCGGTGTAGGCGGCCGCGGCGTCCAGCGCGCGGGCGGTGGCCCGGCGCTCGGGGCCCTCGCGGCGCAGCAGGGCCGGTCCGACGGTGACGCACCAGGAGAACGCGCCGACCGCCAGGGTGAGGGCCAGGTGGCCGGGGACCTGGTCGAGCTGCTGCGGCGCGAAAAGGGCGGCGGAGGTGACGAAGGTGAAGATGACGTGGGCCGGGGGTCCGACGCGGGAGGCGTCGACCAGCGCCTTCTGCGCGGCGGCCAGCAGGGCGCCGACCGCGATGAGGATCGCCGTCGAGTCGGTGAGCGACGCGGTGATCAGTGCCACCGCCAGGCCCGCGAGCATGCCGAGCACCACACGGGCGACGGTCCCGGCGCGGCGGGCGTACGGCAGGTGGTGCCCGTACAGGGCGCAGAGCGAACCGGCCATCGTGTACATCACGAGGTCGAGCCGGTCCAGGGACAGCAGGATCAGGTTGGGCACGAGGGAGGCGACGACCACGCTCAGGGCGGGTTTGAACCAGGTGTCGGAAGGGCGGCCGAGGCGCAGCGCCGCCTTCAGGGGGAGTCTGCGGACGGGGCGGTGCCGGGACGGGGAGGGAAGGGTGGTTGTATCGCTCACCGATATAGATTAACAGGTATTACACCCGTGAAAGACTTCTCGCCGAGCGGTCCTCCGCCGCCGCCCGTCCCCCGACCCTGCTCCGGCCCCGGCCCGCGTGGGCCGGTACCGGGGCTCAGAGGCTCAGTTCCCGACGCCGAGGCCCGCCATGAACGCAGCCGGGTAGCGGTCGCCGCGCGCCGAGCCGGCCGGCACCGCCCGCTCGATCGCCGCCAGGTCGTCCGCGGTGAGCACGGTCTCCGCCGCGGGCAGCGCCTCGGCCAGCCGCTCCCGCGTGCGCGCGCCCACCAGCGGCACGATGTCCTCGCCCTGCGCGGCCACCCAGGCGATGGCGAGCTGGGCGACGGTCCGGCCCTTCTCCGCGGCAACCTTGCGCAGCGCCTCCACGAAGGCCAGGTTGTGCTCCACGTTGCCGGCCGAGAACCGCGGGCTGTGGCCGCGCAGGTCGCCCTCCCCGCCGCTGCGGCCGGGCGCCCAGTGCCCGGAGATCAGCCCGCGGCCGAGGACTCCGTACGCGGTCATCCCGATGCCCAGCTCCCGGAGCGTGGGCAGCACCTCCGCCTCCACGGCGCGGGAGATCAGCGAGTACTCGATCTGCAGATCGGCCACCGGATGCACGGCGTGCGCCCGGCGGACCGTCGCGGCGTCGACCTCGGAGAGGCCGAGGTGGCGGACGTAACCGGCGTCGATCATCTCCTTGACCGCGCCCACCGTCTCCTCGACGGGGACCGCCGGGTCCAGCCGGGCGGGGCGGTAGACGTCGATGTGGTCGACGCCGAGCCGGGTCAGTGAATGGGCCAGGAAGTTCTTCACCGCCTCCGGACGGCAGTCCGGCCCCCCGAACGCGGCGCCGGGGGCGCCCAGCATGCCGAACTTCACGCTCAGCAGATAGCCGTCCCGGTCCCGGCCGCGCAGCGCCTCGGCGAGCAGCAGCTCGTTGTGGCCCATCGCGTAGAAGTCGCCGGTGTCGATCAGCGTCACCCCCGCGTCCAGCGCGGCGTGCACGGTGGCGATGGACTCGGTGCGGTCGGCCGCGCCGTACGCCCCCGACATTCCCATCGCCCCCAGGCCCAGCAGGGAGACGGCGGGTCCGGTGGCGCCCAGGGTTCGCGTCCTCATGGTGTTCTCCTTCGTCGGTCGGGCTCTGCCACCACCCTGCGCCCGGACCGCCGTGAGCGGGAGCGGAGCGTTCATCGTGGGAGCGGTGCTCCCTGGATCGCCCGTGCGCCGTGCAGGACCATGGAAGCCATGGAACGTGAAGAGCTCGCCGATTTCCTGCGCGGCCGCCGCGAGGCGATCCGGCCGGCCGAGGTCGGCATCACCGACGGCCCCCGCCGCCGCACCCGCGGTCTGCGCCGGGAGGAGGTCGCGATGATCGCCGGCATGTCGGTGGACTACGTCGTGCGGCTGGAACAGGGGCGCAGCAGCCGGCCCTCCCTCCAGATGCTCGGTGCGCTGTCCCGGGCGCTGCGGTTGTCCGAGGACGAGCGCGCCCATCTGTTCCACCTGGCGGGCCACGCTCCGCCGCCGGCCGTGGAGGTGGCCCGGCTCGCCCGCGCCGGACTGGTGCGGATGCTCGACCTGCTCGGCGACACCCCCGCCCTGGTGATGTCCGACCTGGGTGAGGTACTGGCCCAGAACCGGACCTCGATGCTGCTGATGGGCGATCACGAGCGGTTCTCGGGCGACCGGCGCTACCTGGTGTACCGCTGGTTCACCGAGGCCGGCGCCCGGGGCACCCTGTCTCCCGAGGAGGACGAACAGCGCACCCGGCAACTGGTCGCGGACCTGCGCGCCACCGCCGGCCGGCGGGCCGGCGACCCGGAGGTGACCGGGCTGGTCGAGCGGCTGCGGACGGCCAGCGCCGAGTTCCGCGGGCTCTGGGCGGAGCACGAGGTGGCGGTCCGGCGCGCGGACCGCAAGACCCTGGTGCATCCGCGGGTCGGCCCGCTGGTGATGGACTGCGAAACCCTCGTCACCCCCGACCAGGGACAGTTGCTGCTGGTGCTCACCCCGGCCGACGCGGAAACCCGCGAGCGGCTGGAGCTGCTGCGGGTGATCGGCGTGCAGGAACTGTCCCCGCAGCCGTCCCCGTAGGAGACCGCCGGAGCGGCGGCGGCGGCGCGGGTGCCGGACGGCCGCGCGAGACACTGAGCGGCCGGGCCGCACAGTCCGCGGCTCCGCCCTGCAACCGGTCCTGCCGCCGTGCAATCAGGCCCGCCCCGCCCGATGCGGCCCGTGGTACCGGCCCCGGCCTGTCAGCCGAGGCCGCGGGCGTCCTGCTTGAGGGCGGTGTCGACGGTGAGGGCGGTGGCGACGACCAGGCTCAGCAGGGGCTCGGGGAGTTGGTAGTGGATCTGGAGGACGTAGTTGTCCGCGGTGGTGAACAGCGTCTTCGCCAGGCCCTCCCACTTCTTGGTGATCCGGGCGATCTCCGCGTCGTTGTGGTCGACGATGGCGAAGTTCCAGGCCCGCCAGTTCTCGGCCTTGATCGCGCCGATCTGCCGGCCGTCGGCCATGATCGCGAAGTTGATCTTCCCGATGGCGTTCTGCTGGACGATCTCACCCACCGGCTGTCCGTCCGGGCGCTGCACGATCACGCGGGACTTGATGAACTTCGCGGGGCGGGTCAGCAGGAGCTGCGGGCGTCCGTGCGCGTCGCGGATCTCCAGCCGGTGGGTGAGGTACTGGTCGACGCTGGAGACGAAGCGCAGCACCTTGCGCAGCGCGCTCTGCCCGACCTGGACGACCGATCCGACGGTGGCGCCCTGCTGGTCGAAGACGCGGTACTCGTTGGTGACCTCGATCAGTTTGGCCTTCTGACTGACCACCAGGACCTGCTGGTCGAAGAGCGTTCCGGCGCTCATGGGGCCTTGCTGACCTCCGCCGTGCTGCGGCGCGAACTGCGGCTGGGCCGGGGCCTGCGGCGCCGACTGAGGCGCGAACTGCTGCGGAGCCTGCTGCGGCCGCGTCCCGTACGACTCTCCGGCGGGCTGCCGCTGCGTCCCGTACGACTGCCCCGCGGCCTGCTGCGGCGGGTGGGTCTGGTGGGGCACGGCCGGCTGCGGGGCGGCGGCCTGGGCCGGAGCGGTCTGCGTGCCCTGCGCGGGGGCTCCCGCGGCGGGGTGCGTGTGCTCGGTCCACTGCGCACCGTCCCAGTAGCGGAGCAGCGAGGCCGCGCCGTGGGGGTCGGGAAACCAGCCCGCAGGTATGTTCGATTGCGTCGTCACGGGCCCACACTATCCCGGCCTCCCCCGCGCACGGATCCCTCTCACGGGGGAGGTGTCCGCACCTCACGGGGGTGGTGCGGACCGCTCATCACATAGGCTCGACGTCGATATGAAGAGCAACGCCACGCCGCTCGGGCCGAAGGCCGACAAGGACTCCGTGCGACGCCACAACCTGAGTCTGGTCCTGCGCGCGGTGAGCGAGGAGGGCAACGGTGAGGCGACCCGCGCCGGGGTGGCCTCGCGGGTGGGCCTCACCCGCGCCGCGGTCTCCTCGCTGGTCGAGCAGTTGCTGGAAGGCGGCTTCCTGACCGAGTCCGGCAAGACCTTCAGCGGCCAGGCCGGCCGCCCCGGCACCGCGCTGAAGGTGGCACGCACCGGACCCGCCGGGATCGGCGTGGAGGTCAACATCGACTACGTGTCGGTGTGCGTGGTGGACCTCTCCGGCACCGGCCGGGTCCGCCAGACCGAACACCTGGACAACCGCGGCGCCCCGCCGGACGAGGTGCTCGCCCGCGCCGCCCGGATCGCTGCCCGCACCCTGGACTCGGCACGGGAGCAGGGACTGCGCCCGGTCGGCGCGGCGCTGGCCCTGCCCGGTCTGGTCTCGGGCGGGTCGGTGCGCCAGGCGCCCAACCTGGGCTGGAACCGGATCCCGGTCGAGCAGGTGTTCGCCGATGCGCTCGGTGCGCTGGCGCCGGACCTGGGGCCGCTGCCGGTGGGCTCGGAGAACGAGGCCAATCTCGCCGCGCTGGCGGAACTCTGGTTCGGCGGGCTCGACGACGTCCGCAGCTTCCTCTACCTGACCGGTGAGATCGGTGTCGGCGGCGCCCTGGTCATCGACGGCGAACTGCTGCGCGGCGCCCACGGGTTCGCCGGGGAGATCGGCCACGTGGTGGTGGATCCGGCCGGCCCGGAGTGCCGGTGCGGTTCGCGCGGGTGCCTGGAGCAGTACGCCGGGCAGTCGGCGCTGCTGCGCGCGGCCGGGGTGCTGGGTCCGGACGGAGCGGGTGGGACGGCCGGAACGGGGGTGGCCGAGCTGGAGCGCCTGGTGCGGGCCGGGGACAAACGGGCGGTGGCGGCCGTCGCCGAGGCGGGCCGGATGCTGGGGCAGGTACTGTCCGGGGCCGTCAACCTGGTCGACCCGGACGCGGTGGTGCTGGGCGGGATCTACCGGGGGCTGATGCCCTGGCTGGCTCCGCACGCCGACGCGGAGCTCACCGCGCGGGTGGTCTCCGGCCTGTGGACCAGTGGCGACGGGCGGCTCCGTGCCTCGTCGGTGGCCGGCGACGCGGCCCGCGGGGCGGCGGCCCTGGTGGTCCGGGACGTACTGGCCGACCCGGCGGCGTACGCGGAGCCCGTCCGCGGCTGACCGCCCGCCCCGGCCGGCCGCACGCCGGAGCCACGGCCCCCGCACCGGTGCGCGACTCCCGCCCGCGCGGTGCCTACACGGCGTCGGGGCCGGCCCGCCGCAACGGTCCGGCCCCTCCCCCGCGTGCCGGCCGGGTCAGCCGGTGAGTCCCCCCTTCACCGCTGCCGCGTCCCTGGCCAGCGCCGTGCGGGCCGCCGCGTCCGGCACCAGGGCGGCGTCGCCCGCGTACGCGGCGAACGAGTCGAGGACCGCGCCCGCCTGCTTGGCGCGTCCCGCCTCCGCGTGGTCGAGGGCCTGCTTCAGCCGCACGTTCAGCCGCTGCTCGCCCTGCGCCGACACCGCGCCGTCCGCCCGCAGCACGGTGATCAGCTCACCGAGTTCGGCGAACGACGTCCCGGTGGTGAAGTGCACCGTCCGGACGGTGGTGTTGCCCGCCGCGTCCCGTGCGGTGACCTTGAGGTCGTGGCCGCCCAGCGGGAGCCGCCACAGGTCGACCGGCACGCTGGTGGTGAGCGGTGCGCCGTCCAGGGTGGTGGTGGCGGTGGCGCCGCCGGAGACGGTGTCGGTCGCCTTCACCACCGGGGTCAGCCGCTCCGAGTCGCCGTACTCCGCGCCGTCGTCGAGCCCGGTGACGGTCACCGCGGGCCCGGTGCGGTCGATGCGTACGGGGATCGAGCCGACGGCGGAGACGTTGCCGCCGCTGTCGGTCGCCCGGTAGCGGACGGTGGTGAATCCCTCGGCCGTCAGGGTGACCGCGGTGTTCGCCGACAGCCAGGTGGTGCCGCCGTCGAGGGAGTACTGGCGGCTGCTGACCGTTCCGTTGTCGGTGGCCGACACGGTGAGCTGGACCGGCCCGGTGTACCAGCCGTTGCCGCCGGTGGGCTGGGCCGGGTTGAGGGTCGCGGTGGCCTTCGGGGCCTGGGTGTCGGCGACGCCCTTGCCCTGGAAGGTCAGGGCGTCCAGCGTCACGCCGCCCGACGAGGTGACGTAGAGCCGGCCGGTGCCCGGGGGCGCTCCGGCGAGCGAGGTGGTCACCGTCTGCCAGCCTTCACCGGCCGGTACCTGGACGGTGGCGAACGGCGCCGCATCGGCGGCGTTCCACCGCAGCGACAGGGTGCCCGCGCCGGTCGCCCGGGTCTGCACCCCGGTGACGCCGGCGAACGACACCGGGTCGTAGGCGAGGAAGTCGGAGGCGTCGAAGGAGGTCAGGGAGCGCTGCCCGGAGGCGGTGGCGTCGTCGGTGACGGTGACGCCCTCGGCGAGGTCGTAGTGCTCGGCCTGCATGAGCGAGGGGTTGAGGACGACCTGGGCGTCGCCGGTCGCGGCGGGCACGCCGTTGGCGCCCTTGTCGGTGTAGGTGATGCCGAGGACGCCGAAGACGTTCTCGGTGTCGCCGTGTCCGGCGTCGGCCGGGGTGGTGACGGCGCCGGTGCAGCCGGTGCCGCTGTTGACCGGGTGGCCGTGCTGGTTGTGGCCGAGGCCGAAGGTCCAGGCGGCCTTGGCGCAGTCGACGGCACCGCCGTCCTCGGGGTCGTCCACGTCGATGGCGAACGGCACCGCGTCGCCCCACTGGAAGAACCCGCCGTCGGGCGGGGAGGTGATCTCGACCGTCGGCGCGGTGTTGCCGGTGGTGATCTGGCGGGCCGTCAGTCCTGACTTGCCCTGGGGGTCGGTGACCTTGAGCCGCGCCTGGACCTGGCCGTTGTCGGTGTAGGTGCGGGTGGCGGTGGGGCCGGTGGCGTCGAAGGTCCCGTCACCGTCGAGGTCCCACTGGTAGGTGAGGACGCCGCCCTCCGGGTCGGTGGAGGCCGAGGCGTCGAAGGTGACCCGGAGCGGGGACTGACCGGAGGACGGCGACGCCTTGATCACGGCGGTGGGGGCCTTGTTGCCCTCGGCGTAGTCGATCCGGTAGAGCCCCGCGTCGGGGTTCTGCCGGAAGAAGCCGTCGCCGTAGTCGAGCACGTAGAGCGCGCCGTCCGGGCCGAACTCCATGTCCATGGGGTTGTCCCACGGCGGGATGCCGTTCTCCGACCGCTCGCTGTTGGGCAGCACGTTCTCCAGCTTGCTCACCGGTCCGTCGGGGCCTTCGAGAGTGAGGGCGGCGACGTAGTCCTGGGAGAACTCGGCGAAGAACGCCTTGCCGTCCCAGTACGCGGGGAACTTGCCGGGGGCCGGGTCGGCGGCGTCGTAGTGGTAGACCGGCCCGGCCATCGGGGCCTGGCCGCCGGGGCCGCCGGGGCCGCGGAAGGCGGTCAGCTCGGGCCACGGCTGGTCGGTGTCCCGGTCGCCGTACCAGAGGGTGGCCGGGGCGGAGGGCGGCAGGACGTTCAGACCGGTGTTCCAGCGGGAGTCGTTGACCGGGGCCGCGCAGTCGAAGGCCGGGCCGGGGGTGAGGGCGGCGAAGTCGAAGTCGCGGTAGGGCTTGGTGTTGTCGCCGGTGCAGTACGGCCAGCCGCTGTTCTGCGCCTTGGTGGTGGTGTTCCACTCGACGTAGCCCATCGGGCCGCGGTCGGCGCTCGCGGTGCCGGCGTCCGGCCCGTAGTCGCCCCACATCACGGCTCCGGTGGCCCGGTCGACCTGCATCCGGAACGGATTGCGCAGCCCCATCACGAAGATCTCGGGGCGGGTCTTCGCCGTGCCGGGCGCGAAGAGGTTGCCCTCGGGGACGGTGTAGGTACCGTCCTCCTGGACCGTGATCCGCAGGATCTTGCCCCGCAGGTCGTTGGTGTTGCCCGAGCCGCGGCGCTCGTCGAGGCCGGGGTTGTAGCCGGGCGCGTCGTTGATCGGGGTGTACCCGTTGACGTTGGGGCCGGAGGCGGGGGTGTTGCCGCCGGTGGAGAGGTAGAGGTTGCCGTCGGCGTCGAAGTCGACGTCCCCGGCGACGTGGCAGCACTGTCCCCGGTTGGCGTCGACCCGGATGATCTCCTGGCCGGTGGCCAGGTCCAGCTTGTCGCCGGTCCACTTGTAGCGGGTCAGGGAGTCGTACCCCTCCCACCGGTCCCAGTACGTGTCGTCCGCGCCGGCCGGGAGCCGTTCCGGTGCGGAGCCGGTGGGCGTGTTCAGCGGCGGCGAGTAGTAGACGTACACCCAGTGGTTGGTGGCGAAGTCGGGGTCCAGCGTGACCGTCTGGAGTCCCATCTCCGAGTTCTGGTACACGTCGATGTGGTTGACGACCTTGGTGACGCCGGTGGCGGGGTCGGTGAGCCGCACGTCGCCGTTGCGCGCCGTGTGCAGCACCCGGTTGTCGGGGAGGACGGCGAGGTCGATCGGCTCGCCGGTGTCCTTGGTGAGTGTGACCTTCTCGTAGTTGGCCCAGTCCAGGGCCGGTTCCTCGTGTTCGTGGCCTTCGTGCGCCTGCGCGGCGGGCGCGAGGCCGGTCATGCCGAGCGCGGGCAGCGCCGCGAGGAGGACGCCCGCTATAAGGCGTCCGAGAGTACGGTGCACAGGGATGCATCTCCTTGGTCGCTGGCGGTCAGGAGGGTGCCGGGGAGCCGTTTCGACGACGGCCCCCGACCGGGCCCGGCGGGCCGCCCGCACCGTGTCCGCGGTGCGGGAGCCGCGGCCGGCCGGGCCCGGTCGACGTGCGTCACGTGCTGTGCCGTGCGGGTGCGGCCGTCCCGGTGGATTCAGCCGAGCAGGTCCGTCAGCGCCGCGAAGCTGCGCTCGGCGGCGCCGAACGAGCCGGGCGGGTTGGGCTGGGCGGCGGTGGCGTTGTCCTGCTCCCAGATGCCGACGTGGCTGCCGCGGGCCCCGACGTCCCGGACGAACTTCTCGTACGGCAGGTCGCCCGCCCCGAACTCGACGATGCCGTAGCCGTCCACGGACGTGTTGGCGTCACCGTCCTTCATGTGGAACAGCGGGTAGCGGTAAGGCTGTTCGCGTACGTAGGTGGCAGGGTCGAAGCCGGGCCAGCGGTGCTGTCCCACGAACGCCCAGTAGACGTCGAGCTCCAGGTAGACGTGGCGCGGGTCGGTGTTGCGCAGGAACACGTCGTACAGCCGGACGTCCGGGCGGTCGGTGGCGAAGGCGAACTCGCCCGCGTGGTTGTGCTGGTAGAGCTTCAGGCCGCGGGCGGTGGCCGCCGCGCCCCAGGTGTTGAACTCCTCGGCCGCCGCGAGGTACCCGGCGACGGTGTTGACGCTCGTCGGTGCGTTGGCGGTGCCGACGTGCGGCATGCCGAGGATCTGCGCCGCGTCCAGCTCGCCCTGGAGGTTGGAGCGCAGGTTGCCGATGCCGACGTGGCTGCCGACCGCGCGCAGCCCGTTGTCGTCGAGCGCCTTGCGGATCTCGGGGAGGGTGATCTGCCGGCCGAGGATCGCGGTGTTCTGGGTGTAGCCGGCGAACTCGATCTCGCGGTAGCCGATCCGGGAGAGCTCCTCGAAGACGACCTGGAAGCCCAGCGAGCTGACCTTGTCGCGGACGCTGTAGAGCTGGATCGCGATGCGGTCCTTGGGGATGGACAGGTAGCTCGTCGCGGCGGCGGCCGGGGCGGCGGTCGCTCCGGTGACGGAGGCGGCGGCGAGCGCCACCGTCGTGCCCGCGGTGGCACGCAGGAAGTCTCTGCGGTCGAAGGACTTGGACGAAAGACCCACGGTAACTCCTGGCTGGTGGGGTGGGGAGGGAGGGGAGCCCGGCCGCGCGGCGGCGGCTCCCGGGGGAAGGCGGCGGCCTTCCGCGCACGCGGTGCGGCGAGGCCTCCTACAGGCCGGAGTCGCCCGCGGCCCCGGCATCGGCGCGTGCGGTGGCGAGGCGCTCGGCGGCCTTGCGGGCCAGGTCGTCGCCGCGGTCCTGCGGGGCGGGCGCGGCCCGTCGCGCGGCGGAGGCCGAGGCGGCGGGGGCGGTGTCGCCGGTCACCGCGCCGCGGACCCGGGCCAGTTCGCCGACCTTGAGCACCGGGGTGTTGCCGGTGGCGGTCAGGGCGCCGCGGACGATGGCGTTGTCCAGGACCGCGTCGGCGGTGTTGTCGGTGACGGCGAGGGTGGAGCCCAGGTAGGTCGCCCCGGCGCAGGAGCTGAGGGGTCCGTCGGCGCCGAGCTGGAGGGCCTCGGCGTTGTTCCTGTAGACGGTGGCGCCCTCGACCTCGCTGGCGCAGAGCACCCCGCCGAGGGAGTTGCCGGACACCGTGAGGGCGCCCCTGACCGTGGTGTCGTAGACGTCGGTGTAGAGGTTGGAGTCGCCGGTGAGCGAGCCGCTGAGGGTGGAGCCGGAGACGTAGAGCTCGCCGGAGGTCGCCTTGACGGCGCCGCCGAGGGTGGCGTCGACGGCGTAGAGGAAGCCGCCGGTCGCGGTGGTACCGGTCTTGACGCTGGTGTTCAGCAGGTGCGTGCCGAAGGCGGACTCGGCGTGGAGCGCGCCCTTGACCGTGGTGTCGGTCAGGTCGAGATAGCCGTTCGCCGCCACGTCGACCGCGCCGTTGAACGTGGCGCCGGTGGCGACGAGGTCGGCCCCCGCCTCGACTCTGACCTCGCCTCTGACCTTCGTGCCGGTCAGGGTGCAGGACTTGCCGGCCGGCACGACCAGGTCGTTGGTGACGGTGACGGCGCCTCCGTCACCGACGCAGGTGGTGTACAGGGCCGCCTGTGCGGAGCCGCCGAACGCGACGAGCCCTCCGGATGCCACCAACGAGGCCGTGACGACGAGCGTACGGATCTTCATTTCGCTTCCTCCTGCTGCGATCACCGCCGCGCCGGACGCGCGGCTGCGGAACCCCGCCCGGGGGCGGGGGTGCTGCGGGGTGCGTGACCTGTGCTCCGGCCGCTCGGCGGCCGTCGTGGATCGGACCGGGCGGGGCCGGCCGTGGGGGGATGCCGTGGAACGGGGGCGACTGCGGGCGGCACGGGCCGCCCGGCGTCCGTGTGGGTGCCGGACCTCTCCGGTTACCACGACGAAACACTTGCTGGGGTCGGGCGAGACATTAGGACGGGCCCCAGGGCATGTCCAGATGTTTGTCATGAATCACCGAAACTTTTCCGTGATTCACCAGAAGATTGTCTCGTCGGAACGCAAAGCCCCGTGCGGGACCGTTGGTTCGAGGTGTTGACGCGCCGTCATGACACCGGCACGATGCGCCTTTTCGGGTCCCGGAGGGCCGTCCCGCCGGCTCGGAGGCCGTCCCGCGCCCCCGGCTTCCCGCCTGCCACAATCGTCACCACGCAGGCGCACGGCGAAGAGCGCGCGCCGCGGGACGATGGAGGATCGCTGTGCCGCTGCCCTCGCAACCCCTGCGCAGTCTGGGCTTCTTGACCATCGGGCTGTTCGACGGCTCCGATCCGGGCCCCGGCCACCGCTCCACGCTCGACGTCATCGAACTGGGCGAACGGCTGGGCTTCGACAGCGCCTGGGTGCGCCACCGCCATCTCCAGTACGGCATCTCGTCCCCGGTGGCGGTGCTGGCGGCGGCCACCCAGCGCACCAGCCGCATCCAGCTGGGCACCGCGGTGATCCCGCTGGGCTGGGAGAACCCGCTGCGTCTGGCGGAGGACCTGGCGACCGTCGACATCCTGTCCGGGGGCCGGCTCAATCCGGGGGTGAGCGTGGGACCGCCGATCCACTTCGACCGGGTCAAGGACGCGCTGTACCCGGACACCGCGGACGCGGAGGACTTCAGCTACACCCGGGTACGGCGGCTGCTGGACCTGGTCCGCGGGGAGCCCGCCTCCGACTTCGCCGGCACCGAGGGGATCGAGGCGTACGCGGACCGGGTGCAGCCGCACGCCGCGGGGCTGAGCGAGCGGCTCTGGTACGGCGGGGCGAGTCTGCGGTCGGCCGAATGGGCCGGCGCCAACGGCATGAACCTGCTCACCAGCAGCGTGGTGAAGGCGGAGGAGTCGGAGGACTTCGCCGAGATCCAGCTCTCGCACATCCGCACCTTCCGCGCGCACCATCCCGAGGGCGAGCGGGCCCGGGTCTCCCAGGGCCTGGTGGTGATCCCCACCGACTCCGCCACACCGGAGCAGCGGGCGCGGTACGAGGCGTACGCCGAGGGACGCCGGGCGCGCACCACCGCGCCGCAGGGTCCGGCGCGGATGCTGTTCGCACCGGACCTGGTGGGCACCTCGCAGGAGATCGCCGACCGACTCCACGCGCACGCGGCGTTCCGCGAGGTGGACGAGGTGGCGTTCGCGCTGCCGTTCAGCTTCGCGCACGAGGACTACGTGCAGATCCTCACCGACATGGCGACGGTGCTCGGCCCCGCGCTCGGCTGGCGCCCGGCCGGCTGACGCGACGGAGGCCGGCCATCGCTCGCCGGTCGGCCCTCGGCCCGTGACGACGGCCTCCGGTGGCGTTCTTTTTTCACCCGAGCCCGTGGAACGAGCAGCCCCGGCCGGAGGGGTCCGGCCGGGGCTGCTCGTTCCACGGGCTGGCGCAGGGCCGGGAGGGGCCCCTCAGCCGGTGATCAGCGGACGCCGAGGAGGTGGTCCATGGCGAGCTGGTCAAGGGCTTCGAAGGCGAAGGAGCGGCCGGCGACGGCGTCGGCGTCGAAGTCCTCGTAGGCGGAGCGGTCGGCGAGGAG
>NZ_CANLBS010000009.1 GCF_947488945.1 uncultured Streptomyces sp.
CGTCCTTGCCGCGACCATCCCCGAAATTCCCCACCCAGGACGCCGGCGGGGAGAGGCCCGGCAGTCGTGTGGGGGCGCGGACTGCGCCACGTACGAATGCGGCCCCGGATCAGAGGGACAGTGCGTAGATCGCCGAGCCCAGAAAAGCCAGACCCAGGCAGAACCACGATGCGACGATTCCATACCGCCGCCTTTCCCGGGGTACGTCGAAGGAGCCGAGAGCAAAGAAGAAAAACAGGCCGGCAAACATCATGAGGCCCACGGCGAGAAAGAAAAGCTTGACGTTCACGAACCCCCACTTTCAAGATTTTCCTCCGAACAATATCAGATGTGGCCGGGCCGGAGCAAGCAGAAGGCTGGGCCCTCTACTTCAGGCGGGAGTAATTCATGGCGTCACGCACCACGGATGAAGTGTACGACAAAGTAGTCGTCGTCGAAGGGAAAATTGACGGAATAGCAGCAACCACTCTCACGACCAAACACTTCGACGAAAAGGTTGCAACCCTCAAGACTGCCATCGAAAAGGGTCCCAAGAAGGAGGAAAAGCAAACCTGGAAAGACATCATCAAGGAGACTTCTCCGGTCAAGGAGTTCCTAGCCGTCTTCAAAGGCGGCGATTTCTTGGCCCAGGTGCTGCTGGCAGCCGCGGCCGCGACTGCCGCCGCCGGACTGGTGGCAGGCCTGCTGGTGAAGGCCAAGCAGATGACGATCGCGTACACCGGTCGGGCCAGAACCATGGGCGCTTTCGGCGCCGTTCGGCCGCAAGAGGAAATCAATCCCCGCTATTTCGGCCGCGGAGAGCAGGGGGGATGGCGCGGGTGGGGGATGCAACCCGCCGAAGCGCCTCAAGGACAGACACAGGCACAGGGGGCGGGTCAGGCGCAGGGGGCGGGTCGGGCGCAGCAGCCGAACCTTCCGTCGGTCACGCAGATCGACGCCGTCAAGTCGGCCATGGTGAATCTCAACGCCGAGATCGACACCTATCGCGGCAAGGTGCGCGGCCTCGCCACCCCCACCGCGATGCGGCAGATGGCTTCGGCAGCCAAAAAGCTGGAGGCCGCCGCCAAGAAGCACCAGTCCATCGACACGCTGGCCACCTCGATCAGCACTCTCAACAGAGAAATGCGCACGCTGGCCGGAACTGCGGGCTGATCGGCAAACAAGCCCTCGGCGAGGAAATCCTTGGCAGCCGACCATTGAACGATCGGAATCCGCATGGCACTGACCGCCTCCCTCAAGAAGGCGTCGGACAATCTCCGTACCTTCAAGACCAGTCTCGATCAGGCAGGCCGCGCCGCGACCGGCCTGAAACAGAACGTACAGAGCAGCAGCAGCGGAATGACCGGGATGAAGAGCGCATCCCAGCAGTCCGCCAAAGAACTCAAATCGCTCCAGCAGGCTGCCGACAAGACGGAGAAGTCCGTCACCAAGGCCGGCAAGTCCGGCCAAACGGGCGGCACCGCCCTCGGTAAGTTCGAGTCCGGTGCGTCCAAGGCCGACAAGGGCATGAAGGGGCTCAACAAGTCGATGAAGGGGAACCTCATCGGCGTCCTGCTCGACCTGTTGGCCCCGCTGATCGCCAAGGTCGTGGACATGGCGACCCGCTCGAAGACCATGCAGAAGGTCCTCAGCACCGCGTTCTCCGTCATCAAGAGCGTGATCACTGCGGTGATGAAGGCGGTCGGCCCGATCATGCAGTCGGCCGGCAAGCTCATGAAGAGCGTGTGGAACGGCATCAAGACCGCGGTCTCGACGGTCGTGAAGGCGGTCGCGGCCGTCATCAAGACCTACTTCACCCTCTGGAAGACGATCATCACAGGGGTGATGACCGCCGTGAAGGTGGTCATCACCAGCGTCTGGAACGGCATCAAGTCCGTCATCTCCCCGGTGGTGAACTGGATCAAGAGCGTCGTCCCCGCCGCCTTCACCGCCGTCAAGAGCAAGCTGTCCAGCGCGTGGAACGGTCTCAAGTCCATCGCGAGCAACGCGTTCGGTGCGATCAAGGGCGCCGTCAGCGGCCCGATCAACGCGGTGATCGGCCTGATCAACTCCGCGATCGGCAAGCTCAACGGCATCAAGGTGTCCGTGCCCGGCTGGGTGCCGGTCGTCGGCGGGAAGTCCTTCGGGATCCACCTGCCGACCATCCCGCGCCTCGCCCAGGGCGGCATCGTCCAGCCGCGCAACGGCGGCGTGCACACCATCGTCGCCGAGGCCGGTGAAGCGGAAGCAGTTCTGCCACTCTCCAAGCTCAGCCGGCTCCTCGGCCACACCACGCGCGCCGGCCAGGTCGGCGCCGGGGCCGCGGCCACCGATGGCGGCTTCTACATCGAGCAGTACTACGAGGCGTCGAGCAGCAGCGTCCAGGACACCGCCAGCGCTCTGCTGTACCTGTCGAAGGCCCGAGGATGAGCGTCGCCGACCCGCTGGCCGGAATCGCGGCGCCCGTCCGCGCGTTCTCGAGCAACGTCACCGCGGCGCGCGGCTCCACCCAACGCCTCACCGCATCACTCCGCCAGGTCAGCGCTGCGGTCGACCGGATACGGGCCGGTGCCGGCTCGGCCCGCACGGGCCTTAGGGCCGTCGCCTCCCCTGCAACCAAGGCCGCGGGCGGAATCCGCAAGCTCGGCGCCTCCGCCTCCACCGCCGCGACCCGCCTCCGCGCCGGGGCCACCAAGGTGCGCGGCCCCGTCGGTGTCCTCGGCACGCTCGTCGCCGGCGCCGGAGCGTTCGGGTCGATGACCGACCTGTTCGGGAAGTACACCCCGACGGTCACCAAGGCCATGACCGCCTTCGGCGTCGCCATGACCGTCGGCTCCGTCGTCATGACCGCGATCAACACGGTCATGAAGGCCAACCCACTCGGCTTCGTCCTCGGCATCGTCACCCCGCTGGTCGCCCTGCTCATCGACTACGCGATGAACTCCGCCACCGGCCAGAAGCTGATGCAGCAGGTCTTCCAGTCCGCGCTGGACATGTTCCGGGCCGCCTGGGAGTTCATGGCTCCGGTCATCGCGGGCTGGGCGAAGACCGTGTCCGAGGTGTTCGAAGGGGTGCAGAGGACCGTCGGCGCCGTCCTCAAGAGCATCGGCTCCTCCCTCAGGTCCGGGTTCGAGGGCGCGCGGAGCACCATCTCCTCGGCGACCCGCGCGGTCACCTCGATCGTCACGGGCGCCTGGAACGGCTTCCGGGGCGTCATCCAGCCGACGCTCAACTGGCTCACGCAGAAGCTGCCTTCGGCCTTCACCCGGGTCCGCGACGCCATGTCGAAGTCGCTGCACGGCATGGGCACGTTCATGTCCACCGGCATCCAGACGATCGCCGGGGTCATCACCGGGCCCGTCAAGGGCCTGATCGCCTTCGCCAACTGGATCATCGACGGGCTCAACCACCTGAGCTTCAACTTCCTCGGCAAGAAGTTCGGCGTGCACCTGTCGAAGATCCCGCAGCTCGCCGAGGGCGGTGTGGTGCTGCCTGCCGCCGTGCCGGGCGCCTCGTCCGTGCAGCCGCTGTCCCAGCTCGGCCGGTACCTCCCCGCGCGGGCCGGCGCCTCCGCCACCACCGGGCCCGCCTTCTTCGCCGGCCGCCCCGGGGTCCGCGTCTACCAGGAGCGCGAGGGCAGCAGCCCCATGACCGTCGCGGAAGACCTGCACTTCCTGTACCGCACCGCGGCCTGATCCCGGCCCGTACGCCCCGGCGCCGCACCAAGCGCCGGCCCCGCACCCCGGCCACCCGCACCGCCACGCGCCCCGGCACAGCGCCCCGGCCACGCACCCCGCACCGCCACGCCGGGCTCCCGCATGCCCACAGGCCCGCATGCCCGCGCCCGCACACCGCCCGGACGGCCCGGAGCGCCCACGCCGTCGTCAGCGACGGGCGGCGCGCTCCTCCCGTACGCCCCGAACCGAAGCGAGGTGACGGCCCGACATGGCCGATACCGTCTCCACCCTCCCGACCCCACTCTCCGACGACACCACCCCCGGCTCCCTGATCACCCGCGACGGCCAGGTCCAGTGGGGCGGGCTCCTGATGGGTGCCGGTACGCCCTACCCGGTCGACCGCACCGGGATCACCGGCTGGGAGGACCTGCCCGAGCTGGACCTCGGCGACGTGCTCCGGCCCGACCAGCACGGCTCCTGGCCCGGCGACCGCTGGGCGCAGCCCCGCCTGGTCGGGGCGACCGTCTGGCTCGCGCCACCGGCCGGGACGGACCCGCTCGTCACCTCCACCGCCTTCCGCGCCGCCACCGGCCCGAACGGCCAGGAACGCTGGCTCGCCGTACGACTGCTGGGCGAGACCCTGGCGGTCCGGGCCCGGGTCAGCCGCCGCGTGGTACCGCAGGACCGCTCGTACGCGGTGCAGGGCTTCGCCAAGGTCAGCATCCAGTGGACCGCGACCGACCCGCGCCGTTACGGCACCGTCCAGCACGAGGCGATCACCGGTCTGCCGGTCAGCGAGTCCGGGATGGCCTGGGACGACGACGCCGGCTCCGGTCTGGTGTGGCCGCTGGCCTGGGGCGCGAACGGCGCTGCCGGCTCGATCACCGCCGTCAACGGCGGCGGCGCGGCCGTCCGCCCGGTCGTGGAGTTCCGGGGACCGGTGCAGCGTCCGTCGCTGACCCGGCTCTCCGACGGCCGGCAGCTCCAGTACGACCTGGCGCTGGGCGCGGGCGACGTGCTCACCGTCGACACCGAGTCCGGCACGGTCCTGCTGAACGAGACCGCGTCCCGCATCTACACCGCCACCCCGGACTCCTCGCCGGAGCAGCTCTTCCAGCTCGAACCGGGCACCACCGAGCTGGCGTTCCGCTCGGACGACGTCACCGCCGACCCGGCCGCCTCGGTCACCGTCCGCTGGCGCGACGGGCACTGGTGACCCGCGCCGCTCGCCATCGGCGCACCCCGCGCCACACCCCCGTACCCCCGCGTCACCCCGCCGATCCCTCCAGGAGGACCACATGCCCGTGCGCAGCGCATGGCTCGTCAACCGCACCGACGTCGAATCCGGCCAGTCCCGCGCCGACACCCGGCTCGCCCCGACCGGCACCATGACCCCGACGAGCGGGCTCGCCAGCCGCGGCGGCGTCATTCCGGGCTCGCCGGACGGCAAGTCCCTGATGTCCGCGTTCTACGTCTTCAGTTCCACCGCCGGCATGACCGCCACCGTCGCTCCGGGCCGTGCCGTCGTCCAGGGCAGTGAGGCGGCCGGCGCCTACCCGGTGGTGCTGACCGACTACACCACGGTGGTGTTCGCCGACGGCGACGCCAACAACCCGCGCATCGACCTGGTGGTCCTGCGGATCTACGACGCACAGGTCGACAAGTCCGGCCGCACCGAGGCCGTCCTGGAGATCGTGCAGGGTGCCCCCGAGGGCAACCCGCAGGTCCCGCAGACCCCGGCCGCCTCCCTGCCGCTGGCCACCGTCCGGGTCCCGGCGGGCGCGTCCGTCGGCACCGGCGGCATCGCCTGGGCCTCCGCCGTCGCCAACCTGCGCACCAGCACGGTCGCGGCCGGCGGCATCCTGCCGCTGTACGGCAACACCAACGAGCCGGGCGCCTATCCGGGCCAGTACCGGGACATCGGCGTCCAGCTCCAGCGGTGGGACGGCAACACCTGGGTCGGCTACCCGAGCCAGCTCGGCGGCATCGCCCCCACCGGGCAGCTGGCGGCCGGCGGTTACGTGGGCCAGTACCGGGACAACAACGGCCGGCTGGAGCGGTGGAGCGGCACCGACTGGGTGCTGGCGGTACCGAACCCGGCGTTCTCGTACAACACCGACGGCGGCTACTGCAAGACCACCACCTGGACGGAGGCGGTGACCGACACGGTCGGGCCGACGATCACCACCACCTTCACCGCGCCGGTCTCCGGGAGGGTCCTCGTCCACCTCGGTTTCCAGGGGCAGCCCTCGGTGGAGGGCGGCTGGGGCCGCATGTCGGTCAACATCCGCAAGAACGGCGTGCTGGTCACCGGACTGGGCGCCGACGAGACCCGGTCGGCCATCGACACCGGGCGCGGCAACCAGTCGGTGAGCACGGTCTTCCAGATCACCGGGCTCCAGGCGGGCGCCACCTACACCGCGGTCTCGGCGTACTGCTCCGGCGCGACCACCAACAACCACTGGTTCGACAACCGGTTCATCCGCGTCGACCCGATGCTCTGAGGAGGGCGGCGTGACGAGTTCGCCCCGTACGGCGTACACCCCGCTCACCCCGGTCTACCGGGCGGTCTTCTGCGACCTGCGCACCGACCAGGTGCTGGACGTGCTGCCGCTGACGGAGACCAAGTTCGACGACTACATCGGCAAGGCCGGATCGCTGTCCGCGACGGTCCCGCTGCCGGACGCCGCCCTCGCCCGCCGGGCGAGGGCGGCCCTCGTCCCCGGCCGCACCGCGGTGTGGCTGGAGCGCGACGGCGACATCTGGTGGGGCGGGGTGCTGTGGACCTGCACCCCGTCCAGCGACGAACGCGGCCGTATCCAGGTGCAGTTCCAGGCGGGCACGTTCGACTCCTACCTGGACCACCGCATCCTGTCGGCGCCCTTCACCTGCACGGCGACGGACCAGTTCGAGATCGCCCGGCTGCTCGTCGCGCACGCCCAGGAGCAGCCGGGCGGCGACATCGGCATCCAGCTCGGCGACGAGATGTCCGGCATCGCCCGCGACTGCGCCTTCGCCTACTCCTCGCTGACCCGGATCAGGGAGCTGCTGGACCAACTCGGCAAGCTGGCCGACGGCTTCGAGTGGCGGGTGCACTGCTACCGGGACGCCGAGGGGCGGCGCGCCAAGCGGCTCCAGCTCGGTCACCCGGTCATCACCGCCGGCGCCGCCGACATCGTCCTGGACCATCCGGGCCAGGTCCTCACCTACAGCCTGCCGGCCGACTCGACCGTGCAGGCCGACGTGTGGGTGGCCCGCGGCGACTCGCCCAACACCGACCAGGCCGAGGAGTCCCAGCCGCTCACCGTCTCCGTGGAGTCGCCCGAGGACCTCGCGGCCGGCTGGCCCCGGCTGGAGTCCACCTCGGACCACAGCGGGGTCACCGACGCGCAGACCCTGCGTTCGCTGGCCGGGGCGGAGCTGTCCCGCCAGCGCATGCCGGAGGTGATCCCGGAGATCACCGTGCGGCTGGACGGCCGGATCACCCCGGCCCTGCTGGGGGCGCGCATCCGGCTGCGGCTGCGGGACCTGTGGCACCAGCAGCCGCAGGACGAGCAGTACCGCGTCGTCGGCCTCGCGGTGGAACCGCCGCAGCGCACCAAGCCCGAGACGGCGACCCTCTACCTGGAAGGGGTGTAGGAGATGGCCACCATCCCCACCGACCTGCTGGACCGCGTCCGGGAGATCGAGCGCCGCATCCGGGGGCTGATGGCGAGCGCCAACAGCAGCCCGGCGATGAACCAGGTCGGCAGCGGCGACATCGTCGTCGGCGACCGGGGGCGCATCCGCGCCAGGACCTCGCAGGGCGAGGACCTGCTGCTCGTCGGCCGGGTGCAGCCCGACCGCGACACCGAAGCGGAGGCGTTCCAGCAGGGCCTGGAGCTGCGGCGCGACGACGGCTCCCTCGCCCTCTCGCTGATCACGACCGACCCGGTGAACACCCCGGTGCAGGCGCTGCGCGTCCTGGACCACCGGGGCGACACCGTCCTGGCGACCGACTCCGCCCGCGGCGGTCTCGCCCGCCCTTATCTGCCGTTCCCCCTGCCCGCGCCGGTGCGCAAGGCGGCCTGGGAGTCCACCGGTTCGACCGACTGGACGACGCTCTACGCCGGGCCCGGCTTCGCCCAGCACCCCAAGGTGTACTGCGTGCTGGCCGTCAGCGGCACCGTGGGAGCGGCCGTGCGGCTGCTCGTCGACGGTGAACCGGTCGGCGCCGAGCAGACGCTCGCCGGGACCGCCGGGCAGAGCGCGGATCTCGCCGTCACCCTCGTCGAGGACCTGCCGGCGTCCTTCGGCGACACGGTGGACTTCGAGATCCAGGCGAAGGTCGCCGCCGCCGGCGACACCGTCGCCTGCCTGCCGCGCGGCCTGTACGGCGTGCAGTCCTGACGGTCGTGCCCCCGCCGCGGGCCTTCGCCGCCGCCCGCGCGGCCGGCCCCCACGTCCCACACCCCTGCCACCCAACGGAGTTCCCGTGCTGCCCGAATCCATTCCCACCGTACGGCTCACCGCCCAGTACCTCTCCCTCGACGGCCGCCCGCTGAGCGGGAGCGTCGAGTTCCAGCCGCCGGCCCTGCTCACCCACGCGGAGGCCGACCTCTTCGTCGGCGGCCCGACCGTCGCCTCCCTCGACTCCGAGGGGCGGATCGACGTCACCCTCCCGGCGACCGACGCCGAGGGCTGGAACCCCTTCGGCTGGACGTACGCCGTCACCGAGCGGATCGCGGGCGTCGGCCGCAACCGCGCCTACCGCATCGCCCTGCCCGCCGCCGTCTCCGAGATGGACCTGGCCGACATCGCGCCCGCCGATCCCGCGGGGGCGCAGTACGTGAGCGTGCCCGGCCCGGAGGGGCCGCAGGGCGAACCGGGGCCGCAGGGGCCGGCGGGCCCGGTCCGCTCGGTCAACGGCCACACCGAGACCGACATCGTGCTGGCCGCCGCCGACCTCGGCGCCGTCGCCACCTCCGCCGCCGGCCGGGCGGGCGGCATCGCCCAGCTCGACGCCGGGGGCAAGGTGCCTCTCACCCAGCTCCCGGACGGCACCGGCCAGGGCGTCACCTCCCTCAACGGGAAGACCGGTGCGATCACCCTCGCGGCGGCCGACCTGGGCGCGCTCACCCCCGCCACCGCCGACACCCGCTACCTCGCCGTCGGCGCCGCCCCGGTGACCTCCGTCAACGGGCAGACCGGTGCGATCACCCTGACCTCCGGTGATCTCGGGGCGGTCTCCGCCGACCAGGCCGTGCTGCTCACCGGAGCCCAGACGGTGGCCGGGGCCAAGACCTTCTCCACCGTCCCCACCGTCTCCGCCGACCCGGCCAACGGCAACCAGCTCGCGCGCCGCTCCTACGTGGAGAAGGTGGCGGCCACCGGGGTCTGGACGCCCGCCGCCCTCGGCTTCAAGGCATGGGCGTTCGACCCGGCGACGTCGTCGGTGACCAACCCGCAGTACTGCATCAACGGGACCGTCTATCTGATCGGCGTCCCCCTGACCGCCGACACGACCATCACCAACGTGGTGTTCTACGTGCCCGGCTTCGCCGGTTCCGGTCTGGCCGCCACCTCGTACGCGGGGCTCTACAACAGCTCCGGGACCCGGGTCGGCGTCACCGGCACCCTCGACAAACTGATCACCAAGACCGAGGGCACCACCGTCGTCCTGAAGCTGACCACTGCCTACGCCGCTCCGGCGGGCAACTACTGGGTGGCCCTGCTGATCAACGGACCGGACCCGAAGACCAACGGCCCGGCCTTCATGGTGGGCGCGAGCGTCGGCAACTTCCCGGGCGGCAGCGCCCGGATCGGGTCCGCGTTCGTCCGGCACGCGCGGCTGTCCACCACCGGACAGATCTCGCTGCCCACCCAGTTCACCCCGAGCGCCACCACCGTCATCGCGGACGCCAACGCCATCTGGGCCGCCGTCTCCTGACCGCTCCCTTCCCCCGCCGGGCCCGGCCGGTGCGCGACCCGCGCACCGGCCGGGCCCTCCCCTTTTTCCGGCACCACCGCAGGAGTCACCATGGCAACACCGCTCACCGCCGACGCCCTCGTCGCCGCCCTGACCGCCGAAGGCGTCCAGGTCGTCGAGCACGGCGACTGGCGCACCCACAACCGCAACACCCAGGGCGCCTGGGGCCCGGTGAACGGCGTGGTCGTCCACCACACCGTCACCACCGGCACCGACGCCTCGGTCGCCCTCTGCTACGACGGCTACGCCGAGCTGCCGGGCCCGCTCTGCCACGGCGTCATCGCCAAGGACGGCACCGTCCACCTCGTCGGCAACGGCCGCGCCAACCACGCGGGCCTCGGCGACGACGACGTGCTGGCCGCCGTGGTCAACGAGACCGCGCTGCCGGCGCCGGACGAGAACAACACCGACGGCAACACCCGCTTCTACGGCTTCGAGTGCGTCAACCTCGGCGACGGCTCCGACCCGTGGCCCGAGGCCCAGCTGGAGGCGGTCGCCCGGGTGTCGGCCGCGATCTGCCGGGCGCACCACTGGAACGCCGCCTCGGTCATCGGCCACAAGGAGTGGACCAACACCAAGATCGACCCCAAGGGCTTCAGCATGGCGTCGATGCGCAACCGGGTGGCCGCCCTGCTGGCCGCCGCCCCCGGCGGCAGCGCCGTGCGTCTCCAGCCGTTCCCGGGCGCCGCCTTCTTCACGGCCGCGCCGAACTCCACCATCGTGGCCGCGATGGGCGGCCGGCTGGTCGCCGAGGGCTGCTCCGCCTACACCGAGGGCCCCGGCCCGCAGTGGGGTGAGGCCGACCGCGCCTCGTACGCCCTGTGGCAGCACAAGCTCGGCTACACCGGCGCGGACGCCGACGGCTGGCCGGGCGCCGGCTCCTGGGCCGCGCTGAAGGTCCCGTACACCGCCTGACCCCTGGCGGGGCAGGGCTCCGCACCCCGTCCGCACCGTCCGGCCGGCACCCGTCCTCCGCGCGCCACCGCTCCGGGGACGGACCGGCCGGCCCGCGCGGCGCCGCCCCTGCGCGCTCCGGGCCGCACGCTCGCACGAAAGGCACTCCGCAATGTCCCCAGCCACCACCCGCGTCCTGCGCACGGTCCTCCAGACCGCCGTCGGGATCGCCTTCGCCCTGCCCGCCCTGGTGGACGGCGGGGCCCTGCCCCGTTCGCTGCCCTGGGTGGGCGGCGCCCTCGCCGTCTCCGGTCTGCTGGCCCGGCTGATGGCCGTTCCGGCGGTCCAGAGGCTGCTGCCGGCCTGGCTGACCGCGCCCGACGACGCGACCGCCGCCACCGCGACCGGCGAACCGGGGCGCCCATGACGCCGACCGACGCCCACGCGCACGACCCGGTCGCCGACGCCCGCGAACTGGAGCGCCTGCGGGGAACCCTGGAGGCCGGGTTCGCCCGGGTCGACGGCTCCCTGGCGCTGCTCGTCCAGCGCAGCGACCGGACCGACCGGCAGCTCACCGACCACGAGGCACGGCTCGACGCGCTGGAACGCGGGCGCTGGCCGATGGCCAGCATCGGCGCCCTCACCGCACTCGCCGTCGCCCTCCTCACCCTGTGGGAGATCCTGGCGCGCTGAGGCCGCAGCCCGTCCGGTTCCCGCGCCCGATCCCCAGCGAAGGACCACCATGGCCACACCCCTGACCGCCGCCGCCCTGCTCGCCGCCCTGAAGGCCGAGGGCCTGACCGTCGTCGAGCACGGCGGCTGGCGCACCCACAACCGCAACGCCAAGGGCGCCTGGGGCCCGGTGAACGGTGTGATGATCCATCACACCGTCACCTCCGGCACCGCCGCCACCGTCGCCCTCTGCTCCTCGGGACGCTCCGACCTGCCCGGCCCGCTCTGCCACGGGGTCATCGCCAAGGACGGCACCGTCCACCTCGTCGGCAACGGCCGCGCCAACCACGCCGGTTCGGGCGATCCGGACGTGCTGGCCGCGGTCGTCGCCGAGCGCGGCACGCTGCCCGCGCCCCGCCGGAGCGGCGCCGACGGCAACACCCGTTTCTACGGCTTCGAGTGCGAGAACCTCGGCAACGGCAAGGACCCGTGGCCGGAGGCCCAGCTCAACGCCGTCACCAGGGCGTCGGCCGCGCTGTGCCGGGCCCACGGCTGGAGCGCCGCGTCGGTCATCGGCCACAAGGAGTGGACCAGCGCGAAGATCGACCCGGTCGGCTTCACCATGGCGTCCCTGCGCGCCCGGATCGCCGCCCGCCTCGCCTCCGGCGCGTCCACCGGCCCGGCCGGGTCCACCGGAGGCGGGGCGTCCACCGGAGCCGGCGCCCTGGAGCCGTTCCCCGGCGCCGCCTGGTTCAGGAAGGCGCCGAGGTCGGCCATCGTCACGGCCATGGGCCGGCGCCTGGTCGCCGTCGGCTGCTCCGCCTACCGCACCGGGCCCGGCCCGCAGTGGACCGAGGCCGACCGGGCGGGCTACGCCCGGTGGCAGCGCAAGCTCGGCTACTCCGGCACGGACGCCGACGGCTGGCCGGGCAGCGCGTCCTGGGCCGCGCTGAAGGTCCCCCATACCTCCTGAAAGGGCGTGATCAGCTCATGGAGACACCCACCCGGACGTCCCCGGGGTACCCCACGACCGCCGCGCACGACCAGGGGGTGCCCGGGTGACCGGGCCGGTGCACCAGGAGACCTCGGCCGTCGCCGTCGAACTGGAACGCCTGCGGGGCACGGCCGAGGCCGGCTTCGCGCGCGTCGACGGCGCGTTCGCGCTCCTGGTGCAGCGCAGCGACCAGAGCGACCGGCAGCTCACGGAGCACGAGATCCGCCTCGGCGACCTCGAACGCAACCGCTGGCCGCTGGCCAGCATCGGCGCCCTCACCGCCGTCACCACCGCCGCCCTCGCCCTGTGGGGCCTGCGGCCGCACTGAGGGCCGGCGGTGCGGCCCGTGCGGCCGGTCCCGTGCGCGGCGCGGGACCGGCCGCGCTCCCCTCCCGCCCCGTCAGCCCCGGCCGCGCTCTTTGCCCGCCCCCGTCAGCCGGGCCCGCGCGTCCTCGGCCGCCGGGTCCCCCAATTCGTCGAAGATGCCCGCGGCCCGGCGCCAGACGTCGGCCGCCGCGGTGGGCTCGCCCATCGCCGCGCGGGTGTCGCCGAGCCGCACCAGGGTCTCCGCCTCGTGGTAGCGGTCGGCGGAGGCGCGGAACAGCTCGACGGCCCGCTCGTAGGACTCCGCCGCCTCGTCGTGCCGGGCCAGCCGGTCGTACGCGAAGCCCAGGCTGTCGAGGGTGGCGGCCTGGCCGTTGCGGTCGCCGATGAGGCGCTGGCGGGCCAGCGCCTCGGTGCACCGGGCGATGGCCCGGGGATAGTCGCCGGCCGTGGCGTGCAGCCACCCGATGGCGTTCAGGGTCCTCGCCTCCCCCGCCGCGTGCCCGGCCCCGCGCTGCAACCGCAGCGCCTCGGTGCCGTGGGCCAGCGCCTCGTCCGGCCGCTTGCGCAGGTGGCAGACCTCCATGTGGTTGTGCAGCGTCTGCGCGCGGCCCAGCGGGTCGCCGAGCCGGCCGTAGAGCTCGTGGGCCCGCCGCAGGCTGTCCTCCGCCGCGTCGAAGTCGCCGAGCCGGGTGGAGGCGCGGGCCAGCAGCCGGTGGGCGGTGGCCTGACCGGCCACGTCGCCGATCCGCTCCGCCGCGGCGAGCGCGATCCGCTGGCCCGCCAACTGGTCCCGCCACAGCCCGCGCGGCGCGGAGTACGCGGTCAGCGCCCAGGCGAGCTGCCAGGCGTACGCCTCGAAGCCCGTCTCCGCCGCCCGCCGGACCGCCCGCAGCAGGACGGGGCGTTCGGCGGTGAACCAGGCGAGCGCCGCCGCGTGGTCGGCGGGCGGCGCCCCGGTGCGGTCCGGGAGCGGCGGCACGGGGGTGATCGTCAGCCACTGCGGCTGGAGGAGTGCGGCGGCGGGCAGCGCCTGGTGCAGGTAGTGGTCGAACAACCGGCGCAGCGCGGCCCGCCGTTCGCCGGTCCGGTCCGCCGGACGGGCCAGTGAGGCCGCGTAGGAGCGCAGCAGGTCGTGGAAGGCGTACCGGTTCGGGACGTGCTCGGAGAGCAGGCTCAGCCGGGTCAGTTCGCGCAGCGACGGGGCGACGGCCGCCTCCGGCTCCCCGGCGAGGGCGGCGGCGGCCTGCGCGGTCAGGTCCGGTCCCGGGTGGAGTCCCAGCAGCCGGAAGAGGCGCGCGGCGGGGGTGCTGAGGGCGAGGTAGGACCAGGAGAAGACGCGGCGGGCGTCGCCCTCGGCCATGGCGCCCGGCCGCGCCCCGTCCGGGCGCAGTTCGGCCGCGAAGGTGTCGAGGGGGAAGGCGGGATGGGCGGCGGCCCGTGCGGAGACGATCGACAGGGCGAGCGGCAGTCCTCCGGTCGCGGCGATGATCGAGGCGACCGCCTCGGGCTCGGCGTCGAGCCGCCCCGCCCCGAGCCGCCCGGCCAGCAGACTCGCCGCCTCCTCGTCGGGGAGCACGTCCAGGGCCAGCGGCCACGCCCCCTCGGCCGCGACCAGCCCGTCGAGCCGGTTGCGGCTGGTGATCACCACCAGGCCCGCGCCCGGCAGCAGGTGGCGCACCTGCTCCTCGTCCCGCGCGTTGTCGAGGACCACGAGCATGCGGCGGGAGGCCAGCAGGCTGCGGAAGAGCCCCGCGCGCGCCTCCAGCCCCTGGGGTATCCGGGACAGCGGGACGTCCAGCGCCTCCAGGAAGCCGTGCAACGCGCCGAGCGGAGTGACCTCGTCCGCCGCGTCGTAGCCGCGGAGGTTCACGTAGAGGTGTCCGTCGGGGTAGCGGTCGGCCGTCCGGCGTGCCCAGTGCAGGGCCAGGGCCGTCTTGCCGACCCCCGCCATCCCGGAGACCACCGCGACGGCGGTGGTCTCCGCGTTCTCCCGCTGCTCGGCGCAGAGGGCGTCGAGACGGGCCAGTTCCCCGGCCCGGCCCACGAAGTGCGCGACCGACGCGGGCAGTTGCTCGGGGCGTACGCGGGCGGGGGCGGCTCCGGGCCGGGGCGCGGCCGGGAGGTCCGCGGGGCCCTCCTGGAGGCTGGGGCGGTGGTGCAGGATGTCGTCGTACAGCCGGGTCAGGGCGGGCAGCGGGTCGAGTCCGGTCTCCTTCGCGACCGCCCGCCGCGCCTGCCGGTAGGCGTCGAGCGCACCGGAGACGTCGCCGATGCGGTAGAGCGCCAGCATCAGGTGCCCCCAGGCGCGTTGCCGCAGCGGGTGCCGGTCGAGCAGGTCGCGCAGCCGGCAGACCGCTCCGGCGGCGCCGCCCACCCCGAGCAGCGCCTCGGCGTAGTCCTCCTCGGCGATCAGCCGCCGCTCCCCCGCCCGCGCGACGTGGGCGGCCAGCCGGGGCGAGAGCGGCAGGCCGGCCAGTGCCGCGGTGCCGCGCCAGAATCCCAGGGCCGCGGACAGTTCGGTCCCGGCGGCGGCCGGGTCACCGGCGGCGAGCGCGGCGCGCCCGCGTTCGGCGGCGCTGTCGAAGAGGTCCAGATCGCGTTCGCCGGGCTCCACCCGCAGCAGATAACCGCCGGTCACCGCCGGCATGCGTTCCGCGGAGCCGTCGCCGAGCGACAGCCGCAACCCCCGTGCGTAGGTGCGCAGGTTGGCCGCGGCCGACGCCGGGGCCGCGTCGCCCCAGAGCACCGAGGTGAGGTCCTCGACGCCGACGACCTCGCCCGGACGCAGCACCAGGGCCGCCAGCAGGAGGCGCTGCTTGACCGGCCCCAGCGGGACCTCCCGGTCGTCGCGCACCACCCTGAGGGGACCAAGAACGTCGAAACGCACGGGCACCGTCCATTGTGACGCCGAAGGGCACGTCCCTGTACCGCGATTGTGCGCAGGCTATACGGAGATCATCACACCCGTCACCTAGCATTCCCCCCGTCCCACCGACCCCGGTGGTCCGGGCCCCTACGTGCCCGATCCGAACGGCCCGCACCGTCCGCGCGCGCCCCGCGCCGCGGCACCTCTTTTTGCCCGGCTTACCCGACATGCGTGGAAGCGTTTTTTGGTGAATCGCAAGGAGATCGTGCGTGAGGTACGAAATACTCGGCCCTGTCCGTGCCGTGGCGGGCGATGTCGTGATCGACGTCGGTCCCGCCAAGATGCAGTTGCTGCTCACCGCGCTACTCGTGGACGCGGGACGGACCGTGACCGCGTCGCAGCTCGTCGCGGAGCTGTGGGGCGACCGTCCGCCCCGGCGGGCGGCGGCCGCACTGCACGTGTACATCTCCCAGTCGAGGAAACTGCTCGCGGGGCTCGCGGATCCCGCGGCGGCCGACTGCGGTTCCGGGACGCCGCTGGTGACCCGGTCCCCGGGGTACGCCTTCCAGCTCGCCGGGGCCGGGCTGGACGCGCGGGAGTTCCAGACCCTCATGGCGGAGGGCCGGGCCAGCAGCAGGGCGGGGCACCACGAGCGGGCGTCGCGGGCGTTCCGCCGCGCGGCGGCCCTGTGGCGGGGCCCGTGGGTGGGTGACCTGGCCGAGGGCCCGATCATCAGCACCTTCGCCACCTGGGCCGGCGAGGCCCGGCTGGAGTGCGCGGAGATGCTGATGGAAGCGCATCTGGCCTGCGGGCGGCACCGCGAGATCATCGCGCCGCTGCGCACCCTGGTCGCCCAGCATCCGCTGCGCGAGGCGTTCCACCGGCTGCTCATGCTGGCGCTGTACCGGTCGGAGCGGCAGGGTGACGCCCTCATGGCGTACCAGGACGCACGAAGATCCCTGAGGAGAGCCCTGGGCGTCGAGCCGGGGCGGTCACTGAGACAGGTGCAGCAGCAGATCATCTGCGCGGACCGCTGTCTGGACCTCTCGGCGACCTGAGCGGTACGCGGACACGGGTCCGGTGCGCGGACGCCCGCGCACCGGACCCCCCGGAGATCAGGCGGCCGGGGCGTCGGCTCCGGCCGCGTCGGCGGCGGGCGACTCCACGCCGCGGCGGGCGCGGGCGACGGACGGACCGATCGCGGCGACCCCGACCAGGAAGATCAGTCCCACCGCGAGCCAGCCGGCCGTCTCGTGCCCGACCACCAGGAGCGACACGGCGGCCGGCCCGATCGTCGCCTGGATCACCATGTGCAGGTGGAAGGCGCCCAGGTACTCGCCCCGCGCGTGCTCGGGGGCGAGCCCGAAGCCCAGGCCGAAGCCGCTGGCGGACTGCCAGAGTTCGGCCAGCGTGAGCAGCAGCACGGCGACGAGCACGACCGCGCCGGTCGCGACGTTCCCGAAGCCGCCCCCGACGGCGAGGGCCACACAGGCGAGGGCGCTGACGAGGCCGGCCCTGCGGGCGGCGGTGACGGCACCGTCCAGGGTGTCCGAGCCCCGGGAGGCCGCCACCTGGAAGAGGACCACCAGCACGGTGTTCACCCCCATGACCAGCGGGACGATGCCGTGCGGGAGGCTGGTGCCGCGCACGATCCACAGCGGGATGCCCACCAGCAGGACGGCGCTGTGCAGGGCCAGCAGGCTGGAGGCGCCGACGACGGCGAGGAACGGCCGGTCGCGCAGGGCGCGGAACCGGCCGCGGCCGCCACCGGCCGGCTTGGCGAGGGTCGCCGGCAGCGTCAGCACCAGGGCGGCGGCCAGCAGGAAGGTGAGCCCGTTGCCCAGCGGCAACGCCTGGAGCGCGGCCCCGCCGAGGCCGATCAGGAGCGCGGAGACCAGGGTGCCGATGGTGAAGCCCACGTTGAACAGGGAACGCAGGGCGGCCCGCGCGGTCACCCGGTCCTTCTCCGGGATCAGGTCCATCACCAGGGCGCCGAAGGCCGGCCCGCAGCCGAATTCGAGCGCGCCGATGAGGATCACCAGCGGGAAGAACAGGACGGCCGAGTCCACCAGCGGGTACAGCGTGTACGCGCCGGCGAGCAGAAACAGCAGGATCGACAGCAGCCGCCGGGCGCCGGTCCGGTCGGTCATCCGGCCGAGCAGGACGCTCGACAGGAAGCCGCTGAACCCGGCCAGCGAGAGCCCGAGACCGACGGTGGCGACGGGCAGGTCCGCGACGAGGACGAAATAGACCGCCGAACCCGACAGGAACAGGCCGTTGCCCATGCTGTCGAGGAAGTGCAGGACGCCCAGCGTCCTGGCGGGGCCGGTGAGCGTGGAGAAGTTGTCCCGGACGAATTTCTTCAGCATGCGCGGGGCCGATCGACGGAGGCGGACGGGCGGGGGCGTGGTCTTCGGGCAGGGCGTGGCCATCGGGCGGGGCGCGGTGACCGGGCGGGGCCGGGGCGGGTTCAGACGGGCGGCGGGGGCAGGCCGGGCGCGAGGGCCGGGGCGACGACCACCCCGGTCGTGCCGGGCGCCAGGTGGGCGGCGGCGACGCGGGCCACGTCCTCGGCCGTGGTGGCGCGCAGCCGGTCCTCGTACCCGCGGAGCCAGTCGGGGGCCAGCCCGCTCGCCAGGACGCCGGTGAGGGTGGAGGCGGTGCCCGAGCGCGAGGAGCAGGCCATCGCCATCGAACCGACGGCGTAGTGGCACGCGCCGCTCAGCTCGGGGCCGGTGAAACCGCCCGCCGCGAGCCGGTCCAGTTCCTCGCGGATCAGGACCAGGGCACGGGCGGCGCCGTCGTTGCGCACGTCGGCCTCGACGGTGAACGCGGCCGTCCGGCCGAGCGGGTCGAGCACCGCGCGCGGGGCGTACGCGAGCCCCTCGCGCTCCCGCAGCACGCGGGTCAGCCGGCTGCCGAAGTAGCCGCCGAGCATGAGGACGGCCAGCTGGAGGGCGGGGTAGTCCCGGTCGCCGCGGCCGGGGACGTGCCCGCCCAGCCGGATCAGCGTCTGGGGAGCGGCGGGCAGCACCAGCGTGACGGGCCCGCGGCCGGACGGTCCCGGCCGGGGCCCCTGCGCCGGGCCGGGACCGGACGCGGCCGGTCCGGACGGGGGCGTCCCCGGACCGGGCAGCAGCGCCGTCGCGTCCGCCAGCAGCGCGTCGGCGGGGCCGGGGCCCACCACGACGGCCCGGCGGCCGGCCGCGGGCGCGCCCGCGAGCAGGGCGGACGCCTCCGGCCCGGTGACCGCCGCCGCCTCGGCCGCCGTCGCCGGGCGCCCGTAGGGGTGGTCGCCGTACACGGCGGCCAGGAAGCCGTTCCGGGCCACCACGGCGGGGTGCCCGGCGGCGGCGGTGAGGCCCTCGGCCACGCGGGCCGCCGCGCGCCCCACGCGCTCCGGGGTGAAAGTGCCGTCCGCGGCGACGGTGGCGGCGACCCGGCCGCAGACGTCGGCCAGGTCGTCCCGGAAGGTGCGCAGCGCGATCACCAGCCGGTCGCCCCGCACCTCGGTCCGGACCACCGCCAGCGCGCCCACGGCCTCCTCCAGCGCGGCCCCGACCACCTCGGCCGCGATCTTGGTACGGGTGGTGTGCGCCGCCGGGGCCGGAGCCAGCGGGAGCAGCAGGCGGGCCTCGGCGAGTCCGCCGGCGCCGGGCCGGGCGACGGCGACGGCGGTGCCGCGCGGACCGGCCGTGTCCAGGTGCTCCGGCGGCACGAAGTGCGGTTCGGGCAGGACCGGCGGGGCGGGTGCGTTCATCGGACGGCTCCTGACGGCACCGGGCCGGCGGGCAGGCCGGCCGGGGCGGGAAGGCTGGTGATCCGGGCTCCCGGACGGTTCGCGTAGTGGCCCGCCCACCGGGCCACCTCCTCGTCCGGCACCGCGCGCAGCGCGTCGGGCAGCCCGGCCAGGTGGTGCGGATCGCCGTGGACGGCCGCGCCGACGGCGAGCCAGGAGGCGCGGCTGGTCACCGAGTCCAGCTCCGCGTGCAGGTGCAGCGCGGTCTGCCGGCGGATGACGGCGAGCGGCTCCGCGATCGGGATCCGGGCTTCGGCGACGCGGCCGAGCAGCCGGCGCAGGCACGCCTCCGCCTCGTCGGGCGAGGCGTCCGCCGGGTGCGGGAAGTCGACGGAGAACAGGGTGTCGTGGGCGACGTCGAAGGGGTTGCCGGTGCGGCTCACCCGCGCCCGGAAGCCGCCCCAGGGGCGGTCGGCGGGGGTGTGGCAGTCGCAGGCCTCCCCGAGCGTCTCGACGAGTTCACTCAGCAGCACCGTCGCCAGGTGACCGGCCGGGTCGGCCGAGGGGGAGGGACTGCGGAAGCCGCAGACGGTACGGCCCGCCGGGGCCACCCGGTCGGCGCGCTCCCGCCGCCGGGGAGCGGTCGAGGGCCCTTCCCCGACGGGGGCCCGGCGCCAGGTGGGCCGGGCGGGCAGCGTGCCCAGCGTCCGGGCGACGAGCTCCCGCGCCCGGTCAGGGTCGAAGTCGCCCGCCAGCACCAGGTGGACGTTCTCCGGGGCGTACGAGCGGTCGTGGAACGCACTCAGCGCCTCGGGGTCCAGTCCGGCCAGCGCCTCGGCGTCGCCGTAGCCGTTGTGCCGGTTCTCCCACGAGTCGTGCAGCAGGTCCGGCAGGTCGAACAGGACCAGTCCGCCGTGCGGTCGCTGGAGGATGTTGCGCCGGATCTCGGCGAGCACCACGTCCTTCTGGGCGGTGACGTGCCCGGTGGACAGGTCGGGGTCGGCCAGCCGCTCGTGCTCGATGCGCAGCCCGATCTCCAGGCCGTCCGCCGGCAGCACCGAGGTGAACTGGGTGTAGTCGGCGGCCGTCCGCGCGTTCATGGTGCCGCCCATGGCGAGGACGGCGTCGGTCAGCGGCCGACTGCTGGACGCGCCCTGGACCAGGACGTGTTCGAGGAGGTGGGCGGCGCCCGCGACCGGCTCGTTGCGGAAGCCGGTGCCCACGTGCAGGCAGACCGCGACGACATGGGTGCCGGGCAGCGGCTCCAGCAGGACGCGCATCCCGTTGTCGAGCCGCAGGCTCCCCGGTATCGGCCCGGTCATCGCGGCCCCTCCCCGCGCAGGGCGGCGTACAGCACCTGGTCGTGCCAGGCGCCGGACCGCCACTGGGCCCGGCGCAGGACGCCCTCCTGGACGAACCCGGCCTTTTCCAGGGCGCGTTGCTCGGCGATGTTGGCGTGGTCGGTCCACGCTTGGACGCGCTCGGCACGCGTGTGGTCGAAGAGGTACCCCAGCAGGAGGCGCTGCGCCTCGGTGCCGATGCCCCGGCCGCGCACCGGGGGGAACAGTCCGATGGCCACCGTCCAGCAGGACGACGTGTCGGGCCGCCCCCAGGAGGAACGGAACCACTCGGTCCGCCCCACCGTCTCCCCGTCCGCCGCCACGCTCAGCATGCCTCCGTCGGGGCCCAGCAGCCCGTCCTCGGGGAGGCGGCGGCGCAGCCCCGTGGCCGGGGTGAAGCCGAACCACTGGTAGGGCCCGGTCCCCTCCTCGGTGGCGAACTCCCGCTCGAAGAGGAAGAGATCGGCTTCGGTGACGGGCCGCAGGGAGACTTCATGGTTCACGTGGTGCTCCTGGTGGTGGGTGTTTCCTCGTACGCGCGCTCCTCGTCGGCCCAGTCCGCGAGCAGCACGGGAAGGGGACCGTCCGCCTCGACGACGTCGCGCCAGCCGGGCGGCGCGACGCCGCGCCGCAGGTCGCGGTGGGCGAGCATGCGGCGCGCGGCGAAGCGCACCAGCGGCCGCAGGGGCACCGCACGGCAGACCGCGTCACCGACGCGCACCGCGCGCACCGGCCCGCCGCCCTCTTCGTACGCCGTCCCGACGGCCGGGAAGTCGCCCTCCCAGACGAGGAGTTCAGGTACGTCATACCAGTCGGTCGCACCGTCCGCCCCGGCGCGGGGCAGCGCCCACCGGCCGGCCCGGCGGCCCGGATAGGCCACCTGGTACTCGGCGAGGTGCAGGGCCGTGCAGCGGTCCCACCCCGTCCCCAGCATCAGGACCGTGGCGTCGAGGTCCCACAGGTGCCCCAGCGGGCCCTGCGCGGAGAACCGCCAGGCGTCGGGATGGCTACCGACGACGGTGGCGGCGAGCGGGCCCTCGGCCGCGAACGACACGTGCGGGTGCGAGGACCGCAGGGCGTCCGGCAGCGACCGCACCAGGTCCGGCACCGCGCCGACGGTCCGCGCGACCGGGGTGCGCAGCGGGTCGTACACGGGCATCTCGGCGGCCACGGCGGCCGTGTCCGCCACCTCGGAGGGCTGGGCCAGGTCGCGGCGGAGCCAGGTCGAGGGGTGGCAGAGCTGCGGGGTGAAGGCGGGCACCACGAGGGTGCCGTCGGGCCCGAGCGCGTCCCGCAGCGCGAGGTGGACGGTCTGCGCGCCGCCGGCCACGTAGCCGAAGGAGCGCAGCGACGAGTGGACCAGGACCACGCTCGCGGGGCCGACTCCGAGGGCTTCCAGGCCCCGGGCGATGCTGCCGCGCGTCACGACCGGGCGGGGAGCGGGGCCGGTCACCACCGCTCCTCCCCCGCGCCGGTCCCGGCGGCCGGCCCGGCGTCCGTTCCCGCGTCCGGTCGCGTGCCGGGCGGGCGGAACTCGTCGGCGCACGCCGTGAGCGCCCACCGGTACCAGGCGCGCACGTTGCCGGGCCGGCTCAGCGGGTGCGCCTCCGTCGGGAAGAACGCCACCTCGCTGCGGGCGCCCTCGCTCAGCAGCGACCGGTGGGCTCGCAGGGTCTCGGTGGGCGGCACCAGTCCGTCGTGCACCCCGTGCGAGAGCAGCACGCGGGTGCCGGGCAGCACCGGGCGGCGGGGCAGGCTCTGCGCGAGGTAGTCGGCCTCGCGCGCCGCCAGGTCGCCGTACTCGCGCACCCACTGCCAGCCGACGTCGCTGCCGGCCGCCACCTGGACGAAGTCGAGCGGCGCGGCGTGCGCCGCCACCAGCCGGGGGCGCAGCTCCGCCGCCGTGGCCAGCGCCAGGTAGCCGCCGAAACTGCCGCCCATCAGGGCGAGGTCGGTGGCCTCCAGGCCGGCGTCGGCCCGGAGCATGCGCACCTGTTCGGCGGCGGCCGCGGCGATGCCGGTGCGCCAGGCGCGCCAGCCCGCGCCGACGGCGGCCCCGTAGCCGAGACTCAGGGGCGGCTCGACCAGGGCCACCGCGTAGCCCTGCGCCACGAACGGCCAGGGGTTCCAGCGCCAGGACCACTCCGTCCAGCTCTTGAAGGGGCCACCGTGGAAGAAGACGACGGTGGCCCGCGCCGGCCCGTCGTCGGGCAGGCAGAGCCAGCTCGCCAGCGGGCCCGCCACGCCCCCGACCCGCTGGGTGCGGTGGGCCGCCCGGCCCGGGACCGGCGGCAGCCGGGTCGTCTCCACCCGCTCGGCGGCGCCGGTGCGCAGGTCCACCACGTCCAGGGCCGGCGGCACGTCGGGGGTGGAGACCAGCACGGAGGCGTACTCGTCCCACACCCGCAGATGGAGGACCGACCCCCCGACCGGCACGGTCGTCCAGCCGCCGCCGTCCGGGTCGTACACGTGGACGGACCGGCGCGGCCCGTCCTCGGCCGTGCAGACGAGCTTCCCGGAGCGGGTCCAGCCGGCCGGCCGCTGCCACAGGCCGCCCGGCTCGGTCAGCCTCCGCAACTCCCCCGTGGAGCCGTCCAGTACGCAGGCGATCTGCGCGGGCGGCTCGTCGCCGGACGGGACCGTGGTGCCGAGGTAGGCGACGGAGCCACCGCGCGGGTGCTGCACCGGATAGCAGAGGTCCAGCCCCTCGAAGTCGAGCGGACGCCCGTGCGGCGACCCCTCCCCGTCGACGGCGACCGCGAGCAGCGAGAAACGGCGCACCCCGCCGGGCGACTGCGCGCACATCCCGAGCAGCAGGGTCCCGGCCCCGGCCCAGGCCGCTTCGCCGGTGAGTTGCCGGCCCGCCGGCACCTCGATGGGCAGCTCGCGCGGCGCCCCGTCGGCGCTGGTCGTGAGCAGCAGGACGCGCCAGGCGTCGAGAGGGCGGCGGGCCGCGCCGAGCGAGAGGTCCGAGCCGTCGGACCACACCGCGTCGGACCCGGCGAACAGCCCGCGCGGATGGCGGACCGAGGCGTCGGCGACGCCGACGACACAGACGACGTCGGCGGTCCCGGGCCGGTCGGCGAGGCCCAGCACCCGCCCGGAGGTGTGGTGCAGCACCCGCTCCGGGCCGCCGGTCCGGCGCAGCACGAGGCTCTGGCCCTGCCGGCGGCGTACGCACACGAATCCGCCCGGCACCCGCACCGCCTCGTCGGCGTACGGCATCGTCCACACCGGACTCCAGGCGCCCGCGGCGTCCCGCGCGTACGCGACCAGGGTGGGGACCAGCGCGTTGTCCGGGGCCGGTGCCGAGACGCCGAGCAGCACCTCGTCGCCGCCGAACGCGGCGACCTGTCCGGCCCGCGGTTCGAGGACCAGTTCCTCCACGAAGCCCATGGCCCGCCCGAAGGGCGTCTGCCCGGGAGGGGCCTTCTCGGCGGTGGGCGCGGTCATCAGGCCGCCGTCCGGGCGAGGCGGTCGACCAGTTCCAGATCGAACACCCGGGCCAGCCGGGCGGCTTCCTGCTCGTCCCGGAACCCGCGCTCCAGGACGCACAGCCGGTACTCGTGGTCGCTGCGCGCCTGCCACAGGTCGCGCAGCACGAGGTGGCAGCGCCCGGTCGGGGCCGGCGGGCGGCCCGCCGGCGGCAGCAGGCGCAGGCACCAGCGCTCGACCTCGGCGGGCGAGGCGCCGGCCAGCGCCTCGGGCGGCAGGTCGTGGTAGACGAGTCGGCCCGGCGGCAGCCGGAACGTGCGGGCCAGCAGCCGTTCGTCCGCCGTCCAGCCCACGGTGGCCGCCGTGGACCGGGCCAGCAGGGCTTCGGGGCGCGGGGCCGGTGGGAAGCCCGCCGCGGCCAGCACCCGTCCGGCGTCCGCGTCCGGCGCCGGACCGGCGGCGGTGGCCGCGAGCCGCAGGGCGTAGGCGCGGTGCCGGTCGGGGAAGTCGGCCGCGAACAACTGCAGGCAGGCCAGCGCGATCCGGGCCGTCACCCGCGAGCCGGGCAGCAGCGGCCGGTGGTCGAACTCGCCCTCCCGGCCGTACGAGCTGTGCCAGACGGACGCGGCCGGAACGGAGACGGCCGCGGGGGCGTCCTCGGCGGCCAGCGCCAGCAGGGCGTCCTGCTTCTTCACGTCACCGTGCTCGGCGATCTCGGCGAGCACCGCCTCCACCGCCCCGCGCGCGTCCCCGGCCCGGTGCAGCAGGGCGCGGGCCGACCGCTCGGTGAAGTGCAGTGCCGCCGCCGCCCGTTCGGCCTCCGCCGCGGCCTGCGCGTCCAGCTTCCCGGCGGCCAGCAGCCTTCCCGCGGCGTGCCGCACCGCGACCAGCGGCAGGGTCAGCCCGCGGGCGGCGCCCTCGTCCTCGCCGTCGTCCGCGTGCAGCAGCGCGACGTCGGAGTCCGCGACGAGCCGGCCGTCGCGTGCCTGCCCGTAGACGTGGCCGATGCCGCGCATGCCGAAGCCGTCCAGCTCCGCGGCGCGGAGCGCACCGAGGCTGGCCGCCCCGGCGACGTGCACCCCGCGGGCCAGCTGGGCCAGGATCTCCTTGTGCCGGATCGGGGCGAAGTGCTGGTAGACGCCGTCCACGATCAGGATCCGGTCACCGGGGCGCGCGTCGAGCGCGTACAGGTCGCCGTGCCGGACCGGCGGCAGATAGGTGTACCCGTGGTCGGGGCGTTCGGACGGGGGCAGCGTCGGGCCCACGAACGCGAAGCGGCGGGACGTCACACAAAACTCCTGCTCGTGAGTTCCTGCGGGCGCGGATGCTCCAGGGTCAGGCCGAGGCCGGGGGCGAAGACCTGGACGACGGGGGGCCAGGGCGCCGCCGGCGGGGTCAGGTCCACGGCCAGCACGGGCCTGCCGGTGGTCGCGCGGACCGCTTCCACCACGCCGTCCAGGACTTCGTCCAGCGGCCGGACCGGCGGGTCCTCCAGCGGCAGTCCCTCCGACACGCCGGCCGGTCGCAGCGGCGGCCGGGGGGCCGGTCCGGCCCGGCGGAAGGTCCAGTCGGGGATGTCGTCGCGGGCGCCGCTGATGGTGGAGCCCCGGCTCTGAACCGCCTCCATCAGGGCCCGTTCGGCGGCGATGGCGGGCACGGTGTGGCAGCCGGAACCGCCGAAGACCTGCCACATCTCCGGCTGGATCAGCCAGCAGGTGTACGTCCAGGTGCCGGGCACCGACGGAATCCGCTCCAGCACGATCTCGGCGCCGGCCGCCCGCACCCGCTCCACCACCGGGCCGAGCCGGTCGCCCAGGGCGTCCGGGTCCACCCGCGTCCCGCCGCCCGGTGCGAGCCGGGCCAGGGAATCGCGCTCGACCAGTTCCAGCAGCCCGTGCAGGGCCGCCTCCACGTGGTCGTTGCCGCCCGCGAGCCCGTTGGTGGTGGTCACGAACAGCGGCGGCTGCCAGCCGTCCGCCGCCCAGCCGCGCAGGCCGACGGCGGCCGCCGGCACCGGGGCGGGCCGGCCGGAGACCAGGTCCCACCCGTCCGTCCACTCCAGCACGGTCCGGTCGTCGGCCAACGAGACCGGGTGCAGGGAGAGTTCGCGCACGCCGTAGCCGGGATCCAGCCCGGCGGCCGTGCCCCGGTGGACGACCGGCGGACGCGTCTGCTCCGCCGCCGCCACCTCCAGGGACTCCACGACCGCGGAGATCCGCGCGGCAGTGTGGGTGAGGCCCTTGCCCGCGCTGGCGACCAGGGTCGCGGCGGCCGGCCGGAGAGCCGACCACACCGGGATCCCGAGCACGTCGAGGTCGGTGAGATCGGCGACCCGCGTCACGCCGCGTCCGGGCAGCAGCGGCACGAGCCGCGCCCACGTCTCCTCCGGCTCGACGCCGCGCAGGGTCCCGCGGGTGGTGACCGGCGGCGCCCCGCCGGTCATCCAGGGGGCGTGGGCAGGCCTCACCTGTGCTCCCGGCGCAGCTTCACCGCCGCGTCGCGGACGCGCCGCTCGTCGGCCTCCGCGAGATGGCCCAGCAGCGCCTTGCGGACGCTCTCCACCCGCTCGTCGAGGCTCCGGGTGTGGTGGTCCCGCTCGATCTCCGCGAAGGCGTCGCTGCCCATGAACGAGGCCAGGAAGACACTGGCGAGGTTCTCCGCGGTGGGCTCCTCGACGGTGATCGCGATATGGATCGAGTTGCCCTCCCGCGCCGTCGCGCAGTGCGGGGTGCCGTGCGGCATGTAGAGCACGTCGCCGGGGCGCAGCGTGGTCTCGATCCGCTGGTCGTCGGCGATCATGCCCTCGTGCAGGACGGAGTCGCTGGTGGACCCGGGGTGGATCCGCCCGAACGTCCAGTCCTTGACCCCGGCGATCTGGAGCACGAAGACGTGCGCCCCGTCGTAGTGCGCCTGCATCGCCGTCTTGCCGGGCGGGCTGAGGAAGACGAAGGACTCCAGGCCGCCGGCGAAGTGCGGTTCCATGCCCTTGACCAGCGCCCGGATACGGGGGTGCCAGTGCTCGGCCTGGTTGAACTTGAAGGTCCCGCCCGCCTCGAAGTCGCTGCGGATCTGCTCCTCGCGGACGTACCCCGACAGCTCGTGCCCCACCACGTTCCGCTTGGTGGTCATGTCGCTGATCGCGGTGCGGACCCCCTCGTTGAAGGCGGTGAAGTACGGGCGCGAGAGCATCCCGCACTCGACCTCGTCCCACATCTCCTGCTCGGTGATCAGACCGGTGAGGTCGTGCGGCGCGCGCAGCACCACGGGCTGATGGGCCCAGTGGTCCCGGAAGAAGGCCTCGGTGTCGCCGACCAGGTGCTCCAGCAGGGTGGGGGTCCCGGCCGGGGCCTCCTCGGTCCGCGGGGCGGGGACCGGTGCCGTCGTCGTCATCAGCTGATCGCCTTTCGCATGGAGTCCAGTGCGGTGCGCGTCCAGGCGCCGCCGTCCAGGTCGCCCACCGTCCGGGCGAGCGCCGCCCGCACCTCGGCGGTGCGCGCGTCCAGCGGACGCGTGTGGAAGTGGTGGACGAGGTCTTCCTCGTCCTGGAGGAAGCGCCGGAGCACCGCGTCCACCAGGTCCTCGGGCGTGGGCCCGGTCAGGGTGAAGGTCAGGTGCAGCGAACCGCCGTCCAGGGCCACCGCGTCGTGCGGCCAGCCGTGCGGCAGGTACAGCACGTCGCCGGGCTCCATGGTGAACACGTGGGTGGGGGCGGAGCTGTCCACGTCCAGCCCGGCCCGCGCGCCGATCTGCTCCGGCGAGGCGTGCAGATGCCACTCCTTGCGGCCCTCGACCTGGATCGCCAGCACGTGCGCCGCGTCCCGGTGCGGCAGCATGCCCTGCTGCGCCTCCGGGGTCCAGAAGATGTAGGAGTTGGCCGCGCAGTCGGTCTGCTGCTCCAGGGTGCGGGCCAGGTCCCGGGTGGGACGGTGCCAGTCGGCGACCTGGTTCAGCTTCAGGCTGGCCCCCGCCGCCATGTGCCTGCGGATCGCCGCGGCGTCCGCGAAGCCGCCCACCTTGTGCCCGATGACGTCACGGACCGTGGTGTACGACGACGGCGCCGGCGCCTCACCGCTCTTGAGCAGGGTGAAATAGGGCCACTTGAGCAGGCTGGCGTCCAGTCGGGCCCCGATGTCGGCCGAGGACAGCAGCAGCGACGGATCGACGGCGTTCCTCACCACGCGGTGCGAGCGGCCCCAGGTCTCCTCTCCCAGGAGCTCCTCCCGCAACGGGGCGGGCAGGACATTGGCTGTGCTCATGCGATGTTCCCATCCCTCTGCTCGGTGGAGCCCGGGGGCGCGGAACGCCCCCGGGCCTCGTTCGACCGCGGAGCCGTCAGGCCTCGTTGATCTGGCTCATGACCATCATCGGAGCGTCCTGGGACTCGTCGTGGTGCAGGACCGACGCACGCTCCGGGTCGATGACGCCCTCGCCGGCCAGGCGGGACTCCGCCGGGTTCGCGACGAGCTCGGTGTCGTTCAGGGACTGCAGAACGTCACGCAGTGCCATATCAGCAACCTCCGTGTAGACCACTGCCGATCAGTGGCGACGGGGCAATGACCGCACACCGCGCTAAGGGCACCTCTTAGGCGGCCCTAAAGCCGCAGCTCACGAGGGCTTACGGAGGGACGGGTTCCGGACGGGAGACGTCCGGGCACGCCGAAGGGCGGCCACCCCGTACGCAACGGGGTGACCGCCCTCCGGTCGGTCAAGCGACTCGCTTACTGGTTGTACGGACCGTAGTCGTAGTCCTCCAGCGGGACGGCCTGGCCGGAGCCGGTGCCGAACGGCGAGTAGTCGATGTCGTCGTAGCCGACGGCCGAGTACATCGCGGCCTTGGCCTCCTCGGTCGGCTCGACCCGGATGTTGCGGTAGCGGGACAGACCCGTACCGGCCGGGATGAGCTTACCGATGATGACGTTCTCCTTGAGGCCGATCAGGGAGTCCGACTTGGCGTTGATCGCCGCGTCGGTGAGGACCCTGGTCGTCTCCTGGAAGGACGCCGCCGACAGCCACGACTCGGTCGCGAGCGAGGCCTTGGTGATACCCATCAGCTGCGGACGGCCGGAGGCGGGGTGACCGCCCTCGGTGACCACACGACGGTTCTCGGTCTCGAACTTCGACCGCTCGACCAGCTCGCCCGGAAGCAGCTCCGCGTCGCCGGACTCGATGATCGTCACACGGCGCAGCATCTGCCGGATGATGATCTCGATGTGCTTGTCGTGGATCGACACGCCCTGCGAGTTGTAGACCTTCTGGACTTCGCCGACCAGGTGGACCTGGACCGCGCGCTGCCCGAGGATGCGCAGCACGTCGTGCGGGTTGGTCGCACCGACGGTGAGCTTCTGGCCCACCTCGACCGCGTCGCCCTCGCCGACCAGGAGACGGGCACGCTTCGAGATCGGGAACGCCGTCTCGTCGCTGCCGTCGTCCGGGGTGACGACGAGCTTCTTGGTCTTCTCGGTCTCCTCGATCCGGACGCGGCCGGCCGCCTCCGAGATCGGGGCGACACCCTTGGGCGTACGGGCCTCGAAGAGCTCGACGACACGCGGCAGACCCTGGGTGATGTCGTCACCGGCCACACCACCGGTGTGGAAGGTACGCATCGTCAGCTGGGTACCGGGCTCACCGATGGACTGGGCGGCGATGATGCCGACCGCCTCACCGATGTCGACCAGCTTGCCGGTGGCGAGCGAGCGTCCGTAGCAGAAGGCACAGGTGCCGACCGCGGACTCGCAGGTCAGGACCGAGCGGGTCTTGACCTCCTCGACGCCGGCCGCGACCAGCGCGTCGATCAGGACGTCACCGAGGTCGACGTTGGCGGGGGCGATGACCTTGCCGTCCACCACGACGTCCTCGGCCAGCATGCGGGCGTACACCGAGGTCTCGACGTCGTCCGTCTTGCGCAGGACGCCGTCGGCGCCCTTGACCGCGATCTTCAGCTTCAGGCCGCGGTCGGTGCCGCAGTCCTCCTCGCGGATGATCACGTCCTGCGAGACGTCCACCAGACGACGGGTCAGGTAACCCGAGTCGGCGGTACGCAGGGCGGTGTCCGCCAGACCCTTACGGGCACCGTGCGTGGAGATGAAGTACTCCAGAACGGTGAGGCCCTCGCGGAAGGACGCCTTGATGGGACGGGGGATCGTCTCGTTCTTGGCGTTCGACACCAGACCACGCATACCCGCGATCTGACGCATCTGCATCATGTTTCCTCGGGCGCCCGAGTCGACCATCATGAAGATGGGGTTCGTCTTCGGGAAGTTCGCGTTCATCGCCTCGGCGACCTCGTTGGTCGCCTTGGTCCAGATCGCGATGAGCTCCTGCGTGCGCTCGTCCTTGGTGATCAGACCGCGCTCGTACTGCTTCTGGACCTTCTCGTCCTGGTCCTCGTACCCCTTGACGATGGCCTTCTTGGCCTCGGGGACGACGATGTCGGAGACGGCCACGGTGACGCCGGAGCGCGTCGCCCAGTGGAAGCCGGCGGCCTTCAGGTTGTCGAGCGTCGCCGCCACGATGACCTTGGGGTAGCGCTCGGCCAGGTCGTTGACGATCTCGGAGAGCTGCTTCTTGCCCACCGAGTAGTCGACGAACGGGTAGTCCTCGGGCAGCAGCTCGTTGAAGAGCGCGCGGCCCAGGCTGGTGCGCAGGCGGAAGGTGTCGCCCGGCTGGTACTCGGGCTCGCCCTCCTCGGCGACCGGCGGCACCCAGCCGCGCGGGGGCATGGTGCCCACCGGGAAGCGGATGTCGACCTTCGCCTGGAGCGACAGCTCGCGGGCGTCGAAGGCCATGGTCGCCTCGGCCGTGGAGCCGAACGCGCGACCGGCGCCCTTGACGTTGCGGCCCTCTTCGTCCGTGGTGAGGAAGAAGAGGCCCAGCACCATGTCCTGGGTCGGCATGGTGACCGGACGGCCGTCGGCCGGCTTGAGGATGTTGTTCGAGGACAGCATCAGGATGCGGGCCTCGGCCTGCGCCTCCGCGGAGAGCGGCAGGTGCACGGCCATCTGGTCACCGTCGAAGTCCGCGTTGAACGCGGTGCAGACGAGCGGGTGGATCTGGATGGCCTTGCCCTCGACCAGCTGGGGCTCGAAGGCCTGGATGCCGAGGCGGTGCAGGGTGGGCGCACGGTTCAGCAGCACCGGGTGCTCGGCGATGACCTCTTCGAGGACGTCGTACACCACGGTGCGGCCGCGCTCGACCATGCGCTTGGCCGACTTGATGTTCTGCGCGTGGTTCAGGTCCACCAGGCGCTTCATCACGAACGGCTTGAAGAGCTCCAGCGCCATCGCCTTCGGCAGACCGCACTGGTGCAGCTTGAGCTGCGGACCGACGACGATCACGGAACGCGCGGAGTAGTCCACGCGCTTGCCGAGGAGGTTCTGACGGAAACGGCCCTGCTTGCCCTTGAGCATGTCGCTCAGGGACTTCAGCGGGCGGTTGCCGGGACCGGTGACCGGGCGACCACGACGACCGTTGTCGAAGAGGGCGTCCACGGCCTCCTGGAGCATCCGCTTCTCGTTGTTCACGATGATCTCGGGCGCGCCGAGGTCGAGAAGCCGCTTCAGGCGGTTGTTGCGGTTGATCACGCGGCGGTACAGGTCGTTCAGGTCGGAGGTCGCGAAGCGGCCACCGTCGAGCTGCACCATCGGACGCAGGTCCGGCGGGATGACCGGCACGCAGTCCAGCACCATGCCCTTGGGCTTGTTGCTGGTCTGCAGGAACGCGGAGACGACCTTGAGGCGCTTGAGCGCACGGGTCTTCTTCTGGCCCTTGCCGGAGCGGATGATCTCGCGGAGGCGCTCGGCCTCCTCGTCGAGGTCGAAGGACTCCAGACGCTTCTGGAGCGCCGCGGCGCCCATGCAGCCGTCGAAGTAGGTGCCGAAGCGGTCGCGCAGCTCGCGGTAGAGCAGCTCGTCGCCCTCCAGGTCCTGGACCTTGAGGTTCTTGAAGCGGCTCCACACCTCGTCGAGACGGTCGATCTCGCGCTGCGCGCGGTCACGGAGCTGCTTCATCTCGCGCTCGGCGCCTTCGCGCACCTTGCGGCGGACGTCGGCCTTGGCGCCCTCGGCCTCCAGCTCGGCCAGGTCGGTCTCGAGCTTCTTGGCGCGGTTCTCCAGGTCGGAGTCGCGGCGGTTCTCGATCTGCTGGCGCTCGACGGAGACGTGCGCCTCCAGCGACGGGAGGTCGCGGGTGCGGCGCTCCTCGTCGACGAACGTGATCATGTACGCGGCGAAGTAGATGACCTTCTCGAGGTCCTTCGGCGCGAGGTCCAGCAGGTAGCCGAGGCGCGACGGGACGCCCTTGAAGTACCAGATGTGGGTGACGGGAGCGGCAAGCTCGATGTGGCCCATGCGCTCACGGCGCACCTTGGCGCGCGTGACCTCGACGCCACAGCGCTCACAGATGATGCCCTTGAAGCGGACACGCTTGTACTTGCCGCAGTAGCACTCCCAGTCCCGGGTCGGACCGAAGATCTTCTCGCAGAAGAGTCCGTCCTTTTCGGGCTTGAGCGTGCGGTAGTTGATGGTCTCCGGCTTCTTCACTTCGCCGTGGGACCAGGTCCGGATGTCGTCCGCGGTGGCAAGGCCGATCCGCAGCTCGTCGAAGAAGTTGACGTCGAGCACTTGTCGTCAATCCCTCTTTCGGGGGTTCGAGCCCCCTCGCCTGAGCGAGAAAACGGGGCACTTCAGCAATGGTCTGAACGGGTCCCGGGAGGGCCGGCCGGATCAGGGAGATCCGGCCGGCCTACCCGTCAGACCTCTTCGACGCTGCTCGGCTCACGCCGGGACAGGTCGATACCGAGTTCCTCCGCCGCGCGGAAGACGTCCTCGTCCGTGTCGCGCATCTCGATGGACATGCCGTCCGAGGACAGCACCTCCACGTTGAGGCAGAGCGACTGCATTTCCTTGATGAGAACCTTGAAGGACTCCGGGATGCCCGGCTCGGGGATGTTCTCGCCCTTGACGATGGCCTCGTAGACCTTCACGCGGCCGGTCACGTCGTCGGACTTGATCGTCAGCAGCTCCTGGAGTGCGTACGCGGCGCCGTAAGCCTCCAGCGCCCACACCTCCATCTCACCGAAGCGCTGTCCACCGAACTGAGCCTTACCACCGAGCGGCTGCTGGGTGATCATGGAGTACGGCCCGGTCGAACGGGCGTGCAGCTTGTCGTCGACCAGGTGGTGCAGCTTGAGGATGTACATGTAGCCGACGGAGACCGGGGCCGGGAACGGCTCGCCGGAGCGGCCGTCGAACAGGTTGGCCTTTCCGGTGGGCTGGACCAGACGGTTGCCGTCGCGGTTCGGGATCGTGGCCTCGAAGAGACCGGAGATCTCGTCCTCGCGCGCGCCGTCGAAGACGGGCGTGGCGACATTGGTGCCGGGCGCGACCTGGTCGGCGCCGATGGCCTGCAGGCGCTTGGCCCACTCGTCACCGAGGCCGGAGACGTCCCAGCCGCGGCTGGCGAGCCAGCCGAGGTGGATCTCCAGGACCTGTCCCGGGTTCATTCGGGACGGGACACCCAGCGGGTTGAGGATGATGTCGACCGGGGTGCCGTCCTCCAGGAACGGCATGTCCTCGATCGGCAGGATCTTCGAGATGACGCCCTTGTTGCCGTGACGGCCGGCGAGCTTGTCACCATCGGTGATCTTGCGCTTCTGCGCGACGTAGACGCGGACCAGCTGGTTCACGCCCGGCGGCAGTTCGTCGCCCTCTTCGCGGTCGAAGACGCGGACGCCGATGACCTTGCCGATCTCGCCGTGCGGCACCTTCAGCGAGGTGTCGCGCACTTCGCGCGCCTTCTCGCCGAAGATCGCGCGCAGCAGGCGCTCCTCGGGGGTCAGCTCGGTCTCACCCTTGGGCGTGACCTTGCCGACGAGGATGTCGCCGGCGACGACCTCGGCACCGATGCGGATGATGCCGCGCTCGTCGAGGTCCGCGAGGACCTCTTCGGAGACGTTCGGGATGTCCCGGGTGATCTCCTCCGGGCCGAGCTTGGTGTCACGGGCGTCGACCTCGTGCTCCTCGATGTGGATCGAGGAGAGGACGTCGTCCTGCACGAGGCGCTGCGACAGGATGATCGCGTCCTCGTAGTTGTGGCCTTCCCACGGCATGAACGCCACGAGGAGGTTCTTGCCGAGGGCCATCTCACCGTTCTCGGTGGCCGGTCCGTCGGCGAGCACCTGCTCGGCCACGACCCGGTCGCCCTCGGAGACGACGACCTTCTGGTTGACCGAGGTGCCCTGGTTGGAGCGCATGAACTTGGCGATGCGGTACGTGGTGTACGTGCCGTCGTCGTTCGTGACGGTGATGTAGTCCGCGGAGACCTCCTGGACCACACCGTCCTTCTCGGCCTTGAGCACGTCACCGGCGTCGGTGGCGCAGCGGTACTCCATGCCGGTGCCGACGAGCGGCGCCTCCGACTTGATGAGCGGCACCGCCTGGCGCATCATGTTCGCGCCCATGAGGGCGCGGTTGGCGTCGTCGTGCTCCAGGAACGGGATCATCGCGGTGGCGACGGACACCATCTGGCGCGGCGAGACGTCCATGTAGTCGACCTCGGCCGGCGGCACGTAGTCGACCTCTCCGCCACGGCGGCGGACCAGCACGCGGGCCTCGGTGAAGCGGAGCTCGTCGGAGAGCGTCGCGTTCGCCTGGGCGATGACGTAGCGGTCCTCCTCGTCGGCGGTGACGTAGTCGACCTCGTCGGTGACCTGGCCGTCGACGACCTTGCGGTACGGCGTCTCGATGAAGCCGAACGCGTTGACGCGGCCGTACGAGGCGAGCGAACCGATCAGACCGATGTTCGGGCCTTCGGGGGTCTCGATCGGGCACATGCGTCCGTAGTGGGACGGGTGCACGTCGCGGACCTCGAAGCCGGCCCGCTCACGCGACAGACCACCGGGACCCAGTGCCGAGAGGCGACGCTTGTGCGTCAGACCCGACAGCGGGTTGTTCTGGTCCATGAACTGCGAAAGCTGGCTGGTGCCGAAGAACTCCTTGATGGAGGCGACGACCGGCCGGATGTTGATCAGGGTCTGCGGCGTGATCGCCTCGACGTCCTGGGTCGTCATGCGCTCGCGCACGACGCGCTCCATCCGCGCCAGACCCGTGCGGACCTGGTTCTGGATGAGCTCGCCGACGTTGCGCAGACGGCGGTTGCCGAAGTGGTCGATGTCGTCGGTCTCGACGACGATCGAGCGGCCGGACTCGCCGACCGTCTCGGTCTCACCGGCGTGCAGCTTGACCAGGTACTTGATGGTCGCGATGACGTCGTCGCTGGTGAGGACGCCCGCGTCCAGCGGCTCGTCGGCGCCGAGCTTCTTGTTCACCTTGTAGCGGCCGACCTTGGCGAGGTCGTAGCGCTTCGGGTTGAAGTAGAGATTCTCGAGCAGCGTCTGAGCGGCCTCGCGCGTGGGCGGCTCGCCCGGGCGCAGCTTGCGGTAGATGTCGAGCAGCGCGTCGTCCTGGCCCTGGGTGTGGTCCTTCTCCAGGGTGGCGCGCATCGACTCGTACTCGCCGAACTCCTCCAGGATCTGCTCGGTGGTCCAGCCGAGAGCCTTGAGGAGGACGGTGACGGACTGCTTGCGCTTGCGGTCGATGCGGACACCGACCATGTCGCGCTTGTCGATCTCCATCTCCAGCCAGGCACCCCGGGACGGGATGATCTTGGCCGAGAAGATGTCCTTGTCGGACGTCTTGTCGATGGAGGAGTCGAAGTAGACGCCCGGCGAGCGCACCAGCTGCGACACCACGACACGCTCGGTGCCGTTGATGACGAAGGTGCCCTTGTTGGTCATGAGCGGGAAGTCGCCCATGAAGACCGTCTGGGACTTGATCTCGCCGGTCTCGTTGTTGGTGAACTCGGCGGTGACGAAGAGCGGGGCCGCGAAGGTGAAGTCGCGCTCCTTGCACTCGTCGATCGAGTTCTTCGGGGGTTCGAAGCGATGGTCGCGGAACGTGAGCGACATCGACCCGGAGAAGTCCTCGATCGGCGAGATCTCCTCGAAGATCTCCTCCAGGCCGGACTTGGTGGGGACGTCGTTTCCACTGTCCAGAGCAGCCTCGACGCGAGCCTTCCAGGCGGCGTTGCCGAGGAGCCAGTCAAAGCTCTCGGTCTGCAGCGCGAGGAGGTTCGGAACCTCGAGGGGCTCCTTGATCTTTGCAAAGGAGATGCGCAGCGGGGCGGTGCTGGCACCGTTGTTCGTATTCGCGGTCGAGGCGTTGCGCGAGGCGGCCAAGAGGGGGTCCTTCCGAGGGCTCGGACTCACTACGCGCGTACCGGTCCCACATCGGAGGCACCGGCACGGACGTCCCAGATGGGAAGTGTCTGAACCCGGTGTTCGTACGTGGGCATGCCCCTGGTGACGGGCAGGGAGCAGCTAACAGGCAGCGCAAAGGGTCAGTGTAGCCAAGAGGCACACTGATGTCCAGTCGGGGTTCTCAGAGACCCACGTCGCTGTCAACGGCTGTTCTCAACACCTATGTCTAGCCCTCGCGCCGGGTGCGCGCTTCTTTACTTCCCGTTCCCATCCCGATCCATGCCTCGAATGCGGATCGAGATGGGGACGCGTCCTGAGAATTGCGCGCCTCGTGCGGTTCGTCAAGGCCCTCGGGCCCGGACGCCGCCCCGGACGGCCACCGCCGGTGGCTCCGGGCCGTGAGGGCGCCCCCAGGAGGCGTACGGCGAAGATCACGATACCCCTCGACGCCCGAAGTTCAAGGCAGCCACCTCGGAGGCGTCCGGGGAACGCCGAAGGGCGACCACCCGGATGGGTGATCGCCCTTCGACGTGGGACCCCCCTGCGCGGCGGCAGGGGCGTCCCTGAGGGGTCAGCGGACCCCTCGGGTGATTACTTGACCTCGACCGAGGCGCCGGCGCCCTTGAGGGACTCGGCGGCCTTCTCGGCGGCCTCCTTGGCGACCTTCTCGAGGACCGGCTTCGGAGCGCCGTCCACGAGGTCCTTGGCCTCCTTCAGGCCCAGCGAGGTGAGCTCACGCACGACCTTGATGACCTGGATCTTCTTCTCGCCGGCACCGGTGAGGATGACGTCGAACTCGTCCTGCTCCTCGACGGCCTCGGCAGCACCGGCGCCGGCGCCACCGGCGACCGGGGCGGCGACCGCGGCGGCGGCGGTGACGTCGAACTTCTCCTCGAACGCCTTCACGAACTCGGAGAGCTCGATGAGGGTCATCTCTTCGAACTGCGCGAGCAGGTCGTCCTGGGACAGCTTCGCCATGATAGGCGTCCTTCCACTAATTCGGCAGGTGCCGGAGGTGTATGTCGGCGGGCGTACGTGGAGCCCGCTGGACCGCGGAGCGAATTACTCTGCGGCCTCGGCGGGAGCCGGAGTACCGGCACCGCCCTGCTCTTCCTTCTTGGCGCGAAGCGCTTCCGCGGTGCGGACGAACTTCGACGGGAGTGCCTGGAAGAGGACAGCAGCCTGAGTCTGCTTGCCCTTCAGGGCACCCGCCAGCTTGGAGAGCAGAACCTCGCGGGACTCGAGGTCCGCGAGCTTCTTGATCTCGTCGGCGGACAGCGCCTTGCCGTCAAGGACACCGCCCTTGATGACGAGGTTGGGGTTCTCCTTGGCGAAGTCACGAAGACCCTTCGCCGACTCCACCGGGTCACCGGTGACGAAGGCAACCGCCGTCGGACCCGAGAACAGGTCGTCCAGCGTGTCGATCCCGGCCTCGTTGGCCGCAATCTTGGTCAGCGTGTTCTTCACCACGGCGTACTGGGCGTTCTCACCGAGCGAACGGCGCAGCTGCTTGAGCTGGGCCACGGTGAGACCCCGGTACTCGGTCAGCACGGCGGCGTTCGAGCTGCGGAACTGGTCCGTCAGCTCGGCTACCGCGGCAGCCTTGTCGGGCCTTGCCATGAGCGTCGGCCTCCTTCCGGGTGATGAGGACCGCTCAGAAGGGGCCGGTAAAGACGAAACGCCCCAGCACAAGTGCCAGGGCGCAGCTCGACCGGATGCGAAACATCCGGGAGCGATTCCACAGTCACCTGCGCAGGACGTCCGTCGTCGACGGATCCTTCGGCCGCCACACCCCCAACGGGAGCACGGCAACGACCAGCGGTCTTTGGCTTCTTCTGGAGAGTACGCGACCGGGGAGCCGCCGGGCAAATCCGCCCCGGACGGGCGGCCCGGAGCCGCTCCGGGCCCGCCTCCGGGCCGCCCGCGTCAGGGGGCGGTGCCGGGCGTGGCGGCCGCGCCGGCGATCTCCTTGAAGTCGACGGTGTCCGAGGCCGCCGGGGCCTTCGCCGCCACCGCCACGCCGTAATCGCTGTAGAAGACGGTGGAGTTGAGCGTGCCGGTCCTGGTCCGCGCGCGCTCGGACTTCTTCACCGGCAGGTGGTCCGCGTCCAGCCAGACGTCGACCGTCCCGCCGGTGACGCCGGCCGCGGCCATCCGCTCACGGAAGGCGGCGAGTTCACCGGCGTCCAGGCCGCCGGCCGGGGCGGGCTCCGCCACGTCGACCGTCCCGGAGTAGTGCGTCGCGGCCACCCCGCGCACGTCCTCCTCGCCGACCTTCCGGAGGTCGCCGGAGGCCAGCAGCGCCTCGACGCCCTCCAGCGGGGTGCTGGTGCGCGAGGCGTCCCGTACGGCGTCGCCGCCCGCCCCCGCGGCCGCCGCGAGGTCCGCGTACCCGTACCGGATCCAGTGCCGACCGCCGACGCCGGCCGCGAAGGCGTCGCCGAGGTGCGCGTAGTAGGCGTCCTTCAGGTAGAGCGCCCGCAGGGTGCCGTCGCCGCCGGACCGCTTCAGGGCGTCGGCCGCCGTGCCGCCGTCGTAGGTGATCGTCATCTCGCCGCGGAGGCCGTCGGACCAGTCCAGGGCGCCGGTCTGCTCCATGGACATCACCGTCCCCAGCTCCATGGTCCCCTCGATCCTGGCCGAGGCCGTCTCGCCGGTCCGCTTCCGCGCCTCCCGCAGCGCGGCGACCGGGGCCGCCTGCGCCACCCCGCCGGCCTTCGCCCCGTTCCCGGCGTCCGCCCCGCCGTCGCCGCCGGACGACCCGCCGGTGCACGCCGCGACCGGCACCAGCACCGCGGCGGCGAGCGCCGTCCCGGCCCACCTCCGCCGCCGTGCCGCCTTCGCCGCGCGCGTCCCCGTCGCCACCGTCATCACATGCTCCGCCCCTCGGCCCCCATGGTCGCCCCACCGTCGCACAGGCGACCGGTGCCGGGCAGGCCCGTGGTCCGGTTCCGGACATCCTCCGAACGCTTCCGGACGCCCCCGGACACGACGACGGGCCCCGCACCTCGAAAGGTGGCGGGGCCCGTCGCTACACGCGTGACGCGGCGTTCGCAGTGAGCGCGGAGGCTCAGACGGCGGCCGGGTCCTCCTCGACGAGGAGGTTACGGGTGCGGTTGGCGTCCAGCGGGATGCCGGGGCCCATCGTGGTGGCCAGCGCGGCCTTCTTGATGTAGCGGCCCTTGGCGGCCGACGGCTTCAGACGGAGGATCTCGTCCAGGGCCGCGGCGTAGTTCTCCACCAGCTTCGTCTCGTCGAAGGAGACCTTGCCGATGATGAAGTGCAGGTTCGAGTGCTTGTCGACGCGGAACTCGATCTTGCCGCCCTTGATGTCGTTGACAGCCTTGACGACGTCGGGCGTGACGGTGCCGGTCTTCGGGTTCGGCATCAGACCACGCGGACCGAGCACGCGGCCGAGGCGGCCGACCTTGCCCATGAGGTCCGGGGTGGCGACGACGGCGTCGAAGTCCAGGCGACCCTTGGCGACCTCGTCGATGAGCTCGTCGGAGCCGACGATGTCGGCGCCCGCGGCTTCCGCGGCCGCAGCACGGTCACCGGTCGCGAAGACCAGGACCCGGGCGGTCTTGCCGGTGCCGTGCGGGAGGTTCACGGTGCCACGGACCATCTGGTCGGCCTTGCGAGGGTCGACACCCAGGCGGAAGGCGACCTCGACGGTGCCGTCGAACTTGGTGGTCGCGGTCTCCTTGGCGAGACGGACGGCCTCGAGGGGGGCGTACACGCGCTCCCGGTCGATCTTGGCGTCCGCAGCGCGGAGGTTCTTGCTGCGCTTCACTGCTGCTCCTGTGTGTTCAGAGTGTGGAGTCGTGGTGCGGACCGGCGCGTGGTCCTACCACTGAGGTCTACGGGGCTGAGTCAGCCTTCGACCGTGATGCCCATGGAACGGGCCGTGCCAGCGATGATCTTCGACGCGGCGTCGAGGTCGTTGGCGTTCAGGTCGGGGAGCTTCGTCGTGGCGATCTCGCGGACCTGGGCGGCCGTCAGCTTGGCGACCTTGGTCTTGTGCGGCTCGCCGGAGCCCTTGTCCACACCAGCGGCCTTGAGGATCAGCTTGGCGGCCGGCGGAGTCTTGGTGATGAAGGTGAAGGAGCGGTCTTCGTAGACCGTGATCTCCACCGGCACGACCATGCCACGCTGCGACTCGGTCGCGGCGTTGTAGGCCTTGCAGAACTCCATGATGTTGACGCCGTGCTGACCCAGTGCGGGGCCGACCGGCGGGGCCGGGTTCGCCGCACCGGCGTTGATCTGGAGCTTGATGAGCCCCGTGACCTTCTTCTTCTTGGGAGGCATTGCTCTCTCCGGGTCCTGTGAGAGTGTTTCGCCGCCATTCCGGTCATCCGGACGGAGGCATACCGCACAACGATAACGGGTATGGTCGTGCGACCAAAAACCAAGCAGGTCAGAGCGGCTGCGAAGCCCCTCTGACCTGATCGGTAGGCATGTGTCCGAAAGGCCCTGACGGGCCCCGGCGGAACCTAGTTCTTCTGGATCTGGTCGAAGCTGAGCTCGACCGGCGTCTCGCGGCCGAAGATCTCGACGAGGCCCTTGACCTTCTTCGAGTCGGCGTTGATCTCGTTGATCGTCGCCTGCAGCGTCGCGAACGGGCCGTCGGTGACGGTGACCGAGTCGCCCACCTCGAAGTCCAGCACCTGGACCTCGACCTTGCGGGACGGAGCCGGCTTGCCCTCGGCCTCGGCGGCCTCACGGGCGGCCTTCTCCTCGGCCTCCGGAGCCAGCATCTTGACGATCTCGTCCAGGGTCAGCGGGTACGGGTCGTAGGCGTTGCCCACGAAGCCGGTGACGCCGGGGGTGTTGCGGACGACGCCCCAGGACTCGTTCGTCAGGTCCATGCGCACCAGCACGTAGCCGGGGAGCTTGTTCTGACGGACGTTCTTGCGCTCGCCGTTCTTGATCTGGACGATCTCTTCCTCGGGCACTTCGGCCTGGTAGATGAACTCCTCGACGTTGAGCGAGACGGCGCGCTGCTCCAGGTTGGCCTTCACGCGCTTCTCGTACCCGGCGTACGTGTGGATGACGTACCACTCGCCGGGCAGGAGGCGGAGTTCCTCGCGCAGGGCGGCGACGGGGTCGACGGGGGCGGCCGGCTCGGCCTCTTCCCCGTCGTCGCTCTCGTCGTCGGCGTCTTCCGCGTCGGCCGCCGCCTCGTCGGTGACGGCCTCGTCCGACTCGCCGGCCTCGTCCGATTCGGCGGTCTCGTCCGACTCGACGTGCACCGCGGCGGCCTCGGCGGGCTCGCCCGCGGCGTCGTCGGCAGCTTCGGCCTGGTCCGGGTCCACGGAGTCCGCTGCCTCAACGATGTCGCGCTCGTCCTCGGCGGACTCGACGGCGTCCGCCTCGGGCTCGACGGCGTCGTTCAGGTTCGGGTCAGACACGATGGCTGCTTCTTCCTGGATACAAATGGGTGGAACATGCGAAAGGGGCGCCCCGGAGAGGCGCCCTCCGCGGGATCAGCCGAAGACGTACTTGATGACCCGCTGGAAGCCGAAGTCAATCACGGTCACCAGACCAATCATGACGACCACGAAGATGATCACCACGGTGGTGTAGGTGGACAGCTGCTTGCGCGTCGGCCAGACGACCTTGCGCAGCTCCGCCACGATCTGGCGGTAGAAGAGCGCGAGACGGCCCAGAGGGCCCTTCTTGCCGCGCTTGCCGCCCTTCCGAGGCCTCTTGGACTCGGGAGACTCGTCCTCAGCATCAGGCATGTCGATGGAGCCCACGGCGTCCGTCACGCTACTCACCTGATTCCGGGTCGTGGCCGTGCCGCGCCCGGTGGAGCCGCACGGCTGTGCAATGAAGTACGTACATGCGCACACATCCTGGCGAAGGAGTGTGTAGCAGGGCCGGAGGGACTTGAACCCCCAACCGCTGGTTTTGGAGACCAGTGCTCTACCAATTGAGCTACGACCCTTTGTGGCTTCCCCCAACCTACCGCATCCGACCGGGTGGACCGGTACGGCGACGGCGTGACTGGCGAGGGCCAACGACAGGTGAGTGTACGTGGTCCCGGGCCCCGCGTCGAACAGATACGTGCCGACGGCTCCCGTCCGACTGTCCGACGGCACCGTACAGGGCCCGGAAGGCGGTGTGTCCGGTCCATGAAACCCGTGTGCCGGGCGGGTTTCCGGTCTGGGACGATGGGGGCATGAGCGCTGCCACTTCTCCGTCCGACCGCCGGGTGTCCGCCCGCGTCGGAGCGATCTCCGAGTCCGCCACCCTCGCCGTCGACGCCAAGGCGAAGGCCCTCAAGGCCGCCGGCCGTCCGGTGATCGGCTTCGGCGCCGGTGAGCCCGACTTCCCGACCCCCGATTACATCGTCGACGCGGCGGTCGAGGCGTGCCGCAACCCGAAGTACCACCGTTACACGCCGGCCGGCGGGCTCCCGGAGCTCAAGGCCGCGATCGCGGAGAAGACGCTGCGGGACTCCGGCTACGAGGTCGACGCGTCCCAGATCCTGGTGACCAACGGCGGCAAGCAGGCCATCTACGAAGCGTTCGCCGCGATCCTCGACCCGGGCGACGAGGTCATCGTCCCGGCCCCCTACTGGACCACCTACCCGGAGTCCATCCGTCTCGCAGGCGGTGTCCCGGTCGAGGTGGTGGCCGACGAGACCACCGGTTACCGGGTCTCCGTGGAGCAGTTGGAGGCCGCCCGCACCGAGCGGACCAAGGTCGTCCTGTTCGTCTCCCCGTCCAACCCGACGGGCGCCGTCTACAGCGAGGCCGACGCCGAGGCCATCGGCCGCTGGGCCGTCGAGCACGGCCTGTGGGTCATGACGGACGAGATCTACGAGCACCTCGTCTACGGCGACGCGACCTTCACCTCGCTGCCCGCGATCCTCCCCGAGCTGCGCGACAAGTGCATCGTCGTCAACGGCGTCGCCAAGACCTACGCCATGACCGGCTGGCGGGTCGGCTGGATCATCGGCCCGAAGGACGTCGTCAAGGCCGCGACCAACCTGCAGTCGCACGCCACCTCCAACGTCTCCAACGTCGCCCAGGTCGCCGCGCTCGCCGCGGTGTCCGGCCCGCTGGACGCGGTGGCCGAGATGCGCACCGCCTTCGACCGCCGCCGCCGCACCATGGTCCGGATGCTCAACGAGATCGACGGCGTCGTCTGCCCCGACCCCGAGGGCGCGTTCTACGTGTACCCCTCGGTCAAGGCGCTGCTCGGCAAGGAGATCCGGGGCAAGCGCCCCGCCTCCTCCGTGGAGCTGGCCGCGCTGATCCTGGACGAGGCCGAGGTCGCCGTCGTCCCGGGCGAGGCCTTCGGCACGCCGGGCTACCTCCGCCTGTCGTACGCGCTGGGCGACGACGACCTGGTCGAGGGCGTCTCCCGCGTCCAGAAGCTGCTGGCCGAGGCGCAGGACTGACCCCGCCCCCAGCGAGGTGCCCCCGGTTCCGGCCGGGGGCACTTTTTTTGTTCGAACCACCCCCTGAAGGTGAAAGCGGCTACCGCTCGGACCCGCGCGTGCGGCAGGATCTACCGATGGAGCGTGATGTACGTCTGTTGCCCAAGGCCCACCTGCACCTGCACTTCACCGGGTCGATGCGGCCCACCACCCTGCTCGAACTCGCCGACAAGTACGGCGTGCGGCTCCCGGAAGCCCTGACGGGCGGCGAGCCGCCCCGGCTCCGGGCGACCGACGAGCGCGGCTGGTTCCGCTTCCAGCGTCTCTACGACGCCGCCCGCGCCTGTCTCCGGGAACCGGACGACATCCGCCGGCTGGTCCGGGAGGCCGCCGAGGAGGACGTCGCGGACGGCTCGGGATGGCTGGAAATCCAGGTCGACCCCACCTCGTACGCCCCGCTGCTGGGCGGACTGATCCCGGCGATCGAGATCATCCTGGACGCGGTGGACTCCGCCTCCCGCGACACCGGGCTCGGCATCCGCACGGTGATCGCGGCGAACCGCATGAAACACCCGCTGGACGCCCGCACACTGGCCCGGCTCGCGGTGCGCTACGCCGACCGGGGGGTCATCGGCTTCGGCCTCTCCAACGACGAACGCCGCGGCCTGGCCCGGGACTTCGACCGGGCCTTCGCCATCGCGCGGGAGGGCGGCCTGCTGGCGGCCCCGCACGGCGGCGAACTGTCGGGGCCCTCCAGCGTCCGCGACTGCCTGGACGACCTGGACGCCACCCGGATCGGTCACGGGGTGCGCGCCGCGGAGGACCCCCGGCTGCTGCGCCGGCTGGCCGAGCGGGGGGTGACCTGCGAGGTCTGCCCGTCCTCCAACGTGGCGCTCGGCGTCTACGAGAAGCCGTCGGACGTACCGCTGCGGACCCTGTTCGACGCCGGGGTGCCGATGGCGCTCGGCGCGGACGACCCGCTGCTGTTCGGCTCCCGGCTGGCCGACCAGTACACGCTGGTGCGCCGCCACCACGGCTTCACCGACGAGGAACTGGCCGAACTGGCCCGGCAGTCGGTGCGGGGGTCGGTGGCGCCCGCGGACGTGCGCGACAAGCTGCTGGACGGCATCGATGCTTGGCTGGCGGGCCCGGTCGGGGAGCAGGAGCGGACCGACCGGAGCACGCTGGTCCGCGGCTGACCGGGCCGGCGGGCCCCCGTGGCGCAACAGGGCTCGCGCCACGGGGCTCGGGCCTCTGCTGAGGGTCTCAGCGCCTCGGACGGGTCAGCGCCCCCGTGGGTGCAGCGCCTCAGTAGGTGCAGCGCCCCAGGGGGTTCGGCGCCTGCGAGGGGCCGGCTCTCCTCAGACGGGCCGGTGCCTCAGACGGGCCGGTGCCTCAGAGGGGCCGGTGGGTCAGAAAGGCCGGTGCCTCGGGGCGGCCGGTGGGTCAGAGGCTGACGCCGACCGTGACCGGTTCGTTGACCAGGGTGATGCCGAACGCGGCGTGCACGCCGGCGACGACCTCGCGGGCGAGGGCCAGCAGGTCCTCGGTGGTGGCGCCGCCGCGGTTGGTGAGCGCGAGGGCGTGCTTGGTGGAGATGCGGGCCGGACCGGTGCCGTACCCCTTGGTGAAACCGGCCCGGTCGATGAGCCAGGCGGCCGAGGTCTTGACCGTGCCGTCGCCGGCCGGGAAGGCCGGCGGCGCCACGTCCGGGCCGAGGCGCGCCGCCACCCGGGCCAGGAACGCGTCGAACTCGGCCGCGCCGAGGATCGGGTTGGTGAAGAAGGAGCCGGCCGACCACGTGTCGTGGTCCTCCGGGTCCAGCACCATGCCCTTGCCGGCGCGCAGCTTCAGGACCGTCTCGCGGGCGAGCGCGGCGGGCACCCGCTCCCCCGCCGAGACGCCGAGGGCGCGGGCGGTCTCCGGGTACTTGAGCGGTGCCGACAGGCCGCCGGCGTCCTCCAGCTCGAAGCGGACCCGCAGCACCACATGGCGGTCCGGGTCCTGCTTGAAGCGGCTGTGCCGGTAGGCGAAGGCGCACTCGGCGTTGGACAGGGTCACCGTGCGGCCCTCGCGCCGGTCGTAGGCGACGACCTCGGTGAGGGTGGCGGACACCTCCTGGCCGTACGCCCCGACGTTCTGGATCGGGGTGGCCCCGGCGGATCCGGGGATACCGGCGAGGCATTCGACGCCCGCGAGGCCCGCTTCGACGGTGCGCGCGACGACGTCGGTCCAGACCTCGCCGGCCGCCACCTCCAGCGAGGTGCCGGTGAGGGTGAAGCCCCGGGTGGCGATGCGCAGCGCGGTGCCGTCGAACCCCTTGTCCCCGATGACCAGGTTGGAGCCGCCGCCGATCACCAGCAGCGGGGTGCCGTGCTCGTCGGCCTCCCGGACGGCGGCGATCACCTCGTCGTCGGTCGTGGCGGTGACGAGCCGGCCGGCCGGGCCGCCGAGCCGGAAGGTGGTCAGGGGGGCGAGGGGGGCGTCGTGGAGTACCTGCACGGGGACAAGAGTACGGTCCGCACGCGGGAAGGCCGGGCGGGCGCGGGCCCGGACGGGAGGCCGACGTGCGGGGTAAGGCCGACGGGAGGCGGAGGGCGGCGGCCGGGCGGAAAGCGGGCGCCGGGACGCGGCGAGCGCCCTTAGGGGGCGCCTGGGCCGGGGAACGCCGCGAGGGGCGCCCTCCGGAGAGGGCGCCCCTCGCGGGCGGGCGGGGTCCGCCGGGCCGTCAGGCGAGCTGGACGACGGCGCGGGACATGCCCAGCACCTTCTTGCCGTCGCAGACCACGACCAGGTCCACCCGGACCCGGCGGTCGTCGAGCTTGGCCGCGACCTTGCCGCTCACCTCGATGAGCGCGCCCTTGTCGTCGTTCGGCACCACGACCGGCTTGGTGAAGCGCACCCCGTACTCGACGACCGCGCCCGGGTCGCCGGCCCAGTCCGTGACGACGCGGACCGCTTCGGCCATGGTGAACATGCCGTGCGCGATCACGTCGGGCAGCCCGACCTCGACCGCGAACTTCTCGTTCCAGTGGATCGGGTTGAAGTCGCCGGAGGCGCCCGCGTACCGGACCAGCGTGTCGCGGGTGACCGGGTAGGAGCGGGACGGCAGCTCGGTGCCGACCTCGACCGCGTCGTAGTCGATGTTCGCCGCCATCACGCCTCCTCGGCGCCGCGCGCCACCAGCTTCGTCCACGCCGTGACGACGTGGGCACCGGTCTCGTCGTGGACCTCGCCGCGGACGTCCAGGATGTCGTTGCCCGCCATCGACTTCACGCTCTCGATGGTGGAGGTGACCGTCAGCCGGTCCCCCGCCCGGACCGGGCGGGTGTAGGCGAACTTCTGGTCGCCGTGCACGACACGGCTGTAGTCCAGGCCGAGCTGCGGGTCCTGGACGACCTGGCCGGCCGCCTTGAACGTGATGGAGAAGACAAAAGTCGGGGGCGCGATGACGTCCGGGTGACCGAGCGTGCGCGCGGCCTCGGGGTCGACGTACGCCGGGTGGAGATCGCCCACCGCCTCGGCGAACTCGCGGATCTTCTCCCGGCCGACCTCGTACGCCGGGGTGGGCGGATAGGTCCGTCCCACGAAGGACTGGTCGAGCGCCATGAGCGCGCTACCTCCCGATGAGCAGAAGAACTGATGAACGGACGAAGGGGCCCGGCCCGCCGTTGCCCGGAGACACGGCCGGACGTGCGGACCCCGTACAACGACACGAGGCCGCCCCCAGTGGGGACGGCCTCGTGTACGAGCCTGATTCAGCGCGTTTCGCGGTGCGCGGTGTGCGAGTTGCAGCGCGGGCAGTGCTTCTTCATCTCAAGACGGTCCGGGTTGTTACGCCGGTTCTTCTTGGTGATGTAGTTCCGCTCCTTGCACTCCACGCAGGCCAGCGTGATCTTCGGGCGGACGTCGGTGGCAGCCACGTGAGTGCTCCTTGGACGGACGGATGTACGGATGAACGCATAAAAGAGTAGCCGATCGAAGGACCGACCCCACAATCGGCTACCGTGTGTAGCGGTGACCGGACTTGAACCGGTGACACAGCGATTATGAGCCGCTTGCTCTACCGACTGAGCTACACCGCTTTGATGACGATCCCCTCCGCCGAAACGGAGGTTCCCGATCACCAGAGCCCCAATGCGGAATCGAACCGCAGACCTTCTCCTTACCATGGAGACGCTCTACCGACTGAGCTATTGGGGCGAGCGAGGAAGACATTACACGGTCATTCGCCGATCGCCCAAATCCGTTTCCCGCAGCCCCCGCGGAACCTCCCACGGCCCCCTCGCCGCACCGCCATCCGGCCCTTGATCAGGCACGCGACCGGTCCGGACGGAGCCCCACGGAACCCGCCCGCACCTCCTGCCACGGCCGTCGCGGCGGACCCCCGCCGGTATGACTTATCCGCTCCTCCCGGACGCCGCCCTGACCCCGCCCTACGCTCGGACCACTCCGCGTGATCTTGACCCCGGCCCGTCCGGATCTTCATCCCGGCCCGTCCGCCCGAACCCTGCCCGAGCTCGGGCAGCCCCGGAGGCACCGGCCCGGGGCCGGCACCCGCCCGACCTCGGCCGCCCCGCCCTCGATCCAGCCCGCCCTCGATCCGCCCCGCGGCCTCCCGCCCGCGGCCCCGAATCCCTTCCTGGAGCGCGATGCCCGACAGTCAGCCGCGGCGCCCCGACGACGAGGCCGACGGCTCCGGCCCCGGGCGCGGCGACTCCGGCCCCGGGACCGGCGGCGGCTCCCCGGCGGACCGCGCAGCCGCGGCCGGGTCACTGCTGCTCTGCGGAGCCCGGCTCACCGACGGCCGCGTGGTGGACGTGCGGATCGGCGGCGACCGCATCGAGGCCGTCGGCACCGCGGGCAGCCTCACCGCCCGCGGCCCCCGCGTCGATCTCGGTGGCTACCTGCTGCTCCCCGCCCCGGCCGAGCCGCACGGCCACAGCGACGGCGCCCTCACCGCCGAGGGCCGGGGGCCCGTCTCGCACGGTGCCGAGGACGTCCAGCGGCGCTCCACGGAGGCCGCCCTGCTCCAGCTCGGCCACGGCGCGACCGCACAGCGCGGCCACGTCCGGATCGGCGACCTGCACGGGCTGACGCCCCTGGAGGCGGCCCTGCAGACCCGGCGGGCGCTGCGCGGGCTCGCCGACGTCACGACGGTGGCGGCGCCCCGGCTGCTGACCGGGGTGGCCGGTGGGGACGGGCTGGCGATGCTCCGGGACGCCATGAAGATGGGCGCCGACGCGGTGGGCGGCCGGCCGGACCTCGACCCGGACCCCTCCGGCTACGTCGAGGCGGCACTCATGGTCGCCGCCGAACACGGCGCCCCGGTGGACCTGCACACGGACGGGGAGGATCCCGCCCGGCTCGCCCGGCTGGCCGCCATGGCGGGCGGGCTGCGGCACCGCGTCACGATCGGACCGTGCGCCGGCCTCGCCCACCTGCCGCTCGCCGTCGCCTCCCGGGCGGCCGACCAGCTGGCCGCGGCGGGCGTCACGGTGGTCTGCCTCCCCCAGGGCGGCTGCTCGGGCACCGAGCGCCGGGGCACCGCCCCGGTGCGCCTGCTGCGCGCGGCGGGCGTGCGGGTCGCCGCGGGCGGCGGCGCGCTGCGCGACGTCGCCAACCCGGTGGGCCGCGGCGACCCGCTCGAAGCGGCGTACCTGCTCGCCTCGCAGCACGGCCTGTCCGCCGAGCACGCCTACGAGGCGGTGACGGCGGGCGCCCGGCAGGCCATGGGCTTGGCCGAGGTGCGGATCGAGGCGGGCTTCCCGGCCGAGCTGCTGGCGGTACGCGGCGAGAAACTGGCCGGCGTCCTGTCGCTCGGCTACAGCCGGATCGTGGTCCACCGCGGCCGGATCGTGGCCCGTACCAGCGCGGTGCGCGAGTACTGCGACTCCGAGGCGCCGGGCGGCCCCGGCCTCCCCCGCCAGGGCCGCTCCGATCCGGGAGGGGGGCGGGGACGGCCGGGGGCGGGGCCCTCACCGGGGGCCGGGCCCGACGACGGCTGAGGACGCCGGCCGGCCGGGACGGGCCGGGTCCGGCGGCGGAACCCCGGCGGGAGCGGCGGCAGGAGCGGGCGGTGCGGCGTACGGTCGGAGACATGCGCATTGTCATCGCAGGTGGACACGGTCAGATCGCGCTGCGGCTGGAGCGCTTGCTCGCCGCACGCTCGGACGAGGCGGTCGGGGTGATCCGCAACCCGGACCAGAGCCAGGACCTGGAGGCGATCGGCGCCCAGCCAGTGGTCCTGGACCTCGAAACGGCCTCCGTGGAGGAGGTCGCGGAGGTGCTGCGGGGCGCGGACGCGGCGGTGTTCGCCGCGGGCGCCGGGCCGGACAGCGGGGCCCCGAGGAAGGACACCGTCGACCGCGGGGCGGCGGTGCTGTTCGCCGACGCCGCGGAGCGCGCGGGGGTGCGGCGCTACATCGTGGTCTCCTCCATGGGCGCCGACGCCTCGCACCGGGGCGACGAGGTGTTCGACGTCTACCAGCGCGCCAAGGGTGAGGCGGACGACGACGTACGCGCCCGGAGCGGCCTGGACTGGACGATCCTGCGCCCCGGCATGCTCACCAACGACGCCGGCACGGGTCTGGTCCTGTTGTCCGCGAAGACGGGCCGCGGCCCGGTCCCGCGCGACGACGTGGCGGCGACCCTGCTGGAACTCCTCGACACCCCGGGCACGGCCGGTCTGACCCTCGAACTGATCTCGGGCAACGTCCCGGTGATGGTCGCGGTGAAGGACGTCGCCGGCAACTGACCGCGACCCGCTCCGGCACCGCCCGCACAGCCGTACGTGAAAGCCGCCGCACCCGGGCCCGCCGGGGTGCGGCGGCTTTGCCGTGCGCGGCGAAGACCCGCCCTGACGCCTCGTCAGAACCTAGCCCTGCGCGCCTGGTTCCGCACCTCCGCCACCTCCCCCGACGGCACCCGCGGCGACCGCGAACGCGCGGATCGGCAGGGGTGTTGCGTGGGACCGCGTAAGCACCCGCGGGCCTGCCCCGCGAGTGCCCCGCACCCGCTGGTCAGCACGCGAATCACAGTGAGACAAAGTGGGGCAATCGCCCATACCGGCTTTCTGTGTCACGGCATGCAGAAAGGGCCCGTGAACAGCATTCCTGCTGTTCACGGGCCCTTCCCGTTCGGTGGCGGCGCCAGGGTTCGAACCTGGGTAGGCTGAGCCGGCAGATTTACAGTCTGCTCCCTTTGGCCACTCGGGCACACCGCCTCGAACATCGCTCCGGAACCCCGCTGGTGAGCTCCTTGGCGACGACGTAAACGATACCCGATGCCCAGGGGTGCTCCGCCACCCGATTGATCCGGGGCCCTGGTCAGGGCGAGCCCTTAGGCTTTGCCCCACACCGCACGCTTACGACGCAAGGAGCCACACGTCATGGCCGACTCCAGTTTCGACATCGTCTCGAAGGTCGAGCGGCAGGAGGTCGACAACGCCCTCAACCAGGCCGCCAAGGAGATCTCCCAGCGCTACGACTTCAAGGGGACCAACGCCTCGATCGCGTGGTCCGGCGAGAAGATCCTGATGGAGGCGAGCGGCGAGGAGCGCGTGAAGGCGATCCTCGACATCTTCCAGTCCAAGCTGATCAAGCGCGGCATCTCGCTGAAGTCGCTGGAGGCGGGCGAGCCGCAACTGTCCGGCAAGGAGTACAAGCTCTTCGCGGAGATCACCGAGGGCATCTCCCAGGAGAACGCCAAGAAGGTCGCGAAGATCATCCGCGACGAGGGCCCCAAGGGCGTCAAGGCACAGGTCCAGGGTGACGAGCTGCGGGTCAGCTCGAAGAGCCGCGACGACCTGCAGGCCGTCCAGGCGCTGCTCAAGGCGCAGGACTTCGACTTCGCGATCCAGTACGTGAACTACCGGTAGAACCGGCGGCCGCCCGGGTGGCGGGCCGTGACGTGCGGGGCGGGCGTGCCGGGAGGCGTGCGCCGCCCCGCACGTCGTAGGGGCCCGCGGGCAGGCATCCGGATGGACCCTGGGCGCGCGGCCGGGGGCGTCGGTCGTCCTCGGAAGCCGAGGGCGGGCCGAGGAATGACCCGGAGAGAGGGTGAGGGCCGTGGACGGGCTGTTCCCGCGGGAGCGGTCGGAGGTCGCGCCGGGAGCGGTGCACGTGCCCGGCTGGCTGCCGGTGGAACGGCAGCGGGAGCTGGTCGAGGCGTGCCGGGGATGGGCGCGGGGGCCGGTGCCGCTGCGGCGGACGGAGCTGCCGGGCGGGGGCGTGATGTCCGTGCGCACGGTGTGCCTCGGCTGGCACTGGCAGCCGTACCGCTACGGGCGTACTGCGGACGACGTGAACGGGGCACGGGTGGCCGCGTTCCCCGACTGGCTGGCGGAACTCGGCCGGGAGGCCGTGGCGGAGGCGTACGGGGAGGGGCCGCGGGCGCGGTCGTACGCGCCGGACACCGCGCTGATCAACTTCTACGACGACACGGCCCGGATGGGCATGCACCAGGACAAGGAGGAGCGGTCCGGTGCGCCGGTGGTGTCGCTGAGCATCGGGGACGCCTGCGTCTTCCGGTTCGGCAACACGGAGGACCGGCGGCGCCCGTGGACCGATGTGGAGCTGGAGTCGGGCGACCTCTTCGTCTTCGGGGGCGCCTCACGGTTCGCGTACCACGGGGTACCGAAGGTGCGGCCGGGAACGGCTCCGCCCGGCACCGGGATGCGGGCAGGGCGGCTCAACCTGACGCTGCGGGAGACGGGGCTCGGGGACGGCGGGTAGAGCCCCTCCCGGAGCCCTCTCCGCCGGGCGTCAGCGGCGCTCGCGGGAGTTGCCGAAGAGCAGGCGGTAGACGATGAGCAGCACCAGGGAGCCGGCGATGGCCGCGACCCAGGTGGCGGCGTCGAAGAAGTCGTTGCTGATCGGGCGGTCGAGGAGCTTCCCGGAGAGCCAGCCGCCCACGAAGGCGCCGACGATCCCGATCAGGGTGGTGCCCACGAGGCCGCCCGGGTCGCGTCCGGGCAGCAGGATTTTGGCTATGACTCCGGCGAGAAGTCCGAGAATGATCCAACCGACAATGCTCATGCGGCGCACCTACCCCTGTTCCGGTCCTGTGATGCAGGACGCGGGCGCGGGGTGGGCGGTTGCGCGGGAGCGGGGCCGCCGGTGACCGGCGGCCCGGGAGGCGGCTCCCGTCAGCGGGTGGCGAAGGGCCGGTCGGTGTCGACGATCTCCTTGCCGAACGGCATCAGGGAGACCGGGATCAGCTTGAAGTTCGCCACCGCCAGCGGGATGCCGATGATCGTCACCGCCAGGGCGATGCCGGTGACGATGTGGCCGAGGGCGAGCCACCAGCCGGCCAGGATCAGCCAGAGGACGTTGCCCACGAAGGAGGCACCACCGGAGTCGTGGCGGTCGACCACCATGTGTCCGAAGGGCCAGAGGGCGTAGACGCCGATGCGGAAGGCGGCCACGCCGAACGGGATGCCGATGATCGTGATGCACAGCAGGAGGCCCGCGGCGAGGTAGCCGAGGAACATCCAGAAGCCGCACAGGACCAGCCAAATGACGTTCAGGATCGTCTTCATGGGCGATGACCTGCCATCTGTTCGAGTCGGGCGATGCGTTCTGCCATGGGCGGGTGGGTGGAGAACATCTTGGAGAGTCCCTGCCCGGGGCGGAAAGGGTTCGCAATCATCATGTGGCTCGCGGTCTCGATCCGCGGCTCGGGAGGCAGCGGAAGCTGCTTGGTGCCGGCTTCGAGCTTGCGCAGGGCACTGGCCAGAGCCAGCGGGTCTCCGGTGAGCTGGGCCCCGGAGGCGTCCGCCTCGTACTCGCGGGAACGGCTCACGGCGAGCTGGATCACCGAGGCGGCGAGCGGCCCGAGGAGCATCACCAGGAGCATGCCGAAGAGGCCGGGTCCGTCGTCGTCGTCGGACCGGCCGACCGGGATCAGCCAGGCGAAGTTGACCAGGAACATCACCACGGAGGCGAGCGCCCCGGCGACGGACGAGATCAGGATGTCGCGGTTGTAGACGTGGCTGAGCTCGTGTCCGAGGACGCCGCGCAGCTCCCGCTCGTCCAGGATCTGCAGGATGCCGTCGGTGCAGCAGACGGCGGCGTTGCGCGGGTTGCGGCCGGTGGCGAAGGCGTTGGGTGCCTGGGTCGGAGAGATGTAGAGGCGGGGCATCGGCTGGCGGGCTGCGGTGGACAGCTCGCGCACGATCTTGTAGATGCGGGGGGCCTCGAACTCGCTGACCGGGCGGGCGCGCATCGCCCTGAGGGCCAGTTTGTCGCTGTTCCAGTACGCGTAGGCGTTGGTGCCGACGGCTACCAGGAGCGCGATGAGCAGTCCGGCACGCCCGAAGAAGCTGCCGATCGCGATGATGAGTGCGGACAGACCGCCGAGGAGTACGGCGGTCTTCAGCCCGTTGTGCCGGCGGTGCACGGTACGCCCTCCAAGTCGTGCGGCAGGGGGACCCTTGCTCGGTGGGCCCCGCTCCTCGGCGGGGCTCACGTACAGGTCAACGCCGCGTGGCGCGGGCTAGTTCCCTTGTGCATCGGACCGGGGGCGGGCGGACGTGCGGAGGACCGGGGCGTACCCGGCCGGGTACGCGTCGGCCGTGCGGCGGTGCCGGAGAGGCCGGAGAGGCCGGTGGCACGGAAGCCCGTGCCGCTGAGGTCGGTGCCGCGCGCGGCTGCCGGACCCGGCCGGACCGTCCCCGCCCCGCTCAGCGCTGGGCGGGGAGCTTCTGGGCCAGTTCCAGCGCCTCGGGATCGGGCTCGACCTCGCTGGTGCAGAAGGCGCAGCGGGAGGCGATGGCGGGGATCGCGGTGTAGCAGCGCGGGCAGTCGCGGAGGGCGGCCTTGATGTCGACGGGCTGGTCGGCCTTCTTGGCGGTGAAGCGGTCCTGCACCTTGGCCATGGGGACGACGACGCAGAAGTAGAGGACGGCGGCGGTGATGACGAAGGCGATCGCGGCGGCGATGAACAGGCCGTAGGGGAAGTCGACGCCCTCGACGGAGAAGTGGGCCTTGCTGAAGTCGCCGGTGCCCCGGGTGATGACGCCGATCAGCGGGACGATGAACGCGTTGCTGAAGCCGGTGACGACCGCGGTGAAGGCGGCGCCGACGGCGAGGCCGATCGCCATCGAGACGACGTTTCCGCGGAGGATGAAGTCCTTGAAGCCGTTCAGCACCGCTGCTTCTCCTTGTGTGCCCGGGACGCCGCCGCCTTGTGCGTGACGTATGCACGCAAGACCCTGCCCTGTCCGGGGCCCGGTGGGCAAACCGATCTACGGCCCCGGCGGCGAGGGGCGCGGCGGAAGGTCCGGTAGGTGGGGAACGGGTCAGAAAAGGGTGTCGGTGGCGAACCTGAGTACGAGCTGGGGCGCTCCGGAGAGCACGATCCCCGCGGCGGCCGTGAGGACCAGCGCGGCGGTGAGCGGGGCGGGCGCGCGGCGGACGGGGACCGCCTGCGCGGCGGGTCCGGTGACGGGGTCGTCGGTGGGGCCGCCGACCGGGGCGGGGGCGGACTCCGGGGTGCGGAAGAGGGCCGCGAGCCAGCGCAGGTAGTAGACGAGCGCGATCACGACGTTCACGGCCATGACGACCGCGAGCCAGCCGAGGCCGCCGTCGACGGCGGCCCGGAAGACGGCGACCTTGGCGAACAGGCCGATGACGCCCGGCGGCAGGCCGGCCAGGCAGAGCAGGAAGAAGGCCAGTGCCAGTGCGGCGGCGGGCCGGCGGGTCCAGAGCCCGCGGTAGTCGCTGATCCGGTTGCCGGGGTGGGTACGGGCGACCAGGGCGGCGACCGCGAACGCGCCGAGGTTCACCACGGCGTACATGAGGGCGTACGCGAGGGTGGAGCCGGTCTGCGGGTCGGCGGAGTACGCGGTGGCGGCGATCGGCACCAGGAGGTACCCGGCCTGGGCAACCGAGGACCAGGCCAGCAGGCGCACGGCGCTGCGGGCGCGGTCGGCGTCCTGGCGCAGCGCCGCGACGTTGCCCGCGGTCATGGTGAGCGCGGCGAGCACCGCGAGGGCGGGGCCCCAGACGTCGGCGTAAGCGGGGAAGGCGAGGACGGTGACCAGGACGAGCCCGGAGAAGCCGACCGCCTTTCCGACCACGGAGAGGTAGGCGGCGACCGGCAGCGGGGCGCCGACGTAGGTCTCGGGGACCCAGAAGTGGAAGGGGGCCGCCGCGGTCTTGAACGCGAAGCCGACCAGGGTGAGGACGACACCGGCGGCGGCGAGGGTGGAGAACCGGGCGGGCACCTCGTCGAGGGCGGCGGCTACCTCGGTGAGGTGGGTGGTGCCCGCCGTCGCGTAGACGAAGCTGACGCCGAGGAGCATCACGGCCGTGGCGGTGACGGAGGAGAGGAAGAACTTCAGGGCGGCCTCGGAGGAGCGCCGGTCGCCGCGCTTGATGCCGACCAGGGCGAAGGCGGGCAGCGAGGCCACTTCGAGGGCGACGACCAGGGTGACGAGGTCGCGCGAGGCGGGCAGCAGGGCGGCCCCGGCGGCGGAGGACAGCAGCAGGAACCAGTACTCGCCCGCGGGCAGCCGGCGGGTGTCGTCCAGCGAGAGCAGCGCGGTCAGCAGCGCGCCACCGAGGACGAGGGCCTGGACGACGAGGGCGAAGTGGTCGGCGGTGTAGCTGCACGCCTCGCCGCCGGAACCGGCCGGGACGCAGAAGGTGGAGCGGTCCCCCGCGCGCAGCGGGACGAGCAGGCCGAGGGCGACGGCGAGTCCGGCGACGGTGGCCCAGCCCAGCAGGTGCTTGTGGCGGGCGTCGGTGAAGAGGTCGGCGACGAGGACGCCGACGGCGGCCACCGCGACGGCCAGTGGCGGCGCGATCGCGAGCCAGTCGATGGACTGGACGAGGCTCCCGCCCGGTCCCGCCGCGGTGACGGGGCCGGCGGCCGCGGGAAGGGCGGTCACGAGGTCCGGGGTCACGACTTGCCTCCTGCGAGGAGCTTCTGCACGGCCGGGTCGGTGAGGCCGAGGAGGACGGCGGGCCAGAGCCCGGCGAGGACGGTGAGGGCGGCGAGCGGGGTCCAGGCGGCGAACTCGTAGCCCTGGACGTCGGGGATCGGCCGCGGGCGGGCCGCGCCGGTCGCGGGCGGTCCGCCGGCCGCCCCCGCAGGCTCGTCGCCCGCGGCCCCCAGCGACTCGGGGCCGTGGCCGCCCATGCAGACCCGGCGCACGACCAGCAGCATGTACCCGGCGGTGAGCAGGGTGCCGAACGCGGCGACCGACATGAAGGTCAGGAACGCGGGCCGGCTGAGGCCGGGCGCCGGGTCGAAGGCGCCGAACAGGGTGAGCATCTCGCCCCAGAACCCGGCGAGTCCGGGCAGCCCGAGGGAGGCGACGGCGGCGAAGGCGAGGAGGGCGCCGAGGCGGGGCGCCCGGCCGTAGAGCGCGGCCCCGGTCGCACCGGCGAGGGTGTCCAGGTCGGCCGTGCCGTGCCGGTCCTTCACGGCCCCGACCAGGAAGAACAGCAGGCCGGTGATGAGGCCGTGGGCGATGTTGGCGAAGAGCGCGCCGTTGACGCCGGTGGGGGTCATGGTGGCGATGCCGAGGAGGACGAAGCCCATGTGCCCCACGGAGGAGTACGCGATGAGGCGCTTCAGGTCGCCCTTGGCACCCGGCCGGACCAGGGCCAGGCAGGCCAGTGAGCCGTAGAGGATCCCGGCGACCGCGAGGGCGGCGAGGTACGGGGCGAAGGTGTGCATCCCCTCCGGGGCGGCCGGCAGCAGGATGCGGACGAACCCGTAGGTGCCCATCTTCAGCAGCACGCCCGCCAGCAGCACCGAGCCGACCGTCGGAGCGGCGGTGTGGGCGTCCGGGAGCCAGCTGTGCAGCGGCCACATCGGGGTCTTCACCGCGAGCCCGAGTCCGACCGCCAGAACCGCCGTGACCTGCACGGACGTGGTGAGCGACCGGCCGTTGTCAGTGGCGAGTGCCACCATGTCGAAGGTGCCGGCGTTCAGACCGATGAGCAGCAGGCCCAGCAGCATGACCACCGAGCCGAGCAGTGTGTAGAGCACGAACTTCCAGGCCGCGGCCTGCTTGCCCTCACCGCCCCAGCGGGCGATGAGGAAGTACATGGGGATCAGCACCATCTCGAACGCCAGGAAGAACAGGAGCAGGTCGAGGACGGCGAAGGACGCGAGGGTGCCGGACTCCAGGACGAGGATCAGCGCCACGAAGGCCCTCGGGGAGGGCCCGGCGGGCATCTTGAAGTAGCTGTACAGCGCGCAGAGGAAGGTCAGCAGCGCGGTCAGGACGAGGAGGGGGAGCGAGATGCCGTCGGTGCCGAGGTGGATCCGCACGTCCAGTGCCGGGATCCAGCTGATGTCGGTGGTGGCCTGCATCGTCGCGGGGTGGTCGTGGTCGAACCCGGCGGCCAGGACCAGGGCGGCCAGCAGGATCACGCCGGTGACGGTCACGCCGTGGCGGAGCACGGCCTGGTCCGGGTTCCTGCCCTTCAGTCCGGGCGGGGCCGGGAGCAGGGCCGCGACGGCGCCGAGAAGCGGGGCGACGACGAGGAACGCCAGGAGGAACTGCATCACCGATGGGCTGATATCGATCACGGCTCACGACCCGTTGACGTTGGCGAGGACGACGACGGCGATCGTCAGGACGAGCGACCCGGCCAGCAGGGCGCTGACGTAGGTCTGTGCGTTGCCGGTCTGCGCGCGGCGGACCGCGGCGCCGAGCAGAAGCGTCCCGCCGGCCGCCCCGCGTACGTAGGTGTCGACGACCTCGCGGTCCAGGAACCGCACCAGGCGGGCCGCGGCCAGGACGGGGCGGACGAACACGGCGGCGTAGAGGGCGTCCAGGTGGAAGCCGCTCGCGGCGTGGCGGTGCAGGGGGCCGAGGAGCAGCCGGCCGGGGTCGGACGGGTCGTCGGCGTCGGCGATGTCCCCGTAGACGGCGGTGTGGGCGGTCATGGCCCGTGCTTCGACGAGCGCGGGCTCGGCGTCCGGGTGCGCGACCACGGCCCCGATCGGGCGGCGGGCGGCGTGCGCGGTGGTGTGCCGCCAGGCGCCGTAGGTGACGAGGCCGCCGACGAGTCCGACGCCGGTGGAGAGCACCCCGGTGGCGAGGGTCGGGGCGAGGCTGTGGCCGTCGAACCAGTCGGTGATCGCCCCGGCGGTGAGGCCGAAGGCGAGCGTGGGGACGGCGAGCACCCACAGGACGGAGGTCATCGCGACGGGCTGTCTGCCGTGGTCGGGAGCCTCGGCGCCGCGTCCCCTGAAGGCGAGGAGCCAGAGCCGGGTGGCGTAGGCGGCGGTGAGGACGGCGGCGAGGAGGCCGGTGACGAGCACGATCCAGCCGGCGGCGGCCGGGGCGACGTCGCGGTCGCCGAGGGCGGTGTGCTCGGCGGCGACGAGCACCGCCTCCTTGGAGAAGAACCCGGCGAACGGCGGGATCGCGGCGAGCGCCAGCAGGGCGACGGTCATCGTCCAGTAGGCGTCCGGGATACGCCGGGCCAGGCCGCCCGTACGGGACATGGCGGCCAGCGAGTTGGTGCCGGCGGCGTGGATGACGACGCCGGCGGCGAGGAACAGGACCGCCTTGAAGGCGCCGTGGGACAGGAGGTGGAAGACGGCGGCCCCGCGGTCGCCGACGGCGAGCGCACCGGACATGTAGCCGAGCTGGCCGATGGTGGAGTAGGCGAGGACCCGCTTGATGTCGTCCTGGGCGAGGGCGGCGAGCCCGGAACCGATCATCGTCACCGCGGCCATCACGGCGAGCACGACGAGGGCCGCGCCGGACTCCGCGAAGACCGGGAGCAGCCGGGCCACGAAGTAGATGCCGGCGGCGACCATCGTCGCCGCGTGGATCAGCGCGGAGACGGGCGTCGGACCGGCCATGGCGTCGGGCAGCCAGGTGTGCAGCGGGAACTGGGCGGACTTGCCCGCCACCCCGGCGAGCAGCAGCAGCGCCACGACGGTGGGGTGGTCGAGGCCGCCGTCGGCGACCGCGTCGAGGATGCCGGTGATGCGGAAGGTGCCGGTGTCGGCGGCGAGCGCGAACAGGCCGATCAGGAAGGGGACGTCGCCGAGCTTGGTGACCAGGAACGCCTTGAGGGAGGCGGCGCGCGCCTCGGGCGTCTCCCAGTAGTGCCCGACGAGGAAGTACGAGCAGATGCCCATGATCTCCCAGCCGACCAGGAGCACCATCAGGTCGCCGGAGTAGACGACGAGCAGCATCGCGGAGGTGAAGAGGGAGACGAGGGCCGCGTAGGAGGGGTAGCGGGGGTCGTCGCGGAGGTAGGCGGTCGAGTAGAGCTGCACGCAGGTGGCGACCAGCCCGACGAGCACGGCGACCAGGACGGCGAAGCCGTCCAGGTGCAGGGCGAGTTCGATCGGGACGGAGCCGGTGGGCGTGAGTTCGGTGGCGGCGTCGACGGCCGGGCCACCGCCCTGCCGGGCGGCGACCACCACGGCGACCACGGCCGCGGCGAGCGTCGGCAGCACGGCGAGCGGCCGTACGAAGCCGGGAGCGGTGCGGCCCAGCAGGAGTCCGGCGACCGCGCCGAGGAACGGCAGGAGCGGTACGAGCACCGCGAGGGTCGTCGTGGTCACGCGGTGGCCTCCGCCTTCGTGGTGCCGGCGGGACGGCCGGGGTGGTCGTCCGGGCCGTCCGGCAGGTGCTCGGCGTCGTCGGTCTCGGCGGTGTCGCGGAGCCGGTCGATGTCCGAGGTGCCGCGGTTGCGGTACACGGCGAGGACGATCGCCAGACCGATGCCGATCTCGGCGGCGGCGACGGCGATGACGAACAGGGTGAGGGCCTGGCCGGAGTGGAGGGCGTCGCGGAGCCACACGTCGAAGGCGACCAGGTTGAGGTTGACGGCGTTGAGCATCAGCTCGACGGACATCAGGACCAGGATCGCGTTGCGGCGGGCGAGCACGCCGTAGAGCCCGACGCAGAAGAGGAGGGCGGCCAGCACGGCGGGATAGGCGAGGTGCATCAGCGCTTCCCCTCTTCGGCGGTTCCGTCGGTGGTCCCGTCGGGGGTCCCGTCAGTTGTCCCGTCGGAGGTCCGGTCAGCGGTCACGTCGGTGGCTCGGGACGGTTGTCCGGGCCCGGCGGCGCGCGGCCGGAGGGACCGGTCCGCGCCGGAGCCTCCGCGCCCGGAGCGGGGTCCGCCCCGCCGGGAGGCGAGCGTGGCCGGCCGGGGACCGGAGGGCTCCTCGGGGTCCTTGCGGGAGAGCACGATGGCGCCGACGAGGGCGGCGAGCAGCAGCACGGAGAGCGCCTCGAAGGGCAGCACCCAGTGCTGGAACAGGAAGGCGCCGGTGACCTCGGTGGAGCCCTGGGCGGGTCCGTCGAGGTCGATCCAGGTGGTGCGGAAGGCGTCCACGACGACCCAGACCAGGGCGGCGGCCGAGGCGAGGGCGACCCCGAGGGCGACCCACCGGTTCTCCGAGTCGGCGTCCGGGGAGCGGCCGATGGGCGCCCGCGTCAGCATCAGCCCGAAGAGGAGGAGGACGACGACGGAACCCACGTAGATCAGCACCTGGACCCAGGCGATGAACTCGGCGGTGAGCAGCAGGTACTCGACGGCCAGACCGCCGAGGGTGACGACGAGCCAGAGCGCCGCGTGTACCAGCTGCTTGGTCGTGACGGTGATGAGCGCGGCGCCGAGGGTGGCGATGCCGACCAGGACGAAGGCGATCTCGACCCCGGTCGGGGAGAGGAATCCGGGATGCGCGGCGGTGGTCACCGCGGCCGCGCCTGCCGTGGCGGGGGCGGCCGCGAGGGGGGTCGCCGCGAAGGCGGTTGCTGCGACTGCGGCTGCGGCGATCACGCCCGGCCCTCCTCGTCGGAGCGCGGGGCCTCGGCACCGGGTCCGCCGGCGTCAGGGGCCTGGCCGGGCTGATCGGCCTGCCCGGGCCGGACGGTGGGTCCGGCCTCTTCGGTCGGCTCGGCCTGCCCTGTCGCGCCTGTCGGCCCGGCCTCTTCGGTCGGCTCGGTCGGCCCGGCCTGATCGGTCGGCCCGGCCTGATCGGCCCGGCGGGCCTCGTCGGCCTGCTGGGCCTCAAGAGCCTGCTGGGCTTCGAGGGCCTGTTGGGCTTCGATCTTGTCCGCGGCCTTGCGGGCGGCGGTGATCTCCTTCGGCTCCTCCGCCCCCGGATCGAGGGCGGGCGGCTCCGGCACGGTCCACATCCACTCGCGGAGCTTGTCCCGCTCGTGGGTCAGCTCGTGGATGTCCGTCTCGGCGTACTCGAACTCCGGTGACCAGAAGAGCGCGTCGAACGGACACACCTCGATGCAGATCCCGCAGTACATGCAGAGGGAGAAGTCGATGGCGAAGCGGTCGAGGACGTTCCGGCTGCGCTCGCGGCCGCCGGGGGCGGCGGCGGACACGGTCTCCTTGTGGGAGTCGATGTAGATGCACCAGTCGGGGCACTCACGGGCGCACAGCATGCAGACCGTGCAGTTCTCCTCGAACAGACCGATGACCCCGCGGGTGCGCGGGGGCAGTTCGGGCTGCTTCTCGGGGTACTGCGCGGTGACCGTCCGCTTGGTCATGGTCCGCAGCGTGACGGCGAGGCCCTTGGCCAGGCCGGAACCAGGGATCGGGGACACTAGTTGATCGCCACCTTCACGATGCCGGTGAGCGCGATCTGCGCGAGGGCGAGCGGGATGAGCGTGGTCCAGGCGAGCTTCTGGAGCTGGTCCTCCCGCATACGCGGGTAGGTGACCCGGAGCCAGATGACGACGAACGCGAGCACCGCGGTCTTGAGGAGCGTCCAGACCCAGCCGAGTCCGTCGGCGCCGAGCGGACCGTGCCAGCCGCCGAGGAACAGGACGGTGGTCAGGCCGCACAGCACGACGATGCCCGCGTACTCGGCGAGCAGGAACAGCGCGAACCGCAGGCCGGTGTACTCGGTGTACGCGCCGAAGATGATCTCCGAGTCGGCCACCGGCATGTCGAACGGCGGCCGTTGCAGCTCCGCGAGACCCGCCACGAAGAAGACGATCGCCCCGACGATCTGCCAGGGCAGCCACCACCACGCGAAGGCGTCGAGGATGCCGGGGAGCGAGACCGTGCCGGCCGCCATGGCCACGGAGGCGGCGGCGAGCAGCATCGGAAGCTCGTAGGCGAGGAGCTGGGCGGCCGAGCGGAGGCCGCCGAGCAGCGAGAACTTGTTGGCCGAGGCCCAGCCCGCCATGAGCGAGCCGAGCACCCCGATGCCCATCACGGCGAGCACGAAGAAGATCCCCGCGTCGATGACCTGGCCGACCGCCCCGTCGCCGGGGCCGACGGGAATGGCCAGGACGACGAGCAGGTACGGGAGCAGTGCCACGGCTGGCGCGAGCTGGAAGACGCGGCGGTCGGCGTCGGCCGGGACCACGTCCTCCTTCTGCACGAACTTAACCCCGTCGGCGACGAGTTGGGCCCAGCCGTGGAACCCGCCCGCGTACATGGGGCCGAGACGCCCCTGCATGTGCGCCATCACCTTGTGCTCGGTCTGTCCCACGACGAGGGGGACGACCAGGAAGACGGCGAACACGATGATGATCCGGAGGGCGACGTCGAGTACGTCGTTCACGCGGTATCGCCTCCGGCGGGACGGTCGGGGTGGTGGGGGTCGTCGGGGGCGTCCGAGTCGTCGGGGCGGCCGACGGAGTCCGGGGCGGGACCGGGCTCGGGCGAGGCGTCGGGACCGGGCTCGGGCGCGGGACCGGGCTCGGGCGCGGGACCGGGCTCGGGACCGGGCTCCGCATCCTGCGCGGCCTCGGCTTCCCCCTCGGGCGCGGACTCGGCTCCGGGCTCAGCCTCCGGCCCGGACTCGGGCTTCGCGGCCGGCACGGGACCGGACTCGGGCTTCACGTCGGGGCCAGGCTCAGGCTCCACGCCCGGGTCCGCACCCGTGTCGCTCCCCGGCTCCGGAGTTTCGTCGAAGGCCGGCCGGGCGTGGTGCCAGGGGGCGTCCGCGCTGCGGGGGGCCCGGCGCGCGGGACGGGCAGCACCGGGCGTCGCGTCCCCGGCAGGCGTGCGCGTGGCAGGGGGAGTCGTATCGGCTTCGGCGGCACCGGTTCCGGCGGCGGACGCTCCGGACGGCGGAGCACCACCGCCCGTCGCGCCTCCGTCCGCTCCACCGGCGCCCGCCCCATCGGCGTCCGCGCCACCCGCATCCGCCCCGGTGTCCGTCGCGCCGGTCGCGGGCTGTGCGCGCTGGCTCGCCGAACCCGCCGCGACGGATCGGGACCGGCGCGGCGGCCGGGCGGCGGGGGCCGGCCCGCCGGTAGCGGACGCGTTCGGGTCCGTGGTGGCCGTACCCGTCCCGCCGGCGCCACCGCTCTCCGTACCGGGCGCGGCGGGCGTGGCCGGAGCGCCCGGAGCGGCAAGCTCACCCGGAGCACCCTCCGTACCCGGAGCGGCAGGCGCGGCAGCCTCGACGGCCGCCCCCGCTCCCGCGCCCGTCGCCGCACCGCGCTGACCGGCGGACCCCTCCGTCACGCTGCGGGCGCGGCGGACCGGCCGCTCCCCCGCCGCGCGTCCGGCGGCCCCCGCCGCGCGTCCCGCGCCGCGGGCCGGGCGGGCCGGGGCGTCCGGGAGCTGCCCCTTGAGGGGGCCCCACTCGTTCGGGTCGGGGACGCCCGGCGGCAGCATCGTGCGCCGCCTGGGTCCGCCGTGGTCGGACTCGCCGGGCTCCTTGGCCCCCGGCCACGCCTTGGCGACACGGGCCGCCAGCACGAAGTCCTTGCGCAGCGGGTGGCCCTCGAAGTTCTCCGGCAGCAGCAGCGGGACGAGGTGCGGGTGGCCGTCGAAGCCGATGCCGAACATCTCGTGGGTCTCGCGCTCGTGCCAGCCCGCGCCCGCGTACACACCGACCGCACTGGGCAGGACGGCGGCCCCGTGCGGAACGGTCGTGCGCACCATCAGCCGCCGTACGCCGCCGGGGAGGCCCGTCGCGTCGCCGAGCGCCACCACGTGGGCGCACACCCGGAAGCCGGTGCCCGGCTCGTCGACGGCGCTCAGCCAGTCGAAGTAGGTGCAGCCGAGCCGGTCGCGGGCGGTGGTCAGCGCCGCGATCCAGTCGACGGCGGGGACGTCCACGGTGAGCAGGTCGTAGGCGTACTCCGCGGAGGCGCCCTCGCCGAAGACCTCGGCGGCGCCGTCCGGCAGCAGCGCGTACAGCTCGGCCGCGGAAGCCGCGGAAGTCGCAGGAGCCGCGGGAGTCGCGGAAGCCGGGCGAGTCGCTCCGGCACCGGCCGCCCCGGCGAGCCCTTCGGCCCCACCGGTGGGCGTGTCCGGCCCGGGGACCCCGTCGTGGTCGGTCACTTCACGTCCTCCCGGCCCGCGTCGGCCTGCGCCGCCGGGTCCTGGCCCGTCGCGTCCCGGCCGGTGCCGGTCCCCGCCGGTCCCGGTTCCGCCGGGCCGGCCACCAGTCCGCTGCGGAGCGCCGCGACGGAGGGGCGGGGTGCGCCGGAGGGGCCGTAGCGGTCGGCCAGCGACTCGCGGGCGATCTTCTCCTGGAGCTTGAGGATGCCCTGGAGCAGCGCCTCGGGGCGGGGCGGGCAGCCGGGGACGTAGACGTCCACGGGGATGATCTGGTCGACGCCCTTCGTCACGGAGTACGAGTCCCAGTAGGGGCCGCCGCAGTTGGAGCAGGCGCCGAAGGAGATCACGTACTTCGGCTCGGGCATCTGCTCGTACAGACGCTTGACCGCCGGGGCCATCTTGTCGGTGACGGTGCCGGAGACGACCATCAGGTCGGCCTGCCGGGGGCCGGGGGCGAAGGGGATCACCCCCATCCGCATGAAGTCGTGGCGGGCCATGGAGGCGGCGATGAACTCGATGGCGCAGCAGGCGAGTCCGAAGTTGAAGACCCAGAGGCTGTAGCGGCGGCCCCAGTTGAGGACCACCTTCATCGGCTCCGGCGCCAGTCTGGCCAGCGTGCCGAGCCGTTTCGGCTCCTGGTACGGGACGGGGTCCGGCAGCGCCACCGGCTGCTGCGGCCCTTCGCCGGGGCGCTGTTCGGGGGTCGGCCGGCTCGTCACGCCCATGAGAGGACGCCCTTCTTCCATGCGTAGAGCAGTCCCACGGTCAGGAAACCGAGGAAGATGAACATTTCCACCAGGGTCGTCGCACCGTAGCCGGGGGCGGCGAACACGGTGGCCCACGGGAAGAGGAAGATCGAGTCCACGGCGAAGATCACGTAGAGGAACGCGTAGACGTAGTAGCGCACCTGCGTGTGGGCCCAGCCCTCCCCGACGGGGTCGACCCCGCACTCGTAGGTGAGCAGTTTCTCCGGCGTCGGCACCACGGGCCTCAGCAGCCGACCGGCGCCGAAGGCGACGGCGACGAACAGAACGCCGACCAGGGCGAGCAGTCCGACCACCGAGTAGCTGTGGAAATAGTCCGACGCGAGAACGGTCGGTTCCGGCACGTCCGCCACGTCCGTCCCTCGCTCCCTCGGTCCCGCTCGACAGTAGGTGTACGCACCGGAGTCTAGGGCCTGGTAAAGAAGTGGTAAGCAGCCGGGACGGCGTTCGCGGTGGGGTTATCCCTACTTCCGTCCACCCATGAGCCCCATGGCGTGCGCGGGACCCGGCCCGGCAGGCTGGACCCATGACCACGCATCCCTCCGCGCCGGGCGAACACCGGCTTCCGCCCGCACGCCCGGCTCTCGACCGGGCGACGTGGAAGGAGATCGCCCACCTGCTCGCCGATTTCCCGGCGGCCCTCATCGGTTTCGTCTACACCGTGGTGCTCGTCTCCGTCGGCGCGGGGCTCTCCGTCACGGTGATCGGGCTGCCGCTGCTGGCACTCGGGCTCCAGGGCGCGCGGCTGCTCGGCCGGCTGGAACGCGGGCGGGCGCGGGCGTTGCTGGGGGTGCGGATCGGCGAGCCGAGTCCGCCGGCGCGCGCCCGGCGCGGTCGGGGCTTCTTCGCCTGGCTGTGGGGCGGGCTGGCGGACCCGGTGGGCTGGCGGGCGCTGCTGTATTCGTTCGTGCGGCTGCCGTGGGGGGTGGCGGTCTTCGCGGTGACGCTGGTGAGCCTGTTCGTGCTCTGGCCGGTCCTGCCCTACCTGGCACGGCTGCTGGCCAACGCGGACCGGGCGATGGTGCGCGGGATGCTGTCGCCCTCCGACGAACTGGAGCGGCGGATCGCCGAGCTGGAGTCGGACCGCGGGGTGGTGGTGGACACCGCCGCCGCCGACCTGCGCCGCATCGAACGCGATCTGCACGACGGGGCGCAGGCCCGGCTGGTGGCCCTCGCCATGGACCTCGGCCTCGCCAAGGAGACGCTCAGCAGCGATCCGGAGGCGGCGGCCCGGATGGTGGACGAGGCGCACGGCGAGGTGAAGGTCGCCCTCCAGGAGCTGCGCGACCTGGCGCGCGGCATCCACCCGGCGGTCCTCACCGACCGCGGCCTGGACGCCGCGCTCTCCTCCATCGCCTCCCGCTGCACCGTTCCGGTCAAGGTGGCGGTGGACCTGCCGGAACGGCCGGCGGCGGCCATCGAAGGCATCGCCTACTTCACCGTCGCCGAGCTGCTCCAGAACATCAGCAAGCACAGCAGGGCCCGTATCGCCTCCGTGGACGTCCGGCGGACCGACGACCGGCTGCTGATCAGGGTCACCGACGACGGCGCCGGGGGCGCGGCGGCGGCCGAGGGCGGCGGCCTGGCCGGCCTGGAGGAGCGGCTGGGCGCGGTCGACGGGCTGCTGCTGCTCGACTCCCCGGAGGGCGGTCCGACCGCCGTCACCGCCGAACTCCCCTGGCGGGACCGCCCCGTCGACGGGCGCTGAGCACCCGTCCGGTCACCGGCGCCCGCACCGCGCCCGCCCGCACCGCACCCGCCCGCACGGCACGCATCCGCACCCGCACATCACCGGACAAGGTCTCCGGACAGCGTTTCCGGACAGAGAAGAGGACACCAGCGATGACCACGGCTTACGGACCGGGAGCGCGCTCCACGCGTGACCGGCGCACGGGGGACGCGGGCCCCTGGGACCGACCGCCCTCCCGGCACCTCCTGCCGCCGGTGCTCCGCACGCCACTGGAGGGGCGCACGTGGCGGGAGTTGCTGTTCGTGGTGCTGAGCCTGCCGGTCTCCGTGGTGATGTTCTCCTTCGCGACGACGCTGACCTCGCTGAGCGTCGGGCTCCTCATCACCTTCCTCGGGGTCCCCGTCATGGCGTTCGGGCTGGCGCTCTGCCTCGGCTTCGGCACCCTGGAGCGGGCCAGGGCCCGGGTGCTGCTGCGGCACCCGGTGGCCGCCCCCGCGCCGGTGCGCGGCAGGACCGGCGGTCCGATGTCGTGGATGGGCGCGGTGCTGAGGAGCGGCGCCTCGTGGCGGCACCTGCTCTACGCCTTCCTGCACTTCCCGTGGGCGGTGTTCACCTTCTGCGTGGTGGTGCCGGTCTGGACGTACGGCCTGGCGGCGCTGACGTACCCCGTCTGGCAGTGGATCTTCCCGGCGTACGTGGGCAGCGACGGCCTCCAGCTCTACGGGGACGCCACGCACCACGTGTACCTCGACTCGCCCCTCGAACTCGCGGTGACCAGCGGGGCCGGGCTGCTGGTGGTGCTGGCCGCGCCCTGGGTCACCCGGGGCCTGGTGACGGTGGACCGGCTGCTGGTGTCCGGGCTGCTCGGCCCCTCGCGGCTCGCGGACCGGGTCCACGAGCTGGAGTCGGACCGCGGGGTGGTGGTGGACACCGCCGCCGCCGACCTGCGCCGCATCGAACGCGATCTGCACGACGGGGCGCAGGCCCGGCTGGTGGCCCTCGCCATGGACCTCGGCCTCGCCAAGGAGAAGCTGACCGCCGACCCCGAGGCGGCGGCCCGCATGATCGACGAGGCGCACGGCGAGGTGAAGACCGCCCTCCAGGAGCTGCGCGACCTGGCGCGCGGCATCCACCCGGCCGTCCTCACCGACCGCGGCCTGGACGCCGCGCTCTCCTCCATCGCCTCCCGCTGCACCGTTCCGGTCGCCGTGGACGTCGATCTCGACGCGCGTCCGGCGGCGGCCATCGAGGGCATCGCCTACTTCACCGTCGCCGAGCTGCTCCAGAACGTCAGCAAGCACAGCAGGGCCCGTACCGCCTCCGTCGAGGTGTGGCGGACCGGTCGCCGGCTGCTGCTGCGGGTCACCGACGACGGCGCGGGCGGTGCCGACGCCGGGTCCGGCAGCGGGCTGGCGGGCCTGGCCGAGCGGCTGGACGCGGTGGACGGCGTGCTGGTGGTGGATTCCCCGCCCGGCGGCCCGACGACGGTGACCGCCGAGCTGCCCTGGCGCGACTGACCTGCCGGACGGCCGGGGCGCGGGGCGGGGCCGACGCCGTCCCGCCACGCCCCGCGCTCCGGCCGTCCGGCCGCGGACGCGGGGCCTCGCGTATCCCCGCGCCGCGGCCCCGCTTCCTGGGATGCTGGGCGTCCGGGGCCGAGCCCCGGCGCGAGGCCCCGGCAGCGGGCACGCGGAACATCAGCAGGGGGACGGACGCGGTGGAGAACGTGGAGAACAGGGTGCGGGTGGTCATCGCCGAGGATTCGGTGCTGCTCCGCGAGGGGCTGACCCGGTTGCTGACCGATCTGGGGCACGAGGTGGTGGCCGGGGTCGGCGACGCGGAGGCCCTGCTGAAGACGATCGCGGACCTCGCGGCCGAGGGGGCGCTGCCGGACGTGGTGGTGGCCGACGTGCGGATGCCGCCGACCCACACCGACGAGGGCGTCCGCGCCTCGGTCCGGCTGCGCAAGGAGTATCCGGGCATCGGGGTGCTGGTGCTGTCGCAGTACGTGGAGGAGCGGTACGCCACCGAGCTGCTGGCGGGCAGCAGCCGGGGCGTGGGCTATCTGCTGAAGGACCGCGTGGCCGACGTCCGCGAGTTCGTGGACGCGGTGGTGCGGGTGGCGGCCGGCGGCACCGCGCTCGACCCGGAGGTGGTGGCCCAGTTGCTGGGCCGGAGCCGCAAACAGGACGTGCTGGCGGGGCTCACGCCGCGTGAGCGTGAGGTCCTCGGCCTGATGGCGGAGGGCCGCACCAACTCGGCGGTGGCGAAGCAGTTGGTGGTCAGCGACGGGGCGGTGGAGAAGCACGTCAGCAACATCTTCCAGAAGCTGGGGCTGGCGCCCAGCGACGGCGACCACCGCCGGGTACTGGCCGTCCTCACCTATCTGAACACCTGACCGGGCCGCCCCCGCGATTCGGCCGGACGTTCGCCCGGTGCCGCTCACTCTCCGCACTTTCGTTCGGCTGCCTTTTCCGGGTTTACCGGGGGAAGCCATTTCCCACCTGCGGAATCACCACCGGGCCCGTGATCGAAAAAGGGCGCGCCCTTCACGCTCCGCATTCTTTGCGCGGTGCACTCTTGACGCAACGCATTCTTTTCCCGTCGAATCCCGACTGCTGATACTTCCGGCCTCCGGGCCAGGCGTCCGCCTCGCCCCCGGGAGAGGGGCGGAGGGGCGCCGGAGGGGGAAGCGGCCACCGGCGGAAGGGCGCGGCCTCCGTCGAAAGGCCGAGCCGGACGACGCCTCAGGGCCCGCGAGGAAAAGGGTGTCAACCATGCTAAAACCGGACACGAAGGCGTCTCGTAGAGGCGTCCATCATGTGATCGGTCCGCTGAAAGCGCGCCGCACCGACGTACCGTGGGCCGTGGGACCGCCGGCGGGCCGGCCGTTCCGGAGCCGCCGCCCCGAGGGAGGTCCAGTTCAGTGACCAGCCAGGTCAGTAGCCCGGCCGGACAGGCCGACGAGACTGTCGTCGGGGAGCAGCGAGCTCCCCGTCCAGGAAATACCGGCGCCACCGAGAAGGAAATCCGCAAACTCGATCGGGTGATCATCCGGTTCGCGGGAGATTCCGGTGACGGGATGCAGCTCACCGGGGACCGTTTCACCTCCGAAACGGCTTCGTTCGGCAATGACCTCTCGACGCTGCCGAACTTTCCGGCCGAGATCCGGGCGCCCGCCGGGACGCTGCCGGGAGTGTCGTCGTTCCAGCTGCATTTCGCGGACCACGACATCCTGACCCCCGGTGACGCGCCGAACGTGCTGGTCGCGATGAACCCGGCGGCGCTGAAGGCGAACATCGCGGACGTGCCGCGCGGCGCGGAAGTCATCGTCAACACCGACGAGTTCACCAAGCGCCCGATGGCGAAGGTCGGCTGGACCACCAGCCCGCTGGAGGACGGGTCGCTGGAGGCGTACAACGTCCACCGGGTGCCGCTGACGACGCTGACGATCGAGGCGCTGAAGGAGTTCGGGCTGCAGAGGAAGGAGGCCGAGCGCAGCAAGAACATGTTCGCGCTGGGACTGCTGTCCTGGATGTACCACCGTCCGACGGAGGGCACCGAGGCGTTCCTGCGGCGGAAGTTCGCGCGCAAGCCGCAGATCGCCGAGGCGAACGTCGCCGCGTTCCGGGCGGGGTGGAACTTCGGCGAGACGACCGAGGACTTCGCGGTGTCGTACGAGGTGGCGCCGGCGTCGAAGGCGTTCCCGACCGGCACGTACCGCAACATCTCGGGGAACCTGGCGCTGTCGTACGGGCTGATCGCGGCGTCCCGGCAGGCGGACCTGCCGCTGTACCTGGGCTCGTACCCGATCACTCCGGCCTCGGACATCCTGCACGAGCTGAGCCGGCACAAGAACTTCGGGGTGCGGACGTTCCAGGCGGAGGACGAGATCGCGGGGATCGGGGCGGCGCTGGGAGCGGCGTTCGGCGGTTCGCTCGCGGTGACGACGACCTCGGGGCCGGGGGTGGCGCTGAAGTCCGAGACGATCGGGCTGGCGGTGTCGCTGGAACTGCCGTTGCTGGTCGTGGACATCCAGCGCGGCGGGCCGTCGACGGGACTGCCGACCAAGACCGAGCAGGCGGACCTCCTCCAGGCGATGTTCGGACGCAACGGCGAGGCGCCGGTCCCGGTCCTCGCGCCGATGACGCCGGCCGACTGCTTCGACGCGGCGCTGGACGCCGCCCGGATCGCCCTGACCTACCGGACGCCGGTGTTCCTGCTGTCGGACGGCTATCTCGCCAACGGCTCCGAGCCCTGGCGGATCCCGGAGACGGACCTGCTGCCGGACCTGCGGGTGCCGTTCACCACCGCGCCGAACCAGACGCTGGCCGACGGCACCGAGGTGTTCTGGCCCTACCTCCGCGACCCGCAGACCCTCGCCCGCCCGTGGGCGGTGCCCGGCACGCCGGGGCTGGAACACCGCATCGGCGGGATCGAGAAGCAGGACGGCACCGGGAACATCTCCTACGACCCCGCCAACCACGAGTTCATGGTCCGCACCCGGCAGGCCAAGATCGACGGGATCGAGGTCCCCGACCTGGCCGTCGACGACCCGGCCGGGGCCCGCACCCTGGTGCTCGGCTGGGGTTCCACCTACGGGCCGATCACCGCTGCGGTCCGCCGGCTGAGGGCGGCCGGCGACACGATCGCCCAGGCCCACCTGCGCCACCTCAACCCCTTCCCGAAGAACCTCGGCGAGGTCCTCGGCCGCTACGACAAGGTCGTGGTGCCGGAGATGAACCTCGGCCAGCTCGCCCTGCTGCTGCGGGCGAAGTACCTGGTCGACGCCCGGTCCTACAACCAGGTCAACGGGATGCCGTTCAAGGCGGAACAGCTCGCCACCGCTCTGAAGGAGGCCATCGATGGCTGAGACCGACCACCTCCTGCAGCTGGTGCCGAAGGCCGCGGCGCCGCAGACCATGAAGGACTTCAAGTCCGACCAGGAAGTGCGCTGGTGCCCCGGCTGCGGCGACTACGCCGTCCTCGCCGCCGTGCAGGGCTTCATGCCCGAGCTGGGGCTCGCCAAGGAGAACATCGTCTTCGTCTCCGGCATCGGCTGCTCCTCCCGCTTCCCGTACTACATGAACACCTACGGGATGCACTCCATCCACGGCCGCGCCCCCGCCATCGCCACCGGTCTGGCCACCTCGCGCCGCGACCTGTCGGTGTGGGTGGTGACCGGTGACGGCGACGCGCTGTCCATCGGCGGCAACCACCTCATCCACGCGCTGCGCCGCAACGTCAACCTCAAGATCCTGCTGTTCAACAACCGGATCTACGGCCTGACGAAGGGTCAGTACTCCCCGACGTCCGAAGTCGGCAAGATCACCAAGTCGACGCCGATGGGCTCGCTGGACGCCCCGTTCAACCCGGTCTCGCTCGCGCTCGGCGCGGAGGCCTCGTTCGTGGCGCGGACCGTGGACTCCGACCGCAAGCACCTCACCGGCGTGCTGCGGGCTGCGGCCGACCACCAGGGCACCGCACTGGTGGAGATCTACCAGAACTGCAACATCTTCAACGACGGCGCCTTCGAGGCGCTCAAGGACAAGGAGCGCGCCCAGGACGCGGTGATCCGGCTGGAGCACGGGGAGCCGGTCCTCTTCGGCGCCGACGGCTCCAAGGGCGTCGTCCGTGACCCGGCCACCGGCGAGCTGAGCGTCGTCGCCGTCACCGAGGAGAACCGGTCCTCGGTCCTCGTCCACGACGCCCGTGCCGCCTCCCCCGCCACGGCCTTCGCGCTCTCCCGCCTCGCCGATCCCGACACCCTGCACCACACCCCCATCGGGGTCCTGCGCAGCGTGGAGCGGCCGGTCTACGACACCCTGATGTCCGACCAGCTCGACGCCGCCGTCGCCCGCGACGGCAAGGGCGACCTCGGCGCGCTCCTCGCCGGCCAGGACACCTGGACCGTCGTCGGCTGAGACCCGGAGCCCACCCGCGTACGACGGCGAAGGCCGGGGCCCGGGGCCCGATCCCACGTGGATCGGGCCCCGGGCCCCGGCCTTCCGGCTGCTCAGGACACCACCCCAGAGATAGGCGCTTTCTTTTTGAAAGCACTGTGCCTACCATGGCATCTGCGGCCGTCTGGCCCGTACGACCCCTGCGCGACCCCTTGGGAGAACCATGAGCATCGTTGTCACCGGCGCCACCGGACAGCTCGGCCGCCTCGTCGTCGAGGAACTGCTGCGGACCGTCCCGGCGGGCGAGATCGCCGCCGTCGTGCGCGACGCGGCCAAGGCGGCCCCGCTTGCCGAGCGCGGGGTGGAGCTGCGGGTGGCGGACTACGACCGCCCCGAGTCGCTCGGCGACGTGTTCCGTTCCGGCGACCGGGTGCTGCTGATCTCCGCCAACGAGGTGGGCCGGCGGCTGCCCCAGCACACCGCGGTGATCGACGCGGCGAAGGCGGCGGGCGTCGCCCAGCTCGCCTACACCGGTGTCCTCGGCGGCCCGGACGCCGACTTCGTGCTCGCGGACGAGCACAAGGCGACCGAGGCACTGATCCTCGACTCCGGCCTCCCGTACACCTTCCTGCGCAACGGCTGGTACACCGAGAACTACACCGACAACCTCGCCCCGGTGCTCGCGCACGGCGCCGTGGTGGCCAACGCGGGCGAGGGCCGGATCGCCTCCGCGACCCGCGCCGACTTCGCCGCCGCGGCGGCGGCCGTGCTGACCGGCGACGGCCACCTGAACACCGCGTACGAGCTGAGCGGCGACACCGCCTGGTCGCTGGCCGAGTACGCCGCCGAGGTCGGGCGCGCGACCGGCCGCGAGATCGTCTACACCGAGGTACCGGCCGCCGCGCACCAGGAGATCCTGGTCGGCGCCGGCCTGCCGGAAGCCTTCGCGGCGGTCCTGGTGGACGTCGACCGCGCGATCGGCCGGGGACTGCTGGCGCGGACCGACGGCGACCTGGCCAAGCTGATCGGCCGCCCGACCACGCCGCTCGCCGAGTCCGTGGCCTCGGCGGTGGCCGCGCTGCGCTCCTGACGCGCCCCGCCCACGCTCCGTCCGCCCTCGACGTGTCACGAGTGTGACCGTGAGACGGCAATGACATCGCCACCCTCCCGGCGTTACCTTCGTGCGGTCGGCGGTCGCCGGCGCAGGTGTGCCGGGAGGGCAAGTGCAGGGGAAGAGTGAACAGCGGGCCGGACTGCTGTCCGGGGCGAGCGCCTACGTGATGTGGGGTCTGGTGCCCCTGTTCTGGCCGTTGCTGGAACCGTCCGGGGCGGTGGAGATCCTCGCCCACCGGATGGTCTGGTCCCTGGGCGTCGTCGGCGTCGCGCTGCTGGTGCTGCGGCGCTGGAGCTGGATCGGCGTCCTGCTCCGCGACCCGCGCAGGCTCGGCCTGATAGCCGTCGCCGCCGCCGTGATCACCGTCAACTGGGGCGTCTACATCTGGGCCGTCAACAACGGGCAGGTCGTCGAGGCGTCGTTGGGCTACTTCATCAACCCGCTGGTCACCATCGCCATCGGCGTCCTGCTCCTGGGCGAACGGCTGCGCACGGCGCAGTGGATCGCCGTCGCCACCGGCGCGGCCGCCGTCCTGGTACTGGCCGTCGGCTACGGACGCCCGCCGTGGATCTCACTGGTGCTCGCTTTCTCCTTCGCCACCTACGGGCTGGCCAAGAAGAAGGTCGGCATGGGCGGACTCGAATCGCTGGCGGCCGAGACCGCCGTGCTGTTCGTGCCGGCCCTGGGCTACCTCCTCTGGCTCGGCGGGACCGGGGACTCCACCTTCACCGTCGGCGGTGCGGACCACGCGGTGCTGCTCGCGGCGACCGGCCTGGTGACGGCGATCCCGCTGGTGGCGTTCGGCGCCGCGGCGATCCGGGTGCCGCTGTCCACACTCGGCCTGCTCCAGTACCTGGCCCCGGTCTTCCAGTTCGGGCTGGGCATCGCGTACTTCCACGAGGAGATGCCGCCGGAGCGCTGGGCGGGCTTCGCCCTGGTCTGGGTGGCCCTCTCCCTGCTGACCTGGGACGCACTGCGGACCGCCCGGCGCAACCGGGGCGCGGCGATCCGGCTCGCGGCGGTGGCCGCGGCGGCGGGCGTGACGGCAGCACCCCCGGAGCCCGGCACCGCGGATGCCGACGCCCGGCGTTCCGGCGGCCAGAGCCCCGGCGCCCAGACCTCCGGCGCCCAGACCTCCGGCGCTCAGACCTCCGGCGCTCAGGCGCGCGGCGCTCAGACCTCCGGTACTCGGGTGCGCGGTGCCGCGGCAACCGACGCTCCCGCACCGGGACCGGCCCCGGTTGCCGCGCCCGGCACGCCCTCCGCCGCGGCGGAGCGCCCTTCCCGGGGGTAACGACCGTCGCATCCGGTCGCGGCCCCTCAGGGGCGCGACCCCCGCTCTCAGGGGCGCGTGGATCCATGGTCCGCGTCGCCCCTGACGCCGTACAGGGGCCGCCCCGAGGGGTGCGAGTGCCGCTGGGAACGCGTCCGAACCGAGGGCGAGTCCGCGCCTCGCCGGGCGCCGCCCGCGGGGCCCGGTCCTCGCACCGGCCGGGCGCTGTCAGGGTCCCGTGCGGGCCTCGGCGGAGGCGAAGCCCAGCCAGGTGTGGCGGTTGCCCGCCCAGCACCAGCCGACCTTCGGCGCGTCCCGCCGCTCGCGGCCGTCCCGTCCGGTGCCGTTGCTGATCCAGATCGCCGGGGTACGGGCGTCCAGCGCCCCATTCGCCTTCCGCAGCCGGGAGCCGATCGTCATGAAGCAGTGGTTGCGCTCCAGCACGGCGGGCCGTTGCAGCACCCAGTGGATGCCCTCGGTGAGGGTGAACGGGGTACGCCCGTGCGCGGCGAGGTGCGGGAGCACCTCGTCGGGGCTCCAGTCGGCCAGACGGTCGCCGCGGTCGGGGCCCGTCAGAAGGTACACAGGCCCCTCGGGCGGTTCGACCAAGGCGAGCGGGGCGAAGAGATCGACGTCGGTCATGTCGGAGACGACGAAACCGGGCTTGTCCCGGTGCCGGAGCAGCGGTGCGAGCACGGAGGCGGGCGCCCGGTCCGGATGCAGCGCGAGCAGGGCCCCCGCCGGGGCGGTCGCCCCGGCCTCCCGCGCCGCGCCGCGCAGCTCGGCGGCGGACAGTCCGGCGATCTCGTGCACCCCGAGCCCGATCAGCCGCTCGGCCTGCACGGCCGGGGGCGGCAGGACGGGAACCGGAACGCTCTCCGGCGGTGCGGACGGACGGCCGGTCACGGCAGAGGGCGTGGCGGCTCCACCGGAGGTGACGGCTCCGGTGGACGGGACGGCGGGCGCGGGCTTTGCCTCGGACACAGGGACTCCCAGGTGGCGGGCGAGCGGATCAGGGCGCCCCGGCAGCGGGTGAGAACCGGGAGCCGGACAACGTAGGGGGCAGCCCGAAGATTCCCCTGCCGCCCCCGCCTCGCATCCCCTCCTACAGCTCGCCCCCCTTTGCTGCCTCCGCCCGCACCACGCACGGGCGCCCCGCACGAGCGCCGCGCACGGGGGCAGCCGACTCGACATCACAAAAGTTACTGAGTTGCTTATTTAACCAAGTTGCGATTTGCTGGCCCTCCGCACACCGGTGACCGAGGAGCCGCAGCCATGACCGACGTACTCATCGTGGGGGCGGGCCCCACCGGGCTCACCCTGGCCTGCGACCTGGCCCGCCGGGGCATCGGCGTACGGATCGTGGACCGGTCGGCCGAGCACCCGCGCAGCTCCCGCGCCAAGGGGCCGAACCAGCGCTCGCTGGAGGTCTTCGCCGCCCTGGGGATCGTGGACGAGGTGCTGGCGTCCGGAAGCACCCCGCCGCCCATGCGGAAGTACCGCGACGGGGTGGCGGTCGCCGACACCGACCCCTTCGCGGGTGCCGCACCCACCCCGTCCGCGCCCTACGACCGGCCGTGGCTGATCGCCCAGTGGCGGCTGGAGGAGATCCTGCGAGCCCGGCTCGCCGGGCTCGGGGTGGAGGTCGAACGCGCCGCCGAGGTGGTCGCCCTCACCCAGGACGGCGACACCGTCACGGCGACGCTCTCCGGCGGCGGCACGGTCACCGCCCGGTACGCGGTCGGCTGCGACGGCGCGCACAGCTCCGTACGCAAACTGCTCGGCATCCCCTTCGCCGGTACCACCGCCGAGCAGCAGGCGATGGTCTGCGGGGACGTCGAGATCGCCGGAGGGACGCTCGACCGGGCCCGGTGGCACCAGTGGTTCGACGCCGACGGCGGGGTGATGCTCTGCCCCGTGCCCGGCACCCGGGCCGGCTGGTGGTTCCAGGCCTCGCCCGAGCGCGACCGGGCGGGGCTCCCGCTCGCCCCCACCGAGGAGGGGTTCGCGCGCCTCTTCGCCCGGCACACCCGGTTGCCCGCCGACCGTCTCTCGCGCGCGACCCTGCTCTCCACGTACCGCGTCAGCGTCCGGCTCGCCGAGCGCTTCCGGTCCGGGCGCGTCTTCCTCGCCGGGGACGCCGCGCACGTCCATCCGATCGCCGGCGGACTCGGTATGAACACCGGCGTCCAGGACGCCTTCAACCTCGGCTGGAAGCTCGCCCACGCGCTGCGCGGGGCCCCCGCCGAACTGCTCGACAGCTACGAGGAGGAGCGCCTCCCGGTCGCCGCCCGCACCCTCGACCTCACCAGCGAGCGGCTCACCGCCGTCCTCGCCGCGATCACCCGGCCGGGCGCCGGACTGGAGACGGCCCTCGCACCGGGAGCCGACGGCCTCGCCACGTCCTACCGGTGGAGCACGCTCGCCCCGGCCGCGTCCGGCCCGCTCACCGGGGCGTCCCCGCAGGCCGGCGACCGGGCCCCCGACGCGCCGTGCCTGGACGGCGCCACCGGCACGCCGACGACGCTGTTCCGCGCCTTCGCCGGGCCGCACACCACGCTGCTCGGTTTCGGCCCCGGAGCCGGGGCGGCCCTGAGCGCGGCGGAGGCGGCGTACGGCGACGCGGTGGCGGTCCACCGGATCGCCCCGGCCGACGGGGGCGGTGGGACCGGCACACTGGTCGACCACGCGGGGCACGTGGCCGACGCGTACACCGCGCCGGGCGCGGACGGCGGGCGCGTCGTCGTGGTCCGTCCGGACCACCACATCGGCCTGGTCGCCCCGGCCGACCGCCCCGAGGAGATCTTGACCCACCTGGCCCGCCTGCACGGGAACGCGGCGGCCTGAAGCGGGCCGGACGAACGGCCCGCGGTACACGAAGGGCAGGACGCCTCGGCCGGTCGCCTCGGGCCGGTCGCGACGGGCCGGTCGCGACGGGCCGGTCGCGACGGGTCGATCGCCTCGGGCCGGACGCCTCGGGCGGCCCGAGGCCGGTCGGGGAGCCTGGAGCCGTCCCGGAAGACCCGGCACGAACCGGGGCGTACCACCCGTTCCGGCGCGGGAAAGCCCGCCACCACCGGGGGCCGGACCGTCGCCGCAGGTCAGCGGCGTACGGCCGGAAGGCGATCTCCCTAGGCTGAGCCCATGCCGACGTCACTTGCCCGCACCCTCGTCGCCACGGACCTGGACGGCACCCTGCTGCTTCCCGACGACACCGTGAGTCCGCGCTCGCGCGCCGCCCTCGCACGGGCCGGATCCGCCGGGGCCCGGCACATGATCGTGACCGGCCGGGCGGTGCCGGGCATACGCGCGCTCGTCGCGGAGCTGGGCTACGAGGGCCTGGTGGTCTGCGGCCAGGGCGCCCAGGTGTACGACGCGGGGGCCCACCGGATGGTGCGCTCGGCACCGCTCGACCGGGAGCTGGCCGACATGGCCCTCGGCAAGATCGAGGCGGAGGTCGGCGAGGTGTTCGCCGCCGTCGATCAGGACGGACCCGAGGGCCGCACGCTGATCGAGGCGGCCTACCGGATGCCTCACCCCACCCTCCCCGCCGCCCGTGTCGCACGCCGCGACGCGCTGTGGGCCGAGCCGATCATCAAGGTGATGGTGCGTCACCCGCGGCTGGGGGACGACGAACTGGCGGCAGTGGGCCGGCAGGCGGTCGGCGATCTGGCGACGGTCACCATGGCGGGGCCCGGCACCGTCGAACTCGCCCCGCGGGGCGTCGACAAGGGGACCGGGCTGGCGATGGCCGCCGGACTCCTCGGTCTGGACCCGGCGGACGCCGTCGCGTTCGGGGACATGCCCAACGACCTGCCGATGTTCCGGCTCGTCGGGCACGGGGTGGCCATGGGTAACGCCCACCCCGAACTCAAGGCCGCTGCCGACGAGATCACGCTGCCGCACACCGAGGAGGGCATCGCGGTGGTGCTGGAGCGGCTGTTCGGCTGAGGGGCCCCGCCGGGCCGGGCCCCCTCAGGTCCGTGAGGCCGGGTTCCGGGGTCAGCTCCACCACCGTGCATCCCTCTGCGCCGGCCGTGCCGCGCCTTCGCCCGTGTCCGGCCGTGACAGGGGCTGCGCACCCGTCCCCCGCGCCCGCCCGCGGCGTCGCCCGCTCAGCGCGGCAGAGAGCCCCGTGGTCCCGGTACCCGCTCCTCGTCCCCGGCGCCCGGCACCGGGTCGGCGCCCCCGTCGCGCACGCCCAGCGACCGCAGCACCCCGGCCACCAAGGCGGCGACGGCGGCCTCGTCCTGGGCGGGCTTGCGCAGGACGTGGCGGTAGTAGACGGGTCCGTAGAGCATCTCGACGGCGAGGGGCAGGTCGGCGCCGGGCGGGATCGTTCCGAGGTCCTGGGCGCGGCGCAGCCGGTCCACCGCCGCGTCGAAGCGGGGCGTCACCACCTGTTCGAGGAGCTCGCGGGCCAAGGCGTCGTCGTGGTGCATCTCCGAGAGGATGCCGGAGTAGGCCGGGCCGTAGGGGGCGGTGCCGAACATCCGCACCACCGCGTTGATGTGGGTCCGCAGGTCGGCGCCGAGGTCACCGGTGTCGACGAACGGGGTGCCGTCCACCAGCGCTTCGGAGAACGCCTCCAGCACCACCGCGCTCTTTGACGGCCACCACCGGTAGATGGTCTTCTTGCTGACCCCCGCACGGGCCGCGATTCCCTCCACGGTGACGTGCCCGTACCCCTTCTCCGTGCACAGGTCGAGCGCGGCCTCCAGGGTCGCGCGCCGTGACCGCTCGCTGCGTCGCAGGGAAAGAGGCGATGTGACCATTCGGTGAGCATAGGCGTCCGACCACCACAGCTTGTTGACAGGTCGTCGCCAAAAGTCGAACAATACCGAGGCGGAAACGGAACGTACCGTGTCGTGGGTTCCCGCTGTTCGCACCGTTCGTGCCGTTCGTGCCGCGACGAGCCGATCGGGGGACGGCTCGACCGGCCGACGGCGCGGACGGTCGCAGAGCCACCTCCCGCTCCGATGAGGCGGTTCCGGCCCGCGAAGTCCCGCGCCGTGAAGCGCGCTCACCCGGCGGAGCCGTGCACCGTCGCGCGCCCCTGCCGCCGACGCGGCGACCGTGCCCTGCGCGAGCAGTCGCCGCCGACCTGGCGGCGTGGGTGCGGACCGGCTCGAAAAATCGCCCGGCCCGGCCCGGGTGCGGGGCGTGCGCCCCGCACCCTCGAAGGCCCGCGTCCGACGACCTGGCCGGACGGCCGCGCTACTTCGCGGCGTCCGCCGCCTTCACCAGCGCGTCCTGCGTGACCGCGCCGACGTAGACGGTGCCCCGGTCCGTGATGAGGGCGTTCACCAGGCGGGTCTTGAAGACCGTCCCCGAGCCGAACTTCCCCTCGACCTTGTCGCCCAGGGCGTCCAGGAACTGCTGCGCCTCGCCGGAGCCGCCCGCGCCGCCCGCGCCGCCCGCGCCGCCGGTGCCTCCGGTGTTGCGGATCTCGGCGATCGCGGTCCAGCCCTCGCCGATGACACGCGCGCCGTCCTCCCCGCCGAGCTCCTTGAACTCCTCGGGCAGGGCCGGCGCGCCGGACCTGCCGGTGCCGGGGCGGACGTCCGCCTCGTCGGCCTCCGTCACCTTGGCGCCCTTGGGCGGGGTGAAGCGGAAGGTGGAGGCGGCGGGCGCGGAGAAGTCGACCTTGGTGAAGCCCGCGTCGACCGCGGCCTTGCCGCCGCCGCTCGGGGAGAGGGTGAACTTCAGCGGCACGCCGTTGCGGGCGTCCACCGCGATCCGGACCGAGCCGATCGTCGAACCGGCCTGCTTCGGCTTGATGACCAGCTGATAGGTGTCCCGGCCCGCCACCCGCCCGGTGCCGTCCACGGTGACCGACGTGGTGTCGCCGACCGCCGCCAGCGCCTGCTCGGCCAGTTCCGCAGGAGTGCCGGCCTCCGCCTTGCCGGAGTCCTCGTCCGAAGACCCCTCCGGCGCGGCGCCCTGTGCGTGGTACACCTCGTCGGAGGCGCTGTCGTAGGCCCAGACGTCGTCCGCGTGGTGGATGACGGTGTACTCGGAGGCCTCTCCGAGGACCGAGACCTTCTGCTTGTCGGGGCCGTCCGCCGCCACCCGCAGGGTGTGTGTGCCGGAGGCCAGCTCCATCAGCCGGTCCTCCGGGGCGGCGCCCGACGGCGCGTCGCCTCCGCCGAGGGAGCCGAGGATGCCGCCGAGCGAGGGGATGCCCAGGTCGGTGCTGATCTTCACCGTGCCGCTGAGCTGCTCCTCGTCGGAGGCGGCGATCTTCTCGATGAGTTCCTGCGCGCTGATCTTCGGCAGTTCCGGGTCGCCGGTGTCGGCGAGCGCGGGAACCAGGCCGATCGTCGCGGCGGCCACCCCCGCGACCGCGACGGGAACGATGTAGCGCGAGGGCTTCCTGCGGGGGCGTACGACGGTGCCGGTGGCTCCGCCGTCCCTCTCCGCGCTGTCGTCGATTGCCATGTGTGCCCTACCTCCGTGGTCGGCGGCGTCCGTCCGGTCGCGCTCGTCCACTCCGCGCCGCCGCTCACCCGTTGTGGTCAGGAGTGGTTACTCACACCATCTGACCAAATCCGGGGCGCGTACGCGTCAGACCGCGGGAGCAACTGGACGTACTGCTGCGGTATGACACCCGCGCGCCGTATCCGGGGCGCACTCGGGGTCTCCCGGCCGCGGCGCGGACGCGCGTCCCCCACGAACCGGCCCCGGACCACCCCGAGAGGGCTCAGGCCGTTGTACGGGACACGGGTGCGGGGGCCGTCAGCCGGCGCGGTGCACCACGAGGTCGCAGAGCTCGGCCAGTGCGGTCTTGGCGAACCCCTCGGGCAGCGGGGTCAGCGCGGCCCGCGCCTCCTCCGCGTACCGGACGGTCTCCCGGCGGGCCTGCTCCAGCGCGGGGTGGACGCGCAGCAGGGCCAGCGCCTCGCCCAGCCGGGCATCATCGGTGAGGTCGCCGTCGAGGAGTTCCACCAGGGCCAGGTCCTCGGGGCCGCCGTGCGCGGCGGCACGGGCGCGCAGCAGCAGCACCGGCAGCGTGGCGATCCCCTCGCGCAGGTCGGTGCCGGGGGTCTTGCCGGACTCGTGGGAGTCGGAGGCGATGTCGAGGACGTCGTCGGCGAGCTGGAAGGCGACGCCGAGCCGCTCGCCGTACTGGGTGAGGGTGTCGACGGTCTTCTCGTCGGCCCCCGACATCAGCGCGCCGAACCGGCCGGACACCGCCATCAGGGAGCCGGTCTTGCCGGCGAGCACGTCCATGTAGTGGTCGACCGGGTCGCGGCCGTCGCGGGCGCCGGCGGTCTCCAGGATCTGACCGGTCACCAGGCGTTCGAACGCCTCCGCCTGGATGCGGACCGCCTCGGGGCCGAGGTCGGCCAGGATGTGCGAGGCGCGGGCGAAGAGGAAGTCACCGGTCAGCACCGCCACCGAGTTGCCCCAGCGGGTGTTGGCGCTGTCGACTCCGCGGCGGACCTCCGCCTCGTCCATCACGTCGTCGTGGTACAGCGTCGCCAGGTGCGTCAGCTCCACGACCACCGCGGAGGGGACCACGCCCGGCGCGTCCGGGTCGCCGAACTGGGACGCCAGCATCACCAGCAGCGGACGGAACCGCTTGCCCCCCGCGCGCACCAGGTGCTGGGCGGCCTCCGTGATGAACGGAACCTCGCTCTTGGTGGCGTCGAGGAGCCCCGCCTCGACGGCGGCCAAGCCGGTCTGGATGTGGGCCTCAAGAGCCTGGTCCCGCACGCGCAGTCCGAACGGCCCGACGACGGTCACGAGGGGATCTCCTGTCTGCTGACGATCACACGATTGTCGATCTGTCGGCTGTCTTCACTCCGGCCCAGCGTATCCGGTCGCCTGTGGATCACCATGGGCGGCTTCCCGCGACCGCCGGTATGTTCGGGTTCAGCTCATACGATCAGGAGTTCACGTTTTGTCGCACACCGCCCACGACACCGAGCCCACCCAGCCCCCGCCGGGGGACGACCACGCCTTCTTCGGCCAGCCGCGGGGCCTGATGACCCTGTCCGGCCTGGAGGTCTGGGAGAGATTCTCCTTCCTCGGCATGCAGGCGATCCTCGTCCTGTTCTTCGCGGACAAGGTGTCCAACGGCGGGATGGGCATGGACCCGGGCACCGCCGCGTCGGTGTCCGCCGCGTACGGCACCCTCGTCTACCTGGTCTCGGTCGCCGGCGGCTGGCTCGCCGACCGCATCCTCGGCTCCTACCGGGCGGTGCTCTACGGCGGCATCCTGATCGCCTGCGGCCACTACTCGATGGCGGTCCCGACCGACGCCATGACCTGGGTCGGCCTCGGTCTGATCAGCGCCGGCACCGGCCTGCTCAAGCCCAACGTCGCCTCCATGGTCGGCAAGCTCTACCGCACCGAGGACGAGCGCCGGGACGCCGGCTTCGCCCTCTACTACATGGGCATCAACATCGGCGCCTTCGCCGGTCCGCTCATCACCGGCTGGCTCGGTGAGCACGCGAGCTGGCACTGGGGCTTCTCGGCCGCCGCCATCGGCATGACCTTCGGCCTCATCCAGTACGTGGCGGGCCGCCGTCACCTGGCCGGGCGCAAGCACGCCGCCGAGTTCGCGCTCGCCCCCGCCGCGATGCGGCGCGCGATCGGCCTCATCGTCGGCGGCGCCGTGGCCGTCGCCGTCGTCGCCACCGCGCTCGTCCTGGCCGGCTGGCTGACGATGGACCGGTTCGTCGACGTCCTCACCGTCGTCTCGGTGATCGCGCCGGTCGTGTACTTCGTCGTGATGTTCCGCAGCCCCCGGGTCTCCGCCGAGGAGCGTGGCCGGCTGCGCCCCTACGTCGTGCTGTTCCTCGGCTCCGTCGTCTTCAACTTCATCCTCTTCCAGGCGTACTCGACGATGATGCTGCTCGCGTCGACCAACGCCCGGACCGAGATCCTCGGCTTCCACTTCCCGGCGAGCTGGTACGCCTCCGCGCTCGGCGCCTTCGAGGTGGCGCTGGCCCCCGTGGTCGCCGCCGTCTGGGCGCGGATGGGCACCCGGCAGCCGCACGCCTCCAACAAGATCGCGTTCGGCGTGATCCTCGGCGGGCTCTCGTTCCTGCTGATGGTCATCCCCACCTCCGGGCACTCCGGCGACACCTACCGGATGGCCGCGTGGTGGATCGTCGGCTCGTACCTGCTGCTCGGGCTCGGCGACATCCTGCTGGAGACCTCCGGCATGTCCGCCACCACCAAGCTCGCCCCCAAGGCGTTCGCCAGCCAGACGATGGCGCTGTGGTTCCTGTCGCTGGCGCTGGCCAACGGCATCCAGGCCCAGATCGTGAAGCTGTACGGCGAGGTCTCCAACCCCGCCTACTTCGGTGTCAACGGTGCGATCGCGGTGGCGGCGGGTGTGGCGATGATCGCCGCCGCCCCCTGGCTCAAGCGCACCATGCACCCCGTCCACTGAGGTCCCCCCATGCACATCACCACCGACTCCCCCTACGAGACGACCCGCGAGGACGTCCGCATCCCGCTGCCCGACGGCACCCGGCTCTACGCCCGCGTCTGGCGGCCGGTCACCGAGGAACCCGTCCCCGCGCTGCTGGAGTACCTCCCCTACCGCCTCGGTGACTGGACCGCCCCCCGCGACGCCCAGCGCCACCCCTGGTACGCCGGCCACGGCTACGCCTCCGTACGCGTCGACGTGCGCGGCCACGGCAACAGCGAGGGCCTGCCCGGCGACGAGTACGACGCCACCGAGCTCGACGACGGCGTCGCCGTCATCCACTGGCTCGCGCAGCAGGAGTGGTGCTCCGGCCGCGTCGGCATGTTCGGCATCTCCTGGGGCGGCTTCAACTCGCTCCAGCTCGCCGCGCTCGCACCCGAGCCGCTGAAGGCCGTCGTCACGGTCTGCTCCACCGACGACCGCTACGACAACGACGTCCACTACATGGGCGGCTCCGTCCTCGCCGTGGACATGCACGCCTGGGCCGCCACCATGCTGGCCTTCGTCTCCCGGCCCCCGGACCCGGCGCAGGTCGGCGACGCGTGGAAGGACATGTGGCTGGAGCGGCTGGAGGCCGTCGACCCGTTCATCCACACCTGGCTCGCCCACCAGACCCGCGACGACTACTGGAAGCACGGCAGCGTCTGCGAGGACTACGGCTCCATCAGGGCGAACGTCCTCGCGGTGGGCGGCTGGCACGACCCGTACCGCGACACCGTGCTGCGGCTGGTCGAGCACCTCGACCCGTCCCGGGTGCGCGGGCTGATCGGCCCCTGGTCGCACCAGTACCCGGACCGCGGTCTGCCGCCGGGCCCCGCGATCGGCTTCCTCCAGGAGACGCTGCGCTGGTGGGACCAGCACCTCAAGGGCAAGGAGACCGGGGTGATGAACGAGCCGCTGCTGCGGTCCTGGATCAGCGGTTCGCACCCGCCCGCCACCGTCTACGACACCCTGCCCGGCCGCTGGGTAGGCGACGCGCGCTGGCCCTCGGAGAACGTCTCGCCCATTGCCTACGCGCTGGCCGGCGGCGAGCGGATCGTGGACTCCCCGCAGCAGACCGGGGTCGACGCGGGCCGCTTCTTCCCGTTCGGCAACGAAGCCGACCTGCCCCCGGACCAGCGCGACGAGGACGCCAAGTCGGTCTCGTTCGAATTCCCGGTCGAGGGCGCCCCGATCGAGATCCTGGGCCGCCCGCGGGTGAAGCTGCGGCTGCGGATGGACGTGCCGCGCGGCCAGGCCGTCGCCCGGCTCTGCGACGTCGCCCCCGACGGCTCCTCCACGCTCGTCACCCGCGGCGTGCTCAACCTGGCGACCCGCCACGGGCGGGACCGGGCCGAGGACTGGACGCCGGGCGCCACCGAGGACGTCGCCTTCGAGCTGAACGCCATCGGGCACACCTTCCCGCCCGGCCACCGCATCCGGCTCGCGGTCTCCTCGTCGTACTGGCCGTGGATCTGGCCGCAGGCGGGCTCGGCGGGGTTCGTCCTGGACGCCGACGGCAGCCTCGTCGAACTTCCGGTGCGCCGGCACACCGAGGACCCGGCGATCACCTTCGGCGAGCCCGAGCAGGCCGAACCGCTCGGCGTGGTCTTTCCCGCCACCCTGGACGAACAGCGCCCGGAACGGCTGGTGGTGCGGGACGTCGCCAAGGGCGAGTGGCGCCAGGAGGTCGACCCCCGCTACGGCGGCACCCGTCTCTACCCGGACGGGCTCGAATTCACCGAGGACGCCCTGGAGACGTACACGATCCAGGAGCGCGACCCGCTGTCGGCGCGGACCCGCTCCGACTGGCGGATCCGGCTGCACCGCCCGGACACCGGCTGGGACGCCGAGGTCGAGACGCGCTCCGAGATCACCGCGGACGAGCACGACTTCCTCACGTTTAACGAGGTCGTCTGCAAGGACGGCGGCGAGATCGTCTTCCACCGGACCTGGGAGAAGCGCATCCCGCGCACCGCCGGCTGACGGTACGTCAGATTTGTCCGCCCTGCTCCCGTTCTGCGGGAGTAGGGCGGATCTTTCCGGGCATGACGCAGGGGTCGACGGACACCGTCGTCGGAGGCGACACCGACGTAACGTGTCCCCCACGCGACCTGGAAAGCGAGGCAGCATCCGATGCCCGAGCAGAGCAGCCCGCTCGACGTGCCCGAGGGTCATCCCTTCGGTCCGCACCACCTTCCGTACGGCGTGTTCTCCTCCGTCGGCCTCCCCGGCGGGCGGCGGGTCGGCGTCCGTATCGGCGACCACGTGCTCGACGCCGGCGCCGCCGCGCGGACGCTCGGGTCGCCGTACGCAGGGCTGCTGGACCGGCCCAGCCTCACCCCGCTGCTCGCGGCCGGCCGCACCGCCTGGCGCGACGTGCGCCGTGCCCTCACCGGCTGGCTGACCGTGCCCGCCCACCGGGCCGAGATCGAGGCACTGCTGCACCCGTCCGACGCGGTGACGATGCACCTGCCGTACGAGGTCGCTGACTACGTCGACTTCTACGCCAGCGAGCACCACGCGACCAACGTCGGCCGGATCTTCCGCCCGGACGGGGTGGCACTGACGCCCAACTGGAAGCATCTGCCGATCGGTTACCACGGACGGGCCGGCACCGTCGTGGTCTCCGGCACCGACGTGGTGCGCCCGTCGGGCCAGCGCAGGGCGCCCTCCGACGCGGCGCCCGTCTTCGGCCCGTCGGTGAAGCTGGACATCGAGGCGGAGGTGGCCTTCGTGGTGGGCGTACCGTCCGCCCAGGGCGCCCCGGTGCCGCTCGCCGGCTTCCGCGACCACGTCTTCGGCCTCTCGCTGCTCAACGACTGGTCGGCGCGCGACATCCAGGCGTGGGAGTACGTCCCGCTCGGCCCCTTCCTCGGCAAGTCCTTCGCCACCTCCGTCTCCGCGTGGGTGACGCCGCTGGAGGCCCTGGACGAGGCGCGCATCGAGCCGCCCGCCCGGGACACTCCGCTGCTGCCGTACCTGGAGGACGCCGACGACGAGGAGCCGGGCGGCTACGACCTGCGGATCTCCGTCGCGATCAACGGCCGGGTCGTCGCGGAGCCGCCGTTCGCCTCGATGTACTGGACGGCGGCGCAGCAGCTCGCGCAGATGACGGTGAACGGCGCCTCGCTGCGGACCGGCGACCTGTACGCCTCCGGCACGGTCAGCGGGCCCGAGCCGCACCAGCGGGGCTCGCTCCTCGAACTGACCTGGAACGGCCGCGACCCGCTCGAACTGGACGGCGGGAAGCGCACGTTCCTGGAGGACGGCGACGTGGTCACGCTCACCGCGTGGGCGCCGGGGCCGCACGGCACCCGGATCGGGCTGGGCGAGGTGACGGGGCGGATCGTTCCGGCGGCGGGTGAGCGGCCGGAACGCCGGGACTGACCGTGGACGGTGGCGGTGTACGCGGGAGACGGGGCGGTGCCCCGCTCGTCGTTGCGCTGGTCCTGGGCGCCGTGTGCGCGGCCGGCTGCGCGCACGGGTCGGACGGCTTCCGTACCTACGAGGAGGGATACCGCTTCGGCTCCGGGGCGCCGCGCGGACACCTCTCGACGGATGGTGACGACGCGGAGGGCGGCGACCCGGGCTACGGGTCCGCCTCCTCGGAGTGCGGGGAGCACGCGGTCTTCGAGCGGGAGCCGGCCACCGGTGTCTTCACCTCGACCGGGATCTTCCACGACCGGCTGAAGGTGTCCGTGCCCTTCCCGGTCGACCTCGACCTGACGACCGTCGGGCCACGCCGCCGGGGCTCCGGGCCCGCGTAAACGGGCGGCGGGGGGCGTACCGCCGGCGACGGCGGGCGGGCCCGGTCGCGGGACGTCCGCCGCCGCACCGCCGCGCCTGCCGACCCGCCATCCACCACCGCCCGGCCGCGTCACTCGTACTCCGGCGGCTCCTCGTCCCAGCCGAAGCCCGCGTCGTCGTGCGCCGGCGCCTGCGGTGTCCGGGGTGCGGCGGCCCTCGGCGCAGTGGCCTCCGGTGCGGCGGCCGGGCGGGGCTGCGGGGTCGCGGGGCGCGGCGCGGGCGTCGGCGGCTGCTGCTGCGGTGCCGGAGCGCTGCCCTCCGGGGCCGGGCCGAACTCGGCCAGCACCTCCAGCACACCCTCGCCGTACGTCACCAGCTTCTTCTCGCCGAGGCCGCTGATGCCGCCCAGCTCCGCCGTGGAGGAGGGCCGCAGCGCGGCGATCTCGCGCAGGGTCGCGTCGTGGAAGATGACGTAGGCCGGGACGCCCTGTTCCTTCGCCGTCGCCCCGCGCCAGGCGCGCAGCGCCTCGAAGACCGGGACGGCCGACTCCGGCAGCTCCGCGACGGCCGCCGCGGACTTCGCCCGCCGTTCGCCCTTGGCGGCGGCCTTGGCGGCCGTCTGCTTGGGCTCCTTGCGGAGCAGCACCTCGCGCTCCCGACCGAGCACCGTGGCGCTCGCGTCGGTCAGCACCAGCGTGCCGTACTCCCCCTCCACGGCCAGCAGCCCCTGGGCCAGCAACTGGCGGGCCACCCCGCGCCACTCGGCTTCGGACAGCTCCTCGCCGATGCCGAAGACGGAGAGCTGGTCGTGGTCGAACTGGATGACCTTCGCCGTCCGGCGGCCCAGCAGGATGTCGACGATCTGCCCGGCGCCGAACTTCTGGCCGCGCTCCCGCTTGAGCCGCACCACCGTGGAGAGCAGCTTCTGCGCGGCGACCGTGCCGTCCCAGGTCTCCGGCGCGGTGAGGCAGGTGTCGCAGTTGCCGCAGGACGCGGCGGCCGGTTCCTGGCCGAAGTAGCGCAGCAACTGGGCCCGGCGGCACTGGACCGTCTCGCAGAGCGCCAGCATCGCGTCCAGGTGGGCGGCGGCCCGGCGGCGGTGCGCCTCATCGCCCTCGCCGCTCTGGATCATCTTCCGCTGCTGGACGACGTCCTGGAGGCCGTAGGCCATCCACGCCGTCGAAGGAGCGCCGTCGCGGCCGGCCCGGCCGGTCTCCTGGTAGTAGCCCTCGACGGACTTCGGGAGGTCGAGGTGGGCGACGAAGCGGACGTCGGGCTTGTCGATGCCCATGCCGAAGGCGATGGTCGCCACCACGACCAGTCCCTCCTCGCGCAGGAAGCGGGCCTGGTGGTCGGCGCGCACCCGGGCGTCGAGCCCCGCGTGGTACGGCACGGCCGCGATGCCGTTGCGGCTGAGGTAGTCCGCGGTCTTCTCCGTGGAGGCGCGCGACAGGCAGTAGACGATGCCCGCGTCGCCCTGGTGCTCCTCCTTGAGGAAGGTGAGCAACTGCTTCTTCGGGTCGGTCTTCGCGACGATCCGGTACTGGATGTTGGGCCGGTCGAAGCTGGCGACGAAGTGCTTGGCGTCGGGCATGCCCAGGCGCCGGGTGATTTCCTCGTGCGTGGCGTGGGTCGCGGTCGCCGTGAGCGCGATGCGGGGCACGTCCGGCCAGCGCTCGCCGAGGACCGACAGGGCCAGGTAGTCGGGGCGGAAGTCGTGGCCCCACTGGGCGACGCAGTGCGCCTCGTCGATCGCGAAGACGGAGATCTCGCCGCGGGCCAGCAGCGCCAGGGTGGCGTCCAGCCGCAGGCGCTCCGGGGCGAGGTAGAGCAGGTCCAGCTCACCGGCGGCGAACTGCGCCTCCATCGAGCGGCGCTCGTCGAAGTCCTGGGTGGAGTTGATGAACCCGGCCCGGACGCCGAGCGCCCGCAGCGCGTCGACCTGGTCCTGCATGAGGGCGATGAGCGGCGAGATCACGACGCCGGTGCCCGGCCGGACGAGGGCGGGGATCTGGTAGCAGAGGGACTTGCCCGCGCCGGTCGGCATCAGGACCACGGCGTCGCCGCCGTCCACCACGTGCTCGATGACCGAGCCCTGCTCGCCGCGGAAGGACTCGTACCCGAACACCCGCTGCAGGGTCCGCTGCGCCTCGCTGCCGGGCGCCGTCGCCTCCGCCGCCCGTGCATCGGCCGTGTTCGTCCCGGTCACTTCCATGGTCCCGTCCGTCCCGCTCATCGCTCCGGCCCCGCTCATCGCTCTGACCCCCGGGGGACCGTCGGTCCCGCTGCTCGTGCCCCGCCGCGCGGCTCCTGCCGTTCCGCGTCCCCTGCCACGATAGGCCGCCGGTACGACAGAGCCGGACGGGCTTGACTCCTGCCCGTCCGGCTCCCCCGCTCACCTCGGCCCCCGAGGGGCCCCTCCGCCCTACCGCACGAAGACTCCCGCGTGGCCCGCGAGGTCCAGGAAGTACTGCGGGGCGAGGCCCAGCACCAGGGTGACGGCGACGCCCACCGCGATGGCGGTCATGGTCAGCGGGGACGGGACGGCGACGGTCGGGCCGTCCGCCTTCGGCTCGCTGAAGAACATCAGGACGATGACCCGGATGTAGAAGAACGCGGCGATCGCCGAGGAGAGCACGCCGACGACGACAAGGGCGCCGGCGCCGCCCTCGGCCGCCGCCTTGAAGACGGCGAACTTCCCGGAGAAGCCCGAGGTCAGCGGGATGCCGGCGAAGGCCAGCAGGAACACCGCGAAGACCGCGGCGGTCAGCGGGGAGCGGCGGCCGAGCCCCGCCCACTTCGACAGGTGGGTCGCCTCGCCGCCCGCGTCCCGCACCAGGGTGACCACGGCGAAGGCGCCGACGGTCACGAAGGAGTACGCGACCAGGTAGAAGAGGACGGAGGAGACGCCCTCCTCGGAGGTGGCGATGACGCCCGCGAGGATGAAGCCCGCGTGCGCGATCGAGGAGTAGGCCAGCAGGCGCTTGATGTCGGTCTGGGTGATCGCGACGACCGCCCCGCCCAGCATCGTGACGATGGCCACGCCCCACATGACCGGCCGCCAGTCCCAGGTGAGCCCGGGGAGCACCACGTACAGCAGGCGCAGCAGCGCGCCGAACGCGGCGATCTTGGTAGCGGCGGCCATGAAGCCGGTGACCGGGGTGGGGGCGCCCTGGTAGACGTCCGGGGTCCACATGTGGAACGGGACCGCGCCGACCTTGAAGAGCAGACCGGTGAGGATCATCGCGCCGCCGATCAGCAGCAGCGCGTCGTTGCCCATGGTGTCGGCGAGCGCGGGGTCGATGTCGGTGACCGAGCCCTCGACGACGTTGGCGATGGCGGCGTACGAGAGCGAGCCCGCGTAGCCGTAGAGCAGGGCGATGCCGAAGAGCAGGAACGCCGAGGAGAACGCGCCGAGCAGGAAGTACTTCACCGCGGCCTCCTGCGACATCAGCCGCTTGCGGCGGGCGACGGCGCACAGGAGGTAGAGCGGGAGGGAGAAGACCTCCAGGGCCACGAAGAGCGTCAGCAGGTCGTTGGCGGCCGGGAAGACCAGCATGCCGGTGACGCTGAAGAGCAGCAGCGGGAAGACCTCGGTGGTGGTGAAACCGGCCTTGACCGCCTTCTTCTCCGCGTCGCTGCCCGGTACGGCCCCGGCCTGCGCGGCGAAGGAGTCGACCCGGTTGCCGTGCGCGGCCGGGTCGAGCCTGCGCTCGGCGAAGGTGAAGGCGGCGACCACGGACACCAGCAGGATGGTGCCCTGGAGGAACAGCGCCGGTCCGTCCACGGCGACGGCGCCCATCGCGGCGACGTGCGCCTCGGTGGTGCCGTATCCGCCGGCGGCGAGGCCGACGACGGCGGCGAACGCGGCGGCGAGCGCCACCACGGTCAGGAAGAGCTGGGAGTGGTACCGGGCCCGGCGCGGCACGAACGCCTCGATCAGGACGCCGAGGACGGCCGCGCCGACCACGATGAGCACCGGTGCCAGCTGGGTGTACTCGATGGTCGGAGCCGTGAAGCCGGCGTCGGTGGCGGCCGTGGTCACCCCGCCCGACCCGGTCCACAGGCTGTGGACAGCTGTTGCGCTCACTTGGCGGCCTCCACCTCGGGCTGGGGGTCCTTCTTCTGTACGTCGGACATGGTGTGGCCCACCGCCGGGTCGATGATCTCGGTCAGCGGCTTCGGGAAGACGCCGAGGAAAATGAGGACGGCGATCAGCGGGACGACCACCGCCAGCTCGCGCACCCGCAGGTCGGGCATGCCCGACACGCTCGCCTTCACCGGGCCGGTCATCGTGCGCTGGTAGAGCACGAGGACGTAGAGCGCGGCGAGCACGATGCCGGTGGTGGCGATGATCCCGGCGACCGGGTAGGCGCTGAAGACGCCCACCAGGACCAGGAACTCGCTGACGAAGGGGGCGAGTCCGGGCAGCGAGAGCGTCGCCAGACCGCCGATCAGGAAGGTGCCGGCCAGCACCGGGGCCACCTTCTGCACCCCGCCGTAGTCCGCGATGAGCCGCGAGCCGCGCCGGGTGATGAGGAAGCCGGCGACCAGCATCAGCGCCGCCGTGGAGATCCCGTGGTTGACCATGTAGAGCGTGGCGCCGGACTGGCCCTGGCTGGTCATCGCGAAGATGCCCAGGATGATGAAGCCGAAGTGCGAGATCGAGGCGTAGGCGATGAGCCGCTTGATGTCGCGCTGGCCGACGGCGAGCAGGGCGCCGTAGACGATGGAGATCAGGGCCAGCACCAGGATCACCGGGGTCGCCCACTTGCTGGCCTCCGGGAAGAGCTGGAGGCAGAAGCGGAGCATCGCGAAGGTGCCGACCTTGTCGACGATCGCGGTGATGAGCACGGCGACCGGGGCGGTCGCCTCCCCCATCGCGTTCGGCAGCCAGGTGTGCAGCGGCCAGAGCGGGGCCTTCACCGCGAAGGCGAAGAAGAACCCGAGGAAGAGCCACCGCTCGGTGGAACCCGCCATCTCCAGCGAGCCGTTGGCGCGGGCCTCGGCGATCTCCGACAGCGAGAAGCTGCCCGCGACGACGTACAGCCCGATGACGGCGGCCAGCATGATCAGGCCGCCGACGAGGTTGTAGAGGAGGAACTTCACGGCGGCGTAGGAGCGCTGGGCCGCCGCGTTCTCGTCGGTGCCCGCGTGGGCGCGGTCGCCGAAGCCGCCGATGAGGAAGTACATCGGGATGAGCATGGCTTCGAAGAGGATGTAGAAGAGGAAGACGTCGGTGGCCTCGAAGGAGAGGATCACCATCGCCTCGACCATGAGGATCAGCGCGAAGAAGCCCTGGGTCGGGCGCCAGCGCGAGGACTTCGTCTCCAGGGGGTCGGCGTCGTGCCAGCCGGCCAGGATGACGAACGGGATCAGCAGCGCGGTCAGCGCGAGGAGCGCCACCCCGATGCCGTCCACGCCCAGTTCGTACCGGACGCCGAAGTCGGCGATCCAGGCGTGCGACTCGGTGAGCTGGTAGCGGTCGCCGCCGGGCTCGAAGCGGACGAGGACGACCGCGGCGAGGACCAGGGTGGCGAGCGAGAAGAACAGCGCGAGCCATTTCGCCGCGGTGCGGCGGGCGGCGGGCACGGCGGCGGTGGCGATCGCACCGATCGCCGGGAGGGCCGCCGTCGCCGTCAGGAGGGGAAAGGACATGGGATCAGACCGCCCTCATCAGCAGGGTCGCGGCGATGACGACCGCCGTACCGCCGAACATCGAGACCGCGTAGGACCGGGCGTAGCCGTTCTGGAGCCGGCGCATCCGGCCCGAGAGTCCGCCGACCGACGCGGCCGTGCCGTTGACGACGCCGTCGACCAGCGAGTGGTCGACGTAGACCAGCGAGCGGGTGAGGTGCTCCCCGCCGCGGACCAGCACCACGTGGTTGAAGTCGTCCTGGAGCAGGTCGCGCCGGGCGGCCCGGGTGAGCAGCGAGCCGCGCGGGGCGGCCACCGGGACGGGCCTGCGGCCGTACATCAGCCAGGCGACGGCCACTCCGATCACCAGGACCACCATGGTGGCGGCGGTGACGGTGGTGGCGCTGACCGGGGCGTGCCCGTGGTCGTGCCCGGTGACCGGCTCCAGCCAGTGCAGGAAGCGGTCGCCGATCGAGAAGAAGCCGCCGGCGAAGACCGAACCGAAGGCCAGCACGATCATGGGGATCGTCATCGACTTCGGCGACTCGTGCGGGTGCGGCTCGTGGCCCTCCGCGTCCGGCTGCCAGCGCTTCTCGCCGAAGAAGGTCATCAGCATCACGCGGGTCATGTAGAACGCGGTGATCGCGGCGCCCAGCAGGGCGACCGAGCCGAGGATCCAGCCCTCGGTGCCGCCCTTGGCGAAGGCCGCCTCGATGATCTTGTCCTTGGAGAAGAAGCCGGAGAGGCCGGGGAAGCCGATGATCGCGAGGTAGCCGAGGCCGAAGGTGACGAAGGTGACCGGCATGTACCTGCGCAGGCCGCCGAACTTCCGCATGTCGACCTCGTCGTTCATGCCGTGCATGACGGAGCCGGCGCCGAGGAAGAGCCCGGCCTTGAAGAAGCCGTGCGTCACCAGGTGCATGATCGCGAAGACGTATCCGACGGGGCCGAGCCCGGCCGCCAGGATCATGTAGCCGATCTGCGACATCGTCGAGCCGGCCAGCGCCTTCTTGATGTCGTCCTTGGCGCAACCGACGATCGCACCGAAGAGCAGGGTGACCGCTCCGACGATGGCGACGACGAGCTGGGCGTCGGGGGCGGCGTTGAAGATCGCGCCGGACCGGACGACGAGGTAGACGCCGGCGGTCACCATGGTGGCGGCGTGGATGAGGGCCGAGACCGGGGTCGGGCCCTCCATCGCGTCGCCGAGCCAGGACTGGAGCGGCACCTGGGCGGACTTGCCGCAGGCCGCCAGCAGCAGCATCAGGCCGATGGCGGTGAGCTTGCCCTCGCCCGTGTCACCCGTCGCTCCGAGGACCGGGCCGAAGGCGAAGGTGCCGAAGGTGGTGAACATCAGCATGATCGCGATCGACAGCCCGATGTCACCGACCCGGTTGACCAGGAACGCCTTCTTGGCCGCGGTCGCCGCGCTCGGCTTGTGCTGCCAGAAGCCGATCAGCAGGTACGAGGCGAGGCCGACGCCCTCCCAGCCCATGTACAGCAGCAGGTAGTTGTCGGCGAGGACCAGCAGCAGCATCGCCGCGAGGAAGAGGTTCAGATAGCCGAAGAAGCGGCGACGGCGTTCGTCGTGCTCCATGTAGCCGATCGAGTAGATGTGGATGAGCGTGCCCACGCCGGTGATCAGCAGGACGAACGTCATCGACAACTGGTCGAGCTGGAAGGCGATGTCGGCCTGGAAGCCCTCCACCGGGATCCAGCTGAACAGCTTCTGGTGCAGCAGGCGCTCCTCGGCGCCCCTGCCCAGCAGGTCGGCGAAGAGCACCAGGCCGACGGCGAACGAGGCCGCGGCGAAGAGCGTGCCGACCCAGTGTCCGGCCCGGTCGAGCCGGCGGCCGCCGCACAGCAGGACCACCGCACCGAGCAGGGGCGCCGCGACGAGCAGCGCAATCAGATTCTCCACGATTCAGCCCCTTACAGCTTCATCAGGCTGGCGTCGTCGACCGAGGCCGAGTGGCGTGAGCGGAACAGCGACACGATGATCGCCAGCCCGACGACGACCTCCGCGGCGGCGACGACCATCGTGAAGAACGCGACGATCTGCCCGTCGAGGTTGCCGTGCATGCGGGAGAAGGTCACGAAGGCGAGGTTGCAGGCGTTGAGCATCAGCTCGACGCACATGAACACCACGATCGCGTTCCGCCTGATCAGCACCCCGGCCGCACCGATGGTGAACAACAGGGCGGCGAGGTAGAGGTAGTTGACCGGGTTCACTTGACGGCCTCCGTCGTGTCGGCCGGGGTGGGGCCGACCGCGCCGCGGGCGGGCCCGGCGCCGCGGCCGAGGCGTTCGCCCGAGCGCTGTTCCAGTGCCTTCAGGTCGGCGAGCGCCTCGTCGGACACGTCACGGATCTGGCCGCGCTCGCGCAGCGTCCGCATCACGGTCAGCTCGGACGGGGTGCCGTCCGGCAGCAGGCCGGCGATGTCCACCGCGTTGTGCCGGGCGTAGACGCCGGGGGCGGGCAGCGGCGGGAGCTGGCCCGAGCGGACCCGTACCTCGGCCAGCTCGCGCTGGGTCGCGGCCCGTTCGGTGCGCTCGCGGTGCGTCAGCACCATCGCGCCGACCGTCGCGGTGATCAGCAGCGCGCCGGTGATCTCGAAGGCGAAGACGTACTTGGTGAAGATGAGGTTGGCCAGTCCCTCGACGTTGCCCCCGTGGGCGGCGTTGGCCGCGCCGAGGCCGTTGAAGCTGCTGAGCGAGGCGTTCCCGATGCCCGCGATCAGCAGGATCCCGAAGCCGAGCCCGCAGCCGACCGCGAGCCACCGCTGGCCCTTGAGCGTCTCCTTCAGGGAGTCCGCCGCGGTGACGCCGACCAGCATGACGACGAACAGGAAGAGCATCATGATCGCGCCGGTGTAGACGACGATCTGCACGATGCCGAGGAAGTACGCGCCGTTGGCGAGGTAGAACACCGCCAGCACGATCATGGTCCCGGCGAGCGAGAGCGCGCTGTGCACCGCCCGCTTCATCAGGACCGTCGACAGCGCTCCGACGACGGCGACGGTGCCGAGCACCCAGAACTGGAAGGCCTCACCGGTGGAGGTGGTGGAGGCCGCTGCGGCCAGGCCGGTCATGCGCCCGCCCCCTTCTCGCGGTCGTGCGGGGCGGAACCGTGCGGGACCGCGCCCGACGGGGCCGTTCCGCTCGGGTCGGTGCCGGGCGCCGTCGCGCGCGACGGCGCGTCCGGGGTGTCCGGGGACAGGCCGGCGGGCGGCACCCGGTCGGCCGGGGCGCTGCCCGGCCGCTCGGCGGGCACGTCCCCGGGCTTCTCCCGCTCCCCCTGGGAGACGGCCTGCTGCGGCACCGTCCCGGGGGCGGCCTCGGTGACCAGCCCGCGGTAGTAGTCCTGTTCGTCCATGCCGGGGAAGATCGCGTGCGGGCTGTCGACCATGCCCTCCTCCAGCCCCGCCAGCAGCTCGTCCTTGGTGTAGATGAGGCTGGCGCGGGTGGTGTTGGCGAGCTCGAACTCGTTGGTCATGGTCAGCGCGCGGGTGGGGCACGCCTCGATGCAGAGCCCGCAGAGGATGCACCGGGCGTAGTTGATCTGGTAGACGCGGCCGTACCGCTCGCCCGGGGAGTACCGCTCCTCGTCGGTGTTGTCCGCGCCCTCGACGTAGATCGCGTCGGCCGGACAGGCCCAGGCGCACAGCTCGCAGCCGACGCACTTCTCCAGCCCGTCCGGGTGGCGGTTGAGCTGGTGCCGGCCGTGGAAGCGCGGCGCGGTGACCTTGGGCGTCTCCGGATACTGCTCCGTGAGCCGCTTCTTGAACATGGCCTTGAAGGTCACGCCGAAGCCGGCCACGGGGTTCTGGAAGCCGTCCCCCGACCCGGCGGGACCGGGTTCGGCCGGGCCGCCGGACCCGAGGGCCTTGCGGGCGTCCTTCGCGTTCCTGGATTCAGACACTGCCGGCCTCCTTTCCGTCACTCGCGGTTTCGTCACTCCGGGTATCCGTGCCGCCACTGACAACGAGCTGCCGCTCGCGCCTGGGGGTGCGCCGGGGCACCGGCGGCAGGGTCTGTCCGGGCAGCGGGGGCACCGGATATCCGCCCGCCATCGGGTCGAACGCGGGCTCCGGCCCGGCCCGTTCGTCCTCGGCACGGGCCGCCCGGTCGCGGAACATGTCGGCGACGAAGGAGACCAGCAGGACCGCGATCACCGCCCCGGCCACGTAGAGCACGATGTTGGTGAAGTCGTAGCCCTCGTTGCGCAGCGCGCGGACGGTGGCGACCATCATCAGCCAGACCACGGAGACCGGGATCAGGACCTTCCAGCCGAGCTTCATGAGCTGGTCGTAGCGGACGCGGGGCAGCGAGCCGCGCAGCCAGATGAAGAAGAACAGCAGCAGCTGGACCTTGACGACGAACCAGAGCATCGGCCACCAGCCGTGGTTCGCGCCCTCCCAGAAGGTGCTGATCGGGTACGGGGCGCGCCAGCCGCCGAGGAACAGCGTCGCGGAGACCGCGGAGACGGTCACCATGTTGACGTACTCGGCGAGCATGAACATCGCGAACTTGATCGAGGAGTACTCGGTGTTGAAGCCGCCGACCAGGTCGCCCTCGGACTCGGGCATGTCGAACGGGGCGCGGTTGGTCTCCCCGACCATGGTGACGATGTAGATGATGAAGGAGACCGGCAGCAGGATGACGAACCAGCGGTCCGCCTGCGCCTCCACGATCGCCGAGGTCGACATCGACCCGGAGTAGAGGAAGACCGAGGCGAACGCGGCGCCCATGGCGATCTCGTAGCTGATCATCTGCGCGCACGAGCGGAGCCCGCCGAGCAGCGGGTACGTCGAGCCGGACGACCAGCCGGCCAGCACGATGCCGTAGATGCCGACGGAGGCGACCGCGAGGATGTAGAGCATCGCGATCGGCAGGTCGGTGAGCTGCATCGTGGTGCGGTGGCCGAAGATCGACACCTCGTTGCCGGCCGGGCCGAACGGGATCACCGCGATCGCCATGAACGCGGGGATGGCGGCGACGACCGGGGCGAGGACGTAGACGACCTTGTCGGCACGCTTGACGACCAGGTCCTCCTTCAGCATCAGCTTGACGCCGTCGGCGAGGGACTGCAGCAGCCCCCAGGGACCGTGCCGGTTGGGGCCGATGCGCAACTGCATCCAGGCGACGACCTTGCGCTCCCAGACGATGGCGAAGAGCACCGTCACCATCAGGAACGCGAAGCAGAAGACCGCCTTGACGACGACCAGCCACCAGGGGTCGGTGCCGAACATCGACAGGTCCTCGGCGGCGAGTGGAGCGAGGCCGGTCACGGGCGCACCTCCGGGTTCTGGGCGGGAACTGCGGCCGGGCCGATGCGGACCAGGCCGCCGGGGCGGGCCCCGGTGTCGCCCGCGACGCCCCGGCCCACGGAGTTCAGCGGGACCCAGACCACCCGGTCCGGCATCTCGGTGATCAGCAACGGGAGTTCGACGGAGCCGGCCGGGCCGGAGACGGCGAGCAGGTCGCCGTCCTTCACCCCGGTCTCGGCGGCGGTGACGGCGGAGAGCCGGGCCACGGCGGGGTGCCGGGTGCCGGCCAGCGCCTCGTCGCCCTCCTGGAGGAGGCCCAGGTCGAGCAGCATCCGGTGGCCCGCGAGGACCGCCTCGCCGTCGCCGGGGCGGGGCAGCGGCTCCGCGGTCTCGCGCGGGGGCGCGGCGTGGCCGTCCTCCGGGCCGCCGAGCCGGTCCAGCTCGCGGCGGGCCGCGGCGAGGTCGGGCAGCGCGAAGGGCACGTCGAGCGCGTCGGCCAGCATGTGCAGCACCCGGCCGTCGGTCGGCGGGAGGGTGCGGGTCATGTGCTCGGGCTTGAGCGCGGCCTCGAACATCCGGGCCCGGCCCTCCCAGTTGAGGAAGGTGCCGGACTTCTCGGCGACCGCGGCGACCGGGAAGACGACGTCGGCGCGTTCGGTGACCTCGCTGGGCCGCAGCTCCAGGGAGACCAGGAACCCGACCCGGTCGAGGGCGTCCAGCGCCCCGGCCGGGTCCGGCAGGTCGCGGGGCTCGACGCCGGCGACCAGCAGGGCGCCGATCTCGCCGGACGCGGCGGCCTCGACGATCTGGCCGGTGTCGCGGCCGTAGCCGGTGGGGAGTTCGGCGACGCCCCAGACGGCCGCCACCTCGTCGCGGGCCCGCGGGTCGGTGGCCGGGCGTCCGCCGGGCAGCAGCGAGGGCAGCGCCCCCGCCTCGATCGCCCCGCGTTCGCCGGCCCTGCGCGGAATCCACACCAGCTCCGCCCCGGTGGCGGTGGCGGTCCGCAGGACCGCGGTCAGCGCGCCGGGCACCGCGGCCAGGCGTTCGCCCACCACGATCACCGCGCCCCGCTCGCGCAGCGCGGTCGCCGCCTCGGCTCCCGCGCCCTCCAGGCCGACGCCGCCCGCGAGCGCGTCCAGCCACTCGGTCTCGGTGCCGGGCGCGGCCGGCAGCAGCGTGCCGCCCGCCTTCACCAGGCCCCGGCTGGCGTGACTGGCGAGCCCGAAGGTCCGCTGTCCGCCCTTGCGGTGGGCCTTGCGCAGCCGCAGGAAGACGCCGGGCGCCTCCTCCTCGGCCTCGATGCCGGCCAGCAGCACCGCGGGCGCCTTCTCCAGCGAGGTGTAGGTGACGCCCCCGCCGTCCAGGTCACGGCCGTGGCCGGCCACCCGGGACGCCAGGAAGTCCGCCTCCTCGCCGCTGTGCGCGCGGGCCCGGAAGTCGATGTCGTTGGTGTCGAGCGCGACCCGGGCGAACTTGCTGTACGCGTAGGCGTCCTCGACGGTGAGCCGGCCTCCGGTGAGCACTCCGGCCCGGCCGCGGGCCGCGCCGAGTCCGGCCGCCGCCGCGGCCAGCGCCTCGGGCCAGCTCGCCGGCTCCAGCACCCCGTCGGCGTTGCGCACCAGCGGGGTGGTGAGCCGGTCCCGCTGCTGGGCGTAGCGGAAGCCGAACCGGCCCTTGTCGCAGACCCACTCCTCGTTGACCTCGGGGTCGTTGGCGGCGAGCCGCCGCATGACCTTGCCGCGCCGGTGGTCGGTGCGGGTCGCGCAGCCGCCCGCGCAGTGCTCGCACACCGACGGCGAGGAGACCAGGTCGAACGGGCGGGAGCGGAACCGGTAGGCGGCGGAGGTGAGCGCGCCGACCGGGCAGATCTGGATGGTGTTGCCGGAGAAGTACGACTGGAAGGGGTCGCCCTCGCCGATGCCGACCTGCTGGAGCGCGCCGCGCTCGGTCAGCTCGATCATCGGGTCGCCCGCCACCTGGTTGGAGAACCGGGTGCAGCGCGCGCAGAGCACGCACCGCTCGCGGTCCAGCAGCACCTGGGTGGAGATCGGGACGGGCTTCTCGAAGGTCCGCTTGCGCCCCTCGAACCGGGAGTCCGAGCCCCCGTGCGACATGGCCTGGTTCTGCAACGGGCACTCGCCGCCCTTGTCGCAGACCGGGCAGTCCAGCGGGTGGTTGATGAGCAGCAGCTCCATCACACCCTTCTGGGCCTTCTCCGCCACGGGCGAGGTGATCTGCGACTTCACCACCATGCCGTCGGTGCACGTGATGGTGCAGGACGCCATCGGCTTGCGCTGGCCCTCGACCTCGACGATGCACTGCCGGCAGGCGCCGGCCGGGTCGAGGAGCGGGTGGTCGCAGAAGCGCGGGATCTCGATGCCGAGGAGTTCGGCGGCCCGGATGACCAGGGTCCCCTTCGGGACGCTGATCTCGATGCCGTCGATGGTCAGCGTGACCAGGTCCTCGGGCGGTACGGCCGTGTCGCCGCCCCCGGAGGGCGCACTCGTGGTGACTGTCATGCGTTCACCCCCCGGTGAGCGTTCGTGTCGTCGGCCCACAGGGTCGACTTGGCGGGATCGAAGGGGCAGCCCTTGCCGGTGATGTGCTGCTCGTACTCGTCGCGGAAGTACTTCAGGGACGAGAAGATCGGCGACGCGGCTCCGTCGCCCAGCGCGCAGAAGGACTTGCCGTTGATGTTGTCGGCGATGTCGTTCAGCTTGTCGAGGTCGCCCGGCCGGCCCTTGCCCGCTTCGATGTCGCGGAGCAACTGGACGAGCCAGTACGTCCCCTCGCGGCACGGGGTGCACTTGCCGCAGGACTCGTGGGCGTAGAACTCGGTCCACCGGGTGACGGCGCGGACGACGCAGGTGGTCTCGTCGAAGCACTGCAGCGCCTTGGTGCCGAGCATGGACCCGGCGGCGCCGACGCCCTCGTAGTCGAGGGGCACGTCGAGGTGCTCCTCGGTGAACATCGGGGTGGAGGAACCGCCCGGCGTCCAGAACTTCAGCCGGTGTCCGGGCCGCATCCCGCCGCTCATGTCGAGGAGTTGCCGCAGCGTGATGCCGAGCGGCGCCTCGTACTGCCCGGGTCCGGCGACGTGGCCGCTGAGGGAGTAGAGGGTGAAGCCGGGCGACTTCTCGGTGCCCATCGACTTGAACCAGTCCTTGCCGCGGTTCAGGATCGCGGGAACCGAGGCGATGGACTCCACGTTGTTCACCACGGTGGGGCAGGCGTAGAGCCCGGCGACCGCGGGGAAGGGGGGCCGCAGCCGGGGCTGGCCGCGCCGCCCTTCGAGGGAGTCCAGCAGCGCGGTCTCCTCCCCGCAGATGTACGCCCCGGCGCCCGCGTGCACGGTGAGTTCCAGGTCGAGCCCGGAGCCGAGGACGTCCTTGCCGAGGAAGCCGGCCTCGTAGGCCTCGCGGACGGCCTCGTGCAGTCGCCGCAGCACGGGGACGACCTCGCCGCGCAGATAGATGAAGGCGTGCGAGGAGCGGATCGCGTAACAGGCGATCACGATGCCCTCGATGAGGCTGTGCGGGTTGGCGAAGAGCAGCGGGATGTCCTTGCAGGTCCCGGGCTCCGACTCGTCGGCGTTGACGACGAGGTAGTGCGGCTTGCCGTCGCCCTGCGGGATGAACTGCCACTTCATCCCGGTGGGGAAGCCGGCGCCGCCGCGTCCGCGCAGACCGGAGTCCTTGACGTACGCGATCAGGTCGTCCGGCGTCATGGCGAGGGCTTTGCGCAGTCCCTCGTACCCGTCGTGGCGGCGGTAGGTGTCCAGCGTCCACGACTCGGGCTGGTCCCAGTGCGCGGAGAGGACGGGGGCGAGGAGCTTCTCGGGGTCGGTCCCGTTCTTGTCGATCTCGGCGGCCAAGGTCATCACTCCCCCTCCTCGGCTGCGGGTCCGGCCGGGTGGTCCGGGTCGGAGGCCGATGTCTGCTGCGGTGCGTCGTGCGAGCTGAGGTGCTCGGTGGGCGACGGGTCGTGGGGCGCGTCGTGCGGGGCGTCCTGCTGGGAGCCGCCGCGCGGGCCCACCACCCGGTGGGTGCCGCTCTCGCCCTTGGCGAGCCGGAGTCCGGCCAGCGAAGCGTGTCCCGCGCCGCCGGTCGCCGCCACTGCTCCGGGCCGCTCGTCGGGGAAGCCGGCCAGGATGCGGGCCGTCTCCTTGTACGTGCAGAGCGGGGCGCCGCGGGTGGGTTCGACGGGCCGCCCGGCGATGAGGTCGTCCACAAGCCGCGTCGCGCTCTCGGGTGTCTGGTTGTCGAAGAACTCCCAGTTGACCATCACGACGGGCGCGAAGTCGCAGGCCGCGTTGCACTCGATGTGTTCGAGCGTGACCTTGCCGTCCGCGGTGGTCATGTCGGACCCGTCGTCCCCGACGCCGAGGTGGCCCTTGAGCCGGTCGAAGATCTCGTCGCCGCCCATCACCGCGCACAGCGTGTTGGTGCAGACGCCGACCTGGTAGTCACCGCTCGGCCGGCGGCGGTACATCGTGTAGAAGGTCGCCACCGCGGTGACCTCCGCGGTGGTGAGGTCGAGCATCTCGGCGCAGAACGCCATGCCGGTGCGGGAGACGTACCCCTCCTCGGACTGCACCAGGTGCAGCAGCGGCAGCAGCGCGGAGCGGCTGCCGGGGTAGCGGGCGATCACCTCCCGCGCGTCCGCTTCGAGCCGGGCGCGTACCTCTGCGGGGTACGCGGGGGCGGGGAGCTGCGGCATCCCCAGGCTGACTTCTTGAGGTGCGGTCACCGGTCGACGCCTCCCATCACGGGGTCGATGGACGCGACGGCGACGATGACGTCGGCGACCTGGCCGCCCTCGCACATCGCCGCCATGGCCTGGAGATTGGTGAAGGACGGGTCGCGGAAGTGGACCCGGTAGGGGCGGGTCCCGCCGTCGGAGACGGTGTGCACGCCCAGTTCGCCCTTGGGCGACTCGACGGCGGTGTACGCCTGCCCGGCCGGGACCCGGAAGCCCTCGGTCACCAGCTTGAAGTGGTGGATCAGCGCCTCCATGGAGGTGCCCATGATCTTCTTGATGTGCTCCAGCGAGTTGCCGAGGCCGTCCGGTCCGAGCGCGAGCTGCGCGGGCCAGGCGATCTTCTTGTCGGCGACCATCACCGGGCCCGGCGCGAGCCGGTCGAGGCACTGCTCGACGATCCGCAGCGACTGCCGCATCTCCTCCAGCCGGATGAGGAAGCGGCCGTAGGAGTCGCAGGTGTCGGCGGTGGGCACGTCGAAGTCGTAGGTCTCGTACCCGCAGTACGGGTCGGACCTGCGCAGGTCCTGCGGCAGTCCGGCCGAGCGGAGCACCGGCCCGGTCACGCCGAGCGCCATGCAGCCGGCCAGGTCGAGATAGCCGACGTCCTTCATGCGTGCCTTGAAGATGGGGTTGCCGGTGGCGAGCTTGTCGTACTCCGGCAGGTTCTTCTTCATGGTCTTCACGAAGGAGCGGATCTGGTCGACCGCGCCCGGCGGCAGGTCCTGGGCGAGGCCGCCCGGCCGGACGAACGCGTGGTTCATCCGGAGACCGGTGATCAGCTCGAACAGGTCGAGCACCAGCTCCCGGTCGCGGAAGCCGTAGATCATGATCGTGGTGGAGCCCAGCTCCATGCCGCCGGTGGCGATGCACACCAGGTGCGAGGAGATGCGGTTGAGCTCCATCAGCAGCACGCGCAGCACGCTCGCGCGGTCCGGGATCTGGTCCTCGATGCCGAGCAGCTTCTCGACGCCGAGGCAGTACGCCGTCTCGTTGAAGAACGGCGTCAGGTAGTCCATGCGCGTGACGAACGTGGTGCCCTGGGTCCAGTTCCGGAATTCGAGGTTCTTCTCGATGCCGGTGTGCAGGTAGCCGATGCCGCAGCGGGCCTCGGTGACGGTCTCGCCGTCGATCTCCAGGATCAGCCGCAGCACGCCGTGCGTGGACGGGTGCTGCGGACCCATGTTGACGATGATGCGTTCGTCGTCGGACTTGACCGCCGCTTCGGCGATCTCGTCCCAGTCGCCGCCGGAGACCGTGTACACGGTCCCCTCCGTCGTCTCGCGGGCGTCGGAGTACGCGGCGCCCGCCGCGGGGTGGGTGTGGGGAGTGCTCATCAGGAGTACGACCTCCGCTGGTCCGGAGCCGGGATCTGGGCGCCCTTGTACTCGATGGCGATGCCGCCGAGCGGGTAGTCCTTGCGCTGCGGGTGGCCCTGCCAGTCGTCCGGCATCATGATCCGGGTGAGGGCGGGGTGCCCGTCGAAGACGAGCCCGAAGAAGTCGTAGGTCTCGCGCTCGTGCCAGTCGTTGGTCGGATAGACCTCGACCAGGGACGGGACGTGCGGGTCGCTGTCCGGGGCGGACACCTCCAGCCGGATGAGCCGTCCGTGGGTGAGCGACCGCAGGTGGTAGACGGCGTGCAGCTCGCGGCCCTCGTCGCCGAGGAAGTGGACGCCGCTGACGCCGGTGCAGAGCTCGAAGCGGAGCGCCGGGTCGTCGCGCAGGGTGCGGGCGACGGTGAGCAGGTGCTCGCGGGCGACGTGGAAGGTCAGCTCGCCCCGGTCGACGACCGTCCGTTCGACGGCCTCCTCCGGGACCAGTCCCTGTTCCTCCAGGGCGCCTTCGAGTTCGTCGGCCACCTCGTCGAACCACCCGCCGTACGGGCGGGGGGTCGCGCCGGGCAGCGTCACCGTACGGACGAGACCGCCGTAACCGGAGGTGTCGCCGCCGTTGTTCGCGCCGAACATCCCCCTGCGCACCCGGATGACCTCGCCGGAGTCCTCGCGCGGGGCGGGCAGGGCGCCCTCGCGGCCGTCGTCGTTCCCGCTCATCGCAGCAGCCCCTTCATCTCGATCAGGGGCAGCGCGTTGAGCGCCGCTTCCTCAGCCTCACGGGCGGCCTCCTCGGCGTTGACCCCGAGCTTGGAGCCCTGGATCTTCTCGTGGAGCTTGAGGATCGCGTCGATCAGCATCTCGGGGCGGGGCGGACACCCCGGCAGGTAGATGTCCACCGGCACGATGTGGTCGACGCCCTGAACGATCGCGTAGTTGTTGAACATCCCGCCCGAGGACGCGCACACGCCCATCGAGATGACCCACTTGGGGTTCGGCATCTGGTCGTAGACCTGCCGCAGCACCGGTGCCATCTTCTGGCTGACCCGTCCCGCGACGATCATCAGGTCGGCCTGCCGGGGCGAGCCCCGGAAGACCTCCATGCCGAATCGCGCGAGGTCGTACCGTCCGGCGCCGGTCGTCATCATCTCGATGGCGCAGCAGGCGAGTCCGAAGGTGGCGGGGAAGACGGAGGACTTCCGCACCCAGCCGGCGGCCTGCTCGACAGTGGTCAGTACGAAGCCGCTCGGCAGCTTCTCTTCGATTCCCATGGTGTGCCCCTCAGCCCCTCAGTCCCATTCCAGGCCGCCGCGACGCCACACGTAGGCGTAGGCGACGAAGACGGTGAGCACGAAGAGCAGCATCTCCACGAGCCCGAAGATCCCCAGGGCGTCGAAGGAGACCGCCCAGGGGTAGAGGAAGACGATCTCGATGTCGAAGACGATGAACAGCATCGCCGTCAGGTAGTACTTGATCGGGAAGCGGCCGCCGCCGGCCGGAGTGGGGGTGGGTTCGATACCGCACTCGTACGCTTCGAGCTTTGCCCGGTTGTACCGCTTGGGGCCGATAAGCGTGGCCATGACCACGGAAAAGATCGCAAACCCTGCCCCGAGGGCGCCGAGCACGAGGATGGGCGCGTAGGCATTCACGCTCCTCGCTCCTTCCAGTCGTCCTTGACCGTTGGACCGCATCGGGCGACCGGCTCGCCGCCTCAGCAAGATCGTGCATATGTGAGGCAGTTCACAAGCCCGACTGCCCCGCATCCTATGCCTGCGATCCTGTGATCTGCGACACGGGGTACAGCCCCGTCTTTGTGACCTCCACCACCTGACGAACGATCATGAAGTCGGATGAGTGGCGATCTTCGTACGCGAAGCGCCCGAGTGATCACCAGAGGTGACAATCGGACGGGTTACCCCTGGTCAACCGGGTGGTGGCCTATCAAGTACCGACCCGCAACGCAAAATTGGAGATGGACTCGGCCAAGTGATATAGGAAGCGGCCGGAATTGGGACCACCCGAACGAGGGTGGCCGGGGGACGTACATGGACAACTCCGCGCACAAAGGCTTTTCGGGCCCCCGTCTCTCCTCCGGGAGAGGCACAGAGAGGCGCGGAGGGGCCCACGCCGCCCCGCGCGATCCGGACAGCCGGCAGCCCGGCGGGCCGTCGCCGGGCCACCGGACCCCGCGCGTTCGGGCCGTCGCCGCCGGCACGTCCGGGCGACCGTTCCGTGACCCCGCCGCGACCTCTCCGCGATCTCCTCGCGACCCGACCGCCGCCCCGGAAGCCGACCTCGTGAAGGGAAGAACGAGCGCGGCGGGGTCCCTCCTTCACAGGGGATGCACACAGTGAGCTGCGTCACGCGCACAGGGGTGGCTGAAGTGGCGAGGTTGGCCAACGGTGTGAACGGATGGTAAGTGGTGGGCAATTCGGGCGTATTGCCGAAAAGCAATGATCACGGCCCCGATCGCCCCTGTCCGTTTTGCCCGTTACGGCGTCAATAAGGCCGCGCAGCAAGCGGATTACAGGATTCCGGACGTAACTGTGTCGCAACACACGTTTCTTGAAGGGACCCCGGAACCCCTGGTAGCCGTAGAGCCATGTCCCACACCGCTCAGATACCCAGCCACCGGAAGCCCCGCCAGCGCGCATCGAAGACGGCGCTGCGTGCGGGAGTTGCCGGCGGCGTGCTCAGCACCCTCGCGATCGCAGGCGCCGCCGGACCGGCCCAGGCCGAGCCGGTGACCCAGACCATCGAGATGCCGACCATCACGGCCGACCTCTCCACCTCCGTCGCCGCGTCGGCGCAGGCGACCCAGCAGGTCGCCCTCGACCTCCAGACGCACGCCCAGGAGGAGGCCGCCGCGACGACCGCGGCGAAGGCCGCCAAGGCCGCCAAGGCGGACGCCGACCGCGAGGCCGCCGCGAAGAAGAAGGCCGCCGCCGAGGCGAAGGCCAAGGCCGAGGCGAAGGCGGAAGCCGCCGAGCGCGCCTCCCGCAGCGCCGCGCGCACCACGCTCAGCGCCTCTTCCTCCGGTTCCTCCTCTTCCTCGGGCACGACGGCGACCGCCACGGCCGCCTCGTCCTCCTCGTCTTCCTCTGCCGTCTCGGGCTCCGCCGCCGCCATCGTGGCGTTCGCCAAGGCGCAGGTCGGCGACGCGTACGTCGCCGGTGGCACCGGCCCCAACTCGTGGGACTGCTCGGGCCTCGTGCAGGCCGCGTACGCCCAGGCGGGCGTCAGCCTGCCGCGCGTCTCCCAGGACCAGTCGGTCGCGGGCACCCAGGTCTCCCTGGGCAGCCTCCAGGCCGGCGACATCCTGTACTGGGGCAGCGCCGGCAGCGCGTACCACGTGGCGATCTACGTGGGTGACGGCCAGTTCGTCGGCGCGCAGAACTCCAGCACCGGCACCGTGCTCCGCGACATGAGCTACGACCAGCCGACCGGCGCGGTCCGCGTTCTCTGATTCACAAGCTCGGCGCGGACCCTCCCCGGGGCCCCGCCGGGTCAGGGCCCGAGGGCCGTCGCTCCCCCGCTCGGGAGCGACGGCCCTCGGGCCTTTCGCGCGACGGCGCCCACCCGAACCGACTACTGTGCCCGGATGATGGCGGCCGACGAGGTACTGGCGGTACTGGCGACGCTGCGGCGGGCGGGGGTTGCCGTGCACGTCGGCGGCGGCTGGGGCGTGGACGCCCTGCTCGGCAGGCAGACCCGCGCCCACCGGGACCTGGACCTGATGTTCGCCGCGGAGCACGAGGCCGAGGCCCTGGCGGCGCTCGCGGCCGCCGGGTACCGGGAGAGCCTCGACCAGCGGCCCGTACGCTTCGTGGTCACCGGCCCCGCGGGCCGGGAAGTGGACCTCCACCCCCTGGTCTTCGCCCCGGACGGCTCCGCCCTCCAGGCGTCCTTCGACCCGGAACGGCCGTTCGCCTACCCGGCCGCCTGCTTCGTGGCCGGAACCATCGGCGGCGAGGCCGTCCCGTGCCTCTCGCCCGAACAGCAGGCGTACTTCCACCAGGGCTACGAACCGACCGACCGCGACCACCACGACATGGCGGCGCTCCGGGACGCGTTCGGGATCGCGACGCACTTCTGAGGACGGAAGCCGGGCACCCGGCCGACGGGCGGCGCTGCGCGGAATCCCGCCCGGCGGACGCCCGGGACGGGTCCGGCCGGGACAAGGCCTTGAGCCTCCAGTGACTGGAGACAGCAGAGTGGGGGACATGGACGCTACGACCCTCTACTCGATCGGGGAGCTCTCCCGGCGGACCGGCTTGTCCGTGAGGACCATCCGGTTCTACTCCGATTCGGGGGTGGTAGCACCGACCACCCGTACTCCCGCCGGCTACCGGCTCTACGACCTCGACGCCCTGCGTCGTCTGGAACTGCTCCGCACACTGCGCGAGTTGGGCATGGACCTGGCCACGATCCAACGGGTACTGAACCGCGAGCTCCCGGTGGCGGAAGTCGCCGCCGCGCACGCCGACGTCCTGGACGTGCAGATCCGGATGCTGCACATGCGCCGGAGCGTTCTGCGGGTCGTGGCCGGACGGGGGTCCAGTCCCGAGGAGACGACGCTCATGCACAGGCTCACGCAGTTGTCCGGCCAGGAACGCCGACGTGTGCTCGACGATTTCATGGAGGGCGCCTTCGGCACGGTGGACGCCGACCCGACCGCGGTGGCCATGGTTCGCGCTGCCACGCCCGACCTCCCCGGCGATCCGACCAGCGAGCAGGTCGCCGCGTGGGCGGAGATCGTCGAGCTGGTCGGCGACGAGGATTTCCGTGCCCGGATGCGCCGGGCGGTCGCGGGTCGGGTCGCCCGGCTCCCGCTCGCCATCGAACGCGATGCCGGCGAGGAACTGATGGAATTCACCCGTCGGAAGGCGGCCGAAGCAACCGGGGCGGGCATGGACCCGCGCAGCGACAGCGCCGCACCCGTCATCGACGACCTCGTGCACCGCTTCGCCGAGGTGTTCGGGCGCACCCCGGACACCGAGTTCCGGGACTGGATGGCGCAGCAGTTCGAAGAGGCGCACGATCCGCGGGTGGACCGGTACTGGCGGCTGGTGTGGATCGTCAACGGCTGGCAGGTGGTACCGCAGCTGATCCCGGTGTACTCCTGGCTCATTCAGGCTCTGCGACATGGGCGTGCCGCATAGTCACCGCACCGGGCATTCCGAGAGATCGAATGCGGGCATGGGCCGAGGGTGCCCCGCGCCGAGGGCCGACCAACGGCCTGGACACCCTTGCCCTTGCCCTTGCGCGTACCCGTGCCTTGGCCCTCGCCACCGGCTCCGCACGATCCGGGCACCGGGCGTCATTCCCACTGCCGCGATCGCCCGCTCCGGCACGTTCTCCGGGCCGGGCCCCGGCCTCCGCCCCCGGCCTCCCGGAAGCCGGCTCCACCGCCCTCACCAGGTGCAGTCCGCCCGCAGGTCGCGCACGGTGTCCGCCAGTTCCACCGGGCGGGCGGGCCAGCCCGTCCGGTGCCAGTGGGCGATCCGCCAGGAGAGGCGGCGCGGCCACACCGGGGTGACGGGCAGTTCCTCGACCGGCACCCACACGAGGCTGCCCCCGTTGATGTCCAGCGCGTCCCCCTCACCGACGGCGCCGTCGGCCTCCACCAGGAAGTAGTGCTGCCGGGTCCGGCTCTTCCACACGCGGGCCACCTCCCCGTGGACCCTGCCCATCAGGCCCGTCTCCTCGCCGAGTTCGCGGAGCACCGCCTCGTGCAGGGTCTCCCCCGCCTCCACGCCGCCGCCGGGGATCTCGTAGTAGAGCTCGCCGGGCGCGTGCGCGTCGTCGAGCGCGATGAGGAGCAGATGCCCGTCCCTGATCACCAGCGCGCCCGCCCGGACCCGCTCGGGACGGTCGGTGGCCGGATCGACCCACCGGGCGGTCCGGTTCGCCGCGCCCCCGGCCGCCCACCGGCGCAGGACCTCCTCCGCCGTGCCGACCGGGCGGATCCGCGCGTGCACCGCCTCCGCCCACGGCAGCGCCCGGCTGTCCGCCGGCGGCCGGCCGCCCCGACGCGGAAGGTGGTACACCCCGGGCTCGGAGGGATCCTCCGTCACCACGAGGCCGTCGTCCTCGAACCGCACGTCCGCTCTCATGGAGCGATGGTCCGCGCCGCCGGAACCGCGCGCAAGGCCGTACCCGGCCGTCGTCGTGGCCGCGGCCCACACGACGGCGGGCGCCCGGCCCGCAGCTCCCGGCTCCCCCGCACCGCCCGCGCCGCCCGGCGGCCCGCAGCCGATTGGCCCATCCGACGGAGCCCCGACTGGCCCAGAAGACAAGGCCGTTGACGGCTTACGGTGGACGGGCCGGGCCGTCGTCGGACCCCGGGGACCCACGCCCTGCGCCGGCCGCCCCCGTGCCAGGGCCGCGTCGGCACGCCCCCCGCCGCCCCGCACCCGAGGAGACCCGTGTCGTACCGTCCGATCCCCGCCCCCGGCCCGGCGCGCGGACTCGCCGTCTCCCAACTGGTCAACTCGCTCGGCGACGGCGCCTACTACGTCTGCTCGGCGCTCTACTTCTCCCAGGTGGTCGGGTTGTCGCCCGGCCGGATCGGACTGGGCCTCACCCTGGCATGGGCGGTGGGCGCGGTCGCCGGGGTGCCGCTCGGGCAACTCGCGGACCGCCGGGGCCCGAAGGGGACCGCCGTCCTGCTGGCCCTGGCCACCGCGGCGGCGGTCGGGGCGTTCCTCCTGGTGGACTCCTTCGCCGCCTTCACCCTGACGGCGTGCGCCTACGCCACCGCGCAGTCCGGACTGGCGGCGGCCCGGCAGGCGCTCCTCGCCGGACTGGTACCGCCGGAGGAACGTACCGGCGTCCTCGCGCACCTGCAGTCGGCGGTCAACGCGGGACTGGCGCTGGGCGCGGCCGTCGGCGGTCTCGCCCTCCACGCGGGTACGCCGGCGGCCTACCGGTCGGCGCTGGCGATGGACGCCGTGGCGTTCGTCCTGTGCGCGCTCCTGCTGGCCGTCCTCCCCGCGCCGGGCCGCGGGGGCGGCGGGTCCGCCGACGGCGCGCGCACCCTCGTGGTGCTGCGGGACCGCCCGTACGCGCTGGTGACGTTCCTCAACATGGTGCTGCTGCTGCGGATGCCGCTGATCAGTCTGGCGCTCCCGCTGTGGATCGCGGACCGTACCGCCGCGCCCGCCTGGGCGGTGTCGGCGCTCCTCGTGCTCAACACGGGCGCGGTGATGCTGTTCCAGGTCCGTACGGCCGCCGTGGTGCGGGACCTGGAGAGCGCGGTCCGCGCGGTACGCGGCGGGGGCGTGCTGATGCTCGCGTCCTGCGGGGTGTTCGCGTGCACCGCGTCCGACGCGCCGACGGGGGTGTTGCTCGGGTTGCTCGGGGTGGCCGCCGCGCTCCAGGTGTGGGGCGAGATGCGGCAGTCGGCGGGGGCCTGGCAGATCGGCTTCGATCTGGCCCCGCCCGGCCGGTACGGCCAGTACCAGGGGTTCTTCGGCGCGGGCGTGCCGGTGGCCCGGATGCTCGGCCCGCTGGTGCTGACCTCGCTGATCGTCACCTGGGGCGTGCCGGGTTGGCTGCTGCTCGGTGGCCTGTTCCTGGCGGCGGGGCTCGCCATGGGACCCGCCGTCCGGTGGGCGGGACGGCGGGTGACGGACACGGCGGCACGCGCGGCGGCACCGGAAGCGCCTGCCGCCGCGCCCGGCCGGACCTGAACCGGCCCCCGAGGGCGGCCCCCCGGCGAACCGCCGCGGCTCCCGGACCGCCCGCGCCCCCGGGGGCCCCGCTCAGCGCACCGCCGCCTCCGGACTGTGCTCCGGCGCCGGACCCGGCCGCCGCAGCGCCGCCCCCGCCGTCACCAGGGCGAGCCCCATCAGCCCGGCGCTCACCCACACCGGGGCCACGAATCCCGCCCCGGCGCCGAGGGAGAGCCCGCCCGCCCAAGGGCCGAGCGTGGCCCCCAGGTTGAAGGCCACGGTGCAGGCCGAGCCCGCCAGCGTGGGCGCGCCGGGGGCCAGGGAGAGAACCCGCGCGATGAGCGCGGTTCCCGTGCCGAAGGCCAGCGTTCCCTGGGCCAGGATCAGGCAGAGCGTCCAGGAGGGGCGTTCCGCCAGGAACGCCAGCGCGCTCCAGCCGAGCGTGAGGGCGGCCAGGCCCGTGGCGACGAGCGGGACGGGCCTGCGGTCGGCGTACCGGCCGGAGACGGTGACGCCCAGGAAGGAGCCGGCCCCGAAGAGCGCGAGCGCCACCGGGACCCAGACCGTGCCGAGCCCGGTGGTCCGGGTGAGCAGCGGTTCGAGGTAGGAGAACGTGCAGAAGGTGGCGCCCTGCAGCAGGACCATGGTCAGCAGGGTGAGCGGGACCGGCGGACGGGCCAGCGCGCGGAGTTCGGCGCGCGCGGACACCCGTCCCGCCCTCTCGACGCCCGCGCTTTCCACGCCTGTCCCGGACGGTGTGCTGCCGGCAGTTCCGGTTCCCGGTGCGACGCTCCGCAGGATCGCGGGGACGGCGGGCAGGCAGAGCAGGGCGACCGCCCAGAACGCGGACCGCCACCCCCACCGCTCCCCCAGCATCGCGCCGGCCGGGACGCCCACGACACAGGCGACCGTGACTCCGCCCACCACGACGGCCGTGGCCCGCGCCCGCAAGTGGGCGGGGGCGAGGGAGACGGCGGTGGACAGCGCCACGGCCCAGAAGCCCGCGTAGGCGAGCGCGGCGACGAACCGGGAGGCCAGCAGGACCGGGTGGTCCGGCGTGAGCGCCCCCAGCACGTGCGCCGCGACGAACGCGCCGAGGAAGAGCAGCAGTGAGCGACGGGGCGGCCAGGCGCGGCTGAACAGGGCCATGGCGGGTGCCCCGATCACCATCCCGACCGCGAAGACCGAGGTCAGATGACCGGCGGCCGGGAGGGTGACGCCGAGATCGGCGGCGATGCCCGAGAGGAGCCCGGACAGCATGAATTCGGAGGTGCCCTGGGCGAAGACGGCGAGCCCCAGGACGTATACGGCGAACGGCATGGACAACTGCCCCTTGGAAGGACCGACGATGGACGGGCGACGGCGGGGAAGGGGGCGTCATGATCCGGGCGCGGCGGACAGCCGGCCCCGTGGGACCGGAACGGCGCGGCGGCCGAAGGTGATGACCCGGTCGGACACGACCGGGTGGAAGCGACCCGTCCCCGCGGTGGAGCCGGCGGCATCGGACCGTACGGGAACGAGCGTCCGGGCCCTCGTGGGGTTACCGGCGGCGTCGTTCAGCGCGCGGTCGGCCGCCGGGTCACCGGCGGCCTCGGTCTGTCGGACTCGGGGCTGGACACGGACAAGAGGGTACCCGCACCACCGGACCGGAGGGGATACCGGCGGCCGGACGGGTGCCGCGCGAACGGCCCCGGCGGCGACGGAAACCGTCGCTGCCGGGGCCGGGCGGTACCGCGGGGGCCGGGCCGGGCCGTGGCGGGCCGGCCCGGGGATCACGCCTTCGGTGCGACCTTCGACAGGCCGTTGATGATGCGGTCCATCGCATCGCCGCCGGTAGGGTCGGTGAGGTTGGCCAGCATCTTCAGGGTGAACTTCATCAGGATCGGATGCGTCAGACCGCGCTGCGTGGCGATCTTCATGATCTTCGGGTTGCCGATGACCTTCACGAACGCGCGGCCCAGCGTGTAGTAGCCGCCGTAGGTGTCCTTGAGGATCTTCGGGTAGTTGTGCAGGGCCAGTTCGCGCTGGGCCGGGGTCGCGCGGGCGTGCGCCTGGACGATGACGTCCGCGGCGAGCTGCCCCGACTCCATGGCGTACGCGATGCCCTCGCCGTTGAACGGGTTGACGAGACCGCCCGCGTCACCGACGAGCAGCAGGCCCTTGGTGTAGTGCGGCTGGCGGTTGAAGGCCATCGGGAGGGCCGCGCCCCGGATCGGGGTCGTCATGTTCTCGGGGGTGTAACCCCAGTCCTCCGGCATGGAGGCGCACCAGGACTTGAGGACCTCGCGCCAGTCCAGTTCCTTGAAGGCGGAGGAGGAGTTGAGGATGCCGAGACCGACGTTGGACGTGCCGTCGCCCATGCCGAAGATCCAGCCGTAGCCGGGCAGCAGCCGGTCCTCGGCACCGCGCCGGTCCCACAGCTCCAGCCAGGACTCCAGGTAGTCGTCGTCGTGGCGGGGCGAGGTGAAGTAGGTGCGGACCGCGACGCCCATCGGGCGGTCCTCGCGGCGGTGCAGGCCCATCGCCAGGGAGAGGCGGGTGGAGTTGCCGTCGGCGGCGACGACGAGCGGGGCGTGGAAGGTGACCGGGGTCTTCTCCTCGCCGAGCTTGGCGTGCACGCCGGTGATGCGGCCGGTGCGCTCGTCGACGATCGGGGCGCCGACGTTGGCGCGCTCGTACAGCCGCGCGCCCGCCTTCTGCGCCTGCCGGGCGAGCTGCTCGTCGAAGTCGTCGCGCTTGCGGACGAGTCCGTAGTCCGGGTAGGAGGCCAGATCCGGCCAGTCGAGCTGGAGGCGGACGCCGCCGCCGATGATGCGCAGGCCCTTGTTGCGCAGCCAGCCGGCCTCTTCGGAGATGTCGATGCCCATGGACACGAGTTGCTTGGTGGCGCGCGGGGTGAGGCCGTCGCCGCACACCTTCTCGCGCGGGAACGCCGTCTTCTCCAGCAGCAGGACGTCGAGCCCGGCCTTCGCGAGGTGGTAAGCGGTCGTGGAACCGGCCGGGCCGGCACCGACGACGATCACGTCCGCGCTGTGTTCGGAGAGGGGCTCGGTCACGGTCGGATCTCCCGAAGACTCGAATTCGCGTGCCGCCCGGCACTTGTCCCATGCAGTCTAGGGGGGCCGGCTGATCAACCACCCGAAGGGCTCCCCGATGACGATCGCGCCTGTCTCGAACCCGACCGTACGGCTGCGCGTCCCCAGCGACGAGGACGCGCTCGCCTGGCACCGGGTCTTCGACCACCCCGAGGTGATGGAGTTCCACGGCGGTCGGCGCGCCGAGTTCTCCGTCTACGAGGAACTGACCGCGCGCCAGCGGCGGCACGACGCCGAACTGGGCTACTGCTTCTGGACGGTCCTCGGGGACGACGACGAGGTGCTCGGTTTCACCGGCGCCCAGCCGTGGCCGCACCCGGAGTTCGGACCGGTGGGGTCCGTCGAGATCGGCTGGCGGCTCGGCCGCGCCGCCTGGGGCAAGGGGTACGCGACGACGGCGGCCCGCCTCACCCTGGAGCGGGTCCGGGCCGCCGGTGTCCCCGAGGTGGTGGCGATGGTCGACTCCCGCAACGCCCGTTCGGTGGCGGTGGCGGGGCGACTGGGCATGCGGCGGGCGGAGACCTACCCGATGTCCGACGGGCGGCAGGCGCTCTGCTTCCGGCTGGCGCTGTGAGACGGCAGCGGTGATCCGCGTGCCCCGTAACCCCCCGGCGGCGACAGTCAGGGGGCAGGGGCGGTCACGGGGCGGGGACGGTCACGGGGCGGGCCGGCGGTCACCACCGGGACGGCCGTCACGGGACGGGCCGGCGGTCACGGGCGGGCGGGGCCGGGCGCGGGCGGGCGGGGCCGGGCGCGGGCGGACGGGTCAGGCGCGGGTGCCCCGGTGCAGGGCCACGACGCCGCCGGTGAGGTTGCGCCAGGCCACGTCCGACCAGCCGGCCTTCTGGAGCAGGCCCGCCAGACCGGCCTGGTCGGGCCAGGCGCGGATGGACTCGGCGAGGTAGACGTACGCGTCCGGGTTGCTGGCCACCGTGCGGGCGATCGGCGGCAGCGCCTTCATCAGGTACTCCAGGTAGACCGTGCGGAACGGCGCCCAGGTCGGCTGGGAGAACTCGCAGATCACCACGCGTCCGCCCGGCTTGGTGACCCGGTACAGCTCGCTCAGCGCGGCCTCGGTGTCCTGGATGTTGCGTAGCCCGAAGGAGATCGTGACCGCGTCGAACGTCTCGTCCTTGAACGGCAGCCGGGTGCCGTCGCCCGCCGTGAACGGCATCCACGGGTGGCGCTTCTTGCCGACCCGGAGCATGCCGAGCGAGAAGTCGCACGGCACCACGTACGCGCCCGCCCGCGCGAACGGCTGCGAGGACGTGGCGGTGCCCGCGGCCAGGTCCAGGATCTTCTGCGCGGGGCGGGCGTCCACCGCGCGCGCGACCTCCTTGCGCCAGGCGCGCGCCTGCCCGAGCGAGATCACGTCGTTGGTCAGGTCGTAGTTGGCCGCCACGTCGTCGAACATCGAGGCGACTTCGTGCGGCTGCTTGTCCAGGGATGCTCGGGTCACCCGCCCATTCAAGCAGCCCCCGACGACAGCCCTCGCGGCGGTCGCTCGCGGCGGGTCGGCCGACCGGCGTGCGCGACTGCGCCCCGTCCCGGCCCCCGGCGACAGGCGCGCCCCGGCCGCCCCTACCTCCTGCGGTGGACCAGCCGCCCCGCGGCCACGGTGGCGACGCAGCAGGCCGCTCCGGATCGCAGCAGGGCGGGCTCGTCGGGGGCGTCGAAGGCCGCCAGATCGGCCCTCGCCCCCACGGCCAGCGGTGCCGCCACGGCATCCGCCACCGAGCGGAGTCCGGACAGGGGATCGAGGGGGAGGTCCCGGGCGGCGTCCTCGGAGGGGACGGGAGCGGAGGCCGGTGCGGCGGACAGGACCGCGAGGCCGGATCTCCGGACGGCGGTGAGCAGCGCGGGCGCGGCACCGGCACCGGCACCGGCACCGGCACCGGCACCGGCCACAACAGCGGTGGTGCCGTGCTGAAGCATCCGGTGAAGTCCGCGCCGGACGCTGCCGGCCCGCCGGGTCTCATCGCTCAGCGGGGCCTCGGCCGACCCGCCGGTCACGGGGGCCGTGCCCCACTCGTCCGCCTCGCGGGGATCGGGGAAGTACGCCCCCGTCAGCAGCGCCACGGCGTGGGGCTGCACGAGTCCGGGTGTCAGCAGACCGGGCCATCGCCGCACCCGGGCCGAGGGGTGGGCGGCGGCCAGTTCCTCGTACGTGCCGAAGGCGGCGACCACCGCGTCCTCCACGGCCACCGCCCCGCTCCGCACCGGCGGCAGACCGCCGCCGGGCAGCAGCAGGGCGCACGCGTGGATCGTCAGCAAGGAGGGACCGTCAGTTGGCGTTGAGGAGCTTGAGCTCCGGGTGCGCCGTGCCCCCGTCGAGAGCGGTGGAGGAGATGTGCGAGACGACACGGTCGTCGACCGGGTCGTTCGCCGGGTCGTCGTGCACGACGAGGTGCTCGTAGGTGGTGGCGCGCTGGGCCGGGACGCGGTCCGCCTTGCGGATCAGGTCGATGATCTCCATGCGGTTGGAGCGGTGCTTGGCGCCGGCGGAGGAGACGACGTTCTCCTCCAGCATGATCGAGCCGAGGTCGTCCGCGCCGTAGTGCAGCGAGAGCTGACCGGCTTCCTTGCCCGTGGTGAGCCAGGAACCCTGGATGTGGGCGACGTTGTCGAGGAAGATGCGCGCGATGGCGATCATCCGCAGGTACTCGAAGACCGTGGCCTGCGTCTGGCCCTTGAGCTTGTTGTTCTCGGGCTGGTAGGTGTACGGGATGAAGGCGCGGAAGCCGCCCGTGCGGTCCTGCACGTCGCGGATCATCCGCAGGTGCTCGATCCGCTCGGCGTTGGTCTCGCCGGTGCCCATCAGCATGGTGGAGGTGGACTCGACGCCCAGGCCGTGGGCGATCTCCATGATCTCCAGCCAGCGCTCGCCCGACTCCTTGAGCGGCGCGATCGCCTTGCGCGGCCGGGCCGGCAGGAGTTCGGCGCCCGCACCCGCGAACGAGTCGAGACCGGCGGCGTGGATGCGCGAGACGGCCTCCTCGGCGGAGACGTTCGAGATCCGCGCCATGTGCTCGATCTCGGAGGCGCCGAGCGAGTGGATGACGAGCTGCGGGAACGCCTTCTTGATCGCGGAGAAGTGCTCCTCGTAGTACTCCACGCCGTAGTCCGGGTGGTGGCCGCCCTGGAACATGATCTGGGTGCCGCCGAGCTCGACGGTCTCCGCGCAGCGGCGCAGGATGTCGTCGAGGTCGCGGGACCAGCCCTTGTCGGTGTCCTTCGGAGCCGCGTAGAACGCGCAGAACTTGCACGCCGTGACGCACACGTTGGTGTAGTTGATGTTGCGCTCGATGATGTACGTCGCGATGTGCTCCGTACCGGCGTAACGGCGGCGGCGCGCGGCGTCGGCCGCGGCCCCGAGCGCGTGCAGCGGAGCCGACCGGTAGAGGTCGAGCGCCTCCTCCGCGGAGATCCGCCCGCCTTCGGCGGCGCGGTCGAGGATGGGCTGGAGGTCGGCCTTCTCGGTCACCGGGCTGTCACCTTTCGGCGGTTTCTCTACGGATCCACGGACCGATCCAGACTACGCCCACCCGGCCCGCCGTCAGCGGCCGGACCGGTCCAGCGTGCCGGTGGGCAGTCCGGCGGCCTCCTCGTACGAACGGTAGGCGAGGCTCCCCGCGTCGGTGAGGGTGAACGTCAGGTCGGACTCCGCGCCGGTGCAGAACGGGTTCGCGGAGCTGTCCGCGACCGGCCGGTCGCGGATCTTCAGCACCTTCGCGGTGCTGCCGGGGCGGAGCGTCCCGATGCTCGAACAGGAGATCTCGGAGCCGAGGTACTCGATGGACTGGGTCATCCGGACGACGTCCTCGCCCGTCTTCCCCCCGGTGAAGACGGCGGTGAGCGTGCCGTGCGGGGTTCCGGAGCGTTCGGTGGTCGGACCGGACCAGGTACCGGCGAAGCCGGCGGGCAGCCGGTCCACCGGTTCCGCGCTCCCGGACGGCCCGGCGGTGGGGTCCGGGCCGCCGGTCGCAGCCGGCGGTGAGCCGCTGGGCGCACCGGGTGTCGCGTCGCCGGGCGCCGTCCCGGCCGCGGACGGGTCGCGTGAGGCCGAGGCGGACGGCGGGCCGGCCGCGGTGTCGTTGCCCCGGTCGGAGTCGTCGGCCCCCCAGGGCAGCAGGTCGCCGAGCATCCCCGCGCCGAGGGTGACCACGGCCAGGGCCCCGGCCACCGCGAGCGCGACCGTGCAGCTCACCCGGCGCCCGCCCGTACGGGGTTGCGCGCCGGCGCCGACACTGAGCGAGAAGCCGGGCCGGTGGACACCCGCCCCACCACCGCCGGTCCCGCCGGTCCCACCGGTCCCACCGGTCCCACCGGGCAGGCCACCGGCCGTGGGGGCGGCGTACGGGGGCGCGGCGTGCGTCGGAGGCACGGGCGGCCCGAACACACCGAGCGGCGCCCCGGAGCCACCGGACCCTCCGCCCCGGACGGCGCCGTCCCCGCCGTCCCGCACAACGCCGTCCGGCGCGGCTCCGTCCGGCGGCAGGTCCCGCGCTTCCAGCGAGGCGTTGGTGAACGGCACCGGGCCGGAGAGCACCGGGGGCTCCTGCGGCTCCAGGTCGAGCAGCGCCACCGCCGACGCGCTCACCTCGCGCACCAGCGGGCCGGGCAGCCAGCCGGACTCCACCAGCGCGGCCGCCCCGCCCGGCGCGAGCTCCCGGGCGAGTTCGGCGGGGCCGGGCCGGGCCGCCGGGTCCTTGTCGAGGCAGGCCACGGCGAGCCGGCGGAGCCCGCCCGCCAGGTCTCCGAGTTCGGGCTCCTCGTGGACCACCTTGTAGAGGAGGACGGCGGACGAGTCGCCGGGGAACGGCGCTTCACCGGTGGCCGCGTAGACGAGGACGGCGCCCAGCGAGAAGACGTCCGCCGCCCCGGTGACGTCGTGGCCCCGGATCTGCTCCGGCGCCATGTAGCCGGGCGAACCGACGGAGACCCCGGTGGAGGTGAGGGAGACGGAGGCGCCGAGGGCCCGCGCGATGCCGAAGTCGATCAGGCGGGGTCCGTCCAGGGCCAGCAGGACGTTGGACGGCTTCACGTCCCGGTGCACGATGTCCTGGGCGTGGACCGCGGCGAGCGCCTCGGCGAGACCGGCGCCCAGGGCGCGTACCGCGTGCTCGGGCAGCGCGCCGTGTGCGGGGACCGCCTGGGCCAGCGAAGGGCCCGCCACGTAGCCGGTCGCCACCCACGGCACCCGGGCGTCCGGATCCGCGTCCAGTACGGGCGCGGTCCACCGCGCACCCACGCGCCGGGCGGTCTCCACCTCGCGCCGGAACCGGGCGCGGAACTGCGGGTCCAGGGCGAAATGCGGGTGCACGACCTTGACGGCGACGGTCCGGCCGCCCGCGCTGCGCCCCAGATAGACCCGCCCCATGCCCCCGGCGCCGAGGCGGCCGAGGAGGCGGTAGGCACCGATGGTGCGCGGTTCGCCGGCTTCCAGCGGCTGCATGACGACTCCCCCGTGTACGACCTGCTCACCTCGCACCCTAGGGGCTGGACCGGCGCGTTCACAGGGCGTCCGGGAACGCCGCCGCCGGTCCCGGACCGGGTGGGCCGGCGGCGGACAAAAAGGGGAATGATCCATTCCGGAATGGGGTGCGGGGACCGGTGAAGGGGCGCGGCCACCACCAATGCCCCCCGCTTTCCTCCCGTCGGCTTTCCCACCGGCGCATTCGACGGATGAGGCGGGTGGGGAGGGTTCGACGGATTCAACGGATAGGACGGATTCGACGGGTTCGACGGGTTCGACACATTCGGCGCCGGGACCGCACCCGGCGCCGGATCGCGGCGATATCCCGACCGATATCGGACCGCCCACCGACGTCCGACCGGCAGGAAGGTCCGGGAACGCCGTAACCGCCCGGCGGCGGCCGAAAGGCCTGATCCGGAAAGGAACGGGACGGGGAGAGGAAAGGCTCCGCATTCATCCTCTCCGGGCACACCCGGCCCACCCCCACCCGCCCGGCACACCCCGCCCTCGCAGACCGGCCACTCCGCATCCCGTGCCCGTGTCCGGGGCCCCGAGCCGGCGACCCGCGCCCGCGACCGGCGCCCGCCCAGGCCAGGCGGCTCAGCCGCCGAACAGCTCCACGCGCACGTCGGAGGGGTAGCCCGTGGTCTCACCCGTACGCCGCGCGAACTCCCGCACCCCGGCGAGCTGGTCCTCGCCGAACCGGAAGTCGAGGGTGGTGAAGTAGCGCTCCAGGATCTCGGCGTCGAACGCCTCCCAGCGCGCCGCCTGCTCGGCGACCTTGGTGACCTCCTGGAGGGAGAGGTCGCGGGAGGCCAGGAACGCCTCGTGCACCTTGGCCACCGCGTCCGGCTCGGCGGCCAGGAAGTCCTTGCGGGCGGCCCAGACGGCGAAGACGAACGGCAGGCCCGTCCACTCCTTCCACATCTGGCCCAGGTCGTGGACCTGGAGCCCGAGGCGGGGCGCGTCGTGCAGATTGGCGCGCAGGGCCGCGTCGCCGATGAGTACGGCGGCGTCCGCCTCCTGCATCATCAACCCGAGGTCCGGCGGGCAGGTGTAGTAGTCCGGGTTCACGCCGTACCGCTCGGCGAGCAGGAGCTGCGCCAGCCGGACAGAGGTCCGGGAGGTCGAGCCGAGGGCCACCCGGGCGTGGTCGAGCTGCTCCAGCGGCACCTGCGACACGATCACGCAGGACATGACGGGGCCGTCGCAGCCGACCGCGATGTCGGGGAAGGCGACCAGGTCGTCGGCGTTGCGCAGGTACTCGACGAGGGTGATGGGGCCGATGTCCAGCGTGCCCCGGACCAGCTGCTCGCTGAGCTTCTCCGGGGTGTCCTTCGACAGCTCCAGATCGAGCAGGGTTCCGGTCCGTGCCAGGCCCCAGTAGAGGGGGAGGCAGTTGAGGAACTGGATGTGACCCACACGGGGCCGGGTGCGACGATCGCCGCTTTCGAGGGGGGAGACGGTTGAATTGTCCACATCGCGAGGCTAGACCCGTGCCGTCACCACAGCACCACCGGGGCGACGGCGCGGCACTCCCGGACCACTCGGCCGACCCTCCGCCGAGGGCCTTCCGGAAGCGTCCGACACGCCGTCGGCGGACACCCGTCAAACATTCGAGTGAAGTGATCTTTCCCTCTACCGCTGGCCCGAGACTGCGTGCTAGGCTCGCCCGCAAGTTGCAGTTTGGTTTCCCTTGCAGTACAGAGCCTGCGGAGCATGTAACCCGCAGGCTTTTGTAGTTTTCAGACTTGTATGCAGGTTCTGGAGCAGGGCAACCCTTTGGCCCAAGGAGGGCTTTATGGCTACCGGAACCGTCAAGTGGTTCAACGCTGAAAAGGGCTTCGGCTTCATCGCCCAGGACGGCGGCGGCCCGGATGTCTTCGTTCACTACTCCGCGATCAACGCGTCCGGGTTCCGCTCCCTCGAGGAGAACCAGGTCGTGAACTTCGACGTCACTCAGGGGCCGAAGGGCCCGCAGGCTGAGAACGTCACCCCGGCCTAGTTGCCCGGGTCGGTCGATCGCGGCCGGCAACGCAGTACCCAAGGAGCTCCGCTCCCCCGCCCCGGCGGAGGAGCGGAGCTCCTGCTTTGGCCCCCACCCACCGAGGTCCCGGACGCACCCGGCGCCCCGGAGGCCGCGCCGGGCGACCAGCACCCCGGCACCGCGCCCGGCTCCGGACCCCCGCTCCCGGCCCGCGGCTCCCCGCCTCCGGCTCTTGACCTTGACACGGCGTGAAGCCCTGCACTGGGAGACGTCATGTTCACCATCGGAGAGTTCGCCAGGTACGGCCGGGTGTCGGCGCGCATGCTGCGCCACTACGACGCCGTCGGTCTGCTCCGCCCCGCCCGTACCGACCCCGTCACCGGCTACCGCCACTACGGCGCCGCCCAGCTCGCCCGGCTCAACCGGATCGTCGCCCTGAAGGATCTCGGCTTCACGCTCCAGCAGGTCGGGGCGATCCTGGACGAAGAGGTCGGGCCGGAGGCGCTGCGCGGAATGCTGCGGTCGCGGAGGGCCGAGCTGGAGGAGGCCGCCCGGGAGGCGGCGGACCGGCTGGCGCGGGTCGAGGCGAGGCTCCGGACCATCGAGAGCGAGGGACGCATGTCCACGGACGACGTCATGATCAAGACCATTCCCGCGGTGCGGGTCGCCGAGCTGACCGGGCTCGCGGACGGCTACCGGCCGCAGGACATCACCCCGGTGATCGCGCCGCTGTACGAGCGGCTGTTCCCGCTGCTCGGCACCGCGGGCATCACCCCCACCGGTCCGGGCATCGCCCGGTACGAGGACGCGCCCGACGGGTCGGGCCGCATCGTCGTGCACGCGGGGGTCACCGTCTCGGCGCCCGTCGGGCCGGTGGGCGACTCCGGCGTGACGGTGGTCGGGCTGCCGGCCTTCGAGGCCGCGACCATCATGCACCGCGGCGCGATGGACGGGGTCCTCGCCACGGAGCAGACCCTGGCCCGGTGGCTGGACGCGCACGGCTACCGCGCGGCGGGGTACACCCGCGAGGTCAGTCTGGAGTGCCCCGAGAACCGGGAGGACTGGGTGACCGAGCTCCAGGAACCGGTGGTCCGCGAGCCGGCGGTCCAGGAACCGGGGGTCCGCGGCTGACCCGCCCCCTCCGCCCCGCCAACCGGGCAGACGCTCCGGCCGGCCCCGCCCCCCGGCGGTCCGGCCGGAGCCGCCTCCACCCTCCGCCCCCACCACCCGCCCCCGCACGGCCCGCTCGCCCCATCCGTGACTTACCGTCACCACCCCTCCCCCGCAACCGTGGGAGCGATTGCGCAATCGTTGTCGAAGGCTTGTGCAGAGCGTCACCCCGTGCTGACGGGGCGGCCCGCGACAAGGCAGACTGTTGACGGCGATACCAGCGGTACGGAGCAATCCGGACGCACACCCCCGATCACCGCTGGGGGGCGGGGCGGACGGGTCACGCGCGGACCGGCAGGACCGGGCGGGCGAGCAGGACAGGGGGCATCAATGGACCGCGACGACGGACCTCGTCTGCGCATTCCGGATCAGCGCGCCGCGGAGGAACCGGCGGACGCCGTCGCGCTGTCCTTCGCCGTCCTCGGCCCGGTGCGGGTCCGGCGCGGCACGGAACCGCTGCCTTCCGGTTCGCCGCAGCAGCGGGCCCTGCTGACCGCTCTCCTGCTGCGCGAGGGCCGCACCGCCACCGCCGCCGAACTCATCGACGCCATCTGGGGCGAGGACCCGCCCTCGCAGGCCCTGGCCGCCGTGCGGACGTACGCGTCCCGGCTGCGCAAGGCGCTGGGGCCCGACACCCTGGTCAGCGAGTCCGGCGGCTACGCGATCCGGGTCCCCGGCAACGCTCTCGACGTCGTGGCCGTCCAGGAACTGGCCGCCGGAGCGGAGCGGGCGCGCGCCGGCGGCGACCGCCACCGCGCCCGCGCGCTGACCGCGAAGGCGCTGGGCTTCTGGGACGGCGAGACGCTGGCCTCCGTGCCGGGCCCCTACGCGGAGAACCAGCGCACCCGGCTGGAGGAGTGGCGGCTCCAGCTCACCGAGACCCGGCTCGACCTGGACCTGGAGCTCGGCCGGCACGCGGAGGCCGTCTCCGAACTCACCGCGCTCACCGCCGCCCACCCGCTGCGCGAGCGGCTGCGCGAGCTGTTGATGGTCGCGCTCTACCGCAGCGGCCGGCAGGCCGAGGCGCTCGCCGTGTACGCGGACACCCGCAGGCTGCTCGCCGACGAACTGGGCGTCGACCCGCGTCCCGAACTGGCCCAGCTCCAGCAGCGCATCCTGCGCGCCGACGACGAACTGGCGCACACCGCCGAGGCGAGCGCCGCACCCGCCCCCGCGGTGGTCCGGCCGGCCCAGCTCCCGGCCACGGTGCCCGACTTCACGGGCCGGGCGTCCTTCGTGCGCGACCTCGGGGCACGGCTGGCGACCACCGGGGGCTCGGTCATGGCGGTCTCGGCCCTGGCCGGGATCGGCGGGGTCGGCAAGACGACGCTGGCGGTGCACATCGCGCACCAGGCGCGCCCCCACTTCCCGGACGGCCAGCTCTACGTGGACCTGCAGGGAGCCGGCGGCCACAAGGCGGAGCCCGAGACCGTCCTCGGCTCGTTCCTCCGTGCGCTGGGCACCCCCGACGGCGACATCCCCGAGGGACTGGCCGAGCGGTCCGCGCTGTACCGCTCGACGCTGGACGGCCGCCGGGTCCTCGTGCTGCTGGACAACGCCCACGACACCGCCCAGGTGCGGCCGTTGCTGCCGGGTACCGCCGGGTGTGCGGCGCTGGTGACCAGCCGGGTGCGCATGGTCGACCTGGCGGGCGCCCACCTGGTGGACCTGGACGTGATGTCCCCGGAGGAGGCGTTGCAGCTCTTCACCCGGATCGTCGGCGAGGAGCGGGTGGCCGCGGAACGGGACGCGGCCCTGGACGTGGTCGCCGCCTGCGGGTTCCTGCCGTTGGCCATCCGGATCGCCGCCTCCCGGCTGGCCTCCCGCCGCACCTGGACGGTCTCGGTGCTGGCCGCGAAGCTCGCCGACGAGCGCCGCCGGCTGGACGAGCTGCAGGCGGGCGACCTCGCCGTGAAGGCCACCTTCGAGCTGGGTTACGGCCAGTTGGAGCCGGCGCAGGCCCGCGCGTTCCGGCTGCTGGGCCTCGCGGACGGCCCGGACATCTCCCTGGCGGCTGCCGCCGCCGTCCTCGACCTGGAGGAGCACGACGCGGAGGACGTCCTGGAGTCCCTGGTCGACACCTCCCTCCTGGAGTCGGCCGCCCCCGGCCGCTACCGCTACCACGACCTCGTGCGCCTCTACGCGCGTGCGTGCGCCGAACGCGACGAACAGCCGCCGGGAGAGCGGGAAGCCGCCCTGTCCCGGCTGCTGGACTTCTACCTGGCGACGGCCGCCGGGGTGTACGCGCTGGAACGGCCGGGGGAGCGCGTCCTCGACCACTTCACCCGCACCTCGTATCCGGGACTGTCGTTCACGGCCAGGGAGCACGCCCTCGACTGGCTGTTCTCCGAGTCGAGCGCGCTGCTCGCGTGCGCCCGGCAGTCGGCCGCGGGCGGCATGCCCCGGCGGGCCGCCGACCTGTTGATGGCGGTGGTCGACCTGGGCGAATCGGGCGCGAACTCCTACCAGTTCGCAGCCGCGGCGAAGGCCGTCAGCGAAGCGGCCCGGACCGTGGGCGAGGCCCTGGCCGAAGCACGGGCGCGCACCATGCTGTCCCACGTCCACAGCGTCTCCGGCCGGTTCGCCGAGGCCGACGCGGAGGCCCGCCGGGCCCACGGTCTCGGCCGGCGGGCCGACGACCCGGTGTCGCTGGGGCAGGCCCCCAACCAGCGGGGCATCATCGCCCTGTACGAGAACCGCCACGACGACGCCGAAGCCCATCTGACGCAGGCCATGGAGGCGTTCCGCGAGGACGGCAACAAGCCGGGCGAGGCGGCGGCCCTCTGCAACCTCTCACGGGTGCACCTCGCGGTCGGCCGCACCACGAGCGCGGTGGCTCTGGCCCAGCGCGGGGTGGCCATGTACGAGGCCGACACGACCGGTCTCGCCCTTCGCCTGGCCAACGGCAAGTACGCCCTCGGGCTCGCCCTGACCGGGGCGGGGCAGGCCGTCCGCGCCCGGAAGGTCCTGCTGGAGGCGCTGACCGTGTTCCGCGACAGCCGCCAGCACCTGTGGCACGGCATGACGCTCTTCCGGCTCGCCGAACTCCACCTGGCGGAGCGGGAGGCGGCGCAGGCGGCCACCCACGCGGAGCAGGCTCTCGTCGTCCTGCGGGGCATCGGCGGCGACTGGCGCCGGGCCAACGTCCTGACGGTGCTGGGCCAGGCCCTGTGGTCCGTCGGGCAGTCGGACCGGGCGCGTGTCTGCTGGCGGGAGGCCCTGACCGTCTTCGACGACCTCGGTTCCACGGAGTCGGCGACCGTGCGGGCCCTGCTCGAACCGGCGGCGGCCGGCCAACCGTCCTGACGGCGTTCAGCGTTCGTTTATCGCGGCGCGTCACTCTCTACCCATCGAGCCGTCGCGTCGGGGGGCACACGGATCGATCTGCGGTCCCGCAGCTAGGGTGAGCGGTCCGCAAGGCCCGTCCGGCAGTCCACGGGGGAACAGCCGGGCGGGCCCGACGCACTCAGGTCCATCGACACTTCAGGAGTTGAATCCCATGGCTTCGAACAAGGACGAGCTCAAGCCCGCGGACGCGCACGCCACGGGCGAGGAGATCACGACCCTGGACGCGCACGCCACCAGCGAGCCGCTGGTCACGGCCAAGGTCACCGCCAAGCCGGCCGACGCGCACGCCACCACCGAGCCGGTCAACTAACCACCGCCAGGGGGAACGGGGGAAGCGGGGGAACGGGGGGAACGGGGGACGGCCCCGGCGGCGCGGAGGGGATGCCGCCGCGGCCGGAGCACCACGCGCAGGCACGGCCGGGGGGCCGTGCCTGCGTCCGTGTGCGGGCCGCCTCGCGCAGGCCGCCCACGCAGGAGCGGGCCGTCCCCCGGGGGGACGGCCCGCTCCTGCGATGCCGTGCGACCGCGATGCCGTGCGGCCGTGATGCTGTGCGGCTGTGCGGCCGTGTGTCAGACGAGGGTCTCGGCGGTGACGCGGCACCGCTTGACGCGGGCCACCTTGCCGGGGCTGTCCATGCGGACCGTGACCCGGTCGGTCTCGTCGTAGTCGAGTTCGGTGGTGACCTCGGCGGTGTCCACGGTGGTGCCACGCGCGTCGACGAAGGTCACCTCGATCTCGTACGTCTGCGTGCCCAGCTCCGTCGACGTGATCTCGACGACCGAGGACGTCACGGCCTTGCGCTTGCCCTTGCGGGGCTGGGCGCAGCTGATCACGCGGACCACGGGTGCGTCGGAGGCCGTCGCCGAGGGGGTGGCCGTCGCGTACGTGTCCGTCGTGGTGTCCGTGTAGTCGTCATCGTCGTCGTAGTCGTGGTTGCTCTTCTTCGAGCTGGAGCAACCGCCGCCCCCCGAGCTTCCGCCGCTCTTGCTCTTGCTCTTGCTGCCGCTGCTACTGCTGCTCTTGCCACTGCTCTTGCTCTTGCCGCCGTGGCTCGACGTCGAGAACCCGGTGAGCGCGAGCACCACCACGGCGAGCAGCGCGGCCATCTTCATGTGTTGCCGCATCATCGACGCAGCCCCCCTTGTCGTGTGGACTTCTCTTCGTGCCGTTCCGGCTTGTCCGCCCCGGCCCTCCAGCATGACGGCTCACGCGCTTCAGTGGGTCATGACCCTGTCACAGCGTGGTCATGATCTGTGTGGCGGGGACGATCGGCCGCGCGTAGCGTCGGGCGCGAGCGCGACGCGCACCGCCGCGCATGCGCGCCGATGCGCAGGAGGCCGGCGATGATCCGCACCGTTCTCGGCTCCGCCGTCGCTCTCGCCGGAGCGGCGGTCGCCGTGCTGAGCCCCTTCCGTGACTGGTACGGCGGCCGCCTCGGGCGCTCCTACCGCGTGCGGGACCTGTTCGGCGACCTCACCCCGGACCGTCCCCCGCTGCTGATGTCGCTGCTGCTGCCCTTCGTCCTGGCGGCCGTGCTCGCGGTGCTCGGTGTGCTGCTGCGCCAGCGCCTGCTGGTCGCGCTCGCGGGCCTGGTCGCGCTCGGATTCACCGTCCTGTGGATGGTGCGCCTGGGACAGGCCGAGGGCGGTCTGATCATCGCGGGCGACGGTTCGGGGCTCGGCCGGGGCGTCGCGGGCGCGGCCGGCGGCGGGGTGCTGCTCCTGCTGGGCGCGGTGCTGATGCCCGGCCGCCGGAGCATCCGCCGCAGACGACCGCCGCCTTACACGGCGCCGGGATCCGCCCACCCGGACACGTGGCCGCCCACCCCCGAACCGGGCCCGGCCCACATCACCTCGCCGTGGCCCGAGCCGGAGCCGGAGCCGTACACGGGGCCCCCGTCCACCGACCGACGGGCGGCCCGGGGCGGTGAGGAGGACACCCTGTCGCTCCCGACCGTCGCCCCCTCCGAGGACCGCCCCCGCGGCGACGGCACCCCCGACGCCTGAGAACGCCCGTGCCCGACCGGGGCGTGCGCGTGGGCGTGCGTGCGCTACGACCGGGGCCGGTTGCCCGTGCCGGTGCCCTTGACGGCGTCCAGCGCGTACACGCACCGGTCCTTGCTGCAGGCGTAGACGACACCGGCCCTGGCGACCGGGGAGCCGGTGATCTCGCCGCCGGTGGCGAGCTTCCAGCGCAGGGTGCCGCCGGCCGCGTCGAGGGTGTACAGGACGTGGTCGGCCGAGCCGAAGTGGACCCGTCCGTCGGCGACGACCGGGGCGCCCACCACGTCGCCGCCGGCGGCGAAGCGCCACTTGGGCGTGCCGGTCACCGCGTCGAGCGTGTAGAGCGCGCTGCCGCTGCCGACGTGCACGTTCCCGGCGGTCACCAGCACCGGTTCGACGGAGTGGCGGGCCTCGGTGGCGATCCGCCAGCGGTCCTTGCCGGTGGCCGCGTCCAGGGCGTAGACCGTGCCGAGGTAGTCGGCGAGGTACACCCCGCCGCCCGCCACCGCGGAGCCCGGAGCGAACGCGGGCGGCGACAGGAAGACGGCCGGGGACTCGAAGTGCCAGCGGACGTGGCCGGAGGCGATGTCCACGGCGAGGACCCGGGTGCCGGCGGCCACGTACACCCGGCCGTCGGGGGCGGGCGCCAGCCGGACGGGGACGCCGCCGCAGGAGGCCGCGTCCCCGATCGGGTAGGACCAGCGCTCGGCGCCGGTACGCGCGTCGAGCGCCCGCAGCCGGGCGTCCTGCCAGACGTAGACCGTGGAGCCGTGGAGCGCCGGGCCGGCCTCCGGCGTCTCGAAGTCGGCCTGGGCGCCGGTGAGTTCCCACAGCTTCTCGCCGGTGCCCGCCTCCCACGCCTGCACCCCGCCGCCCCGGGTCGCGGTGAGCACCGTGCCCCGCTCGGCCTGGAGCGAGTACACCCACGCGTCGGTCCGCACCCGCCAGAGTTCGGCGCCGCCGGTGGCGTCCAGGGCGTACAGCGACGGGCCGTCGGAGGCGTGGATGCGGCCCCCGTCGACCGCCATCGCCCACGCCACGTCGCGGGTCTTGAACTGCCGGCGGCCGTTGCCGACGTCGAGCGCGTGGATCTCGAACGACGTCACGTACAGCAGGTCGCCGTCGACGATCGGGGTCCCCCACACGTCGTTGGACATCCGGAACCGCCAGGGGCGCCAGCGGCCGGAGGCCCCGTCCGGGGCGGGCGCGGGGGCCGGGACGGGGGCGGGCGGGGCGAGGGCTGCGGCGGTGTGTCCGCCGGGGGCGCGGACCCAGCCGGTGGCGGGCGCCGGGTGCGCGGCGGCGGCGCCGCGGCCCTCGGCGGCGCGGGGGCCGGGGCCGATCGGCACCTTGGCACCGATCAGCCGGACCGGGCCGCCGTCGGAGAGCGGCACGGCGACGGGCGAGGTTGCGGGCAGTTCGTCGGTGGACCGGCCCGGCCCCGGACCCGCGACCAGCGGCGGGCGGCTGGGCGGCGGCGGGGCCACCACCTGCGGCGCGGCCGGCGCGGTCGTCCGGCCGCCGCCCCGGCGGGTCTCGATCATGGCGGTGGCGCTGCCCGGCAGCCACGCCGACGCGGTGCCGCTGTCGTCGCTGCCGGAACCGAAAAGGTGCGGGGCGAGCTGCGCCTGGAGGTCGGCGGGGGACGGCCTGCGGCCGGCTTCCATCTGCATGCAGGACTCGATCAGCGGCCGCAGGTCGTCCGGCAGCCCTTCGGTGTCCGGTCCTTCGCGCAGCAGCATGAAGACGGTCTCGACCGGGTTGGCGCCGTGGAAGGGGGCGTGGCCGGTCGCGGCGAAGACGAGCGTCGAGCCCAGCGAGAAGATGTCGCTGGCCCCGGTGACGCTGCGGGAGTCGCGCGCCTGCTCCGGGGACATGTACGCGGGAGTGCCGACGGCCACATTGGTCATCGTCAGGCGGGTGTTGGAGACGCCCGAGGCGATCCCGAAGTCGATGACCCGGGGCCCGTCCTCCACGACGAGGACGTTGGACGGCTTCAGGTCGCGGTGGACGAGTCCGGCACCGTGGATGGACTGGAGGGCCTCGGCGATGCCGGCGGCCAGCCACCGCACGGCCTGGGTGGGCAGCGGCCCGCACTCGTTCACTATCTCTTCGAGCGAGGGCGCGGGCACGTAGGCGGTGGCCAGCCACGGCACGGCGGCGCGCGGGTCGGCGTCGACCACGGCGGCGGTGTAGAACCCGCTGACCGCGCGGGCGGCCTCCACCTCGCGGGTGAAGCGGACGCGGAAGAGCTGGTCCTCGGCGAGTTCCGTGCGGACCGTCTTGATCGCGACCCGCCGGCCGGATGCCGAACGCGCGAGATAGACCAGTCCCATGCCGCCGGCCCCGAGCCGTCCCAGCACCTCGAACGGGCCGATCCGCCGCGGGTCGTGCTGCGTGAGCTGCTCCACTTGTGCCACCTCCCCGTACGGGCCCCCGGAATGCGGAGGCCCGCGATCTACCGCCCCGTGCGGCGTCACACCACCGGGCGCCACCTGGCGGTGCGCCCCCCGATTCTTCCTGGCCCGGGCTCAGGTGGCGAACCCGGGGGCGGATCGGAGTGTCCCGTGCTACTCCGGCTGTTACCGGACATCCGTGCGGCGCGGGCCGTCCGGCCACTGACGGACCGCCGGGCGTCGCCCCGTCAGTCGTGGCCGGGCAGCGCCCCGGCGGGCTGGAGGACGGCGAACAGAGCCCCCTGGTCGTCCTGGAGGACCGCCATCCGCCCGTAGGGGATGTCGAAGGGCTCCTCGATGACGCGGCCGCCGAGCCGCAGGGTGTCCCGCGCGGTCGCGTCGCAGTCGGCGACGGCGAAGTAGACGAGGAAGTGGCTCGGCATCATGGCGGGAAAGGCGTCGGTGATGACACTGCGTCCGCCGATCGCGGTGTCCGGGCCGGGTTCGGTGCCCGCCGGGGACCACATCCGGAAGCCGATGCCGGTCTCGGAAGCGCTGGTCTCGCCGCTGGAGGCGTCGTCCAGGTCCGTGCCGTGGAAGCCGAACACCGCCGCGTAGAAGGGGTCGACGCGTTCCGGGTCGCGGGTGTGGACCTCGGTCCAGCAGAAGGATCCGGGCTCGTTCTGCTTCTCGAAGCCGGCCCGCCGGCCGGGCTGCCAGAGGCCGAAGACGGCTCCGCCGGGGTCCACGGCCAGGGCGACCGTGCCCGCGTCCCCCGCGTGCACGGGATCGGTGATGATCTGTCCGCCCGCCGCGCGGACGGCGGCGACCGAGGCCCGGACGTCCTCGGTGGAGAAGTACACGCCCCACGTCGTGGGCATCCGCCCGTCCCGCTTGGCGGCGAGCGCCGCGACCAGGGAGCCGTCCTCGGCGTACGCGTCCGCGAAGGGCATTCCGTCGCCCGCGTGGAAGGTCCAGCCGAAGAGTCCGCCGTAGAACCGCTTGCCCGCTTCGAGGTCCGCGAGCTGGACGTCCACCCAGCAGGGCGCGGAGTGCGCGAATGCCGTCATGGGGCCGGTCCTTCCTCCCCCTCCTCCTCCGCCAACGTAACGGCCCGTTGCTCCGGCCGCCCCCCGGCGGCGGGCGGCCTTCACCGGTCGGGCGCGAGTGTGGGTACACGCGCGCGACCGGTGAAGGCCGGGCCCGGCCTTTACCGGTCGACAGAAGTTGTCCACCGAAGTTATCCACAGGCTGTTAATAACATCATCGCTTTCACGGCCCCTCCACCCGCCCCCGTCCGCCCCTCGCGCCGCTTCCGACCCGACGGCGCCCCCACGATGGCCCTCCGCGGGATTCCACGACCCCGCGCCCGAGCCCTGTGGAGAACCTTCACCGGGCCCTCCCGGTCCGCCCCGATCGCTGCCCGAACCTGGCCGGAAAGCGTCTACACACCCCACCGATACCGGGACATTCCCCATTTGCAGTCGGCCAAATCGCGCTCATCTCACCCGTCGGTAAGCTGACGGCATGACAGGACAAGTACGCACCGTTGACGGCCGCGTGGCCGGTCGACGCGGTCAGGCGACGCGGCAGAAGCTGCTCGACTGCCTCAGCGAGATGCTCAGCTCCTCGCCGTACCGGGACGTCAAAGTCATCGACGTCGCCCGGAAGGCCGGGACTTCACCCGCGACTTTCTACCAGTACTTCCCCGACGTCGAGGGAGCGGTACTCGAAGTCGCCGACGAGTTGGCCAAGGAGGGCACCGGGCTGACCGAACTGGTCGAGGGCCGCTCCTGGGTCGGTCGCGCCGGATGGCAGACGGCCGAGGAACTGGTGGATGGTTTCTTCGACTTCTGGCGCCGCAACGACGCGATTCTCCGCGTCATCGACCTCGCCGCGGCCGAAGGCGACAAGCGGTTCAACAAGATCCGTGTGAAGATCCTGAGTTCCGTGACCGGCTCCCTCACCGAAGCCGTCAAGGGCCTCCAGTCCAAGGGCAAGGTCGACAAGGACGTCAGTCCCGCCGCGGTGGCGAACTGCCTGGTGGCGATGCTGGCCGAGGTCGCCTCGCACCAGAAGGGATTCGCGGGCACCGGCGTCAAGCAGGCCGAACTCAAGCCCAGCCTGGCCCTGTTGGTGCACCTCGGAGTCACCGGCAAGAAGCCGACGAGGTAGCCGCCGCAGCAGCCCTCCCCCGCACGGATCTCCGCACGGGCGCGCGTCGCGCCTCCGGACGCCCCGACTCATCCTGTCTCACCGACGGCGGGCCACATCCAGCATGTGGCCCGCCGTCGGTGCGTCCGCCGGTCCCGGCGGCGGCGGTACGGGCAGACGCACCGACGGCGGGCACCATGCTCCCAGCCCCGGTCCGGTCGGCCCGGCCCGGAATGTCGGACAGCCCCTCGGACCCCCGCCGGGTGCTGCAATGGGCCGCATGAACGAGGACCGCAGCGACTTTCTCCGTAGGCTCCACGCCCAGCGCGTCTGGGACGTCGAACTGCCCGCCTTCGACCCCGGCGCCGCCCCGGCCGAGCCCCTCGCGCTCTTCCGGTCGTGGTTCGCGGAGGCCGTCGACGCCGGCCAGACCGAGCCGCACACCATGACCCTGGCGACCGTCGACGCCTACGGCCACCCCGACGTGCGCACCCTGATGCTGCACGACGCGGACGAAGTCGGCTGGCACTTCGGAACCCATGTGACCAGCGCGAAGGGCCACCAGCTCGCCGCCCACCCGCACGGCGCACTCAACTTCTACTGGCCGGCACAGGGGCGCCAGGTCCGGGTGCGCGGCCCCGTCACCCTCCGGAGCGCGGCGGAGAGCCTGGCCGACCTGCACGCCCACTCGACCGGAGCGCTCGCCTCCGCGCTGGTGGGACGCCAGAGCGAGGTGCTGGACTCGTACGACGACCTGGTCCGGGAATTCGAGGCCGCCTGGGAGCGGGCACGCGCGGAGCCGGAGGCGGACGCCCCGAGCTGGCGGCTGTACGTCGTCACCCCGCGTGAGGTGGAGTTCTTCCAGGGTGAGGCCCGCCGCCGCCACGTACGGCTCCGCTACCGACGGCCCGGCGACGGCCCCTGGACGCGCGAGCTGCTCCGGCCGTGACCCCGCGGGCCCCCGCATGGGGAGGGCCACACATCTTTGCCCGGTTTCCACGGGAAAGGAGCAGTATGGGAGACAGGCGAGCTGCTGGAGGCCCCCATGGCACGACCTCGTTCCCGTTACGCCCCGGACCGTGGGCTGACCACCCGCATGGTGAGCACCATGTTCTTCATCGGTCTGCTCTACGTGGTCGTCGTCGGGGTACTGGTGGCCGCCCTCCGGGGGTCGTGGCCGGTGATCCTGGTCATCACCGGGGGGATGTTCGTCGCCCAGTTCTGGTTCAGCGACCGGATCGCCGCGTACGGCATGGGGGCGCGCGAGGTCACTCCGCAGGAGGCGCCGGAGCTGCACGGCGCGATCGACCGGATCTGCGCCCTCGCGGACATGCGCAAACCCCGGGTCGCCATCGCCACCAGTGACGTGCCCAACGCGTTCGCCACCGGCCGGAACGAGAAGACGGCGCTGGTCTGCGCCACCACCGGGCTGCTGCGGAGACTGGAGCCGGACGAGCTGGAGGGGGTCCTCGCGCACGAGATGTCCCACGTCGCCCATCGGGACGTCGCCGTGATGACGATCGCCTCGTTCCTGGGGGTGCTGGCGGGCATCGTCACCCGGGTGGCCCTGTGGGGCGGCTTCGCGCGCAACAACCGCGGCAACGACCCGGCGGGCGTCATCCTCATGCTGATCCCACTGATCAGCGCGGTGGTCTACGCGATCAGCTTCCTGCTCACCCGGCTGCTGTCCCGCTACCGCGAACTGTCCGCCGACCGCACCGCCGCCCTCCTCACCGGCCGGCCGTCCTCGCTCGCCTCGGCCCTCACGAAGGTGAGCGGGCAGATGGCCCGCATACCCACCCAGGATCTGCGGAAGGCCGAGCCGTACAACGCGTTCTACTTCGTCCCCGCCTTCTCCTCCGGGGAGAGCATCGGCCGACTCTTCTCCTCGCATCCGCCGCTGGACCAGCGTCTGGACCAGCTCGCCCGCATCTCCGCCGATCTGTCCCGCCCGTAAGGAGGGCCCGTGGGCCTGTTCGACGCGATCCTCGGCCGCAGCAAGCCGGTGCGCCCCGACCTCGACCAGCTCTTCGCCGTGCCGTCCGCCGCGCTCACCCTCCAAGCAGGCACCGGTTTCCGCCCGACCGGCCGGGGCTCGGTCTGTTTCGCGGGGGTCGAGGGCGGGAGCTTCGCACGGCTCCAGGAGGACGTGCGCGAGCTGCTGGACGCGGACACCGGCCGGGGCGGGGTGCCGGTGGAGTTCAGCCAGGACCGCTACGGCTACACCTGGCTGCTCGCCACCCAGCCGCCGGACGACCTCGCTGCCCTGGTCAACGACCTGCACGCGGTGAACACCCTGCTCCAGGACGGCGGCTACGGCCCCCACCTGCTGTGCTCCCTGATCGGCTTCGAGGACCCCGGGCACGGGCACCGGCCGCTGGCCCTGGTCTACCTGTACAAGCGCGGCACCTTCTACCCCTTCGCCCCCGCCCCCGGCGGCGGCGAGAAGCGCGACAACCCGCTCGAACTCCAGGTCCGCGCCACCCTCGGCGACGACCTCCGCGTGGAGAAGGACCTGTCCCGCTGGTTCCCGGTGTGGGGGGCTCCGGGGTTGTGAGGGGCGCGGCGGCCGTCGGTGCGTGGCGTGCGGTGGGTGCGACGGCGCGCTGTACGGGGTCAGACGGCGGGAGCGGCGCTCACGAACGCGGCCCACGCGGCGGGAGCGACGGAGAACGTCGGACCGTCGGTGACCTTGGAGTCACGCACATGCACCGCGTGCGCACAGGAGGCCACCTCGACACAGGCGCCACCCTCGTTGTTGCTGTGGCTGGACTTGTGCCAGGCGTATGCGACTTCGACGCAGGCCTCGCCCTCGTTGTTGCTGTAACTGGACTTGAACCAGGCCAGTCCCGACATGCCGTTCATAGCTGCTCCGCCTTCTTCTCGATGAGCTCCGCCGATTCCCAGGGGGTGAGCGCCTGGGCCCGCAGAATGCCGAAGAGGTCGAACAGGTCAGCGACCTGCTCGGGCTTGGAGATCAACTTACCGCCGCCCTGCGCCTCGACGTACACCAGACTGCGGCCTTCCGCCGTACTCATCAACTGCATCGGCCCGTTCAGCCCCGCGTGGGTGTGCTGGTGGGACGGCATGACTTGGACCGTGAGGTGGTTCATCCGCCGGGTGCAGTCGAGCAGATGGAGAAGTTGATCCTTGAGCACGGTGGTGCCGCCGAGGGTCTTCTCCAGCACCGACTCCTCGATGACGTACCCGACGTACGGCGGGGGCGTACGGCTCAGCACCGCTTGCCTCTCCAGTCGCGCCTCGACATGCCGCACGATCTCGTCCTCGGTGTACGCCGGTTTCCGGGAGCGGTAGAGGGCGTAGGCGTACCCCTCCGTCTGGAGAAGTCCCGGAAACAGCATGGTCTCGTAGGCGCTGATGACCCGGGCCTGGCGTTCGAGCCGCGCCCAGTCCAGGAACTTGGCCGGGTACTTCTCCTCGTCGACCAGCTCCTTGCACGCGCACAGCGCTCCCCCGGCGTCGAAGACGCGATCGGCCGTCCCCAAGAACTCCAGCGACGGAATCCGCTCCGCCCGTTCGTACGCGCCCATGAGCGATTCGGAGATCAACAGCCGGTCCGCCGCCGCCTTCTGGGTCAGGCCGGCGCGGGTCCGGTGGATCTTGATCAGCTCGCCCACGAGCCGCAGCACCTGCGAGGGCTCCCCACTCGTCGCCACCGCTACCACCGCCTTCCCACAACATCCGATGTGGACCGTGTTCCGCTGGTCACGCTACGCATCGGGGGGAATCCTCGTCGTCATGACGAGGAAAAGAATCCCCGAATGGGTGCCGGTGGCCGGTCTGCAACTACGCCTGTCCGGAATCCACTTCGACGCCATCCGGCTGCGCGGGGTGCGGGGCGAGGCGGTCTTCCAGCACCTGGTGACCCTCACGGACGGTGAACCGGGGCCGGTGGTGCGGGAGATCGCGGGCGGCCGGTGGACGTACTTCCTGATCCCGCCGGGCGAGAGCGCGGACTACGCCTGGCCGCCCGGCGCGACGTGCTTCGGACCGTCCGCCCGCGACCTGTACGTGGGGATTCCCGCCCCGGAGGGCAACACCTACCCGCTGACCTGGCGCTGCGGAGCGCCGGGGGTCGGGGAGTTCGTGGATGCGGAACTGCTGCACGGGCTGGTGACGGCCCAGTTGGCACCGTACGCCGAGGAGGTCGCGCCGCCCGACCTCGCGGCCCTGCGGGACCACGCGGGGCCCGGAGCGCCAAGTCCCCTCCACCCGTGATCAATTCGCAACGGATTCCGTTTCCCGCCGAGACCCACCGCCGTCGTACGCCGTTACGCTCCGAAACATGTCCGACATCACCCCCACCGCCGGTGGTTCCGCCGATCCTGCCCTGTATCGCACGGAGGACCGGCCCGTGTACGTGGTCGGCGGCGGGCCGGGCGGGCTGGCCGCCGCAGCCGCGCTGCGGCAGCGCGGGGTGCGGGCGGTGGTGCTGGAGAAGTCGGAGCACGTCGGGGCCTCGTGGCGTCGGCATTACGACCGGCTGCATCTGCATACGACCCGGCGCTGGTCGGCGCTTCCCGGGCTGCCGATACCGCGCAGGTTCGGGCGGTGGGTGGCCCGCGCGGACGTGGTGCGGTACCTGGAGAAGTACGTCGAACACCACGAGCTGGAAGTGATCACGGGCGTGGAGGTGTCCCGGATCGAGCGGGCCGCCGACGGCACCGGCTGGCAGCTCCGGGCCAACGGCGGCCGGGTGCTGACGGGCCGTGCGGTCGTGGTCGCCACCGGGTTCAACCACACCCCGAAGCTGCCGGACTGGCCGGGGCGCGAGACGTACGCGGGGAAGCTCGTGCACGCCGCGGAGTACCGCGACGCGGAGCCGTACCGGGGCAAGGACGTGCTGGTCGTCGGGGTCGGGAACACCGGCGCGGAGATCGCCGTGGACCTGGTGGAGGGCGGCGCGGGCCGGGTGAGGATCGCGGTGCGCACCGCCCCGCACATCGTCCGGCGGTCGACGGCGGGCTGGCCCGCCCAGGCGACCGGCATCCTCGTGCGGCGGCTGCCGGTGCGGCTGGTGGACCGGGCCGGGGCGCTGATGGCGAAGGTGGCCGTGCCCGATCTGTCCGCGCAGGGGCTGCCGCGGCCGTCCACCGGGCTGTACTCGCGGGTGAAGGAAGGCGCGATCCCGGTCCAGGACGTGGGGTTGATCGCCGCCGTGAAGTCGGGCCTGGTGGAGCCGACGGCAGCGGTGGAGTCGTTCGACGGGGAGAGCGTGGTGCTGGCGGACGGTTCGCGGATCACCCCGGAGGCGGTCGTAGCCGCCACCGGGTACGAGCGCCGGCTCGAAGGGCTCGTCGGCCACCTCGGCGTGCTCGACGCCCGCGGCCGTCCGGTCGTCCACGGTGCGCGGACGCCGGAACAGGCGCCGGGCCTCTACTTCACCGGGTTCACCAACCCGATCAGCGGGATGTTCCGCGAAATGGCCCTGGACGCGCAGAAGATCGCGAAGCGGATCGGCTGAGCCGGCCGGGCGTCGCCGACCGCCCGCCCGGCACGCGTCCGGGTGTACCGGAGCGATGTCACAGGCGCGGTCTACGGTCGGGGCATGACCGACGACTCAGTGGCGACGTTCGACGCGGCATGGAACCGGTTCACCGGCTGGATGGCCGCGCACGTCCCCATCGATCTCGCGGCGCTGCGACCGGCCGCCACCGCCGAGGAGATCACCGATCTCGAAACGCGGCTCGGCTTTCCCCTCCATCCGCACCTGAAGGCACTGCTGGGGCGGCACGACGGCGTGATCCCCCACCCCGAGCCGCAGCATCACTACGCCGGGGCGTTCCTTCCGCTGAGCCACCGGCTGCTTGGAACCGAGGCCATCGCCACCGCGCAGGAGCATCTGGCGAACGGCCTCGGAGAGGCCGTCGCCGTGCTTTCGTGCGGGGACGACCTCTACGACCACGCACATCAGTGGGTGCCCTTCGCCCGCCCCAACGACGGGGGCACTGCCTTCATCGATCACCGGCCGGGTCCGACGTACGGGCACGTGTACGAGATGGGGCTCGGGTCCGGCGCCACCGAGGCCACGGGCTGGGCCGTCGACCTGGCCGGCCTGTTCGACGCTCTCGCCACGAGCCTGGAGTCGGACACGCCTTTCGTCGGCTGGTGGCCCGAGCCGCTGGAGCTTCGTTCCGGGCACACCTGCCTGGGCTGGGACCACTCCGCCCGTCCGGTGGGCAGCGGCTGGCCGGCGCCGCGCACGCCCGTTCCGGCGGTCCGGCCCGCTCGGCACGAAAACCGCAAGCTCGGACGACTGCTCGGCACGCTCAAGCCGGACGGCCGCCGTAGCCCCGGGGAAGGACCGCAGGGGCCGGTGCGTCAGTGACCGCCGGTGGGGGGCTGATTCCCGAACTCGTGGGCGAGCAGGCTGAACAGGACGACGTCCTGGTGACGCCCGGCGACGTAGACATGCTCGCGGAGGCGGCCCTCCTCCACGAAGCCGAGGCCGCGGTGGAAGGCGAGGGACGCTTCGTTGTCCGCGAGGACCCGTACGCCGCAGCGGTGGAAGCGCCGCTCGGCGAACATGTAGCGGAGCAGCATCCCCACCGCCTCCCGCGCGTACCCCTTGCGCCGGTGGTCGGCGCCGAGGGAGATGCCGTACTCGAACCAGCCCTCACGCGCGTTCGCGTGGTGGGGGCCGAGCGTGCCGACCGGTTCACCGGTGTCGAGCGCCTCGATCACCAGTCGGAAGCAGTCGCCCTCGGACTTCTCGGCCGCCAGCTCCTTCGCCCGCGCCCGGTGGCTCTCGGCCGAACGGGGCGGCAGCAGCAGGTCCCCCCGTCGCTCCTCCTCCACGGCGAAGCGCATCAGCGCCCCGGCGTCTTCGGGCTCGACGGCGCGCAGGCGTATCCGTTCCCCGGTCCAGAATGAGGTCATCCGGCATTCGATCACGGCGCCGGGGCGCGGGCGAGGGGTTTTCGCGGGCATGGGACCGGTCGAAAGCGGTTCCCGGATGAGGCGTGCACCATCCGGCTAGGGTGCCGAGGCATGACCGAGAGAGACGAACTTACGCCGTTGACGCGGTTGTTGGCCGACCTGACCGATCCGGTCCACGGCGCCCCGCCGCTCCACAGCGGCGCTGCCGTCAGACCTGAGCTCCTTCGGCTCCTCGCGCCCCGGCTCGGTCTGCTCCCGGCCGATGTCTTCACCCTCGCCGGACTCGACGTGCCCGAGGACCTGGCCCCGGCGGACCCGGCCGCCGGCAGTCTGCTGCCCCAACTCGTCCGCGCCGCCCTCGATCTGCCTTCGCAGCGGCGTGAGGCGTTGCGGGCCTTCGTGGAGGCGCTGCCCGCGACGGGCGTCACCCGCCCGGCCCGCCTGTCACCGGTGTACGCGAGGGGTGGTTCCGGCCCGGGCTCTCTCCTCATGAGTCTCGCGGACAACCGGAACCTCGGGTGGACAGCGACCGCGAAGACGTTCCTCCTCCTCACCGGCAGGTACTGGGCCGCCTCCAGCTACGGCGGCGTGAGCCAGGGGCGCGTACCGGTCACGCCCGAGTTGCTCATCGACTTCGCCGTCGTGCTGGGTGTTCCCGCCACCGATCTCTCCCTGGCGACCGGTGTACCGCTGCCCGGGACCGTCCCGCCGCCCCCACCCGCGACATCCGGTGTCGCGGGACTCGTGCAGGACGTGCGACGGCTCGACAGGGAGGAACTGCGGCGGGTCGTCGAGCACGCGCGGTCCCTGGCTCAGCGGCGGTAGCCGATGCCGGCCCCCGTCACCCGGTCGGCACCCGCGCCCCCTCCGTCGCGACCTTCCGCCGGATGACCAGGGCCATCAGGGCGGCCGCCGCGCACAGAGCCCCGGAGGCGTACCAGACCGGGTCGTAGGAGCCGAAGGCGTCGCGGGCCACGCCGCCGAGGAAGGCGACCAGTGCGGCGCCGACCTGGTGGGAGGCGAGGACCCAGCCGAAGACGATGGCGCTGTCCTGGCCGTACTGCTCGCGGCACAGGGCGATGGTGGGCGGCACGGTGGCGACCCAGTCCAGACCGTAGAAGACGATGAAGAAGACCATCGGCGGGTGGACGGTCGGCAGCATCAGCATGGGCAGGAAGAGCAGCGAGATCCCGCGCAGGGCGTAGTAGACGGCGAGCAGGCGGCGGGGTTCGAAGCGGTCGGTGAGCCAGCCCGAGAAGACCGTGCCGATCACGTCGAACACCCCGATGACCGCCAGCAGGGACGCGGCCGTGGTGATCTGCATGCCGTGGTCGTGGGCGGACGGCACGAAGTGGGTGCGGATCAGGCCGTTGGTGGAGGCGCCGCAGATCGCGAACGTGCCGGCCAGCAGCCAGAACGGGCCGGTGCGGGCCGCGTCGAACAGGACGCGTACCGCCCGGCCGGCCGCACCCCGGGCGGGGGCCGGCTTCTCCACGTACGCGCCGCCGTACGGGGCGAGGCCCACGTCGGCGGGGTGGTCGCGCATCAGCAGGCAGACGAAGGGCACCACCACCAGCGCGGCCAGGGCCACGGTGACCGAGGCGGGACGCCAGCCGTGGTGTTCGACGATCCACGCGCACAGCGGCAGGAAGACGAGCTGGCCGGAGGCCCCGGCGGCGGTCAGGATGCCGGTGACCAGGCCCCGCCGGGCGGTGAACCAGCGGTCGGTGACGGTCGCGGAGAAGGCCATGGCCATGGAGCCGGTACCGAGCCCCACCAACAGGCCCCAGTAGAGCATCAGTTGCCAGCTCGCGGTCATCCAGACGCTGGCGAGCGCGCCGAGGGCCACCATGGACAGGGCGACGGCCACCACCCGCCGGATGCCGAACCGGTCCATCAGGGCGGCGGCGAACGGCGCGGTGAGGCCGTAGAGCGCCATGTCGATCGAGACGGCGAAGCCGATCTCGCCCCGCGACCAGCCGAACTCGTCCTGCAACGGGTCCATGAGGAGGCCGGGCAGCGAGTTGAAGGCGGCCCCGCCGATGATCGTCACGAAGGTGACGGCGGCGACGATCCAGGCCCGGTGGACACGGAATCGGGAGGTACGGGCCTTCGGCAGCGCGGCAGTGAGGCCGTCGGCGGCGGGGGTCGCGGGCCCGTGCTCGTCGTCCCGGGCGGCGCTCTCGGTTGTCTGGGTCACGTTCCTCAGCATCGGGCGCGGCGGGGAAGGCGACGAGTGGCCGGATGGCCATGGTTCGCAAGGATCGGGCCACAGGGAGGGCGGCCGGGTTCCCCGCCCCGGCCCAGGGGTGCGGCCGACCGTCTACGCTCGGCCCTGTCGGCGGACGGACGAGGACGGGGCGGGGGCCATGGGCGCGCGGGTGACGGCGGTCAGCAGCATGGGGACGTACGCGTTCACCAAACCGAACCGGGAGAGCGTCACGCTGCTCGCCGGGCTCGGGGTGGAGGGGGACGTGCACGCGGGCGAGAAGATCAAGCACCGGTTCCGCATGACCTACGAACCGGACCTGCCCAACCTCCGCCAGGTCCACCTGATGCACGAGGAGTTGTTCGACGAGCTGAACGGCAAGGGCTTCGCCGTGTCGGCCGGACAACTCGGCGAGAACATCACCACCGCGGTCTCGACCTGCTGTCGCTGCCGACCGGCGCCCTGCTGCACCTCGGCCCGGAGGCCGTCGTGGAGGTGACTGGTCTGCGCAACCCGTGCGCGCAGCTCGACGCCTTCCAGCAGGGGCTGCTGAAGGAGATGTTCGCCATCGACGCGGAGACCGGGGAGTTCACCTTCAAGGCCGGGATCATGAGCGTGGTCCGGCAGGGCGGTGTGGTCCGCCCCGGCGACACCGTCGACGTCGTCCTGCCCGTGGGGCCGCACCGCCCGATGGAGCGTGTGTGACCGGGGTTCCCCGTCGCCCACGCGCCGCCTGCCCGTCCACGCACCATCTTTCCGGAACGAGGAATGCGCATGTACTGGTCCGTACGCCAGGAGTTCGACCGCGCCGCGGGCCGGGCGGTGGGCTGGGGCATCGGGCTGCTGGCCGTGTCCGCGGTGCTGCTCGGCTGGTTCGGCTTCCTGCTGCTGACGCCGTTCACCGCCACCGAGTACCAGGACGAGGTGGAGTGCGACGCCCCGGTCTCGGACACCTACGCCGGCAACACCCGGTCGCTCTGCCACGGCGAGCGGGACTGGCCCGAGTTGGTGGGGATACTCGCCCTCGCGGTGCCCACCACCGCCGCGGGCACCGCGCTCTGGGCGGTCGGCAGCTCGCGGAAGCGGACCACCGACCATGTGCTGCGGCTGCTGGAACTCCAGGAGTCCGAGCAGCGCGACCGCACCGGCTCCTGAGCCGCGGGGTGCGGGGAAGGGGAGCGGCGCCCCAGGGCTTTCCCCTCGCAGCAGGGACGTGGACCGGTTCGTGGTCCGTGCCACTGGTCGATTTCCGGGAGTAGTCATGCCGCACCGTGTGGTGGTTCTCGCCCTGGACGGGGTCATACCGTTCGAACTGGGCATCCCTCAGCGCATATTCGGCCGTTCCCTGAGCCGCGAGCCCCTGAACCGGGGCGAGAAGCTGTACGACGTGGTGACCTGCTCGGTGCGGCCGCCGGGGCCGGTGCTCACCGACGCGGACTTCTCCGTCGTGGTGGAGCACGGTCCCGAGGTACTGGCCACGGCCGACACCGTCGTCGTCCCGGCCTCCTACGAACTGGGTCCGGTCCACGAACAGGGCGTCCTCACCGAGGAACTGGCCGCCGCGTTCGCGCACGTGCGCCCCGGTACCCGGCTGGTCTCGATCTGCACCGGCGGTTACGTGCTGGCCGCCGCGGGCTTCCTGGACGGTCGGCCGGCCACCACCCACTGGGCGTCCGCCGACCACTTCCAGCGGCTGTTCCCACGGGTCCGGGTCGATCCCGACGTGCTCTTCGTCGACGACGGGGACGTGCTGACCTCCGCCGGGGTGGCCGCCGGGATCGACCTGTGCCTGCACATCGTGCGGCGCGACCACGGGACGGCGGTGGCCAACGAGGTCGCCCGGCGCACGGTCGTGCCCCCGCACCGCGACGGCGGGCAGGCGCAGTACATCGAACGCCCTTTGCCGGAGCCGGGGTTGGCGAGCACCGTGGCGGCCAGGACCTGGGCGCTCGGGCGGCTGGGCGAGCCGATCCCGCTGCGCGACATGGCCCGGCGGGAGGCGATGAGCGTGCGGACCTTCACCCGGAGGTTCCGCGAGGAGGTCGGCGTGAGCCCGGGGCAGTGGCTCACCCTGCAGCGGGTCGAACGGGCCCGCCGACTGCTGGAATCGACCGGGCTCTCGGTCGACCAGGTCGCCCGGGACGCGGGCTTCCGCACGGCGACCTCGCTGCGGCAGCACTTCCGGGCGGCGGTGGGGGTGACGCCGACCGTGTACCGCAAGACGTTCCGGGCCACGGCGGGTGACCGCGCCTGACGTTGTGGTGTCGGCGTACACCACGGCTTCGGTCCGACGGCGTACGGCGGCGCGGCGCACCCGGACACAGCGGCGCGGCGCACCCGGACACGGCGGTGCGGCGCACCCGGACCGGACCGGTGGCCTCTCAAACGCACGACGGCCCGGTCCGTGCGGACCGGGCCCCGAGTCGGCGTCAGCCCAGTTCGGTCAGGGTGTCCGAATAGACCAGGGCGGCTTCACCGGTGCACGGGAGTTCCGTGACCGGCGGCACGGCGCCCGGACCGCACCGGTCCACCTCGCACCAGATCTGCTTGCCCTCGCCCTCGGGCTGCCACCCCCACCGGTCGGCGAGCCCGTCGACCAGTTCGAGTCCGCGGCCGTTGGTGTCGTCGCCCTCGGCGTGCCGCTGCTGCGGCGGGCGCCCGCTCGCGTCCGCCACCTCCACGCGGACCGTGCCGGCCGCCCCGGTCGCGCCCGCGGAGCCGAAGAGCATCCGCAGCACCGCCGGGCAGCCCGTGTGGACCACGGCATTGGTGACGAGTTCCGAGATCAGCAGAATCAGCGTCTCGGCAAGCGGCTCGTCGTCTCCTATACCGGACCCGACCAGGCGGGACCGCGCCCATCTGCGGGCCCGTCCCACCTCCGCGGGATCCGGCCCGACCTCAAGCTGAACCTGAAGCACCTGCACCGCTCACACCATCCGAACCGGCGGACACATCGCCTCGCGCCTCCTCAGGGTCACGGAACGTGATTCCCTTGCGCGACAGCATGGTTGACGTACAGTCACCGCAACAAGCGCTTCGGGCATATTCCAGCGCGAAGGAGTACGCGTGCGGCATACTGTGCGACGCACGTTGCGGGGAGTCGAACTGGAGCGCGTACGGGGGTCGGAAACCGTCTCCCGAGCCGTTCCGGCGCAGCTCCGTGAAGCGCGGGCGGCGCACCGGTCCACGACCGGAGAGGCCGTCCTGACCGCCTCCGGAGCTTCCGGTTCCTGAACCACTCGCATCCCAGGCAGCGTACCCGAGGGCGTCCGCGACTCCGTCCGGTGACGAAGACGGCGAAGCCCACGCCCACCCGCATCCGGCCCGGCTGCGGTGCGTCACCGCACGCCAGAGGGTCCGCGGCGGCCGCCGCGGCCGCCCGTCCCCGGACATCTGCCCGAAGAGGTACCGCTGCCGCCCGCCGCCCGGTCCGGGCGGCGGGCGGCGCCCTCACGCCGTCGCTGTCAGGCGTCCGGTTCGATGACGGTGAAGAAGGCGGCGAACGCGGCCACCGCGTCCTCCTCGGCGATCCGGCCGTCCCGGTCGGTGTCCAGCCCCCGCGCCGCCGCCCGCGCGGCGTCGTCGTCGGCGCCGAGCGCCCGCAGCGCCCGCGCCACTTCCTCGACCCCGGGCGTACCACCGCCCTCGCCGTCGGCCAGTTCGAGTGCCGCGCGGAGGAAGGGGCGGGCGATCTCGGCGAACCGCTCGGGGTTGTCGCGCAGCCGCTTCACGGCCCCGCCGGCGAACTCCTCCCGGCTGACGCGCTGGTCCCCGTCGACGTCCGCGATGCCCGCCATGCCCTGCCAGAAGGCCTCCGCCCCCGTGTAGAGCGCCTGCCCCTTGTCACAGCGGGCCGTGGTGGAGAACTCCGCGAGGAGCCGGGCGGCGGCGGCGTTGAAGTCGACCCGATCGATGAAACCGCTGCCGTCCTGGTCGAAGGCGGCGAAGCGGTGCGCGATCTTGCGCTCGTATTCTGCGCTGTCCATGCGGGGAGCGTACGACGCCCGGACGGGCCACGTGTCACCAACGCACTCCCACCGTGTGACGATCTCGTCCTGACCGGCGCGCCCGCGCCGGTCAGGACCGCCGGTCAGGCGGGAAGGGGCTGGGCCCGCTCGTCCACGGCCGCCTCGGCGTCGGCGAAGACCTCGAACAGTCGACGCACCCCGAGCGCCGCGAGCACCTTGTTGACGTGCGAACCGTCCTCGGCGCCGCGGGCCGGCAGGATCAGCCGGAGCCGTCCTCCGCAGGACTTCATGAGGCGGCGGGAGGCGATGAGCACGCCGACTCCGCTGGAGTCGCAGAAGAGGACCTCCGACAGGTCCAGCACGACCTGGTGCTGCCCCTCGGCCACCGCCCCGTGCACGGACTGGCGCACGACGGGTGAGGTCACCAGGTCGAGTTCGCCGCGTATCCGGAGCACGGTCCAGGAACCCTGCTCCGACTCGTCCACCTTCAGCGTCACGCGACCGGGCCTCTCGTTCCGGGGGCTTCCGTCGAACCGGGGCCGACCGCCCGCCAGGGCCGTCGGCTCCGCACCGTGCCCGTCCGGGCCGCGATGCCGTGTCACCGCTCCGGCACCTCGTCGGCGCGCGGGCGGCCCGCCCGCGCCGAGCGGGTCCGACCCCTCGGCACGGAAACGAACGGCACGGATGCGGAAGTTTCCGTTCCTCCTTGCGGCTGCCCTGCCGCTCCCCCATGAAACACCCGACCACCCGTCGGCCGACAGGTGGGTTCATACAGAAATGATCAGTTCGGATCTGTTTACCCGGTCAACCGGGCGTGGGGGGCGACGTTCCCCTATCATCCGCGACGGCCCGGCGGGCGGAGTTGCCGCAAAGGTTCGTCATCGTCCGGGGCCCCCGACTACATTCGGGTGGCACGGGGACGGCGAGGACATACGGGGCACGGAGCACGGGCTGGGGGAAGCATGGCGAAGGACACGCCGCCCCGCTGGGACCGCAGGATGCAGCAACGGCTGTCACGCGGTGAGGCGGCGGCGCTGGGCGAGCTGTACGACCGGTTCGCCTCGCTCGTCCACAGCCAGGCCCACCGGGTGCTGGACGACGAGGACGCCGCGGACCTGGTGACCCGCGAGGTCTTCACCCACGTCTGGGAGCACCCGGAGACCTACGACCCCCGTCAGGGCTCGATGCGCTCCTGGGTGGCGCACCTCGCGCTCCGGGGCGCGGTACGGCGGCTGCGGGCCGCCGAGGCCGACGCGTACGCCGACGAGCACGGCGAGGACGCCCCGCCCGACCCGGACGGGCTGGAGGAGCGGGTGCGCAGGGCGACCGCGGCGGCCCGCGCCGACTACATCGTGGCCGCCATGCCCGTGCCGCTGCGCAAGGCCCTGGAGCTCGCCTACGTGCAGCGCCGGGACTACCGCCAGACCGCCGCCGACCTCGAGGTCACCGAGGACGAGGCGCGCAGGCGGCTGCGGCTCGGTCTCCAACTGCTCTCCACGGCCAACACCCGTCCGATGGAGGGCTTCTCCACGGCGGGTTACGGGCGGACGCTGTGACCGGAGGGGACGACGGCGGGAACGGCGGGGACGGCGAGGACGAGGTGCGGCACGTCAGGCACATACCCGGCCCGCGGACCCCGGCGGACGACCTCGACCTGGACGGGACGCCCCGGCCGGTGATCCGGTCGGACCTGGCCGACCTGACGGCGCTGCCGACCGCGCGGGACGCGGGCGACGAGGCCGCCACCGGGACCGAAGGGGCCGGTACCGGGCCGTGCGAGGACGGCGACACCGTCGCCGACACCCACGCGGACGGGGACGCGGACGGGGCGGGATCCGCCCCCTCACGGGCGGAGGACGCACGGACGGCGAAGGGGCCGGCCAGGGTCCCCGCGCAGGGGGCCGGCCCGAAGCTGACCCACACCGTGCTCAAGTCGCTGCTGGGCGCCTGGGCCCTGTCGGCCTGCTCCGCCGAGGAGAGCGCGGCGGTGGAAGCCCATCTCGACGGCTGCCACGGCTGCGCCGAGGAGGGCCGGCGGCTGCGGGACGCGGTGGGGCTGCTGCACACCGACCGGTCGCTGGATCTGGACCCGATGCTGCGCTCCCGCGTCATCGAGGGATGCCTGGAGCGCCGTCCGGCGCGCATCCCCGTACCGGAGTGGGCCGCCCCGTACGACGCGGAGACCGCCCGGCTGGACGCGCTGCTGCGGGACATCGGCCCGTCCGAGTGGCACGCCCCGGTGCGGCTGCGGTGGTTCCAGGACGAGCGCCAGGTCAGCCGCAAGACCACGGTCGCCGGGGTGATCAGCCACCTGATGGCCGTCGACGGGCTGGTCGCGGTGGCGCTGGACCTGGACGATCCGCTCGGCCCCGACGGACGGGAGCTGTCGCCGGTGGCGCGGACGGAGGCCCTCTGGTCGGCCGGCCGTCGCCCGCCGACCCGGGCGGTGCGCGAACCGTGGCGGGAGCAGAACCACGCGCTGATCCGCACCGTGTCGTTCGCCGGGCGGGGCGTGGAGAACCAGTCGGTCAGCTACGGCGACCTGGCTCTGCCGATGCGGGACTCGCTGCTGGACCGGGCCTTCGAGTGCTGGGTGCACGGCTGGGACATCGCGGAGGCGGTGGACTACCCGTACGCGCAGCCTTCGTCGGGGCACCTGCACCGGATGATCGACCTGGCGGTGCGGCAGGTGCCGGGCGCGCTGGCCAATCGCCGCCGGGCCGGACTGGCGTCACCGGCGAAGCAACTGGTCGCGGCGGGTTCACCGGGCCGCTCGCTCCATCTGGAGGTGGAGGGCTGGGGCGGCGGCGACTGGTACATCCCGCTGGACTCCCCCGCCGCCCTCGGCTCGCGGGACCACGTGGAGGCGCACATCGCGGTGGACGCCGCGGAGTTCTGCCAGTTGCTCGCCGGTCATGTGCCGCCCGCCGAGGCGGCGGCCGGGCACGTCGGCGAGCGCGAGGCCATCGCGGACGTGCTCTTCGCGCTCGCCTCGCTCAGCCGGATGTGAGACGGGCCCGGACGCCTCCGCGTGCGACGGAGACGTCCGGGGGGCCGCGCGGTCGCGCTACGCGAAGACCACCGTGCGCCGGCCGTTGAGCAGGATGCGGCGCTCCGCGTGCCACTTGACCGCACGGGCCAGCGCCCGGCACTCCACGTCCCGCCCGAGGGCGACCAGCTGGTCCGGGGTGACGCCGTGGCCGACGCGCTCGACCTCCTGCTCGATGATCGGCCCCTCGTCGAGGTCGGCCGTCACGTAGTGGGCGGTCGCGCCGATCAGCTTCACGCCGCGGGCGTGCGCCTGGTGGTAGGGCTTCGCGCCCTTGAAACTCGGCAGGAACGAGTGGTGGATGTTGATGATCCGCCCGCTGAGCTGCTTGCACAGGTCGTCGGAGAGCACCTGCATGTACCGCGCCAGCACGACGAGTTCGACGTCCTGCTCGCGGACGAGTCGCAGGAGTTCCGCCTCGGCCTCCGCCTTGGTGTCCCTGGTCACCGGGATGTGCCGGAAGGGCACGTCGTACGAGGCGACCAGTTCGGCGAAGTCCGTGTGGTTGGAGACGACCGCGGCGATCTCGACCGGCAGCGCCCCGATGCGGGAGCGGAACAGCAGGTCGTTGAGGCAGTGCCCGAACTTGCTGACCATGAGCACGACGCGCATCCGGTCGGCCGCGCCGTGGATCTGCCAGTCCATCCGGAACGAGTCCCCGACGGCGGCGAAGCTGGCCCGCAGCCGCTCGACCGTGATGTGCGCGGGGGCGGAGAAGTGGACCCGCATGAAGAACAGGCCGGTGTCCCGGTCGCCGAACTGCTGGCTGTCCTCGATGTTGCAGCCCGTCATGAAGAGATAGCTCGACACGGCGTGCACGATGCCCTGTTTGTCGGGGCAGGCCAGGATGAGGACGTACTGCTCGGAGTCGGCGTCCGGGGCGGTGGCGGCGGGGGAGGCGGGCTGCGGCGCGGTCATCCCCGTAGGGTGCCACACCGGCGCCTTGCGGAGCCGCTCCGGCGGGGGCGGCCGGAGCCACCCCGCGGCCCGGGACCGCCCGGCCGGGTCACCCGGACGGAAACCGCCCGGCCGACCGGTTCAGGCCGAACCGGTCATGATCCGCAGGACGTCGAGCGAGCGCGGCGGGACGTCCGGGTCCTCGCCGTCGTTGGTGGCGAGCATCACATGGGCCTGGCGGGCCACATGGACGGCTTCCGGCCAGCTCTCGTGCGCCAGATAGGCCGAGACAGGTGCGTCCGCGCCGACCTGGTGCATGATCCGCAGCACCCGGAGGACCGCCGCGTCCACGGCGGCCGCCTCCGTGGCGTCGCGGAATATGGTGCCGACGTACTTCTCGGCGGACCAGTTGTCGAGCCAGGTGTCCTCGACCAGGCGGTACACGGCGTCGGTGACGTCGCCGTACCCCTCCCGGCCGGCGAGCCAGCACTCGTGGTGGAAGACGGGGTCGGAGAGCATGTGCAGCGCCGAGCGCACGTTGCTGCGCCAGCGCCACCACGGCATGTCGTTGTGCGGCATGCCGCCCATGGTGGGGGAGCGACGGCCCCGACGGGAAGTGTTCTCCGAAGCTTGACTCACGGTCGTCGATCGTACGTTCCCCCTGCGGGCACCCCCGCGCGCCCCCGCAATTCACCTGGATGTCACTGAGCGTCGACCCACGCACACAGCGCCGTTACCCGGCCGGCGGAAACGTTTACGCACATGACCGGACGGCGACGCCCCAGCACTCCCCGCACCCTCACGCTCTTCACGAGTACCGCCGTGGCCGGAGCCCTGCTGACCACCGGCTGCGGGGTGGTCCCCGGCGGTTCCGCGGACGCCGGAGCCCCCGTCACCGTGATGACGTGGGCGCCGCGCGGCGCCGCCGACGACGCGGACGCCCTGTCCAAGTCCGGCGTCACCGCGATGGCCTCCGCCTACGCCCGCTGGGTCGACTCCGAGGGCGGCATCGACGGGCGCGAACTCAAGGTCGTCACCTGCGACGAGAAGGACACCACGGTCGGCGCCGAGAAGTGCGCGCGGCAGGCGGTCGAGCAGGACGTGGCCGCGGTCGTCGGCTCGTACAGCCGGCACGGCCGCTCCTTCCTGGCCCCGCTGGAGGCCGCGGGCATCCCGTACATAGGCGGGTACGGGGCCTCCGACGAGGAGTTCAGCAGCTTCGTCTCCTTCCCCGTCAACGGCGGCCAGTCGTCGCTGCTCGCGGGCAACGGCAAGCAACTGGCGGCCGGCTGCCACCGGGTCGCCCTGGTGCGGCCCGACTCGATCGCCGGGGACGCGATGGCGCCGCTGCTGGACACCAGCCTCGCCGAGGCGCGGCGCGGCGCGGCCACCGACGTGGTGGCGCCCGAGTCAGCGACCTCGTACGACGAGCAGGCCCGGCAGGCGCTCGCGGCGGCGGACGACGACGGGTGCGTGACGGCGGTCCTCGACGACCGCACGCAGACGTTCTTCGACTCCTTCCGCCGGCTGGAACCGGAGGACGGCGGCGTCAGGATCTCCTCGGTGCTCGGCAGCGTCGGGCAGCCGCTCATCGACAGCACCGGCGGCGCGAACAGCCCCTTCGAGGGGGCGTACGTCACCGGCTGGTACCCGGACTCCGGCGACGCGCGCTGGGACCCGATGCGCGAGGTGCTGCGCGCGCACGCCTTCGGGGACAACACCATCGACCCGGCGGACACCGGGGTGCAGACCGCCTGGATCGCCTACACCGTGCTGGCGCAGGCCGTCCGGGCGCTGGACGGGGCGGACGCCACGGCCTCGCGCGTCATGGCGGTGCTGAACAGGGGCCTGTCGGTCGACACCGGCGGCCTCACGCCCACGCTGCGCTGGCGCTACCAGGACATGCTCGGCTCGTCGGCCTACCCCCGGATCGTCAACGGCGAGGTGACGTTCCAAGTGGTGCGCGAGGGACGGCTCGTCGCGCAGAAGCAGGGGTTCGTGGACGTCACGGAGACGCTGTCGAACGCCCGGAGCGCGGCGGGCGGCTGATCCCGCCCGTACGCCGCACGCCCGTCGCCCGGTCCTCCGTCAGGGGGCCGGGCGACGGCCGTGCCGGGAGTTCCGGCCGTCAGAGCTGGGTCGACTGACGGCGGGTGAGGCCGTGACTGTCGGCGATCTTGTTCCAGAGGCCGGATGCCTGGTTCTTGGCCTTGCTGGCGACGCCGCTCTGCTCGGCCGCCTTGCTGGTCTCCTTGGTGTTGGCGGCATGACCGCCCTTGCAGACCTTCTTGCTGGTCTTGGCCTGGACCGCCCACGCGGCGTAGTGGTCGTCGGCCGAGGCGGACGCCTCCCAGGCACGGGTCAGCGACGAGGTGAGCGTCGCGTGGTCCGGCAGCTTGTCGACGGAGATCTCTCCCAGCCGGGTGACCAGGTCGCGGCGCTGCTGGGCGGCGCTCTTGAGGTCGGCGGCGGCTTGGTCGAGGTCCTTGCAGGCTTTGATCTTCTCGACCGCGCCGATCACCATCGAACGGCTGTCGTTGCTGTCGGCGAGCAGCGCGTCGAGCGCGACCGCCTGCGGCTTCGCCGGATCCTCGGCGGGCGTGCCGGAGGACTGCGGGGCGGACGAACTCTGCGACGCCACCGGCTGCTTGTCGTCGGGGTCGTCGTCGCCGCCGCTCATCAGCGCCCCCGCGCCGAGACCGACGACGGCGCAGCCGACGACGACGGCGGCGATCAGCGGGATGTGCGGCGACCGTCGGCGCCGGGGGGCCTCTTCGGGACCGTCGTCGGGGTAGCCGCCCTGGTAGCCCTGGGGCGCGGCGGCGTACGGCTGGGCGGCCTGCGGCGGCAACTGGCCGCCGGGGTAACCCTGCTGGGGCTGCTGCCGGCCGTACGGCTGCTGCGGCGCCTGCCTGCCGTACCCCGTCTGCTGCGGCGGCTGCTGGTGGGCCTGCCGCTGGTCGTACATCGGCATCTGCTGGGTGGCGCCGGACGGGGCCTCGTCGCGGAAGAGGTTGTCGAACTCGGCGGGCGGCTGCCGGTCCTCCGGGCCGCCCGGACGTATCCCGTAGGGGCCGTCGCCGCCCGGCACCGGCGGGATGTACTGCGTCGCGTCCTCCTGGCCGGAGGAGCCGGGCTGCTGCCCCTGGGCGCCCCGGACCGGGGGCATGCCGCCGGGGACGGGCGCGATGTACTGCGTCGCGTCCGCGTCGCCGCCGCCCTGTCCCAGCGGCGCGCCCGCCGGGGCCTCCGGCGGCAGCGGCTGGGCGTACGGGGCCGGCGGCTGCTGCTGGGCGGGCGGCAGCGGCTGTCCCTGCGGGGGGTACGGCTGCTGTCCGCCCTGCTGCTGCGCGCCCTGCCCGTAGGGGTCGGGCTGCTGCCGGCCGTACCCGGACTGCTGGGGCGCGCCCTGCCCGTACGGGTCGGGCTGCTGCTGTCCGTACGGGTCGTAGGCGCCCTGGTCGCCCGAGGGGCCGCCACCGCCCTGCTGGGGGGCGTCCGGGCCCCAGGGCTGCCCCCAGGGACTGCCGCCCGTCGGGGCCGCCTGTCCCGGTGGAGTGGGCCCGGACTGCCCCGGGTGCCAGGGGGCGCCGCCGTCAGAGGGCAGCACGACACCTTCATGGGCGGGCCGTACGGCAGGCAGCTGCCGATCGTCACCCTGTCCGTTCTGCGTCACCGGGACTCCTACGTGTGAACTATGGAATCGTCGGCCCACGCTATCGGGTGGTCCCCCGGCTCCGCCAAGCGCGTGGGCCCGCACACCGCCCCTTCACACCGCCGGGTCCGCCCCGAAGTGCCGCCGGGCGCACCGGATCGCGGCCCCGGGCCGACGGGAACCCGCAGTTCGGGGAGGGCGCACCGGGCTCGACCGGACACGGCCGGGGCACCTGGGACGGCACCGGGCGGGAGCCGGGCGCACGCGCACGCGAGGACCGGCGGCGGCTCCCCCGGACTCCCCGAAAGGCGTGGCACGGCGGCGGGGCGGGCCCGTCGCGGCCCGCCCTCCGGACGTGCGTCAGGCCGCCTGGAGTTCGAGGCGCGCCCCGAACTCGCGGACCGCAGGTTCCTCCCCGTACGGCAGCAGGCGCTGCTGGAGGTCGTCCAGGTACTCCGCGCCGCGACTGGAGCGGACCGTGGCGAGCAGGTCCACCGCCTCCAGACCGGTGTGGCAGGCCGCCTCCACCTCGCGCTGCTGGATCTGCGCCGAGGCGAGCAGCACCAGGCCGATGCCGCGCCTGCGGGCCCGCGTCGCGGGGAGCCCGGACAGCGCCTCCGTCGCCCGGCGGGCCGCCGCGTCCGCCTGGCCCAGGTCCCGGTGGCAGTGGGCCAGTTCGTCCGCGAGGTAGGCCTCGTCGAAGTGGGCGATCCATGCCGGGTCGTCGCCGGTGTCCGCCTCGGCGCGCTCCAGCGCGTCGACCGCCTGGCCGGCCACCGCCTCGCAGGTGCGCGCGTCGCCCAGCAGCGCGTGGCCGCGCGCCTCCGCGGCGTGGAACATGGCCTCCGCCCGGGGGGTGACTCTGCCGCGGGCGCCTTCCTGGGCGGCGCGGGCCAGTTGGGCGATCTCGCGGGGGTTGCCGAGCTGCGCCGCGAGGTGGCTCATCGAGGCGGCCAGCACGTAGCCGCCGTACGCGCGGTCGCCCGCGGCCTGCGCCAGCCGCAGCGCCTGGATGTAGTACCGCTGGGCGAGGCCGGGCTGCCCGGTGTCCACCGCCATGTACCCGGCCAGCTCGGTCATCCGGGCGACCGCGCCGAACAGCTCCCGGCCGACCGCCTCCGTGTACGCGCCCGAAAGCAGTCCGGAGACCACACTGTTGAGGTAGTGCACGAGGACCGGGCGCACGTGCCCGCTGCCGAAGCGGTGGTCGAGGTCGACGAGTGCGGTCGTCATCGCCCGCACCGCCTCGACGTCCGAGGCGCCGACCCGCGCCCCGGAGCCGCGGGCCACGTGCGGGTCCGCGCCGGAGATCAGCCAGTCCCTGCTCGGCTCGACCAGGGCGGACGCGGCGACCGTCGAACCGGTCAGCAGGTCCCGGCGCCCGACGTCGCTGCGCCACAGTTCGCAGACCTGCTCGATGGCCCCGAGCACCGTCGGGGCGAAGCGCAGGCCGACGCCGGAGGCGAGGTTCTTGCCGTTCGCCATCCCGATCTCGTCGATGGTGACGGTGCGTCCGAGCTTGCGGCCGATGGCCTCGGCGATGATCCCGGGCGCCCTGCCGCGTGGCTGCTGGCCGCGGAGCCAGCGGGCGACGGACGTCTTGTCGTAGCGCAGGTCGAGTCCGCGCTCCGCCCCCACCATGTTGACCCGCCTGGCCAGGCCCGCGTTGGAACACGCGGCCTCCTGGATGAGCGTCTGGAGCCTTTCGTTGGGCTGGCGGGCTACGAGCGGCCTGGCTGCCATCTGTCATTCCCCCTGTGAACGGTGCGGACGTGGTGGCTGTCGTGTGCGTCGTGTCTGGTGCGTCGGTACGTGTCTGGTGTGTGCGGCCGGCAGGCGGTGCCGGGCGCGCGGACGGCGGAGGGGAACACTGCCCGTGTGCGGCACGGGCAATGCGCATATTCCTCCGTAATCGGTATGAGCCGAGCGAGCGGTGGTGCTCCCCCGCACTCTGCCCAAAAAGCCCACCCGCCGATCCTGTCGGCCCGCGCGCGTGCACCCCGCACGCCCTGCCTCTGGTTACCCCGCCACGGCGCTCCGCCTCGCGCGCGCCCCCGCCCGTGCCTCCGTGCGCCCCGCGTGCGGGATCGGCGGACCCGACCAAGCTCCCCCCTGCCCGTAACCCCCGGTGACGCCGGGAGTTGTGCGGGACGTGAAAGAGCCCCTCACCCTCAAGGAAGCCGCACCCCTCCCCAGGCAGCGGACGGAACAGCTGATCGACGCCGCCGTGCGCTGCGCGGAGGAACGTCGTTGGGACGTGTTACCCGGCACCTGGCTGGAGACCGTGGGCGGCCGGGAGGTCTGCTCCTGCGGCGACGCCGACTGCGCGCGGCCCGGCGCACACGCCACCACGCCCGACTGGGCGGGCCTGGCGACCGGCAGCGGGCCCGCCGTCCGCCGGATCTGGACCGGCCGGCCCACGTCCTCCGTGCTGCTGCCGACCGGCCGGAGCTTCGACGCCCTGGACGTCACCGAGTCCGCGGGCTTCCTCGCCCTGGCGCGGATGGAGCGGCTGGAGCTGGCCGTGGGGCCGGTCATCCGGACCCCGGACCGGCGCACCCTCTTCCTCGTACTGCCGGGCGGCGCCGCCAAACTCCCCGAACTGGTGGGGAACCTGGGCTGGGACGCCGCCGCGATCGGACTGGCCGGACGGGGCGAGGGCGACTACGTCGCCGCCCCGCCGACGCGCGTCGGCGGACGCGGGGCCGTGCAGTGGGTGCGCAGACCCGCCCCCGCCGACCACCGGCTGCCCGGGGCCGCCGAGCTGGTCGGCCCGCTCGCGTACGCCTGCGCCCGGGAGACGGCGGACGCCCGCGGCCGTCTTTCGTAGGGTGGTCCCCACCGTCGGGGACACGAAAGGCCGCGCCATGCCGGACCGGGCAGTTGCACGAGACGACGCGCAGGACGACCTCAGGGGGGACACGGCCGGCAGGTCGGTGGGGACGGCGCCGCCCGCCGTGCGCGTGCGGGGGCTGTGGAAGCGCTTCGGCGAACAGGTGGCGGTCTCCGGGATCGATCTGGAGCTGCCGGCCGGCCGGTTCATCGGCCTGGTGGGTCCGAACGGCGCCGGCAAGACCACCACCCTGTCGATGGTGACCGGGCTGCTGAGGCCCGACAGGGGCACGGTCGAGATCGGCGGCCACGACGTCTGGACGGACCCGGTCCCGGTGAAGGCGCGGATCGGGGTGCTGCCGGAGGGGCTGCGTCTGTTCGAGCGGCTGTCCGGCCGCGAACTGCTCGCCTACACGGGCCGGTTGCGCGGACTGCCCGGTGCCGAGGTGGACCGGCGGGCCACCCAGCTGCTGGACGTGCTCGACCTCGCGGGCGCGCAGCACAAGCTGGTCGTCGACTACTCCACCGGTATGCGGAAGAAAACCGGTCTGGCCTGCGCCCTGCTCCACAACCCCGAAGTCCTGTTCCTGGACGAGCCGTTCGAGGGGGTGGACCCGGTCTCCGCGCAGACGATCCGCGGCGTCCTGGAGCGGTACACCCGCTCGGGGGCGACGGTCGTCTTCTCCAGCCATGTGATGGAGCTGGTCGAGTCGTTGTGCGACTGGGTGGCGGTGATGGCCGCCGGGCGCATCAAGGCGCACGGCACCCTCGCCGACGTACGCGGCGACGCTCCCTCGTTGCAGGAGGCGTTCCTCGAACTGGTGGGCGCGAGCGGCCGGGACGGCGCGGACGGCCTGGACTGGCTGGGCGGCCCCCGATGAGCGTGCTCGACGCGCCGACCGCGGGATCCGCGCCGAAGGACGGCGGCCGTGGTGACGGTGGGCTCGTCCCGCTCTTCGTCCGGCTCAAGCTGACGCTGCTGCGCAACGGACTGCTCCAGTCCACCGGCCGCCGGGCCGCGTTCATCGGCTCGGCCGCGGTGACCGTGCTCGTCGCGGCGCTCCAGGTGCTGGGACTGGTGCTGCTGCGCGGCCACCAGGACGCGGACACGCTGGTGGTGCTGTTCACCGGGGTGCTGGCGCTGGGCTGGGCGGTGCTCCCGCTGTTCTTCCCCGGCGGGGACGAGACCCTGGACCCGTCGCGGCTGGTGATGCTGCCGCTGCGCCCCGATCCCCTGGTGCGCGCCCTGCTGGCGTCCTCCCTGGTGGGGATCGGCCCGCTGTTCGCCCTCTGCCTGCTGGTCGGTTCGGTCCTCGCCACCGCGCACGGCGCGGCCGCGGTGGTCGCCGGCGTGGTCGCGGTGCCGCTGGCGCTGCTGGTCTGCGTGGCGCTGGCGCGGGCCGTCACCACCGCCAACACCCGCCTGCTGACCTCCCGCAAGGGGCGCGACCTGGCGGTGCTGAGCGGGCTGGTGATCGCTGTGGGCATCCAGTTCGTCAGTTTCGGGGCCCAGCGGCTCGGTCAGGGCGGCGGGTTGGCCGCGCTCGAACCCGTCGCCGGAGTGGTCCGCTGGCTGCCCGCCGCCTCGGCGATCGGCGCGGTCGGTTCGGCCTCCGACGGCGCGTACGGGGCCGCCCTCGCGCAACTGCTCGTCTCGGCGGCGGCGCTGGCCGCCCTGCTGTGGGTCTGGCGGCGGGGGCTGGTGCGGCTGATGACCTCGCCCGACGCGTCGACCCTCGCCGCCTCGGGCCCCGGCCGCACGAAGGCCCGGACCTCCGGAGCGGCGGGCGCCCCGCGGTTCGGCCGGCTGCTGCCGGAGGGGCGCACCCGGACGGTGGTGGGGCGCAGCCTGCGCTACGTGGTCCGGGACCCGAAGACGAAGACGGCCTGGGTGTCGGCGCTGGCGGTCGGATTGATCGTGCCGCTGCTCAACGCCGTGCAGGGCACCGGTTCGGTGTACCTCGCCAGCTTCGCCGCCGGGATGCTCGGCATGCAGATGTACAACCAGTTCGGCCAGGACACCTCGGCGTTCTGGATGGTCGCCCAGACGATCTCCTCGGCCCGCGACGCGTACGTCGAACTCCGGGGCCGGGCGCTGGCGCTGCTGCTGATCACGCTGCCGTTCACCGTGCTGGTGTGCGTCCTGACCGCCGTGGTGATCGGCGACGGGACCACGTTGCCGGGCGCGGTGGGAGTGTCGTTCGCGGTGCTGGGGGCGATGCTCGGCACCGGTGCGCTGGGCTCGGCGCTGTACCCGTACTCGATCCCGCAGGACGGCGCCTTCAAGAACGTGGTGCCCGGCCAGGGCAGCCTCGCCTGGATCTCGATCCTCGGCGGGATGTTCGGGTCCGGGGTGCTGGCGGGTCCGGTGATCGCGCTGACGGTCTGGCTGCACGTGTCGGACCGCCAGGACGCGCTGTGGGCGGTGCTGCCGGCCGGCGCGGTGTACGGCGCGCTGCTGGCATGGGCGGGCCTGCACCTGGCCGCCCGTCGCACGGCGGGCCGGCTGCCGGAGATCCTGGCGGCGGTCAGCAAGGGCTGAGAACCCGCCCGCCCGGCAGCCGACGCCCCGGGTGCACGCCCGCGTACACCCCTCCCCGCGGGCGTATGTCCCCTGCGTACAGGGGCATACGCCCGCCCGGCGCGCGGGCGTGCGCCCCCTGTGCTCAGGGCGCGCCGCCGTGTCGGACCATCAGGGGGCCGGGTGGGTCAGGACTCGTCGTGGAGCTGGTTCAGGAACGGCTCGACGGCCGCCCGCCAGCCGTCCGGCTGGTCGTAGTGGACGAGGTGGCCGGCGTCGGCGACCTCGGCGTACTGGCCCCGGGGCAGCACCCGGACCATCTCCTGGGCCTCGGCCCGGCCGAGCTCGCCGTCGAGTCCGCGCAGCACCAGCGTGGGGCAGCGGACCTGGGCCAGCTCCTCCCAGTGCGCGTCGTAGACCCAGGTGGCGCGGGACAGCAGCATCTGCCGACGGGAGAACACCGGGCGCCAGCCGTCGGCGCGTTCGGCCATCACCTCGGCGTAGAAGGCGCCGCGGGAGGGGTTCGGGCGCTCCACCCACGGGTCGTCCTCGCCGAACCACTTCCGCACGTCGGCAAGGGTCCCGAAGGGCAGCGGCCAGGAGTCGAACCAGTCGCTCCACTCCCGCTGCGAGGCCGCGCCGAGCGCGGAGGCGCGCATGTCGCTGATGACCAGGGCGCGCACCAGGTCCGGGCGCTTGGCGGCGAGCTGCCACCCGGTGAGCGCCCCCATCGCGTGTCCGACGACGACCGCCGGCGCCAGACCGAGCTGTTCGATCGCGGCCTCCACGTCGCTGACGTACGCGTCACGGGTGTACGGGCCGCCGTCCGGCTTCTCGCTGCGCCCGTGGCCCCGCTGGTCGAGCGCGACCGCGCGGTGCCGCTCGGAGAGCCAACGGGCGGTCGGCGCCCAGTGCGAGGCACGGCCCATCAGTCCGTGCAGCAGTAAGACCCCCGGCGCCCGCTCCGTCTCCGCACGCCCCTTGGGCGGATCGGCGAACTCCCAGGCCGCCAGGCGCAGCCCGTCGGTCCCTGCCACATCAATGCGCCGCACCATATGTCCTGGCACCCCCTTCTGTTTCCTCGGACCCCGTGGCACGAGCAGACTATCGAACTCTTATTCGAAAATCGGTGGTCGACACCGCACACCCCTCGTTCGAGTGACGCCGTCCCGGGATTGGCGGCGGACGACACGGGGAGATGTTCTGCGGGGAGCGGGCCGCTCGGGGAAAACCGGCCCGCGGGGACGACCTCGGGAGCTCGGGGCTCCAGGTCGGATCAGGGGAGAACGGACCCCGGCGCCTTCGGGCGCCGGGGTCTTTCCGCTTCCGCGACGGTGCGCGGGCGGTGCGGAGCCGCGCGCGGGTCCGGTGCGCACGCCGTCGGCGGGGCCCGTGCGGGCCGGGCCGGGAACCGGGGGCGCGGGTGGTTTCCAGGTCAGGGGCGTGCGCGGACGCGCGGCAGGCACGTCGGGCCGCACAGGCCTGTTCGACGGGCGCATTACCTGCTCCCCTCCCGGACCGCGCGACCGGAACCGGCCGACGCTCTCAGGTCGTATGCCTGGCCTCAGCCTGGCACGCCCCGCGCCCGACCGCTGCGATTCGGGGCGGAAAACGGAAAGCGGGCGTCACGGTTCGGTTGCCGTCACGCCCGCTGCCCCGGTCCCCTGATCGCCGGACGGGTCAGCGCTTGGCCACGAACACGTGCGAGGCGACCTCCGGGTTCAGCTCGGCGGCCTCGCCGCTCGATCCGACCAGCACCCCGCCGGCCGACTCCGTCACGCTGACCACCGAACCCGGCTGCACGCCGGCCCTGCGGAGCGTGTACATCAACTGCGCGTCCGTCTGGATGGGCTCCCCGATCCGGCGTACGACGACCGTCTTGCCCTCCGTGCCCGGGTCGAGGTCGGCCAGGCTGACCATGCCCTGCTCCAGGAACGGATCGGCCTCGGCCTGCTCCCCGAGCTCTTCGAGGCCCGGGATCGGGTTTCCGTACGGGGACTCCGTCGGGTGGCGCAGCAGCTCCAGCACCCGCCGCTCCACCGCCTCGCTCATCACGTGCTCCCAGCGGCACGCCTCGGCGTGGACCTGCTCCCACTCCAGCCCGATGACGTCGACGAGCAGGCACTCGGCGAGGCGGTGCTTGCGCATGACGCGGGTGGCGAGCGTCCGTCCCTCGTCGGTCAGCTCCAGGTGGCGGTCGCCCGCGACCTGCACCAGACCGTCGCGCTCCATGCGGGCCACCGTCTGGCTGACCGTCGGACCGGACTGGTCCAGCCGTTCGGCGATACGGGCGCGCATGGGGACCACGCCTTCCTCTTCGAGTTCGAGGATGGTGCGGAGATACATCTCCGTGGTGTCGATCAGTCCGGACATTCGTGCCCCTCGATGGCTGTGACGAGAAAACGTCGTTGCGGTGTGCGGCGGTGGCCCTGCACCAATTCTGACGCATCGCGCCGACAACCGTGCCGGGCCGTGGGCGGCCCTCTCCCGAAGAGGCCCCGGCGCCCTTGACAGTGCGCCCGGCCGGACCGCAACGTGAGCGGCGGCACCGCCTCCCACCCCCTGCCGGAAGGGCCCCGATGACCGACAGCACACTGTCCGGCCAGTTCCTCGACGCCGCCATCGGCCTGCTGGCCAGGGTCCGCGACGAGGAGGCCGGGAACATCGCGGCGGCCGGCGCCGCCGTGGCCAAGACGGTCGCGGACGGCGGCAGGCTGTTCGCCTTCGGGGCCGGTCACTCCTCGCTGCCCGCCCAGGACGTCGTCTACCGCGCGGGCGGTCTCGCCCTGATGAACCTGCTGGCGGTGCCCGGCACGCTCGGCGTCGACGTGATGCCCGCCACCCTCGGCTCCGCGCTGGAGCGGGTGACGGGCCTCGCCGCCTCGGTCCTCGACACGTCGCCCGCCAACGCCGGGGACCTGCTGGTGATCATCTCGCTCTCCGGCCGCAACACCCTGCCGGTCGAGATGGCCCGCGAGGCGCGCGCCCGGGGCCTGACCGTGGTCGGCCTGACGTCGGTGGCGTACGCGCGGGAGACCGCCTCCCGCGCGGCGTCGGGCGGGTTCCTGCTGGACCACTGCGACATCGTGCTGGACAGCAAGATCGCCGTCGGTGACGCGGAGCTGACCGCCGACGGCGTCGAGGCGCCGTTCGCCCCGGCCTCCACCGTGGTCACCAGCGCGCTGATGCAGGCGACGATGGCCGCCGCCGCCGAGGCGCTCGTCGCGCGCGGCATCGAGCCCCCGCTGCTGCGCTCGGGCAACGTGGACGGCGGCCACGCGTGGAACGAGCGGGTCATGAAGGAGTACGGCGACCGGATCTTCTACCGGCGCTGAGGTACTGCCGGCGCTGAGGTGGTACTACCGGGGCTGAGGTTCTACCGGCGCTGAGGGGGCCCACGCCGGTCGGGGGCGACGCCCCTTCTGCCCGCCCCGCGGACCCTTCCGCCGACGGCCCCGGTCCGGCCCCGGAACGCCGTCAGTCCCCGTCGTCGGCGTCGGCGCCGGCCGCCGCCACCGCGCCGGCCAGGTCGACCGCCGCGGCGACCCGGAGCGCGGCGCTCTCCGCGTGCTCGGCGTCCTGCCGTTCGAAGGCGGGCCGGTCGGACGTACGCAGGAAGGTGACGACCCCCAGGGTGCGCCCCCGGCTGCGCAGCACCGCGCACAGCGCGTGCGCAGCGTCGCGCGGCCACCGGCGCTCGGCCGCCCACTCCGCCGCCCTGTCCCCGCCGCTCGCCCGGACCGGGGCCAGCCGGTCCAGCGCGTGCAGGGCCGGGTGGCCCGGACCGTAGCGGGCGGGCACCGAGCCGTTGGCCACCGGCAGGCAGGGGCCGGGGGCGTCGGCGGGGGTCGCCGCCGTCCGCACCAGCCGGTCGCCCGCGACCAGGTCGAGCAGCACATGGTCGGCGAAGCCCGCGAGGGTGAAGTCCAGGGTCGCGGTGGCCGCCTCCATCGGGTCCTCGCACTCGGCCGCGGCACGGGCCGCGCGGTGCAACTGGTGGGAGCGGAAGCGGAGCCGGGCCGCGTTCTGCTCGGCGGTCCGCGCCTCGGTGACGTCCTGGAACAGCCAGGCGACGCCCAGCGGTGCGGGCTCCTCGCTCAGCGGCGAGGCCAGCCGGAGGAAGCCGCTGCGCCAGCAGCGCCGCCGCTCGCCCTCCCGTGTGCGCACCGTCACCCACAGCTCGGCGGGGGCGGGCGGCGCCCCGTGCGCGAGGACGTGGTGGAACGCGCCCTCCAGGTCCTCGACCCCTTGGACGACCAGCTCGCCGAGCGGCCGGCCGAGCGGTGAGGTGCGGCCGCCGCCCAGCGCCCGGGCGGCATGCGCGTTGAGGACGGTGGGCCGCAGGTCGGCGTCGACCAGGACCACGCCCCAGGGGCCGTCCCGCAGCAGGGCCGCGCTCAGCGCGATGGACCGCTCCAGGTCGATCTGCGCGTGCAGCTCGCTGAACGCGCAGTACACCCCGGCCGGTGCGCCGTCCGCGCCGGGCACCCCGGCGGACTGGGTCCGCACCAGCACCCGGCCGCCGTCCTTGCGGAGCAGGGCGAACTCGTGGACCTGCCGGCCGGGCGCGTCGCGCGCCGCCATCAACCTGCGGCCCACCTCGTCGGCGTCGGCGGCGCGGGCCGCCCATCCGGCGAAGCCCTTGCGGCCCACCGCTTCGGCGGCGGACCAGCCGAGGATGCGCTCGGCCTCGCGGTTCCAGTGGGTGACGACGCCCTCGGCGTCGAACGCGCAGAGCGCCGCGTCCATCCCGTCGAGCAGCGCGGCGAGCAGTTCGGCCCCCGCGACCGCCCCGGAAGCGGACGCGTCGGCGGTCCCGCTGCCCCTGGAAGCACTCACTCCGGACCCCCCGCGCCACCTGTCGGCCCCGCCTGCCCGCATTGCTGCACGTCAGGACCATTCAACTCGACCGCGGACCGGCGTGCGGGGCGTTCCCGATAAATAGGTTGTCCGACCCGCGCCCTCTTCCTAGAGTGGAGGCACACGTTGAAAGGAGGTGATCCGAAAAGTGCGGTCTTATCGGATTCGTGAGGTGGCTGCGGGCTGACAGCCCGTCGTCGCACGTCCTCGGCGGGCTGTCCGCCGAAAACCCAGCAGTCACCGACCCGCAGGCTCGCCGGTAGATCCGGCCGGCTCCTCCGTGAGGAGGGACCAGAGCCTGCGGGTTTCCGCTTGTCCGGGGGCCGGCGGCCTGTCTGTCCGGGGCCGGTACGCCGCCGGCGGGCGGCACCGCTGACGGAGCGGCCCGGGTGCTCAGTACTGCTCGGACTGTCCGCCGTCGATCGCGACGACGGTGGCGTTGATGAAGCCGGACTCCTCGGAGAGCAGGAACGCGACCAGGCTGCCGACCTCTTCCGGCTTGCCGAACCGCTTCATCGGGTTGACGCTGACGAACGCCTCGCCCGCCTTCTCCCACTCGTCCGCGTCGATCTGCTTCAGCGAGGCCTCGACCATCGGGGTCATGATGGCGCCGGGGGCGATCGCCTTGACCGAGACGCCGAACCGGCCGTACTCGACACCGGAGTTGCGGGTCAGGCCCACGACGCCGTGCTTCGCCGCCGCGTAGCCGGACTGGTTGCCGACGCCCCGGATGCCGCCGACGGAGGCGGTGTTCACCACGGAGCCGGAGCCCTGGTCCCGCATGACGGGGAGCACGTGCTTGAGCCCGAGGAAGACCCCGCGCAGGTTGACCCGGACGACCCGGTCGAACTCGTCGGCCCCGAAGTCCTCGGTGAGGTTCTGCTTGCCCTCGATGCCGGCGTTGTTGAAGAAGCCGTCGATGCGCCCGTACGCCCGGACCGTCTCGGAGACGTACCGTCGCACGTCGTCCTCGGAGCCGACGTCGGCGGTGACGCGCAGTATCTCCGCGCCGGGTACGGCCTTCTCCACCTCGGCCGCCGTGTCCGCGAGCCCTTGCTCGCTGACGTCCACGAGCGCGAGGCGGGCGCCCTCGGACGCGACCCTCAGGGCCGTGGCGCGACCGAGACCGGAACCGCCGCCGGTGATGAGGACGACCTTGCCGCTGAACCGGTCTTCCATGACTGAACCTCCACACTGAGATCTGTACGACTGCCACTTGTTTAGACAGTACGTACAGTCTAGATATTCCGCGCGCCAGTTCCCGTACCCGGAGGGCCCATGAACGACCACCCCGCCGCCTCCCGCCCCCGGCGCGGCCCGCACCGCGACCCGGAAGCCCATGAGGCCGTCCTGGCGGCCACCCGGGCACTGGTGGCCGAACTCGGCTACAAGGGCGTGACGATGGACCGGATCGCGTCGCGGGCAGGGGTTGCCAGGATGACGGTGTACCGGTGGTGGCCGAACAAGGCGGCGGTGATCACCGAGGCGGTCGCGGACCGGCTCGCTCCGCAGCCGGCCCCCGACACCGGCGACCTGCGCGAGGACGCGCTGCTGTGGCTGGGGAATCTGGTGCGGACGCTGACCCTGCTCGGCGACCCCAGCGTGGTGACCGGCGCCCTGACGGAGCGCGGCGAGGCCGGCCGGGCCGAGCTGCGGGACCTGCTGCGGGCCCACGCCGAACCGGCCACCGCGCTGCTGCGCCGGGGCGTCGCCCGCGGGCGGGTGCCGGGCGACCTGCCGGTGCAGGCGGTCGTGGACGGCTGGATCGGTTACGTGGTCTACCGGACGGTGTTCCTCGGCCAGGAGATCACCGAGGCCGATCTCCTGGACCTGCTGCGGCTGCTGCCACCGTCACCGTCGGACGGGGCGGCCGGCGGCACGGCGGACTGAAGGCTCACGGCTCACGGGCAGAGACGCTCCACCCGCCAGCCGGCGTCGTCAGCGGTGCCGGCGGCGCCGTCCCGGACGTACCGCAGTCGGTCGTGCAGCCGGTTCTCGTGGCCCTGCCAGAACTCGACGGTCTCCGGGACGACCCGGAAACCTCCCCAGTGCGGGGGCGCGGGGACCTTCTCGCCCTCCGGGTAGCGGGTCGCCAACTCCTCGTAGCGGGCGTTCAGTTCCTCGCGGGAGGCGATGACGGCGGACTGATCGCTGGCCCAGGCGCCGAGTTGGGATCCGTGCGGCCGGGTGCGGAAGTACGCGACCGTCTCGTCCCGGCCGACCCGCTCGGCGGCGCCGGTGACGATGACCTGCCGGGCCAGCGGGTGCCAGGGAAAGAGCAGCGAGACGTACGGGTTGGCGGCCAGCTCCTGGCCCTTGCGCGACCCGTAGTTGGTGAAGAAGACGAAGCCGCGCCCGTCGTACTGCTTGAGGAGCACGGTGCGGGAGGACGGGCGGCCCTCCGGGGTGGCGGTGGAGACCACCATGGCGTTCGGCTCGTGCAGCATCCCCCCGGCGGCGACCTGCCGGAACCAGCGGGCGAACTGCTCCATCGGATCGGCCGCGAGGTCGCGCTCGTCGAACGCCTCGGAACGGTACTGCTCGCGCATCGCCGCCGGGTCGGTCGCACGGTCGGCGGCGGGGCCGGGGGCGGGCCGGGGACCGGCGGCGGGGCGCGCGGCGGACGGCGGTGTCGGGTCTGCTGTGGGCACGGGCCCATCCTGCCGCAGCGGGTCCGCTTCCGGGAGACCGGCCGGGGCGCGAGCCGGGCCGGAGGCGCCCGCAGGGGTGTGCGGGCGGGGGTACGGGCCGGCGGTGCGGGCGACCGACCGGCCGGAGAAACGACCGGCCGGAGGGGGCGGCGGCGCCCGAGGTGGAGGCCTTGTGCCGGACGTCACGCTTCCCCGCCCGGTGCGGCACCCGCCAATATCGTGGGCGTGGCCCCGAAGGTCCCGCGCCGCCCGGTCCCCGTACCGCCGGCGCACGGGCCGCACCGGGGTCCGTACCGCCACCGCCCGCCGCCGAACAGAGGGAGCCGCCTGATGTCCGACTTCGTACCCGGACTCGAGGGAGTCGTCGCGTTCGAAACGGAGATCGCCGAACCGGACAAGGAAGGCGGTTCGCTCCGCTACCGGGGGGTCGACATCGAGGACCTCGTCGGTCATGTCTCCTTCGGCAACGTGTGGGGACTGCTGGTCGACGGGGCGTTCAACCCCGGTCTGCCGGCCGCCGAGCCGTTCCCGATCCCCGTCCACTCCGGCGACATCCGGGTCGACGTGCAGTCCGCTCTGGCCATGCTCGCCCCCGTCTGGGGCCTGAAACCGCTGCTGGACATCGACGAGGCGACCGCCCGCGACGACCTCGCGCGGGCCGCCGTGATGGCGCTGTCCTACGTGGCCCAGTCGGCGCGCGGCCAAGGGCTCGCGATGGTGCCGCAGAGCGAGATCGACAAGGCCGACTCGGTGGTCGAGCGGTTCATGATCCGCTGGCGCGGCGAGCCGGACCCGAAGCACGTCAAGGCCGTCGACGCCTACTGGACGTCGGCCGCCGAGCACGGCATGAACGCCTCCACCTTCACCGCCCGGGTCATCGCCTCCACCGGGGCCGACGTGGCGGCCGCGCTCTCCGGGGCGGTGGGCGCGATGTCCGGCCCGCTGCACGGCGGCGCCCCGTCCCGCGTCCTCGGCATGATCGAGGAGATCGAGCGGACCGGCGACGCGACCGCGTACGTGCGCAAGGCGCTCGACAAGGGCGAGCGGCTGATGGGCTTCGGCCACCGGGTCTACCGCGCCGAGGACCCCCGCGCCCGGGTGCTGCGGCGCACGGCCCGCGAGCTGGCGGCACCGCGGTTCGAGGTCGCGGAGGCACTGGAGAAGGCGGCGCTGGAGGAGCTGCACGCCCGCCGCCCGGACCGGGTGCTGGCCACCAACGTGGAGTTCTGGGCGGCGATCGTGCTGGACTTCGCGGAGGTCCCGGCGCACATGTTCACCTCGATGTTCACCTGCGCCCGCACCGCCGGCTGGTCCGCGCACATCCTGGAGCAGAAGCGCACCGGCCGCCTGGTCCGCCCCTCGGCGACCTACATCGGGCCCGGCACCCGCGACCCGCAGTCCATCGAGGGCTACGCCGACATCGCCGGCTGACGGCGGGGCGGAGGGCCGGAGCACCCTCACCGGGGGCACCCGCACGGGTATCCCCGGAGAGGGGTGAACGGGCTGGCCCGGCCCCCGATCCGGCGGCCCGAGCCGCCACCCGGGACCCCGACGGGTGCGCCGGTTCACCTGTCCGACAGGGGGAGTACACCCCGCCGCCACCAGGGGTGACCGGCGCTGAAAAAGATCGCCGCGGCCGTACAACCACAACGCCGTCTCGCTGATCGAACCCCGCGAACGACCGTCCCGAGACGGTCACTTGGGCACCTCAAGGGGAATCAGTGAGCAGTGTCGGACAATCCCGTCCGATCGCCGCCGTCGCGGTGGTCGTCACCCTGGCGGGCGGGCTGGTCGCGGTCGGCGCGCCGTCGGCGTCGGCGGCCGCCTGCGCGGCCAACACCTACACCCGGCAGTTCTTCGCGAACACCGCTCTCACGGGCGCGGCGAAGCGCACCGACTGCGACGGTGCGATCAGCGAGAACTGGGGAGCCGGCACGCCCGGCGTGACCGGGATCGGCAAGGACGGCTTCGGCGTCCGCTGGCAGACCACCCGCGACTTCGGCTCCGGAGGCCCCTTCACCTTCACCGCCTCCGGACAGGACGGCATCCGCGTCCACCTCGACGGCGTACGCAAGATCGACCTCTGGAAGAACGGCACCACCACCGTCTCCAAGACCGTCAACCTGACCATCCCCAAGGGCACCCACACCCTGCGCGTCGACTACGTCAACTGGACCGGCTCCGCCGCCGTCACGTTCGCCTACACCCCCCGCACCGGCGAGGGCGTGGACAAGGTCGCCCCGCTCACCCCGGGCGGCGCGACGATCGCCCGGGACGCGGGGACGAAGCGGAACGTCCTGCGCTGGTCGGCGAACAAGGAGCTGGACCTCGCGGGGTACCGCGTCTACCGCCGTACCCCCGGGGAGTCTTCCTTCGGCTCCCCGGTCGCCACGGTCACCGGCACCACGTTCACCGATTCCACGGCCGGGTCGGCCACCCACCTGTACGAGGTGCGCGCCGTCGACAGGTCCGGCAACGCGTCCGGCGGGTCGGCGGACGTGTCGGTCACGGGCAACCCCGTCTTCCTGCGCCAGTACTTCGCCAACAGCACACTCACCGGTACGCCCAAGCGCACCGACACCGACGGCACGATCCACGAGAACTGGGGAGCCGGCACGCCCGGCGTGACCGGGATCGGCAAGGACGGCTTCGGCGTCCGCTGGCAGACCACCCGCGACTTCGGCTCCGGAGGCCCCTTCACCTTCACCGCCTCCGGACAGGACGGCATCCGCGTCCACCTCGACGGCGTACGCAAGATCGACCTCTGGAAGAACGGCACCACCACCGTCTCCAAGACCGTCAACCTGACCATCCCCAAGGGCACCCACGTCCTACGCGTCGACTACGTCAACTGGACCGGCTCCGCCGCCGTCACGTTCGCCTACACCCCCCGCACCGGCGAGGGCGTGGACACGATCGCTCCGCTCACGCCCACCGGCGTGAAGGCGGTGTACGACCCGGCGCACGACTCGGCCGCCCTCTCCTGGGCCCCCAACAAGGAGATGGACCTGGCGTACTACCAGGTCTACCGGCGGACGGCCGTCGGCGACTGGGCGCCCGTGGCCTTCGTGCAGAAGACATCCTGGACCGCGACCGGACTCCGCCGCGACGGCAGACCCGTGGAGTTCTACGTGGCCGTGAGCGACCGGGCCGGCAACCTCTCCGGGTCGAGCCCCGTGGTCACGGTCACCCCGGTCGACACCGTCGTACCGCCCGCCCCGGTGATCGCGGTGAGCCACCTCGCCAATTCCCCCCGTTCCCTGAAGATCAACCTGGACGCCCCCACCGAGGCGGAGCTGCGCGCGGGCGGCACCGTCCAGGTCTACCGGTCCACCGGCGACACCCTCGGCGACGACCCCGAACGCCTCACCTCCCTCTCCTCGGTGGGCTACGTGTACGTGGACGAACTGCCCGCGTTCGACGGGACCGCCTACACCTACGCGGTATCGGTGACCGACGCCGCGGGCAACGTGTCACCGCTGTCGGCGGCGAGGACGGTGACGCCCGACAGCGTGCCGCCGGCCCCGCTCACCGGCCTGACGGCCACCCCGCGCGGGGACGGTGTCGTGCTGAGCTGGGACGCGCCGGCCGAGAGCCGTCTGACCCACGCCGCCGCACGCGTCGTGCGCAGGGCGGACGGCACCGTCACCTACGACAGCGACGGGTGCCACGACGCGCGGGCCCTGGGCATCGCCGGCGACCTGCCGAACACGATGCTGTGCGCCGGTCCGGCGGACGGCGAGACGGTGACGTTCGTCGTGGTGCCGGTCGACCCGTGGGGCAACGCCACGCCCTTCGCCGACCTGCCCACGGTGACCACCACCGAACTCGACGGCCGGCCGGCCGACGCCCGCGACGAGGACACCGGGCCGATCAGCATCCTGAACCGCGCCGTCCTGGCCTCCCGGACCGGCACGGTGCAGTGGATCTGCGCCGACGAGGCGGCCTGCGCCGCGATCACCACGTTCCGCGTGGAGCGCTGGAACGCCGCCACGGGCGCCTACGACCTGCTGGGCGCCGTCCCCTCCATCCCGCTCCGGACGTACCACGCGGTCGTCCGGAACACGCTCGGCGTGACGGCGTACTTCCGGATCACGGGCGTGGCGGCGGACGGCACGACGGCGGCCGTCGCCCACTTCGCCTCGGCCAGGGGCGCCTACCTCTAGGTCCGCCGGCTCCGGGTGTGCCGGGCACAGGGCCGCCGGCCACCGGTCCGCGCGGGGGTCGTCACCCCAGTGCGTCGTCCAGCAGGGCGGCCCACTGGGCGACCACGCGGGCGCGGCGGGCGGCGTCGTCGGTCAGGAGGTTGGCGAGGCCGAGGCCGCGGGCCATGTCGAGGAGGCCCTGTACCGTCTCGCGGACGCCGGGCCGGGTCTCGTCGGCGCGCAGCAGCCCGACCGCGATGCGATGGGTCTCGCGGCCGACCCGGGCCTCCAGTTCGGTGACGCGGGGCCGCAGCTGGGGCTCGTTCGAGGCGGCGACCCAGAGCTGGAGCGCGGCCCGGAACAGCGGGCCGGTGTAGAGGTCCACCAGGGCGGCGACCACCTCCGCGCGGCCCTGGACCGGCAGCGCGCGCAGGGCGGCGGAGCGTTCCTCGGCGACGTACTCGACGGCGCCGGTGAACAGGTCCTCGCGGGTGGGGAAGTGGTGCTGGGCCGCGCCCCGCGAGACGCCGGCGCGTTCGGCGACGACGGAGACGGTGGAGCCCGCCCATCCGTGTTCGGCGAGGCAGGCGACCGCCGCTTCGAGCAGCCGTTGGCGGGTGGCGCGGCTGCGGTCCTGCTTGGGGGCCTTCGCGGCCGGGGGTCCGGAAGGTGTCACAGCACCCATGTGGGGTCCCGTCGTTCCAGGAAGGCGTTCATCCCCTCCCCGGCCTCCTCGGACGCGAAGAGCGAGGCCGACAGGGCGATGAGGTCTTCGGTGTGCTGGTCGAAACTCTCCAGCACCGTAGCCGTGACCAGCCGCTTGGACATCATCAGTCCCTGCGGGGAGGAGCGCCGCAGCCCGTCCAGGACGGGTTCGAGCGCCTTGTCCACCTCGGCGGCCCCGTCGGAGCCGTCCGCGCCGCCTTCGGCGGCCAGGGTGATCAGGGAGATCCGGGCGGCCTCCCGCGCGTCGAAGCGTTCGCCGGTCAGGTAGTAGCGGGCGGCGGCCGTCCGGTCGACCTTCGGCAGCAGCGTGAGCGAGATGACGGCGGGGGCCAGCCCGAGGCGCGCCTCGGTAAGCGCGAAGCTCGCCCCGGCGCCGGCCACCGCGATGTCGCACGCCGCGAGCAGGCCGAGGCCCCCGGCCCGGACGTGGCCGGTGACCCGGGCGACCACCGGCTTGGGCAGGGCGGTGATCTGTCGCATCAGTCCGACGAACGCGGCCGGTTCGGGCGGGGAGGTGAGGTCGGCCCCCGCGCAGAACGTGCCACCGGTGTGGGTCAGCACCACCGCGCGCACCGAGTCGTCGGCCGCGCAGTCGTCGAGCGCCCCGGCGAGCGCCCGCACCAGCGGCCCGGAGAGGGCGTTGCGGCGGGCGGGGGCGTCGAGGGTGAGGGTGGTGACGCCCCGGTCGTGGACGGGTGCGGCGAGCGTCATACGGCGGACTCCTCGGTGTCGGGCGGGAGTTCGGCCCCCGCTTCCGGGGCGGTGCGGGACTGTTCGCGGTCGCGGTCGCGGAGTTCGCGGCGGAGGATCTTGCCGGAGGTGGCCCGGGGCACGGCGTCGACGAACTCGACCCGCCGCACCTTCTTGTACGGGGCGACCCGCTCGGCGACGTACGCCAGCACCTCACCCTCGGTCAGGGCGGCGCCGGCCGTCGGGGCGCCCCGGACGACGAACGCCTTCGGGATCTCGTTGCCGTCGTCGTCCTGGACCCCGATGACGGCGGCGTCGGCGACGGACCCGTGGGTCAGCAGCAGCGCCTCCAGTTCGGCGGGGGCGACCTGGTAGCCCTTGTACTTGATCAGTTCCTTGACCCGGTCGACGACGAAGAGCCAGCCGTCGTCGTCCACCCGCCCGACGTCCCCGGTGTGCACCCATCCCTCGGCGTCGATCATCGCGGCGGTGGCCTCGGGGCGGCCGAGGTAGCCCTTCATGACCTGCGGCCCCCGGATGAGGATCTCCCCGGCCGCTCCGGGGGCGGTGTCGTCCCCGGAGCCGTCCAGCTCCACGATCCGCATCTCCGTGCCGGGCAGGAGCTTGCCGACCGCGCCGTCCGGCGGGTTCTCGGCGTCCAGCGGCACGACGTGGGTACCGGGCGACAGTTCGGTCATCCCGTACGCCTGGCGGACCGGGGGCAGGCCGAGGCGGGCGGAGCAGGCGCGGGCGAGCCCGGCGTCGAGCGGGGCGGCGGCGCAGACGAGGTAGCGGAGCGAGGTGAGGTCGTAGCCCTCCACCGCCGGGTGCTTGGCGAGCGCCAGCACGATCGGCGGGGCCACGTAGAGGCCGGTGATGCGGTGGGTCTGGATGGCGCCGAGGAACTCGTGGAGGTCGAAGCGGGGCAGTACGACGACGGTGGCGCCGTGCCGGAGCGGGCCGTTCATCAGGGCGGTGAGCCCGTAGATGTGGAAGAACGGCAGGACGGCCAGGACGCGTTCGCCCGGTCCGAGGGGGACCAGTGGGCGGAGCTGGTCGAGGTTGGTGGCGATGGAGCGGTGGGTGAGCATGACGCCCTTGGGGGCGCCGGTGGTGCCGGAGGAGTACGGCAGCGCGGCCACGTCCTCGCCGGGGTCGATGTCGACGCGCGGCTCGGCGGCGGTCGATCCGAGCATGTCGAGCACCGAGAGGTGCCCTTCGGCCTGGTCGCAGACGAAGATCCGCTCGACCGATCCGGCCAGCGCGGCCGCCTCGCGGGCGGTGTCCAGCAGCAGCGAGATGGTCACGATCCAGCGGGCCGATGAGTCGGTCAGCTGCTTGGCGAACTCCTGGGCGGTGGCCAGCGGATGGACGGTGGTGACGGAGGCGCCCGCGCGGGTGGCGCCGTAGAAGACGGCCGGGTAGGCGATGGTGTTGGGGCTGTGCAGCGCGAGCACGTCGCCCTTGACGACCCCGGCCTCCGCGAGGGCGGCGGCGATCCGGCGGTGGAAGGTGTCGAGCTGGGCGTAGCTGACGGTCGTGCCGTTGGTGCCGTCGATCAGCGCGGCGGTGTCGCCGTACCGCTCGGTGGCGTGGCCGAGCACCGCCTCGTGGATGGGTGTGTCGAGGATCGGAACGTCTTCGTACTCGCTGCGGAACACCATGGCGGTCCCCTGTCGACGCGGTGGATGGGCGCGGGCGCGGATGCGGGTGACGAACGGCGTGGGGCCGTGCGGCGGGCGGGGCGGCGTACGGCGGGCGGGCCGGCGTGGGGCGTACGGGCCGGGTGCGGGCCGGGTGCGGGCCGCGTACGGGCCGGGTGGCGGGCCGCGTACGGGCCGGGTGGCGGGCGCGCGGGTCAGTAGGACTTCGGGAGGCCCAGCGACTGGTGGGAGACGTAGTTGAGGATCATCTCCCGGCTCACCGGGGCGATCCGGGCCACCCGGGCGGCCGTGATGAGCGAGGCGAGACCGTACTCGCGGGTGAGGCCGTTGCCGCCGAGGGTGTGCACGGCCTGGTCGACCGCCTTCACACAGGCCTCGCCGGCCGCGTACTTCGCCATGTTCGCCGCCTCGCCGGCCCCGATGTCGTCGCCCGCGTCGTACAGCGCGGCCGCCTTCTGCATCATCAGCCGGGCCAGCTCGAGTTCGATGTGGGCGACGGCGAGCGGGTGCGCGATGGCCTGGTGCGCGCCGATGGGCGCCTTCCACACCTGCCGGGTGCCCGCGTAGTCGACGGCCTTCGCCAGCGCGTAACGGCCCATCCCGATGCCGAACGCGGCGGTCATGATCCGCTCGGGGTTGAGTCCGGCGAAGAGCTGGAGCAGCCCGGCGTCCTCGTCGCCCACCAGGGCGTCGGCGGGCAGTCTGACGTCGTCCAGCACCAGCTCGAACTGCTTCTCGGGGGCGTGCAGTTCCATCTCGATCGGGGACCTGCCGAAGCCGGGGGCATCGCGCGGGACGATGAAGAGGCAGGGCTTCAGCTTGCCGGAGCGGGCGTCCTCGGTGCGGCCGACGATGAGCGTGGCGTCGGCGACGTCCACCCCGGAGACGAAGACCTTGCGGCCGGTGAGCAGCCAGTCGTCGCCGTCCCGCCGGGCGGTGGTGGTGATCCGGTGGGAGTTGGAGCCGGCGTCGGGCTCGGTGATGCCGAACGCCATGGTGAGCGCGCCCCCGGCGAGGCCGGGGAGCCATTGGCGCTTCTGCTCCTCGGTGCCGAACCGGGCGATGACCGTGCCGCAGATCGCCGGTGACACCACCATCATCAGCAGCGGGGCACCGGCCGCACCCAACTCCTCCAGCACGATGGAGAGTTCGGCCATGCCGCCGCCCCCGCCGCCGTACTCCTCCGGCAGGTTGACGCCGAGGTAGCCGAGCTTCCCGGCCTCGGCCCAGAGTTCGTCGGTGTGCCGCCCCTCCGCGATGACGGTGTCGACGTAGGCGCGGCCGTAGCGCTTGCCGAGCGCGCCGACGGCCTTGCGGAGCGCCTGGAGTTCTTCGGTTTCGAGGACGGTGCTCATGGCTTCGGTTCCTCCTGTGCGACACGGATGACACGGATGACTCGGCTGTGACACGGCTGGTGGGACGGGTGGGAACTGGTGCGGGCGGGAGATTCGGGCGCGGCGGCGGGGGTCACTCCCCCGCGTCCCGGTCGGCGTCCCGGTCGGCGCCCGGGGTATCCGCGCCCGGGGCGTCCGCGCCTCCGGAGTCGGCTCCCTGGACGACGGCCAGCAGGGCGCCGACCTCGACCTGTAGGCCCGGGGCGGCATGGAGCGCGGCGAGGACGCCGGCGGCGGGTGCCACGATCCGGTGCTCCATCTTCATCGCCTCCAGCCAGATCAGCGGCTGACCCGCCTCGACGGCCGAGCCCGCCGCCAGCCCCTCCGCGACCCGGACGACGGTGCCCGGCATCGGAGCGAGCAGTGAGCCCGGTTCGGTGCGGGCGGCCGGGTCCGTGAAGCGGGGCAGGGCGGTGAAGGCGTACGAGCCGTCGGTCGCGTCCACGTAGACCTGGTCGCCGTGGACCGCGACGGCGAACTTCCGTACCACACCGTCGACTTCCAGGCGGGCGAGGCCCGGCGCGAGGGAGAGGACGCGCACGCCGGGCCGGTCGTGCGGCTCCGGGCCGGTGCGGGTGGCGTGGTAGGCGGACAGGATCTCGTCGCCGTCGGGTTCCGCGCGCAGGAGGACGGTCTGCGGCTGCGAGGGGAGGTTGCGCCAGGCGCCGAAGCGGCGCGGCGGCGCGGCGTCGGCCGGTCCCGCCGCCCCCACCAGCACGGCGGCCAGCGCGGCGAGCCGCCGGTCGGCCGGATCGGGCCCGGCGGTCAGCGCGGTCAGGTGGCGGTCGTAGAAGCCGGTGTCCGGGCGGCCCGCGACGAAGTCCGGGTGGCGCAGCGAGCGTACGAGCAACTCCCGGTTGGTCGGCGGCCCGTGGACCGTCGAGCGCTCCAGCGTGCGGGCCAGCAGGCGGACCGCCTCGGCGCGGGTGGCGGCGTGCGCGACGACCTTGGCGAGCATCGGGTCGTAGTGCACGCCGACCGTGTCCCCGTCGGCGAATCCGGTGTCCAGCCGCACCCCCGGCCCGTCCGGCACCCGCAGGGTGTGGACGCGGCCGGTCTGCGGCCGCCAGTCGCGCGCCGGGTCCTCGGCGTAGAGCCGGGCCTCCACGGCGTGGCCGTGCGGGGCGGGCGGACCGGCGTCGGGCAGCGGCTCGCCCTCGGCGACTTGCAGTTGCAGCGCCACCAAGTCGAGCCCGAACACCGCCTCGGTGACGGGGTGTTCGACCTGGAGCCGGGTGTTCATCTCCAGGAAGTACGGGCGGCCGTCGGCGGACAGCAGGAACTCCACGGTCCCCGCGCCCCGGTAGCCGACCGCGCGGGCGGCGGCGACGGCGGCCGTGTGCAGGCGCTCGCGCAGGGCGTCGTCGAGTCCCGGCGCGGGGGCCTCCTCCACGACCTTCTGGTGCCGGCGCTGGAGCGAGCAGTCGCGGGTGCCGAGCGCCCACACCGTCCCCCGGGCGTCGGCCATGATCTGCACCTCCACGTGCCGTCCCCGCTCCACGTACGGCTCGGCGAACACCTCGCCGTCGCCGAACGCGGACGCCGCCTCGGCGGTGGCCGCCCGCAGCTCGGCGGGCAGTTCGGCGAGGTCGCGGACGATCCGCATCCCGCGCCCGCCGCCGCCGGCCGCCGCCTTGAGCAGCAGCGGCAGGTCCCCCTCCCCGGCGGCGGCCGGGTCCACCGGGGCGAGCAGCGGCACCCCGGCGGCGGCCATCAGCTCCTTGGCGCGCGTCTTGGACGCCATCAGCTCGATGGCCTTCACCGGCGGTCCGACCCACACCAGTCCGGCGTCCTCGACGGCGGCGGCGAAGGCGGCGTTCTCGGAGAGGAAGCCGTAGCCGGGGTGGACGGCGTCGGCTCCGGCGGCACGGGCGGCGGCCACCAGCAGGTCGCCCCGGAGGTAGGTGTCGGCGGGCGAGGACCCCGGCAGGCGTACGGCGAGGTCGGCCTCGCGGACGTGCAGGGCGCCGGCGTCCGCGTCGGAGTACACGGCCACGGCGGTGATGCCGAGCGCTCGGCAGGTGCGGAAGATCCGGCAGGCGATCTCGCCCCGGTTGGCGACGAGCAGGGAGCTGATCATGGTCGTCCTCACATCCGGAAGATGCCGAAGCCGCCGCGGGCGCCCTCGACCGGTGCGGTGTGGATCGCGGACAGGCACATCCCGAGGACGGTCCTGGTGTCGCGGGGGTCGATGACCCCGTCGTCGTAGAGCCGGCCGGAGAGGAAGGCGGGCAGCGACTCGGCCTCGATCTGCTGCTCGACCAGCGCGCGGAGCCCGGCGTCCGCCTCGTCGTCGTACGGCCGGCCCTTCGCGGCGGCGGAGGCGCGGGCGACGAGGGAGAGCACCCCGGCGAGCTGCTGCGGTCCCATGACCGCCGACTTGCTGCTGGGCCAGGCGAAGAGGAACCGCGGGTCGTAGGCCCTGCCGCACATGCCGTAGTGGCCGGCCCCGTAGGAGGCGCCCATCAGCACGGACAGGTGCGGGACCTTCGAGTTGGAGACCGCGTTGATCATCATCGCGCCGTGCTTGATGATGCCGCCCTGCTCGTACTCCTTGCCGACCATGTAGCCGGTGGTGTTGTGCAGGAAGAGCAGCGGGATGTCACGCTGGTTGGCCAGTTGGATGAACTGGGCGGCCTTCTGCGACTCCTCGCTGAACAGCACGCCCTGCGCGTTGGCGAGGATGCCGACGGGATAGCCGTGCAGCCGGGCCCAGCCGGTGACCAGGCTCGTCCCGTACAGCGGCTTGAACGCGTCGAAGTCCGAGCCGTCCACCAGCCGGGCGATGACCTCGCGCGGGTCGAACGGCACCTTCAGGTCGCCGGGGACGATGCCCAGCAACTCCTCCTCGTCGTACTTCGGGGGTTCGGCCGGCCCCGGACCGGGGTGCGCCTTGCGCCAGTTGAGCCGGGCGACGATCCGGCGGGCCCGGCGCAGCGCGTCGGGCTCGTCGGCGGCGAAGTGGTCGGCCAGCCCGGAGATGCGGGCGTGCATCCCGGCCCCGCCGAGCGACTCGTCGTCACTCTCCTCGCCGGTCGCCATCTTCACCAGCGGCGGCCCGCCGAGGAACACCTTCGACCGCTCCTTGATCATGACGGTGTGGTCGGACATCCCGGGCACGTAGGCGCCGCCGGCGGTGGAGTTGCCGAAGACGACGGCGATCGTCGGGATGCCCGCGGCGGACAGCCGGGTCAGGTCGCGGAAGAGCGCCCCGCCGGGGATGAAGATCTCCTTCTGCGAGGGCAGGTCCGCACCGCCGGACTCCACCAGGCTGATGACGGGCAGCCGGTTGGCGAACGCGATCTCGTTGGCCCGCAGCGCCTTCTTCAGCGTCCAGGGGTTCGACGCGCCGCCCCGCACGGTCGGATCGTTGGCGGTGATCAGGCACTCCACCCCCTCGACCACCCCGATGCCGGTGACCAGCGACGCGCCCACCGTGTAGTCGCTGCCCCATCCGGCGAGCGGGGACAGCTCCAGGAACGGGGTGTCCGGGTCGACCAGCAGCTCGATCCGTTCCCGGGCGGGCAGTTTGCCGCGCCCCCGGTGGCGCGCGACGTACTTCTCGCCGCCGCCGGCCAGCGCCTTGGCGTGCTCGGCGGCCAGCGCCTCCAGCCGGCCGAGCATGACGTCCCGGTGCTCGGCGTACTCGGATCCTGCGGTGTCGAGCCCGGTGGACAGGACGGTCATGCGGAGACCTCCGGTGCGGGGGTGGGTTCCAGCAGCGATACGGGTACGGGGAGCCGGCGCGCACGCAGCCACTCCCCGACCGCCTTGGCCTGCGGGTCGAACCGGGCCTGTGCGGCGACCCCTTCGCCGAGCAGACCGGTCACGGTGAAGTTCAGGGCCCGCAGGCCCGGCAGCACGTGGCGGACCACCTCCAGCTCCGCGGTCTCCGGCAGCAGCGCCCGGAACCGGTCGACGGTCAACGTGTGCGCCAGCCAGCGCCACGCCTCGTCGGAGCGGACCCAGACGCCGACGTTGGCGTCGCCGCCCTTGTCGCCGCTGCGCGCCCCGGCGACCAGGCCGAGCGGCACGGTGCGCACCGGTCCCTCGGGCGGCGGGGGCGGCAGCGGCGGCTGTGCCACGGCGTCCAGGTCGCGGGTCACGGCGGGGGCGGGCAGCACGGTCCGGGTCCCGTCGGGGGCGACCGCCACGTGCTCGACCTCCTTGGCGGGCACGTACACCGACTCGAAGACCCCGTAGGGGGAACCCTTGCCGGGCGGCGCGGTGACGTGGAAGCCCGGATAGCTGCCGAGGGCCAGTTCGATCGCCGCCCCCGACACCGACCGGCCGACCGCGTCGGGGTCCGGGTCGCGGACGACCAGCCGCAGCAGGGCGCTCGCGGTCTCCTCGGTCTCCGCGTCGGGCCGGTCGGTCCTGGACAGCTCCCAGGTCACCTCGGCGGGCGGCCGGTCGGCACGCTCCAGGGCGTCCGCGAACTGCGTCCGCACCAGTGCCGCCTTGGCCTCGACGTCGAGACCGGTGAGGACGAAGACCACCTCGTTGCGCCAGCCGCCGAGCCGGTTGAGGCCGACCTTGAGGGTGGACGGCGGGGCCTCACCGCGCACGCCGGAGATCCTGACCCGGTCCGGCCCGTCCCGGTGGAGCCGTACGGTGTCGAGCCGGGCGGTCACGTCGGGGCCCGGGTACCTCGCTCCCCCGGTCTCGTAGAGCAGTTGGGCGGTGACGGTCCCGATGTCCACCACCCCGCCGGTGCCGGGGTGCTTGGTGATGACGCTCGAGCCGTCGGAGTGGATCTCGGCGAGCGGGAAGCCGGGGCGGCGCACGTCGTGGTCGCGGAAGAAGGAGTAGTTGCCGCCGGTGGCCTGGGTGCCGCACTCCAGCACGTGCCCGGCGACGACGGCTCCGGCGAGGGCGTCCAGGTCGTCCGGCCCCCAGCCGAAGTGGGCGGCGGCCGGACCGGTGACCAGGGCCGCGTCGGTGACCCGGCCGGTCACCACGACGTCCGCGCCGGCCCGCAGGCAGGCGGCGATGCCGGCGCCGCCGAGATAGGCGTTGGCGGTGAGGAACCCCTCCGGCACCGGCAGTCCGTCGCCCTCCACGTGGGCCACCCGCACCGGGACGCCGGTCTTCGCCGCGAGCGCCCGCACGGCGTCGGCGAGCCCGGCCGGGTTGAGCCCGCCCGCGTTGGCGACGATCTTCACGCCCCGGTCGTGGGCGAGGCCGAGCCCTTCTTCGAGCTGGCGCAGGAAGGTGGTGGCGTAGCCGCGCGAGGGGTCCTTCAAGCGGCTGCGGCCGAGGATCAGCATGGTGAGTTCGGCGAGGTAGTCGCCGGTGAGCACGTCGAGCGGGCCGCCGGTCAGCATCTCGCGCAGGGCGTCGAAGCGGTCCCCGTAGAAGCCGGAGGCGTTCCCGATGCGCAGCGGCCCGACGGTGGGGCGGGCCGCCCGCACATGCGGGCCGGCGGACGGCTCGGGCGCGGTCACCGGGCCGGCGGTGACCGGGGCGGCGAGGGCCGGGGCGGCGGTGCCCGCGGGCCGCTCCCCGGCGGCGGGGGCGGTCACGCGGCGCTCCCGCCCGGCGCGCGACCGGGACCCGGCGGACCGGCGAACGCCTGGGCGATGTCCAGCCACCGGTCGGCGTCCGCCCCCTCGGCGGTCAGCGCGAGATCGTCGCGGTGTGCCCGGCGGGTGACCAGCAGGCAGAAGTCCAGCAGCGGGCCGGTGACCCGCTGGGCCGCGTCCTCGGGGCCGTACCCGAGCAGGTCTCCGCCGCCGGTCCGCAGCTCCACCCGGAAGGGCTCCCCCGGCGCGGGCAGGCCGTGCACGAGGTAGGCGTAGTCGCGGGCCCGGTAGCCGATCCGGGCGACGTGCCGCAGCCGGCCGGTGGGCTCGCGGACCGCCCCGAGGGCGTCGGCGACGTCCTGGCCGTGGGCCCAGGTCTCCATCAGCCGGGCGCTCGCCATCGACGGAACGCTCATCGGCGGGCCGTACCAGGGGAGGCGGGTGCCGGGCGGCGCGGACCGCAGCGCCTCGCCGAGCCGGTGGCGGCCGTCCCGCCAGCGGGCCAGCAGGGCGGCAGGGCGAGCGCCGTCGAGGATCGCGGCGGCGGCCGTGTCCACGAACGTGTCGGGGGCGGCGAGCGCCCGGCCCACCTCGGCGGCGAAGGCGTCCGGGTCGGTGGCGGCGGCGAGCGCGACCTCGTCGGTCCAGGTGAGATGGGCGATCTGGTGCCCGACCGTCCAGCCGGGGGCAGGGGTGGCCGCCGCCCACCGGTCGTCGGTCAGTCCGGCGACCAGCGCGTCGAGTTCCTCGCCCTCGTCACGCAGGTCGTCGATCACGGCATCGGCATCGGACACGGGCGCTCCCCTCGGGGCATGGCGTGGTGCCCAGGAGCATGGCAGTGGGTCCAGAAACAAGCAAGCGTGCTTGCATGATTTTTTTCCGGCGGAAGACGCGGGCGGCGGGCGCACCGGACCGTTGGAAGTTGACACATTCCGATATGGGAATATGATTGCCGCATGGCACGAGCAGCGACGACGTCGGACGTGTTCAACGCGATCGCCGAACCGCAGCGCCGGGACATCCTGGCCCTGCTGCGGGCGGGCGAGCGGTCGGTGACCGAGCTGGCCCAGGAGCTGGGCATGACCCAGCCGGGGGCGTCCAAGCACCTGCGGGTGCTGCGGGAGGTCGGGCTGGTGCGCGACCGCAAGGCGGGCAAGCAGCGCCTCTACGGCCTCGACGCCGGCGGACTGCGCTCCGTCCACGAGTGGACCGGCGGTTTCGAGCAGTTCTGGAACGAGAGCTTCGACCGGCTGGACGCCTATGTGCAGGACCTGAAGCGGACGAAGCGGACGAAGGAAGAGGAGTAGTCGATGAACACGGCACACCGGGCAGCACAGGAAGGGTCGGCGGCGTCCGACCGCACCGTCGTCATCTCCCGTACCGTCGACGCCCCGCGGGAGCTGGTGTTCGAGGCGTTCACCGACGTCCGGCACCTGTCGCGGTGGTGGGGGCCGGAGGGGTTCGCCACCACCACGCGGGCGTTCGAGTTCCGGGTCGGCGGGGTGTGGGACTTCGTGCTGCACGGACCGGACGGGACGGACTACCAGGAGTGGATCACCTGGACCGGCCTCACCCGGCCGGAACGCATCGCGATGCTGCACGGGGAGAAGCGCGACGACCCGAACGCCTTCGAGTCGGTCCTGACGTTCGAGTCCGACGGGACGTCGACCCGGGTCGAGATGCTGACGGTGTTCCCCACCAGGGAGCAGCGCGACGAGGCGGTCGAGAAGTACCACGCGATCGAGGCCGGCGGGCAGACCCTGGACAACCTGGCCGCCTACGTCACCGAGAACCTCCGGAAGGGGGCCGACGGCTGAGCCCGCCCTCCGGGCCGGCGCTCCGGGGGCGCGGGCCCATCCCGGCCGCTCACTCGGCCGGGGTGCGCGCCTTGCGGACCTCGCGCCGGCGGGCCCGCCCGCCGGGCCGCGCCGGGCGGGTACCGCGCACCGCGCCGACGCTGGCGCCGATCACCAGCGCGATGGCCAGGGCGTCGGTCGTGGAGAGGGCCTGGTCGAGGATGAAGAAGCCCGCCATGGCGGCGATGGCCGGTTCCAGGCTCATCATCACGGCGAAGGTCGAGGCGGGCAGGCGGCGGAGCGCCATGAGTTCGAGGGTGTACGGCAGCACCGAACTGAGCAGCGCGACGGCCGCGCCGAGGCCGAGCGTGGTGGGCACGAGCAGCTTGGAACCGGACTCCAGGACGCCGAGCGGCAGGGAGAGCGCAGCGGCCACCACCATCGCCAGCGCCAGCCCGTCGGCCTGCGGGAAGCGGCGGCCGGTGCGGGCGCTGAAGACGATGTAGAGCGCCCACATCACCCCGGCCCCGAGCGCGAAGGCCGCGCCCGCCGGGTCGAGCCGGTCGAACCCCCCGCCGCCGAGCAGCGCCACCCCCGCGAGGGCCAGCACCGCCCAGAGCAGGCTGGCCAGGCGCCGGGAGGCGATGACCGAGAGGGCGAGCGGCCCCAGCACCTCCAGCGTGACGGCGATGCCGAGCGGGATGCGGTGCAGGGCCTCGTAGAAGAGGTTGTTCATGCCGCCCATCGCCACGCCGAAGGCGACCACCGTGCCCCAGTCGGCGCGCGAGTGGCCGCGCAGCCGGGGCCGGCAGACGGCCATCAGCACGAGCGCGGCCACCGCGAGCCGCAGGGTCACCACCCCGAGCGGGCCCGCCTTCGGCATCAGCAGCGCGGCGACCGCCGAGCCGAACTGGACCGAGAGCACGCCGCCGACCACGAGCGCGATCGGCACCAGCGCGGCACCGCGGCGGCCGGAGGCGCCGCGGGTCTCGACGGCCTCTTCCAGCACGCCGGCCGCTTCGGGCGCGGCGACGGCCGCCACGGGTTCTGCGGCGCTGCGCGGGTGATTCACGGGAGGGCCTTCCGGAGGGCGGCACGACGGGCGGGACGGGACGGGCGGGCGAGTGGCGGGGGCCGTCCAGGACTCCCGGACGGCTCACCGTGCCGGTACATCACACTGCACTCTACAGTCATGTACACCGCACCGACCACGGAATGCGCACCTCCCACCGTAGAGACCCGCGCGCGTCCCGTGAAATGCCTTCTGCGCTCCCGTTATGCTCCACACGCATGAACCTCGGACCGTCTTCCGGACGCCACATGGAGCTCCGGCACCTGCGTGCCTTCCTCGCCGTGGCGGAGGAGGGCAGCGTCACCCGCGCCGCCGCCGCGCTGCACCTGACCCAGCCCGCGGTGTCCCGGACCCTCGCGGCCCTCGAGGCCCACCTCGGCGTGCGGCTGGTGGATCGTTCCACCCACCATCTGGCGCTCACCTCCGAGGGGACCGCCTTCCGCGACAAGGCGGCGGCCGCCGTCGCCGCGTTCGACGAGGCCCTGGACGCGGGGCGACTGCACCACTGGCCGCTGCGGCTCGGGCACGCCTGGTCGGCGCTCGGCCCGTACACCACCCCGCTGCTGCGTTCCTGGCAGCGACGGCATCCGGGCACGCCGCTGGAACTGCTGCGCATCGACGACCGCACCGCCGGGCTGACCCGGGGCGAGGTGGACGCGGCGCTGCTGCGCGGGCCGGTGGACGCCCCCGGTCTCGTGACCGAGGTGCTGTTCACCGAGGCGCGGATGGCCGCCGTGACGGCGGACGGCCCGCTCGCCGGCCGGTCCCGGCTCTCCCTCGCCGACCTGGCGGGCGCTCCGGTGGTCCTCAACACGGTCTCCGGCACCACCACCCCCGGACTGTGGCCGGCCGACGCCCGGCCCGCGGCCACCGTCACCGTCGCCAACACCGACGACTGGCTGACCGCCATCGCCGCAGGGCGGGGCAGCGGAGTGTCGGCGGCCTCCACCGCGCAGATGCACCCGCACGCCGGGGTCGTCTACCTCCCGCTCACCGACGCGCCGCCGGTCCCGGTCCTCCTCGCGCACCGCGACGGACCGGGCCACCCCGCCCTGGCGAACCTGGTCGCCCTGGCCCACGAGGTCGTACGCCGGGGAGAGCCGGGCGGGATGCGGAGCGACCCGGCCGGTGAGGGCCCGACGGGGACGCCGGAGTGACCCGGCGCGCGAGGGCCTGACCGGGACACCGGACCGACCCGGCTGGGAGGGCGGGCGGGAGGGCCGGGCGGGACGCGAGAGCGGGCGCAAGAGGACCGGGCGGGACGCCGGGAGCCTCCGGGATCTCCGTGGTCGGGACCCCTTCCGGACCCCGTACGCCCCACCGGTCACCCCCGACACGGCGGACAACACCACCCGCACAGCCACAAACACCACACACACCGACCAGAAATCAACACCTGAGCTTCCCAAATCGGCTGTCAATTCTCCTATAGTGGCCACGACTTGCACCGAATCTGTCAGGCCGCCGCCCTGAGTCGACGACTCAGCCGGCGCGCGCCTGGTGCCCCCTCCCGCCGCCCGCAACGAGGATTCCGCTTGCGCCCCTCCCTCCGGTCTTCCGCGCCGGCCCTGCTGATATCGGCGGCTCTCACCGGCCTCGCCTGCGTGGCGGCCGTCGTCGCCGCACCCGAGGGGGTACGCACCCCGCTCGCCTGGGGGGCGGGATGCGCGGCGGTGCTGCTGACCGCCGCCGTCACCGTCTCCGTCCATTCCCTGCACACCGCGCGGGCCCTGCGCGCCGCGCGGGCCGAGGAGAGCCGGCGGTTCACCGCCGAGACCACCCGGCTCGTGTCGGCGTCCGCGGCCGAGGCCCAGCGCTTCACGGCCGAGACCGCCCGCGTGAAGGCCTCCGCCCGCGCCGAGACGGAGCGGATCGCCACCGCCGCCGCAGCCGCGAAGGAGCGGATGGCCGCCGAGGCCGCCGCCGAACGGAGGCGGCTGACCGAGGAGGCGGAGCGGGTCACCGCCGAGGCCGCCGCCGAGCGGGAGAAGCTGGTCGCCGAGGCGGCCCGCGCGCTCGCCCGCGCCCGGCGCAGCGAGAGCGAGCGCGCCGCCGCCGTCGCCGCCTGCGCCAACGCGGCGGGCCGGATGCAGGCGCTGTCCACGAGCATGCTGGCCGACCTCCGCGAGATGGAGAACCGGCACAACGACGACACGGTCCTCGGCGACCTGCTCCACCTCGACCACCGCACGGCCCAGGCGGGCCGCCTCGCCGACTCCATCGCCGTGCTGACCGGTGCCCGTTCGGGCCGCCGCTGGGCCAAGCCGATCGTGATGGAGTCCATCCTGCGCGGCGCCATGGGACGCATCGGCGGCTACCAGCGCATCCGGCTGCACTCGGTGAGCGACGTCGCCGTCGCCGGCCACGCCGCCGAGGGCGTCATGCACGCCCTCGCCGAACTCCTCGACAACGCGGCGAACTTCTCGCCGCCCACGGCCGAGGTGCACGTGTACGTGGAGGAGGTCCCGGCGGGCACCGTCATCACCATCGAGGACAGCGGCCTGATCATGGGCGACGTCCAACTGCGGCGCGCGGAGCGGGCGGTGTCCGCCGAGAACCAGGACCTGACCGGCCTCTCCGGCACCCGGCTCGGCCTGGCCGTCGTCGGCCGGCTGGCCCGCAAGCACGGCCTGACCGTCTCCTTCCGGCCCTCCGCGCGCGGCGGCACCGGCGTGCTGATGATGCTGCCGCAGGAGATCATCACCCGTACCTCCGCACCCGCCCCGGCGGCGGCAGCCCCGGCCGTCCGGACCGACGACGCCGTCCCCGCGGCGTCCCCCGCACGGACCGCCGCTCCCGTCGCCGAGCCGGAACCGGCGCACGGCGCCGCGGCCGAGTCCGGTGCCGACGCCCCCGGCCGCGACCGGGAGGCCCCGGCCGCCCCGGAGGCGCTCCCCACCCGGGCGAAGGCGACGGCCGAGGACACGCAGGACGCCGAATCGACCGGCTCCTTCCCGCTGCTGGGCGACAGCGGGCTGCCCCAGCGCCGGCGCGGCCGCACCCTGGCCGCCGCCGAGTCCCGCGCCGCGGCCGCCGACGGCGGCGGCTCCGGCACCGGCGCCCCCCGCCGTGCCACCGACCCGAAGGTGCAGGCCGCTCGCTTCAGCACCTTCAGCAAGGCCGTACGCGCCACCCCACCGCACCCGGAAGGCAACACCCGATGACCGCGACCACCGACGAGAAGCTCAACTGGCTGCTGGAGGGGCTGCTCGACCGGACGCCCGGCGCCCGGCACGCCCTCGTCCTGTCCCGCGACGGCCTCAAGCTGTGCCGGACCCCCGAGCTCTCCGTCGACCAGGCCGACCAGTTGGCGGCCATCTCCGCCGGCATCCAGTCCCTTTCGCACGGTGCGTCCATCGAGTTCGGCGACGGCACCGGCGGCGTACGGTCCGCGATGGCGGAGTTCTACGGCGGGGTGCTGTTCATCGTGGAGGCGGGCGCGGGCGCGCACCTCGCGGTCGTCGCCGACGAGGACTCCGACGTCGGCCTCGTCGGCCACAACATGAGCGAACTGGTGGAGCAGATCGGCGAACACCTGGTCGCCCCGCCGCGGAGCCCGGCCGACGCCGCTTCCTCCGAGACCGTGGACGTATGACCCCGGCGCCCCGCCCCCGTCCGGGGCGCGACGACGATCCCGACCGGCTGTACACCCTCACCGGTGGCCGCAGCCGGTCCGACTCGGCCGCGTTCGACCTGGTGACGCTCGTCGTCTCCGAGTGCGAACCGGCCCCCGGCATGCAGTCGGAGCACGTCGCCATCCTGCGGATGTGCGAACGCCCCACCGCCGTGGTCGAGATCTCCGCGAGCCTGAACCTGCCCGTCGGCATCGTCCGCATCATGCTGTGCGACCTGCTCGACACCGGCCGGATCAGCGCCCGCCATCCCCGTACCGCCCGTGTCGCGGACCGGCTCCCCGACCCCGACATTCTGGAACAGGTGCTCGTTGGACTCCGCAACCTCTGACCGGGACGCCCTGCGGCCGACGGCCGACAACGGCTTGAAGATCGTCGTCGTCGGCGGCTTCGGCGTGGGCAAGACCACCCTGGTCCGTTCCGTCAGCGAGATCCGCCCGCTCAACACCGAAGAGACCATGACCCGCGCGGGCGAGGAGGTCGACGACCTCGACGGCGTCCACTCCAAGACCGCCACCACCGTCGCCTTCGACTTCGGCCGGATCACCCTGGACGCGCGCTCGGTGCTCTACCTCTTCGGCGCGCCCGGCCAGGAGCGCTTCTGGTTCCTGTGGGACCGGCTGTTCTCCGGCACCCTCGGCGCGGTCGTCCTGGTGGACACCCGCCGGCTCGCCGACTCCTGGTACGCCATCGACCGGCTGGAGCACCACGGCACGCCGTTCATCGTGGCCTGCAACGACTTCGGCGGGCCGCTGCACACCGAGGAGCAGATCCGCAAGGCGCTGGACCTCTCCCCCGACGTCCCGCTCGTCGAGTGCGACGCCCGGGACCGCTCGTCCAGCAAGTACGTGCTGATCACGCTCGTCGAACACCTCCACGCCCTCTCCGCCCGCGCCCGGTCCGCCGGATCACCGGCGGACACCGCCGCCGCGGCCAGGACCCCGGAGCCCACTCCATGACCCAGTGCCCCGTGTCCCACGGATCCGTCCCCCTGTCCGGGCCCCGGTTCCAGACCGACCCCGTGCGGTTGTACCGGGACATGCGGCGCGACCACGGGCCGGTCGCCCCGGTCGTGCTCGACGGCGACATACCCGCCTGGCTGATCCTCGGCTACCGCGAACTCCACCAGGTCACCAACGACCCGGTGCTCTTCAGCCGGGACTCCGAGCTGTGGAGCCAGTGGGAGAACATCCCCGAGGGCTGGCCGCTGCTGCCGATGATCGGCCGCAGGCAGCCCTCCATCCTCTACACGGTCGGCCGCCGGCACACCGAGCGGCAGGCGATGATCAGCAACGCCCTCGAAGGCGTCGACCCGTTCGCCCTCAAGCGGTACGCGGAGGAGTTCGCCGACGGCCTCGTCGACCGCTTCTGCGCCGCGGGCCGCACCGACATCATCGCGGAGTACGCGATGCTGCTGCCCGCACTCGTCCTGGCACGGCTCTACGGCTTCGACAACGAGGTCGGGGCGGCCCTGGTGAGCGCGCTCAACGACATGATCGACGGCCGCGAACGCGCCCTGGCCGGCCAGCAGCACCTCGGCGCCGCCATGACCGACCTGGTCGCCTCCCGAAAGTCCGCCCCCGGCGACGACGTCACCAGCAGGATGCTGGCCGACCCCGGCGGGTTCACCGACGAGGAGGTCACCCAGGACCTGATGGTCATGATGGCCGCCGGCCACCAGCCGACGGCCGACTGGATCGGCAACTCGCTGCGGCTGATGCTCACCGACGACCGCTTCGCCGCCTCGCTCTCCGGCGGCCGGCACAGCGTCGGCGAGGCCATGAACGAGGTGCTGTGGGAGGACACGCCCACCCAGAACGTGGCGGGCCGCTGGGCCTCCCGCGACACCCGCCTCGGCGGCCGGCACATCCGGGCGGGCGACATGCTGCTGCTCGGCATCGCCGCCGCCAACGGGGACCCGCAGGTCAGGACGGACGGCTCCGCCCTCACCGGCGGGAACAACGCCTTCCTCTCCTTCGGACACGGCGAGCACCGCTGCCCGTTCCCGGCCCAGGAGACGTCCGAGGTCATCGCCCGCACCGGCATCGAGGTGCTGCTCGACCGGCTGCCGGACGTGGACCTCGCGGTCCCCGAGGAACAGCTCACCCGGCGCCCGTCACCCTGGCTGCGCGGCCTGACGGACCTGCCGGTGCGATTCACTCCGACACTCGCCCTGGGAGACCAAAAATGACCCGGATCGTCCTCGATCCCTTCGTGACCGACCTCGACGCGGAGAGCGCCGCCCTGCGCGCCGCCGGGCCGCTGGCCGAGGTCGAACTGCCCGGCGGCGTCCGGGTGTACGCCGTCACCCACCACGCCGAGGCGCGTCAGCTGCTCACCGACGGCCGGGTCGTGAAGGACATCAACGTCTGGAACGCCTGGCAGCGCGGCGAGATCCCGATGGACTGGCCGCTGATCGGCCTGGTCAATCCGGGGCGCTCGATGCTGACGGTCGACGGGGCGGACCACCGCCGGCTCCGCACGCTGGTCGCGCAGGCGCTGACGGTGAAGCGGGTGGAGCGGCTGCGGGCCGGCATCGAGGCCCTCACCCACGCGAGCCTGGACCGGCTCGCGGCGCTCCCGCAGGGCGGGACGGTCGATCTCAAGGCGGAGTTCGCCTACCCGCTGCCGATGAACGTCATCAGCGAGCTGATGGGCGTGGAGGCGGACGACCACCCCCGGCTGAAGGAGCTGTTCGAGAAGTTCTTCTCGACGCAGACGCCGCCGGAGGAGGTGCCGCAGATGATGGCGGACCTCGGCGCCCTCTTCACGAAGATCGTCGACGCCAAGCGGGCCGCGCCCGGCGACGACCTGACCAGCGCGCTGATCCTGGCCTCCGAGAACGGCGACCAGCTCACCGACGAGGAGATCGTCAACACCCTGCAACTGATCATCGCGGCCGGTCACGAGACCACGATCAGCCTGATCGTGAACGTCGTCGAGGCGCTGCAGACCCACCCCGAGCAGCGCAAGGCGGTGCTGAGCGGCGAGATCCCGTGGGAGAACGTGATCGAGGAGACGCTGCGCTGGAACACCCCGACCTCGCACGTGCTCATCCGGTTCGCGACCGAGGACGTCGAGGTCGGCGACCGGGTGCTGCCGAAGGGCGAGGCGCTCATCGTGTCGTTCGGCGCGCTGGGCCGGGACGAGGCCCAGTACGGTCCGACGGCCGGCGAGTTCGACGCCACCCGGTCCCCGAACCGGCACATCGCCTTCGGCCACGGCCCGCACGTCTGCCCGGGAGCGGCCCTGTCCCGCCTGGAGGCGGGGGTGGCCCTCCCCGCCCTCTACGAGCGCTTCCCGGACCTGGAGCTCGCGGTGCCCCCGTCCGAGCTGCGCAACAAGCCGATCGTGACGCAGAACGACCTGCACGAGCTGCCGGTCGACCTGGGCTGATCCCCGCCCGCGGGGCGCGGGACCGGCCGGTCCCGCGCCCGTCCCGGACGGGGGCGGGACGAGGCGGGGGCGTCCACGGACCGGAGCGAACGTCTCACCGGACGGACACGGTCACGGGCCGTCTCCGGGAGGCATTACGCTCCGACTCGTGGCCGACATCCAGATTCCCGCTGACATCAAGCCCGCCGACGGGCGCTTCGGCGCCGGTCCCTCCAAGGTGCGGACTCAGGCGCTCGACGCGCTGGCCGCCACCGGCACCTCTCTTCTCGGCACCTCCCACCGCCAGGCTCCGGTCAAGAACCTGGTCGGCGAGGTCCGCGAGGGCGTGCGCGCGCTCTTCTCCCTCCCCGAGGGGTACGAGGTCGTTCTCGGCAACGGCGGCTCCACCGCCTTCTGGGACGTGGCGACGCACGGTCTCATCGAGTCGAAGTCCCAGCACCTGAGCTTCGGCGAGTTCTCGTCGAAGTTCGCCAAGGCCGCGAAGCTCGCGCCCTGGCTCGCGGAGCCGACCGTCATCTCCTCCGACCCGGGCACCCACCCGGAGCCGCAGGCCGAGGCCGGCGTCGACGTGTACGCCTTCACCCACAACGAGACCTCCACGGGTGTCGCCGCGCCGATCAAGCGCGTCGCGGGCGCCGACGAGGGCTCGCTCGTCCTCGTGGACGCCACCTCCGGCGCCGGCGGCCTGCCGGTCGACATCACCGAGACGGACGTCTACTACTTCGCCCCGCAGAAGTCGTTCGCCTCGGACGGCGGCCTGTGGATCGCGGCCTTCTCCCCGGCCGCCCTGGAGCGCGCCGCGCGCGTGCACGCCTCCGGCCGGCACGTGCCGGAGTTCTTCTCGCTGCCGACGGCGATCGACAACTCGCTGAAGAACCAGACGTACAACACCCCCGCGCTCGCCACCCTGTTCCTGCTCAACGAGCAGCTGAAGTGGATGAACACGCAGGGCGGTCTGGAGTTCACGACCGGACGCACCGCCGCCTCCTCGCAGGCGCTGTACGGCTGGGCCGAGGACTCGAAGTACGCGACCCCGTTCGTCACCGACCCGGCGAAGCGTTCGCAGGTCATCGGCACGATCGACTTCGCGGACGAGATCGACGCCGCCGCCGTCGCCAAGGCGCTGCGCGCCAACGGCATCGTGGACACCGAGCCGTACCGCAAGCTGGGCCGCAACCAGCTGCGCGTCGCGATGTTCCCGGCGATCGACCCGGCCGACGTCCAGGCCCTGACGGCCTGCATCGACTTCGTCATCGAGAAGCTGTAGTCCGCCGCACCACCGCCCCGCCCCGACGGCCCCGCCACCGCACGACGGTACGCGGGGCCGTCGCACGTCCGGGTGCCCGTGACGCCGGCGACGGACGTCACCCGCGGGGGTGAGCGAGAGACCTACGGGCCCCCGCCGGTGCCGCGACCTACGATGATGGCATCGGCACCGGTCACCTCAGGAGGACGTCATGTCTGCGTCAGCAGTCGAGTACCCCTGTGACGGTGAACCGGAATCCCTGCTGGCCAGCGCGAACCGACTCGCGGAGCAGCTGCCCGGTCACCGTGTCGAGATTCTTGGAGGCCTGATCACCGTGGCCCCACCCCCGGACGGCCCGCACGGCCGGGCACTGACCAAGCTGATGCGACCGTTCCTGGCGGCGGGTCTCGACGACGGCGAGACCGCTCTGATCCAGGGAATCGGACTCTGGCTGCCGGGCGGCCCGCAGGATTACGCCATTCCCGACCTGGCCGTCGTGGACGCCGACTTCGACGCCCACCGGGCGGAGAACCACTGCTACGACCCCGCGGTGTTCCGCCTCGTGCTGGAGGTCACCTCCAGCAACTGGACCAGCGACCTCCGGCACAAGGTGGTCGCCTACGCCGAGGCGAAGATTCCGGTCTACGTGATCCTGGACCGCAAGCACGGACGCCTCCATGTGCTGACGGAACCCGGAGGCGGCGCCTGGGACAACCACCAGGTGTACGCCCCCGGACAGACGGCCGTGCTGCCCGGCTCGATCGGCGGGCGGGTGAGCCTGGACGTCGGCGCGCTCGTCCGCGCGGGAAGCCCGGACACGGCCCCGAGGTCCACCGGCCCCGCGCCGGGCTGAGCCGGCGTCCTCAACGCCCCGTCGCGGCCCGGCCGCCGGGATCCAGCGGCCTGCGGGCGAGGACGACCGCCTGGGCGGTGGACTCCGGGAACTCGCCCTCGGTGTCCGGCTGCCGCACCGTGCGGGCCCGGATCTCCAGCCCGGCGGCGGTCAGCAGGCCCTCGACGCGCTCCGGGGTACGCCGGTGGAAGTCGAGCCGCACCCGGTGGCCCCACGCCTCCTCGTACCGGGCGGGCTCCGCGCCGATCTGGAAGCCGAGCAGCGCGTGCGCGCCCGGAGCCAGCACCCGGCGGAACTCCGCGAAGACGTCCGGCAGCAGGTCGTCGGTGACGTGGATGGTGGAGTACCAGGCCAGCAGGCCGCCGAGCGACCCGTCCGCGAGGTCCAGCGCGAGCATCGATCCCTCGGCGAAGCGGAGTCCGGGGTGACGGCCGCGTGCCTCGGCCAGCATCCCGGGCGACAGGTCGACGCCGAACACGTCGGCCCCGAGGCCGTGCAGGTACGCGGTGACGCGTCCCGTGCCGCACCCCACGTCCGCGACCGGCCGTCCGCCGCCGGTGGCCCGCACCGTCTCCGCGAAGGCCGCCAGCAGGGCGCGCTCCACCGGCTTGGCGGCCAACTCGTCCTGGAAACGGGCCGCGTAGTCGGCGGCGAGACGGTCGTAGGAGGCACGGGTGTCCCGGACGAAGTCCGGTTCGCTGATCGGCATGACCCGGCAGCGTACGCCCGACCCCGGGCGGGCGCACCCCGGTCCGGGAGGGCCGGATGCCGCCGGTCAGTCTCCGCCGCGCCGCCGCCGGAAGCGGAAGGCGAGCACCACCGCGCCGAGGATCACGAGTCCGCCCACGGTGGCGCTGCCCTTCTCCGCGCCGTTCCCGCCGGAACCGCCGGCCGGCCCGCTCCCCTCGGTGGGCTTCGCGGAGGGGGAGCCGGAACCGTCCGCCGACGGCTCGGCCGCGCCGCCCCCGACGTCCACCCGCTCCACCCGACTGCGCGCCCCTTCGTAGCCGTACATCAGGGCCGAGCCGTCCGCCGTGTACGTCACCGACTCCGACTGCCCCTGGAAGGGGGCGTCCACCGGGTGCTCGGCACCGATCCGGCCGTCGGCGAAGTCGTGGACGCGCGCCCCGAGGTAGGAGCGCAGCACCAGCCGGGTGCCGTCCGGCGAGAAGGCGCCGTCGGTCACCCAGCCCACCTTCCCCACCCTGTGGAAGACGTTGTCGCCGCCGGTGGAAAGCTCCGCGGGGCCTTCGTAGAGGCCGCCACCGTCCTGGTTCTTGGAGGCGATGTAGACCCGGCCGGTCTTCGGATGGACCATCAGCGCCTCGGCGTCGCGCGCCCCGTCGGCGTACGTCACGTCGAACTGCGTCGCGCGGACCGTGGTGTCGCGGAGTTCCTTCGGTTCCGGCAGACGGTAGATCCAGACATGGTCCCAGGTGCCGTTCAGGTTGTCGCCGATGTCGCCGACGTACAGGTTCCCGTCGGGGCCGATCGAGATCGCCTCCACGTCGCGCGGCTCGCCGACCCCGGTCATGGTGACGGTGGCGACGGTCCGCCCGGTGCGGGAGTCGACGGCGTACAGGTAGGGGCCGTCCTCGCTGTCGTTGTGGGTCCAGTAGACGCCGGGATGGATGCGGCTGGCGGCGAGGCCGCTGGACTCGGTGATCCGCGGGTCCTCGATCGTGAAGGAGCGGTCCGCGCGACCGCCGTCGTCGGCCACGGCGGGGGCCGCGGCTCCCGCGAGCAGGAGCAGCCCGGCGAGGGCGGTGAGAGAGGCGCGCATGGCGCCAGTGTCCATCATCACGTCGCAGCGTGACGCCTGGATCGGCCATGATGACGGCATGCGTTTTCTGTTCGTCGGCGATTCCATGACCGTCGGTCGCGCCGGCGACTTCACCTGGCGCTACCGCATGTGGCGCCACCTCGAAGCGTCCTTCGGCGAGGGCGGCTACGCCATCGTCGGACCGCGCACCGCCCTGCACGACACGGAGGCCGACGCCCCCCTCTCCACGGCCTACGCCGATCCCGGCTTCCCGCCCGACGCCCGGCGCCATCTCGCCGGCTGGGGCCAGGGCTGGCTGCATCTGGCACCGGTCATCGAGGAGACGGTCGCCGCGACGCGGGCCGACGTCCTGCTGGTGTCGCTGGGTCTGATCGACCTCGGCTTCTACACGGACAGCGACCAGACCGCGGCCAACGCCCGCGCGTTCGTCGCGGCGGCCCGCCGGGCCAACCCCTCGGTCGGGGCGGTGCTGCTGCCGGTCATACCGAACGTCCGGGCGCTGACCGACGCGCCGTTCGCGGCCGAGTGCGAGCGCTTCAACACCCTGCTCGCGAAGGCCGTGGCCGACCTCGACCAGCCGGCCTCGCCCCTGCTCCTCGCCTCGCACCCGGCCGGCTACGACCTCGGTGCCGACACCTACGACGGCACCCATCCGGGCCCGTCGGGAGAGCACAAGCTGGCCGCCGCGTTCGCGGACGCGATGCACCAGGCGTGGGGGCTCGGCCTGCCCTACGGAGCAGGTGCCGCGGCCGGGCCCCCGCGCCCTACAGCGCCGGTTCCTCGCTGACGCTGCCCGCGGTGATGCCCAGCATCGACAGGGCCAGCTTCACGAGTTCCTCGGACACCTCGGCCGGCTGGGCCCGCCGGGAGCGCCGCGCGTAGTGCGCCATGAACTCGTGCACGGTGCCCACCGTCACCATCACGGTGACCCGGTGGTCCCCTGGCTCCGCCTCGCCGCGCGCCACCGCGCGCTGGGCCTCGCCGGTGAGGAAGTCCACCCACACGTCGCGCCAGCGCTTCACGTGCGCGTCCACCCGGTGGCTGACGCCCAGCACCTCGACGAACGTGACCCGGGCCTCGTGCGGGTCCTCGGTGACCGCCTTCACGTAGGCTTCGAAGAGGATCTTGGTGCGCGGGCCCATCGGAAGGTCGTCCATACCCTCGGCCAACAGGGCTTCCTCGGCAGCCCGCAGCCCCTTGGTGGTCACCTGGTCGTGGAGCGCGACGAGCAGGCCCTCCAGCGAGCCGTACTCCTCCTCCAGGATGCGCACCGGCACGCCCGCCCGTCGGCAGAGCGCCTCGGTGGTCGTCCGGGCGTACCCGAACGTACCGAACAAGTCGCGTGCCGCCTGCGTCAGTTGGGCACGCTCCAGCGCACGGAAACCCTCACCGGTCGCGGTCTTCCCCGTCTCCGAGCCGTCCATCACCGGACCTCCTCAGCAGAAGGCGCGGGAGAGGCTGCTCCACCTCTGCAACGGACCGCCCGAGTCATTGTCCTCTCCTGTGGGCCGGTTGGCGGCAAACGCCACGTTCTGCCGCGGAGTTCACCCTCCGGACGCCGTCCGCCCGCCCCCGGTCCACCTCTCACGCCCGTTACGCGCCCCCTGGCCCGCACGGCAGTCCGAACGCCCGTACAGGCGGGCGAACTTCGGAGAAGCACCCCGGCTCCGTCAGGAGCCCGCACGGGTCAGTCGAACAGGCTGACCGTCTCGGAGACCGCGGGCCGCTGCCGCTCACCCTCCGGCGTGAAGGCGAAGGACTGGGGGAAGGGCCCGGACCCCCACCGGGTCGCCAGCAGCACGGGCTGGGTGTGCTCGGGCGGCCAGGTGTAGGCGGCCCCGGGGGCGGTGCCGTTCCAGAGGTGGAAGGTGACCACGGGGTCCGCAGGGTCGGCGGTGGCGTAGCCGAGCGCCTTGCCGTAGCGGGGGTCCGAGCCGCCGAAGCGGACCGAGGGCGGGCCGAACGCCGTCGTGACGTCCGTCCAGTCGCGGTCCCGCTCCACCGTCCAGTCGCGGACCGTCGCACGCAGCCGGGCGTACTCGTCGCCGGTCAGCAGCCGGTCGGCCCGCAGCCAGCCCGCGCGGTGGGCCAGCTCCGCGTAGAGGGAGGCCACCGCGTACTCGTGTCCCTGGAGGTGCAGGTGCCGGGTGAAGGCGCCCTTGGCCCCGAGCGGCGACCAGGCCCCGCGCGCCTCCCACTCCGCCCGCTGCTCGGCCCACGCGCCGGCGCGGCCCTCGACGTACAGCAGGTCCTCGCACATGAGCTGGAGGACGGCCTCGTCGCCCCACAAGGACGGCCGGCGCAGCGCCATGTTGAGTCGGTGGACGAAGTGGGCGCGTATGTCCGCGGAGGGCGCGAGGGCGTCGGAAGGGATCACCCGCCCATTGTCCCCGCCCGCACTCTCCCGTTCGACGCACACGGGTGCTATTCACAGAATTTTCCCGGCCCAACTCCCGCGGGCGGCACGGAGGTCGTCCCGCCGCGCGGTCCGCACGCGGACACGTCCCGGAGCCCTGCGGACCGGGACGGCGGTCCGTCCGGCCGACTGCCGCACACTCGTACGAGCGACGCCCTCGGAGCGGTGCCGCAGGTCGCGTGCGGGCACCTGCCTACGGTCCGCCGCATGAGTCGAGCACGCTTGATGACCCTGACCGCCTGCACCGCCGTCTGCCTCGCCGTGACCGGGCCCGCCTTCGGTGCGTACTCGGGCAACCCGTTGGCCGGCAGCAACGGTTTCGGGGTGGTGGTGGAGGGTGACGCCACCCTGGGCAGCACCGAGACCGAGGGCGCCGTCGCCATCGGAGGCGATCTGACGATCGGCCCCGGCTACAACGTCGGCCTGAACACGCCCGGCACCTTCGTCGCCCCGGGCGACACGACCCCCACCACGCTGCTGGTCGGCGGGGCGGTGAACTGGGGAGCCGGCTCGCCGCAGGGCGTGCTGCGCGTCCTGAGCAACGGCCTCCTCAAGGTGGGCGACCCCACCGGCAGCGACGCCCTGGACGAGGACGCCAACGGTGCCGAGGTCAACACCCATGAGGTGGTGGAGGGGGCGGGGTACGACTCCACGCCCCGCATCGAGACGACCGTCCACCAGGACGAGGCCAACGTCCACCAGAGCGGCCTGATGGACTTCGGCTCGCTCTTCACCACCTACCGCGAGCGCTCGACGGACATCGCCTCCTGCACCACCAACGTCCTGCTCCGGGACGACCAGGGGCAGCCGCTGCCCGACCAGGACGACATCCCGGCGGGCACCAACGCCTTCATCACCCTCACCGAGGGGCAGACCAACGTCCTCAACATCACCGGCGAGAACCTCAACAACCTCTCCGAGCTGACCTTCGACAACCTGCCCACCGCCTCGACCCCGCTGGTCGTCAACGTGGACACCAGCGGCACCGGCGGCGTGTACTCCTGGAGCATTCCGGAGCTGGCGGGGATCTCCGGGGACCAGGCCCCCTACATCCTGTGGAACTTCCCGGACGCCACCGACATCACGATCACCGAGGGCGACTCGCTGGAAGGCACGATCTACGCCCCGCGCGCCAGGGTGACCGACATCGACGCGTCGAACCTGGAGGGCCAGGTCATCGCGAAGGAGCTGATCGCCGGCCCGCTGATCGACGGTGGCGCGGACGTGGTCAACGCCGGTGAGATCCACGAGTTCCCGTTCGCCGCGGACATCGACTGCTCGGACCTGGGAGACCCCTCGCCGACCCCGACGCCGACCCCCACTCCGACACCGACGGACCCGACCCCCACGCCGACTCCGACGCCGACCGGACCGACCCCGACCCCGACCCCGACCGGACCCACGCCGACGCCGACCGGACCCACCCCGACGCCCACCGGACCCACCTCGCCCCCGACCCCGACCGGGCCCACACCTCCCCCGACCGGGCACCCGCACCCGTCCCCGTCCGACCCGTACGGGGAGGGCAGTGGCGGCGGCTACGGCAGCGGCGGCTCCGGCGACGGGGGCGGCCACGGCAGTGGCGGAGGGTACGGCGACGGCGGCCACGGCAGTGGCGGCGGTCATGGAGGCGGGGGCGAGTTGGCGAGCAGCGGCCCGTCGGGCATGGGCTTCGTCGCCGGCGGCGCGCTGCTGGCGGCCGCCACCGGCCTGGCCCTGAAGTTCCGCAGGCGCCCGCGCCACTGATCCGGTTGACCCGCCAGGGACGCCCCCTCGGGTCCCCGGCCCGCACACCACCGCGCCGCGTGCCCCGCCCGCCAGGGCCGGACACGCGGCGCGGCGCCTATGCCACCGGGCCCGCCGCCGGTCGCTTCCCGCGCCGCCGGTGGCCCCACGGCCTCTCCCGTACGGTCTCCCCGTGCGGTGGTCCCCCCGGTCCCCCGCGGTCCCCCGTCACGCCGTCACGCCGTCACGCCGTCACGCCGTCACGCCGTCACGCGGCCAACGCCTCCTCGAAGCACGTGTACGCCTCGTCGCCGAACAGCACGAACCGGACCTCGTCGACCGGCGGGAGGGCCGCCTCCCGGACCGTGCGCACCGCGATGCGCGCCCCGTCGTCCAGTGGCCAGCCGTAGATCCCCGTCGAGATGGCCGGGAAGGCCACCGTCCGGGCGCCCAGCTCCGAGGCCACCCGCAGGGACTCCCGGTAGCACGAGGCCAGCAGGGCGGACCGGTCTTCGGTGCGCGACCAGACCGGGCCCACGGTGTGGATGACGTGCTGGGCGTGCAGCCGGCCGGCCGTGGTCGCCACGGCCTTGCCGGTCGGCAGGCCGCCGCCCCAGTGCGAGGCCCGCAGCGCGCGGCAGGCGGCGAGGATCTCGGGCCCTCCCCGCCGGTGGATCGCACCGTCCACCCCGCCGCCGCCGAGGAGCGAGGAGTTGGCGGCGTTGACCAGGGCGTCGGCGTGCTGCTCGGTGATGTCCCCGCGCACGAGGACGATCTTCGGCGAAGTCGTCATACCGCCATCCTGCCCGCGCGGGACGGACGGCACCGGTCCACCGAGACCGGATCGGGTGCGGTTGTCACGGGCAAGGGACACCAGCGGGGCGCTGAGCGGGGTGTGCGGTACGCACAGGGAGGAGCAGTCGTCGGCGTACACCCGGCCCTGCCGTGGGGGGACGATGCCGGAACCCGTTGTCCGGGAAGATCGTGCCGGGCCCTCCGGTGGAACACGAAGGCGGTTCCCGCCTCGTACAGGCCGGTCTACGGGCCGGTCTCCTCGTTGCGGACCGGCTCGCCCAGCCGGAAGATGCGGATGGTGTCGGTCAGGATTTCACGCGCGACCACGCCGCTGACGGCCCCCACGTCAGCCCGGCGCCTACAGTCGTGATCGCCAAGCTATGACCCTGGTCCGACAGAGACGGCCCGTTCTGCCAGCAGCAAGGCCAACGGTCCGGCAGGCAGGAGAAAACGCCCCTCGGTAGCGGCGTCGATGGCCCGACCCAGAGGCCACCATTCCAGCTTGAAGTCCGCCTCGGTGGCCGTGAGTTCCTGAGGCCCGTGGGTAAGGCCTGATGCCTCGAAGAGATGGACCCGTGCAGCCGATCCGAGTGTGATGGCGTAGGAGCCCAGAGCCTTCCAAGAGGAGGCGGTCAGACCCGCCTCCTCCCGGAGTTCGCGGTGTGCACACGCCTCCGCCGTCTCGCCGTCCTCCCGGCGACCGCCCGGCAGGAAGAGGAACTCGCCGCCGTACTCGGGGAACTGTGCGCGCAGAATCGCGACGGTACCGTTGCTGTCACGAGCCACGACGACAGACGCGTCCCTGCTCGGCGCTCGGCCTTGGCTGTTCATGCGCAGGAAGCATAGTGGTTCAGCCGCGCAAAAACGCCGAGAAGGGGACGTTCACGACGGTTGGGTGTGCGACGCCACGGCCGTGGAATCCGTCCTCTCCGTAGGCGTCTCCGTGGTCGGCGCACAGGATGATCAACCACTTCTCGTCCTCCGTGAGCTGGGTGACCAGCCGGCCGAGATGTTCGTCTGCGTATTGCAGGGCGCCTTCCTGCGACGTCCGGGAATCGACGCTGCGGCCGATGTAGTGACCGTGCGGGACATGGGTGGCTGACACGTTGACGAAGAGGAAGAGTGGCTGACGACCGCGGAACTCGGCGACCACCTCCAGGGCTTGGTCCACCTGGTGGCGAGTCGAGTCAGGTTCGGGTGAGCAGAACTCAGGACGCCAGTGGTCCTCATCGAACATGTCGGGCAGAACGGAGCCGAGCGGCGTCTCGCGAGAGAAGTACGTGACTCCGCCGATGCAGACGCTCCGGTAGCCGTACTGAGCAAGGCCCTGGAGAAGGCTGGGGGCCTCGAACACGAAAGTCTGCGGATGTGGCGTCTTGAAGGCGGGGGGCCTGCACTCCCACAGTCGGGGTGGCTGCTGCGGTTGCGGCAGCTTCGGTAGGAAGCCGGAGAAGAACGCCATGTGCGCGGGGAGGGTGAAGGTGCCCGGGGTGTGACGGCGCTCCCATCCGCCGGTGGGAAGCAGAGACTCCAGATGTGGCGTACGGCCCGAGGCAAGGGTGTCCCTGGCCACGTCGTAGCGAAGGGAGTCGAGGGTGACGAAGAGGATGCTCGTCCCGCTGCCGATGACTTCGCGGGCCTTGATCATGAGGGGATTCGTCCAGGATCGGTGTCGCCCGAGCTGACCTGGATGGCACCTCGCGCCGCATCGTTGACCGGGATGGGCACCTGGTCCCGTTCCATGAGCAACCGAATTCCGCGAAGTGCTGCTGGCGGCAGTGCGAGCCCGCCGCGACTGTAGAGGGTGATCTCGACGGTGGTCACGCCGAGGTCGTCGCTGGCATCGAGCCAAGCGCCGCACGCTCCGCCGGATGCCTTCATTGCGCTGAAGAAGTCGTCTGTGCTGCTGTGGCCGAGGTACTGCACCTGGCAACGGTAGTGCTGGGCGTTGATGGCTCCTCTGCACAGCCGAGCAGCGATCTCGGAAACCACGGGGTGACCGTCGTGGGCGACCGCAAGGCGCGATGCCTGCTGGGTGACGACCAAGCAGGCTCCGAGCCACCAACCGATGCCTTGGTGCACCTGGTCGGGGAAGCGACCCCGAACACTACGCTCGGTGAAGATCGCGTCCGCTCCCGCAGAGCTAAGCATGCGTGCCTCCTGCGAGTCTGGTGACGACATCGGCCAGTTCGTCGGGGGATTGGTCGTCCGTGTCGAGCGTGATGGCGCTCGGGTCCCTCGCCGCGACGTCCTCAAAGTTGCTCAACAGCCGGCCCAGCCGCCCGGGAACGGTGAAGAGGTCGGTGTCGTCGCGCTTGAGGTCGGCCTTGGTCTCCATTCGGGCGCGGAGAGTTTCCTCGGAGCAGCGAAGGTAGAACGTGTGGGTCGGCGGAACGAGGTAGCCGCGGAACGGCTGGAGCAGGCACTCGACGTCGTTGACCGGAACTCGGTGCGCTGCGGCATGGCAGGCGATGACGGACGAGACGTAGCGGTCGGCCACGACCGGGCCCAGAGGACGGCATTCCCGTATGGCGTCGGCGGCGTGCAACAGGCCCGACAGGTAGAACGCGAACTGAGGCAGCGGCCGAAGGCGGCTGTTGATGGTGCTTGCCCAGTCGGTGTGAGGGCGGGGCAAGGTGTGCAGGCTGGAGGCGGCCAGGCGGCGGGCGAGGGTTCGGGCGAGAGTGGACTTCCCGATTCCGGAGACGCCTTCCAGAACGATGAAGGCGGGCGCCGGCCCTGGCGTCTCGAAAGCGAGCGGCTGGTACGGCTGCGCTGCGGTCACTTCGAAGGTCCCTTCGACTCAGGCAAGGCGTTGGGGCTGGGACTGGGCGGTTCCCTCGGTGAAGGCGGCGACGTGATCCGCAACACGGTGCACAAGCTGACCAACGTCGTGGACGTAGTCCTTGACGTCGAGCCGCAGGTCTTCTCGAAGGAGGCACGGCTGCACACCACCGGCGTGGTCCAAGCGCAGTGCCCAGAAACCCTCGACGCACTGCGCACGGAGGGGACACGTTCCGCACTGCCCGACGTGGTACCGGCCCAGGTTGCGCTCGATAACATCGACCTCGACGCCATCGATGCGGAAGATGCGGCGACCCTGCCCCGCTCCGGCTACCTCAACGCGCTCGTCGTCGGTCATGGTGCGCAGACGAGACACGACGGTTTCGGCCGGCAACGCGGTCTCGGCCATCGCCTGATTGTGGTTGGTGTCAACGAGTTCGATGAACTGGACGGGCAGCCGCCGTTCCAGGGCGTAGTCGAGGATGCGCGGCACTTCCTCGGCGTTGCGCTGGAGCAGCAGGCAGTTCAGCTCGACACGCTCGAACATGTCGCGTGCGGCATCGATTCCATCAAGCACCGCGCCGATCCCGATGCGGGTGTTGGCAATGTCGTACAGCGACTCGTCGGAAAAGTAGTGCAGCGAGACCTTCACCTTGTCGAGAGGTGCCTGTCTCAGCCAGCCGGCACTCCGGCGCACACGCGTGCCGTTCGTGATCAGCGTGTACGACGTGTCGGCCGTCGGGCTGGTCAGGCCGGTGAGGACAGGCCGTGCGAGCGGGGAGATCAGCGGTTCCCCGCCGGTGAAGTAGACCCGCTTCATACCGGCGGCAATCAACGAGTTGATCAGGTGGAGATACTGGTAGGCGTCGAGTTCGCGGCTCCTGGGTCGAACCGTGCGGTCGGCCCTGACGAGTACTGGCGGCTTGTCGCCCTCGTCGTGGCAGAAGTTGCAGAAGATGTTGCACCGCGGGGTCAGGGACACCCGGAGCTGGCCACGTAACGCTGCGAAGCTCTTCAAAGCAGTCAGATCGGTCGGTGCGGGCCCGAGGTCGTGCAGTGACACTGTGGCCTCCAACGGTTGGGCAGGTGGGTTCGTCGTTCCTGCTTGCGGAACTGCGTAGTGCGAAACCGGCGCCGTCTCTCCCCTGGGCTCTGCATCAGCTCAGTGACGGGCGGCCCGCGCGCGGTAGGCGCCCCGGAATCTGGGGTTCAGATCGGTGACGCCGAGTGCTGGGCAGAGCAAGCTCACGGGTTCTCGGGACCGCGTCGACAGTGACCGTGCCCGATGAGGTCACAGCTCCACCCCCCGAGAGCCCCCGAGCACGGGACGCCCGTCCTGGAGGACGGCTGTCGTGCCGTTCTTCCACGCGTTCCACATCCCGAGGAAGCGGCGGTGCTGGTACGGCCGCATGCACGTGCGGGCGGTGTCCGGCCCCACCCACGCGTAACCGGACAGCTCCAGCTCTCCGCCGTCGGGCGCGGGCGGCAGGCGAAGATCGGCGGTGCTGTGGACGGCCGAGCACTGGTAGACGAAGTTCTGGCCCATGGCGGCCGGCTGCGCCTCGTCGGGGTTGCCCGGCACCCAGTCGATGCCGAGGAGCCGGACCGGAACGGGGGTGATGCCGGTCTCGCGCCGGGTGTGGTTGATCATCGCGGCGAGGTTCGGTTCGTTGTCGCCGGCGTGGCCACCGGGGAGCTGGTGATACCCGGCCTTGGAGCCGTAGTTCGCCCGCACGGTGAGGATTTCCCCGTGCTCGTTCGGGATCCAGGCGAGCCCGCCGATACGGCAAGCAGGCGGTGCCACCAAGTTGATCTGCTGAGTCATGATGTCCTGTCGTCAGAAGGGTTGGTGAAGGACCACTCCGTGTGTGGGGTGGCAGGAGCGGGGTGTGGTCGAACCGCAGGGCATGCGGCTCAGGAAATCGGTTCCATGCGGTCGAGAAGTTCCATGACCGCGAGGGCCATGCGCCGCAGCAGGACGCGGGGCCCCATGCATCCGGTGGCGGGCACCGCCGACACCAGGTCACGAGCACGGCCGAGCAGGTCGCCCACCGGGCCGGGATCTCGGTCTCGTGTGCTGGTCACGGCCATCAACTGCATCAGCGAACCGCGGGCCCGTAGGAGCAGCGCCTCGATCTCCTCGTCATCCGGATTGGAGTACTCGGAGAGCACCGCTTCCAGGTCCTCGAAGATTCCGTCCAGGATCACCGTGCTCAGCGGCCAGGAGCGCAGCGACGCAGCCAGCCTCTCCAGCGTCGCCGTGCTGTTGTCAGCCGCGCCGTGCAGGACGCCGAGCGGAGTGGAGTTCACGGGGTCTGCCCGATAACCACGGTGCTCCACGCGACCGTCCCGTCCTCGCTCACGCCGGAAGCGACGCTCAACGCAGCAGCCAGGAGGAGCCCCCGCCCGTTCTCGTCGTCATCTGCTGGGCAGATGCGCGCCGGCCACTCCCCCGGCGTCCGGTCATCGACCTCGATGCGGATCTCGTGTTGCGTACAGGTGATCGACAGGACGACGAAGTCTGCCGTGCCGTACAGCACGGCGTTGGAGAGGAGTTCGCTGACCACAATGAGGACGGCGTCAACTGACGGCTCCGGAGCCACCCCCCACTTCCGCAGAAGCACCCGTACGGCGCGGCGCTCCCGGCCAACCATGTGCGGCTGCCGGTACACGGATGCGACGTACCGCTTCCGAAGGCCACTGGGGCCTCCCTGCGCCCTTGTCCCACGGCTGCCGCCGACCTCTTCTCGCTGCAGCGCGTACGGAGGACAGATGGTGTTCCCTTTCACGGATCCTCCAAAGAGACGTCATGTGCAGTGCTGGTCACACCGGGCGCGGGACTGGCCGGATATGCCACGTAGCCGGACCTCAACTCCGCACCCCGTATGCGCAGTACGCTCGGAGCCCGCGATGCCGCGCCGCCGTTGAATCGAGGCTATTTCTCAGCGTGTGACGTGAGGACTGACCGCGGGTACGAGTACGAGCAGACCCCCACGGCCGCGAGGAGGGACGATGGCGGCAGATAGCAGACGGCCATCCCGCCCAGCACTGACCGGCAGTACCGGTCGCCCCCGAGAGGGCGTCATCACCGGCTACCTCTTCAAGACCGTTCGGGAGCAGATCCCGCTCACACAGCCCGGTTTAGCCGAAGCCCTCGGCGTCGACAGCACTACGATCCAGGGATGGGAGTCCGGCCGGCGGCCGCTCACAGCGACGCGCGCCGGCACGCTCAGGAGCATCACCAGGAAGCTGATCCAGCTCGGAGCGCCTGCAGAAGTGCTCCGACTGCTGGACGAGGCGGTGGACGCGGACGCGATCGTCTCCCACGCCATGAGCGGCCCCCCAACGAACCGCATGAGTGATCACCCGCTCTCCGGATGGGTGTTCACCCGCAACACGACCCACCTGCTCGCCTGGGCCCTCAACGGAACGCCGCCCGCCGCCCTTCCCGCCCAGCCCGCCCGCCGACGGCATGGCCCCACAGCTTCGTCCCCTCTGCTCCCGGCAGACGAGCGGGCGGCGTTCTTCGCACACATGCGGCGAGCAGCGGAACTCGCAGACCAGGCCGGAGTCAGCGGCGCGCTCCTGCGCCGCCAGGCTCTGTACCTGAGTTCATACGACCGGGCCACGGATACCCATCGGTGGCTCGCCGACATGCGTAAGACGACCCACCACCCGAAGGGCTGGACACTCCACTGGGCGGACACCCGGTCCCTCGCCGCCTCACTCACCCGGCACGGCGACAACGAACCGATGCAAGCGTTCATCCGCCACGGGATGGGCACCGAAACGGGCGAGATCGCCAACTTGAACTACTGGGCGTACTGGCTGGGCATCGACCGCATCCCCCGCTCCGACGACACGTTCATGGTCGACACCACCGGTGGTCACTGGGACGGACTGACCCTCCTACGCGGTCTCACCAACCGGCTCACCCCAGGACTCGGGTGCATCGACCTGAACGCGCACAGCGTGTGGGCCCTGCTCACCGCACGCCGTGGCCTACTCGCGGCCGACCCTTCCCTGAACACCGAACTCAGCACCCGTGTGTCCGCCCTTCTGGACGGCAACTCGATCTCCGCACAGACTCGTCGCGAGTTGGAGGCAGTGCACTACGGTCTGAACTTGCACACGTGATCACCGCAGGAGGGGACGGCATGAGCGAGACCGAAAGCACCGAGGACACCGGCACCGTCGGATACATGCTGGAGATGGGCGCCCTCAAACGCGGGAAGCGCAGCGGCTGGTGGATCGCCGGCGTCAAGGACCCCGAGACGATCGCCGAACACTCATGGCGGACTGCCGTCATCGGCTCCGTCCTGGCCATGATGGAAGGCGCGGACCCCGCGAGAGTCGCCCTGCTGTGCACCTTCCACGACACGCAGGAAACCCGGATCGGCGACATCCCGTGGATCGGCCGCCGCTACATCAAGGTCGCGAAGAACGAGGACGTCACAGCAGACCAGGTGGCAGACGCACACCCGGCCGTCGCAGAAGGCATCAAGGCCATTGTTGACGAGTACGAGAACGGCGACTCCCTCGAAGTCCTCGTCGCGCACGACGCCGACAAGCTGGAGTGCATGATCCAGGGGCTGGAGTACCTTCAGCAGGGGTATCCGGCCGCGCAGGAGTGGGTGGACTCGACCAGGGCCAAGCTCAAGACGCCGTCAGCTCTCGCCCTGGCCGAGGCAGCACAGACCATGTCGCTGGCAGAGTGGCAGCGCACCTACCTCCGCTAGGAGCTGTCCGGCCGATCACGGTGGTGGAGCCTGGTCAGTCGGGCATCATGCATCGGTGAGCATCATCGTTAAGTTCTTCGTGGCACCGGACGATGCGGCTGCTGCCCGCGTCGTCGAGGGCGGACCGGGACTCGTTTTCGAGTCTGTCTCGTTCGGCAACTTCGATTCCGAGAGTGCCGTGGTCGAGTGGGAATGCCTCTTCTTCGGAGACGGCTTCGAGGAGCTCCTGGAGGCCGGCGAACCGCGGATCGTTGCTGGCGACGACGATGACGGATGTGTTGTCTTCGTGCTCTCCGCGCGTCTGGTGGGTGCTCTGGCCGAGGCGGAACCTTCCCGATTGCGTGAGGTCGCAGTGGAGTGGGCCCGGCAGCGGGCCGAGGACGGCGAGGAAATCGGATCTGAGGTGGCGGTCGAGATGTTGGAAAGTCTGGGCACTCTGGCCCGTGGGGTCGAAGCACATGGTCGCGGTGTCTACTGCTGGGTCGCGTAGGGGTCAGGTTCGTAGCCAGATGGTGAGGGCTGCTGCGGTCGCCGTGCCGAGGTAGATGTAGCGGCGCTTGTCATAGCGAGTGGCCACCGCCCGGTGCTGCTTGAGCCGGTTGATGGCCCGTTCGACGGTGTTGCGCTTCTTGTAGCGGTCTTCGTCGAATCCTGGTGGTCGTCCACCGAGTGATCCTTTGCGTCGGCGGGTGGCCTGGCTGTCGGTCTTCTCTGGGATCGTGTGCCGGATGCCGCGTTGTCGCAGGTATTCGCGGCATGGCCGGTAGCTGTATGCCTTGTCCGCGGCGACGCTGTCGGGCTTCTTGCGGGGCCTGCCGGGTCCGAGTTTGGGCACACGGATCTTCTCCAGGACCGGCTTGAACTGCGTGCAGTCCGCTCGCTGACCTGGTGTGACGATCAGGGAAAGCGGGCGGCAGCGGCCGTCCGCGCTCAGGTGGAGCTTGGTCGTGAACCCGCCGCGCGAGCGGCCCAGGCCCTCACCTCCAGCACCACCTCCACCAGCCGGGCGATGAGGCTCTGCCACGGTGTCTCGTGCTGGTGTTCTTGTGAATCGTCCCCCTTTGAGGCGAGGGCCGGCGGCGGGTCGGTGCGGGCACCCGCGGCGTGCTGATGCGCCCGCACGACGGTGGAGTCGACCGAGACATCCCAGTCGATCTCACCCACCGCGTCGGCCGCGGCCTGGACCTGCTGGAGCAGATGCTCCCACGTCCCGTCGGCCGACCACAGCCGGTGCCGTTCGTAGACCGTCTTCCACGGCCCGAACCGTTCCGGCAGGTCCCGCCAGTGAACACCGGTCCGCACCCGGTGCAGAATTCCGTTGATCACCTGCCGGTGGTCCCTCCACCTGCCACAACGCCTGTTGCTGACCGGCAGGAACGGCCGCAGCCGTTCCCACTCGGCATCACTCAGATCACCCCGCCCCATGTCCATATCAACGACCTGGGCGGGGAATAGTCACATGATCGGCCGGACAACTCCTAGTCGGCTACCGGCCGGGGCCCGAACGCCCTGCGGCACCGCGGATGGGAGGTCGGCCAGTCCGCTGCCTCCTCCGCGGCCCGCCGGGTGCCCGTCGCCTTGTCCGGGTCACGGTGGGACACCCACGGTCGGACCCGCCGAACACCTCCACGTGCCGCACCCCGACCTGCCGCGCCCCGGTCGGGGCACCCGCGTCGTATGCCACAGCACTCTCGGCGCGCGCCCGCCGGGCCAGGACCACGCGGCCCGCTGTTCGCCGGGAAGGCCCCCAATCCCTCCGGGCGCCCGTACCACCCTCCCTCCGTGACCGGTGACCGAGGAGACCCTCCGCGGGGCCGTACCGCACATCCCGGACGAAAGGTGAAGATCCGCCGGGCCCCGGAAACCTCGGTCCGCGTGGCCCGGTGGACACTTGAGCGAACGTCTACTCTGACTCCATCCGTGAAGTGCACAGGGGGTCGCATGCGCAGCGAGGGAACAGCCGCCGATGGTCCTGAGCGGGGATCCGGCGCGGACCCCGCCGGCCCGTCCGGGGCGCGGACACCGGAGCCCGACGCGGTGCTCCGCCCGCACACGGTCATCGCGGACCGCTACGAACTGCAGCGCCAACTGGGCAGCGGCGGCATGGGAGTCGTGTGGGAGGCGCTGGACCGGCGCCTCGGCCGGCTGGTCGCGGTGAAGGGGCTGCTCTACCGGGGCTCGGTGGAGCCCGACACCCAGGCGCAGTGGGTGGCCCGCGCCCGGCGCGAGGCGCAGGCCATCGCCCGGATCGGCCACCCCAACGTGGTCGCGGTGCACGACGTGATCGAGGCGGACAGCCAGGTCTGGATCGTGATGGAGCTGCTCAACGCCCGTTCCCTGGCCGATGAGTTGCGCGAGCGCCGACCGCTGCCGGTGGCGCGGGCCGCCCGCATCGGCCTCCATGTGCTGCGCGGGCTGCGCGCCGTCCACGAGGCCGGGGTGCTGCACCGCGACGTGAAGCCGCACAACATCCTCTTCCGGCCCAACGGCCGTGCGCTGCTGATGGACTTCGGCATCGCCACCTTCGAAGGGGCGGTGCAGCTCACCAAGTCGCAGGAGATCATCGGCACCCCGAAGTACCTCGCCCCCGAACTGATCCGGATCGGCAGCTCCGAGGGCGGCCCCGCCTCCCCCGCCTCCGACCTGTGGTCGCTCGGCGTCACGCTGTACGAAATGGTCGAGGGACAGGCCCCGTTCACCGGTCTGAGTTCGTACGAGATCTTCATCGCGGTCATCGAGGAACCGGTTCCGGTGCCGCGGAACGCCGGGCCGCTGGCTCCGGTGATCGAGGCGCTGCTGCAGAAGGACCCGAAGCTGCGGCCGTCGGCGGCCGAGGTGGAGGTGATGCTCCAGCGGGTCACCGGCGACCCGCCCGCGGACTCCGACGACACCGACGACGACCACTCCCAGCGCCGCCCCGCTCTCGACGAACCCCCTCGGCCGCCCCGGCGCGGACCGTCCCGCAAGCGACGCGCCCTTCTCGGCGCGGCGGTCTGCTGCGCGGTCCTGGCGGGCGGCGGATGGTTCGTCTGGGACCGGCAGGCGGACACCGCGCCGTACAAGGAGAGCCACCCGATCCTGCGCATCGGCGTCAAGGCGGACCAGCCCGGACTGAGCGAGTTGAACGCGAAGACGGGACGGTACGAGGGATACGACGTCGATCTGGCGCGGGCCGTGGGCGAACAGATGGGGTACGCCGCCGACGAGATCAAGTTCACCGCGGTGACCAGCGGCGACCGCGCCGACTTCCTCACCGACACCGGCCGCGGCGACCTGGTGATAGCGAGTTACAGCATCACGCCCGAACGAAAGGCGGCCGGGCTCGACTTCGCCGGCCCCTACTACGTCGCGGTGCCGAGCTTCCTGGTGCGCACCGACAAGGGCCGCGAGTACGGCGACGCCAGCCAGTTGAAGGACGACGACGCCGTGGTGTGCACGGCCAGCGGCTCGACGTACGAGACGTATCTGCCCGAGAACCACTACACGGTGCTGGAGAACCTGCCGACCACGTACGGCGCGTGCATGCGGTATCTCCAGGACGACGACAACCCGGTCGCCGCCGTCAGCACCGACGACGTGATCCTCGCCGGATACGCCAGGGACAACTCCAACCTGCGGATTCTCAAGGGCGTCCAGGGCTCCGAGCGGTACGGGGTGGCGATGAAGGCGGGCAATCCGGGCCTCAAGGGCGAGGTGTGCGCGGCGCTGCGCAGCGTCATGGCCGACGGCACCTGGGACGACCTCTACACGGAGAACCTGGAACCCCTGATGAAGACGATGGGGATCGACGAGCCGCCGGACGAGCCGCCGCTCACCGAGTGCGAGGACCGCTGACGGAGCGGAACCCGGCCGGTCGCGGGGCGGTCAGCCCCCGAGGGCCGTCCCGCACTCCGCGCAGTACTTCGGGGCCCGCCCCTCGGCCATCCGTCCGCATTCCGCGCACACCCGGTCCCGCCCGCACGGCGCCTCGCCGCCCTCCTCCACGGCGGGCCCGGAGACCGCGCCGGGGGACTCCGCTCCGGCGATACCCGGTCCGGGTGCACGCCCGATGGTCATGCCCGGCCGGCGGCGGTGGACGGTGAGGAAAGCGAGACCGTCCGGCCCCGCCACGAGGGCACGGCGCGAGGTGCGGGGCAGCCAGGTGACGGTGGTCGGGGTGAGGTCCAGGCTCTCCGCGCCCGTGACGACCCGGCCGCCGCCCGCCAGGACGACCAGCAGCACGTCCAGACCGTCCTCCTGGTGCTCGCCGACCTCGCCGTGCGGCGGCAGCCGCACCAGATTGGCGTCCAACTGCCTCCCGGACGTCGCCAGCCGCCAGAGGGAGCCGCGGTCCGCCGGGGCCGCGGTGGCGAGCAGTCCGGAGAGCAGGGCGAGATTGCTGGGCGCGGCGTTCACGCGGTCGAGGGTACGCGGACCGTGCCCGCGACGGCGGGCGCGGACCGGCGCCCGCCCCCTCCGGCACCCCCGTACGCTGTCCCCTTCGCCCGGCGGGCCCGCGACGTCGCTCCGCCCGCGCCGGGGCCGCCGCCGCACGCACGGAGGGACCCGATGACCCACGACACGTCCCCGCCCCCGCCCGCGGAGCCGTTCCCGCCGCGCCGAACTCGCCGCGCTGGCCCGCTTCTGCGCGTGAGCGCCGCCGCACCGCACGGCGCCCTTGCTTCGAGCGGACTCCAAGGAGTTGGCTGGGGACATGAAGTACACGCAGCTCGGACGCACGGGACTCAAGGTCAGCCGACTCGTCCTCGGGACGATGAACTTCGGCCCGCAGACCAACGAGTCGGACAGCCACACGCTCATGGACGCCGCCCTGGACGCGGGCGTCAACTTCTTCGACACGGCCAACGTCTACGGCTGGGGCGAGAACAAGGGACGGACCGAGGAGATCCTCGGCACCTGGTTCGCGCAGGGCGGCGACCGCCGCGACAAGGTCGTCCTCGCCACCAAGGTCTACGGCAACATGGGCGCGGACGGCGAGGCGTGGCCCAACCACGACAAGCTCTCCGCCCTCAACATCCGCCGGGCCGTCGACGCCAGCCTCAAGCGGCTCCAGACGGACCACATCGACCTGTACCAGTTCCACCACATCGACCGGTCGACCCCGGTCGACGAGATCTGGCAGGCCATCGAGGTCCTGATCCAGCAGGGCAAGATCCTCTACGCCGGCTCCTCGAACTTCCCCGGCTGGGGCATCGCCCAGGCCAACGAGCGGGCCGCGCGCCGGGGGATGTACGGGCTCGTCAGCGAGCAGTGCATCTACAACCTGATGGAACGCGGCGCCGAGATGGAGGTCATCCCGGCCGCCCAGGAGTACGGCCTCGGCGTCATCCCCTGGTCGCCGCTGCACGGCGGACTGCTCAGCGGGGCGCTGCGCAAGGAACGCGAGGGCGGCACGCCCCGCTCCACCTCCGGCCGCTCCGCCGCCACGCTCGCCGACCCGGCGGGCCGCGCCAAGGTGCAGGCGTACGAGGACCTGCTCGACAAGCACGGCCTGGAGCCGGGCGAGGTCGGTCTGGCATGGCTGCTGACGCGACCGGGCGTCACCGGCCCGATCTCCGGCCCCCGCACCCGCGAGCAGCTCGACTCGGCGCTGCGGGCGGTCGAGCTGGAGCTGTCGGACGAACTGCTGGCGGAGCTGGACGAGATCTTCCCGGGCCCCGGCCCGTCGCCGGAGAACTTCGCCTGGTAGTCGCGCCGCGTCCCGCGCGACGCGGTGACCGCCGGACGGCGGCCGTCCTCATCACCCGAGGGCGGCCGCCACGGCGACGACGGCGAACATCAGCACGAGCACGGCGGCCATGACACGGTTTCTGGTCTTCGGATCCACCCGTCGAGCGTAACCGCACCACTCACCTTCCCAGCGGCCAGGCCCGCACCACCTCGTACCGGGGCCGCCCGCCCGGCGCCCCGCCCGCCTGCGGATCGCTGCGCACCAGGCTCAGCGCCGCCGCCTGCCAGGGGGTGCCGGCGAAATCCGCGAGCCCGGCGGTGAACGGGCCGAGATCCGCCTCGGCACGGCTGCGGGCGAGCGTGAGGTGCGGGACGTAGTCGCGATGCTTCTCCAGCGACACCCCGGCCCGCCCGGCGGCGGCCGCCGTCCGGCCCGCCAGCAGCCGCAGCGCGTCCGGCTCCCCCGAGGCCCCCGCCCACAGGGCACGCCCGCCGAACCGGCCGCCGCCGTCCACCCGCAGCGCGAAGGGGGCGGTGCGCCGGGCAGCCTCCGCCAGCTCCGCGTACAGCCCCGGCAGCAGGGCGTCCGCCGGCTCGCCGAAGAACGCCAGCGTGTAGTGCCAGCCCCGGACGTCGGTCCAGCGCAGAGCGGGCGCGCCGGGCAGCGCGCGCAGCGGCTGCACGGCGCGGCGCAGCTCCTCGACGGCCGCAGGGGGCGGCAGGACGGCGGCGAACAGTCTCATGCGCGCGAGTCTCCCAGCCCTGCACGTGCCCGCGCCCTCCGGCCCCGCACAGCACTCCGCCCTCCTCCCGCGTACGGGAAGGAGGGCGGTGTCCGGTGGTCGGACGGGCGGGTGGACGGCCTACGCCGCCGTGGCGAGCTGTTCGCGCGGCACGAAGCGCACGTGCGGGCGGCCGGGACGCAGGTCCACCTGGAGGCGGAGGCCGCCGAGGCGGGCCAGCATGAAGCCGACCGCGAGGGCCGCCACCAGCGAGACGGCGCCCCCGGCCGCGAAGCCGGTGCGGGGACCGTAGGTGTCGCTGATCCAGCCGACGATCGGCGCGCCGACCGGGGTGCCGCCGGCGAAGACCATCATGTAGAGGCTCATCACCCGGCCCCGCATCGCCGGGTCCGCGGCCATCTGGACACTGGTGTTCGCGCTGATGTTGGTCGTCATGCCGAGCATGCCGATCGGGACCAGCAGGATCGCGAAGATCCAGACCGTGGGAGCCACCGAGGCGGCGATCTCCAGCAGGGCGAACAGGGCGGCCGCCACGACCACCATGCGCAGCCGCGAGGAGCGGCGGCGGGCGGCCAGCAGGGCCCCGGCGAGGGAGCCGGCGGCCATCAGGATGTTGAAGAACGAGTACATCCCCGCGCCGCCGTCGAAGATCTCGTCGGCGAAGGCGGTCAGCCAGATCGGGAAGTTGAATCCGAAGGTGCCGACGAAGCCGACCAGCACGATCGGCCAGATCAGGTCCGGTCGGCCCCGGACGTAGCGCAGGCCCTCCCGGAGCTGTCCCTTGGCGCGCGGCACGGTGACCGACGCGTGCATTTCACTCGTCCGCATCATCAGCAGGCCGACGAGCGGGGCGAGGAAGGACAGGCCGTTGAACATGAACGCCCAGCCGCTGCCGACGGTGGTGATCAGTACACCCGCGACGGCGGGGCCGATGAGCCGGGCGGACTGGAAGTTCGCCGAGTTCAGGCTGACGGCGTTGCGCAGGTGCTTCGGCCCGACCATCTCGGAGACGAACGACTGGCGGGCCGGGTTGTCCACGACCGTGACCATGCCGAGCAGGAACGCGATCAGGTAGACGTGCCAGACCTCGACGGCGCCGGAGAGGGTGAGCACGGCGAGCGCGATGCCGCACAGGCCGAGCATGGCCTGGCTGACGAGCAGGAGCCGCCGCTTGGGGAAGCGGTCGGCGATGACGCCGCCGTACAGGCCGAACAGCAGCATGGGCAGGAACTGCAGGGCCGTGGTGATGCCGACGGCCGCGGCGGACCCGGTGAGGCTCAGTACGAGCCAGTCCTGCGTGATGCGGGACATCCAGGTGCCGGTGTTGGAGATCACGGCGCCCGTGGCGAACAGGCGGTAGTTACGGATCTTCAGCGACGAGAAGGTCCCGCCGGTGGTGCTCTCGTGGGTGGAAGTCGGTGCGGGGGCGGAGGCTGCTCCGGATCCCGTACTCAAAAGGGTTCATCTCCTCGTTGTGGGGGGCTGGGGTGCGTGCGGTGACGGGACACGACCGGGCGGGCCGGGCGGCTGTGGGCCGCGGGACGCCGCGAGGTCAGAGGTGGGCCAGCTTCTCCAGCACGGGCGCCGCCACGCGCAGCGTCTCCCACTCGTCCTCGTCCAGACCCTCGGCGAGGGTGGCCAGCCAGGCGTTCCGCTTCGTGCGGCTCTGGCGGAGCATGGCCTCGGCCTGCTCCGTCTGGCTGACCCTCTTCTGCCGACGGTCGTCGGGGTGCGGTTCAAGCCTGACCAGTCCCTTGGCTTCCAGCAAGGCGACGATGCGGGTCATCGAAGGAGGCTGGACGTGCTCCTTGCGGGCGAGTTCGCCGGGCGTGGCGGAGCCGCACCGGGCGAGGGTGCCGAGCACCGACATCTCGGTGGGGCTCAGCGACTCGTCGACGTGCTGGTGCTTCAGACGTCGGCCGAGCAGCATCACGGCGGAGCGGAGGGAGCTCACGGCGGCCGCACTGTCGCCGTCGTGGATCAGGTCAGGCATGTTCGTTAGCGTAACTCATTACCTACGCTAAATACCACTCGGTGGTACACGCGCGAGATTCCGATCACCCGAACGAGTGAGTCGAGCGTGGAAAACAACCCGAAAGCGGGGTCGGGGCGAGGACGCTGCAAGACATGGGATCGACAGTGCTCAGCCTGCGGATAGACGGTGAGCTGCTCGACCGGCTCCGGCAGCACGCCGCGCGGCGCGGCATGAGCGTCCAGGACTACGTGGTCCGGACGCTGGTGCGCGACGACTTCGACGAACGCTTCAAGGCGGCCGTCGACGAGACGGAGAAGTTCTACGGGGAGGGGGCGCGGCACGAGCCGGAGGGCACGCCGGGCCGTCTGAGGGCCGGTCCCCCGGAACCGCGCGGACGCGGCCGGCGGGACCCGACGGGACTACCGGGTCAGGACGTGAGGCCGAGGGCCGGCATCGCGTAGTAGAAGACGAAGACCGCCGAGACCACGTACATCGCCACCGGCACGGACCGGCCGCGGCCGGCCGCCAGCCGCAGCACGCAGAAGGCGATGAAGCCGATGCCGATGCCGTTGGTGATCGAGTAGGTGAACGGCATCATGACCATGGCGAGGAAGGCCGGGATCGCGAGCGTGTAGTCGCTCCAGTCGATGTCCCGCACCGCACCCGAGATGATCAGGAAGCCGACCGCCAGCAGGGCCGGGGTCGCCGCCTGGGACGGCACCATCGTCGCCAGCGGCGTGAGGAACAGCGCCACCGTGAACAGCAGGCCGCTCACCACGCTCGCCAGACCGGTGCGGGCGCCCTCGCCGACACCCGCCGTGGACTCCACGAAGCAGGTGGCGGCGGAGGAGGAGCTCGCGCCGCCGGCGGCGACGGCGACGCCGTCGACCAGCAGCACCTTGTTGATGCCGGGGAAGTTGCCCTTCTCGTCCATCAGCTCGGCCTCGTCGCCGACGCCGAGGATCGTGCCCATCGCGTCGAAGAAGCAGGACAGCAGCACCGTGAAGACGAACAGCACGCCGGTGAGGACGCCGACCTTGTGGAACCCGCCGAACAGGCTGAACTGACCGACCAGCGAGAAGTCGGGCGAGGCGACCGGGTTGCCGGGCCACTGCGGGACGGTGAGGCCCCAGGAGGCGGCCGGCAGGTCGGCGACGGCGTCGATGACCAGCGCGACGACCGTCATGACGATGATCGAGATCAGGATGGCGCCCGGCACCTTGCGGACGAGGAGCGCCAGCGTCAGCAGCGCGCCCAGCACGAAGACGAGAACCGGCCAGCCGTTGAGGTGGCCGTCGCCGCCGAGCTGGAGCGGGACGGTCGTCTGCGCGACGTCCGGAATGCGGGAGACGAAGCCGGAGTCGACCAGGCCGATCAGCAGGATGAACAGACCGATGCCGATCGAGATGCCCTTGCGGATCGATCGCGGCACCGCCGCCATCACGCGCTCCCGCAGTCCGGTCGCGACCAGCAGCATGACCACGATGCCCGCGAGGACCACCATGCCCATCGCGTCCGGCCAGCTCATCCGGGGGGCGAGCTGGAGCGCGACCACGGTGTTCACGCCGAGACCGGCGGCGAGCGCGATCGGCACGTTGCCGATGACACCCATGAGCAGGGTGGAGAACGCGGCGGTCAGGACCGTGGCGGTGACGAGCTGGCCGCTGTCGAGCTGGTGCCCGTACATGTCCTTCGCGCTGCCGAGGATGATCGGGTTCAGCACGATGATGTACGCCATCGCGAAGAAGGTGGCGAACCCGCCGCGGACCTCGCGGGCGACCGACGAACCCCGTTCCGAGATCTTGAAGAAACGGTCCAGCGCGCCGTGCGGCTGGGGAGCCGGGGACTGCTCGGGGTCGACCTGAGCGGTGGCCGAGGGGGACATGTGTGACCTCAGTCGTGCGTAGGAGCCATGATCATGGGGGGAAAGATGGCCATCTTTGGACTTTCAGACGAACAAATCGAGCCATTCCCAAACGGATTCAGTATGAATACATAAGGCGAAGATCGCTATCTCCGCGCGTAGACCCTTGTGCCACCTGACCTCCGCGCCTTTACCCACCTGGCCCTCACCTCCCCCGTTCGGCCGCGTCCGTCCCTCACGGCGCGTCGGCCGCGTGCGGGGTGCCCGTACGGGACGGACGCGGCCGGTACGTCGGGCCGCCCGGCGCGGGCCGGGCGCGTGGGGCCGCAGCGGGGCGTCCGCCTAGACTGGGCCGCATGGAGAAGTGGACAGCGAAGCACGAGGCGCCCCCACCGCTGGAGGGGCCCGTCGTCGCCACCGTCACCGGCGGCACGATCCTCTGGTTCGTCCTCTTCCTCGTGCAGCTTCCGTTCTACGGCTGGTTCGACGACCACGGCCACATCTGGTGGGTCTGGACCTGCCTGGCCGGGGCCGGTCTGGGTCTGATCGGCATCTGGTACGTACGCGGCCGCGACGCCGCCCTCAAGCGCCAGGCGGCCGAGCACGCGGCGGCCGGGCACCCGGCAGGCCCCGACACCGCCCGCTGATCCCCGGCGCTGCCCACCGCACCGGCCACGCGCCTCCGGCGCCTCTCGGGGACTCCGGGGTGAACCCCGTGGGCCGGAAGCGTCGGTTCCTCGGCCGCCGGGAGGATCTGCGCCCGCTCGCCGGGTGAGCCGGGCCGTCGGCCCGTACGGTCGGAACCATGACGCAGCGGGCACTCGATTCCTCCGGCGGGCAGAATCCCGACCCCGTCCACCCGGTGGCGCCCCCGCCCCCGGAGTACCGGCCCGGCGGGCTGAGCACCGCCGAGGTCGCCGAACGGGTGGCGCGGGGCGAGGTCAACGACGTGCCGGTGCGGTCCTCGCGCTCGATCACCGAGATCGTCCGGGCCAACGTCCTGACCCGGTTCAACCTGATCATCGGCGTGCTCTGGGTGATCATGCTGATGGTCGCGCCGATCCAGGACAGCCTCTTCGGATTCGTGATCGTCGCCAACACCGTGATCGGCATCTTCCAGGAGTGGCGGGCCAAGCGGACACTGGACAGCCTGGCCGTGATCGGCGAGGCGAAACCGACCGTCCGGCGGGACGGCGAGGCCGCCGAGATCTCCACCTCGGCGATCGTGCTGGGCGATCTCATCGAGCTGGGCCCCGGCGACAAGGTCGTGGTGGACGGCAGCGTCGCCGAGGCGGACGGCCTGGAGATCGACGAGTCGCTGCTGACCGGCGAGGCCGACCCGGTGCTCAAGTCCCGGGGCGACCCGGTGATGTCCGGCAGCTTCGTCGTCGCGGGCGGCGGCGCCTTCACCGCCACCAAGGTCGGACGTGAGGCGTACGCGGCGCAACTCGCGGAGGAGGCGTCCCGCTTCACCCTGGTCCGCTCCGAGCTGCGCACCGGCATCTCCACGATCCTGAAGTACGTGACCTGGATGATGGTGCCGACCGCGATCGGCCTGATCATCAGCCAGCTGGTGGTCAAGGAGAACGACTTCAAGGACTCCGTCGCGCGGACCGTCGGCGGGATCGTGCCGATGATCCCCGAGGGGCTGGTGCTGCTGACCTCGGTGGCCTTCGCCATCGGGGTGGTACGGCTGGGGCGCAAGCAGTGCCTGGTGCAGGAGCTGCCCGCCATCGAGGGCCTGGCGCGGGTGGACGTGGTCTGCCTCGACAAGACCGGCACCCTCACCGAGGGCGGCATGGACGTCACCGGGGTGCGCCGGCTCGGCGAGGCGGACGAGGCGTACGTGGGCCGGGTGCTCGGCGCGCTGGGCGGCTCCGACCCGCACCCCAACGCGAGCCTGGCGGCCATCGTGGAGGCGTACCCGGAGCGCGGGGACTGGCGGGTGACCGACACGTTGCCGTTCTCCTCGGCCCGGAAGTACAGCGGTGCCGCCTTCGACGAGGGCGGGGCGGGCGGGTCGGCGTGGCTGCTGGGCGCGCCCGACGTGCTGCTGCCGGAGGGCGCGGCGGAGCTGGCCGAGGTGGAGGAGCTGAACCGGCAGGGCCTGCGGGTGCTGCTGCTGGCCCGTGCGCGGGCCGGGCTGGACGATCCCGACGCGTCCGCGGACGCGGTGCCGACGGCGCTGATCGTGCTGGAGCAGCGGCTGCGGCCGGACGCGGGCGAGACGCTGGAGTACTTCGCGGAGCAGCGCGTCGCGGCGAAGGTGATCTCCGGCGACAACGCCGTGTCGGTGGGGGCGGTGGCGGCCAAGCTGAGCCTGCCGGGCGCCGAGCACCCGCTGGACGCGCGCCGGCTGCCCGCCGAGCGGGACCGGATGGCGACCGCCATGGAGGAGAACGCCGTCTTCGGCCGGGTCACCCCGCAGCAGAAGCGGAACATGGTGGCGGCGCTCCAGTCGCGCGGTCACACCGTGGCGATGACGGGTGACGGGGTCAACGACGTGCTCGCGCTGAAGGACGCCGACATCGGGGTGTCGATGGGGTCGGGATCGGAGGCGACCCGTGCGGTGGCGCAGATCGTGCTGCTCGACAACAGCTTCGCCACGCTGCCGTCGGTGGTCGCGGAGGGCCGCCGCGTCATCGGCAACATCACCCGCGTCGCCACCCTGTTCCTGACGAAGACGGTCTACTCGGTGCTGCTGGCGGTCCTGGTGGTCTGCTTCCAGGTGGAGTACCCGTTCCTGCCCCGGCACCTGACGCTGCTGTCCACGCTGACGATCGGCGTCCCCGCCTTCTTCCTGGCGCTCGCGCCCAACAAGGAACGGGCGCACCCGCACTTCGTGCGCCGGGTGATGCGGTACGCGATCCCCTCCGGGGTCATCGCCGCGGTGGCCACCTTCGCCACCTATCTGCTGGCCGGCCACCACTACTCGGGCAAGGACGCGCTGGACGCAGAGACGAGCGCGGCGACGCTGACGCTGTTCCTGGTGTCGATGTGGGTCCTGGCGATCATCGCCCGCCCGTACACCCTGTGGCGGATCTGCCTGGTGGCGGCAATGGGGCTGGCGTTCCTGGTGGTGCTGGCGGTGCCGTGGCTCCAGGACTTCTTCGCGCTGAAGCTGGTGGGCACGACGATGCCGTGGGCGGCCGTGGCCATCGCCGTGGTCGCCTCGGCAGCGCTGGAGTTCGCCTGGCGCCTGGTGACCCGCCGCTTCGGTCCGTGAGCGGTCTCCGGAGGCGCGAAAGCCGCCGGCGGAACGGCGTGAGGGCTCCCCGGCCGGCCGGGAAGCCCTCACGCGCACGGTGCGGGTGCGACCCCCTCGGGGTCACGTCGTCCCGCCGCGGGTCACTTCACGTCGACGAAGTCACCGGCGGTGGTGACGGCGGGGGTCGTGAGGGTGCCCGCGAAGCTGTAGCGCCAGTAGCCGTCCACCGACGCCTTGTAGGTGGTCTTCAGGTTGCCGACGCCGTCCGTCTTGATGTTCTTGACGGTGATGTGGTCCGCGTCCGCGGGGCCCGTGTGGTCGATGAGCCCGATGGACTCACCGAACAGACTTGCGACACCGGGGGATGGTTGTGCGTTGGCCGAGAGTTTTCCCTGCATTTTCCGTGAAGATCACGCCCGGTCCCGGACCGCTCACTCCCCGGGGGCCGAGGACGTGTTCGTCGGCTCAGTCGAACCAGCGGTCGCGGGCCAGTTCCTCGGTGCGGGACGGGTCCTCCAACAGGGCCGCCACCTCGAAGCGGCGCGGCCACTGTCCGGCGGCCCAGGCAAGACCGGCGGCGACGCCTTCCAGGGTCGCGGCGTGCACGGTGCCGTCAGGTGTCCGGCGCCAGTCCAGCTCGACGCCGCCCGCGCGCAGTTCCTCGTGCTCGACGTAGACCGCGGGGGTGCCGGGGCCGAGCAGGATCCGGACCGCGTCGGGCACCCGGTGCTCCTCGCCGTCCGTCGTCACCTCCGCCTCGACCGTCTCGCCGAGCCGCCGCACCTGGAACAGCTCGGCCAGATCGGCCGCGCGGGAGGGCGCGACCGGCAGCAGCGGCAGCCCCTCGCTCAGCGGCAGCACGTCGGGGGCGTCCGCGATCACCGCGTCGGCGGCGTCGACCACCCGCACCTCGTCGTCCACCACGACCCGCAGCTCGTCCGGCAGCGTCACCTGCTCCGGATCGAGTTCGGCCAGCGCGGTGTAGAGGGAGTGGAGCTGCGCCGCGGTCACCGGGCGGTCCTCGTCGGCGAGCCGGCCCAGCAGCTCGGCGGCCCCGCCCGGCTCGTCGAGCAGGGCGGCGACGGAGGTGCGGACGCCGAGCGCGCGCAGCACCTCGGCGTCGTCGAAACCGCTCGCGTCGACCGCGTCGTAGAGTCCGGCCAGCCGGGGATCGCCGCCCTCGGCGCGCAGTCCGGCCGGGCGGCGGCCCGCCAGCACCGGGTGGTCGCGGAGCCACCAGGCGGTGTAGGGGCGCACCGACTGGGTGGTGCCGTCCGGCAGCAGCACCCGGACCGGCTGGGTCAGGGCGTCGCGCAGCGGCGGGCGGGAGAGCATCGCGAGCGCCTGCGGCCAGGCGTCGTCGTCCACCAGGTCCAGATCGCGCACGGCGACGATCTCGGTCGCCACCGGCGGCACCGGGGTGTCCGGAAGCCGGTCGAGCACGTCCTCGCACCACACGTCGACGGAGTCCAGCAGTCCGGCGTCGTCCGGTTCGGCGAAGTCGCCCTCGCGGGGCTCCAGTTCGTCAGGGTCGAGGACGACGTCGGTGGCGCGCACCAGGGCGAAGGTGGCGAGCACCCCGCACGCGGTCAGGGGCCGTTCGCCCCAGCGGCCCGCCAGTTCCTCGTCCACCAGGGCGAGTTCGCCCTCGCGCATGACGCGGGCGAACTCCGATCCCGGCAGCACGAGTTCACCGGCCGGGGCCGGTTCGCCGTCCTCGTCGGGGAGGGCGAGCGCGCCGAGCCAGGGCTCGTCGCCGGGGGCCAGGTCGGCGTCGCGCACCAGGGTGAGGACGATCTCGGCGAGTTCCTCGCCGTCGAGGGCGTCCTCGTCCCAGATCTCACCGGCGTCCAGCGATCCGGCCACGGCCGCCCGCACCTGCGGGGTCGTCAGCACGGCGCGCGGGGTGGCCGGAAGCGCGCCCAGCTTCTCCAGCAGGGGGTGGGCGGCGTCCGGGTGGGCGACCTTGAGCCCGAGCCGGGAGAGCCGGTCGAGGACGGGCCCGGCGAGGGCGTCCGGCAGCGGCAGCAGGACCTGGCGGGGCCCGACGGCGGTGCGGGGCAGTCGTCCGTCCCGAGCGGGCCGGAGATCGTCGTACGTCTCGTCCGGCCCGTCCGGCCCGTCCGGTTCCGGCCGGTCGTGGCCGGCGAGCGGGACGGGCAGTCCGGTCAGCCGGTCGGGGTCGACCCCGGCCAGGCTGTCGTAGAGCCGGTGCCACCACTCGGGGGCCCGTTCCAGCCCGGCCAGCCGGTCGATCGCCTCGGTGAGCGGGACGCGGCCGACGCCGAGGGTGCGCAGTTCGGTGCGGCGCTCCAGTCCGGCGGGCAGCAGGCAGGGCAGCACCTCGGCGAGCACCCGTACGGTCTCCGCCCCGGCGCCCTCCACCACCTCGGCCTCGACGGGCCGCAGCGCCGCGGCGTCCCCGGGACGCGCGCCGCCGGGCTCCGGCGCCTCCCAGTCGCCGGCCCAGCGGTCCGGCCCGGCGGCCGGGTCGCGGGGCGCGGCGGGCTCCAGGAACGCCACCCGCGGCAGCCGCTCCAGGATCGCCGCGCGCAGCGCCCCGTCGATGCCGCCCTTGCCGAGCGGACCGGGCACCAGGTCCAGGGTTCCGGTGGTCACCGGGTGCCACTCGGCGACCAGTTCGGCGTACGCGTCGGCGGCGCGGGCCACCAGGAAGTCGGTGAGCGGGCCGGGAGCGGGGTGCCTGCGGGCGGTGTCGAGCGGCAGCGAGGCGATGAGCAGGGCGGGGATGCCGAGCGGTTCGTCGGTGGGCGTCGGCGCGTGCACGACCGGCGCGGTACGGGGGCCCAGCGGCGCGCCCGCCTCGTCCACCGGCACCGCCCAGGTGACCGACCAGTGCGGGCGCAGCCGCTCCTCGACCGGCCGGTCGGCGAGCAGCGCGGGCTCGATCGGTCCGTGGTGGAGGACCGTGCGCCAGCGGTGGGTGCCGCGCGCCGAGTCCTCGACGTGCGTGTAGGGGCCGTGCTGCGAGCGGCGCAGGGTGCGGACGCCGTCGGGCGTCTCCACCACGATCTCGTCCAGGCCGGGCAGGGTCAGCAGCAGCGCGTCGTCGACGGCGGCGAGCAGCCGGCCCACCAGGTCCTCGGCGACGCCGTCCCGCAGCGGCAGCACCACCACGGTGTCGTATCCGTCGGGCGCGGTGCCCTCGGCGGGCAGCGGCAGCCGTAGCAGCGGGACGTGCCCGTCGCGGCGGCGCAGTTCGTCGCCCAGGCCCGGACTGCCGACGGCCGCGCCGCGGGCGAGTTCGCGGGCTTCCGCGAGGGACCAGCGGACGCCGCCGTGGCGGCCGACGACGGCGGGTTCGTCGCTGACCGCGAGGACCGCCGCGAAGCCGACGCCGAACCGGCCGACGGAGGACTCGTGGCCCTCGCGCTTGGCCGAGGCACGCAGGGTGGACAGCGATTCCACTCCGGTGGCGTCCAGCGGGGCGCCGGTGTTGGCGGCTGCGAGCACCACCGGTTCGCCGGGGCCGCCGGGGTGCAGGGTGAGGCGCAGCCGGCCGGGCCGGCCGGCCCGGCCGGCGGCGTCGGCGGCGTTCTGGGCGAGCTCCACCACGAGCCGGTCGCGGTAGCCGCCGAGGGCGAGGTCCTCCTCGGCGTTGGCGTCCTCGCGGAAGCGGGCGGGCCCGGCCCCCCACGCGTCGAGCACGCCGCGCCGCAGCCGTGCCGTCCCGAACGGATCGGCCCCCTCGGTCGCCTTCATGCTCACGCTTCGACTCCGCTCTGTTCCGGTACGTCCCGGTTCCATGAGGGCCTCGGCCGTCGACCGGTGCCGCCCCGTGTGCGCCCGAAGGTACCGCGTGTGTCGCGCGGAGCGAATCCGCCACCGGGCGGGGGCGCGCGGAGGCGCCGCACACGGCGGGAGCCGGCGGCGGGTGCGCGGAACACGCGGGCGGGCGCGCCCCCGGCGGCACGGCCGGGGGTGCGCGGCGGGTCAGGAGTGGCCGAGCCCGTCGTCGGTGGCGTCGTCGTCGTCCGGCACCGAGCCGTCGGCGGCCGGCGAGAGCAGCGAGTACGCGTCCACCCGCATCGTGTCCATCGCGTGCGGCGCGGGACGCGGCGGCTTCGGCATGACCGCGGCCTCCGAGTGGCCGCCGCAGCCGTAGGACAGCGACACCACGTGTCCGTCGGCGGGGCCGAACTCGTTGGCGCAGACGCCGAAGGCCTGCCGCAGCGAGCCCGACAGCGGCACCAGGAACGCACAGCTGACGCACGAGGCGGGCGCCGCCTGCGCCATCGGGGTCTTCGCCCCGAACTCCTCGTCCCAGCGGTCGGCCGCCGCGTGCAGGCCGTAGCGGGACAGCACGCGCGCCCGGCGCATGCCCAGTTCGTCCGCGACCGCGGTGATCGAACCGCGCGCCGGGGCGGCCGGGCGGTCCGTCAGCTCGGCGTCCTCCGCGTCGACGAGGTCCGCCATCTCCTCGGAGACCGGGGAGTCCGGCAGCGGCTCCTCGGGGCCGAGGTATCCGGGCTCCAGCCGCAGGTCGTCGGCCTCGGTGGGCAGCAGGTCGCCGGGGCCCATGTCGCCGGGGCGCAGCCGCTCGCTCCACGGCACCCACTCGGGGGCCAGCAGGGCGTCGGCGCCCGGCAGCAGCACCGTTTCGTCGAGGGTGACGTTCTTCGCGCGGGAGGCCCGCGCGACGGTCACCGCCCAGCGCCAGCCCCGGTAGCCGGGCTCCTTCGCCTCGAAGAAGTGCGTGACGACCCGGTCGCCCTCCGCGACCGCGCCCACGTGTTCACCGACCACTCCGGGCGCGGCGGCCTCCTCGGCCGCGGCGCGCGCGAGGTCTACCGCCTCGGCACACAACCGGTCGGGAACGGGGGTACGGGCCGTACGGCTTCGCGTCGTCGCAGCACTCACAGGTCTCGCTTCTCTCCTACGCAGTCTCACGAGCGCGCCAGTGGCTCCATCGATGACCGATTTCGGCCTGACGGTCGTGGGCGGAGCGGACCTGGGGGCCGCGTCGACGTCCACACCCGTTGTGCCTGCCTCGGGCGTGCCTCTCGACACCCATTCTGCGGTATCGCGGAGAGGCGCGCGGCCAAGAACAACCGCCGGTGGCGCGTAACGCACGCTACCCTCTCCGCCGCCCCGCGCCCACCTGCCCGTCCCAAACACGGCCCATCCTCTTGCCGGAAGCCGGTTCCGGGAGGCGCCGGGGCGCCCTCCGGCCGGTACGGCGTCCGCGGCGGGTCCGTCACGGACGCCGGTGCCCACCGTCCGCGTCGGACACGTTCATGACCACGCCCCTTGGGGCACTATGTGCAAGTGGCTTCCGCCAGGTCGCACGACGCACCCCCGGGCCCCCTGCGTACGGCAGGGCGGTCGGTGGGACATGCCCTGCACTCCTCGGTCACCGGCACCGGGCGTTCCATCCGCAAGGTCACCCACGCCCACGGGGCCGGCGAGTCCGGGCTCGGCAAGCTGATCGAACTGCACGCCGTGAACGGCGCGGGCGACGTGATGATCACCGTGGCCCTGGCGTCGACCGTCTTCTTCTCGGTGCCCACCGACGAGGCCCGCGGCCGGGTCGCCCTCTACCTGGCCATCACCATGGCCCCGTTCACCCTGCTCGCCCCGGTGATCGGCCCGCTGCTGGACCGGCTGCCGCACGGCCGCCGGGCGGCGATGGCGGGGGCGATGCTGGCCCGCGCGGTGCTGGCAATCGCGATGTCCGGGGCGGTGGCCTCGGGCGGCCTGGAGCTGTACCCGGCGGCGCTCGGCGTGCTGGTCTGCTCGAAGGCGTACGGGGTGGTGCGCAGCGCCGTGGTGCCGCGGCTGCTGCCCCCGCGGTTCTCCCTGGTCAAGGCCAATTCGCGGGTCACCCTGGCCGGTCTGCTGGCCACCGGTGTGGCCGCGCCCATCGGCGCCGGGCTCCAGACCGTCGGCACGGCCTGGCCGCTCTACGGGGCGTGCGCGATCTTCGTCGGCGGCACCTTCCTCGCGTTCTCGATGCCGCCCAAGGTCGACTCCGCGAAGGGCGAGCGGCGCGCGCTGCTGGCCGAGCGGACCGCGGCCCGGGCCGCCGCCCCGCCCCGGACCGGGAAGCGGACCGGGTCGACCCGGACGGACGGCGGCGGGCCGGGGCGGCGACGGCTGTTCGGCGGCCGCCGCCGGGAACGCCCGCCGGGGCTGCGGTCGGTGGGCGGATCGGTCCTGCACGGCCTGCAGGCCAACGCCGCGCACCGCGCGCTCTCCGGCTTCCTCATCTTCTTCCTGGCGTTCCTGCTGCGCGAGCACCCGCTGTCGGGCCAGAGCGCCGCGGTGTCGCTGGGGATCGTGGGCGTCGCGGCCGGTGCGGGCAACGCCTGCGGCACCGCCGTCGGCGCCTGGCTGCGGGCGCGCGCGCCGGAGATGATCATCGCCGCGGTGCTCACCGTCGCGCTGGGCGTCGCCGTGCTGGCCACCGTCTTCTTCTCCACGGTCCTCGTCGCCGCGCTCGGCGCCGTCGCCGGGTTCACCCAGGCGCTGTCCAAGCTGTCGCTGGACGCGATGATCCAGCGCGACGTGCCGGAGGAGGTGCGGACCTCGGCGTTCGCGCGCTCGGAGACGCTGCTGCAGATGGCGTGGGTGGCCGGCGGCGGCATCGGCATCGCCCTGCCGCTCAACGGAGTGCTCGGCATGGGCGTGGCCGCGGGCATCCTCGCGCTGGGCGCGGCCGCGTCCGTACGGGGGCTGCTGACGAGCGCCCGGCGCGGCTCGCCGCACCCCCGCGTGGCGTGATCCGGGGCGACCGATAGCCTTCGGCCCATGACCGTTGCGTTCTCTTCCCGTAAGGGCCGTCGAATCGGCGTCGCTCTTGGTGCCGTGTCCGCAGGACTCCTCGTCCTGTCCGCCTGCGACAAGCCGACGCCGCTCGCCACCGTGACGGTCGGCGACAACTCGGTGAGTACCGAGGCCTCCTGCTACAACGACGGCGACGCCCTCAAGGAATCCGAGATCCAGGGCTGCCTGAACAAGAAGGCCGACAAGACGATCGACGTCGCCATGGACGACAAGGTCCGCTTCGGCGTCGACCCGGAGGTCGCCGAGAACGGCTGGACGCTCTTCATCGAGGGCCAGCAGGCCGAGCAGGAGCCGTACAAGAAGACCTACCGGTCGATCACCGGCAGCGCGTTCTTCTCCAGCCAGACCGGCGAGACCACCTCGCAGAGCCAGATCAGCGTCGTGGAGACCAAGGGCCAGAAGCTCGTCGGCGTCTGGCACTTCAAGCTCAAGAAGACCGACTGACCCTCCTCCCGATCCGGGAGGATCACCCCTCGTGCGTGTGCTGGTCGTGACCGCGGTCCCCGTCGAACGGGACGCGGTCACGCGTGCGTCCGGGGGGAGTCCCGAGGTGCTGCGGGTGCCCGGCGCGGAGATCCACCGCACCGGGCCGCTCGACGTGCTGGCGGGCGGGGCCGGTCCGGCCGCCGCCTCGGCCGCCACCGCGTTCGCCCTGGCGGCCTGCTCCGGTGCGTACGGCCTGGTCGTCTCGGCCGGGATCGGCGGCGGGTTCGCGCCCGCGGCGCCGGTCGGCTCGCTGGTGGTCGCGGACGCGATCGTCGCCGCCGACCTGGGCGCGGAGACCCCCGACGGCTTCGTGCCCGTCACCGGCCTGGGCTTCGGCCGGGACCGGTTCGAGCCGCCGCCCGCGCTGGTGCGCGAGGCCGCCTCGGTCACCGGGGCCGTGACCGGCCCGGTGCTCACACTCTCCACGGTGACCGGCTCCGCCGCCCGCACCGCGGCGCTGCTGGCCGCCCACCCCACCGCCGTCGCCGAGGCGATGGAAGGGTTCGGGGTCGCGGAGGCCGCAGCCGGGCTCGGGCTGCCCGCACTGGAGATCCGGGCCGTCTCGAACACCGTCGGGCCGCGCGACCGCGCCGCCTGGCGCATCGGCGACGCGCTGACCGCGCTCACCGGGGCGTTCGGGAAGCTCATACCCGTACTGGAAGGTTGGACCCCGCATGACCGAGACCACTGACGGCGCTCTGAAGATCGCCTTCTCCCCCTGCCCCAACGACACCTTCGTCTTCGACGCGTGGGCGCACGGCCGGGTCCCCGGCGCCCCCGCCCTGGACGTCACCTTCGCGGACATCGACATCACCAACGGCCAGGCCGAGCGCGGCGAACTGGACGTGCTGAAGGTCAGCTACGCGGTGCTGCCGTGGATCCTCGACGAGTACGCCCTGCTGCCGTGCGGCGGGGCGCTGGGCCGGGGCTGCGGCCCGCTGGTGCTGACCCGGGAGCCGGGCGCGGACCTGACGGGCAAGACGGTCGCGGTGCCGAGCGAGCGCTCGACCGCCTATCTGCTGTTCCGGCTGTGGGCGGCCGAGATGGTGCCCGGCGGCGTCGGCGAGATCGTCGTGATGCCGTTCGACCGGATCATGCCCGCCGTCCGCGAGGGCGAGGTGGACGCCGGCCTCGTCATCCACGAGGCCCGGTTCACCTACCAGAACTACGGTCTGCACAACCTGGCCGACATGGGGCAGCACTGGGAGTCCACGACCGGTCTGCCGATCCCGCTGGGCGCGATCGTCGCCAAGCGCTCACTGGGCGAGGAGACCCTGCGCGCCCTGGCCGACTCCGTGCGCACCTCGGTGCGGATGGCCTGGGACGACCCGGAGGCCTCGCGGGGGTACGTGCGCGAGCACGCGCAGGAGATGGACCCCGCGGTGGCCGACCAGCACATCGGGCTGTACGTCAACGAGTTCACCGCCGATCTGGGCGAGGACGGCTACGCGGCGATCCGCGGGCTGCTGACGCGCGCGGCGGCCGAGGGCCTCGTCCCGCCGCTCGGCCCGGACGCGCTGGACTTCCCCTGACCGGGCCGTCCGCCGTCCGCCGGCCGGCCCGCCCGCCCGCGCGACGGCCGCACGGCGCGCGACGGCGTCCGTGCGGCCGTGGGCGGTCCTGACGGCCCGGCCGGGCCGTCACACGTCGAGCTGGTCGGCGACCGCCCGCAGCAGGCCGGCGATCTTCGCCCCCGCCGCCTTGTCGGGGTAGCGGCCCCGCTCCAGCAGCGGCGTGATGTTCTCCAGCACGGTCGTCAGGTCCTGGACGATCGACGCCAGCTCGTCGGGCTTGCGGCGGGTCGCCGCCGCGACCGACGGGGTGGGGTCGAGCACGGTGACGGAGAGCGCCTGGTCACCCCGCTGGCCCGCGACCACGCCGAACTCCACGCGCTGGCCCGGCTTGAGCGCCTCGACCCCCGCGGGCAGGACCGACGAGTGCACGAAGACGTCCCCGCCGTCGTCGCGGGAGAGGAAGCCGAAGCCCTTCTCGCTGTTGAACCACTTCACCTTGCCGGTGGGCATGTCCGTCTTCGTCCTCGTAGATCGTCGGTGCGCGGAGAAGCCGCGGTGAACGGCTCCGTACAGCAGGACGACGGGTCTGCACGACCCGTCGCGGCCAAGGCTAGTGGCCCCGGGGCGGGAGACGGGACGTCGCCGGAGGGTTTCCCCGGAGCGGGAACTACCCTTGCCGGGTGACTACTACTCCTTCGGGCGCGGGTGACCGGCTGGTTCAGGTCGGTGCGATCGTCTTCTTCGTCGGCGCACTGGCCACTCTGGTCACCGTGGCCCCTCTGTTCCTGGGCACCGATCCGTTTCCGACGATCGCCTACGCGGTCTCCATGCTGATGGGCGCCGGCTTCCTGATCGCCGCGGCCGGAGTGTTCCGTTCCGCCTGGGTCAACTCCCCGAGGCGCGCGGCGGGCCGCTCGTAGCGCCCCTCGTCACACACACGGGCGACGACGGCCCGCGCCCGGTCCGGGGATCAGGCCGTGGTGGTCCCGGCCGGGGCCGCGGGGCCGCCGGTCCCGCCCGCCGTGTATCCCCGCAGCCAGTCGGCGAAGGCCGTGAGGTCCGGCAGGATCACGTCCGCGCCCGCCGCCCGCAGCTCCGCGGCGTCGCAGGGGCCGGTCGGCACCGCGACCGAGACGGCCCCGGCCACCCGTGCTCCGCGCACGTCGCCGGTGTGGTCGCCGACGTAGACCGCGGCGCCCAGTTCCCTCAGCGCCGTCCCCTTCGCCTCGGCCCACAGCCCGCCCAGCACCAGCTCGGGGTCGATCCCGAGGTGGTCGAGGTGGAGCCGGGCGTTCGGCTCGTACTTCGCGGTCACCACGACCGCCCGGCCCCCGGCCTCCCGGACCGCCCCGATCGCCTCACGGGCGCCCGGCATCGCGCCGGTGGGCGTGATCGCGTGCACCGGGTAGATCGCGCGGTAGCGGTCGGCCACGGCGGGCACCCGGTCGGCCGGGAACCAGTGGATCAGCTCCTCCTCCAGCGGCGGCCCGAGACGGGTGACCACGAGGTCGGCGTCGATCACCGCCCCCGTCTCGGCGGCCAGCGCCAGGTAGGTCGCCCGAATGCCGGGGCGGGAGTCTATGAGCGTCATGTCGAGGTCGAATCCGACCGTCAGGGGGTGGGTAGCCATCCCGCCATTGTGCCGACCCGCCGACCGGAATGCCGCGGTCCGCCTCCCGTCACGGCTCCGATCTGTGAGGACACCACCCGCGGCCCTCCCACGGCGACGGCACGCGCGGCATGCGCGGGGCGGCGCCGGGACCGGGTCCGGGGCCGGATCCGGGACCGTCCGGATGGAGCAGCGCCGCGCGCAGGCTGCACGGGCGCGGCCGAAGCTGGCGTTCCCGCCCCGCCCACGCCAGGAGTTCCCCGTGCCCCTGCCCCGCTCCCCACGGTTCCGTCTCTCCGCGGCCGCCCTGCTGGCCGCCGCCTGCACGGCCGGCCTGCTGTACTCCCCGGCCCGCGCCACCGACCGGCCCGCGGGCCGCGACCGCCCGCTGCGCGAGCAGTTGGCGGAGCTGACCCGGACGCCCGGCGGGCCGCCCGGCGCGATCGCCGTGCTCACCCGCGGCCCGCACACCGAGATGGTCCGGGCCGGTGTCGCCGACACCGGCAGCGGCCGGCCGCCCACGATCGGCGACCACATGCGGATCGCCAGTACCGCCAAGGCGTTCAGCGGCGCGGTCGCCCTCGGGCTCGTGGACCGCGGGAAGCTCGGCCTGGACGACACCCTCGGCCGGGTCCTCCCGAGGCTGCCGCGCGCCTGGCACCGGGTCACCCTGCGCCAGCTCCTCAACCACACCAGCGGCCTGCCGGACTACACCACCGACCCGGAGTTCATCGCCCTGGTGACCGAGGACCCGCGCCGCCGGTTCGACTCCCGCCGGCTGCTGGACTTCGTCGCCGACCGGCCGCCGGGGTTCCGCCCCGGCACCCGCTACGCCTACTCCAACTCCGACAACATCGCGGTGGCCCTGATGGCCGAGGCGGTGACCGGCCGCCGGTACGAGGAACTGCTCGACCGGCTCGTGTACCGACCGCTGGACCTGCGCGACACCAGCCTGCCCCAGGGGTACGAGCTTCCGGAGCCGTACCTGCACGGCTACGAGGCCGACCCGCCCCGGCCGCCCGAGGACGTCAGCGAGGTGCTGAGCGCGTCCGGGGTGTGGGCCTCGGGCGGAATCGTGTCGACGCCGGGTGACATGACGGCGTTCGTACGCGGCTACGCCGGGGACCGGCTGCTCTCCGCCCCCACCCGCCGCCGGCAGCGGGCCTGGGTGGACGGGGCCTCCGAACCGGCCGGTCCCGGCGCGAACAAGGCGGGGCTGGGACTGTTCCGGTACACCACCCGCTGCGGCACGGTGGTGGGCCACACCGGCAACTTCCCCGGCTACACCCAGCTCGTCGCGGCCACCCCGGACGGCGAGCGGTCGCTGACCTTCTCGGTGACCACCCAGATCAACAAGACGACCGACCCGGAGCTGCTGGAGCGGCTGCGCGCCGTGCAGGAGGACTTCGTCTGCGCGCTGCTGCGGCGGTAACCGGGCCGGCGAGGGGCGCGGGCGGCCGGGACCGGCGGCGGGTTCCCGCCCGCCGCCGTTCAGCCCCGCGCCCGGCGCGCCCGCCACACCAGGTAGAGCGCAGAGACCACCGCCGCGGTGCGGACCACCACCGGCCAGAGCCCGGTCAGTACCTCGCCCGTCGCGCCCTCGGCGATCGGATCGCCCCAGCGCCCGTCGAGCCGCCCCCACACCCAGACCAGCGCACCGGCCACCACCACGCTGGGCAGCCCCATCGCCACCCACTTCGCCTCGGCCCTCGACAGGGTCCGCGAGCTGTACGCGAGGAGCCAGCCGCCCGCCAGCGCCAGCCAGGACCCGGCGACCGCGCCCGCCACCAGCAGCGCGGCGGCCAGCAACAGCAGCGGCTGCCCGATCCGCCGCCGGGACGGTGCGGGCGCCTCGGCGACCGGCGCCGGGGCCGGCCCGCGGCGACGCCGTCCGGGCAGCAGCCGACGCCGCCGCGGCGGGGCCTCCCCCGCCTCCCCGGCCGTTCCCCCACCGGCCTGCTCGACAGCCTCGACGGCGGAGTCGCCGGTCTCCGCGTCCTGCTCGCCGGGCGGCTCGTCGTCCGGGCCCGGCGGAGGTTTCAGCAGCTCGGGGATCTCCACGCCCCCGACGAAGCCGGGCACCCGCACCCCGTCGCCGAAGGGGCCCGGCCGCACCCGCCACCAGCCCGGATCGCCGCCGTCGGAACCCTCGCCGCCCAGGCCGAGCATGTGCGGGGCGGAGGCGTCGGGCCAGGCCGGGGGCGCGCCGCCGTCCTCGTACGCGTCCGCTTCCGCCCGGTCCGCCGCCGCGCCCGGCCCGTCCCCGTCGTCCTCCGTACGGGGGCGGGGCAGCAGGGGGGTGGCCGCCGGGCCGGCGGCGGAGACGACTTCCTCCGGGGTGCCGAACTCCAGGACCAGGCGCCGCACGGACTCCGGGTCGTCCGGCCCGGTGCCGCCGCGCCGTCGCCCGATCTCCTCGCTCAGCCCGTCGAGGAGTCTGCTCCTGGCGTCGGGTCCGAGCCCCTGACGCCGTGCCAGGTCGCCGACCCGGTCCAGATACGCGTCGACGATCCGGTCGCTCTCGATCCCCACCCGATGCTTCCCCTCGCTGCCCTGCGGCTGGCCCTGCCCCGACCGTAGCGTTCCAGGGGCTACCGTGGGACGGATGGGGACGACCACACCACCGCGCACGCTCGCCGAAGCTCTGCGCGCCCGCGACGACGCATCGTTGGCCGGGCTGCTGCGGGCCCGCCCCGACCTGCTCAGTCCCGTGCCGAACGACATCACCCAGCTCGCCACCAGGGCGGGCACCCGTGCCTCCGTCGTGCGCGCGCTGGAACACCTCGACCGGTTCGCGCTGCAGACCGCGGAGGCGCTCGCCGTGGCGCCCGACCCCGCCCCGTACGGGACGCTGCTGTCCCTGCTCACGGGCGACGGGCAGGACGACGGCGACCACCGCGACGACGCGGGGGCCGCCCTCGCCCGGGAGCTGCCCCGCGCCCTGGCGACCCTGCGCGAACAGGCCCTCGTCTGGGGCGAGGACGACCGGCTGCGCCTGGTGCGCACCGCCCGCGAACTGCTGGCGCCGTCGCCCCAGCACGCCTCCCCCACCGGGCTCGGCCCCACGGTCGCCGAGGCCACCGCGGGCATGTCGCCGGGGAGGCTCCAGGAGATCCTCGCCGCCGCCGGACTGCCCGCCACCCACGACCCGGTCTCCGCGGTCACCGCGCTGTCCGGGCTGTTCACCGACCGCGCGCGGATGGCGGAGCTGCTGGACGGCGCCCCGGTGGAGGCCCTGTCGGTGCTGGACCGGCTGGTCTGGGGGCCGCCCTACGGCGAGATCACGCCCCATCCGACGCCGCCGGTTCGCTGGTTGCGCGACCGGGGCCTGCTGCTGCCGGTCGCCACCCGCACGGTGGTGCTGCCGCGCGAGGCGGCGCTGCACCTGCGGGCCGGGCGCGCCCACCGGATGCCGGAGCCGGTGGCTCCGGTGGTGACGGCCGCCGCCGAGCGGGAACCCCGGGCGGTGGACGCGGCCGCCGCCGGTCAGGCGCTCGCCGCACTCGGCACCGTCGACGACCTGGTCGCCTTCTGGAACACCGGCGGTCCCGCCGTGCTGCGCTCCGGCGGGCTCAGCGTCCGCGAGCTGAAGCGGGTGGCGTCCGCGCTCGACACCACCGAGCCGATGGCCGCCTTCTGGGTCGAACTCGCCTACGCGGCCGGCCTGGTGGCCTCCGACGGCGAGACCGACGAACGCTACGGCGCGACCCCGGCGTACGACGACTGGGTCGAGCTGCCGGCACAGCAGAGGTGGGTCCGGCTCGCCACCGCCTGGCTGGCCGCCACCCGCACGGCCGGGCTGGTCGGCGGGCAGGACGCCAAGGGGCGGGCGCTGTCCGCACTCGGCCCCGACCTCGACCGCTCCGCCGCGCCCGACGTACGCCACCGGGTCCTGGCCCTGTTCGCCGCGCTGCCGCCGGGCACCGCGCCGGACACGGCGACGCTGCTGGCCCGGCTCAGATGGGAACGCCCGCTGCGGGGCGCCTCCCGCACCGAACTCCAGGCCCGGCAGCAGGGCACCGCGCCCGCCCCCTCGTCCGCGACCGACACCTCCGACCTGCGGTCCCGGATCGCGCTGTGGACCGTCAACGAGGCGGAGCTGCTCGGCATCACCGGGCGCGGCGCGCTCTCCTCGCAGGCCCGCGCGCTGCTGGACGGCGACCCGGCGGCGGCTGCCGCCCTGCTCGCGCCGCTGCTGCCCGAGCCGCTCGACCACGTACTCCTGCAGGCCGACCTGACGGCCGTCGCGCCCGGCCCGCTGGAACGGCCGCTGGCCGAACTCCTCGCGGTGCTCGCCGACATCGAGTCCAAGGGCGGCGCCACCGTCTACCGCTTCACGCCGGGGTCGGTACGCCGCGCCCTGGACGCCGGGCAGGCCGCCTCCGATCTGCACGCGTTCCTGGCCACCCACAGCCGGACCCCGGTGCCGCAGCCGCTCACCTACCTGATCGACGACGTGGCCCGGCGCCACGGCCACCTGCGGATCGGCGCGGCCTCCGCCTACGTGCGGTGCGACGACGAGTCCGTCCTGAACGAGATCCTGGCCGACCGGCGCTCCGCCGCGCTGCGGCTGCGCCGGCTGGCGCCGACCGTGCTGGCGGCCCAGGCCGACCCGGCCTCGCTGCTCGAAGGGCTGCGGGAGATGGGGTGCGCGCCGGCCGCCGAGTCCACCGACGGGGACGTGCTGATCACCCGGGCCGGCACCCGCCGAACCCCGGCCCGGCAGGCGCCCGCCCCGGTGCCGGAGGGGCCGCCGGTGCCGGATGAGACCCTGCTCGGCGCCGCCGTGCGCGCGATCCGCGCCGGGGACACCGCGGCCACCGTGCCGCGCAAGGAGTCCGCCACCGTCCCGGAGTCCCGCGAGGCCCCGTCCCCGAGGGGTCTGCCGCGCACTTCGGCGGCGGAGACGCTGGCCACGGTGCAGGCGGCGGCCATGACGGGCTCAGCGGTCTGGATCGGGTACGTCAACGCGGACGGCGCGGCCAGTCAGCGGGTCATCGCCCCGGTCCGGGTGGAGGGCGGTTTCGTCACCGCGTACGACCACACCGCCGACGAGGTCCGCACCTATCCGCTGCACCGGATCACGGGCGTGGCGGAGCTGGCGGACGACGCGACGGCCTGAGGGCGACGCCGGGCGCGGGGTCCGCGCGGATCGCGGGGGCGGTCGGTCCTCAGCCGAGCAGGCTGAGTGTACGGACCAGCTTGTCGACCTTCTTGCGGGGGCCGACCAGGGACACCGCGCAGTAGGTCAGGTCGTCGGCGCCGGTCCCGGCGAGCCGGTCGAGGTACTCGTCGTAGACGCGGGAGGTCTGGGCCTGCTCGGGCATGTCGACGACCAGCACCTCGCCGCCGAGCGCGGCGGCCCGGCCGCGCACGCCGTGCAGGGTGGCGGCGTCGGCGGCCAGTACGGAACAGCCCGCCCAGGGGAGCCCCGGATGGGCGGCGCCGGAGGCGTCCTCGCCGTCCCGGCCGACCAGCTCCGGCAGCGCACGGCCGACCGAGGCCGCCATGCAGGCCGCGGCGTTCGCCTGCCGCCCGGCGGGCAGCGCCTCGTCGACGACGATGACCCACTTGAGCCGGGCCTGCCGGGTGGAGAGATCGGTACGGATGTCCTCGTCGGACAACCGGGGCGCGGGGGCCGACCCGCTGGCCGGCCGGTCGGTCGGCCGGGAGATCGGCTGGGAGATCGGCTGAGGGGTGGAGGGCACGGGGGCTCCTTGGGGCTCTGCTCGTACAGGGGGGGTCGGGTCCGGTGGGGGCGAAGAAGCGGACGGACCGCCCTTCGTGCAACCGGGCACGCCTACGCTAGACACCTGTGGGGGCCATCGTGTCGCTCACCGAACTTCGTGCGCCCGACGGGAGAAATCGTGGAACTTGATGCGCTCGACCGCGCCCTGCTGCGGGAACTGCAGGACGACGCACGGCAGACCAACCGCGAGCTGGCCGCGAAGACGGGTGTCTCGCCCTCCACCTCGCTGGAGCGGGTGAGGCTGCTCCGCGAGCGAGGGATCATCACCGGCTACCACGCGGCGCTGGACCTGGAGGCGGCCGGCCGGCCCGTACAGGCCCTCATCTCGGTCCGCATCCGGCCACCCGCCCGGCCGGTCATCGAGGGGTTCCGCGAATGGGCGGCCCGGCTGCCGGAGGTCATCGGACTGTTCGTGACCTCGGGGGCCCACGACTTCCTCATCCACATCGCGGTCCCGGACGTGAACGGCGTCTACTCCTTCGTCATCGACCGGCTCACCGACCGGCGCGAGGTCGTCGACGTGCAGACGACGATGGCCTACGAGCACGTCCGCACCCACACCATCGAGCCGTCCCCGCCGCCCGGCACGACCGACGGCGGCCGGGACGGCGGCCGCCGGGGCCGGTGAACGCGGGAGCAGGTGAGCGCCGGGGCCGGTGAGCGCGGGCGGGCGTCGCGGGCGCGGCGGGTGCGGGCCGCACCTGCCGGAACGGCGCCCGGGGCCGGCCCGCCCGGAGACCTCCCGGCCCGCACCCCCTCCGCCCCGCCCCGCGATGCGGCACACTGGACGTTTGGCCCGTGGAAGGGATGTACGTACGTGACCGGACCCCTCATCGTTCAGAGCGACAAGACACTGCTCCTGGAAGTCGACCACGAGCAGGCGGAGGCATGCCGGAGGGCCATCGCGCCCTTCGCCGAGCTGGAGCGCGCTCCGGAGCACATGCACACCTACCGGCTGACGCCGCTCGGCCTGTGGAACGCACGGGCGGCCGGGCACGACGCCGAGCAGGTCGTCGACGCGCTGGTGGAGTACTCGCGTTACCCCGTGCCGCACGCGCTCCTCGTCGACATCGCCGAGACGATGGCCCGGTACGGCCGCCTCACCCTCTCCAAGCACCCCGTCCACGGTCTCGTGCTGACCAGCACCGACCGGCCGGTGCTGGAGGAGATCCTGCGGTCCAAGAAGGTGGCCCCGCTGGTCGGGGCGCGGCTCGACCCGGACACGGTCGCCGTGCACCCCTCGGAGCGCGGGCAGATCAAGCAGACGCTGCTGAAGCTGGGCTGGCCGGCCGAGGACCTCGCCGGGTACGTCGACGGCGAGGCGCACCCGATCGAGCTGGACCAGGACGGCTGGTCGCTGCGGCCCTACCAGCGGCAGGCCGTCGACGGCTTCTGGCACGGCGGCTCCGGGGTCGTGGTGCTGCCCTGCGGCGCGGGCAAGACGCTGGTCGGCGCGGGCGCGATGGCCGAGGCCAAGGCGACCACGCTGATCCTGGTGACCAACACCGTCTCCGCCCGCCAGTGGAAGCACGAACTGGTGAAGCGGACCTCGCTGACCGAGGAGGAGATCGGCGAGTACAGCGGCACCCGCAAGGAGATCCGCCCGGTCACCATCGCGACGTACCAGGTGCTCACCACGCGCCGCAAGGGCGTCTACCCGCACCTGGAGCTCTTCGACTCGCGCGACTGGGGCCTGGTGATCTACGACGAGGTGCACCTGCTGCCCGCCCCCGTCTTCAAGTTCACCGCCGACCTCCAGGCCCGCCGCCGGCTGGGGCTCACCGCGACGCTGGTGCGCGAGGACGGCCGCGAGTCGGACGTGTTCTCGCTGATCGGACCCAAGCGGTTCGACGCGCCGTGGAAGGAGATCGAGGCGCAGGGCTACATCGCGCCCGCCGACTGCGTCGAGGTCCGGGTCAACCTCACCGACTCCGAGCGGCTCGCCTACGCGACCGCCGAGACGGAGGAGAAGTACCGGTTCTGCGCCACCACGGCGACGAAGCGCAAGGTCACCGAGGCGCTGGTGCGCAAGCACCGGGGCGAGCAGACCCTCGTCATCGGCCAGTACATCGACCAGCTCGACGAGCTGGGCGAGCACCTGGACGCGCCGGTGATCAAGGGCGAGACGTCGAACGCGCAGCGGGAGAAGCTCTTCGAGGCGTTCCGGCAGGGCGAGATCAACGTCCTGGTGGTCTCGAAGGTCGCCAACTTCTCCATCGACCTGCCGGAGGCCACGGTCGCCATCCAGGTCTCCGGGACGTTCGGGTCCCGCCAGGAGGAGGCCCAGCGCCTGGGCCGGGTGCTGCGGCCGAAGGCGGACGGGCACGAGGCCCGGTTCTACTCGGTGGTCGCCCGGGACACCGTCGACCAGGACTTCGCGGCGCACCGCCAGCGGTTCCTGGCCGAGCAGGGGTACGCCTACCGGATCATCGACTCGGACGAACTGCTCGCCGGAAGCTGACGGGGTCCGCCGCGGCGCGCGGGCGCGCGGTGGTCCGGTGCGCGGCGGGTGGGCTCAGCGGGCGCGGCGGACGCCCGCGTCCGCCGCGTACTCGCCGCGCACGACGACGTCGAACGCGGTGGTGGCGAAGATCCTGACGGCGCGGAGCGCGTCGCCGGCGCGATGGTGGCGGGGGTGACCGGTGACCGCGGTCGCGCCGTGCGCGGGTCCGGTCCTGCGGGGGTCGAGAAGCGCGGTGCTCATGTCTTCCATGGTGCTCCCGGTGGCCGCCCGGACGCGTCGGCCCGCGGGGGTGGATGCCGGGGCATTCACCTGCCGCTCGGGGTGGACCTCCCCACCGGCGCCCAAGCCCTGCGGCGTACGCCCTCTCCCCGGAGTACGGGACGCCGGGAGGACACGACCCGTAAGGGGCAGCGGACCGGGCAGTGGCGGCCGGGGCGGCGGGGCGGTGCACGTCAACCTCGCGCCGCGTCAACGATATTGGTTGGACCGCCCTGTCCGCCGTGGATACAATCGCCGGTCTGCCCGCCTCCCGCACCGTGGTACCGGCCCGGAGAACCCCTCTCCGGCACCGGCAGCCGGGGGAGCGCCGCCGACCGGACGGAAACCGGCCGACAGCCGTACGCGCGCTCCCGCCGCGTACCCGTGTGATTCCTTTCAGGGAACGGACCGCGCCCCGCCCGACGGTGCCGCGCGGTTTCGACCCGCGCCGAAAAGCCGGAGGCTCCACCGTGTCCGCGTCCCCTCTTGCGGAAAGCGATCCGTCCACCGATCCACTCGCCCGCGAGCGGTCCCATCTGCACGCCTCCCGGGCCGCGCTGCGCGCCATGCGGGAGGACGTGCAGTCCCTCGACATCCGCGACGTCACCGCGAACTGGGTCAACGCCGCCGTCCTTCAGGCGCAGATGGACGAGCGCATCAAGGCGCTCGCCGACCTCGCCGGCACCCCGCTCTTCTTCGGGCGCCTGGACTACCTGCACCCGGTGGGTGCGGATCGGGCCGAGGGCGCCGAGGGCGAGCGGTTCTACATCGGCCGCCGCCACGTGCACGACGCCGACGGCGACCCGATGGTCATCGACTGGCGCGCGCCCGTCTCCCAGCCGTTCTACCGCGCCTCCCGCAAGGACCCGCAGGACGTGGGGCTGCGCCGACGGTTCGGCTACACCGGCGGCGATCTCAGCGCGTACGAGGACGAGAACCTCACCGACCCCACGGAGTCCGCGCACACCAGCCGGCTGCTCCAGGCGGAGATCGAGCGGCCCCGCGTGGGTCCGATGCGCGACATCGTGGCCACGATCCAGCCGGAGCAGGACGAGATCGTCCGCGGCGGCCTCGCCGGATCGGTCTGCGTGCAGGGCGGCCCCGGCACCGGCAAGACCGCCGTCGGCCTGCACCGGGTCGCCTACCTGCTCTACGCGCACCGGGAGCGGCTGGCCCGCACCGGCACCCTCGTCATCGGGCCGAACCGCTCGTTCCTCCAGTACATCGAGCAGGTGCTGCCCGCTCTCGGCGAGCTGTCGGTGGCGCAGGCCACCGTGGACGACCTGGTGACCAAGGACGTCGAGGTGCGCGGCACGGACGAGGCCCCGGCAGCCGTCCTCAAGGGCGACGCGCGGATGGCGGAGGTGCTGCGGCGGGCGATCCGCTCGCACGTGACCCCGCCGACCGAACCGGTCGTGGTGGTCCGCGGCTCGCGCCGCTGGCGGGTCCCGGCGTACGAAGTGGCGGAGATGGTCACGGAGTTGCTGGCCCGTGACATGCGGTACGGGGCCGCTCACGAGGCGTTGCCGCAGCGCATCGCGCACAGCGTCCTGGTCCGCATGGAGGAGGCGGGCGAGGCGCCCGACGACCGGGTGCAGAACGCGGTGGCCCGCAACCCCGCCGTGAAGGCGGCGGTGAAGGCGATCTGGCCGGCGGTGGACCCGGCGAAGCTGGTACTGCGGCTGCTGTCCGACGCCGATTTCCTCGGCGCGCACGCCGAGGGCCTGTTCGACGAGGACGAGCAGAGGACGATCCTGTGGACGAAGCCGGCCCGGAGCGTGAAGTCGGTGAAGTGGTCGGCGGCGGACGCGGTGCTGATCGACGAGGCCCGCGACCTGGTCTCCCGCACCCAGTCGCTCGGGCTGGTGGTGCTCGACGAGGCGCAGGACCTGTCGCCGATGCAGTACCGCGCGGTGGGGCGGCGCTGCTCGACCGGTTCGGTGACGGTCCTCGGCGACCTGGCGCAGGGCACCACCCCGTGGTCGACGGCGAGCTGGGCGCAGGCGCTGGCGCACCTGGGCAAGCCGGACGCGGTGGTGGAGGAGCTGACGGCGGGCTTCCGCGTGCCGCGCGAGGTGATCGCGTACGCCTCGCGGCTGCTGCCGGCCATCTCGCCGGGGCTGGCCCCGGTGGAGTCGGTGCGTGAGTCGCCGGGGTCGCTGACGGTCACGGAGGTGGCGGGCGACGCGCTGGACGCGGCGGTGGTCGCCGCGTGCGAGGAGTCGCTGCACCGGGAGGGCTCGATCGGTCTGATCGCGGCCGACGCCCGCATCCCGGCGCTCGCCGGGGCGCTGACGGCGGCGGGTCACGCGTACCTGTCACCGGGCGAGGAGACGAGCGCCGAGTCCCGTCTCACCCTGGTCCCGGCCTCGCTCGCGAAGGGCCTGGAGTACGACTACGTGGTGCTGGACGAACCGGCCGCGGTGGTCGACGGCGAACCGGACGGGCGCACGGGCCTGCGCCGGCTGTACGTGGCGCTGACCCGTGCGGTCTCCGGCCTCGCCGTGGTGCACGCCGCACCGCTGCCGGAGGCACTCACGGCGTAGCGGCCGGTGCGGGCGGCCTGCCCCCGCGCGCGCTCGGTGGGGAACAGCGGCCTCGGCCGCCTCAACCGTCGAGGGCCTCGCGCCATGCGCGCACCGCCGCTTCGTCCACCGGGCCGTTCCAGCCCTGTGGACGGGCCGCGCCGCCGATGTGGAAGGCGTCGAGTCCCGCCTCGCGCAGGCGGGGCAGGTGGTCGAGGCGGAGACCGCCGCCGACGAGGAGCTGCGGCTCGTAGCCGGGTTCGCGGCCGCGGGACGCCTCGTCGAGCAGGGTCGGGATGCCGTCGTCGACACCGCTCGCGGAGCCGGCGGTGAGGTAGGTGTCCAGGCCCGGCAGGTCGGCGAGCTGCTTGCGCAGCGCCGCCCGGTCGACGGCCCGGTCGATCGCCCGGTGGAACGTCCACCGGCAGCCGTCCAGGGCCGCCACCAGCCGTTCGACCGCGACGAGGTCGGGGTGCCCCTCCTCGTCGAGGAAGCCGAGGACGAACTCGTCCGCACCCGCCGCGCGCAGCTCCCGCGCCCGTCGGACCAGCGCGTCGATGTCGCCCGCGGCGAACCCGTCGCTCTCCCTGAGCATCACGCGGACCGGGATACCGACGGCCTCACGGACGGCGGCGAACGTCTCCCGCGACGGGGTGAGGCCGTCCGCCGCCATGTCGGTGACCAGTTCGAGCCGGTCCGCACCTCCGGCCCGGGCCGCGACCGCGTCCTCCACGTCGAGAGCGATCACCTCCAGGACTGCACGGTTGCTCATACGACCCCACCATTCTCAGAGAGCTGCCCACAGGTCTAGTCCATTAGCCAGCCTACGGTCGATCATCAAGCGGCGCAGCCCGCCGCCGCCCGATTCCGCTGCCGGTGCGGGCCGGGAGGTCCGGCACGTCCGGACGTCGCCCAGGATGCCCCGTACGTCCCCGGCCGGCGTAGTCCGTGCGAACCCGGGGGCGAACCGGGGGCACAGGCACGGACGGGCACGGACGGGCACGGACAGGCACCGCCAGGGGCGGGCGGGACTCAGGCGGGTACGAATCTGACCGGGGTGCCGGGGGCCGCCTGCGCGGCCGCCGCGAGGGCGGGCGCGGCGACGACACCGACGACCGGATAGCCGCCGGTGGTCGGGTGGTCGTTGAGGAAGACGACCGGCCGGCCGTCGGGCGGCACCTGCACCGCGCCGAGCACCATGCCCTCGCTGGGCAGTTCGCCGTCGCGGACACGCGCGAGGGCGGGGCCCTCGGTGCGCAGGCCGATGCGGTTGCTCTGCGCGGAGACCCGGTAGGCGGCGGTGAACAGGGTCCGCAGCGCACCGGGGGTGAACCACGCGTCGCGCGGACCGAGGCGCACGGGCAGGACCAGCACGGCGGGCGCGCCGGGCCACGGGGCGGCGACGGGGAGCGCGGGGACGCCGCGCTCCGGCGCACGCCCGACGGGCAGCTCGTCGCCGTCGTGGAGCGGGGGCGGTCCGAGGCCGGACAGCAGGTCCGCCGACCGGCTGCCGAGCACCGGCTCGGGCAGCAGCCCGCCGCCGTCGAACGCCAGGCAACCGCGCACCCCGCTGAGCGCCGGGCCCGCGTCGAGCACCGCTCCGGCCGGTACGCGTACGGGTGCGCCCCAGGCGGCCGGGCGTCCGTCGACCGTCACCCGGCACACCGCGCCGCCGACGACCGCCACCATGTCCCGGTCTGCGCGGACCGCGCATCCCGTCATCGTGGTCTCCAGCACGGCGGCCCCGGGATCGTTGCCGAGGAGCCGGTTGGCCAGCAGGCGTGCGGGTTCGTCGAGTGCTCCGGCGCGCGCCACGCCGAGGTGCGCCCAGCCGGTACGGCCGCCGTCCTGCACGGTGGTCAGCGCACCGGCGCGCACCACCGTGAGCGTGGCGGCGCCATCGGTGGATCCGGGCGCCCGCGCGTCGGGCCGGACCGTGCCGGACGCCGTCCCGGTCTCGTCCGGGGCGGTCATCCGTGCGCCTCCACCGGCACGAAGCGGACCCGGGTGCCCGGTGCGAGCAGGGCGGCGGGTTCGCGGGCCGGGTCCCAGAGCCGGTCCGGGTCCTCCATCCGCCCGACCAGCCGCCACCCGCCGGGCGAGGGACGCGGATAGACGCCCGTGTACGGACCGGCCAGCGCCACCGCACCGGCCGGGACCCGGGTGCGCGGGGTCGCGCGCCGGGGCACGTGGAGGTGTTCCGGCAGACCGGTGAGATAGCCGAACCCCGGCGCGAACCCGCAGAACGCCACCCGGAAGGCCGTCGCCGAGTGGAGGGCCGCCACCTCCTGGGGAGCGACGCCCCACATCCCGGCGACCTCGGCCAGATCCGGCCCGTCGTAGACCACCCGGATCTCGGTCCGGGGTCCCTCGGCCCGGTGCAGCGGCTCGACGGTCCACGACTCCAGCGCGCGGGCGAGCCGCCCCCGGTCGGCGTCGGAGGAGCCGGCGAGGCCGTCCAGCAGCACCGTGCGCGCGCCGGGCACGACCTCGCGCACCCCGGGCAGGTCGCCGCGCGCACGCCGGCGCACCACCTCGGCGTGGAACGCCTCGGCCGCCTCCGCGGAGTCCAGTTCCACCAGCAGAGCTTCCCGCCCGGCGGGCAGCACCCGTACCGGAGCGGGCCGAGCCACCGGCCCGCCGCCTCCGCCGCTGCTGCCGTCGCCGCCTCCACGGCTGCTGCCGTCGCCGCTTCCTTCGGCCGGGGTGGGAGCGGCGGCGGTCACGCGAACGCCCGGACGGTGACGCCCGCCGCCTCCAGCTCGCCCCGCACCCGCCGGGCGAGCGCCGCCGCGCCCGGGGTGTCGCCGTGCACGCAGAGCGAACGCGCCTCGATGAGGATGTCGGTGCCGTCGGCACAGGTCACCGTGCGTCCGACCGCCATGCCGACGCTCCGGCGCACCACCTCGTCGGGGTCGTGCACCACCGCGCCGGCCTCCCCGCGCGGAACCAGGGTGCCCTGCGGGGTGTAGGCCCGGTCCGCGAACGCCTCCTCGACGGCGGTCAGCCCGGCGGCCCGTACGTGCTCCAGCAGCCGTGAGCCGGGGAGCCCGAGGACGGCCGGCGTGGCGCCCGCGAGCAGCACGCCCTCGACGACCGCCGCGGCCTGTTCCTCGTCCCGGACGGTCCGGTTGTAGAGCGCGCCGTGCGGTTTCACGTAGGAGACGGTGCTGCCCGCGGCCTCCGCGAAGACCCGCAGGGCGCCGATCTGGTAGGCGATCTCGGCGGTCAGCTCGGCGGCGGGCACGTCCATGGAGCGGCGTCCGAAGCCGGCCAGGTCGCGGTAGGAGACCTGCGCGCCGATGCTCACCCCGCGTTCCGCCGCCGCGGCGCACACCCGGCGCATCACCGAGGGGTCCCCCGCGTGGAAGCCGCAGGCGACGTTGGCGCTGGTGACGCAGTCGAGCAGCGCGTCGTCGTCCGTGAGGGTCCAGCGGCCGAAGCCCTCACCGAGGTCGGCGTTGAGATCCATCATCACGGGCAGCACGCTAGCAACCCGAGCCCCGGAACGTCCCGCTCCGCCGATCGCTCCGCCAGGACGGTCCGCCACCGTCCTAGAGTCGTCCCATGACAGACCACCGCAGCCCCGGAACCGACGACGCGTCCGGCGACGCGTCCGGCACCGACCTCCGTACCCGCTGGCAGGAGGCGCTGGACGCCGCGCGTGGCGGGGCCGACGGACCGGACCCGGCGCCGTACGCCGAGAACCTGCTCGCCCGGTGGGCCGAGCCGCAGCGCAGGTACCACACCACCGCCCATCTGACGGCGGTCCTGGACCGGATCGACGTCCTGGCCGGGCATGCCGCGAACCCCGCGCGGGTGCGGCTCGCGGCGTGGTTCCACGACGCGGTGTACCGGCCGGACCGGACGGAGAACGAGGAGCGCAGCGCGGCTCTCGCCGAGCGGGCGCTGTCCGAGGCCGGGGTCCCGGCCGACGCCACGTCCGAAGTCGCCCGGCTGGTCCGGCTGACCGTCACCCACGCACCGGAGCCCGGCGACCGCGACGGCGAAGTCCTGTGCGACGCGGACCTGGCGATCCTCGCGTCGTCGCCGAAGGAGTACGCGGAGTACGCCGCGCAGGTCCGCGAGGAGTACGGCTTCGTGCCGGACGAGGCGTTCCGGGAGGGCCGGTCGGCGGTGCTGCGCCAGTTGCTGGAACTGCCCCGGCTCTTCCGCACCCCGCACGGCGCGCGGGAGTGGGAGGAGCGGGCCCGGCACAACCTGGCGACGGAGCTGGAGCTGCTGACCGGGGCGGACGGCACGGACTGAGAGCGCCGTCCACGGAGCCGGGACGGCGAGAGCGACGGGCCGGCGGGACGACGGGACGGAGAAGCGGCGCACGGGCGGGTCAGAGGCCGGCGGAAGCGGCGGCTGGTCAGGCGGTGGCTGGTCAGGGGCGCCGGAAGCCTTGGCGGGTCAGCGGTGACCGTGGCGGCGGTCGGCGCGTCCCTCAGTCGCCGTCCGAGCCTCCCGCATCCGCGTCGGCGAAGCCGTCCCCGCCGTCCTGCCAGTGCGAAACGCCGGGCGGCCCGGCCGCACGGTAGCGCGCCTGTACACGGTGGGACACGCCGGTCGCGAGGCACAGGCCCGCCACGCAGGCCAGCATGAGAGCCGTCCCGGAGAACAGCAGGGCGCCCCAGGGCGGGCGCTCCGAGTCCACGCCGAAGGCGATGAGGAGCATCACTCCCGGGAACATCCCGAATATCCCCGACCCGCAGAGCGTCAGCACCGTCATCCCCTCGTGCAGGTCCGCGAACTCCTGTGCGTCACGCAGGGTCGCCGCACGGCCGGGCAGGACCACCGGTAGCAGGGCGATCGCCTGCCAGGCCAGGCACCCGAGCTGCACGACCGCGTAGGCGCCGAACGGCAACGGGCGCGACCAGTAGTGCACGAGTGCCGCCAGGGCTGTGAAGAACGTGCCCGCGTTGCCCACCACCACCCAGACCCCGCGCGACCGCACGAACTCGGTCGCCGCCTCGAACACCTCGGCCCAGAACCATCCCTGGGCGATCTTTCTCGGTCTTCGGCCGTTCCTGCCGCCACCGGACATGCGCCGCCCCCCGTGCGTCGGTCGTCTCCCGGCTTCGAGCATGCCCCCGTCGACACGGCGGTAAAGGAGGGCGAACCGAACCATCCCGCCCCACCGGTCCCCATCGCCCCGGCCGCCCCACCCGTCACTGCGGCGTCGCGCGCGGACACCGGCCCGCACGCCCGTCGTGGCCGGTACGCGACACCGGCCGGCACCGGCCGGCACCGGCGGGAATGCCCGGAACAGCCCGATCGTTAGCCATGGTCATGCCCGACTCTGCCGCCGGACACCCCCGGATGCCCCTCGCCGTGTACATTCTCGGCCTCTCCGTCTTCGCGCTCGGAACCAGCGAGTTCATGCTGTCCGGGCTGCTGCCGCCGATCGCCGAGGACATGGGCGTATCGATTCCGCAGGCAGGCCTCCTCATATCCGCGTTCGCCATCGGCATGGTGGTGGGCGCCCCCCTGCTGGCGGTGGCCACCCTCCGGCTGCCCCGGCGCACCACGTTGGTGGCGTTGATCGCGGTCTTCGGGCTCGGGCAGGTGGCCGGTGCGCTGGCCCCCTCGTACGAGGTGCTGTTCGTGTCACGGGTGGTGAGCGCGCTGGCCTGCGCCGGGTTCTGGGCGGTGGGCGCGGCGGTCGCCGTGGCGATGGTGCCGCTGAACATGAGGGCGCGGGCGATGGCGGTGATGATCGGCGGTCTGTCGATCGCCAACGTGATGGGTGTGCCGCTCGGCGCGCTGCTGGGCGAGAGCCTGGGCTGGCGGTCCGCGTTCTGGGCGGTGGGCGTCGCGTCGGCGGTGGCGCTGGTGGGCGTGGTGACGCGCATCCCCCGTATCCCGCTGCCGGCCGAGAAGCCGAGTCTGCGGAGCGAGACGGCCATCTACCGCGACAAGCAGGTGTGGCTGGCCATCGTGGTCACCGCCCTCGCGGCGGGCGGGGTGTTCTGCACGTTCAGCTATCTGGCGCCGCTGCTGACGGACGTGGCCGGGCTGGAGTCGGGCTGGGTGCCGTGGGTGCTGGCACTGTTCGGCGTGGGCGCGCTGGTCGGCACCGCGGTCGGGGGCCGGGTCGCGGACGCGCACCTCTTCGGGGTGCTGCTGACCGGCATCGCCGGCTCCACGGTGTTCCTGGTGGCGATGGCGCTGTTCGCGTCGCATCCGGTGGTCCTGGTCGCGCTGGCGTTCCTGCTCGGCCTCTCGTGCTTCTTCACGGCCCCCGCCCTGAACGCCCGGATGTTCAACGTGGCCGGGGCCGCCCCGACGCTGGCGGGCGCCACCACCACCGCCGCCTTCAACCTGGGCAACACCAGCGGCCCCTGGCTCGGCGGCACGGTGATCGACGCGGACTTCGGTTACGCCGCCACCGCCTGGGCGGGCGCGGCGATGCTGCTGGTCGCCCTCGGGGTGCTCGGCGTCGCGCTGCGGCTGCGCAGGAGCGCGGGCGGCGACGGAACGGCCGTACCGGCCCAGCGGTCCAGGACGGTGGCGCGTTCGGAACCGGCGAAGCCCGTGCCCGGACCGCTCACCGGGGAACCGGCGGTGCTGCCGACCGGTTCCGACGACCGCGTGGGCCCGGCCTGCTCGTAGGAGTGCGTGGCTCGTGAGGCGGGCGCGCTCGTAGGGCGTGCGGTGGGCGCGGCGCGCTCGCGCGGCCGGGCGGCCGGGAGGCCGGCGTGGGGTGCTCACGCGACCTGGGGGTGTGGCCCGGCTCGTTCGCGCGGCCGGGCGGCGGCTCGGGGTGCTGGTGGGCCGTGGGGTGCTCGGGCCGCCGGGCGCGTCAGGCCGCGCCGCCGGGCGCGGGCCGTCCCTTCGGTCGGCGCAGCCCCGCCTCGGTGATGCGCCGGACCAGTTCCTTCGAGCCGATCTCCCGCGCCCCGGCCCGTACCACGTCGGCGTAGCGCGATTCCGGTACGTCGTAGTGGTCCCGCTCGAAGGCGCGCGGCGGGCAGCCGACGGCGGCCGCGAAGGCGTGCAGTTCCTCGAACGACTCGTCGCTGACCAGGTGCGACCAGAGCCGCCCGTGGCCCGGCCAGGTCGGCGGGTCGATGTACACCGTCATCGGCCCGGTATTCCGGCCAGGCCGCCGACCGGGGCCACCCGCACGGCCGCCTTGGTGCAGACCCAGTGCGGGTCGGGCCCCAGTTCGGGCTCCACGTCGAGGGCGTGCGGCCCGTCTTCCGTACAGACCGGGCACAGCGGCCAGCGGCCGTACTTTTCGAGCAGCGCGTCCTGCACGTCCTGAGCGATCAGCCCGGCGACGAACTCCGCACCCTGCGGCCACTGCTCCACCCACCACCGGCGCTCGGTCACCGCGTCCTCGACCATCGAGACGATCTCCGCCTCCGCGACGTCGCCGGCCACGAGATCGGCCATGACGAGGGCGCGCGCGGTGTGCAGTGCTTGCTCCAGGGGGTTCAGCTCCATGCGCCCATTGTCGCCCCGCCGCGGCCGGGCCCGGCGATCGCGGTGCCCGCCGGGGCCGTGGGTCCGGAGGGCTGGGGTCGCCGGGCCCCCATGGTCCCGGCGGAAAAGGGACCAATGGAGGGTTGACGGACGAGAGGGTTGAAAATATCTTTCAGATGTGACCAACGTTCTGAAGGAAAGTTTCACCGGCGAGAACCCGCCCGCGCCGGCCGCCCTCGCGGCCAAGGTGCGGACGCTCGCGCCGTCGATGACCCGCTCCATGCAGCTCGTCGCCGAAGCCGTCGCCGGCGACCCGGCCGGCTGCGCCGCGCTCACGGTCACCGGTCTCGCCGAGCGCACCGGCACCAGCGAAGCCACCGTCGTACGCACCGCGCGCCTGCTCGGATACCCCGGCTACCGGGACCTCCGACTCGCCCTGGCAGGGCTCGCCGCCCACCAGGAATCGGGACGGGCGCCCGTGGTCACCGCCGACATCTCGGTGGATGATCCGATAGCGGACGTGGTCACCAAGCTGGCCCTCGACGAGCAGCAGACGCTCGCCGACACGGCCGCGGGACTCGACACGGCGCAGCTCGCGGCCGTCGTCGCGGCCGCGGCGACCGCCCGCCGCATCGACGTGTACGGCGTGGGCGCCTCGTCCCTCGTCGGACAGGACCTGGCACAGAAGCTCCTGCGGATCGGGCTGATCGCGCACGCCCACTCCGACCCGCACCTGGCGGTCACCAACGCCGTCCAGCTGCGGGCCGGGGACATGGCGATCGCGGTCACCCACTCCGGTTCGACCAGCGACGTGATCGAGCCCCTCCGGGTGGCCTTCGACCACGGCGCGACCACCGTGGCGATCACCGGTCGCCCCGACAGCGCGGTCACCCAGTACGCCGACCACGTGCTGACCACGGCGACCTCGCGGGAGAGCGAGCTGCGGCCCGCCGCCATGTCGAGCCGCACCAGCCAGCTCCTGGTCGTGGACTGCCTCTTCATAGGGGTCGCCCAGCTCACCTACGAGACGGCCGCCCCGGCCCTCTCCGCCTCCTACGAGGCGCTCGCCCACCGACACCCCCGTACCCGCTGAACCGTCGCCCGCCCCGCACCCGGCCGGCGTAGCACGCATCGAGAAAGCAGAGCCGCTTCCATGACCACCTCCGCAGCCTCCGGTACCACCGCCAGCACGCCCGCCGCGGCCGACGCCGGCTACGGCGAACTGCGCGCGCAACTCGCCGGCCTCGCGACCGAGGCGTTCCGCCCCGAGCTCGCCGAGATCGACCGGCTGTCCACGCCGGAGATCGCGCGGATCATGAACGGCGAGGACCAGTCCGTCGCCTCCGCGGTGGCCGAACGGCTCCCGGAGATCGCCGCCGCGATCGACGCGGTGGCGGACCGCATGGCGCGCGGCGGCCGACTGATCTACGCGGGCGCCGGCACGGCGGGCCGCCTCGGCGTGCTGGACGCCAGCGAGTGCCCGCCCACCTTCAACACCGACCCGTCCGAGGTCGTCGGCCTGATCGCGGGCGGCCCCTCCGCCATGGTGAAGGCCGTCGAGGGCGCGGAGGACAGCAAGGAACTGGCCGCCGCCGACCTCGACGGTCTCGGCCTGACCGCCGACGACACGGTGGTGGGCATCTCCGCCTCGGGCCGCACCCCGTACGCGATCGGCGCGGTCGAGCACGCCCGTGCGGCGGGCGCCCTCACCCTCGGCCTGTCGTGCAACGCCGACTCCGCGCTCGCCGCCGCCGCCGAGCACGGCCTGGAGGTCGTCACCGGCCCCGAACTGCTCACCGGCTCGACGCGTCTGAAGGCCGGCACGGCCCAGAAGCTCGTGCTCAACATGATCTCGACCATCACGATGATCCGTCTCGGCAAGACCTACGGAAACCTGATGGTCGACGTGCGCGCCTCGAACGAGAAGCTCCAGGCCCGCTCGCGCCGCATCGTGTCGCTGGCCACCGGAGCCTCCGACGCGGAGATCGAGTCCGCCCTCGCCGCCACCGGCGGCGAGGTCAAGCACGCGATCCTCATCGTCCTCGGCCAGGTGGACGGCCCGACCGCCGCCCGGCTGCTGAGCGAGTCCCAGGGCCACCTGCGGGCCGCGCTCGCCGCCGCCTCCGCCCTCTGACCCGTCCGTCCGAACCCCCCACAACCCCCCGCACAGCAAGGCACCCCGCACCATGGCACCTGATGACAAGAACCGCGCCACTGCCGCCGCGATCCTGCCGCTCGTCGGTGGCGCCGCGAACGTCGGCTCCGTCGTCCACTGCATGACCCGGCTCCGACTGGGCCTGCACGACCGGACCCTCGTCGACGAGGACGCCCTGAAGGCGCTCCCCGCCGTGATGGGCGTGGTCGACGACGACACCTACCAGATCGTCCTCGGGCCGGGCACCGTCGCCCGGGTGACCCCGGAGTTCGAGAAACTGGTCGAGGAGGAACGGGCGGCGGCTCCGGCCGCGACGCCCGCCCCGGCGGCGAATGGCGGGGCGACGGCGGCCGGCACGGAGACGGCGGCCGGTTCGGAGACGGCGGCCGGTTCGGCCCCGGTGAGCGCCGAGGAACTGGCCGCGCAGGGCGCGGAGATCCGGGCCGCGCGGAAGGCGAAGAACGCCACCCCGTTCAAGCTGTTCCTGCGCAAGATCGCCAACATCTTCGTCCCGCTGATCCCGGCCCTCATCGGCTGCGGCATCATCGCCGGTCTCAACGGCCTGCTGATCAACCTGGAATGGCTGCCCGCGGTGACCCCCGCGCTGGCCGCCATCGCCTCCGGCTTCATGGCCCTGATCGCGGTGTTCGTGGGGTACAACACGGCGAAGGAGTTCGGCGGCACGCCGATTCTCGGTGGTGCGGTCGCCGCGATCATCGTCTACGCGGGCGTCGCCAACATCGACGCCTTCGGCCAGACGCTGTCGCCCGGTCAGGGCGGTGTCCTCGGCGCCCTCGCCGCGGCCGCCCTCGCCGTCTACGTCGAGAAGTGGTGCCGGCGCTGGGTGCCGGAGGCCCTGGACGTGCTGGTCACGCCGACCCTCACGGTCCTGATCTCGGGTCTCGTCACGATCTTCGGCCTGATGTTCGTGGCCGGTGAGGTCTCCTCCGGCATCGGCACCTTCGCCGACTGGCTGCTCTCCCACGGTGGCGCGGGCGCGGGCCTGCTGCTCGGCGGCTTCTTCCTGCCGCTGGTGATGCTCGGCCTGCACCAGGCGCTCATCCCGATCCACACCACGCTCATCGAGGGTCAGGGCTACACGGTCCTGCTCCCGATCCTCGCCATGGCGGGCGCCGGCCAGGTCGGTGCGGCCGTCGCGGTCTACCTCCGCCTCCCGCGCAACGAGTCGATCCGCCGCACCATCAAGTCCTCGCTGCCGGCCGGTCTGCTGGGCGTCGGCGAGCCGCTGATCTACGGTGTCTCGCTGCCCCTCGGCCGCCCGTTCATCACGGCCTGCGTCGGCGGCGCGTTCGGCGGCGGTTTCGTGGGGCTGTTCAACCAGCTCGGCGACGCGGTCGGCTCCACCGCCATCGGCCCGTCCGGCTGGGCCCTCTTCCCGCTGCTCGACGGCAGCAAGGGCCTCGGCACGACCGTCGCGATCTACGCCGGTGGGCTGATCGTCGGTTACGTCGTCGGGTTCGCCGCCACGTACTTCTTCGGCTTCAGCAAGGACCTGCTGGCCGAGTTCAACGTGTCGCAGGAGCCCGCCGCCACCCCGGTGCCCGCCACGGCCACCGCCGCCACGGCCGCCCCCACGGCGGGTACCCCGGCCACCGCACCGGCCGTCGACCCGGAGGGACCCGCGCCGACCGAGCCCAAGAAGCCGGTCGGGGTCTGACCGACCGGGACCCGTCCAGCGTCCGCCCGCCGGGACCCGGGGCGCAAACCCGGTGACTCACCATGACGGAGCCGCCCCTCCCCCACGGGAGGGGCGGCTCCGCGGCTACGCGGACGAGCAAGCGGGACGGCTCCGCGGCTACGCGGACGAGCAAGCGGGGCGACTCCGCGGCTACGCGGACGAGCAGGCGGGCGTACGACGGCACGGGCGGCCCGGGGCGGGCGGGGCCGGCGCTCCGGAAGCCGACGAGCGGGATGGCGGTGGGCCGACCGGCCGGGCTGGGGGGCGGGGCGCGCCGACAGCCGGGGTGGGTGGGCGGGGCGACTCGGTCCGGGGTGGGGTGAACCGTGCGGCCGCACCCGCGTCAACCGTCAACCCCTCCGGAGTCGCCGTCTCCGGCCTGAGGCGATATCCGGTCAGCCACGCCTCGGCGGCAAGGCAGGTCAGCCGCCCAATCCCTCCTCAGACCTACCAGAATGGCTGGAAACGTGTGATCCAATCGGGGGACGACATATGCCACTGTCCCTATGCATTCCACTACAGTCCGTCGCATTCGCCATGATCGCCATGGCGTCAGTGCACCAGGAGCTCCCGTGGGACGGTTGTTCACCAAGTTCGGAGGTCTGACCGCGCTCGCGCTGCTCGCCTTCACCGTGGCCGACCCGGCGCAGGCCGGTCAGTTGGGCATCGGCAAGGCCCGGCCGACTGCGGTGGAATCCGCCCTCGGCACGACGGAGTCCGTCGCCGCCTCGCTGCCGGACCCCGGAGGTCGAGCCCACGGAACGCACCAAGACCGGGTAGGGGGCACGGACCACTTCCCGTGGGTCGCCGCGTTCCTCCGCGAGGTCCGGGTGCCGTAGACGCCCGCGTGCACCGGTGCCATGAGCGCCGCAAGGCCCGGGTGCCATGAGCGCCCGCGCGAAACGGGTGCCCTGAGCACCCACGCGGTCCGAGTGCTGCGTTTCCGGCCGCCTGCACCCTCGGGCCGCACGCCATCGGACGACCCCGCTACGCACCCCCGAGCCGTCGCGCCGGACCACCACCACCCGGCGCGTTCTCCGGGGCGGGACCACACCGGGACCGGCGAGCCACGGAACGCCTCTCCGTTCACACGAACCGCAGAAAGCGCTCCTCGCCCGCACAGGATGACCCTGCATCAACTTTCACGCATACACCGCGTGTAGACAATGTGGTCGAGGGCAGCAGGTGTCTCGGAGGTAATAACTATGGTTCCCCTGCTTCTCGTTCTCCTGCTCGCACTGATTCTTTTCGGCGCCGGTTTCGCACTCAAGGCTCTGTGGTGGATTGCCATCATCGTGCTGGTGGTGTGGCTCATCGGATTCTTCGTCCGCCCGACTGCGAGCGGCGGCAAGCGCGGCCGCTGGTACCGCTGGTAAAGCAGCGCTTCCGGCAAGGAGCCGCTGACCACACGTCGGCGAGCACCCACGTGCGGGGGCCCGGACCATCACGGACGAACCAACAGCGTCCGTTGCGGTCCGGGCCCCCGCACGTGTACGCCTCCGCCCGGTACCCAGCACCGGGCACCGGGCACCGGACGCCGGACACCGGACACCGTCTCGCCCCGGCCCCCGGCCCCCGGCAACGATGCACGGCTACCCGCTGCAGATTCCCGCGTGTAAGGGACACGACAGGGGGAAGGCGATGCTTCGAGCGCCCCTCACCGAGGAATTCGGAACACCGCACCTGCGGAGAGTTATTCGTTCCGAGCACCGCGCGGAATACCGGACGAATATCTCCGGTACGGGCGTTCATGCCGAATGGACCACCAAGGAAGGAGCCCATCAATGAGCGACAACCTGTGGGGTTACCAGCCGTCGAGTGGCTATGCCGCCGGCACCGATCTGACCGGCTTCTCGGTCGAGGCCATCGACGGCAGCATCGGCAAGGTCGACAAGCACTCCGACGGTGTGGGCTCGTCCCACCTGTTGATCGACACCGGAGTGTGGATTTTCGGCAAGGAGGTGCTGCTGCCCGCCGGTACGGTCACGCGCATCGACACGGAGGACCGCAAGGTCTACGTGGACCTGACCAAGGAGCAGATCAAGGGGTCTCCGGACTTCGACCGCCAGTCGCACGTGGCGGATCCGGGGTACCACGCGGAGCTCGGCACGTACTACGCCGCGCACCGTTTCGTCTGACGCTCCCACCGGCCGGGACTCTGCCCCGTACGCCCGGACCAGCGCCGGTCCGCCCGCACCCGGAGAGCCCGGCAGCGCACCCGGCACAGAGGCGGGGCGGCCCGAAGAGGGACGCCCCGCCGTTCCGCGCGCCCACCACCGGATATACGTCCGTCGCTCACCGTCGCCGCCCGCTTCCCTCTCCCCGCCTCAACGCGGCAACTGTCTCTGCCGGTTGATCTCCTTCACCCTGGCACGCAGCACGACACTCGGAGACGCCGGGCACAGCGACTCCACCGGGCACTCCCACACCGCCCCACCGCCGGGTGGTCTCAGGCGCACGGCCGTCCCGAGGGTCTCGACCACGCGCCCGACCCGGCCCGCCCGCCCGTCCACGACGAACGACCCCAGCACAAGCGGTTCGTGGACCGACTCGGGCGCGGGCGCCACGGAGAGCGGTGCCGCCGGCGTCAGCGGTGCGGCAGCCGGTGACCCGGGCACTCGTGCCCCACCCGGCGCACACGCCCCGCCGGGCACGGGCGGCTCGCCCGGCACGCCTGGTTGGCTCGGCGCAGGTAGTCCGCCCAGCGCGAGTGTCCCGTCCGGCACGGACAGCCTCCCGCCCGGTGCGGACAGCGTCCCACCCGGCACCGGCAGCGACCCGCCCGGTGCCGACAGCGTCCCGCCCGGTGCGGATTGATCGCTCAGCACAGGCTGCTCATCCGATTCGGCCGGGCGCGTCTCCCGCTCGCCCCGGCCGGCCCCACGCGGCGCGCCCCCTTCACCCTGCATGGCGGGCGGCCTTCTCCTCGTCACCACAACACGCCGCCCGGCCTTCCAGCGCCTTGCTCAGCAGAATGGCCACCTCCACGTTGCACCGGCCGAGATCGATCAGGGGCGTGGGTTGGTTGCCCGCACTGGACACGGGATCGAGCCGCAGCGAGGGCAAGTGGACCCCCACGCCGGCGAGACCTTTTCTCAGCCGCATCAACGCGTCCTCGGCCTCCCGCACGTCCCCCGCTGCCACCCTGCGTCGTTCCGTCGCATTCATGCTTCATACCTTCCACGCTGAGTAGCGGCAATGCATACACAGCGTGGTCAAATCGCCTTGATCCTCAAGGAGGAGCCGCTCCGGCAGCCTCAGATGTGCTACAGGGAGTCGCCGAACCGCCCCGCCCGCCCCTGCCCGGCGAACGGGCCGTCAGAACTCCGGGTCCGTGAGGAGTTCCATCAGCCAGAGGCCGCTCTCCCGTCCGCCGGGCACGCCCTCCCCGGCGGACGGGGACGAGGACGGAGAGGGGAACATGCGGGTCCAGGAGGCTGCGCGGCCGAGGGCGGCGAGGTGGCAGGCCAGACTCAGAGCCCGTCGCAGCTCCTTGGCCGTGGCGCCCATGGCGGTCCAGGGTTCCAGATAGGCGTCCCGGAGTCCGGGCAGCGAGTCGGGACCGTACTGGTCGCGCACGGTACGGGCGGGCACCAGAAAGCTGCAGAAGGGGTGCGAGACGGCGGCATCGCCCCAGTCGAAGAACGTGAACCACCCGGCGGCCGGCCGGAACACCTGCCCGTCGTGCAGGTCGGAGTGATCCAGCGCATCGGGCACACCGACGGCCGCCAGCTCCTCGCAACGCTCCGCGAGTTGCGGACGGAGGCCGGCCAGTCGCCGACGTTCGTCCGGCAGGAGCGTGGCGCTCTCCTCGACGAGCCGGTCGAAGAGCTCCGGCAGTTCGACGGTACGGGCGCTCGGGACCCCCCGCGCCTCCAACTGCGCGGTGTGGGGAAGGAGAGCGCGCTGCATCTCCGCGTACTGGCGAAGGAGCGCCGCCCACGCGTCGGGGGCGTCGTCCGGATTCCGGGCGAGCACGTCCCTGAGCAGTTCGCCCCCCTCGGGCAACAGCGACCAGCCGCGCCGCTCGTCCACCGCGAGCGGTGTCAGCACGTGGTCCGGGACCAGGTCGGCGAGCACCGATGCCAGCGGCCCCTCAAAGGCACCGGCCGGCGGATTCGCCTTGAACCAGACCCTGCCGCCTCCCTCCACGGGAATGCGCGCGAGCACGGACCACGGCCTCACCCGCACACTCCACCGCCCGGCCCCCCTCATTCCCTGCACCGCGAGCCGCTCCGCGACCCAGTCGTGTACGTCGCTCCGCCAGTCCACCCGGTCCCAGGGGGTCACCGCGTCCGGGTACTGCCCTCGGTCCACCGCCTCCGGCGCTTCCGATGCCTCCGAGTTCGCGTGTTCCATGTCACCATCCCAGCAGCTCCGCCCTCCCGGGGGCCAGGCATTTCCCGGCAGGGCGCCCGCGACCTGCGGCCCCCTGGACCGGCTCGCCCGCGCACCCGGTCCGACGTTTCTCGAACGCCCTTGCACCAAGCGGGAGAAGGCATCGCGTCGATCTGCCCAGCCATACGGCGGCGGTCTATCGTGGGAGCATGGCGACCCCCGAACTGATCCGTATCGTTTCCCGTGACTCGCCCATGGCGCTCGCCCAGGTGGAACGCGTACGGACCGAACTGGCGGCCCTGCACCCCGGTATCGCCACCGAGGTCGTGCCCGTGAAGACCACCGGGGACAAATGGCTGGGCGACCTCTCGCTGGTCGAGGGGAAGGGCGCCTTCACCAAGGAGGTCGACGCCGCGCTACTCGCCGGAGAGGCGGATCTCGCGGTGCACTGCGTCAAGGACGTGCCCGCCGACCGGCCGCTGCCCGCAGGAACCGTGTTCGCCGCCTTCCTGGAACGGGACGACGTGCGGGACGCCTTGGTCCACCCCGGCGGGCTCGCCCTGGACCAGCTCCCGGCCGGCACCCGGATCGGGACCTCGTCGGTGCGCCGGGTCGCCCAGCTCGCGGCCAGCCACCCCCACCTCGACTGTGTGCCGTTCCGGGGCAACGCCAACCGGCGACTGGAGAAGCTGGCCGCCGGGGAGGCGGACGCGTTGCTCCTCGCCGCCTCGGGCCTGGAACGCATCGGCCGCGCCGACGTGATCACGGAGATCCTCTCCACCGACGTCATGTGCCCGCCGATCGGCGCGGGCGTCCTCGCCCTCCAGTGCCGCGAGGGCGACGACGCCACCGTGGAAGCGGTCGCCGGCCTCAACCACCCCGACACGTACCGTGAGACCACCGCGGAGCGGATGTTCCTGCACGTCCTCCAGGGCCACTGCAACAGCCCGATCGCCGGTTTCGCCAAAGCCCAGCGCAACGGGGACCTCTCCCTGCGCGCCTGCGTGTTCACTCCGGACGGCAAGACGGTGCTCAACGCCCACGAGTGGGCAGGTCCGCTGGATCCCGCCACCCTGGGCACGTCCGTCGCCGTCTCCCTCCTCCGCCAGGGCGCGCGCAGTCTCATCGACGGCATCGCGCACTGACGACGGCCTCCGCACGTCCCGGCGCCCGGGTCTCGGGCCCCGTGACCCGGCCACGCGACACCGGGTCTCCGGACCGACGGCCGTCGGAGCACGAACCGGCGCCGCCCGCCGACTCGGGCCGCACCGCAGTCGGCACGGCCGCAGCGCCCCCCGCCTACGGTCCGGCCGTCACCGGATCGGAGCCGGTGCAGGCTGCGCCCCCTGGACCCGGCACGTCTGAACGCCTGGCAGCGGAGGCCGAGATCCGGGACCCGGCCACCGAGAACGGCCTCGGCAACGAGCCGGTCGCCCCGCTCCCCCGCACGTTCGCATCCAGTTTTCCCGACTGCGGTGCCACCGCCGACTGCGGACGCCGTCCCGACTGCGATCACTGTCCCAACCGTGCTCGCTGTCCCCACTGCGATCGCCGTCCCGATGTCCAGCTCGCGCCGTTCGGCGCGAGGCACCGTGCCACCGGGGCAACCGCACGCCCCGGCTCCGCCGTCGACGCCACTGCCACAGTCACAGCCACAGCCACAGCCACGGGTTTCTCCGCCACAGCCGGCATACAGGTCTTCCCTCATCCTCATCACTGCCTCCCCCAACGGCCCGCTCACGGGCCGGACGTGCGGTCCCCCACCGTCCCGGCGCCGCCAGGACCTCGGAAAGCCCGCCGAACCGCCTCCACAGCAGCTCTGATTACAGAACGTAACAGTGCGAGCGCGGCGTGACCATAACTCTCCGTGAAGGTGACCCCATCGGGTGATTCGGAAGCACGTTCGGTCGACGCTCGGCCCACCCGCGCGCCCCCACCCGTCACCCAGCCCGGGTCACACCACCGCTCGCCACCCGGCCGGAACCGCGCACCGACACTCACCCCCGCCACCGCCCGCCCGCCCGAGCCGAACGCATCAACCCCGCCGCGTTCGCGCCCGCACCCCGCGACACCCCGGCCCTCGCCACCGCCGATCACCCCAGCCACTCGGCCACTCGGCCACCCGAAGCTCAAGGGGCGAGATCCGAGATGTCTTAACAAGGATGGGGAGGGAGGGACTGTTTCCCGCCCACCCACCCCGTAGCCGATTTGACGTTTCGTGACCGACTTGCCACGGACCGTGGTGAGGATCTAGCGTTTCGCCTCATCCGGAGACCACCGACCCGACGCACCGTCAGAAGGTCGGCAAAGAGACTCCGACCGGGATCGCGGAAAGCTCCAGCAGGAGCGCTCTCCGAGCCACCGGGAAGGGCGCTTCGACCGAACGCCCCGTAAACCAGACGGCCCCCGCCGGTGTCCAAAACACCTGACGAGGGCCTGACCACACGGATCGAAAGAGCGATCAATGGCTGCCAACCAGTTTAGTGACGCCCCCTGTGCCCCGCACGAATCAGGGCCGCCCGCACAGAAGTCCACCGCATCCCTTGCGCCACCCCCAACACCGCACCCGATGGCCAATCCCGGTTACGGCAAGCGTTCCGCGCCGGGCCAGCGGCCGCGTACAGCGTCGGACTTCACCCACCTGGCCCCTCGTGACGCGGCGGTGGCGGCCTACGTGGACCGGTTGCCGGACGGCTCGGACATCTCCGTGAAGACGCTGGCACGGGTTCTCCCCTACGGGCAGTGTGCGATCGCCACCACCCTCAACCGCCTCCAAGCAGCGGGACATCTGCGGCGTGCCCGGGACGTCGAGGCGGACGCCACGATGCTGTTCTGGGTGACCCGCACGTACTTCTCCCGTACCGCACGCGAGGACGCCTGGTGGGCCGCGTTCGCCAACGGCGACGCGCTCCCGGAACCGCAACGGCCGACCCGTTCACGGGCGTTCATCCTGCTTGCCGCCCTCGGCCGGACCGCCCCCGCGCTCTCGCTGGCCGAACGGGACTGCGTACGGCTGGAGCCGAAGGTGAGCGAGTGGTTCGAACGGGGCGCGAGCGAGCCGGAGATCCTGCGCGCGCTCACCGCCGGTCTGCCCAACCCCGTCCACCACGCAGCCTCGCTGGTGGAACGACGGCTCGTCGACAAGCTCCCGCCGCTACGGGTCGCGCCGCCGCGCGTGGTCCTGAGAACCCTGGAATGCGGGAAGTGCGGGGCACCCGGCCCCCCGGAGGCCCTGCCGGGTGGCCTCTGCCGCCCCTGTCGGACCCCCGCTGCCCCCGACACCCCGTACGGGACGCCCGGCACACTCCCCAGCACCGGCGTCCTCAGCACGGGCACCCTCAGCACCGGCGTCCTCAGCACGGGCACCCTCAGCACCGGCGCCCCCGGCAGCGTCGCCTCCGACGGCGTCAGCAGCCGCATGAACCAGGTCAGGGCAGGCATGCTTCCCCGCGAGGAACGCCCGAGGGGCCGCGCCGGAGTCACCATCCACCGGCACCGCCGAAGCTGACGGCTCCTGTCCCGGGCACCCCGGCCTACCAACTCGGGGCCCCGAAACCCGACCGGGCTCAGCGCTCCGGAGCCCTCGCCCCCGTACCGCCCCCGCTGGCGTCATCGCTGCCGCTACTGCTGCCCGTGCCCCTGCCGCTGCCCCTGCCGTCATCGCGTGTGAGCAGGTGCTCCAGCCGGTCGAACCGGGTGTGCAGGGAACGAAGTTCCTGGTCGACGTCGGCCCGGCCTCGGGCTTCGGCATGTCCGACCACCCGGGTCAGACGACGGGCACCCGCCGCCGCGCTGCCCACGAACCAGGTGGCCAGGGAGGCCGTGACGATGCTGAACACAGAAATACCGACGAGCATCACGATCCCCGCGATGATCCGGCCGGCCAGGGTGACCGGGTAGAGATCCCCGTAGCCGACCGTCGTCGCGGTCTCCACCGCCCACCACAGGGCGAGCGGGAAAGAGGTGATGGACGCCTTGGGCGACGACGCCTCGAAGGGGACGATGATCCACGCGCCGAGCAGCAGGACCAGCACCACCCCCGCCGCTGCCCACAGCGACGCCTTCACGTGCAGCCGCCGCCAACGGTCGTTGAGCAACAGCTTGCGGAGCAGGTAGACGGCAGACGACGGAGGCATGACCCGACGCTATCCGCGCCCATGGCCCACGGCGGCGGGACACGGCGAGAACCCCGGAGCACGGACCTCACACGCCGGACGCCGTACCTCACGCCCCGTGACGCACCCCTCACCGCGCCCGCACCTTCACGCCCCGCACCCCGCACCCCGCACACAACGCGTCGGCCCCCGGGACGAATCCCGGGGGCCGACGTGGCACCTGTGCGAGGCTGCGGTGGAACTACCGATCCCGGAGGATCAGAAGTCCATGTCACCGCCCGGCATGCCACCCGGGGCGGCAGCGCCGGCCTTCTCGGGCTTGTCGGCGATGACGGCCTCGGTGGTGAGGAACAGCGCGGCGATGGAGGCGGCGTTCTGCAGAGCGGAGCGCGTGACCTTCGCCGGGTCGATGATGCCCTCGGCGATCATGTCGACGTACTCGCCGGTCGCGGCGTTGAGACCGTGACCGATCGGCAGGTTGCGGACCTTCTCCACGATGACGCCGCCCTCGAGACCACCGTTGACGGCGATCTGCTTGAGCGGAGCCTCCAGCGCGAGCTTGACGGCGTTGGCGCCGGTGGCCTCGTCGCCCGTCAGGTCGAGCTTGTCGAAGACGCTGGACGCCTGGAGCAGAGCCACGCCACCACCGGCGACGATGCCCTCCTCGACGGCGGCCTTGGCGTTGCGCACCGCGTCCTCGATGCGGTGCTTGCGCTCCTTGAGCTCCACCTCGGTGGCGGCGCCGGCCTTGATGACGGCCACGCCGCCGGCCAGCTTCGCCAGGCGCTCCTGGAGCTTCTCGCGGTCGTAGTCCGAGTCGGAGTTCTCGATCTCGGCACGGATCTGCTTGACGCGACCCTGAACCTGGTCGCTCTCACCGGCGCCGTCGACGATCGTCGTCTCGTCCTTGGTGATGACGACCTTGCGGGCGCGGCCGAGCAGGTCCAGGCCGGCGTTCTCCAGCTTGAGACCGACCTCCTCGGAGATCACGGTGCCGCCGGTGAGGATGGCGATGTCCGCGAGCATGGCCTTGCGGCGGTCGCCGAAGCCCGGAGCCTTGACGGCGACGGACTTGAAGGTGCCCTTGATCTTGTTGACGACCAGGGTCGACAGGGCCTCGCCCTCGACGTCCTCGGCGATGATCAGCAGGGGCTTGCCCGACTGCATGACCTTCTCCAGCAGCGGGATGAGGTCCTTGACGCTGCCGATCTTCGAGTTGACGATCAGGATGTACGGGTCGTCGAGCGACGCCTCCATACGCTCCATGTCGGTCGCGAAGTACGCCGAGATGTAGCCCTTGTCGAAGCGCATACCCTCGGTGAGCTCCAGCTCCAGACCGAAGGTCTGGGACTCCTCGACGGTGATGACGCCTTCCTTGCCGACCTTGTCCATCGCCTCGGCGATCTTGGCGCCGATCTCGGTGTCGGCGGCGGAGATGGAGGCGGTCGAAGCGATCTGCTCCTTGGTCTCCACGTCCTTGGCCTGCTCCAGCAGAGCGGTGGAGACGGCCTCGACGGCCTTCTCGATGCCCCGCTTGAGGGCCATCGGGTTGGCACCGGCGGCGACGTTGCGCAGGCCCTCGCGGACGAGCGCCTGGGCGAGAACGGTGGCGGTGGTCGTACCGTCGCCGGCGACGTCGTCCGTCTTCTTGGCGACCTCCTTGACCAGCTCCGCACCGATCTTCTCGTACGGGTCCTCGAGCTCGATCTCCTTGGCGATGGAAACACCATCGTTGGTGATCGTGGGCGCGCCCCACTTCTTCTCGAGGACGACGTTACGGCCCTTGGGGCCGAGGGTGACCTTGACGGCGTCGGCGAGCTGGTTCATCCCGCGCTCGAGACCGCGCCGTGCCTCCTCGTCGAACGCGATGATCTTGGCCATGTGAAGTGGTCCTCCCGGACGGGGTGGATTCTCCGGACCGAGTGGCGCCCGCGACGGACGGCCTGCGTGCCCGGTGGTTCCTTGCCCCACCGCGCCTGCGGGCCTCACCGGCCCGGTCCAAGTTCTGTCACTCTCACCTGGAGAGTGCTAACGCCAATGATTAGCACTCGACCCCTGCGAGTGCAAGCGTCTCCCTCTTCCTGGGGACGGCGCAAGCACCTCGCCGGCCACCCGTGGGGCCCGTGTGGCAGGAGGGATCAGCGAACCCCGCGCACGGAAAGCACGCACGACGAGAGCGCGCGAAGTGCGCGAGGCGCGCGAGGGACTCAGGCCGGAGGACGGCGCGGGAACAGGGACGCACGTGGGGCCCGCACCCTCCGGAGAGGGTGCGGGCCCCACGTGCGTGAGTAGTGTTGTCGGCCGACCGCGCCGAGCTAGCCGACGGCGAGCTTGACCATGTCCGCCTGCGGGCCCTTCTGGCCCTGCGAGATCTCGAATTCAACCCGCTGACCCTCTTCGAGGGTGCGGTACCCGTCCATCTGGATCGCGCTGTAGTGGACGAAGACATCCGCACCACCGTCGACCGCGATGAAGCCGTACCCCTTCTCCGCGTTGAACCACTTGACGGTGCCCTGAGCCATGATCTAACTCCCCTATTACTGGCCCCTACACAGGCCCGCACCTCGCGGACCCGGGTCAGAACCCACCCTCCGACCGGAGAAGGTGCGTGCGCCGGAACGCGTCGACCGCGGCTGAATGTATCTGCCCAACTGCCCTCTGCAACAGGTCAATCGGACGAGAATTCTGGGCACAACTGAACGCCCGAACATGAGGAATCAGTGAGAATCTCACACAAGTCGGGCTGGACATAGGCCACTTACCATGCAGGAAGGGACGGCACTTTGGCTGCTTCTCGTCGCGTCCGGGCGCGATCTCGTACGCGGGCGGAGCGGGCAGCGGAGGGGGCTTCCCCAACTGTACCCCGTTCAACCATGCAGAATTGCCCCCTCCGTGACGGGCACGGAGGGGGCAACGGCAGGGAACAACGGCACAACGGATGGGCGAAGTTGACGCGGCGGGCCGGCTGACCGACCGTCCCGTCACGACGCGCGCGGGGTCAGCAGCCCCCGGCGACCGCGGGGATGATCGAGACGCCCGCGCCGTCCGGCGTGGCCGCGTCGAGGCCGCCCTCGAAACGCACGTCGTCGTCGTTGACGTAGACGTTGACGAAGCGGCGGAGCTTGCCCTGGTCGTCCAGGACGCGGGCGGCGATGCCCGGGTGGTTCTCCTCCAGCGAGGCGATGACCTCGGACAGCTTGGCGCCCTCGGCCGGGACCTCGGCCTGGCCGCCGGTGTAGGTGCGGAGGATGGTGGGGATGCGGACCTTGACGCTCATGGCGCGGCCTTTCTCGGGTCTCGGGTGGTCAGGAGGCGGCGAGGCCGGCGTCGCGGAACGCGTCCAGGCTCGGCTTGATGGTCGCGGTCGGCCCCGTGGTCGGCGCCACCGCGTCCAGGGTCTTCAGGCCGTCGCCGGTGTTGAGGACGACGGTGGTGAGCGTCGGGTCCAGGAGACCGGCGTCGATGAGCTTCTTCGTCACGCCCACCGTCACCCCGCCCGCGGTCTCGGCGAAGATGCCCTCGGTGCGGGCGAGCAGCTTGATCGCGTCCACGACCTGCTCGTCGTTCACGTCCTCCACGGCGCCACCGGTCCGGCGGGCGATGTCCAGGACGTACGGGCCGTCGGCCGGGTTGCCGATCGCCAGCGACTTGGCGATGGTGTTCGGCTTCTGCGGGCGCACCACGTCGTGGCCGGCCTTGAAGGCGGTCGAGACCGGCGAACAGCCTTCGGCCTGAGCGCCGAAGATCTTGTACGGCTTGTCCTCGACCAGACCGAGCTTGATCAGCTCCTGGAGACCCTTGTCGATCTTCGTGAGCTGCGAGCCCGAGGCGATCGGGATCACGATCTGGTCCGGCAGGCGCCAGCCGAGCTGCTCGCAGATCTCGTACGCCAGCGTCTTGGAGCCCTCGCCGTAGTAAGGACGCAGGTTGACGTTGACGAAGCCCCAGCCCTCGCCGAGCGGGTCGCCGATCAGCTCGGAGCAGAACCGGTTCACGTCGTCGTAATTGCCCTCGATGCCGACCAGCTCGCCGCCGTACACCGCGGCCATGACGACCTTGCCCTGCTCCAGGTCGTGCGGGATGAACACGCAGGAGCGGAAACCGGCCCGCGCGGCGGCGGCGCCGACCGCGCCGGCGAGGTTGCCGGTGGAGGAGCAGGAGAGCGTGGTGAATCCGAAGGCGCGGGCGGCCTCGACGGCGATGGCGACGACACGGTCCTTGAAGGAGTGCGTCGGGTTGCCGGAGTCGTCCTTGACGTACAGGCCGCCGGTGACGCCCAGTTCACGGGCGAGGTTGTCGGCCTTGACCAGCTTGGTGAAGCCGGGGTTGATGCTGGGCTTGTCCGCGACGTCGGCGGGGACCGGCAGCAGCGGCGCGTAGCGCCAGATGTTGTTCGGGCCGGCTTCGATGCGCTTCCTCAGCTCGTCCGGGGAGCCGCTCGGCAGGTCGTACGCCACTTCGAGCGGCCCGAAACAGGACTCGCACGCGAAGATGGGGCCGAGTGCGAAGCGCTCGCCGCACTCGCGGCAGGAAAGCGCGGTGGCGGGGCCGAGGTCGACGGAAGTTCCGGCGGCAGCTGCGACGGTCTGAACAGCCATGATGGGGGAGGTCCCTTTCTCCTCATCTTCCTTGCGACGCATTTCGCCGCAAGACGGAATTGGCACCTTCCCCACCGTGACCTCGCGGTCGGCGGGAGGGTTGCCGGGACTTCAACGGGCCGTTCCCTCAGTCCCTCTGGATGAGCGCTGTGGCAATGGACCTGCGGTCCATGCGTTTGTCAACCGACCGGCCCCGAGATGCGGGGGCAGTCCGCGTTGTTCAAGACTGTAACCGAACCACCGGACGATCGAGATAGTCGTCCGTTCCGCGAGATGGATCACACAGAGGGGGTACGCCCGTGCTGGAAGAAGTCGAAAGCTGGCTGGCCAGGCGCTCCTGGACCGCCGCAGACCGCCCGCTGGACCAGCTCCTGGTGGCCCGTGCGCGGGCCGCTCGCAGGTCGAGCGTGAGTGTCGTGCTCCCCGCCCTGAACGAAGAGGCGACCGTCGGCGACATCGTGCGCACGATCCGCCGGGACCTGATGGAGAAGGTGCCTCTGATCGACGAACTGGTGGTGATCGACTCCGGCTCCACGGACCGGACCTCCGAGGTCGCGCGGGCCGCCGGCGCCCGTGTGGTGCACCGCGACGAGATACTGCCGCGCCTGGCCACCGTGCCCGGCAAGGGCGAGGTGCTCTGGCGCTCACTCCTCGTGACCAAGGGCGAGATCGTGTGCTTCGTCGACGCGGATCTCAAGGACTTCTCGTCGGACTTCGTGTCCGGCACGGTGGGTCCCCTGCTCACCGACCCGGACGTCCAGTTCGTGAAGGCCATGTACGACCGTCCGCTCGGCGACAGCACCGGGCAGGGCGGAAGGGTCACCGAACTGGTCGCGCGACCGCTGCTCAACCTGCACTGGCCGCAGCTCTCGGGCTTCGTGCAGCCGCTCGGCGGCGAGTACGCCGTCCGCCGCTCCCTGCTGGAACGGCTGCCGTTCCCGGTGGGCTACGGCGTCGAGCTGGCCCTGCTGGTCGACGCCCTGCACACCGTGGGCCTGGACGCGCTGGCCCAGGTCGACGTCGGCGAGCGCAAGCACCGGCACCAGGACGGTCAGGCACTGGGCAGGATGGCCGCCACCATCTACCGCACCGCGCACCTGCGCCTGTCCCGCAACCTCGTACGGCCCGAGCTGACGCAGTTCGAGCGCGGCGAGAGGGGTTTCGTCCCCCGCACCTACGCGGTGGACACCGAGGAACGGCCGCCCATGCGCGAGATCGAGGAGTACACGCTCAGCCGGGCCGCCTGAGGACCCCCGTCGCCGCGCGGCGCGAGGCTCGTCCTCCCGCCGCGCGGTCCCGTGTCCGGGAAGCCTCCAGGGGCTCGCCTGGCCCCGGGCTCCGCACGCCGGTGCATCCGCCCGCTCGGGGCGGGTGCACCGGCGTGTGTACATCCGGCGGAGCGCCGGGGGTACACGCGGGCGCGCGCCGGGGGCCTTGCGGCCCGGCCCGCACCTCGACAGCACGTTTGGGGGGTTACGTATCGGGCTAGGTTCCGCTACATGGTCTCCGAGCACGCTGCACAAGTCCTCGTCGCGTCCAACCGCGGCCCCGTGTCGTACACGCTGAGGGAGGACGGCTCCCTCGACGCGAGCAGGGGCGGCGGCGGTCTCGTCTCCGGTCTCAGCGCCGTCGACGACAAGCTGTGGGTCTGCGCGGCGCTCGGTGAGGGGGACCGCGAGGCGGTCCGGCGCGGAGTCGGCGAGCCGGGCGTCCGGATGCTCGACATCGACCCCGAGGTGCACGCGGACGCCTACAACGGCATCGCGAACTCGGTGCTCTGGTTCGTCCACCACATGCTCTACTCCACGCCGATGGAGCCCGTCTTCGACACGGAGTTCCGCCGCAGGTGGGCGGCGTACGAGGCGTACAACCGGGCCTTCGCGCAGGCGCTCGCGGAGGAGGCCGGCGAGGGCGCGGCGGTCCTGGTGCAGGACTACCACCTGGCGCTCGTCCCCGGCATGCTCCGGGAGCTCCGCCCCGACCTGCGGATCGGCCACTTCTCGCACACCCCGTGGGCGCCCGTGGACTACTTCCGGCTGCTGCCCGACGACATCGGCGAGCAGCTCCTGCGCGGCATCCTCGGCGCGGACCGGGCGGCCTTCCTGACCCGGCGCTGGGCGGACGCCTTCATCGGCTGCTGCGCGGAGATCCTGGGCGGCACCGGGCGGACCCGGATCGGGGTGCACGGGCTCGGGGCGGACGGCGACTTCCTGCTCCGCAGGTCGCACGAGGCGGACGTGGACGAGCGGATGGACGCGCTGCGCGCGCAGATCGGCGGCGACGGCAGCCGCAGGACGATCGTCCGGGTGGACCGCACCGAGCTGTCGAAGAACATCGTCCGCGGCCTGCACGCCTACCGCACGCTGCTGGAGGAGCGCCCGGAGTGGCGCGAGCGGGTGGTGCACGTGGCCTTCGCCTACCCGTCCCGGCAGGACCTGGAGTCCTACCGGACGTACACGGCGGCCGTGCAGACGCTGACCGACGAGATCAACAAGACCTACGGCACGGACGGCTGGACGCCGGTGGTGCTGCACGTGCGCGACGACTTCGCCCGCTCGCTGGCCGCCTACCGGCTGGCCGACGTGGCGCTGGTCAACCCGATCCGGGACGGCATGAACCTGGTCGCCAAGGAGATGCCGGTCGTCTCGGACCGGGGCGTGGCCCTGGTGCTGTCCCGGGAGGCCGGGGCGTACGAGGAGCTGGGCGCCGACGCGGTCGTGGTCAACCCGTACGACGTGACCGGCACGGCGGAGGCGCTGCACGAGGCGCTGTCGATGGACGACGACGAGCGGGCGGCCCGCAGCGAGCGCCTCGCCGCGGCGGCCACGGCGCTGCCTCCGCAGCAGTGGTTCCTGGAGCAGCTCGACGCGCTCCGGCAGGGCTGAACGGCGCGCCGCCCCCGTCCTCCGGATCGAGCCGGGCGGGCGGGGGCGGCGGCGTGTCCGGGCGGGCTCAGACGCTGCGGGCGAGGTCCGACAGGAGGCCGACGACCTGGGCGGGGCCGTCCAGGACGAGGTCGGCCCGGCCGGACAGTTCGGGCACCTCGGTGGAGCCGCTGCACACCAGCACACCGGGCACCCGGCCCTCGTCGGCGGTGCGGAGTTCCTCCACCGCGGCGAACGCCGACAGGTCGCCGAGGTCGTCGCCCGCGTAGAGCACCGCCCCGGCGCCCAGCTCCCGTACGAACGCGGTGAGCGCGACGCCCTTGTCCATGCCGGGCGGGCGCAGCTCCAGGACCTGGCGCCCGGGTTCGACGATCAGCCCGTGTGCGGCGGCCAGGGCGGCCATCGGGTCGCGCAGCGAATCGAAGGCGCCCTGCGGGTCGGCGGCCCGGCGGGTGTGGACGGCGACGGCCCGGCCCTTCTCCTCCACCCAGACGCCCTGCCAGGCGGCGGAGCCGGCCAGGATGCCGGGGAGCTCACGGCGGACGGCGGCGAGGCCGGGCGGTGGCGCCGGGGCGTCCACCGTGCCCGTGGCGGCGTCCCAGCGCTCGACGCCGTAGTGGCCGAGGACGACGAGGTGGTCCAGGCCCGGTACCCCGGCGAACCCGCCGTGCCGCACGGCGACCGCGGCCGGCCGGCCGGTGATCACGACGACGGCCGCGATCTTGGGCGCGAGCGCGGCGAGCGCCTCTACCGCGCCGGGGTGCGCCTCGGCCTTCTCAGGGTCGGGGACGATGTCGGCCAGCGTGCCGTCGAAGTCGAGCGCGACGACCGCGCGGCCGGGGCCGGCGAGCAGTGCGTCGAGGCCGTCACGGCCGGCGGCGGTGGTCGGTTCCGGCAGGTGTTCGTGGTTGCTGCCCATGGACGAACCCTATCGGCGCGCCCGCGGTGGCGCCGCCTCCCGGCGCGGCGTTCCGCGCCCGCCGGACGGGTCAGCGGCGGCCGCGACGGGCCTGCCGGACCCGGTGCAGGCGGTTCACCGTGACGGGGTCCTCCTCCAGCGCCCGGCGGTCGTCGATCAGGGCGTTCAGCAACTGGAAGTAGCGCACCGGGGAGATGCCCAGTTCCTCGCGGACCGCCCGCTCCTTGGCTCCGGGGCCGGTGAAGGAGCGCCGTTCCATCGCGAGGACGGCGCGCTCGCGGGCGGAGAGCGGTCCGGATTCGGGGGCGGGGGCTTCCTCGGCCCCGGCGGCTTCCGGAGCGGCTTGTTCCGGCCCGGCGGCCCCGGGGGCGGACTCCGGCCCGGCGGCCCGCGGGGCGGGCTCCCCGGCGGCCCGGGGGGCGGACGGGGGGCCTCCGAGGTCGTCGGAGCCGTGCGGGGAAGCGGTCATATCAACCAACCTAACGCCCGTGTCGGACACGCCACCGGCCATGAACACGGCGATCCGGCCCCGCCCGCACCCGTGCCGCGGCCCGCCCCGGACGCCCCGCACCGCCCGACCTGTACGGTTTCGCGGCCCCGCCCCCGCACCGGCCCGCGTGCGCCGTCTTTGTATGGCGGAGCAACAAAACCCGAGAGTGGACTAGACCTTTACCAGGTCAACGAGTGAAACTGTCCCCCGTGAGACATGTCATCGCCCTCGATGTGGGCGGCACAGGAATGAAGGCCGCACTGGTCGGGGCCGACGGCACGCTGCTCCACCAGGCCCGGCGCGCCACCCACCGGGAGCGCGGGCCCGAGGCCGTGGTCGAGACCATCCTCGCCTTCGCCGCAGACCTGCGGGCGTACGGCGAGGAGCACTTCGGCGAGAGCGCGGCGGCGGCCGGGGTCGCGGTGCCCGGCATCATCGACGTCGAGCGGGGCATCGCCGTCTACGCGGCCAACCTCGGCTGGCGCGACCTGCCGCTGCGCGACCTGCTGGCCGAGCGGCTGGGGTCCGTCCCGGTCGCGCTCGGACACGACGTACGCACCGGCGGCCTCGCCGAGGGCCGGATCGGCGCCGGGCGCGGCGCCGACCGCTTCCTGTTCGTTCCGCTCGGCACCGGGATAGCCGGGGCCATCGGCATCGACGGCGCCATCGAGGCCGGCGCGCACGGCTCGGCGGGCGAGATCGGGCACATCGTGGTGCGCCCCGACGGGCCCGACTGCGGATGCGGCCAGCGCGGCTGCATGGAGACGCTGGCCTCCGCCGCCGCCGTCTCCCGCGCCTGGGCGGAGGCGTCCGGGGACGCCTCCGCGGACGCCGCCGACTGCGCGAAGGCCGTAGAAGCGGGCGATCCGGCGGCCGTGCGGGTCTGGCTCGACGCGGTGGACGCCCTCGCCGCCGGCCTGGTCATCGCGCTCACCCTGCTGGACCCCCGCATGCTCATCGTCGGTGGCGGACTCGCCGAGGCGGGGGAAACCTTGTTCGTACCACTGCGTGCGGCCGTCGAGGAACGCGTCACGTTCCAGAAGCTGCCCACCATCGTTCCGGCGGCCCTCGGGGACACCGCCGGCTGCCTGGGTGCGGGGCTGCTCGCCTGGGACCTACTCTCCACGGAGGTATCCGTCTGATGGCCACGAGCGCTGCAGGCACCACGGTTCTCACGGGGGCCCGCGTGGTCCTGCCCACCGGGACCGCCGAAGGGGGCCGGCTCACCGTCCGGGACGGCCGGATCGCCGAAAACGCCCCGGAGGCCGGTCCGGACGCCCGGACCGTCGACCTCACCGGACACTGGGTGGTCCCCGGCTTCGTGGACATGCACAACCACGGCGGCGGCGGCGCGTCCTTCACCTCGGGCACCGTGGACGAGGTCCTCACCGGGGTGCGGACCCACCGCGAGCACGGCACCACCACCGTGGTGGCCTCCACGGTCACCGGCGAGATGGACTTCCTGGTGCGGCGCGCCGGAGAGCTCTCCGAGATCGTCGAGCAGGGCGACCTCGCCGGCATCCACTTCGAGGGACCGTTCATCTCGCCGTGCCGCAAGGGCGCCCACAGCGAGGAACTGCTGCGCGACCCCGACCCCGCCGAGGTGCGCAAGCTCGTCGACGCGGCGCGCGGCACCGCCAAGATGGTCACGCTCGCCACCGAACTCCCCGGCGGCATCGACTCGGTGCGCCTGCTCGCCGAGCACGGGGTGATCGCCGCGATCGGCCACACCGACGCGACGTACGAGCAGACCGTCGAGGCGATCGACGCGGGCGCCACCGTCGCCACCCACCTCTACAACGCGATGCCGGCCCTGGGCCACCGGGTGCCGGGGCCGATCGCCGCGCTGCTGGAGGACGAGCGGATCACCGTCGAGCTGATCGACGACGGCACGCATCTGCACCCGGCCGCCTTCCAGTTCGCCTACCACCACGCGGGCGCCGGGCGCGTCGCACTGATCACCGACGCGATGGACGCGGCCGGCTTCGGGGACGGGCGGTACCAGCTCGGCCCGCTCGCGGTCGAGGTCAGGGACGGGGTGGCGCGGCTGGTCGAAGGCGGCTCGATCGCCGGGTCCACGCTCACCCTGGACACCGCCTTCCGGCGGGCGGTGACCGTCGACCGGCTCCCGGTCGAGGACGTCGTGCGGTCCATCTCGGCCAACCCGGCCCGGCTGCTGGGCCTGTACGACCGGGTCGGCTCGCTGGAACCCGGCAAGGACGCCGACCTGGTGGTGCTGGACGCGGACTTCACGCTGAAGGGCGTCATGCGCCGCGGCGAGTGGGTCGTCGAGCCCAAACTCGACTGAGCCGGCCACTTATTGACAAACCGTCTGATAACGAAGAGGCGGCGATCGGTCCCGGACCCTGGGCCGATCGCCGCCTCTTTGGCATGATCACGAGCATCTCGCGGCAGCGGGGGAAAGCGCGTACTGCGAAGCGAGCGAAGGATCGGGGGCGGATACACGTGATCCTGACCGTCACACTGAACACGGCCCTGGACCTCACGTACGGGGTCGACGCGCTGGTCCCGCACTCCAGCCACCGCGTCGACGCCGCCTCCGAACGCCCCGGCGGCAAGGGCCTCAACGTGGCCCGCGTGCTGTCCGCCCTCGGCCACGGGACGGTGGCGACCGGCTTCGTCGGCGAGGGACCCACCGGGGCACTGCTCCGCGACCTGCTGGCGAAGGCGCCCGCGGGACCGGGCGGCGCCCCGCGCGACGCGCTGGTCGCCGTCCCCGGCGACACCCGCCGCACCCTCGCCGTGGTGGACCGCTCCACCGGAGACACCACCCAGTTCAACGAACCGGGCCCGCACGTCGGCCCGCGCGCCTGGGCGGAGTTGCTGCGCGTCTACGACGAACTCCTCACCGGGGCCGCAGCGGTGGCGCTGTGCGGCAGTCTGCCGCCGGGAGTCCACGTGGGCGCCTACGCCGACCTGGTGCGGCACGCCCGCGGCGCCGGGGTCCCCGTCCTGCTGGACACCAGCGGCGAGCCGCTGCGCCGGGGACTGGCCGGCAGGCCCGACCTGGTCAAGCCCAACGCCGACGAACTGGTTCAACTCACCGGATCGCGCGAGCCGTTGCGCGCCGCGCGTGATGCCCGCCGCCGGGGCGCCGGCGGCGTCGTCGCGTCGCTCGGTCCGGACGGCATGGTGGCCGTCACCCCGGACGGCGACTGGCGGGCCGCTCCGCCGGCCGCCGTGCGCGGCAACCCGACCGGGGCCGGTGACTCCGCGGTGGCCGGACTGCTCTCCGGCCTGGTGGAGGGGCTGAGCTGGCCGGACCGGCTGCGACGCGCCGTCGCGCTGTCCACCGCGACCGTACTCGCCCCGGCCGCAGGGGAGTTCGACCCGGACGCCTATGCGGAGCTGCTGCCCCGCATCGACGTCACGCCCCTCGCACCCGCGAGCTGACGCCGGGCGCCCCTCCCGTGAGCCGGCCGGGCGCCCCGCCGCCCGCTCCGGAACCCCGACGCCGCACAGACGTACCCGTACGCGCACGACGCAGCCACCCGCACGGCAAGGACGCCGGGCGCGGCACCGAAGATCCGCACATCGCAACAGGGGGCAGCATGCCGCTCGTCAGCACCGGTGAACTCGTCCAGGCCGCACGGGCCGAGGGCCGCGGGGTCGCCGCCTTCAACGTCATCACCCTCGAACACGCCGAAGCCATCGCCGCGGGGGCCGAACGCGCGGGCACCCCGGCCATCCTCCAGATCTCGGAGAACGCGGTGAAGTTCCACGGCGGCGTCACCGCCGTCGCCGCGGCCGCGGCGGCGGTCGCGCGCACCTCCACCGCACCGCTCGCCCTCCACCTCGACCACGTCGAATCCGTCGACCTGCTGCACCGGGCGCAGGCCGAGGGCTTCTCCTCGGTGATGTTCGACGCCTCCCGGCTGCCCTACGACGACAACCTCAAGGCCACCGCCGAGGCGGTGCGCCAGGGCCACCGGAACGGGGTGTGGATCGAGGCGGAGCTCGGCAGGGTGGGCGGCAAGGACGGGGAACCGCCGCTGGACGCCCACGCGCCCGGCGTCCGCACCGACCCGGCCGAGGCCGCCGCGTACGTGGCGGCCACCGGCGTCGACGCGCTGGCGGTGGCCGTCGGCTCCTCGCACGCCATGACGGAGCGCACCGCCGCCCTCGACCACGAGCTGATCGGCCGGCTCCGGGACGCCGTCCCGGTCCCGCTGGTGCTGCACGGCTCCAGCGGGGTGCCGGACGAGGAGATCCGCCGGGCGGTGGCCTCCGGCATGGTGAAGATCAACGTGGGCACCGCGCTCAACACCGCGTTCAGCGGCGCGGTCCGGGCCCATCTGGCGGAGCACCCGGCCGCCGTCGACCCGCGCGGGTACCTGACCCCGGCGCGCGCCGCGATGGCCGCGACGGTGGCCGCCTTCCTCGGACTGACCGGCTGACCCGCAACCGGCCGACCGGGCCACGACGCACGGGCGGCCCGGCGGGTGGTGACCCGCCGGGCCGCCCGGACGCACGAGGCGGCTCCCCTACTGGAGGTGGCCCGCCTTCAGCGAGAGCTGGTCGAGGTTGGCGTCGCACTGGTCGCCGGTCTCGCAGGACAGCTTGAGGGTGTTGGACCCCTTCGTGAGGTTGACCCACGCGTAGGTGCTGGTCCACCCCTTCGCCAGGTCGCCCTCAGCCGCGTGGGCGAAGTTCTTCATGTTGATGGAACGCGGCTTCTCGGAGTTGACCGTGAGCGTCGTCTTCGCGTCCTTGCCGGGCACGCCGTACGTCACGTACAGGGTGTACTCCCCGGCCTCCGGGACGTCGAGCGTCCAGGTGGCCGAGCGGCCGACCTCGTTGAGGCTGATGTACTGCCCGCTGGCGCTCTTGGCGCCGGGGACGGTGTTGTCCAGGGTCGCCGTGCCGCCGAGGGTCAGCGCCGCCGCGTCCTGCTCGGGCAGCTCCACCGGCTCCTTGGACTCCGTCGCCTTCGGCGAGGCGGACTCGTCCGTGCCCGCGGAGGGGGCCGCCGAGCTGGACGCCTGGTCCGTGGCCCGGTCGTCCTCGCCGTCGTCGCCGGTCATGAGGGCCGCGCCGATGCCGATGAGCACGACCGCGACGACCGCGACCGCACCGATGATCAGGCCCTTGTTGTTCGGTCCGCCCCGGCCGGAGCCCCCGCCCCGCCCCGCGCCGCCGCCCGCCTGGGGGACCGCAGCGGTGGGCGCGCCGCCGGGATAGGTCTCGGGGGCCGCGTACTGCGGGTTCTGCTGGTAGCCCTGCTGCGGCTGCTGCTGCCCGTACGCCTGCTGGGGCGGGTAGCCGTACCCCTGCTGCGGGACCTGTCCGTACTGCCGCTCGCCGACCGTCCGGACCTGGTTGTACGAGGTCCGCGGCACACCGGGCTGCGCGGCCGGTCCCGGGTAGCCGTAGCCGCCCTGACCGGGCGCCTGGGCGCCCGCCGCCTGACCGTCCGCGTACAGGTAGCCGAACGGATCGTCGTCCTCGGGCTTGCTCGTGCCGTTGTTTCCGGCCGTCATCCCTCAGTCACTCCTCACCATGTCGCCAGCCGTCGCCGACCGGCCGAGCCTACCCCGAACGGAGCACGGGCCGAATGGGACTCCGGGCCCCGGACGCCACGCCCCCGCGAGGGCACGGGCGCGGGGAAAGCTTCGTCGTGAACGTCACACGGCCCTGCGGTGAACCTTCGCCCGCGACCGCTTCTCGATGTACATCCGCTGGTCCGCGGAGCGCAGCACCTCTTCCACGCTCATGCCGCATTCCGCCCAGCCGATGCCGAAACTCGCGCCCACCCGGACGGCCCGGCCGTCCACCCTGATCGGCGGAATGATCGCGTTCCGCAGGCGTACGGCCAGGTCGGCGGCGTCGGCGGCGCCGAGGCCGTCGGCGAGCACCACGAACTCGTCCCCGCCGAGCCGGGCGACGGTGTCGCCGTCGCGCACGCAGGTGGTGAGCCGCCGGGCCACCTCGATGAGGACCGCGTCCCCGGTGTGGTGCCCGAACCGGTCGTTGATGGACTTGAAGCCGTCGAGGTCGCAGAAGAGGACCGCGAGCCCTTTCGCGCCGTCGTCGCGGGCGGCGTCGGGAGCCACGATGTGCACGTGGTGGTCGTAGGCCCCGGCGACGGGCACCGCCTCCCTCTCGTACCCGTCGTGTCCCTCGTACGCGTCGGCGCGGCGGCCCGACACGTCGCCGTACGCGGCGTCCAGCGCCTCGATGGCGGTGGTGGTGGACGCCTCGTGGGGGCGCTCGCAGAGCCGGGCACTGAGCCGGGAACGCAGTTCCGCGCTGTTGGGCAGCCCGGTGAGGGCGTCGTGCGAGGCACGATGGGCGAGATTGAGCTCGTGCCGCTTGCGCTCCTCGATGTCCTCGACGTGCGTCAGCAGGAAGCGGGGGCCGTCGGTGGTGTCCGCCACGACCGAGTTGCGCAGCGACACCCAGAGGTAGGTGCCGTCGCGCCGGCCGAGCCGCAGCTCCGCGCGGCCGCCCTCGGCCGAGGTGCGGAGCAGGGTGCCGATGTCCTCGGGGTGGACCAGGTCGGCGAAGGAGTAGCGGCGCAGCACCGACGCCGGGCGGCCGAGCAGTCGGCACAGGGCGTCGTTGGTGCGCAGCAGCCGGCCGTGCTGGTCGCCGCCCATCTCGGCTATCGCCATGCCGCTGGGGGCGTACTCGAAGGCCTGCCGGAAGGATTCCTCACTGGCCCGCAGTGCCTGCTGCTCCCGTTCGAGCCGGACCAGCGCCCGCTGCATGTTGGCCCGCAGCCGTGCGTTGCTGATCGCTATGGCGGCCTGCGAGGCGTACATCTGGAGGGCCTCGCGGCCCCAGGCGCCGGGGCGGCGGCCGTTGCGCGGACGGTCGACGGACAGGACGCCGAGCAGGTCGCGCCCGCCCCCGGAGGTGTACATGGGGGCGTAGAGGCGGTCGAGGGAGTGCCACTCGTCCTCGAAGCGGGGCTCCGGGCCCTCGGTGTGCCACTGGGGCACGTCGTCGTCGAGCAGGACCCAGCCCTCGGTGTGGGGGATGAACCGCAGCTCGCCCCAGGCCTCCCCCATGCCGAGCCGGCGCTCCCACGCCTCACGGGAGCCGACCCGGCCGGATATGAGGGATTCGGCGGCGTCGTTCCCGGCGAACGCGGCGACGACGAGGTGGCCGTCCGGCTGCACGAGGTTGACGCAGCCCAGCTCGTAGCCGAGACCGGAGACGATCCCGTCGGCCACGGTCTGCAGGGTGTCGGCCAGGCTGCGCGCCCTGTTGAGCTCAGCGACGGCCTGGTGCAGCTGCCGCATGGTCGCAAGGCGGACGTAGGGCTCCGACTCGGCCTCCATGACTCGCTCTCCCCGAGACCTCGACAGCAACTCCCGGTTTCCCAGCGACGTGCTCATCGCCGCACATATCGACGCACAAGACGACGTACATATGGGCGTACACGTCGCATGCCCTATCTCCGTACTTGTTTCAGCGTCAACCTCACTGAATCACAGTGAGCTGTGCAACCGGTACACAGGGTCAGCAAATTGTGACTTCTGTGAGTCAAGTCACAAGAGCCGGGGGAGGGTTCCCGGTGACTTCCGCACGCCGCCCTCGTTCCCGCGGTCGCGCGTCCTCGGCCCCGCGCTCCGGCGTACGCCTCTTGCCCCGTCCACTCCGCAGGCGCCCGGAGCCGGACGTCAGCACCGCCGCACCGGCTGCGGGTCCTAGGACCCGGCTGGTCCCCTGGCCCGATGTGGCCGCCGGGACCCCGCGACTAGCGTTCCACTCGTGTTCCAGACGAAGACCTCCACCCCGGCCGCACCGACCGTCCCCCATGCTGAGGGGGTGAGCAACGAAGAGTTCCGGGCCGCCCTGTCCCGGCTGGCCGCGGGCGTGGTCCTGATCACCGCCCAGGAACCCCCGCTCGACGCGGACGGCAGGGGCGAGGACGCCGGGATGACGGCCACCGCCTTCATGTCCGTGTCGCTGGACCCGCCCCTGGTCATGGTGAGCGTCCGCAACGACTCACGGATGGACGACCTGCTGGCCGAACAGCCGCTGTGGGCCGTCTCCGTGCTCGCGGAGGACCAGCGGCTGATCGCCGCCCGGTTCGCCATGAAGGGCCGGCTCAGCGACCGGCTGCTCTTCACCGAGATCCCGCACGCGCGGGGAGAGGTCACCGGCGCGCCGCTGGTCGACGGGGCGCTCGCCTCGCTGGAGTGCCGCACCGAGCAGCGCGTGGTGGCGGGCGACCACACCCTGGTCATCGGCCGGGTGCTGGCCGCCAGGATGCCGTCCGTCCCCGGCGAGCCGCTCGCCTACTACCGGGGCGCCTACCGGCACCTGGACCGGCCGGGGGACTGAAGTCCGGTGGCCGCACGGCCCCACGCCTCGCGGCCCCGCCGTCCGGCCCTCCCGCCCGCTCCGTGCGACGGGCGGCCCGCACGGATCACCAGTCGCGGCCGGAGCGCCCGCGCTTGGTGTCGCCGCGCTGCTTCTTCTCCCGCAGCCTGCGTTCGTTGATGCCACGCGGGATCTTCCGCTTGATGCGGGGCTTGGGCGGCGGCGCGGTGGCCTCCGCGAGCAGCGAGGCGAGCCGCACCGCCGCCGTCTCGCGGTTGCGCCACTGCGAGCGGTGCTCGGAAGCGCGCACCGAGACGACGCCGTCGACCAGCCGGCCCGCCAGCCGCTCCAAGGCGCGCGCTTTCCACACCTCGGGCAGCGACCCGGTCGCCGCCAGGTCGAAGCGGAGCTCCACCTGCGAGTCGCTGGTGTTGACGTGCTGGCCGCCGGGCCCGGAGGACCGCGAGAAACGCCACATGAGCTCGGCCTCCGGGAGGGAGACCGAGCCGCGGATGACATAGGGCCCGGACATGACACCCATGTTCCCCGCAACGGACCCCCCACGTCACCTTCTTTTGCCCGCACTCCTGCCGCGCGAAGCGGCCGCGGGGCCGCGGACGCCCCGGTTCCACCGTCCCGCGACACGGACGGGACGGAACGGGACAGAAGTTCGGCAAAGAAAGTAAAGGGACCAGGAACCTCGTGGTCCCATGCGTGCGTTATGACGGGTGACGGTAGCTTTCGTGAGGGCACGAGGCCCGCACAAGACGAGGAAAGGCACTTCCCATGGCTGTAAGCCTGTCCAAGGGCGGCAACGTCTCGCTCACCAAGGAGGCACCCGGCCTGACCGCCGTCACGGTCGGCCTCGGCTGGGACGTCCGCACCACCACCGGCACCGACTTCGACCTCGACGCCTCGGCGATCGCGGTCAACAACGCCGGCAAGGTCTACTCCGACGGCCACTTCGTCTTCTTCAACAACAAGTCGACGCCGGACCAGACCATCGTCCACACCGGTGACAACGTCACCGGCCAGGGCGAGGGCGACGACGAGCAGATCAACGTCAACCTGGCGGCCCTCCCGGCCGACATCGACAAGATCGTCTTCCCGGTCTCGATCTACGACGCCGAGAACCGCAGCCAGAACTTCGGCCAGGTGCGGAACGCCTTCATCCGCATCATCAACCAGGCCGGCGGCACCGAGATCGCCCGCTACGACCTCAGCGAGGACGCCGCCACCGAGACCGCCATGGTCTTCGGCGAGCTCTACCGCAACGGCGCCGAGTGGAAGTTCCGCGCGGTCGGCCAGGGTTACGCCTCGGGCCTGCGCGGCATCGCCACCGACTTCGGCGTCAACCTCTGACGCACGCTCCACCCCGCTTCAGCATGCGACGACGCGTCGGTCGTCCGCCGCGTCGTCCGTGACCCGGGCGCATGAGAGAAGCCCCCGGTCGTTCCTGTCGGCCGGGGGCTTCCCCCGTGCGGTGTCCACGAGACCTGACCCCAGGGTCGGGCGTCAGGCCAGGACCGGGCGGCGGGGCCCGGTTCAGGCGTCAGGCGCGGGAAGGGCGTCCGTCGCCGTAGAGCCAGGCGTCCCACAGGGGGGCCAGGTCGAGGCCGGTGCGGCGTTCCGCGTAGGCGGTGAAGTCGCCGGTGGCGGCGTTGCCGTGGCGGTGCGCGGCCGTCCAGCCCTTGAGTAGGGCGAAGAACGCCTCGTCGTCGTCGATCGCCAGCCGGAGACGGTGCACCACCATCGCCCCGCGGCCGTAGACCGGGGCCTCGGAGATGTCGGCCGCGGTCGGCGGGTCGGCGGGCGGAAAGGCCCAGTTGGCGTCGTCGGCGTACGCCTCGTCGAAGAGGTGCTGCGCGGAGGCCCCGTGGTGGTCCTCGCTCCACAGCCACTCCGCGTAGGTCGCGAACCCCTCGTTCAGCCACATGTCCCGCCAGGTGGCCGGGGTGACCGAGTCCCCGAACCACTGGTGGGCCAACTCGTGGACGAGCAGGCCGATGTCGGGCGGCCCCGGGAAGTACGGGCGGGTCTGCGTCTCCAGGGCGTACCCGGAGTCACCGGGACGGTCCACGATCGCACCGGTCGAAGCGAACGGGTACGGGCCGAACCTTTCCGACGCCCAGGCCACCACCTGCGGGATCTGTTCGAGGACCGCCGAACTCCGCTTGCGCGAGACCGGGTCGACCGCAGTCAGGACCTCGATCCCGTCGCCGGTCCTCGACTCCTCGACGGTGAACCGGCCGATCGCGACGGTCGCCAGATAACTCGCCATGGGTGCGTCGGTGCGCCAGGTGGACGTGGTCCGGCCGCCGCTCGTGCGGACAGCCGTGCGCCGCCCGTTGGAGACCGCCGTCAGCCCTTCCGGAACGGTGACCTCGACGCTGTAGGTGGCCTTGTCGCTCGGGTGGTGGTTGCCCGGGAACCACGTCATCGACCCGGTCGGCTCGCCGAGCGCCACCCAGCCGTCGCCGGTCTTCAGCCACCCCTCCTCGGAACCGTCCTGATCGGTGAGGGTGAGGGGACTGCCCGCGTACCGCACGACCGTCCGGAAGGTGCGGCCGACGCGCAGCCGCTCCTCCACGTCGGCGGCGGGCCGGAGCGTCAGTTCGCGCCCCGCCCGGTTGACGGCCGCCGGCCGTCCCTCGACGGTCGCGCTCCGTACGTCGAGCCCGGCCAGGTCGAGGTTGAAGGCGCTCAGGTCCTGGGTGGCGCGCGCGATGATCTCGGCGGTGCCGGAGAGCCGGCCGTCGGCGCCGACGGCCAGCTCCAGCCCGTAGTGGGTGACGTCGTATCCACCGTTGCCGAGCCTCGGGAAGTAGGGATCGCGCAGACCGGCCGCGCCCGGCTTGCCCGACACCCCGGCCTGCGTCCCGGTGCACGCGGTGCCGAGGCCGGCGACGGTGACGAGTACGGCTCCGAGGGCGACCGCGGGCGCCAGGCGCCGCACGGGGCTTCGCTGATCCACGGAGTCGATCTTATGCGGGCGGGGCGGCGGAGCCGGTGCCGCCGGGGCCCGGGGATGCCCGGACCCCCTGCTCCCGGGTCAGCGGCCGAGGGCCGCCACGCCGGCGCGGGCGAACTTCTCGTCCAGGTCGCCGCTGGGCGCGCCCGCCACGCCGATACCGGCCACCGGGGCGCTGCCGGCCTTGACCGGCACGCCGCCCGCCAGGAAGAGCGTGCCGGGGATGTCCTTCAGGTTCGGTGCCTGCTCCAGCCGCTTGACCAGGTCCGAGGTCGGGGCGTTCCAGGAGACGGCGGTGTACGCCTTCTTCTCGGCGGACTCGTAGGACTGCGGGCCCGCGCCGTCGCCGCGCAGGGTGACGAGGGTGTTGCCGTCACGGTCGACCACCGCTACGGAGACGTGCTGGTTCTCCTTCTCGGCGGCGTCCAGGGCGGCCTTCGCGGCCTTGGTGGCGGCGTCGATCGTCAGGTGGCTGGTCCGCTGGAGGTCGCGGTCGGCGGTGTCCGAGGACGCGGCGGGGGCGGCGGCGGGCGCTGCGGGGGTGGACGCGTTGGCGGACACCGCTCCGAAGGTCCCGGCGCCGAGCGCGGCGGCGGCCACCGCACCGGTCAGGACGCGGGTGCGCAGCGAGAGGCGACGGGTGGTGGTGGCGTCGGCGCTGTGGACGGGCGTGGCGGTCATGGTGTGGCTCCCTGGTGAGGTGGTGGCGCCGGGGGGACCGGCGTGCCGTCGGATCGGGCTCCGGGGCCGGGGGCCGGTGTGGGGTCCGGTCCCGGTCGCCGCGTCGGCTCCTGGTATCGATGCTGGGCCCGGGGACCGGCCCGGCCCGTCGGCGTACCGGCTGCGGCTGCGGCGCCCTCCGGTGGACGGACGGGTCAACCGATCGGCTGATGCGGGGGTGGCCGGGCGGGGTGAGGGTGGAGAAGCGGCACGCGCGCTCCGGTATGCCCGGCCGCCGTGACCCCGCTCGCGCCGCCCCGGCGGTTCCGGCACCGGTGCGGTACTTCGGACGGGACAGGACAGACCCGGTTTCCCGCATGCTGGAGCCACCGCACGGCGGAGAACGCGCGGCGGAGAACGACCACGACGGACGACGACCACGGGCCACGGGCCACGAGCCACGAGCCACGAGCCACGAGCCACGAGCCACGAGCCACGAGCCACGAGCCACGACGGAGAGTACGAGGCACCAGGTGCGGCAGAGAACCGAGCGGGAGGGCGGATCCCCCGAGGGCGCGTCTGCACCCGCCGGAGCCGGTGCAGACGCGCCCGCCGACGCCCGTGCCACCGCGCCCACCGAAGCAGCCGCCGACGCGTCCGCCGCCGTGCCGCCCCTCCCCGCGGAGGCCGGCAGCACCTCCGCCCCCGGCGACCCCGACGCCCGCTGGCTGTCGCTCCTCATGCACACCGCGTTCTTCCTGCTGCTCGGCGCCTCCCTGGCCCGCTTCCTGCTGCGGCACCCCGGCGAGGCCCGTACCCCGTGGGTGGTCGCGCTGTCGGTGACCCTCGCCGTCGTCCACCTGCTGGGTCCGGTGCTGAGCCGTCGTCCTGCGCGCGCTCCGGCCGTCCGGTTCGGCGTGCTGGTGGCGGTGTGGATGGTGCTGGTCGTGCTCGCGCCGAGCTTCGCGTGGTGCGCGGTGCCGCTCATCGCCACCGGACTGCACCTGCTGCCGACCCGCCCCGGTCTGGCGTTGGTGGCCCTGCTGACGGCGTTCGTGGTGGCCGCGCAGCTACGGCTGGCCGACGGCTTCGATCCGCAGTTGCTGCTGGCCCCGCCGGCCGTCGCCGCGCTCGCCACCGCCGTCTTCGTCCGCATGCAGCGCCAGTCCGACCGCAGCAGGGAGCTGGCCCGGCACCAACGCGGGCTCATCGACGACCTGCTGCGCACCCGGCGCGAACTCGCGGCCACCGAGCGCCGCGAGGGAACCCTCGCCGAGCGCCAGCGCCTGTCCATGGAGATCCACGACACCCTGGCACAGGGCCTGTCCAGCCAGCGGATGCTGCTCCAGGCCGCCGAACGCACTTGGGACGGCGCACCGGAGACCGCCCGCTCCCACGTCCGTACGGCGGCGGGCATCGCGGAGCACAACCTCGCCGAGGCCCGGCGGTTCGTGCACGACCTGGCCCCCGCCGACCTCGCCGAGGGGGGCGGTCTGGAGGCGGCGCTGCGTACCCTGGCCGGGCGGGAGAGCCGACCGGGCACGCTGGTGGTGCGCTGCCACGTCGAGGGAGCCGCCCGCGTCCCGCTGCCGGACCGGGTCCAGTCGGCGCTGCTCCGCATCGCCCAGGGGGCGCTCGCCAACGTACGGGAGCACTCCGGCGCGACCACGGCGGCGCTGACCCTGACGCACCTCGACGACCGGGTGGTGCTGGACGTCGCGGACGACGGCGAGGGCTTCGAGCCGTCGGGGGAGCGGGCCGGTCAGGACCCCGGTCGCGGGCACGGACTGCCCGCGATGCGAGCCCGGGTCCGCCAGCTCGGCGGCTCGCTGACCGTCGAGTCGTCGCCGGGCGAGGGCGCCGTGCTCACCGCCTGCGTACCGCTTCCGCCGTCGCTCCCCGCCTCCGGGGCCCGGCCCGCGCCCGCCCCCGAGGAGTCCGCATGACCCCGCCCGCACCGGAACCCGCGCCCGTACGCGTCCTGCTCTGCGACGACCACGTGGTGGTCCGCGCCGGACTGCTGGCACTGCTCGGCAGCGAACCGGACCTCGACGTCGTCGGCGAGGCCGGCAGCGGCGAGGAGGCCGTGGCACTGGCGGCGAAGCTGTCCCCGGACGTGGTGCTGATGGATCTCCAGCTCGGGGCGGGCATCGACGGGGTCGAGGCGACCCGGCTGATCGTCGGGGCCGGTACCGGCCGCGTCCTGGTGCTCACCACCTACGACACGGACGCGGACATCACCCGGGCCATCGGCGCGGGTGCCACCGGCTATCTGCTGAAGGCCGAGCGGCCGGAGGAGCTCTTCACGGCCATCCGGTCGGCGGCGCTCGGCCGGACGACTCTGTCGGCGCCGGTCGCGGACCGGGTGATGGCCCGGATGCGTACCCCTCCGCCGACGCTGACGGACCGCGAGCGCGACATCCTGGGACAGCTCTCCCGCGGCCTCGGCAACCGGGAGATCGCCCGCGCCCTGTTCATCAGCGAGGCGACGGTCAAGACCCACCTGGGCCGCATCTACGACAAGCTCGGCGTGGACACCCGGGCGGGCGCGGTTGCGGTCGCCAAGGAACAGCGGCTGCTGTCCTGAGCGGTACGGCCGCCGCCACGGAAGCGGGACGTCGGGCCTCCACCGCCACGGACCGGCGTCCGGCCGCCGATGCCCCGCGCCCTGTGCCCCATGCCCGCGGCCTGCCCCTGCCCCCTGGCCGGCCGCGGGCGTCGGTCGAACCGGTGTGCGGGCGGGAGGGTGCGGGGGACGTGACACCATCGAACCGTGCTCGACATCGGCTACTCCCTCTCCCGTCGCTTCCCCGATCCCCCGCAGACCGACTACCGCCGCGCGGACGTCCGGGCCCTGCGCCACGACCTGTTCTCCGGGGACGTCTACCTCGCGGACACCAAGGCGGACCGCGAGGTGTCCACAGCCTGGGGATGGGTGCCGGTCCTCGACTTCGCGTGGGCGCTGTGCGACATCGTGGAGCAGATCGACCAGGACCCCCGCGGCAACCGCTCGCACCGGCAGCAGTTCGCCGAGCTGGACTTCACCGAGTCCTCGGACCGGATGCTGTTCGAGCGCCGCTTCGGCTGGGTCGACATCGAGGCCGACTGGATGCCCGGGGACGAGCCGCCACTGACGTTCAGCCACTCGCTGCTGCGCCGTGAGGCCCGCGACTTCCTGCACGACCTGATCGCGGACCTGTCGGACATGCACGAGGGCCTGGCCGACAACCCCGTCGTCTGGGACCTCCAGGCGCGCTTCCCGCGCATCTGAGAGGGCCGGGGCGGCGCACGGCAGAAGGCTGGGGGAGGCTCGGCTCCCGCGCCCGCACCCCGTACGTCACGCCTCCACGCGTACCCCGTACGTCATGCCTCCACGCGCACCCCGATCTGCGCGGCGAACGACGGTGCCAGCTCCATGAGCTGGACCGGGCTGATCACCGCTCCGGCCAGCCGCTCGATGCCCCGGGCGATGTCCAGCTCGGCGGCGCCGCGCAGGTCCACCGAGTCCATCCGGGCGTTGCTGAAATCGGCCCGGCGCAGCACGGTGTCGCGGAACTCGACCCGCACGAGGTGGGCGTCGCCGAAGTCCGGTTCGGAGAGCACACAGCCCTCGAAGACGACGTCCTTCAGCCGGGCGCCGCGCAGATTCAGGTAGTCGATCTTGCCGCCCCGCACCACGACGCGTTCCAGCACGGCCCCGTGCATCTGCACGCCGCCGAGCCGGGCGTCCACCACCTCCACGTCCCGCAGCGACGCCTCGGCGAGCTCCGTGCCCACCCCGCGGACCCCGGTCAGCACCGAGTCGATGAAGCGGGCCCGGATCAGCTCCGTGCGGTCCAGGGCGCAGCCGTCGAGTGCGCAGTCCATGAAGCGGGCGCCGCGGGCCGACTGGTCGGCGAAGTCGTCGGCGGCGAACCGCAGACCGTCGTAGTCCCCGTCCGGCTCCAGGCCGCCGCCCTCGTACGGGACCAGCGGCGGCAGCCGCACCTCGGGCCGTCGCGCCGCCACCACCCCCTTCACCCGGGCCGTCCGGCCGGCCGCGCCTTTCCCACTCGTGGTCCCGCCCGTGGTCGTGCCCGTGGTCCTGCGCGCTGTCGGTGCCATCCGCCCATCGTCGCCCATGGCACCGACGGCACCGGCACCGCACACGGGGCCACCGCCCCCCGCGGCCCGGAGTCCCCCGCCGCGCCACGGGCAAGGGGGGCGCGAAAGGCCGGCGTCGGCCCGAACCGTCCGCCGCAGCACCGTCCCCGCCGCGCCGGGCCCCGGCCCCTTGCCCGGCTCCCTCGGTCCCTGCTCCCCGGTCCGGCCGTCAGGCGCCCGACCCCAGCTCCTCCAGCGCCCCGTCGGTGAGCCGGTACACGGTCCAGCCGTCCTGCGGGCGCGCGCCCAGCGACTCGTAGAAGGCGATCGAAGGCGCGTTCCAGTCGAGCACCGACCATTCCAGCCGGCCGTAGCCGCGGTCCACGCAGGTACGGGCCAATTCGCGCAGCAGCGCCTTGCCGTGACCGCCGCCGCGGCGTTCCGGGCGTACGTAGAGGTCCTCCAGGTACACGCCGTGGACGCCGCGCCAGGTCGAGAAGTTGAGGAACCACAGGGCGAAACCAACCACTTCGCCGTCGTCCGCCACCGCGACATGGGCGTAGGCGGCAGGGCGCTCGCCGAACAGGGCCTCCCTGAGCTGCTCCTCGGTGGCCCGTGCCTCGTGCAGCGCCTTCTCGTAATCGGCCAGCTCACGGACCATGGTGTGGATGACGGGGACGTCTGCGACGGTGGCGGTGCGAATCATGCAGGCAGCGTAAACGGGGTGTACGGGCGGGACGCCGGGCCCCTACCGCGGGCCCGGTCCGCCCCGTAGCTGCCGGACGATCTCCCGGTGGTGCGGGGGCAGCGACGACGCGCCCGCCTCCACGGCCCACAGGGCGTTCTGCAGCACCCGGGCCAGCGTCCAGGACCGGGCCCGCTCGCGGTCCGCCGTCATGCCGAGCGCCTCCGTCAGCACGTCGAACCGCCGGCGCACCTGTGCCGGTTCGAACCGGTTGTGCAGCGCGGGGAACAGGTCGAACCCCGGGTCCCCGGCCAGCGGTTTCGGGTCCAGCGCCACCCACCGGTGGGCGAGCGCGGTGCCCGGCCGCCCGGCCAGCACGTTGTCGTAGTGCAGGTCCCAGTGCAGCAGCCGGTCGCCCGGCTCCGCCGCGACCTCGCGCAGTGCCGCCGCGCAGTCCGCGAGCAGCCGCCGGTCCTCGCTCCCGGCCAGGGCGCCCAGCACCGCCGGGGTCCGCTCCAGCATCCCCCCGGCCAGGTCGCCGAGCCGCCGCAGCCCCGGCGGCGCCGGGACCGCCACCAGCCGCGCCAGCACCCCGGCCAGCACCCGCACCGCCTCCCGCGCGTCCGGCAGCGCGGACAGCGGGCGGCGCTCGTCGAGGCGTTCCAACAGCATCGTGCCGGTGGCCGGATCGTGGTCGAGCAGCCCCACCGCCCCGGCTCCCGCCGCGCCCCAGGCCCGCAGCGCCATCGGTTCGCCCACGGTCTCCTCGTCCACCGCCTGGAGCTTCAGTACGCACGGCAGCCCGTCCGCCCGCCGCACCACGGGGAGCACCAGCGCGCAGAGCCCGTACATCGGCGGTCCGTCCGGGCGCAGTTCCCAACGGTCGAGGAAGTGCCCGGCCAGCTCCGGGAGCCGGGCGGCGAAGGCCCGCCCGGCCGCACCGCCGTGCGCGGCGAGGGTGGCGGCCAACTCCTCCGGAATGTCGCTCACGCCGCCGATCCTAGGACCGTGCGTCAATCGGACATGCCCCGAAAACGTGCGGCCGCCGCTCTCGGCGCGCTCCACCGCCGGATCACCGGCGCGCCCGGCGCCCACCTGTGGCTCGCGGCGCTCTTCGTCACCACCGTGCTGCCGCACGCGCTCCCCGCGTCCGGCGGATTCCTGCGCCCGCGCTCCACCGGGCTCCAGGAACTCGCCCAGCACCCCGTCCGCGCCCTCACCGCCGGCGCCCTGTGGACGGACGGCGTGCCGTGGCTCGCGTACGCGGCGCTCTTCACCCTCGTGCACGCCACCGCCGAACACTGGCTCGGGACACCGCGCTGGGTGTGCGTCGCCGTGCTCGCCCAGACAGTGCCCGTGCTGCTCTTCGAGCGGGTACTCAACTGGCTCGTACGGCACGGGCACACCCCGGAGGCGTCCTTCAACTCCCTCGGAATCGACGCCGGTTACGGTCTCGCGGGGGCCGCCGCCGTGCTCACGTACCGGATTCCGCGCATATGGCGCTACCCGTACGTCTTCGCGGTCCTGGTCTTCTTCGGGGTGCTGCTGGCCGGCGGCCGGTCCTTCGTCGGACCCGGCCACGTCGTCGCGGCCCTCACCGGCCTGGCCTGTCTCCCGCTGACCCGGACGGCCGGGAGCCTGCGCAAGACGGAACACCCCTCGGCGCAGTAACGTCCCCGCACACACACCGGCACTCCTCATCGCACGGGACGGCAGAACCAACATGAGCAGCGGCAGAACCACGGGCACCGCGGACGGCGGCATATCGTTCTGGTACGCGAAGGAGGGCATTCCGGTACCCCGTGAACCCCTGCCCGGGGACAGCACGGCGGACGTCTGCATCGTCGGCGGCGGCTACACCGGCCTGTGGGCGGCGTACTACCTCAAGAAGGCCGTCCCCTTCCTCAACATCACGGTCCTGGAAGCCAAGTTCTGCGGCTACGGCGCCTCCGGACGCAACGGCGGCTGGCTGTACAACGGCGTCGCCGGCCGCGACCGGTACGCCAAGCTGCACGGCCACGACGCGGCCGTCCGGCTCCAGCGGGCGATGAACGACACCGTCCGCGAGGTGACCGACGTCACCGAGGCGGAAGGGATCGACGCGGACATCCACCGCGGCGGCGTCCTCGAAGTGGCCTACACCCCGGCCCAGCTCGCCCGGCTCAAGGACTTCCACTCCGTCGAGATCGCCTTCGGGGAGAGTGACCGGGTGCTCCGCGGCGCCCGGGAGACCGCCGAGCGGATCCGGGTCGCCGGTGTGGTCGGCTCCAGCTGGACCCCGCACGGCGCCCGGCTGCACCCGGTGAAGCTGGTGAAGGGGCTGGCGGCGGCCGTGGAGGCGCTCGGCGTCACCGTCCACGAGTCGACGCCCGTCACCGAGATCAGGCCGAAGCACGCGGTGACCCCGTACGGCACTGTCCGCGCCCCCTACGTGCTGCGCTGCACCGAGGGGTTCACCGCGGGCATCAAGGGCCACCGGCGGACCTGGCTGCCGATGAACTCGTCCATGATCGTCACCGAGCCGCTGTCCGACGCGCTCTGGGAGACCATCGGGTGGGACGGGCGCGAGACGCTCGGTGACATGGCGCATGCCTACATGTACGCCCAGCGCACCGCCGACGGCCGTATCGCGCTCGGCGGCCGGGGCGTCCCCTACCGCTTCGGCTCGAAGACCGACAACGACGGCCGCACCCAGCCGGCCACCGTGCAGGCGCTGCGCGATCTGCTGGTGCGCTTCTTCCCCACCACCGCGGGCGTCCACGTCGACCACGCCTGGTCCGGGGTGCTCGGCGTGCCGCGCGACTGGTGCGCCACCGTGACCCTGGACCGGTCCACCGGCCTCGGCTGGGCGGGCGGCTACGTCGGCTCGGGGGTCGCCACCTCCAACCTCGCCGCCCGCACCCTGCGCGACCTCATCCAGCAGGACTCCGGCCAGGCCGGACCCACCGAGCTGACCGCGCTGCCGTGGGTGAACCACAAGGTCCGCGGCTGGGAACCGGAACCACTGCGCTGGCTCGGCGTGCACGGGATGTACGCGGCCTACCGCGCCGCCGACCGCCGGGAGGCCGCCTCCTTCCGCGCCACCACCGACCCGCTGGCCCGAGCGGCGGACCGCATCGCGGGCCGGCACTGACGAACCGGGACGTGGCCGGGGAGCGTGGCGGGGCGCGTGAGGGGTGTGCGTGAGGGGGTGCGCGATCGGGCGCGGGACCGGGGTGCATGAGGGAGCGCGTGACGGGGGTGCCGCGCCCGGGCCGCGCGCCGTTCCGCGCCCCAGCGGCCCGCCGCTACCGGGCGGCCTCCGGGGCGGGTGCGAAGCCGGTGTCCGGGGTGATGTCGGGCGCGGGTGCGAGGCCGGCTTCGACCAGCCCGGCGAGCACGGCGGCGCCGAGAGCGTGGACGGCGGACTGCGGGCGCACCATCACGGTGAACTCCTTGATCAGCCCGGCCTCGTCGAAGTGCAGCAGGTCGATGCCGTGGATCGCCCTGCCGCCGATGGCGGCACGGAACATCAGCACCTCGGAGGGGGCGGAGGAGCCGTCGACGCTGGTCTCCCCGGTACCCCGGTACGCGCCGGTGTAGTGGAAGTCCTCGAAGGTGCGCAGCAGCACCCCGAAGAGGCCCATCACCATCGGCTTGCCCTCGAAGGGCGTGAACTTCACCGGGCTGTACAGGTTGACGTCGTCGGTGAACAGCGCCTCCATCGCGGCGAGTTCGCCGTTCTCCACAGCGGCCCGGAACCGCTCCGCGGTGGTGGGGTGCGCGGTGTCGGTGGCAGTACCCGTGGCTCCGGTGGTGACGGTGGCGGCACCCGTGGCTCCGGTGGTGACGGTGGCGCCTGCGGTGTCCTCGGTGGCCATGACCCACCCCTTCATCTAGTCATGAATAAGACCAGTCATTTTCATGACTATCATGCGAGTCCGAGTGGCGACAGAGGTACGGAGGCGACGATCCGGTGGCACTACGGCACGCGGTGCTGGCGGCACTGCTCGACGGGGAGCTCAGCGGCTACCGGCTCGCCAAGGCCTTCGACCTCGGCGTGGCCAACTTCTGGCACGCGCAGCCGCAGCAGCTCTACGCCGAACTGACCCGGCTGGAACGGGACGGGCTGATCGCCGGGCGGGAGGTCGTGCAGGAGAACCGCCCGAACAAGCGCCTTTTCCGCGTCACCGCTCCCGGCCTCGCGGAGCTGGAACGCTTCACCTCCGCCCCGGCCAAGCCCTCCTTCATCCGCGACGACCTGCTCGTGCAGGTACAGGCAGCCGACCACCTCGCCCCCGGCCCGCTGATCCAACGCCTCACCGAGCGGGCCGGGTTCGCTCGCGCCAAGGTCGCGCTCTTCGAGGAGTTGCTGCGCACCATGCGGGGCGGCCGTACGGAGGAGGAGTTCCTGCGCCACGGCACCCGCGTCGGGCCGTACCTGACGTGCAGCCGGGGACTCGCCTTCGAGCGGGGCAACCTCGACTGGTGCGAACGCACCGCCGCCCTGCTGCGGGCGCGGGCGTCCGGAGGGGACCCCGAAGCCCCGTGACCGGCCGACCCGTCCGGACGGCGGGCACCCGGCCACGCGGCTCCGCCTCGCCTTGCACAGGAGCCCGGCGGGGTGTCGGCCGCTTCCCCGGCGCCCGTACCCTGCCGTCCATGACGGCGAACCCGGTGGACCTGGTGATCTTCGACTGCGACGGCACGCTCATCGACAGCGAACGCATCTACACCGAGGTGGACGCGCTGGTGCTGGCGGACCTGGGGTGCGTCCTCACCGAGGCGGAGATCGTCGAGCGGCTGGTGGGCTCGTCCGCCGAGGTCTTCCGGGCCGTCGTCGAGGAACGGCTCGGCCGCCCGCTCGCCGAGGACTGGGAGCTGCCGTACACCCACCTCTACCGCGAGGCGCTGGCCACCCGGCTGAAACCGGTGGACGGCATCCCCGCCCTGCTGGAATCGCTGACCGTCCCGGTGTGCGTCGCGTCGAACGGCTCGCACGCCTCGATCGCCCGCAACCTGGCGACCACGGCGCTGGCCCGCCACTTCGACGGCCGCGTCTTCAGCGCGGCCGACGTGGCACGCGGCAAGCCCGCCCCCGACCTCTTCCTGCACGCCGCCCGCACGATGGGCGCCGACCCGGCGCGGTGCGTGGTGATCGAGGACAGCGCCTACGGTGTCGAGGCCGCCCGCGCGGCCGGCATGCGGTCGTTCGGCTACGCGGGCGGACTCACCCCGGCCGCCCGGCTGGAGGGAACGGACACCGTCGTCTTCCACGACATGCGCGAACTGGCCGCGCTGCTCGCACTCTCCACGCCGGAGGCCTCCCGACCGGGCCTCAGTCCCGCAGGAACTCCAGGAGATCCTTGTTGAACCGCTCCTTGTCCCCCGGCACCAGCGCGATGCCGTGGGAACCGCCCTCGTAGACCTTGAGGGTGGAGCCGGAGACGAGCTTCGCGGACTTGCGGCCGGTCGCGTCGATCGGCACGATCTGGTCGTCGTCGCCGTGCACGATCAGCGTGGGGACGTCGAACTTCTTCAGGTCCTCGTGGAAGTCGGTGGACGCGAACGCGTCGACACAGGCGACGCCGGCCTCGATCGTCTCGGCCATCCCCATGTACCAGAACGCGTCCTTGTTGCCCTGCGTCACCTTGTTACCGGGCCGGTCGGCGGAGAAGAACCCCTCCGCCGAGTCCTTCCAGAACTGCGAACGCTCGGTCAGGATGCCCTGCTTGATGCCGTCGAAGACGCTCTGCGGCACACCCTCCGGGTTGTCCGGGCCCTGGAGCATCAGGGGCGGGATGGCGGACAGCAGGACCGCCGACCGGACCCGCCCGGTGCCGTGCCGGCCGATGTAGCGGGCCAGCTCACCGCCGCCCATCGAGTGCGCGACCAGCGTGACGTCCCGCAGGTCGAGCGCGGTGATGAGGTCGTCGAGGTCGTCGGCGAAGGTGTCGAAGTCGTAGCCGTCGTAGACGGGCGTGGAACGTCCGTGTCCGCGGCGGTCGTGCGCGATGCCGCGGAAACCGGCGTCCGCCACCGCCTTCAACTGGTCCTGCCACGCGTCCCCGTTGAGCGGCCACCCATGGATGAAGACCACGGGGCGCCCGGTGCCCCAGTCCTTGTAGAAGATCTCGACTCCGTCGCGCGTGGTCACTGTGGGCATGCCGTTTTCCTTTCGCGTTGCGGATCGACTTCCCGCCTCTGCGGATCGACCGGGACGGCGCACCGCGGGGGCCTCCCGCTCCGGGAGACCGCCCCGGCACGCGCGCCGGCGTCCCGGGCACCGCTCGTCGGCGGCACCGGGACGGATTGCTGCCGAGCCGCCACCGACCTGAAGAGGGGCGAACGGCTCCCTCTTCATGGTCCGGGCGTGCGCCCGGCCCGCAACACGAGACGCAAAAGCCCCGGCGGCGCCGGCCGTGCCCGCCCGCGCCCGTCCCGGACCGTGCGCGCCGAGCCGGGGGCCGCGCGCGCCGAGCCTGGGCCGCGTATCCCGGACCGGGCGGACCCGCGTACCCCTTGTCCGGGCGGACCCGCGTACCCCTTGTCCGGGCGGGGCCGCTGCCGCGGGCGGCGGGCCGCCGCGGGACAATCCCCGCATGCAGATCACCGCCCAGGAGCTCAACCGGGCCACGCTCGCACGGCAGTTGCTGCTCGACCGCGCGCCGATCGGCGTCGAGGAGGGGGCACGCCGGGTGGTCGCCCTCCAGGCGCAGCAGCCCGCCTCCCCCTACATCGCCCTGTGGAACCGGCTGGCCGGCTTCGACCCCGCTTCCCTCGACGCGGCATGGGCCGGGAACCGCGTGGTCAAGTCGACCCTGATGCGGCTCACCCTGCACGCGGTCCACGCCGACGACTACCGGGCGTTCCGCGAGGCCATGGAGCCGACCCTGCACGGCTCCCGGCTGCGTGACCCCCGCTTCACCGCCTCCGGTCTCACCGCCGACGACGCCCCCGCCCTCGTCGCGGAGCTGCTGCGGTACGCCGACCGGCCGCGCACCGTGGCCGAGTCGGAGGAGCACCTGCGCCGGTTCCTGGGGCGGCCGCTGGAGTCGGCGGCGCAGCGCATGCTGCGGCAGTACGCCCCGCTGTGGCACGCGCCCACCGGCGGCCCCTGGGCGTTCGGCCACCGGCCGTCCCACATCGCCGCCACCGGGGCGCCGCCCGTGCCCGTCGGCCCCGACGCGGCGGCCGAGGGGATGAAGGTGCTGGTCCGGCGCTATCTGGCGGGGTTCGGCCCGGCCTCGGTCGCGGACATCGCACAGTTCGGGCTCGTCGGCCGCCACCGCGCCAGGGCGGCGGTGCGGGAGCTGTCCGGGGAGCTGGAGACCCTGGAGGGTCCGGACGGGACCGTGCTGCACGACCTTCCCGGCCTGCCACGCCCGGCCGGGGACACCCCGGCGCCGCCCCGGCTGATGGCCATGTGGGACAGCGTCCTGCTGGCCTACGCCGACCGCTCCCGCGTCGTCCCGCCCGCCCACCGCACATACGTGACCCGGGTGAACGGCGACGTGCTGCCGACGCTCCTGGTCGACGGACGCGTGGCCGGGGTCTGGCGTCCCACCCCCGACGGCATCGAGGCCACCGCCTTCCACCGGCTCCCGAAGCCCGTCTGGCAGGCCCTCTCCGAGGAGGCCGCCGCCCTCACCGCCTTCCTGGCCCCGCGCGACCCGTCCGCGTACGCGCGCTACGCGCACTGGTGGGCCAAGGGTCTGCCGGGTGAGGAGACGCGGGTCCTGGGGGCCTGACGGGCCCGGGCCCGGGGCGTCACCGCACGGGGGCCGGGCGCGGCCGGGTGGGCCGTACGCCCGAGCAAGCCCGCACCGCGCCCGCTGGGCGGCCGAGAACGAACCGTTTGGCAGAAGCCGATCCACCGCCCGGCCACCCCCGCGACCCGACGTTCCCGGCGTAGGGTCGGGCGCATGGTGCACGTACTGAGCAGCAGGGTGTTGCTGCGCCCCCGGGACCCGCAGCGCTCACGGGACTTCTACGGAAAGGCCCTGGCGCTGGAGGTGTACCGCGAGTTCGGCACCGGGCCGGAGCGCGGGACCGTCTACTTCCTCGGCGGCGGATTCCTGGAGGTGTCGGGGCGCTCCGAGGAGCCGCCCGCCGACACGCTCCGCCTCTGGCTCCAGGTCGCCGACTGCGCCGCCGCGCACGAGGAGTTGGCGGCACGCGGCGTCCACGTGCTGCGGCCTCCGGTGCGGGAGCCGTGGGGCCTGATCGAGATGTGGATCGCCGATCCGGACGGCCACCGCATCGTGCTCACCGAGGTCCCGGCCGACCACCCGCTGCGCTACCGTCCCTGACGCATCGCGGCCGAAGCACTCTCTGCGTGTACAGGCCACATATCGAGACGCGTTTGCGGGCCGCCCGGAATCCGGCGTCTGATCGCGCCTGTGCACAAGGAACCCGTAACCCCCCACACCCCCCGCCCCGGCGCCTCCGGGACCGACACCGCCGCGACCGGTTCCTCCGGGACCGGCTCCTCCGGCTCGGGCGACAGGGCGGCGCGACTCGCCGTCAGCGTCTTCCCCGTCCTCGTCCTCGTCGCGGGCGTGGCCGGGCTCGTCACCCCTGACACGTTCGCGGGATGGACGCAGGCGGTGCCCTACCTGCTCGGCATCGTGATGTTCTGCATGGGACTGACGATGACCCCGCTCGACTTCAAGGGCGTGGCGAAGCGTCCGTGGGCCGTCGCGATCGGCCTGGTCGCGCACTACGTGATCATGCCCGGCCTGGGCTGGGCGATCGCCCATCTGCTGGACCTCCCGCCGCAGTTGGCGGCCGGAGTCATCCTGGTCGGCTGCGCCCCGAGCGGTACCGCGTCGAACGTGGTGACCTTCCTGGCGCGGGGCGACGTGGCGCTGTCGGTCTCCGTCGCCACCGTCTCCACCGTGCTGGCGCCCCTCATCACCCCGCCGCTGACGCTGCTGCTGGCCGGCGCCTACCTGCCGGTGGACGCGGGATCGATGGTGGCGGACATCCTCAAGACCGTGCTCCTGCCGGTGATCGGCGGACTGGTGGTACGCCTGGTCGCGGGCGCGTACGTCGACCGGATACTCGGCGCGATGCCGTGGCTGTCCTCGGTCGCCGTGGCCGCCATCGTCTGCGCCGTCGTGTCCGGCAGTGCCAGCGCGATCAAGTCGGCCGCTGTCAGCGTCCTGGTCGCCGTCGTCCTCCACAACGGCCTGGGACTCGCCCTCGGTTACGGCGCGGGAAAGCTCACCCGCCTGGACAAGCCGGCCAGCCGCGCCATGGCGTTCGAGGTCGGCATGCAGAACTCCGGCCTCGCCGCCTCCCTCGCGGCTGCCCACTTCAGCCCGCTGGCCGCCCTGCCGGCCGCCGTGTTCTCCGTCTGGCACAACATCTCCGGCGCGCTGGTGGCCGCCTGGATGTCCCACGGTGCCCGCCGCGAGGAGCGAGAGGCCGTGGCGGGCCCGGCGACCGCGCCGAGCCTCTGACCGGCCGCCGGCCGGGGCCGGCCACGCGGGGCGTGGCCCTGCGCGCCGGCCCGCCCCGCGCTCACCCCTGGGCGACGCCGCCCACCCGGCGGGTCAGCTCACGCGCGGTCTGCGCCACGTGGCTCGCGATGCGCACGCGTTCCGTCTCGTCGGCCTCGTCACCGGGGAAGGTGACGGAGACCCCGGCGATCGGGTGGGCGTGATGGTCCAGCACGGCCGCCGCCACGGACGACAGTCCTGGGGTGACCTCCCCTTCCTCGGTCGCGTACCCCCGTCGCCGGACCTCGGTCAGCAGCCCTCTCAGCGCGGTGAGCGAGGAGGGACCGACGCCGTTGCGGACGACGAACGCCGACCGGTCGGGGAACACCGCCCGCACCTGCGCGGGACGGAGCAACGCCAATACCGCCCGGCCGCTGGCGGTCAGATGGGCGGGCAGCCGCACCCCGACCTCGCTGACCAGCGGAGCCCGGCCCGGGGCACGTTCCTCGATGACGTAGATGACCTCGCGGCCGTGCAGCACGGCGAGGTTGGCGTTGTACCCGGTCCGGTCGACCAACGCGGCCAGCGGAGCCCGCGCCAGACGCTGGAACGGCGCCTGGCGCTGATAGCCCGAAGCCAGCTCGAAGGCGCTGACGCCGAGACCGTAGCGCCGCTCCTCCGGCAGGTGGACCACGAAGCCCTCCGCCACGAGGGTGTCGAGCAGGTGGTACGTCGTCGAGCGGGGCAGGCCGACGTCGCGGCTGATGGCGGCGGCGGGGACGGGAGCCCCCTGCCGCGCGAGATAGCGCAGCACTGCGAGCACCTGCGCGGCTGCCGGGACGATTGCCATGGGGTGAGCCTAGACCGGCCGGGACGGACCCGTCTGCGATCCCAGACTCCACGTCCACACTCCATGGCATCTGGGATACCAGACAGAAATCGTCCGTTGCCGGTCGCGGAACCGCCCGGCCTGCGGCTTGATAGGCCCATGAACGTTGTTGTTGGTGTCGGTGCGCTCTCCGCCGACGAAGTCGTGTCCGTCGCCCGCCTCGGAACCCCGGTGGTTCTCGCACCCCCGGCCCTCGAAGAGATCGCCCGCAGCCGGGAGGTCGTCCGGGCCCTCGCCGACGACGCCGAGCCGCACTACGGTGTCTCCACCGGTTTCGGCGCACTGGCCACCCGCCACATCCCCACCGAACTGCGCGCCCAGCTCCAGCGCAGCCTGGTGCGCTCGCATGCGGCGGGCTCGGGCCCCGAGGTCGAGCGCGAGGTCGTCCGGGCGCTCATGCTGCTGCGGCTGTCCACCCTCGCCACCGGGCGCACCGGCGTGCGCACCGAGACCGCCGAGGCGTACGCCGCCCTGCTCAACGCCGGGATCACCCCGATCGTCCACGAGTACGGATCGCTCGGCTGCTCCGGCGACCTCGCCCCCCTCGCGCACTGCGCGCTCGCCGTCATGGGCGAGGGCGTGGTCCGCACCGCGGACGGCGTGCGCAAGCCCGCGGCCGAGGCACTCGCCGAGGCCGGCATCACCCCGGTCGTGCTGGAGGAGAAGGAGGGCCTCGCCCTCATCAACGGCACCGACGGCATGCTCGGCATGCTCACCCTCGCCGCCCACGACCTGCACCGCCTGCTCCGTACGGCCGACATCGCCGCCGCGATGAGCGTCGAGGGCCAGCTCGGCACCGACGCCGTCTTCGCCGCCGACCTCCAGGCGCTGCGCCCGCACCCGGGCCAGGCCGACAGCGCCGCCAACCTGCGGTCCCTGCTCACCGGTTCGGCGATCGTGGCCAGCCACAAGGGCCCGGAGTGCACCCGTGTCCAGGACGCCTACTCGCTGCGCTGCACGCCCCAGGTCCACGGCACCGCCCGCGACACCCTCTCCTACGCGGAACTGGTCGGCTCCCGCGAACTGGCCGCCGCCGTCGACAACCCCGTCGTCACCGCCGACGGACGGGTCGAGAGCAACGGCAACTTCCACGGCGCCCCGATCGCCGCCGTGCTCGACTTCCTCGCCATCTCGGTCGCCGACGTCGCGTCGATCTCCGAACGCCGCACCGACCGGTTCCTGGACCCCGCCCGCAACCGCGGTCTCAACGCCTTCCTGGCCGACGACCCCGGCGTGGACTCCGGCCACATGATCGCGCAGTACACCCAGGCGGCGATCGTCTCCGAGCTCAAGCGCCTCGCCGTGCCGGCCTCCACCGACTCGATCCCCTCCAGCGCCATGCAGGAGGACCACGTCTCCATGGGCTGGTCCGCCGCCCGCAAACTGCGCCGCGCCCTCGACGGACTCGGCCGCGTCGTCGCGGTGGAACTCCTCACCGCCGCCCGCGCACTCGACCTGCGCGCACCGCTCACCCCCTCCCCCGCCACCGCAGCGGTCCGCGACGGTCTGCGCGAGACCGTCGAAGGCCCCGGCACCGACCGCTGGCTCGCCCCCGAGATCGAGGCGGCCGTCCAGTACGTCGCCTCCGGCCGCGCCCTCGCCGCCGCGGAGTCGGTCACCGGGCCGCTGGCCTGACCGGGCCGCGCGGCCGGGAGGCGCAGCCGGGAGGCGCGGCCGGGAGGTCCGGTCCGGTGCCCGGCGGCCCGGCCGCACCAGGTGCCGACGCCGCGTCCAGTGAACGACAAAGGCCCAGCTCAGAGACCATCCGAGCTGGGCCTAGCGGTGAGCCCCTGGCGGATTCGAACCGACGACCTACGCATGACAAGACCGTGAGCGATCATGTCAGCCGGTGCCGCCGCCTCGTGACGTATTCCTGCTCCGCCCGGTCAGAGTCGGCAGGCGTGGATGGACGTGGTCAGGACTGCCCGCGGACCCAGCTCGTACAGATCGTCCATGATCTGCTGGGCCCGCGCCGTCGGGACCATTGCGCGCACGGCCACCCACCCCTCGTTGTGCAGCGGCGAGACTGTCGGGGACTCCAGACCCGGAGTCAGGCGAATGGCCCGGTCGAGGTGTTCGGCGCGGCAGTCGTAATCCATCATCACGTACGTCCTGGCCACCAGGACGCCCTGCAGGCGACGCAGGAACCGGTTTGCTTCAGGGGCGATCTCCGCACCGCCACCGCGTGTGATGATCACGGCCTCCGATTCCAGGATCGGCTCGCCGATCGCTACGAGGCCCGCGTCGCGCAGGCTCGAACCGGTCTCCACCGCGTCGGCGATCGCGTCGGCCACGCCGAGCTCCACCGCCGTCTCCACCGCACCGTCCAGATGGATGACCCGGGCCTCGACGCCGGCCTCGGCCAGGTGCCGGGTGACAATGCCCTCGTACGACGTGGCGATCGTGCGGCCCGCCAAGTCCGCCACGTCGCCGACCGTGCCCGGCTTCGCCGCGTACCGGTAGGTGGAGTGGGCAAAGCCGAGCTGCAGGATCTCCTGGGCCGAAGCACCCGAGTCGACCAGCAGATCCCGGCCCGTGATGCCGATGTCGAGGCGTCCCGCACTGACGTAGAGCGCGATGTCGCGCGGGCGGAGGTAGAAAAACTCCACCTCGTTCACCGGATCGACGAACACCAGCTCCTTGGCGTGTCCGCGCTGCTGGTACCCGGCCTCGCTCAGCATCGCGGCGGCTGGACCGGCCAGGGAGCCCTTGTTGGGAATCGCTATGCGCAGCACGGTGGTCAGCGCTCTCTCGCAGAGATGCTGAGCACGCCGGCGGACTCCGCACCGCTCGACGCGTTGATCACCGACTCCTCCCTGGGCGGCGCCTGGCGCAGGAACGTACCGGCGAACCGGCCGCCGAACACCAGCGGTGCCAGGACGACCTCACGGGCCGACGGACTCGCGCCCGGCAGCTCCACGATGACCGGCGGAACACGGTACTGCAGCACATGGCGCTCGGCCGATCCCCGCAGGCACTCCGTGAGCAATGCGCGCCACGCGGTGTCGTCCAGCGGAAAGCCGTACTTCATGCCCTTGCCGCCGTAGGCGGACGCAGGCTTGCACAGCAACTGCTCGCGGGCCGCGACGGCCCGCTCCAGGGTCTCCTCACTCAGCCGGAACGTTTCCGGCACGTGTCGCTCGACCAGGGTCCGCTCCTCGTTCGTGAGCAACGAGGCGTACTCGAAGAGCAGAGCCAGATTGGCCTTGTTGTCGAAGAGCCCCGCAGCGGGGGAGCCGATGAAGTCGACCTTGCCGGCCGCGTCGAGCTCCATCAGACGACGGGTGAGCGCCGGCGGCACATAGCGCCGGGTCTCGTGCCAGGTGTACGCCGTGAACACCGCGTCGATCCGACGGCCCTCGAAGTAGACGCCCTCGTCGGTGAGTGCGAGGTCGTGCACCAGGCCGCAGCTGACCTGATGCCCGGCCGAGCGCACCATGTCGACGAAGAAGCGCCGGCCCGAGTCGATGTCCGCGGGGTTCGCGGTCGCCTCGAAGACATGCAGCGGTCCGTCGGTGTGCCGCTGGGTGAGACCGCCGAAGACCTCCAGCCAGACCTGTGAGGTGTTGGGCGCGTCCAGGCCGAGACCGCGGGACTCCAGGAAGCGGGCGTACGCGGAGGAGCGTGCGGCCCGGGTGTAGGGCGCGCAGGTGCTGAGGCCGCCCAGGGACGTCGCCACGTTCAGCTCGACCAGCTTCAGGCCCTCGTCGGTGACCACCAGGTCGGGGCGCATGAACGCCCGGGCCGCCTTGGCCAGACGGGGGCTCGCGAGGGCCTCGGTCATCAGGGCCGCGTCGTCGCCGGATGCGCCCAGGTACTCCGCCCAGGCGGCGAGATCGTCGCCGAACACCCGCTGCGGGAAACCCGAGACGAGCTCCGCCAGGCGCACGCCGACCGTCGCGACATCGTCCGCCGCCTCCACCGACAGGATCTGCGGCGGGTAGGCGTGCGCCCAGCCCTTGCGGTGGATGCGCTCCGTGAACTCCTCACGGTCCTGGTCCGCCCCACCGGTGCCCTCGAAGTCGGCCCACGCGGCGACGGCACGCCGGTCCAGGGCGGACCACACCGCCCGTGCCGCGCTCACTTCAGCTTCCCGGCGGCGCGCAGGGCGTCCAGAACCGTGTTGACCGCCTCGGAGGACTTGTCCTCGCCGGTGGCGCGGCGGTGGTAGCTGAGGCCGCCCGGGTTCACCATGTTGATTTCGATGACGTAGGGGAACGCCAGGTCGACGCCCGAGTAGAAGATGCCGAGGTCCATCATTCGTTTGCCGAGCTCGCGAACGAACGCGTCCTCTTCATCGGTGAGTTCGAGCTTCTCGAAGCGGGCGCCGAGGGTGGCGTTCGAGCGGTTGTCGTTCTCCGGGTGGAAGCGCAGGAAGCCGGAGACGGGCTGGTCACCCGCTATGATCACGCGCTTCTCGTTGGTACGGACGTTGGGGATGTACTCCTGGACCGCGGTGTGGCGCTTGGCCATGCCGATGACGTCCCGGCCGTAGCGGCCGACGCGCGACATCTCGTTGCCGGTCGCCGAACCGAGGATCGCGGAGCGGTTGCGGTCCTTCTTGTTGACCACGTACACATCGGCGCCGCAGCCGTCACTGGTGGGCTTGACGACCCAGGAGCGGTCGCCGTCCGACTCGACGAGGCCGTTCAGGAAGTCGAAGTCGTTGGTGACGTAGGACACCGGCAGGTTCTCGGCCGGCACGATCGCACCAAGGTTGATCTTGGTGTTGAGGTGGAAGAGCGCGCCGGCGCCGTTGACGAACGGGACGCGCTGGTTCAGCAGCCACAGGAGCCGGAAGGAGTCGTCGTCGGTCTCGGGATGGGTCCCCGCGAGGACCCACACGAGGTCGAAGTCCTCGGCGGACGCGTAGGACTCGCGCAGCGCGGGAAAGTCGGCGCCGGCCACGAACTCCTCGGACAGCCTGACCTGGTCGCACACGACCACGTTCTCGTGAACGCCGAGGCTGTCGATGTCACCGATGTGCACGTCGTGGCCTTCGCGGTACAGCGCGCTCGGGATGATCGAGGCGTTGTTGAGCTCGAATTTCGAGGCCTCGGACACCAGGATCAGGATCTTGTACGGCAAGGGGTACCTCTCGACATCTCAGCAGGAAGGGGGGGTGGGGGAGGCTGGTCAGACGCCCGCGGTCAAAGTGCGGAGGGCTGCGTCGAGATGGCCCTCCAGTTCGTCGCGTGTGTCGGCGACGGCGAGCACGAAGCCGTGCCGGTCCCCCGACTTGGTGACGGCGCCGGGGAGCTGTCCGGCGGGTGCGGTGATCCTGACCTCTTCGACGCCGGGCAGCGAGGCGACCAGCTCGGTCCTGAGGCCGCCTTCGGGGACGGGCCCGTCGAAGGTGACGTAGCGGATGCCCGCCACTCTGTCGCGGGACGGCGCCTGCTGCACGGGCAGCCCGAACACGGCCGCCATCGACTGGGCGAACACGTCCTCGCCGAGCGCCAGGTGCAGCATGTCGCTGATCCGGTCGCCACCGGGGCGGCCGTGCGACTCGATGAGTCGCGGCCCTGCCGCGGTCACCATGACCTCGGTGTGCGAGGTGCCGAAGCGGTGGCCGGCCGCGTCCAGGGTCCCGCGGACGAGCTCGGCGATCGCTCTCTCGGCCGTGTCCGTCAGGCGTACGGGCAGCGTGTGCCCGGTCTCCACGAAGTGCGGTGCGCCCGTGGTGCGCTTCTCGGTGACGGCCAGGATGCGGTGACCGGTGTCCGAGCTCATGGCCTCGACGCTGTACTCGGTGCCCTCCAGGAACTCCTCGACGAGCAGCGGGCGCTGCCAGTCGAGCGCCGCGATGTAGGCCTCGGCCTCGAACACATCGGCCAGGTACTGCACGCCCGAACTTCCCGTGCCGTCCACCGGCTTCGCCACACAGGGAAAGCCGACCTCGGTGAGTGCGGGCAGCAGGTCGTCCCGGGTGGCGGCCAAGGCGTACGCGACCGGTGCGCCCGCCTTGTCCCCGACCAGGGCGCGCAGGTCAGCCTTGTTCTTGAGGACGGCCGGCGCGTGCGGGGGGTTGCCGGGCCAGCCGAGCTCGCCGTTGACGATCGCAGCCACCGAGGCGCCGATCTCGCCGAAACCGAAGCAACTGACCGGGCCGGGGAAGGTGTGCTCCCGGAGCCGTGCGATCAGTTCGGAGCTGTCGGCCGTCCAGGCGGTCTCGATCTCCGGGTCGCCCGTGGCCGGCGGCCTCGGCTGGCCGGGGTCGACCACGAGGACCACGGCCAGGCCCAGTCGCCCGGCCGCAGCGAGAACCGCGTCACGGGGGTTGAGCAGGACGGCGGTCGGGCGGTCGGTGGTCGCATCAGGCATGCTGCGGACTGCCTTTCGGGAGAAGGAAACAGAATGCGGCGGCCGCGAGCGACAGGCAGCTGATCAGCAGCCACAGGCCGCCGCCGTGGAGGGGCCCCAGGAGATAGCCTCCGAGCCCGGAGCCCAGCAGGCTGCCGAGCGCGCCCGCGGCGCTCATCGTGCCGAGCGCGAGTCCCGTGCGGCGCAGCGATCCCGCCCGCACGGCCTGCTCGTCGAGGCTCGGCGAGATCAGCATCTCGGCCAGCGTGATCGGCAGCACGAAGGCGATCAGCGCGCCCCAGCCGCTGAACGCGATGAGCAGCGCGTAGCCGCCACCGAAGGCCAGGAAGCCGAGGGCCAGCAGGGTGCGGGTGCCGGCCTTGCGGAACACATGGCGCAGCAGGCTGTACTGGAACAGCACCACGAGCGCTCCGTTGAGTGTGAAGACGACCGAGGTCGCGGCGGCGCTGCCCGTCAACTCCTTGGCAGCAATGGGCAGGACGACGTTCAGCTGGCTGTAGATCGCCCAGTACGCGACCCCCACGAGGACCAGCGGCCCCCACTGCCAGCGCGCCCAGCTCTCGCCGCTCCCGGGCACCTGCCCGCCGCTCGCGACGGTCGGGGACCCGGTGGGCGGTGCGGCCTGCACCGGGCGTGCCGTGAGCCGTATGCCGAGCAGAAGGTGCGAGGCCACGCAGGCGGCGAGGATGTAATCGAACCCGAACGGGTAGAGCAACGCGCCCAGCGCCGGGCCGACGATCACACCGACGTTCACGAAGGTCGAGCGCAGCGCCAGCATCTCGCGCCGGGGCACGCTGTCGTCCCGGACGAGCAGCGTCTTGATCGACATGCCGAGCAGCGAACCGCCCACGCCGATCACCGCGATGCCTGCGACCAGCGCCCCCATGTGCGTACCGTCCGCGAGGCCGAGTCCGAGCAGCAGATAGCCGGCGATGCGCAGGACGAACCCGGCCGCGAGCACGAACCGCGAATCGAAACGGTCCACGATCATCCCGCTGATCAGCGAGAATCCCTGCCCGCAGAAGGAGAGCAGCCCTACGAGGAAACCCGCCTGGGCTGTCGGGATGCCCTGGTCGGTGAGGTCCAGGGCAAGCAGTGGCAGGAACATGAACGTGGTCAGGCCGGTGAGCAGCACCGCGAGCAGGAGCATCCGCCCGGTGGCGGACGTGCTGCGCCAGGTGTTCACGAGCCGGCGGCTTCCGCCGGTACGTCCTGGAGGTGCTTCGTCAGCCAGGCCTCCACCTCGTACAGGCGCTCCTCGACCTCAGCGGCGTCCGCGCCCTCCACGATCGCGTAGCACAGGTGCGACGTGCTGTTCTGCGCCACAGCGTCCGGGCGGAGATTCGGGTTCACCTGGTAATCGCGCACCCACGGGAACGGCGGCCGCTCGGGCGCCTGGACCGGTCGGCCCTGCGGCAGCAGGGACACCGAGCCATGCACCTTGTCCGGAGCGGTGGTGGGTGGCGGCGGGACGGGCAACCCGACGGACTGGCGCAGCCAGGCGGCGCGCAGATCGACGTCGTACGTCAGCTGCGTAAGCGCCGGGATGCGGTTGCCGCCGACGCGCGAGGCGATCTCGCACAGGACGAACTCGTCGTCCGGGGTGTGGAAGACCTCCAGGTGGTACGCGCTCACCTCGGGGATGTCGAAGGCTTCGAGCGTCCGGTCGAAGAACTCCTCCAAGCGCAGCGCGAGCTCGTCCTCCGGGCGCAGCTGCACCGAGCCGTTGTTCTGCCCGTCGAAGACGCCGAGGCAACTGCGCAGGTAACGGGACGAGACGACGAACCGGTAGCCGGGGGCAAGCACCGCGTCCACGTGGTACATCCGCCCGTCGATGAACTCCTCGGCCAAGAGGTCCTCGCGCCAGTGCTGCCGGCTGAACTCCACCAGGTCCTCGTCGTCGCGCAGTACGCGGATGTCGCGCGAACCGCCCTGCTTGACCGGCTTGACCACGACCGGGTAGCCGGTCGCGTCGATGAAGTCCGTGAGGTCGGTGATCGTCTCCAGGCGGGTGAAGCGCGCGGTGCGCACCGTGCGTCCCGCGACCTCCTTCATGACCGCCTTGTCGCGGAACGACAGCGCGCTCGCGGCGGACTGGCCCGGTATCCCGAGGGCCGCGCGGATCCGGGCGGTGCGCTCCAGGTCGTACTCGTTGTCCGTGATGACGTGCGTGAACGGGTTCTCCTGAGCCGTGCGGCGGATCATCAGCTCCGCGTAGGGCACGAACTCGCAGTCCGGTACGTACTCGTAGCGCGCGTAGTCGCCCGTGTTCTTCAGGTCGTTGTGGGTGTACACCTCCAGGGCACCGGCCAGTTCGGGGAGCATCGCGGCGTAGTCGCTCTGAGGGCCGTAGTTGATGACTGCGACGTGGAGGGTGGGGGTCATGGCTGGTGCCTCGCTGGGGTCGGGGAGGGAAGGAGTCAGGCCGCGGGGGTGTAGGTCGGCAGGTCGTCCTCGACGCTGTAGGCGCGGCGTCCCCACTCCATCGCGCTCCAGGGGCCGGTCATGTCCGCGAGGTCGGTGATGACGGTCGGCGCGAACTCCGGGTCCGGCTGGGCGGGCCCGTCCGGCGGGAAGACCCGCTCGACGTAGCGGTGGCCGGGGTCGGCGGCGAGGAAGACGATCGGCCCGCCGTCAGGTGCGCTCCCGCGCAGATGGCGTGCGACCTGCCAGCCGGCACCCGAGGAGAGACCGGCGAACACGCCGGTCGTCGCGAGGAGATGGCGGCAGCCGGCCGCCGAGACGTCGAAGTTCAGCCAGTGCATCTCGTCGTACGCGCTGTAGTCGATGTTGCCGAACCGGATGCCGCTGCCGATGCCCGCGATGATGAAGCCGTCCAGCGGAATGGCCTCGGAGCCGAAGGAACGGCTGCCGAAGGGCTGGATGCCGGCGACCCGGACGTCCGGCGACAGCCGGCGCAGGTAGCGGCTCATGGCGCTGGTCGACGCCCCGGTGCCGACACCGCCGACCACGGTGACGCCGCTGGAGCCGAGCTCCTTCACCACGGTGTTCGCGACGCTCTCGTAACCGATGTAGTGCACGTCGTCGTGGTACTGCTGCATCCAGTACGCGTCCGGGTTCTCCTCCATGTACGCGTGCACGAGGCGGACGCGTGTCTCCTGGTCGTGCTGGAGACCCGGGTCGTCGGAGGACGGCACCTGGGTGTAGGTCGCGCCGAGGTACTTGAGCTGGGTCCGGATCGCCGCGTCGACCGCGACCGAGGCGAAGACGTGGCACTTGAGCCCGAGGTTGCGGCAGACCAGGGCGAGGGCGTGGCCGTAGATGCCGCTGGAGCTGTCCACCAGCGTCTGGCCCGGGCGGATCACTCCGCGGTCGAGGAGAGCCTTGACCGCCGCGTACACCGAGGTGACCTTCATGACCTCGAAGCGCAGGACGTAGATCTCGTCGCCCAGGTCGATGAGGTCAGGTTCGGACAGTTTCTCGGCAAATGACTTGTACACCGCGTGCCTTCCGATGAGTTCGGTGTCGTGGGTGCGGGGGCTGTCCGCCGGGGGCGGTGTCGTCCGCTGACTTACGGAGTTCTAGGCGGCGGGAATACCGGTTGATTCCCGTTCGCTTCCCGGAGCGGGCCGGGAGTCCGCCGGGAAGCCGGCTCCCACAATCAGGGGGCATGACCCTTCCCCTGTCCTCCCACCCGGCGGGTGCCTTCTCCGGGCCCCCGCTGCCCCCGCCCGTGCAGCGGGTCTGCGACCTCGTGGTCGAGCGGGCCCGCAGCCACCCCGACCGGACGGCGGTGGTCTGCGGCGACGACGTGCTCGACTACCGGCAGCTCGTCGAGCGCGCCACCGAGGTCGCACGCTCGCTGTCCGGCACGAACGCACGGCGCGTCGGCATCGCCGCGCACCGCACGGTCGGCGCCGTCACACACGCGCTCGGGGTCGCGCTCAGCGGCCGGTCGTTCGTGTTCCTCAACCCGGAGGCGCCGCCGAGCGCGTCCACGCACATCCGGGAGACGGCCGGGGTGACGACGGTGCTCGATCCCCGGGTCGCACCGAGCGCTCCGGCCCTCTCCGGAGAGGCCGTCGTTGCCGGCGATCTCGGCTCTCTCGGCGGTCTCGGCGGTCTCGGCGGTCTCGGCGGTCTCGACGGTCTCGGCGACGAGGCGTACGTCCTCTACACCTCCGGCAGCAGCGGCAAGCCCAAAGGTGTCTCTGTCACGCACGCCAACCTGGCGAGTTCCACCCAGGCCCGGCTAGCGGTGTACGAGCCGTACGGCACCCCTGTCTTCCTGCTCCTTTCGCCGTTCCACTTCGACTCCTCCGTGGCCGGCGTCTGGGGCACCCTCGCCGCCGGCGGCACCCTCGTCGTGGCCCGCGAGGACGAACGGCGCGACCCAGCCGCTCTGTTCGGCCTGATCGCCGGCCACCACGTCAGCCACCTGCTCACCGTGCCCAGCTTCTACGCCGAGCTGCTGCCCGTGCTCGCCGCCGGCCCCGCGGCCACCGCCTCTCTTCGGGTCGCCGTCTGCGCGGGCGAGTCCCTGCCGCAGCAACTCGTCGAACAGCACTTCGCAGCGTTGCCCGGGGCCGCCCTCGCCAACGAGTACGGGCCCACCGAGTGCACCGTCTGGGCCACCTGCCGCCTCTACGACGCACCCGGCCGCTCCACCATCGGCTTCCCGGTCCCCGGCGCGACCGTCCACCTGCTCGACGACCTGCTGCGCCCGGTGCCGGCCGGCGAGGAGGGACAGATCGCGCTGTCCGGCCCCGGTGTCGCGGCCGGATACGTGGCCGACCCGCAGCACACGGCCGCCAGGTTCGTCGAGCTGACGGACCCGGCAGGTCCGGTCGTCAGGGCATATCTCACCGGCGACCTCGGGCGCTGGACAGAGCAGGACGGGCTCGATTTCACGGGCCGGATCGACAACGAGGTCAAGATCCGTGGCGTACGCGTCACGCTCGAAGCCCTCGAAGAGGCGATCGCCGCCCACCCCGGCGTACGGGCCGCGGCCGCGGCGTACGACCACACGAGCTCGACGTGTTTCGCCTTCGTCGCCCTGCGGCCGGGCGCCACCGTCGACGCGGCGGAGGTCCGGGCCCGTGTGGCGGAGAGTCTCGGCCCGGCGGTCGTACCGGACCGGGTGCTCTTTCCCGACGTCCTGCCGCGCACGGCTCACGACAAGATCGACCGGGCGGCCCTGCTGGCGGGCGCGCAGCGGGTCCACGAGACCCCGCCGCCCTCTGTGACGGACTCCCCGGCCGCCCTGGTCGCCGCCGTCTGGTCGGAACTCCTCGGTGCCCCCGTGCAGGCCTCGTCCGACGCGACGTTCTTCGAACTGGGCGGCAACTCCCTGACCGTGCTGCGTCTGGCCCGTGCCCTCGGGAAGGTCGCCGGCCGTCCCATCGGGGTCAAGGACGTGTACCGCCGTGCCACCGTCGCCGAGCAGGCGGAACTGCTCGCGGCACCGTGAACCACGCGGCTGCGACCGGCTCCGGCGCCTCCGGCCCAACTCCCCCCGATGTCTCGCCCCGATCGGTCGTCACCCATGCCCCACACGCCCACCAGGAGCTCTGCCTCCCTGCGTCGACTCACCCCGGGCCCCGGCTCCGGGCCCGCCGTGCTGTGCTTTCCGCACGCAGGCGGCTGTGCCTCCTTCTTCCGCTCCTGGCCCTCCCTGCTGCCCGCCGCCCGCGTGGACGCCGTGCAGTACCCGGGCCGTGAGGACCGCGTCGCCGAGGACCACCCCGGGAGCCTCCTCGACCTGGCCGCCTCGGTTGCCGAGGAGATCCTGGGTACCGGAGAGCGCTACTCCGTCCTGTTCGGGCACAGCATGGGCGCCTACGTCGCCTTCGAGGTCGCCCACCGGCTCGAACAGGCCGGCGCCCCCGTACCTGCCCTCGTGATCTCCTCGGCGGCCGCTCCCGCCGAACGGCCCGCTGTTCCGTTCGAGGACACCGCCGACGTCCTCGCGTATCTGGAGCAGTACGAGCCGGTCAGCCCCGAGATCCGGGCCGAGCCCGATCTGCTCGAAATGATCCTCGACTACATCAAGGGCGACCTGCGGCTCGTCGCCCGGTACACCGAGCACTCCGACAAGCGGCTCACCGCCCGCGTCACCGCCGTCGCCGGAGAACAGGACGTACCGGGGATACGGGAGCACGTCACCCGCTGGTCCCGGCACACCGCAGGGGACTTCACGTCCCTCACCGTGCCGGGCGGCCACTTCTACCTGCGCGAGGAGCCGCCCGTCGAGCTCCTGCGCGCCGCACTCGACCGCACCCGAAGGGAAGCCCCGTGAGCCCCGACATGCTCGCCAGCCCCGACATCGCCGCCCTTCTCGACGGTGCGACCTACCGCGCCGGCGACCCCTTCACCCTGTGGCGCCGGATGCGCGAGCGGGCACCCGTCGCCTGGCACGAACCGGACGTTTTCCCCGGATTCTGGTCCCTGACCAGGTACGACGAGATCAAGGAGGTGCTCCGCGACGCCGGCACCTTCAGCTCGTCCTCCGGTATCCTCCTCCGCCCGCTCGCCCAGGGCGACGACCCCGGCAGCAACCGCACACTCGCCCTGTCCGACCCGCCCCGGCACACCGCGCTGCGCGGAGCGATCGCGGGCTGGTTCGCGCCGCGGAACCTGCGGATGCTCAGCGACTTCCTGGACCGGACGGCCAGGGAGACGGTCCGTGCCGCCGTCGCGGTGGGTCGCACCGAGTTCGTCACGGAGATCGCCGCCACGCTGCCGCTCGACGTGGTGTGCGCCTTCCTCGGCATACCGGACGAGGACCGCCCGCGGATCGTCGAGTGGTCCACGGACGCCTTCTGCGCGGGAAGTGCCGAGGAGCGCAGCCTCGCGCACCTGGAGATCCTCGACTACTTCGCCGGACTCGTCGAGGAGCGCCGTGCGCGGCCCGGCGACGACCTGGTGAGCGTGCTCGCCGGCGTACGGCACGAGGGGGCGCCGCTGCCACTGGACGACGTCGTGCTCAACTGCGACAACCTCCTGGTCGGCGGCACCGAGAACGTACGTCTGGCGATGTCTGGCGGACTGCTCGCCCTGCTCGACCACCCGGACCAGTGGGACCTGCTCCGGCGGGACTTCGACGCGACCGTGGACACCGCGATCGAGGAGATGCTGCGCTGGACCTCCAGCGCCACCCACATCACACGGCGGGCCACCGCCGACGTGGAGCTCGGCGGGCAGCGCGTCCGCCGCGGCGACCTCGTGGTGTGCTGGCTGACCTCCGCCAACCGCGATCCGGCGCACTTCACCGACCCCGACGACTTCGACGTACGACGCACCCCGAACCGCCATCTCGCACTCGGCACCGGCTCCCACTACTGCGTCGGCACCCAGCTGGCCAAACTGGAGATCAAGGCGGTGCTGCGGGAGTTCACCGCCCAGGTCGGCGAGATGAGGCTCGACGGCACACCCGAGCGCCTGGACTCCATCGTCGTCAACGGCCTGCGCTCGCTGCCGCTGCGCCTGACCCCGGCGGCCCGCCGTGGCTGACACCCGCCCCACCTCCCTCCCGCACACGGAGACCCCGTATCCCATGACCACCCCCACCGTCGTCGTCGCCGACCCGCTGCCGAAGCAGGTACTCGCCGGACTCGGCACGCAGTTCACGGTCCGCCGCTGCGACGGCACCGACCGCCCGGCGCTCCTCGCCGCCGTGGCCGACGCCGAAGCGCTGATCATCCGCAGCGCCACCCGCGTCGACCGCGAGGTGCTCGCCGCTGCGCCCCGGCTGCGGATCGTCGCACGGGCCGGAGTCGGCCTCGACAACGTGGACGTCGAGGCCGCCGCGGAAGCCGGCGTCCTGGTCGCCAACGCGCCCGAGTCCAACGTCGTCAGCGTCGCCGAACTCACCGTCGGTCTGATCATCTCCGCCCTGCGGAACATCCCCGCGGCCGCCGCCTCGCTGCGCGCCGGACAGTGGCGGCGCGCCGACTTCCAAGGGAGCGAGCTGGCCGGCAGGACCGTCGGCATCCTCGGCTTCGGCCGGGTCGGCCGGCTGGTCGCCCGGCGGCTCGCGGCCTTCGACATGAGGATCGAGTACCACGACCCGTACGTACTCCAGGAGGCGGCCGACCCCTGGGGCGCCCGCGCGGTGGGGCTCGGCGAACTCCTGAGCGGCGCGGACGTCCTCACCGTACATCTGCCGCTCACCGCCGGGACCCGCAACCTGATCGGCGAGAGGGAACTGCGCCTGGCCAAGCGGAACCTGCTCCTGGTCAACACCGCCCGCGGCGGCATCGTCAACGAGAAGGCCGTGGCCCTGGCCCTGGCCGAGGGCCGGATCGCCGGTGCCTGCCTCGACGTCTTCGCCGCCGAACCGTCCGTCCCCCGCGACCTGCTCGCCCTGCCCTCGCTCCTGCCCACCCCGCACATCGGGGCGAGCACGGCGGAGGCCCAGATCAGGGCCGCGGAGACGGCGGTGTCCGCGGTACGCGACATCCTGCTGCCGGTCCCCCAGCCGGTCTGAGGTACCGGTAACTTTCCGGGAATCGTTCGGGAACGGGTGGGGCGAGATTGTGTGGTGCCGGACCGAGACGGGTCGGCACCACAGGATGTCGTCAGAGCGAAAGGCACAGTAATGAGCATCAAGAAGGCCGCTGTCACGGGGTTCGCGGCGCTGGCTCTCGCCCTTGGTGCGGCAGCGGGAGCGGCGCAGGCCGAGCCGGTGCAGTGGTCCGCGACGGCGGCCGCGGGCGACCTCGCGCCCCTCGCGACGGACTCCGGCACGACCGCCGACCCGCAGTCGGAAAACGGCCCCTCCTGACGCGCACCCGGGGGCGCCGCCCGAGGGGCCGGCCGGCCGACGTGGTCCGGGCCGGCCCCTCAGGCGGCGTAACGGTCGAAGGGGATGCCCATCCGCGTGCAGAGTTCGTCGGCCTGCTCCCGGTGGACGCGGGCCGCTTCGGCGTCGCCCAGCGCGGCCTCGGCCGTGGCCAGTCCGCGCAGCGCGTGGGCCGCTTCCACCCGGAATCCGATGACCTGGGCATGGCGGTAGGCGTCCCGGTGCAGAGCGAGGGCGCGGTAGTGGCTGCCCCGGCGGCCGTGGACGTTGCCCAGGATGTTCTCCACCGCCGGCCGGCGGATGGCGGTGCCCTCGGACCTGATCAGCTCCAGCGAGCGCTCGGCGCAGTCCGTGCTCCGCCGGTGGTCGCCCAGGCGCTGGTGGATGTCCGAGGCGACGGCGAACGCCAGAGCGAGGTCCTCGGGCGTGCGTCTCTCGTCTCCGAGGCTCAGTGCCCGGGAGATGGTGGCGTGCGCCTGAGCCGTCTCGTTCAGGGAGAGCTGGGCGATGGCCAGGTCGGTCAGCGCGGTCACCCCTTCGCTCTCCGCTCCGTAGCGGCAGCTGAGCTGGACGGCCCGCTCTGCGGCCGCCGCCGCGTCCTGGTGCCGTCCGAGGTAGGAGTACACGGAACTGAGGTTGCTGTGGGCGTAGCCCTCCTGACGGCCGGCGCCTGAGCCTTGGAACAACTCCACCGCGCGTTCCAGGCATTCCTCGGCCGCCGCGAGACGGCCCAGAGAACTGTTCAGCAGGCCGAGCGAGTTGAGGCTGACCGCCATGTCGCGCCGGTCGTCCAGCTCCTCGGCGATGGCGAGCGCCTCGGCGACCGTGGCGATCCCCTCGGTGAACCGGCCCGCCTTCCACTGCGCGACCGACAGGTTGTTCAGGCAGTTGCGCAACGCCGGCAGGTTGTTCAGCCGCCGTGCGGCGGTGGCGGCGAGGGCGGCGGTCTTCTCGTACTGCGGCAGGTAGCTGCGCATGTCGAGGTAGAACACGAGATTCCGGGCGAGCGGGACGGCCTGCTCGTCGAACCCCTCCTCGGCCACCGCCTGCCGCACGAGCGCGAGCAGCGTGCTGTGTTCCCGGTCGAAGACCGCGGCCGCCTGCTTGGGCGTCATGACCGCCGGCGGCGCGGCGGACGGGGAACCCCGCAGCGGGTCGGCGCCCCGCGAAGGGAACAGGACGCGGCATGCCTCGTCCGTCACGGCCAGTCCGTGGTCGAGCAGCCGGGCGAAGGCCGCCGTCTCGTCCCCCTCGGTCGGCAGCCGCCGCGCGAACCGGCGGACCAGGTCGTGGAAGGCGTAGCGGTCCATCTCGTACTGCTCCAGGAGATGGACGTCGAGGAACTGCTCCAGCACGTCTTCCGCGTCCGCCCGCTCCAGGCCGAGCAGCGCCGCCGCCGCGGGGACGTCGAAGTCCGTGCCGGGATGGATCGCGAGCAGCCGCAGCATCGTGCGGTGCTCCACTCCCATGGCCTGGTAGGAGAGCCGCAGCGTGGCCTCGACGCTGCGGTCCCCCGAGCGCAGTTCGTCCAGGCGCCGGGACTCGTCGGCGAGCCGGTCCACCAGATAGCGCACCGTCCAGCGTGCCCGGCTGCGCAGCCGGGCCGCCGCGACGCACAGCGCCAGCGGGAGGTGCCCGCAGAGCTCGGCGAGCCGTTCCATCTCCGCCGACTCGGTCCTGGCGCGCTCCTCCCCGAGCGCGGCCCGGAGCAGAGCGAGGGAGTCGGCAGGGGGCAGAACGTCCAGGCTCACCGACTCCGAGCCGTCGAGTTCGCTCATCCGGCTGCGGCTGGTGATCAGCACGAGGCAGCCCGCCGACGCCGGGAGGAGCGGTCGGACCTGTGCCGCGTCCGCCGCGTTGTCGAGGACGAGCAGGACCCGACGGCCGGACAGGGTGGAGCGCCACAGGGCGACGCGCCCGTCCAGGTCCTCGGGAATCCGCTCGTCGGGCACGCCCAGGGTGCGCAGCAGCGCGGCGATCACGATGCCGGGGTCACGGGGCTCCTGGCTCGGTGAGAACCCGCGCAGATCGGTGTGGAGCCGCCCGTCCGGATAGGCATCCGCGAGCCGGTGCGCGGCCCGGACCACGAGGGAGGTCTTGCCGCTGCCGCCCATGCCGTCGACGGCGACGATCCGCAGCCGTCGGGTGTCGTCGGCTGTGCCGAGCAGCAGCTCCAGCTCTCGCTCACGGCCGGCGTAGCCGGTGAGGTCGTGCGGCAGCGTGCAGGGGGCCGTGTACTCGTCGGGCGCGACCGGTTCCGGACCCGACGGATTCTCGTGCCCGGCCGTACGCGGTGCGGCCTGCAGTTCGGGGCGCCCGTGCAGGATCGCCTCGTACAAGCTGCCGAGCTGCCGTCCCGGATCGACCCCCAGTTCCTCCACGAGGATTTCGCGCAGCGCGGTGTACTCGCCGAGCGCCTCCGCCTGCCGTCCCGACCGGTACAGGGCGAGCATCAGCTGCCCTCGGAAACTCTCCCGCAGCGGATGCTTGGCGACCAGCTCCATCAGGTCACCGACGAGTTCCTGGTGCTCACCAAGGTCGAGACGCAGATCGACGAGCTGGCCGACGGCGGCGAGGCGGCGCTCCTCCAGCACGGCGTAGCCGGCCGCGATGAGCGGCCCGCTGCTCTCCGCGTCGGGGGCCGGACCGCGCCACAGGTCGAGTGCCGTACGCAGCTGCTCGGCGGCCTCCGCCGTCATGCGGGCACCGAGGGCCTCGCGTGCCCGCTGCAACCGCAGGGAGAACAGGCTGATGTCCAGCTCTCCGGGCGGGATGTCCGCCCGGTAGCCGGGCCCGTCCGTGACGATCACCGCCGAGCCGCCCGGGATGCGCTGGCGCAAGTCACCGATGGCCTTGCGTACCTGGTGGGCAGCTGTGGACGGTGGGTTCTCCCCCCAGACCGCCTCGACGAGCCGGGCCACCGGCAGCATCTGGCCGGGACTGAGCAGCAGAGTCGTCAGGACACGGGGCAGTACGGACCCGCCGAGCCGCAGCCGGCGCTCGCCGACCCGGACCTCAAGCGACCCCAGCACGGCGAAACTCACCGTCGCCTGCGCCATGTCGCCTACCCGTTCCCTGGATCGCCCCGTCGCCACGGCTCCCCCACAAAGGCTCCGACGCGCACGACTCCCGCGCCTTCGAATGCCTTCCCACCTGGGGATTCACATGACGTGCACTAATGTAAGAGGCGCATTCCGGAAGGGTTAGGCCCCTCCTGAGTGACCCTTCTCACCCCTCAGTCCAGTTGACTGGCACTCCGTAAGCCCGCCGACCGGATGCCGGCCCCGGTTCCTGGCCAACCACGAGCGACGGGTACTGGACATCGTCGGCTTCGACCCACGGGGCGTCGTCGACCGCGGACACGGCTTGTCCGGGATCGTGTTCACCCGCTGCACGGAATGTGCCGCCGAGTTCCGGGCGACGTACCCCAGGCGGTGGTCATCAGGGACGACCGGGGGGAGGTCCAGGTCGGAGCGGGAAGAGATGGCGTTCGGCCGCCAGACGAATCCGTCCTCGCGGACGAGCCTGGTGTTCGTGTCCAGCAGCATGGTCCAGAAGTTGAGTTCCGGATCCTCCGCCGCGCTCTCGTCGATCGTCATGGCCGTGCCCCTGATGTGGTTGCCGATGTTCCGTAGGCCGCGAGGCGCGGCGACGCCTGGTGGGAATGGAACAACAACCAGACGGGCGCGCACCCGCCCCCGTCATCGCTCTCGGCCACCGCCGCTGCACGCCGTTGGCACGTCTGGCCACCGATCGGCCACCGATCGGCCACCGGCGGACCCATCGCGGAACCCCTGGGCTGACACACCAGTAGGGTCGAGGTCAAGAAGATCAAAAAAACCCCAGGTCACAGGCTATGCGACCTGGGGTTTCACCGAGCCCCCTGTCGGATTCGAACCGACGACCTACGCATTACAAGTGCGTTGCTCTGGCCAACTGAGCTAAGGAGGCGTGCCGGAGCAGTGTAACCAACGCGGGGGCGGGATCGAATGTGAAATTCCGGTGACGAACGCCTACTGACTTTTTCGAAACCGCGAGGTAGCGTCAGCCTCAGGTTCACCCGAGTGGACCAGACCACTCCCTACTCGGATCGTCCGGCACGTTCCTGCCGGTTGAGGAGAAGATTCAGCATGGCCAGTGTCACGTTCGACAAGGCGTCCCGCATCTACCCCGGCTCCACGAAGCCGGCCGTGGATCAGCTGGAGATCGACATCGAGGACGGCGAGTTCCTCGTCCTCGTGGGTCCCTCGGGTTGTGGAAAGTCGACCTCCCTGCGCATGCTCGCGGGTCTCGAGGACGTCAACGCCGGCGCGATCCGGATCGGTGACCGCGACGTCACCCACCTGCCGCCGAAGGACCGGGACATCGCGATGGTGTTCCAGAACTACGCGCTCTACCCGCACATGTCCGTCGCGGACAACATGGGCTTCGCGCTCAAGATCGCCGGTGTGAACAAGACCGAGATCCGGGCGAAGGTCGAAGAGGCCGCCAAGATGCTGGACCTCACCGACTACCTGGACCGCAAGCCGAAGGCGCTCTCCGGTGGTCAGCGCCAGCGTGTGGCGATGGGCCGCGCCATCGTGCGTGAGCCGCAGGTCTTCCTCATGGACGAGCCGCTGTCGAACCTCGACGCCAAGCTCCGTGTCTCCACCCGTACGCAGATCGCCTCGCTCCAGCGCCGCCTGGGCATCACGACCGTGTACGTCACCCACGACCAGGTCGAGGCCCTCACCATGGGCGACCGGGTCGCGGTCCTCAAGGACGGTCTGCTGCAGCAGGTCGACTCGCCGCGCAACATGTACGACCGCCCGGCCAACCTCTTCGTCGCCGGCTTCATCGGTTCCCCCGCGATGAACCTGATCGAGGTCCCGATCACCGACGGTGGCGTGAAGTTCGGCAACAGCGTCGTCCCGGTCTCCCGCGCGGCGCTCACCGCCGCCGCGGACCGCGGTGACCGCACCGTCACGGTCGGCATCCGCCCCGAGCACTTCGACATCGTGGAGCACGGCGGCGCCGCCGCCGGCGGGCTGACCAAGGGCTCCGCGGACGCCCCGGCCGGCCTGGCCGTCTCCGTCAACGTCGTCGAGGAGCTCGGCGCCGACGGCTTCGTCTACGGTGGCGCCGAGGTCGGTGGCGAGCACAAGGACCTGGTGGTCCGCGTCGGCGGCCGCGCCGTCCCGGAGAAGGGCACCAAGCTCCACGTCGTGCCGCGCCCGGACGAGCTGCACGTCTTCGCCACCTCCACCGGCGAGCGCCTCACCAACTGACGCCCGCCGCCCGGCGAGCGGCCCTGACGGACGCTCCCCGGACGCATGGCGCCGACGCCTTCCACGGACGGCCCCGCACCTCCGTCGTGACCCCCCGGGTCACGGCGACGGGTGCGGGGCCGTCCGCGTACGCCCCGTTCCGGAAGCGGGGACGGACCGGCCGGAGGTTTGGGACGGTTGGCGAGGTACCCCGGCAAATACCCCGGCAGGCCGGGCAATTCGCCCCGGACCGTCAACCGGATAATCGAATGGGCACCTCGAACCTTCCCCCGCGAGAGTGACGAAATGTCCCCGATTCCTCACTGACCGCTACGCTCGCTGCGTGACCCACACCGCGCGCCGAATCGGCCGAACTCTCGCTCTCGTCCTGCCCGTCGTCATGGTCCTCTCCGGGACCCTCGCGGTCACCCGCGTGCCGTGGGCGGCGCAGAACAACGAATCCCCGCTGCTGACCGCGGCCTCCACGACCCTCTCGAAGAAGGCCGTCCAGCCCCGCGCCGCGCAGGACGTCCTGCGCGACAAGCTGCTGGTGGAACTGAAGGAGAAGGACCCGGGGAAGGCCCTGACGGACCTTCAGCGGGCCGTGGAGCAGCGCCCGTCGCTGGCCCGGCACTGCATGTCGATCGCCAAGGCCCTCGGCAAGGCGGCCGTCGAGCAGTACGGCCCGACCCGCGCCCATCGCTTCTCCCGCCCGGTCTGCGACACGTCGTTCGCCTCCGGGGTCGCCCAGTTCGCCTGACCGGAACCGACCGGGCACGGGGCCGCCCACGGCATATCGTGCCCGCATGCACACGTATCCGACGCAGGCCGTCGTCCTGGCCGGTGGCCAGGGGTCGCGGCTGCGGCCTTACACCGACGACCGACCGAAGCCGATGGTCGAGATCCCGGGCACCGGGACCCCGATCATCGGCCATCAGCTTTCCTGGCTGGCCGCCGAGGGCGTCACCGACGCCGTGGTCTCGTGCGGCCATCTCGCCGAGGTGCTCCAGGAGTGGCTCGCCTCGGCCGTACTGCCCCTGAACGTCACGACCGTGGTCGAGACGGAGCCCCTGGGGCGGGGCGGCGGACTGAAGTTCGCCGCCGCCCGGCTGCCCGAACCGGAACAGCCCTGGTACGCCACCAACGGCGACATCTGGACCCGCTTCTCGCTGCGCGAGATGGCCGCCTTCCACGCCGAGCGCGACGCCACCGCCACCCTCGCGCTGGCCCGGCCGCGCATTCCGTGGGGCGCCGTGGAGACCGACGCGTTCGGCCACATCACCGACTTCATCGAGTCGCCGCCGTCCCCGTATCTGATCAACGCCGGGGTGTACGTGCTCTCGCCCGCGTTCACGGAGCTGCTGCCCGAACGGGGCGATCATGAACGCACCACCTTCCCCCGGCTCGCCCGCGAGCGCCGGCTGGCCGGGTTCCCGCTCCCCCACGGGGCGTACTGGCGGGCCATCGACACCGCGAAGGACCTCACTGAGGCCGCCAAGGAACTCAGCGCCCAGAGCGGTTGAGCCGGACGCCCCTCAACGTCCGCAGCGGCCCCCGCCCGCCGACGCACGCACGCACGGAAGGGCACGAGACGACAGAGGCACGACGACGGAGGGGCACGACGACGGAGGGGCGGTCCCCGGTGATCCGGGTACCGCCCCTCCGTGATGTTCCGACCGGTCCCTACAGCCTCCGGCCCGGTCCAGCCCGGCCACAGCCCGGTTCAGCCGAGGAGGCCGCCGATCGGGTTCTTGCCACCGCCGGAGGTGGAGCCTTCGCCTCCGGTCGTGGTGCCGCCCGTGGGGTCGGAGGAGCCGGTGTCCCCGGTGCTGCCACCGGAGTCACCGCCGGTGGAGGCCGAGCCGGACGTCGCCGGGCCCGAGCCGGTGGCCGGCGGGGGCGCCGGGGCTTCCTGCTGCTGCGGGGCCTCCTGCACGGTGCCCTGCGTGGCGGCGGGCTCCGTCCGCGCGCCGCCGGTGGACTGTCCGGAGCCCGCGGTGGCCTGCGGGGTGGCGGGCTGTTCGGCCGGGGCCGTGGCGGGCGCGGAGCGCGTCGGCTCCGGGGTGCGCTCCTGCGGGGCGCGGGAGGCGCGGCGGCCGTCGCCGCTCTCGTCGGGGAGCGGCCGGCCGGGCAGCTGGTTGACCGGGTTGTCGTTCGGCCCCGGCACGGTCACGACCTCGGTGGAGCGGACCGCCCCGCCCAGCATCGATCCGACGAGCAGCGTCAGGCCGACCACGACGGTCGCCACGACCGTGCCGCGGCGCAGCACCCGGCGGCGCAGGTCGAACAGTTCGGCGCGCGGGCCGAGCCTGCGCCACGCCTCGCTCGCCAGGCGGCCGTCGACCGAGTAGACCGGGGCGCCCGCGATGACCAGCGGGCTCCAGGCCGCCAGGAAGATGATGTCGGGGGCCTCGTAGGCGGGGACCGTCCGCCAGCTCACGGTGACCAGCAGCGCGGCCGACAGCAGTACGCCGACTCCGGCGGCGACCCGCTGCCACAGGCCGAGGACGGTGAGGACGCCGACGACCACCTGCAGGAACGCGATGGTCAGGCCCGCCCCGACCGGGTGGGAGAGCGCGAAGTCGCGCAGCGGCTCCGCCATCGCCCACGGGTGGAGCTGGTTCAGCCACTTGACCATCGAGCCGCGCTCGCCGCCGTCGAAGTAGACGGGGTCGCAGAGCTTGCCCATCCCGGCGTAGATCGAGATGAAGCCGAGGAAGACGCGGAGCGGGAGGAGCACCACGCCGAGGTTCATCCGGCGGCCCGGGTAGTAGGCGTGCCGGACCGAGTCGGCCGAGCGGCGCTCGCGGGCCTCGGAGTCGTCGGCCGCCTCGGTCTCCTCGGCGTCGTAGTCGTCGCCGTGGAGGTCGTCGTACGCGCCGACGGCCCGCCGCATCGGGGGCAGCAGCGGGCCGGGCCCGCCGGGCTGTTTCGGGGCGGTCAGCACCGGGTTGGGCTGGGTCTCGTCGAGGCGCGGGATGACCTGGGTGGCGCCGGCGGCGTACGGCTCGGCGGAGGAGTTCCGCACCGCCTGGAGCAGGCCGCTCGCCCCGGGGTCGCCCGGCTCCGACCGGCCGCTCCACACGACGGGCGCCCGTCGGCGGCCGGGAGCTCCGGCCATGGCCGGGATGCGGGCGCCGGCCGGCGCGGCACCGCGCAGCCGTGCGCGCTGACCCGGGGGAAGCTGCACCCGGAAGCTGGCGTGGTTGACGATGACCTGCGCGGGGTCGCTGTCCACCTTGGTCATGCTCAGGGCGGGTTGGTCGTCGAACCGAGGCGTTCTGGTGTCCACACTCATCTAACCGAGTGACGTGTGGTTAGGACACTGCTTGACCGGCACTCTGTGTCCGAGACCCGTCAACACCTTCCGGACTCACTCGTTCCGCATACCCGGGAGGCGCGGTTCCCCGACGTCGTACGCCGGGCGGCCGATTGCGTTCCGGCAGGTGGGGCCGGTTCGCGCCGGGTTCTGGGCGACAACGGCCGCCACCCTTCGCGGTGGTCGCGGTACCGGCGGACGGTGTCCGGCAACGCGCCGACGGGTGCCGGAGCGAGGTGCTCCGGCGCCCGTCGGCGTGCGTGCGGGGGTGGTCAGCCGCGGCGGCGGGCCACCTCGTAGAGCACAATGCCCGCGGCGACGCCGGCGTTCAGCGACTCGGCGCCACCCGGCATGGAGATCCGTACCCGGTAGTCGCAGGTCTCGCCGACGAGGCGGCCGAGGCCCTTGCCCTCGCTGCCGATGACGATGACGACGGGGCCGCCCAGTTCCGGCAGGTCCTCGACCGTGTGCTCGCCGTCCGCGGCGAGGCCCACGACCGTGAGGCCGGCCTTCTGGTAGCCCTCCAGCGCGCGGGTCAGGTTGGTGACCCGCGAGACCGGGGTGCGGGCGGCGGTGCCGGCCGACGACTTCCAGGCGCCCGCGGTCATGCCGGCGGCCCGGCGCTCGGGGACGACCACGCCGTGCCCGCCGAACGCGGAGACGGAGCGGACGATGGCGCCCAGGTTCCGCGGGTCGGTGACCCCGTCCAGGGCCACGATGAGCGGGTCCTCGTTGTTGTCGTACGCGGCGGCGGTGAGGTCCTCGGGGTGCGCGTACTCGTACGGCGGGACCTGGAGGACGAGGCCCTGGTGGTTCAGGCCGTTGGTCATCCGGTCCAGCTCGGGGCGGGGGGCCTCCATCAGGTTGATGTTGCCGCGCTCGCCCGCGAGCTTGAGCGCGTCACGGACCCGCTCGTCGTTGTCGATGTACTGCTGCACGTAGAGCGTCACGGCCGGCACGCCGTCGCGCAGGGCCTCGTAGACCGGGTTGCGGCCGACGACCATCTCCGAGGTGCCCTTGACGCCGCCGCGGCGCGGGGCGGGACGGCGGGCCGCGGCCTGCTTCGCCTGCGCGTTGGCCACGCGGTTCTTCTTGTGTCCCTTGCGGGCGGAGGCGGGCGGCGTCGGTCCCTTGCCTTCGAGACCACGGCGTCGCTGACCACCGCTGCCGACCTGCATGCCCTTCTTGTTGGACGTGCGGCGGTTCCTGCGCTGGCTGTTCCCGGCCATGACCTACCTGTTTCGTTGCTTCAGACGTGCTTCTACAAGTGAAAGTGTGCCGCCCGGAGGTCCGGGCGGCACATTCGCGCCGGTGGGGCGCGTGATCCTCAGGGTGCTCAGCGCGGTCCCAGCGTCCAGCGGGGGCCGGTCGGGCTGTCCTCGATGACCAGTCCGGACTGGTTGAGCTGGTCCCGGATGGCGTCCGCCGCGGCCCAGTCCTTGCGCTCGCGCGCCGACTGCCGCTGGTCGAGCACCAGCCGTACGAGGGTGTCCACGACGCCGTGCAGATCCTCGCCCCGGTCGCTCTCCCCCGCCCACTGCGGGTCGAGCGGATCCAGGCCGAGTACCCCGAGCATCGCACGGACCTCGGCGAGGCGGGCGACCGCGGCCTCCTTGTCGTCGGCCGCGAGCGCGGAATTGCCCTGCCGGACGGTGGTGTGGACGATCGCGAGCGCCTGCGGGACGCCCAAGTCGTCGTCCATCGCCTCGGCGAAGGCGGGCGGCACCTCGGTGGCGGGCGGGACGGTCTCGCCCGCCTTCTCGGTGACGCGCTGCACGAAGCCCTCGATGCGGGCGAAGGCGGACTCCGCCTCCCGCAGGGACTCCTCGCTGTACTCGATCATGGAGCGGTAGTGCGGGGTGCCGAGGTAGTAGCGCAGCACGATCGGGCGCCACGCCTTGACCATCTCGCTGACCAGAACCGAGTTGCCGAGCGACTTCGACATCTTCTCGCCGGACATGGTGACCCAGCCGTTGTGCACCCAGTACTTCGCGAACTCGTCGCCGTAGGCCTTGGCCTGCGCGATCTCGTTCTCGTGGTGCGGGAAGATCAGGTCGATCCCGCCGCCGTGGATGTCGAAGGCGGTGCCCAAGTACTTGTGCGCCATGGCGGAGCACTCCAGGTGCCAGCCCGGCCTGCCGCGGCCCCACGGGGTCTCCCAGCTCGGCTCGCCCGGCTTGGCGGACTTCCACATCGCGAAGTCGCGCGGGTCGCGCTTGCCGGTCTCACCCTCCCCGGACGGCTGGCGCAGGTCGTCCAGGTCCTGGTTGGAGAGCTCGAGGTAGCCGGGGAACGAGCGCACGTCGAAGTAGACGTTGCCCTGGGACTCGTAGGCGTGGCCGCGCTCGATGAGCCCGCGCATCATCTCGACCATCTCGGTCACGTGTCCGGTGGCGCGCGGCTCGTACGACGGAGGGAGGCAGCCGAGCGCGTCGTAGCCGTTGTTGAACGCGCGCTCGTTCTCGTACCCGATCGACCACCAGGGGCGGTTCTGCTCCGCCGACTTCTTGATGATCTTGTCGTCGATGTCCGTGACGTTGCGGACGAAGGTCACGTCGTACCCGCGGTACTCGAACCAGCGGCGCATGATGTCGAAGTTCAGACCGGACCGGATGTGCCCGATGTGCGGGGCCGCCTGCACCGTGGCGCCGCAGAGGTAGATCGAGACACAGCCCGCGGTGAGCGGGACGAAGTCACGGATCTGCCGGGCGCTGGTGTCGTACAGGCGAATAGTCACCCCTCAAGGGTAGTAGGCCCGCACCAGTGCCCCGCGACTCCTGCGGAATCGCGGGGCGATTTTCTGCGCCGGTGTCCGGACGGCTGTGCGCATGCACGCGTCCGGCGGGGCCCGGAAAGCGCTCCGGCGCTTCCCGGAGCCCGGTCTCAGACGCCGCCGACGACCTTGCGCGGGGTGATCCGGACGACGACCCGCTCGCCGTCCTGCGCGGAAGCCGGGTTGAACTCCGCGTACGGCTTGCCGGTGTACTTCACCGACAGCTCGTCGATCAGCTCCTGGCCGCCCTCCGTGGTCAGCGCCGCCTCGCCCCTGATCTCGGCGTACTGGTACGGGGAGTCGAAGGGCTGCACCAGCACGGTGACGCGGGGGTCGCGGCGCAGGTTCTTCTCCTTGCGGCGGCCGGCGGTGGTGGAGATCAGGACGTCGTCGCCGTCCCGCTTCACCCAGACCGGGGACACCTGGGGGCTCCCGTCGGGCTGGATGGTGGCGATGTTGACGAAGACGGGGCCGTCCAGCAGGTTCTTGAGCGCGTCGGAGAGTGCGGCGGTCATGGGGTACGTCCTCCAGGGGCTGCGGATGTAACCGGGCTCACGGTGGTACGGATCACTCCTACCCCGGAACGCCACGCCCCCGCCCGGTATTTCGGCGGCCGGGCCGCCCGGTGTTCCGAACGCGCCGCCCCGGCAGGGTGAGCGCCAGCGCGGCGCCCGCGAGCGGCACCGCTGCCGCCGCGGTCCAGAGGACCGGTCCCGGCGCGCCCAGCAGCGCGCCGCTCGCGGCGCTGCCGCCGAGCACCAGCAGCCCGGAGACCGACGACATCGCCCCGGTCGCCAGCCCCAGCCGCCGGTCGTCGACCAGATCGGGCACCAGCCCTCGGGCGGCGGGCACCAGCAGCATCTGTCCGAGGGTCAGCAGCACCACGAGCGCCGCCGCCGGCAGCAGCCCGCCGGGGCCGCCCGGTGTCACCGGCACGGCGGCGAACCCGGTGGCGACCACCGTCAGCCCGGTGACGAGCGCGGTCCGCGGGGCGAGCCGGTACGCCGACCAGCGGGTCAGCGGCACCTGCACCAGGACGACCAGCAGTGAGGAGAGCGCGAACAGCCAGCCGATGGCCGCCTGCGAGCCGGTGACCCGCTCGACCTCGGCCGGCAGCGACAGATAGAGCTGGTTGTAGGCGACCAGATAGCCGGCGTACGCGAGGCAGAGCACCAGGAACGGCCCGTTGCCGAACACCTCCCGCCAGGCGCGCGCATCCGGCGCGGGGCGGGCGGCCCGGGGGCGGTGGGGCATCAGCCGGGCGTGACCGGCGAAGACCGCGACGAAGACCGCCGCCCCGGCCAGGCAGGCGGCCAGGAAGCCGCCGTCCAGCAGGAGCAGCAGACTGCCCAGCAGCGGGCCGGTGAACGCGCCGGCCTGCCCGGCGGCGGAGAACACGGCGAGAACCCCGGCGCGCGGCGCCCCGGTGTCCCGCTCGTGGCGCACCGCCTCGCGGGCGGCCTCGGACTCGACGGCGGGCGAGAAGAGCGCGGCCGCGAACCCGATGAGCAGCACGGCGGCGACCACCGTGACGGTCGATCCGGCGAACGCGAGCCACCCGAACCCGGCGACCCGCAGCACGCAGCCGGTCAGCACCACGGGCCGGGGTCCGAAGCGGTCCGTCAGCGCCCCGCCGACCACGAAGAGGCCCTGCTGGCTGAAGGTGCGCAGCCCCAGCACCAGTCCGACCAGCCAGCCGGCCATGCCGAGGCCGCTGCCCAGATGGGTGGCGAGATAGGGCAGCACGGCGTAGAAGCCGACGTTGAAGGCGAGCTGGGTGGAGGCGAGCAGGCGCAGATAGGGCGTGAGAGGCGCACGCGCCGGGCGTACGGCGGCCTGGGCGGCGTCCGTGCGGCTCACCGGGCGCGTCCCCGTACCGCCGCCGAGGTCAGTACCGCGAGCGCGCCGAGGACGGCGAGCGCCGCGGCGGGGGCGAGGACCGCCCACGGGGCACGCTCGGCGTACGCCATGTTCTCGGAGAGCATGGCGCCCCACTCCGGCTCGGGCGGCTGCCCGCCGAGGCCGAGGAAGCCCAGGGAGGCCAGCGCGAGCGCGATCGCGGGGATCCGCAGCACGGCGTGGCGCACGACCGGCGGCAGGACGCCCGGCAGCACGTGGCGGCGCAGCAGGTGCCACCGGCCGGCGCCGAGGGCGACGGCGGCCGAGACGTGCGGGGCGGCGCGCTCCTGCTCGTACAGGGAGGAGGTGTGGGCGGCCAGCGGGGCCCAGGCGACGGCGGCGACGGCGAGGGCGGCCCCCCACGCGCCGGGGCCGGCGATCCCGGCGACCACCAGTCCGGCGAGTACGGCGGGGAGCGCGTTGGCGGTCTCGGTGAGCGCTCCGGCGCGGGCCACGCCGAGCAGCAGACCGAGCAGCAGGGTGGCGGCGGAGACGGCGAGCGCGGTGAGCACGGTGCGCGTCGCGCCGTGGCCGAGCCGGGCGAGCAGGTCCCGGCCGAGCGAGTCGGTGCCCAGCGGGTGGGCGGCGGAGGGGCCGAGCAGCCGGGCCGCTGCGTCGGCGTGCAGCGGGTCGCGCAGCAACCCGGCCACGGTCACCGCGACGAAGAGCGCGCCGAGCGCGCACGCGGCGACGGCGAGCAGCCGCCGTGAGGCCGGACGCGGCGCCACCAGGCCGGGCAGCGCCGCGTCCGCGAGCGCGGGGCCGAGCAGCAGCCGGGACCCGGCGCGGGCGGCGGGCCCGGCGAGCGCGCCGAGGAGCAGCAGCACCAGGACGCAGGCCTGCAGCACCGGCAGGTCCTGGGCGAGGGCGGCGGACAGGGCGGTGGAACCGAGGCCGGGGATGGTGAACAGGGTCTCGACGGCCACCGCGCCGCCGGTGAGCCCGACGACGACCAGGCCGAGCTGGGGCAGCAGACCTGGCAGGGTGCGGCGCAGGGCGTGCCGGGCGACGCGCCCGGCCGGTATCCCGCCGGCCTGCGCGACCCGTGCCCAGGGCTCCGCGAACGCGCCGGGCAGGGCGTCGTCCAGCAGGCGGCCGAGCAGCGCGCCCGCGGGGAGGCCCAGGGCGACCGCGGGCAGCACCAGGTGGTCCGGGCCGCCCCAGCCGATCGCCGGGAACCAGCCGAGCCGGACCGCGAGGACCGCCGCCAGCACGGCGGCCAGCAGGAACTCCGGCAGCGCGGCCAGCACCGCCGCGCCGACCCCGGCGCGGGCGGCCGCGGGCCGGTGCAGGGATCCCCGGCGCAGAGTGGTGGCGCTCAGCGCGAAGGCCAGGACGAGGGCGACGGCCAGCGAGACGCCCATCAGGGTCAGCGAGACGCCGAGCGCGGAGACGACGTCGGGTCCGACCGGCTGCCCGGACACCCAGGACTCACCGAGGTCGCCGCGCAGCACGCCCCCCAGCCAGCCGCCCAGGACGTGCGGCGGGCCGCCGTCCAGGCCGGTCTCGGCCCGGATGGCGTCCAGGGTCTCCGGGGTGGGTTCCCGGTCCGCGTAGCGGGCGTGCAGCAGCGTCAGCGCCGGGTCGGTGCGGGTCAGCCAGGGCAGCAGCCCGACGAGGCACACCACCGCGAGCAGCGTGCAGAGCCGCCCGGCCGCCCGTGCCACGGCGGTCAGCGGACGCGGGTGTCGGCGGTGATCAGGGTCCGTTCCATCGGGTCGAGGGCGACGCCGTCGACCCGGTCGCCGTCGTACCCCTGCACGAACCGCTCGTGGACGAGCGGGACGAGCGCGTCGGTGCCGAGGATCGCCGCCTCGGCCTTCATCACGGCCGCGTGGCGCGCGTCGGTGTCCGTGAGCGAGGCGGCCTCGTCCACGGCGGCGTCGACCTTCCGGTCGCACAGCTGGGAGATGGCGAAGCTGCCGTCGCAGGTGAAGTCGGAGGCGAGGTAGGAGACCGGGTCGGCGGTGTCCAGCAGGGTGTTGCGGGCCTGGATGAAGGCGTCGTACTTCCCCGCCAGCGCGTCCGCCTCCAGCTGGGCGTAGTCGCGCACCACCTGCTTGACGGTGAAGCCGCGCTTCTCCAACTGCTGCTGGACCAGGGTGGCGACCTCGGGCAGCTCGGGGCGGTTGGTGTAGGTGGCGAGGGTGATCTGCCCCGTCTTCGCCACCTCTGCGGGCGGCGCGGCGGCGGTACGGCCGGTGGGTGCGGTGCGCCGGTCGGCGGCCCACGGGACACCGGGGCCGAGGAGGCCCTGCGCGGTGTCGGCGCGGCCCTCGTACACGCCGCCCACCAGCGCCTTCGAGTCGACGGCCGCGCGCGCGGCGGCGCGCATCGCGGGGTCGGCGAAGACGCCGTGGGCCGTGTTCAGCGACATGCCGTTGGTCCGGGCGGAGGGGAAGGAGTGGACCAGGTCGTCGCCGAGGAGGGACGCCTGGGAGACGGGGACGTACTCCGCGACGTCCACGGCATCGGTGCGCAGCGCGTTGGCGCGGGCGGTGCCGTCGGCCGCGAAGGTCACGTCGACGCCGGGCGCCGCGGCCTTCTCGCCCCAGTAGCGGTCGTTGCGCTCCAGGGTGGCGCTGACCGCGCCATCGACCTTGCTGAGGGTGAAGGGCCCGGTGGCGTGACCGACGGGGTCCGCCCTGCCGTCCCGGTAGGCCGCTGCGGACAGGACCGACAGGGAGGGGTTGGCCAGCCGCTGGGGCAGCAGCGGGTCGGGGTCCCCGGTGACGATCCGTACGGTCCCGTCGGCCTGCGCCGTGGCGGTCAGCCGGGTGTCGGAGAGGACCCGGGGCAGCGGCGAGGCCTTCGCCGCGGCGGTGAGGGAGCGGGCGACCGCGGTCGCGTCGACCTCGGTGCCGTCCTGGAACCGCGCGTCGCGGAGGGTGAAGGTCCAGGTGCGGTCGTCGTCCTGCTTCCAGGACGCCGCCAGCGAGGGCTCGGCGTCGCCGTTCGCGCCGAGGGTGGTGAGTCCCTCGACCACCGCGAGGCGGCTGAGGGTCACGGCGTCGTCGCCGTAGGGCGACATGGCCTGGGCGGGCGGGAAGGCCATGACGACCCGGACGCGCCCGCCTTCGGCGGACGAGCCGCCGCCGTCCGAGGAGCAGGCGGCGGCGAGCGGGACGAGCAGGACCGCCGTGGCGAGGGCCAGGGGCAGCGGGCGGCGTCGGGGCGTGGGCATGGCAGCGACCTTATATGAAAACGATTGTCATTTAAAAATGCGGCCGGAACCGGGCGGTCAGCCGGCGGGAGGCACGTCGCCGGACACCGGCCCCGGCAGGGGCAGTTCGAAGTGGATGATGCCCTGGCCGCCGCCCGGGAACGCCCGCTCGTCGCAGACCTCGACCGCCAGCGACCGCCAGAACGGCTCCGCGCCGGGCACCGCGGGGTCGGTGTGCAGATACAGCGAGGTGTAGCCGCCCGCCGCGGCCGCGAAGGCGCTCAGCTCGCGGACCAGCCGACGGGCCAGCCCGTGCCGGCGGTGCTCGGGCCGCACGTAGACGCGGCAGAGCTGCGCCGTGGAGCCGGAGGGGAAACGGTCCGCGACCCACCGCGGGTTGGGCGGCGCCTGCGGACCCCGGTCGCGCACCGCGCCCGTCGCCACGATCCCGCCGCCGTGCTCGACCACCAGCAGGGTGCAGCGGGCGGGCCGCAGATAGGCGGCCTCGGGGTCGATGATGTCGGCGTGCCAGCGCGGTACGTAGCCGGAAGCGAGGTCCCGGTAGACCGTGTCGAGCATGACGGCACGGGCGCCGCCGACGTCCTCGACGGTCGCGGTACGCAGCACGTAACCGTCGCCCCGGACCGCCGCGCCCGCGTCCCGCACACCGTGACCGGCACGGCCGGTCGCGCTCGTCCTGCCCACCGGCATCGTGGTCGCGCTCGCCACCGGCCCCTCGCTCTCACCTCGTGCGGCGCACCGGCGCTCGGCCCGCGCGCCGGGTCGTTCGACCCGTTCGCCACACCAGCGTACGTGCAACCCATGTGCAACAAGCGGTGGGGCGTGGCCCTGAGCATGACGGCCAGGACGGCGCACCGGACGGTCCGAGTGCGCGCCGGGCGGGGGAAGCGCCAGGTGGGACGGGGGACGGGCCCGGGCGGGACGCGCCGGGTGCGGCCGGGCCCCGACCGCACCCGGAGGTTCAGGGCCGGTAGACGAGCGCCGTGGCGATGCCGGCGACGCCTTCGCCCCGGCCGGTGAAGCCCAGGCCGTCGGAGGTGGCGGCGGAGAGCGAGACGGGGGCGCCGACCACCTCGGACAGCACCTTCTGCGCCTCTTCCCGGCGCTTGCCGATCTTCGGCCGCAGACCGACGACCTGAACGGCCACGTTGCCGATCTCGAACCCCTCGGCCCGCACGATGCGCGCCGCCTCGGCCAGCAGGACGGTCCCGGCGGCCCCCGACCACTCCGGGCGCCCGGTGCCGAAGTGCTGCCCGAGGTCGCCGAGTCCGGCCGCGGAGAAGAGGGCGTTGCAGGCGGCGTGCGCCACCACGTCGGCGTCCGAGTGACCGGCCAGCCCCGGACCCTCGCCCTCCCACTTCAGGCCGGCGCACCACAGTTCGCGGCCTTCCTCGAACGCGTGGATGTCGGTCCCGACCCCGACGAGCGGAATCACCGGACGGTTCTCAGAAGCCATCGTTGGCCCTCCTGCGCGCGAGTACGGCCTCCGCCAGCACCAGGTCGAGCGGGCGGGTCACCTTGAACGCCTCCTCGTGGCCGGGCACCACGACCACCGGCTCGCCGAGCCGCTCGACCATGCCCGCGTCATCGGTGGCGCCCTCGCCGTCGAACGTCGCGGTGGCGTGGGCCCGCACCAGGACGTCCCGGTCGAACCCCTGCGGGGTCTGCACGGCGCGCAGCCTGGCCCGCTCGGGCGTCGACAGCACCGGCTCCGGCTTCCCCCGCTCCCCCGGCTCGACCTCCTTCACGGTGTCGGCCAGCGGCAGTGCGGGCACCACCGCCGGAGCGCCCTCGCGGACCGCCTCGACGACGGCGTCGACCGTGTCCACCGGCACCAGGGGGCGGGCCGCGTCGTGGACCAGGACGTGCCGGATGTCCGCCGGCAGCGCGTCGAGGCCGAGACGCACCGACTCCTGCCGGGTGTCGCCGCCGGGCACCACGACGTAGTCGGTGCGCTCGGGCAGGGCGTGCGTGTCGAGCAGGTTCTTGGTGGCGGGCGCACCGTCCGGCGGGGCGACCACGACGACGAGCGAGACGGCGCGGGAGGCGGCCATGGCGCGCACGGCGTGGATCAGCATGGGCGTGCCGTTGATCGCGCGCAGTGCCTTGGGCGCTCCGGGACCGAGCCGGACGCCGCGGCCGGCGGCGGGGATGACGGCGGCGACGCGCCCGGACGGTGCGCCGGAGGGCGCCGGCGTGCCGCCGGACGTCCGCTGATCTTCCGGCGACGGTGACATCGATGACATCGAGTTGCACTCCGAGGCTTCGGCAGGTTTGTTTCCACGGGGGACGTGGGTAGGGCCCACAGCGAGCGGGCGCCACGCCTCCGCCCGACCGGACCCCTTCCGTGACCCGGTCGAGCGAGTCGCAGCGCCGGCTCACCCGGACAGCCCGCACCCCCGACGTGGCTGGACACAAAAGAACATGGCTGCATCACGTCAGGACGCGATGGCCGGAAAGTGACCTCCGGACCCCATGCGATGTCCGTGACACGGCTTGTCGACGCCTTCCGGAAGGCGCCGAACCGGGTCCGGACATGCAGCAGCGCCCGGCGACGCACCGTGAAAACGGCTGGTCAGCGGGCACCGCTGCACATGCAATTCGGACCGGACGAACCGGTTCAGGACGCGAGGACCTCGTCCAGCAGAGCTTCGGCCTTGTCCTCGTTGGTGTTCTCCGCGAGAGCGAGCTCGCTCACCAGAATCTGGCGGGCCTTGGCGAGCATGCGCTTCTCACCTGCGGAGAGTCCGCGCTCACGCTCACGACGCCACAGGTCACGCACAACTTCCGCGACCTTGATGACATCACCCGAGGCGAGCTTCTCCAGATTTGCCTTGTAGCGACGGGACCAGTTCGTCGGCTCTTCGGCGTACGGCGCGCGAAGCACCTCGAAGACCCGGTCCAGCCCTTCCTGCCCGACCACGTCGCGCACGCCCACGAACTCCGCGTTGTCCGCCGGCACACGAACCGTCAGATCGCCCTGGGCGACCTTGAGCACCAAGTAGGTCTTGTCCACGCCTTTGATCTGGCGAGTTTCGATAGCCTCGATCAGCGCGGCCCCGTGATGGGGATAGACCACGGTGTCGCCAACCTTGAACGTCATGTGACAGGTACCCCTTCCGTGGCTATCCAGAGTAACACGAGAACGGCTTCTCCTGAATGGTGTTTTCGCAGGTCAGGGCATATCTCGGGGCTTGACAACACCAACAGGCACGTGCTGCGGACGGCTTCCGGAAGGCGGTATTCGCAGGTGGGAGCCCCTGTGCAGCCGAATGGAATCGGGGTCGCCACGTAGGCGCGGCCCCTCGCCGGACGGCCCAAAGATCCCGATTTGTCGGGTTCGGAAGCCCTCGTTTTCCCTACTCCGTTCGAAGAACGGCCACCCGGTCGATCCCACTTTCGGCGATCAATGGAATTGATCAAGCCATGGCGCGAGTTCGCTTTCCGCCGCGAATGCGCCCACCCGAAGAATTGATCATTCGGGTTATGTGAACAGCACATGTCGCGCCCGCACGCCGTCCCGTGCCCGGCCCCGCACCGCGCCGCTGGATCCCGCCCGACGGCCCCTCCGTACCCTGCGCGCCCCGGTACGACGCTCCCGCCGTACCCGGCGAGCCGGGCCCTCGCGTCTCCGCGGCGCACCTCTGCCGACCTCTGGGGACGGCTGGGGCCCCGGGCGCGTCTGCCGGCCGCCGACCTCTGCGAACGGCCGGACTCCCGGGCGCGTCGGGGTGGTTCCGCGTCCGGCGGCGGGCCGCCGTCCGAAGTCCCCGGCGCCACTGGGGCGGGTCGGGTGCGGACCGGTGACAGCGGCTCGGTAGCCTAAGGCCGCTGACACACCCTTAGGACGGCTTTACGTCCACTCGTTCCCGCGGTCCCCGGGGTACGTCCGCACCGCCCCACCCGAGCACATTCCGAAGTCCGCAGTCCGAACGTTCAAGGAGTTGCCGCCGCCGTGAGCCGCAGCCTTCGACACGGCGCCCTCGCCGCCACTGCCCTCGTCGTCTCGATCGTCTCGCTCACCGCGTGCGGTGCGGGCAACGATGCGCAGACGCTCGAGGTGAAGCCGGACAACGCCGCCACCTCGGTCGGCACCATCAAGATCCAGAACGTGAACGTGATCACGCAGCCCGAGCACGACGCCGAGGGCCCGGCCGTGGTCGCCGCGACGCTGTTCAACGGCGGCACCAAGGCCGAGACGCTCCAGTCGGTCGAGCTGCCCGGCTCCGACGCCCCGGTGGAACTGCACGCCGCGAAGGGCGACGGCCCGATCGAGATCCCGGCCGGCGGCCGGGTCATCATCGGCGGCGAGGGCAACGCCTCCGCCGTGATCGAGAACGGCCGCGAGGCCACCCGGAACGGCAACGTCCAGTCGGTGGTCTTCCACCTCAGCGAGACCGGCGAGATCCAGCTGGGCGCCACCGTCGTGCCGGCCACCGGCTTCTTCGAGGGCTTCGGTCCGAGCGCGCTGCCCTCGGCCGCCGGCAGCCCGTCGCCGTCCGCCTCGGAGTCGGCGGACGCGTCGGCCACCCCCGACGCCACCACATCGGAGTCCGCCTCCCCCGACGCCACCGGGTCCGAGTCCGCCGCCGAGTGACCCCGCCGGGGCCCCGTCCCCGGCACGCGCGAAGGGGCGCCTCCCCACGGAGGCGCCCCTTCGCGCATCGGTGGCCGGGCCGGACCGGCGCCCGGTTTACGGCTCGAACTTGTAGCCCAGGCCGCGGACGGTGACGAGGTAGCGCGGCGCGCCCGGGTCGGGCTCGATCTTGGCGCGCAGCCGCTTCACGTGGACGTCGAGGGTCTTGGTGTCGCCCACGTAGTCGGCGCCCCACACCCGGTCGATGAGCTGCATCCGGGTCAGCACCCGGCCCGCGTTGCGCAGCAGCATCTCCAGCAGGTCGAACTCCTTGAGCGGCAGGTCGACCTTGCCGCCGCCCACCGTCACGACGTGGCGGTCCACGTCCATCCGGACCGGGCCGGCCTCCAGGGCCGCCGGGGTCACCTCCTCGGGCTCGCCGCGGCGCCGCAGCACCGCGCGGATGCGGGCCACCAGCTCCCGCGAGGAGAACGGCTTGGTCACGTAGTCGTCGGCTCCTATCTCCAGCCCGACGACCTTGTCGATCTCGCTGTCCTTGGCGGTCACCATGATCACCGGGACGTTGGAGCGGCCGCGGAGCTGTCGGCACACCTCGGTGCCGGGCAGCCCCGGCAGCATCAGGTCGAGGAGGACGAGGTCGGCGCCGTTGCGCTCGAACTCGTCGAGACCATCGGGCCCGGTCGCCGCCACGGCGACCTCGAAACCCTCCTTGCGCAGCATGTAGGACAGAGCGTCGCTGAAGGATTCCTCATCCTCGACGACAAGCACTCGGGTCACGGAAGAGCCTCCGGGGCAGGAATGGGTTCATCGGTGTCGGTCTCGGACGGCCGGTCGTCGTCCCGGACGACGAAGAGCTGTCCGCCGGTCGTGCGTTCCCTGACGCTGCCCGACTCCGGCAGCCGCAGGGTGAAGGTGGAGCCCTGTCCCTCCGAGCTCCAGACGGTGACCTCCCCGCCGTGCGAGGCGGCCACGTGCTTGACGATGGCGAGGCCGAGACCGGTGCCACCGGTGGCGCGGGACCGGGCGGGGTCGACGCGGTAGAAACGTTCGAACACCCGCTCACGGTCCTTCTCGGAGATGCCGATGCCCTGGTCGGTCACGGCTATCTCGATCAGTCCCCCGCCCTGGGCGACGATACGCCGGGCGGCGATGCCGACCCGGGTCCGGGCGGGACTGTAGTTGACGGCGTTCTCCACGAGATTGCCCAGCGCGGCGGCGAGCTGACCGCGGTTCCCCCAGACCCGCAGTTCCGCGGTGCCGCCCGAGGCCATGGTGATCTGCTTCGATCCGGCCTGCTGACGGCACCGGTCGATGGCCTCGGCCACCAGCTCGTCCACCCGCACGGACTCGGAGTCCTCCAGCGGGTCGTCGTTCTGCACCCGCGAGAGGTCGATCAGCTCCTGTACGAGGTTGGTGAGCCGGGTCGCCTCGATCTGCATCCGGCCGGCGAACCGCTCCACCGCCTCGGGGTCCTCGGAGGCGTCCATCACCGCTTCGCTGAGCAGCGACAGGGCGCCCGTGGGGGTCTTGAGCTCGTGGCTGACGTTGGCGACGAAGTCGCGCCGCACCGCCTCTATGCGCCGCGCCTCGGTGAGGTCCTCGACCAGCAGCAGCACCAGCCGCGAGCCCAGCGGGGCGACCCGGGCGGAGACCGCCAGGGCCTCTCCCCGGCCGGTGCCGCGCCGGGGCAGATCGAGCTCCACCTGCCGTATCTCGCCGTCCCTGCGGGTGTCGCGGGCCATGTTCAGCATGGCCTCGACGGAGAGCCGGCCGCCGCGCACCAGGCCCAGCGCGTACGCCGCGGAGCTGGCCTTGACCACGCTGTCGCTCTCGTCCAGCACCACCGCGGAGGAGCTGAGGACCGAGAGGACGGTGTCCACCCCGGGCGGCAGCGGGGCGCCGCTCTCGGGCCGCACGGAGGCGCGCGTCGGGCGTTTCTGTTCGCGTTCGCTCCAGCGGAACGCCAGCATGGCGATCACACCGGTTGCGAGACCGGCGATCGCGGCAGCTGCGGCGACCGCCGCGTTCACGTCCATGTGTCCAGGTTATGCGGGTGTTCAGCCCTCCTCCCAGCCATTCGAGTGTCAACTCGAACACTCGTCGCCCAGAGTTCACCTGGGATAAAGGGTTGATTCATTTCGGCGGTCGGAACCGGACGCGTTCCCGCCGCACCGTGGGAGCGTGGGGGTCCGGCAAGCGACCCCGGCCCCGAAGGACTGGAGAGGGACTTCCATGCGCGACGCTTACCACGAGGAACTCGACTCGATCGGCGACGACCTGGTCGAGATGGCCCGGCTCGTCGGCTCGGCGATCGGGCGGGCCACCACGTCCATGCTCGACGCCGATCTCAATCTCGCCGAGACCGTGATCGCCGCCGACCAGCGGGTCGACGACCTGCAGCACGAGTTGGAGGCCCGCGCGATCGCGCTGCTGGCCCGCCAGCAGCCGGTCGCCACGGACCTGCGGATCGTCGTCACCTCCCTGCGCATGAGCGCCGACCTGGAGCGGGCGGGCGACCTCGCCCAGCACGTGGCCAAGCTGGCCCGGCTCCGTTTCCCGCAGCAGGCCGTCCCGCACGACCTGCACGCCACCATCCTGGAGATGGGCCAGCTCGCCCAGCGGCTGATGGCCAAGGCCGCCGAGGTGATCATCACCAAGGACGTCGACCTGGCACTCCAGCTCGAACAGGACGACGACGAGATGGACCTGCTGCACCGCACGCTCTTCCAGCACCTGATGGACGACCGCTGGAAGCACGGCATCGAGACCGCCGTCGACGTCACCCTGCTCGGCCGCTACTACGAGCGGTTCGCCGACCACGCGGTCTCGGTGGCCAAGCGCGTCGTCTACCTGGTCACCGGCGAGCACGCCGACGAGATCCAGGCCGGCACGCAGACCGAAGGGGCCTGACCGCCGCGGAGCCCTCGTCGCGGACCGGACCCCGGGCCCGGCCCGTCCCCACGGACGGGCCGGGCCTCCGCGTGCACGGGCCGGTTCCGGCCCGCAGGCCCCACCCGTTCTGTCCGACCCGCCCGGCTCTGCGCGTGTGCGCCGTTGATGCGCCCTCCCGGCTGGGCATGCAATGGACGGGGCGGTACGACCACGTCACGCCCCGCCGTGCGCGCGACGCGTACGGCGCCGGTGTGCGGCGCCCCGCGCGCCGGCCCGCGGTATGCCCTGAGGAGGAACCATGGCCGACTCCCCGACGACCGAAACCCCGACCGAGGCGCCCGCGGAAGCGGTGCGCCTGCCGCTCCTGGGAGCCTGCGGTTGCGGCTCGGGCTGCGGGTGCGGCTGCCAGTCCGGCGCGCCCTGCCAGTGCGGCGGCTGACCGGACCCGACCGGCGGGCCGGGGTCCCGCGGCGGGTGCTCCCGCCGCGGGACCCCGGCCCGCCCCCGTGCCCGTACCTCGCCGCTCTGCCTGCCCCGTCGCCGCGCCTCGCCCTCGTCCCGTCGGCGTAACTCGCCGCCGTACCGTCGCTGTACCTCGCCGCCGTAGCGCGTGTCCCTAGTCCGCGGTCCGCGGTCCGCGGTCCGGCTACCGGTCGTGGGAGCGCGGCCCCGGCGCGACCGGTCCGGTCCGGTCCGCGGGGGACACGGCCGCGACGATCGCGACGGCCCCGGTGGACCGCGCGGCCGGACCGGACGGCAGGGTGGCGGCCTCCGGGAGCGGCTGCACCACGACAGTCGGCGCCTCGACCGGCACCACCACCTCCGGCGCGGCGTCCGCCGCCGCCGGGAGCTCGCCCGGTGCGGGCAGGTTCCGCATCAGCGCCCAGTAGCCCAGCGCCGCCACCGTGCCGAGCACCGCGCAGGCCCCCCACAGCCACTCGGCACCGAAGCGGTCGATCACCACGCCGGACATGAGCGGCGCGATCAGTGCGGCGACCGACCAGGACATCGTGTAGACGCCCTGGTAACGGCCCCGCCCATGGGTGGGCGAGAGCTGCACGACGAGACCGGACTGGGTCGGCGCGTTGACGATCTCGGCGAGGGTCCACACGCACACGGTCATCGCGTACACGGCGAGCGAACCGGCGAACGCCGTCAGCCCGAACCCGTAGCCCGCCAGCAGCGCCGAGGCCACCAGCAGCCGGCGTGGATCCCGGTTCTGGATCATGCGGGTGACGGGGATCTGGACGGCGACGATCAGAACCCCGTTGACCGCGATGGCGGTGCCGAAGTCGGAGCTGGTGAATCCGTCGGCCCCCATCGCGACCGGCAGCCCGACGTACCCCTGCTGGAAGATCAGCGAGATCAGGAACGACAGTCCCACGACCCCCATGAACCGGCCGTCGCGCAGCACGGTGGAGATCCGCACGCCGTCGTCCGCGCCGGCCGCCCGCCCGTCCCGCGCGGGGGCGGCCTTCTCGGGGCGCGACTCCGGCACCCGGAGGAACACCACCACCGCGCAGAGCAGCGTCATCGCGGCCTCGACGAGGAACCCGGCCCGGTAGCTGTGCTCGGCGATGAAACCGGCCCCGGCCGATGAGGCGGCGAAACCGAGGTTCACCGCCCAGTAGTTCAGCGAGAACGCCCGTACCCGGTCCTTCGGCGGCACGATGTCGGCCATCATCGCCTGCACCGCGGGACGCGAGGCGTTGCTCGCCATCCCGACCAGGAAGGCCACGCCCGCGATGGCGATCGGGTGGACCATGAAGCCGAGCAGCGCCACGGAGCCGGCGGTCGAGATCTGCGCGATCAGCATCGTCGGCCGCCGCCCGAACCGGTCCGCCATCACGCCCGCGCCGAGCGACGAGACCACACCGCCGAGCCCGTGCAGGGCGGCGACGAGACCCGCGTACGAGGCCGAGTAACCCCGGTCCAGGGTCAGGTAGAGCGCCATGAAGGTGGCGACGAACGAGCCCAGTCGGTTCACGAAGCTGCTGAGCCAGAGCCACCAGAACGCGGTGGGCAGCCCGGACACCGTCTCCCGCGTGGATCTCCCCAGACTGGAAACGGACATACGTGTACTCCCCGGGGTGCGCGGACAGAAGGCGCCGGGACGAGACGGTAAGAGGTCCGGCACTGGAGAGAACATTACGAAGCGGAGGGCGCGGGCCGCCAGTCGATTGACGCCGATCGTCAATCGACGCCCAGGACCGCCCGCCGGGCCGCCCCGAGGGGGCCCGGTCCGGCCCCTGCGGCACCTTCACCCGCCGGACGGCAACCGTCCGCCGGCCCGCCGTCCGTCCGCCCCTCGGCCGGGCGCGCGGAGCCCGTACGGGTTCGATTACGCTCGGACCCATGGCCGACGCACCGTACAAGCTGATCCTCCTCCGCCACGGCGAGAGCGAATGGAACGCGAAGAACCTGTTCACCGGCTGGGTGGACGTCAACCTCACCGAGAAGGGTGAGAAGGAAGCAGTTCACGGCGGTGAGCTGATCAAGGACGCCGGTCTGCTCCCCGACGTCCTGCACACCTCCCTCCAGAAGCGCGCCATCCGCACCGCGCAGCTCGCGCTGGAGGCCGCCGACCGTCACTGGATCCCCGTCCACCGCTCCTGGCGGCTCAACGAGCGCCACTACGGCGCGCTCCAGGGCAAGGACAAGGCCCAGACGCTCGCCGAGTTCGGCGAGGAGCAGTTCATGCTGTGGCGCCGCTCCTACGACACCCCGCCGCCCGTGCTCGAGGACGGCACCGAGTTCTCGCAGAGCGACGACCCGCGCTACGCGACGATCCCGCCGGAGCTGCGCCCGCGCACGGAGTGCCTGAAGGACGTCGTCGTCCGCATGCTCCCGTACTGGTACGACGCGATCGTCCCGGACCTCCTCGACGGCAAGACCGTCCTGGTCGCCGCCCACGGCAACAGCCTCCGCGGCCTGGTGAAGCACCTGGACGGCATCTCCGACGAAGAGATCTCCGGCCTCAACATCCCCACCGGCATCCCGCTCGCCTACGAGCTGGACGCCGAGTTCCGCCCGGTCAAGCCGGGCGGCACCTACCTCGACCCGGACGCCGCCAAGGCCGCCATCGAGGCAGTAAAGAACCAGGGCAAGAAGAAGTAGGTTCCCTGATCATGCCCCCGACCTGCGCATACGGCGCGGATCGGGGGCATTTTCATGACCTGGGCCCACTGTGGGACCTCAGCGGGGCGAATCCTCCGGCGGCCGGAGTGCCTCCCCGAGTGCCTTCCGAGCCCGGTCCCGGCTGCTCGGCATGAGGTGGGCGTACACCTTCAGCGTCAGTCCGGGGTCGGAGTGCCCGAGGTACTCGCTGACGGCCTTGATGCTCTCCCCCGCGTCCAGCAGAACGGACGCGTAGAAGTGCCTCAGCGCGTGCACGCGCTCAGGGGCGGCGGTTGCGGCTAGACGCATGGAAGGAAAATCAGGGCCTGCACGGCTTCTACACGGACGCAGGTTGCACGCTTCTCCGCATCGTAGATCTCTCACACCTCAGGTCAGGCGCCCTGTTCCAACGGTCGACCCGATAGGCCCCGGAATCAACGACCAACTGAACAAACCGGTCCCATTCAATTATCACGCCAAGCCGCGCAAACTTACACAGGAAGGGTCAGTTGCGCGGGACCCTTATCACGGGGCCGCTTATCGAGAATTCGCCCCAGCGCCTCACGGGACGGAATCGGAAATCCTCCCTTCTCAAGCAAAATGCGATTTCCGGCAGGGGTATCATTTCCAAAATTTAGCACCAGCACTGTTCGCCCCATCCGGATTGCTCCCTCGCCAGCAGCCAGGGTCCCGCCCCGCTCCCCAGCCTCAACAACTACAAGGGCTCGCCCTAGGCCAAAAATGATGCGATTTCTTGTCATCGCAGCATGCGTCAGCCAGGGTTGGGTTGGCGGAAATTGGGAGACAACAAGAACACGATCCCGATCGAAGTCCTCAGCGAACGCCTTCTTGATTCTGAAGTGATCGAATCCTTCGGCAAGGACTATTACAGTGGACCCACCCACACGCAATGCCGCTAGGTGGGTTGCCGTATCCACACCTTTTGCATATCCCGAAATCACACTCAATCCACGACTGCTGACCTCTTCTCCGCATGCCACTGCAGCCTTAAGGCCGAGATCACTAACGGCGCGAGACCCGCACATCCCAACTCCGTCGGCTTCCAGCAACTTCGAGTTGCCGTAGCAGAAAAGCACGGGAGCGCTAGCCTTCCCCTTATGAATTAACATTTCAGGATAGCTTGCCTCTCCGCGCAGAACAGCATAGATGCCCCTATCAGCCAGCTCTGCCGCTTTCTGTCGACACGCGCGAGTTGTCGCATCATCCAAGCCGACTGCCAGTTCCTCCAGCCCAGGGAGCCCCTCCTCCCGTAGTACCGCATCAATGCGTGCAGGAGTCCGCACTGTCTCGAAGGCTACCAGCGCCAGAAAAATTGAGTCACTCTTCCTCTGGGACATCTCAGTTCCTCATCGTTCGTACCGCCGCCAAACCGAATACACGCCTTGCGCCAGCACGCTTAGCAGCTCTAGCGACCGCATGCATTGTAGCGCCACTCCTGTAAACATCATCAAGGATAATTACGTCACCAGCAATTCTGCCAGGCGATTCAAAATGACCGTCTGCTATTATCGCCGCTCCCTCTTTGGCTTGAGGTCGCGTTCCTCCCGGTGACTCCGTTCGTATTAGTGGCTTTCCAATTTTCACTGCCACCTTGTCCGCAAGGCGCTCCCCAAAGCTTTGCCCATCTGCTTTGTGCCCTGGAACCGTCATGACATTGTGGCATGCGCGAAGAATTGGATGCTTTGCTATCAAATCGGAAAACTTCTCTACAAGCTCCCTCCGAGCTTTACTCCTAGCCGCACCCTCAGAATAATATTTGCTTCTATAGACGAGTTCACCGGATGGCGTGTTGGGCCAATGCCTCGGATCACCACCGTCAGGGGCTTTGTACCAATCGAAAGCTATCGCGAAGTCGACGTCTCCCTTAGCCGTAAGGGATAACACTTCCTCCAGCACTTCACACAGAGGGCGCAACTCGGCCTTGTCCGATTCAGTGAGGTGAAACTTGTGGGTCCACTTTTCTTTTTGTTCGTCCGTAAGCTCCTCAGGGGCACACGTTCCGAGCATACCTATTTGCCGGGCCGCTTCCTGGGGCCCACAGAGATAGAGCCAGCGGTCCGGTGTCACCTCCTTGGCGAGCTTCTTCAGGGTGTACTCCTTGAGCCGGTTCCCACGACTGTCTGGAACAAAAGCAGGCACCACGATTCGCACGTAACGTCCTCTCCGCCAACTGACCCTTCAGATCAGCCTAGTGACGGGGTGGCAGCTTGTCTCTAGACTCACAGCGCCCGCGCACGCCCGCTGGGCCGCCCGCCACTGCAATAGATCATGCGTTCGCATTTCACCATGGAAGCAGTATGTGCGGAGGCACTGACAACGGCGGTGCAGTGCCTCCGCCTGAGCCAGAGGGAGCGTTCCACGCGATCTTGGCTGATGCAGCATCAAGCCTGCCGAGGGTCTCAACGGACATGGCCCCGTACTCCTCGGCAAGCCAGTGCGTGTTCGCCGCGGCGATCCATCGTTGTCATCCGTCCGTGGTGAGTGACTGAGGAGCGCACCGATGCCTTTTGCAACCCCCAGTGAGCCTTTTCCATCATCGGTCTGAGCTGGCCAGATGCAGGGTCAGGACGGCTTGGACCAAGCTTGTGATGCGGGTCGTCGAGCACCGCAGCTTGCGGAGGAGTCGCCAGGACTTGAGGGTGGCGATGGCTTGCTCGACGAGGGCCCTGATCTTGGCATGGGACCGGTTGACGGCCTTCTGACCGTCAGTGAGCGTCTCCCAGCGTCCCCAGTGCGGGATGCGGACCGAGCCTCCGGCACCTCGGTATCCCTTGTCTGCCCAGCACTTGATGTTGGTTTCCGTGAGCACGCGGACGATGCCGTGTTCACGGGCGGCCCGGACGTCGTGGACGGCGCCGGGAAGAGCCGGTGATACCCATAGCAGCCGGCCGGACGGGTCGGTCAGGATCTGCACGTTCATCCCGTGCTTCTTGTGCTTTCCAGAGTAGAAGGGGCGGTCAGCGGCGATCCGGTCGATGGGCAGCAGCGTGCCGTCCAGCAGCACGAACGCCTTCGTGGATGCCGTACGGGCGGCCTCTTTGAGGGTCGGGGCGAGTGCGGCCAGGAGGTCGACGGCTTCGGTGACGTATCGGTAGGCGGTCGCGGTGCCGACACCGAACCCGGCCGCGAGTTGGGCGTAGGGGTGGCCGTTGCGGAGGTGGGCGAGTGTGAGCAGGGCCTGCCGGCCCGGGGTCAGGCGCCTCCACCGGCTGCCGAGCTCTCGGCGGTGTTGACGGAGCTTGGCGGACAGGAAGCGCAGGACAGAGTTGGACACGTCGACGCCGGACGGGTAGACAAGCACACGAAGCCTCTGGTGGAGAAGGAATTCTTGGTCGAAAACCCATCTACCAGGGGCTTCGCCTGTCTCTCGGTCCAACTGGCCGCCGGACCACACGAATGGAGAACGCCCAGTGCTCGATGCACATATGAATGGGGAAGGCAGGCGTGGCAAAGGGGCCGT
>NZ_CANLBS010000010.1 GCF_947488945.1 uncultured Streptomyces sp.
CTACGTCTTCCACGGCACGGTCACCGCAGCGGCAGTCCGCTTATGGCTCCGCCCATGATCCGCCGGACACGCCCTAGTCCTCACCGCCGGACAGACCGGCGACGCACCGGGCGTGCCCGGAAGCCAAGGGCGACGCGCCACAGGCAACGGTCAGTTGCCGGCACCACCCCGACCAGGGACGGCACCGCCGCGACCGGCACGGGGGCGGAAGCGGCGGGCTGGCCCGGCGACGTGCGGGCGGTGACCGGAGCAGCCCGGCCCCGCAAGGGAGAGGCCGGGCAACCGCACAACACCGCGCGTCCGGACCGGGTCCGGCAACACCTCGGACGAGCGAACCGGCCAACGGACACACACCGTACGGCGGCTACCCGGTCCGGTGGTCGGGGTCACCAGGGTGTGGCCGGTGTCAGGAGATGGAGTAGACCGACGCCCACTTCTGGCTGGCCGAGCCGGCGGATGCGGTGTTGGCGGTGACCGCCTGGCCCGCGGTCGCGGTGCCGTCCAGGACGAAGCCGGTGGCCGGGTTGGTCAGGGTGTAGGTGCCGACCGCGTTCTGCGTCACCTGCCAGCGCTGGTTGTTGGCACCGAGGCTGACGGCCTGGAGGGAGATCTGACCGCCGGCCGTGGTAGGTGCGGTCAGGGTCAGCGGGATCGGGCAGCTGTCGAAGACGCGTACGGTGCCGTCGCTGTTGGCGGTGAACTTCCAGCGTTGGGATGCCCGGGAGGTGTCCAGGGCGGCGAACTGGGCCACTGCGGAGAGTGCGACGCTGCAGCCGGTTCCTCGCTGGAGGGCGACTCCCCCGCCGTTGCTGAGCGCGTGGTAGGCGTTGTCGCCGACGACCGTGGGACCGTAGTTGATGGCGTGAGAGTCCACGGCGGTCAGCGCGGTGCCGGTGGTGGACAGCGGCGGTACGGCCGTCGGGCGGACGTTTTTGAACCAGTCGGCGAAGGTGGAGGGTGTGTTCGCGGCCAGGGTGGCGATGCTGCGGTTCCAGCTGCCGTCCACCTGGTTCCACAGCTGGAGCAGCGAGGCGGCCACGTTCCCCTGCACATGGTCGCCGGTCTGCCAGCCCGCGCTGTGGGTGAACGAGGTGGAGTCGCCGTTCGGGAACACGTAGCGCTGGTCGCCCAGGAGGTAGGCGGCCACCGCGTCACCGAAGCCCTCGGTCCAGGCGCAGGTGGCGGACGACGCCAGATGGATGTAGTGCGGGTTGCAGTTGGTGGCGAGGGGCCAGGTGCTGTTGTAGAGCCGGTGCTGGAAGAAGTGTCCCGCCTCGTGCAGCACGGTGTGCTCGGAGTCAGGATTGTCTTCGGCCAGGTAAATGGTGTTGGCCAGGTTGTAGTACGGGCCGCTGTTGGAGCCGGTCTGCCAGCGCAGCGTCAGTGTGGTGCACGTCGCGGCGTTGATCTCGGCGGTCGTCCAGCACGGTGTGGTCGAGTTGGCGCGTTGCGACCAGAGCAGGTTGACGGTGTCGAAGGCGTGCCAGGCCCGGTCCGAAACGGTGGGGTTGACGGCGCCGAGAGCGACGTTCGCCGATACGTTCGTCAGCGTCGGCGTGTCGTGGGTGTAGACGGTTCCGGAGGAGTTGGCGACCTGCCACACCTGGTTGCTGCGGGTGGCGAACCGCACGAACAGGTGGTTGAGCGAGGTGGTGTTGACGGGGGTGTAGCAGAGGTTGAACGAGCCGTCGGCCGCACCGGTGAGCTGTGTGCCGGTGTTCAGCTTGTGGTCGGTGTCGGTCGCCAGCTCCCGGCCCCAGAGTTCGACCGAGGCATTGCGGGCGCCCCGGGTCAGGGTCGGTTTCGTGGTGCCCGCCTCGGCGGACTGGTAGTCGAACTGCAGCGTGCCGCTGGCGCAGATCGGGGACGCGGCGGAGGCGGTGCCTGCCGACAGCGGCACGATGACGCCGGCGGCGAGCAACGCCGGTACTAACAGGCGGAGCAGGGCTCTGGGTCTGCCGAACATGGACGTCCTTCCACAGGAGCGCCCAGGGCCGCCGACGGCAGACCTGGCGCGCGAAGAAGACCGGGTGGACCCCGGCCCGTGTACGCCGCCAGGTACGGGCGGTCTGAACCGGGAGCCATCGTGGATGTGACACCGCACCGCCGCCAGAGGCGCACAGAATCACGAACCGCATTCGTGAGGCGGGTGTGAACATCCGGTAGGGATTCCGCGCGCACGGGTGGAGGCCCTCCGGTCGGCCGTGCGCCCCCCACCCGTCGCGGTCCCCCATACCCGGCCTTGCTGCTGAGCTGCGGGCCTTCGACAGAGGATGGGAGGCGGAGGCGTGCCTGTGCGCCGGCTGCTGGGTGCACAGCAGTCCGCGCTCCCCCGTGACCACATGCTCTGCCGACCCGTAGCGACGAGGTGCTGCGGTTCACGCCCTCGCGCCCGTTGAACTGCGGGTTCCGTTTCCAGAGGCAGCCCAGTCAGCACATGATCGCTCCCCGATGCCTGCTGACGAGCCGAGACCAGCACGCTGGTCCCTCATCCTCCGCTGGACAACAGCGGTGCGCTCCACCACGCCGGCGACCGCGCACCCCGGGCCACCCAGGCCAAGCAGCCGGCGCCGGAACGCGTCGCTGCGGAGGGCCGGTGCGGGAGCAGGCGGCGGGACGCGGCCGACGCGGGCCCGGCACGGTGACGCGGGCGGTGCCGCCTCTTCCTCCGTGCGGCGGGAGTGCTGGACGATGCACGCATGAATCCGAACGCAACCGGGCCGACCGCAGACGCGGCGACCGCATACCTGACAGCACTCCAGGAACGACTGACCCGTGACGGCTGCGCGGTGACCTCGCCGCAGAGGAAGGACCGCTCGGTGGTGATCGGCCACCGCGCCGACCGAAAGGCCCGCTGGTTCGGGACGAAGACCGAGCTGTTCGTCTTCGCGGCAGCCGTGCCCGAGATCGACTTATCGACCCTGGCGGACTTCACCGCGTGGTCCATGGCCCACGCCAAGAGCCTGCGCAGAGGCATTCCGGGGGCCCGCAACGCGGCCATGGTGCTCCCCGCCCTGATCAGCGCGCGCGTCCAGCCGGAAGCGGCTCGGTGGGCCGCCCAGGACGCCCGGGCCGTCGGCGCGACACTGATCGGCCGGCCCGTCACGGTCGAGACCCGGCCGGGCGGAGTGCGCGTCACGATGTACCGGGGTCAGGCCTCCGTGGGCGGCCTGTTCACCAGACACGTGCTGGAGAAGGCGGATCTGTACTTCCGCTGAGAGGACACCTGACCGTGCTGCGTACATCACCGGCCCACGCCCCCGCGTCACATCCCGCGCCCCCTGTGCGGAAGCTCGGACCAAGCTGGAAGGCGGCTTGAGGCGCGATGTTCGCGTCGTGGTCCTCCCGCTGACCCAGACCTTCAACGGCCCGGAAACGCCCGGCATCCGCATCCACGACGTCATGAACACCGTTCTCTCATCCGCCTGAACGAGGTGGACGCCGGCACGGCCGAGAGCGACGGCAAGCACACCACCGAGTCCATCGGCCGGCTCGCCGCCACCGTCTGACATCCCACCGCTCCCCCGGAAGGCTCCCTCGCCCCCCGCGAGGGAGCCTTCACCCGTTCCCGCCCCCGGACCCCGGAAGTAGACGGGCTCGGAACCGGATACCGACGTACTCAGGGAAAACAGGGGGCGGGCCTCCCGGACTGGGAAGCAGGCCTGGGAACGGCGGGCGGACAGGCACGGTCGGCCGCCCTGCATCGCGACACGGTCTCGCGTGGTGGTGGAGATCCTCGTCGCGGCAGCGGGGGGCGCGACGGCCCGGGCGCGCCAGCTCTGACCGCCCGCGGGTGGCGGCACGGTCCTCCTCGACGGACTGGCGGCGGCTCGCTGACCCGCCCAGCCCCCGAGCCGACCGGGTTCCGCTTCCGCGTCCTGCTCGACCTGGGCCCGCTGCCACGGGGACAACCACTGCCGCAGTCACGGGACCGGCCCCACGCCACTCGCAGCCGGGCCGACGCCGAGACCCGTTCCAGCTGAGGTAGCCCGGCGAGCGGCCCTCTGCAACCCGTGAACCGGACCCCTGAGCCCGCGGCACACGGAAGCCGAGTGACCGAGATTCAGACGCCCGAGCCCTCGGTGCACTAGAGCGAACGAGCCAACCCACACTGCCGGTCCGAAAAGAATACTTCGATCCCGTTGATCGTCGGCGCAGGTCAGACCCGTATGTGAAGGTTGGAACAACGCTTGTGACGCGTTTCCGGCCAATTTGACCTTGCCCTCTTCCTGGCGCGAAGCCGGGCTCCATAGAATCAGGACTGCTCCATGCGATAGGCATCCGCTTATCGATTCCATCTTCCTTATTTGGAGGAATTATGGGCGAGTCCGTGAACGAACAGAATCTCGTCGAGGACATCGAGTCCCTCGACAGCCTCGAGGTGCTCGAGGCGGAGGACCTGGACGAGGGCGTCGCGTTCCACGCGTTCCGCTTCGCGACAGCCTGATCAACCCGTCGGCCCCGTAACGGACCTGACGTCGCTGTTCGCCGTTCAGGCCGCCGGGGCCGGCGGCCGCCTTCTGCGTGAGAAAGGCTTCCTGCCGCCCGTGAGAATCTATCTCCAATTGCTCGGCCAGAAACGGTTTGCGGCACTCTGTTTCGGGCAGGCGGTCTCCCTGCTGGGCGATGCACTTTTCCCCATCATCATCGTGGTATCCGCCGCACAGGCGGGAACTCCGGCGGAGACGATCGGGGCCGCATTCGCTGCTCGTTTTCTCGCGCTGGGCGGCGTGGTCCTCTTCAGCGGCGCACTTCTGGACCGTATCAATCCGGTCATCGCCGCTGTGGGCGCCGACGCCACACGCGTGCTGGCCCTGATCGGCCTGGCTCTGTTCTGGGACGGGAACCTGGACGCGGTCGTCCTGGCCGTCGCCATCGTCGTCGGACTCTGCGAAGCGGTGAGCGAGCCGGCACTGCTCGTCATCGCCCCTCGTGTCGTCGCGGCTCCGCATCCGGGCTCCGCGGCGGACGAAGAGGCGGCGGAGAGCCGGATCACCGCCGTCTACGGGCTGCTCGAAGGCATGCGGAACACCTCGGGCATCGCGGGCCCCACCTTGGCGGCCGCGCTCGTCTCTCTGATCAGCCCGTCGGCGGGCGCCGTGGCCGCCGCCCTGGCCTTCGGCCTCTCCGCGTGCGCCACGCGCTGGGCCGGCGGCCGGTACGCGGCGTCGCACTCCAGCACACCGAAGGCCGACACAGCACCGGGCAAGTCGGACGAGCAGCACCAGTCGGACGAGTCGGACGAGGAGAAGCGTCAGGAGCCGCTGCTGCGCTCCGCGCTCGGCGGCCTGGCGGTGCTGTGGCGGGTGCAGTGGCTGCGCAATGTCCAGGTACTGGCCGTGGTGCACGTCCTGTTCGCCGTCGGACCGTGGATGGTGGCACTGCCGGTGCTCCTCATCGAGCGGGGACACAGCGCCGGCGTCTACGCCTTCGTCCTCGGCTCCTTCGCCGTCGGTACGGTCGTCGGCGCCTTCCTGGGCGGCCGCGTCCGTGGACGCAGGCGCGGCCTGTACGCGCTGGGGCTGCTCGGCCTGTTCGGCCTGACCGTCCTGGCACCCGTAGTGACGGACTCGGTGCTGCTGCTGATGGCCGCCTTCGTGGTCGGCGGGGTCGGCCAGCAGGCGTTCGACGTCGTGAAGATGGCCGGGCTGCGCCGGGAGGTGCCCGAGCGGCTGCACGGCCGCGCGTTCTCCGCGGACTTCTTCTTCTCCTTCGCCTCCCTGCCGCTCGGCCAGCTGCTGGGCGCGGCGCTGCTCCGGTTCCTCGCCGTCGAAACGATCATGTTGTGGGGCGGCGTGCTGGTCCTGGTGACCACCGCTCTCGCGATGCTGAGCCAGGACACCCGCCGCTTCGCCTCCGGTGCGATCCCGGCTGCGGACGACCGCTCGGACGGGCACGGGGAGCGGAAACAGCCAGAGGACTCAGCGGAGACGATCTCCGCGGAACGGGCGCAAGATGTCCGGACACGTTGACCTCTTCGAGGAGCACGGCGAGGTGGCGGCCCTCTGGCCCGAGGGCCCGTACCGGGGCCGCACGGTCGTCTGCTTCGACCGCCACCTCGACCTCAAGCCGCTCGCCCCGGGCGGCGAGGAGGCCCTGAGCCTGTCGGCCGCACGGGGTGAGAACCCGGCCGGACTGCTGCGGGAACTCCCGGTGCGGGGAGTTCCCGGTGCCTTCGGGCTGGACGATTTCTGGTCGGCTGCCGCGATCGCCGCGGAGCTGACGGAACTGGTGTGGGTGCCCAGCTGGACCTCCCACCCGGGCTGGCAGGCGACAGCCGTGGACTGCGTCTCGCTCATCGCCACCGGCGGCACGGCGGCCGACCCCTGCGTGAGTGACTGCTGCCTGACCGTTCGGCTGTGCGGGGTGCGGCTGGCCGTCGTACCCGCCGATCTGCTCTCCCGTCATCTCACGGCGCACGTGTCCGGCGAGGTCGTGGTCGACATCGACCTGGACTGGCTGATGGACGAGCACGGGCGGGCGGACCACACGGTGGACGAACTGGCCGGGCTGGTCGGCGCGTGCGGGGGCGAGCTGTCGGCGATGACCTGGTCGACCCGGTCGGGTTTCCTGCCCCACGAGTTCCGCCGGGTCGGCGCCGACGTCGCCGCGCGGCTGGGTATGCGCGCCCGCACCTCCTCCTTCCTTCCCTCGACTCCGTGGCCGGAGGACCTCCTGCTCAACGTTCACCGGGGCCGCGCGCTGCAGGCGGACGACGATGCCGACGGGACGGCTGCGCCCGGTGTGGTCGTCGCACTGCGTGGCCTGTCACTTGCCCAGGACAGCCCCGGCGCGGCCCAGGAGTGCTACGAGCGGGCGGCCGCCCGCGGATACCGGTCGAGCTGGCTCGCGTACAAGATCGGTATCGCGCACTACGCGCGGGGCGGGCACCGGATCGCGCGGGACTGGCTCCGCGAGGCGATCGGCATCGACGGCCGGGACACCTTGGCGATGCACGCGCGCATCATGTCCGTACGTGCCACCACACGGCTCGAAGGTCCCCGGACGGCTCTGGAGGAACTCCACGGCATCGCGGCCCAATTGCCCCTGCGGGCCGGGGTGTGGCGCACGATGCGACTGCTCGCGGAGCACACGGGCGACCGGGAGGTCGCGGCCGGGGCCCGGCGGCAGCTGGAGTTGATCCAGGGGCTGACGGCTCCGCGCCCCGGTGTCCCGCACGCGGCGGGGCCGGGTGGGGGGCAGGTATGACGGCCGGGCCGGGCAGCGACGTACTGCTGGTGATGCCGCCGGTGAGCGAGGCCGTGCAGTTCCCGTACCTTTCGCTGCCGCAGCTCACCGCGGCATGGACGGCTCAGGGCTACCGGGTGGTCTGCTCCGACCTGAACCTCGAGTACGTCACCGCGGTCCTGCGCCGGCAGCCGGCCGCCGGAGTCCGGGCGGACGCACCCGTCGGGGACCGTGAGCGCCCCGAGCGGTCCGGGCACGGCGGCGCAGGACAGCGGCCCGTGGCCAAGGAGGTCTTCCGCCATGTCTCGGAACACTACCGGCAGACGCACGGCCGACGGCTGCTGGAACGGTCCCGCGACCGCACCTCCGGCTTCGACCAGGAGGTGGCGATCCGGGCGATGGTCCGCTACGTCACCCAGCAGGCCACCCAGGACGGCTGGGCGCTGCCCGGCCCCGTCCCGATGTCCCGCCTGGACGACCTGGTCCTGGCCGGTTCCACAGGCTGGTCGGCCCACTGGGGCGCCGAGCGCCTCGACGCGCTGCTGAACGAACACCGCCCCAGGGTGCTGGCGTTCTCCATACCCTTCTTCAGCCAGCTCGTCCCGACGCTCGTCCTGTGCCGGCTGCTCAAGCAGCGGCGCCCCGGACTGCGCATCGCGGTCGGCGGACCCACGGTGCAGATGTGGGAGAAGACCCTGCGCGCCGAGGTCGCAGCGGCACGGTTCGTGGACCACTGGTGCCTCGGGCACGGGGAGGACCGTCTCCGGGAAATTCTCGACGGACCGGCGGCCCCCGGTCTGCGGCCACCGCCCTCGGAACGGCAACGCGGCCCGGCTCGCGCCGCCGAGGCGGCGGGGCTCTCGGACGGCTTCGTCCTGAGCGAGCAGCCGATGCCGGATTTCGGCCCGTTCGACTTCGCCGACTACAGCAACCAGGCGCACCAGTTCCCCTACCGGCTGACGGTGGGCTGCTTCTGGGGAAAATGCACGTTCTGCTCGTACGGCAACCGCTACTACGACGCCCGTGCGTTCCAGCAGATCTCCCCCGAGGTCGCCGCCACGCACCTGGTCGCGCTCGCGTCCCGGCTGGGCATCACGGACGTGGCGGTCGCGGACGAGAACACCGGACTGCGGCATCTGCTCCGGGTGATGCGGGCGGTACGCGAGCGGGGCGCATCGTTGACCTTCCGTGTCCGGGCCCGGCTCGAACCCGAGCTGGCCGATCCCGAGTTCTGCGAGCAGCTGTACGAACTGGGCTGTGTGCAGGTGTCGGCCGGATACGAGACGGCCCAGCAGGACATCCTCGACTCCCTCCGCAAGGGCCAGGACTCGCGGCACGCGGAACTGGCGGTGCGCAACATGACCGCGGCCGGCATCACCACCAACCTGTCCTTCATGGATGGTTATGCCCATCCGGCCGCCGCCGAGGGCCACCGCGACACCGTCGAGGTGATCCAGCGGCACGCGGAGCACATGGGTCTCGACACCATGCAATTGCTCGTCGCCGAGCCGGGAAGCCACCTGTGGGAGAGCCGGCGCCGGCAGTCCGGCGGCGAGTACCTGATCACCAACGAGGGCCTCGCCTTCGCCGCCGGGCGCGTGGGCGGCGCCCTGCTCGACGAGCCGGCGACCGAGGAGGCCCGGCAGCGGCTGCTGCGGATGACGGTCGAGGCCGTCCCCGACGCGGAACGCTCGACCCGGCCCGACCTCGCGCTGCGCCCCGGGGCGACGGGCGTGAGCGCCCCCGCGGCCGCCCCGGTGACGGCCGGCGCGCGAGCGAGGCCGCGGTTCGGTGTCGCCCTGGACGCGGTGAAGGCCCAGTGGTTCCTGGTCGACGTCGTGTGGCCCCGGATGGCGGTCCTGCCTCCGGGGGTGGAGCGCACCGCCGACGGCCGGCTCACCGCAGAGGACCCGCAGGCCCGCAGCTGGCTCTCACGCATGGTGGAAAAACGACTGCTCGTATGGGAGCAACCGGGACTGGAGAGGGCTACCTGATGGAGAAACTGGGGCTGGGTCTGGGAATGGACCTCGTCTGGGGCGAACGGATCGGCTTCGACAAGGCGGACGAGGGACGCCCCACCGAGCAGGTGTCGGCGTTCCTGGGGCGGAGCGCGCAGGAGTACGACTACATGTTCGTCGCCTTCCAGCCCATCGATTACGGGCCCCTTGAACCGGAACGCTACTTCCCGGCGTACGACCGGCTCTTCGGGCTGTTCGGAGCGGACCGCCCGCGTGCGTTCCACCACACCATGCTCAACACCGGCAGCCCTGAGGACTACGAGAAGGCCGCCGTGGCCGACTTCACCAACGCTCTGATCGAGCGCTACGGATTCCGCTGGGTCATCGAAGACCTCGGCATCTGGTCCCTGGGCGGCAGGAGTCTGCCGTATCCCATGCCGCCCGTACTGACCGCCGAAGGGCTGCGGCGCTGCGTCAGCCATGTCGGCGAGTGGGTCGAGCGGCTGGACGCACCGCTGTCGGTGGAGTTCCCGGGTTTCACCGAGGGCGGCAGCTTCCTGGTGGGGACCATGGACGCGTTCGCGTTCTTCGACACGGTGATCCGGGAGACGGGTGCACTCGCGACGATCGACATCGGTCACATCCTCGCCTACCAGTGGCTCATGGGGCGCACCGGAGACCGCATGTTCGAAGGACTGGAGGCCCTGCCGCTGGAGCACTGCCACGAGGTGCACCTGTCGGGTTGCCAGATCGTGGACGGACGCTTCCGCGACCTGCACCACGGGGTACTGCTCGACGAACAACTGACCCTGCTGGAACATCTGCTGCCCAGGATGCCCCGGCTGGCCGGTGTCACCTACGAGGACCCGAACTTCGACGCGGCCGGGATGCTCGTTCCGAAGTCGCGGCCGAATGCCGAGCGGCTCTTCGCCCTTGTCCGCGCCTGGAAGGAAGAGGCCCATGCCGCCTGACCTCACACCCGGCTCGCCGCCCGGCCTGCGGGAACACCTGACGGAAGCCGAGCGGCACGAGCGGATCCTGCACGTACTGGACCGGCTGCTGCACGACAAGACCGCGCGTACCGCCTTCGTCGAAGGCGGACCGTCCCATCCGCAGCTCGCCCTCGACGCCGACCTGATCACCGCGTTCGAGCGGGTGGACGTACGTGAACTCGTGCTGGTGGGGCGGAACATCCGCTCCAAGGTGGTCAGCGGCGGCACCGGGACGGGGCTCGGACTGGGCCGGATCTTCTCCCGCTCGCTGGAGGCCGTCCGCGACCGGACCGGCCGTACGCCCAATGAAGTCGCCGAACTCTTCGTGGCCTCGCCGCAGTTCCAGGATTTCAGGGACGTGCCCTTCTCACAGGCCGGACGTGGGCGGCTGCTTCCGGAGTGCTTCCACCGGTTCGTGTCCGCATCCCCGGTGTTCGGACCCGGCGGCGAACTGGGCGAGGCAGCCGAGGTGGAGCCGCTCGTCCACCACGAAGCCGCCGTGGCCGTGGCCCAGGCGATCGCCACCGGGGCCGGGGCGACCTTCGACGTGGGGCTGACCGGCTCGTCGGTGCACGGCGGGGTGGTGTGCACGTTCCGGGACTACGCCGAGGCTCCCGCCGCATGGGATCTGGTGCCCACGATGTACCTCGCCGCACCCGGCCGCTGTGTGGTCGGCCGCGGCAGCCGGGCGGTCTTCGACGCCCTCGTCGCGGTACTCGCCGGAGAAGACTCCGGGCTGACGCCGCAGGTCCGTGAGTCGCTCGGCGACCGGTTGCGCACGTGGGGGTTGCGATGAGCGGGAATGAGGAGACGGCGGTCGGTCTCGTGGAACTCCGGGAGCTGGACATCGAGCTGTTCCACCGCGAGTTCTGGCGCCGCCGGCCCGTGGTGTGGCGGGGATGCGCGGACGCCTTCCTCTCCCCCGCCCTCGACTGGACCGATATCGAGGCCCTGGAGCGGAAGCTGGCGGACACGCCTCAGCAGGCGGCGGACGTCCACCGGCGCGAGGACGGTCAGGTGCTGTTCGTCAACCAGGCACAGCGTGTGATGCCCGAACTCACCGAGGCATGCGCAACTCTGGCCAAACGGTTCGGCTGGGACCAGTGCTCCGCCGACCTCTCCGTGACCCGGGGTCAGGGAGCGGGGATCGGCTGCCACTTCGATCACAGCGACAACTTCGTCGTCCAGCAGCAGGGGTCCAAGGACTGGCTGGTCGGCCTTCCGGCGCACACCTCGCGGGAGCGCCGGCGCAAGCGGATGCTGGAGACGAAGGGTTTCGTGCCCTCGGGCCGCCTGCCGGAGACACCGTTCCGGGTCGAACTGATGCCGGGCGACGTGCTGTACCTCCCCATCTTCGCCCCGCACGAGGGGAGCGAGGGGGCGCGGGACGGCGGATCGGTGAGTGTGTCCTTCTCGTACAACGCGGAGAGCGCCTTGACGCGGTACGTCCGGCCGCTGCTGCGCCGGCTGTCGCAGGAGGAAACCTGGTGGGAACCGCTGCCGGCCGGTGGTGGCGACCTCAAGGTGCTGGAAGAGACGCTCCTTCGGGCGTTGCGGGACGTGGCCTCGGAGGGAGAACCATGCGCGTGAAGGATCTGGCATCGGACCGGTCGGCGGCGGGACTGCCGGACCTTTCGCTGATCGTCCTCGCCCAGGACCCCGAAGCCGTGGCGGCCAACGAGCAGTTGAACCGGGTCGTCGCCAGGCAGTACCTGGTGCGCACCCTGCGCGCCGTCCAGAAGCTGAGCAAGGAGCACCCGCAGGATCCGGCGCCGGCAGCCGTCCGGGACCTGCTGGACAGCATGGACGTGGATGCCGCCCTGCGCTGGGCGCTGCGGCCCGAGGTGACCGGCTGGACATGGCGCAGCGAGGCGGCCACGGCGGATCCCGCGCGGCTCCTGCGCCTGCTCGCCGACATCACGGCGTACGACCCCGCCGCGGCAGCCGCTTCGGTACGGCTGGACGGACCGAAGACAGCAGCCGGCCGGCGATCCCCCGGTGCCCCGGTGCCGGTGATCACCGGCACCGGCCCCGACCAGGGCTCGCTCCTGCTCCAGTGGGCTTCGGAAGGCGACGAGAAGGCCCTCCGGCTCGACCCGGCGCATGCACACGCGTTCGCATCCCGACTGCAGGAAGCGGCCGACATCCTGGCCGCCGTGTGGCCCGAAGGTCTGGCCATGGCGGCGACCGACATCCGTGCGTTCGCCGCGCTGGGCGGCCACCGCGGGCTGCAACCCCTGAACTTCAGTGTCCACGGGCTCCGCGGACTCGTCCTGACCAGCGAACGCCCCGCGTACATGCTCGCGCAGACGCTCGTGCACGAGGCCACCCACCAGCGCTTCAGCGGAGTGCTGGACTGCGTGTCACTCGTACGCAATCCCAAGGCCACCCACTACTCGCCATTCGTCGACGCCGAACGGCCCCTCGGCCACATCCTCCACGGCATCCTGTCGTTCATCAACGACACGTACGCCGCCCGGCGTTACGAGTCGACGGAGAGCGACCCCGTCGAACTCGCCCGACTGGAACGCTACCTGCTCCGGAAGACGGGACAACTGCGGACCGCTGAGAAGAACCTGTTGGAGGTGGCCGAGCCGACGCCGGCCGGTGAACGGCTCATCGCGGGCTGCCGAGAGGCGATCAGCAGGCTGAACCGTGAGTGACGCGCTCGCCGAGGCGCTCGCGGAGACGAGGCAGGCACTCGGCCCGACCGCCAGAGTCTCCTGGGGAGAAGGGGACGACGGGCTGGTACGGGTCCATGTGACGCTCGGTCCCGCGCGCCACGGCCACACCCCCCAGTGGGGGGTCGCGGCCTACGACCGCGGTTTCGTGCTCGCGGAACTGCGTCGCGGGGTCAGCCAGTTGCAGACCGACCGGGCTCTGCTGGCCGGACGCGCACCGCTCACGCGTCCGCTGTCGGGCGCGGCCCTCCTCTCGCCCGCCGCAGCCGGGGTGTTCGTCCACGAGTGCTTCGGCCACACCAGCGAGGCCGACAACTACCTGGCCCGGGAAACCTCGGCCGACCGGGTCCTCGGGGATCGCTGGACCACGGCCCCGGTGACGGTCCGGGACCTTCCCCGAGCCCGTCCCTATGCGGGCAGCTACGACGAGGACGACGAGGGAACCCCGTCCCGCACGGTCACCCTGCTGACGGAGGGCCGCTGGACGGGCCTGCTGACCCACCGAGCCACCCGTCGACTGAGCGGAGGGCAGAGCACGGGGCACGGCCGGGGCGCGGCCGGGACCGCGGTGCCCCGATGCAGTGTGCTGGAGGTCGAGCCGGGGCCGTACTCATCGCCGGAACTCCTGCGGCAGATGGGCGACGGCTGGTTACTGGGCACTCCCGTCGGCGGCTACTCGGTGAACGGGCTGCTGGTCCTCGAACTGCTGTGGATCCGCCGTGCGCGGGCGGGACGGCTCACGGACGAGGTCCTGGGCCCCGCGGTCGTCTGCGCGAAAAAATCCGCGCTGGCCGCCCAGGTGACGGCAATCGGCAGCGACACGGTGGTGCACAGCTCCCCGTACACGTGCGTCAAGGAGAGCTACGAGGTCGGCTCCACCCTCATCAGCCCCTCACTGCTGCTGAAGCGCTGCGTGCTGCGCCCACTCGACCAGTTCGGACGTGGCAGGCGCAAGGACTGAGCGGCCAACGCTCCGGACCGGGCCTCGGCATCCTCGTCCAGGAGGGAGCACAGGGACAGCGCCGATCAAGTGCCTACGGCCGGTGCGGCGCGCGGGCGGCAACCTGCCGACCGTGGGCGGGCGCAGCGGGCTCCGCCGGGGCCGGGGCGCGGCCACCACCGCCGGCGCGGCCGTCGTGGCGGTGGAGCGGGAGCGGGCAGGGCCCGTACGCTCCGGGCGCGCGGCCAGGTCGCCGACGCCCGGTCGCTGCGCCTCGCACACACGCTGGGGTTCACCGGGGTCGCGCGGTTCGAGGAGTACGGCGCCGAGCAGTGGTCCGGCCCGTGGAGCCCGCCCGCGCCGACCGCCTGATCCGGTTGCGCATGCTCTGCGAGCAGGCCCGACGCACTGGTCCGCTGTTACACAACGATCATTGAGTGCGTCGGACCGGCCTCGGCATACTCAGGAGCCCGGGGCCGAACGCGTATCCGAACGCACCCCGTGCGGCTGGGCTTTCGCCCGTCGAACCACTCCTGAGCAGGGACCATCTTGCGAAAACGATCAACGAGGACGTGTGCCCTCGTCGCTGCGGCCACGGTCGCCCTCACGGCGGGCATGACCGGCCCGGCGTCGGCGGGCACCGGCGGACCGGACACCGGACTTCCGGGCACGGCGTTTCCGGGCACGGCGTTCCCGGGCACGGCCAAGGACGGGAGGCCGGGCGGCCGGTCCGGCGAGACCGTCACCCTGATCACCGGCGACCGGGTCTTCGTGGATTCCCGCGGCCGGGCCGGCGGTGTCCAGCGGGCGAAGGGCCGGGAGGACATGCCGTTCTTCACCGAGACCCTGAACGGCCGCACCTACGTGGTGCCGCGCGACGCCCGGCGGCTGGTGGCCGAGGGAACACTGGACCGCCGGTTGTTCGACATCACCGAACTCGCCACGGCACAGAGCCGCAAGGCCCATCGGGCCGGGCTGAAGGTGATCGTCGGCTACCGGGGCGCGAACGCCACGACCGCGCGTGCCGAGGTGCGTTCCTCGGAAGGCACCACGCTCCGCCGGACCCTCTCGGCCCTCGACGCCGATGCCGTCACCGGCGCCGACAGTGCGACGGAGAGCACGGGCGCGCTGTGGGAGGCCCTGACCCGCCCGCGCGAGGACGGGTCGGCGGCCGTGTCGTCCGGCGTCGCGCGGATCTGGCTGGACGGCGTACGGAAGGCGACGCTCGACCGCAGCACGGGGCAGGTCGGCGCTCCGGCCGCCTGGGACCGTTCGTACGACGGCTCCGGCGTGAAGATCGCCATCGTGGACACCGGGATCGACGCCACTCACCCGGATCTCGCGGGCAAGGTGGTGGCCGAGCAGGACTTCAGCGGATCACCGGACGCCAAGGACCGCAACGGACACGGCACGCACGTGGCCTCCACCGCGGCCGGTACGGGAGCGAAGGACGCCCGGTTCAAGGGGGTGGCGCCCGGGGCCCAGCTGATCAACGCCAAGGTGCTGGACGACCAGGGCGTCGGTGACGACTCCGGCATCATCGCCGGGGTGGACTGGGCCGTCGCCCAGGGCGCGGACGTCGTCAACATGAGCCTGGGGAACACCGACTCCCCCGGAATCGATCCGCTGGAGGCCCAGGTGAACCGGGTCTCCGCGGAGAAGGGCGTCCTGTTCGCCGTGGCGTCGGGCAACAGCGGACCGGGGCGGGGAACGGTCGCGTCGCCGGGCAGCGCCGACGCGGCGCTGACGGTGGGCGCCGTGGACGACGGCGACCTGATCGCCGACTTCTCCAGCGCCGGTCCCCGGATCGGGGACGGCGCGGTCAAGCCCGACATCACCGCGCCGGGCGTGGCGATCACGGCGGCCGCCGCGGCGGGCACGGCCGGACAGAACCCCGCCGGGTACAGCACCAAGGACGGCACCTCGATGGCGACCCCGCATGTCGCGGGCGCCGCCGCGATCCTCAAGCAGAAGAACCCGGACTGGACCGGCGCGCAGCTCAAGGCCGCCCTGACGGGGTCGGCGGAGGGCGGCTCCCCCACCGTGTTCCAGCAGGGTGCGGGCCGCCTCGCCGTCGGCCGGGCGATCGACCAGACCGTCGTCTCCGAGCCGGGCTCCGTCAACCTGGGCAGCCAGGCCTGGCCCCACACCGACGACACCCCGGTCACCCGGCAGGTGACGTACCGCAACACCGGCAGCACCGAGGTGACGCTGGACCTGGAGCTGGCGGCGCCCGCCGGCGGGGACGGAAAGCCTGCCCCGGCCGGGTTCTTCTCCCTGGACGCGCAGCGTGTCACCGTGCCCGCGGGCGGCACCGCCGCGGTGGGCCTGACGGCCGACACCCGTCTCGGCGGCACGGTCGACGGTTCGTACGCGGTCACGGTCGTCGCGTCCGGCTCCGGCCGGAGCGTCCGCACCCCTGCCGCGGTGGAACGGGAGAGCGAGTCGTACGACGTCACGTTCCATACCCTCGACCGCAGCGGTGCCGTCTCGACCGGCTGGCAGGCCGACCTCAAGGGTTACCGTGACTCCGCGTCCGGCCTGCGGTTCTTCCCCGACCTGTCGTCGGGCAGCACCACGGTCCGCCTCCCGCGCGGTACCTACAGCCTCGCGGCGGACATGCTGATCGACCCGGCGGCCCCGAGGAAGGGTGCCGATCTGATCAGCGTTCCCGAGCTCTCGGTGACCGGGCCCACCACCGTCACGCTCGACGCCCGGACCACCCGTCCCGTGGCCGTCAAGGTGCCGGACCCGGACGCGCGTTTCACCCGTGCGGGGATGATGTACACGCTGAACACGGACGACGTGTTCCTCATGGAGGGCAGCGAGTTCAGCAGCTTCGACAACCTCCGCACCGCCTACCAGGGCCCGAAGACGGCCGAGGGCGTCCTCGCCCAGCAGTGGTCGGCGCACTGGGAGCGCAACGGCACCGAGTACAACGTCCTCACCGGCGGCCCGGTCCGTGAGCTGGCCACGGGCTTCACGAAGACCTACGCGGCCACGGACATGGCGCTGGTGAAGGCGACCATCGGGTCCTCGGTGCCGGGCGCCGACGGCGCTCTCGCGGCGCACGGCCTGCTCGACTACGGAGGCGGGGTCGACGCCCTCTACACCGTGCGTCCCGCTCCGGAGACACGCAAGGTGTACCTGTCCACGGAGGGCGGCGCGTCCTGGAACATCGTCGCGGGTGTTCTGGGCGCGGCGGACGCGGACGGCAACCGCGCCTTCGACTCGGCCTTCGAACTCGGCGGGCACCGGCGGTTCGCGGCGGGCAGGACGTACACCGAGACCTTCAACGTCGGTGCGCACGGGCCCCGGATGGGCGCGGACGAGGGGATCGTGCGCGACGGCGACGACATCTACGGCGCGTTCCCGATGGTCAGCGACGGAGCGGACCACGCCGGGTACGCCCGGTACACCGACGCGAGGACCACGATCCACCGCAACGGCAAGCCGTTCCTCCAGAAGGAGGCCGCCATCGACCAGGATGTCTTCACGCTGACGCCCGAGTCCGCCGTGTACAAGGTGGAGACCACGGTCCACCGGGACCCGTCGGTCAACCGCACCGGCACCCGGATCGACGCGTCCTGGACGTTCACTTCCGCCACCGCTGAGAGTCCGACGCAGCTGCCGGTATCCACGGTCCGGTTCCTGCCGAAACTCGCGCCGGACTCCACCGTTCCGGCCGGCGGCGTGCATACCTTCCCGGTCCGGGTGCAGGGCGCGGCGGCCGGCGGCAACCTGAAGTCGCTGCGTGTCCTGGTCTCGTACGACGGTGCGACGTGGCAGCCCGCGCCGGTCGTGGCGGGGAACGTCACGGTGCTCGGTCCGGAAAAGGACAGGGCGGTCTCGCTGCGGGCCGTCGTCTCCGACAAGGGCGGCAACGAGTCGACGGTCACGGTCCACAACGCCTTCTTCGGCCGGTGAGAGCGCACGGTCCGCGAGGCTGAACCCGCCCTTTGCGGGGCACGGCCCGGAGTGAGCGGGGCATGAGCGCGGCCCGCCGGAGAGCGATTCCGGCGGGCCGCTGCCGCGTCGTCGTGGACGGCTGACCCGGTGGTCAGCGCGCCGGGGCCGGTACGGGGCGGACGGAGCAGTCGGCCGGGGGCAGGCGCCCGTCGCGGCCGACCAGGCTGACCGGCTCGGCTCCCTGCGGGTGTGCCGCGTACGCGGCCGTACAGACGAGCTGATCGCGGGCGCGTGCGGTCAACGGCCGGACATCCGTGTCCAGTTCGACCTCGACGGTGGAGCCACCGGTCACGACCCGGTCCGCGGCGGACGCCCTGCCCGGCAGGGAGGGGGCGTTGCGGAGACCGGACCGCCGCTCGTCCTTGTTCGGTCCGGTGAGCTGGGCGGTGACGGCGGCAAGCGGAGAGAGCGCCTCTTCCTCCTCCTCGCCGTTCGAGGGCGTGTTGCCGCCGTGCCACGGGACGTCCAGGACGCGGGGCACGGGCAGCAGTTCACCGTCCGGGGCGTAGAAGAACAGCAGCAACCGCGTTTCCCGCGGCGGCAGCAGGTCGCCGACGGCCGGCCTCCCGGCCGCGACGACCTCGGTCTCCTGGATGCCGCAGCCGGTGAGCGGCCCGTGGGCGAGTGCCAGAAGTACGGCGAGCCGGGCCGCCCCGCCCGCGCGGGACCTTCGCGCCCTCACGCGGTGACCTCGGTCCGGTCCGGTCCGTTCTGAGAGCGCCCCGCGTGGGGGGCGAGCCCGTCGAGGGGCAGTTCCACGGTGAACAGCGCGCCGCCGCCGGGCGCGTTCCGCGCGTGGACGGTGCCGCCGTGGAGGCGTACGTTCTCCCGGGTGATCGCCAGGCCGAGCCCGCTGCCCGACGAGCGGGACCGCGCAGCGTCCGCCTTGTAGAAGCGGTCGAAGACGTGCGGCAGGGCGGCTTCCGCGATACCGGGGCCGTGGTCCCGCACCTCGATCACCAGGGTGTCCGCCCGCGGCGACAGCCGTACGGTGACCGGTTCGGCGCCGTGGCGCAGGGCGTTGCCGACGAGGTTGGCCACGATGACGTCGAAGCGGCGCGGGTCGAGGCGGATGCGGGCGCCTTCGGGAAGCTCCGTGACGACCCGGTCGTGCCACTGCCGGCCGGACAGGCTCCTGCGCACGGCCTCCGCCGCGTCCACCTCGTCGGTGTTCAGCTCAGCCACCCGGGCGTCGAACCGGGACATCTCCATCAGGTCCTCCACCAGCAGGGCCAGCTTGCCCGTCTCAGCGCTGATCAGGCGCACCGCCCGCGCGGTGTCCGGGTCGAGCCTCCCGGCGTCCTCGTCCAGCACGTCCGTGACGGCGAGCATCCCGGCGAGCGGGGTGCGCAGTTCGTGCGAGACGTCCGACGCGAAGCGCCGGGCGCGCGCCCCGGCGTCCTTCAGCTCCTGCACGGAGTGTTCGAGCCGGGCCGCCGAGGCGTTGAACGTCCGGGCGAGGTCGGCCATCTCGTCCCTGCCGCGTACGGCGATCCGGGTGTCGAGCTGCCCGCCGCCCATGGAGTGCGCGGCCCGCCGCAGTTCACGGACGGGCCGCAGCACGCTGCGTGCCGCGAAGAGCGCCGGCACGAGGGCCACGGCCAGCCCCGGCAGCGCGCCGTCGCGGGCGGCGGTCACCAGGGCGTCGATGTCGGTCTCCTCGTCCGCCATGGGCATCACGGCGTAGAGGACAAGACCGCTGGGCACCGCGCGGCCGCCCGCGACGACCCGTGTCATCACCGGCATCCCGATCGTCAGATACGCCTCCCCGTCCTTGACGACCCGCTGGAAGGCGCCGTGCGGCGCCGTGCGCGTGGAACGGCGCAGTTCTGCGGTCAGGACCCCCGAAGCGGGGCGGTCGCCCGAGGAGACGCGGGTCGATCCGTACTCGGCGAACACGACCCACGGATGGGGTTTGGCGCGTGCCGCAATGTCGAACAGCTCCCATCTGACCGCCGCGGGGTCCAGGGGCAGGCCCGGTACGAACCGCTCGGCCTCCTCACGGAACGAGGCGACGGCCGTGTCCTGCGCGCGTTCCAGGACGGCGCTGCGCGCCTCGCGGTAGGTCAGGGCGGCGGTCGTCACCGCGCTGACGGCGGCCACCAGCAGGAACGCGAGTACCAGCCGGGTGCGTACGCCGAACGCGGCGGCCACTGGGGGTATCTTCACAGCGGTCCGAAACGGTAGCCGAACCCCCGCACGGTCTGGATGTACCGGGGGCTCTCGGACCGGTCCTCCATCTTGACGCGCAGTCGGCGTACGCAGGCGTCCACCAGGCGTACGTCGCTGTGGTAGCTGTGGTCCCAGACCTCTTCCAGGAGTTGCTGGCGGCTGAAGACCCGGCCCGGTCCGGCGGACAGGAACAGCAGCAGCTTCAGTTCGGACGGCGCGAGGGCGACCGGCTCGCCCCCTCGGAGGACGGTGTGTCCGGCACGGTCGATACCGAGGTCGCCGTGGTGTTCGACGGCGGGCCGCACCCCGGCGGGGGCTTCGATACTGCGCAGCACGGCTCGTATGCGGGCTTCGATGACCTCGGTGCGGGCGGGCTTGACGACGTAGTCGTCCGCTCCTGCCTCCAGACCGACGACGATGTCCACGTCGTCACCGCGCGCGGTGAGCATGATGATCGGCAACTGGCTGGTCCTGCGTACCCGGCGGCACACCTCGACACCATCCATCTCGGGCAGCATCAGGTCGAGCAGCAGGAGATCGGGACGGAACGCGTCCAGTGCTTCCAGGCCGTCCTCGCCGGTCGCGGTGGCGAGGACCTGGTGGCCGCGTCGCCGGAGCCCCATCTCGACGCCGTCCCGTACGGACGGGTCGTCTTCGACAAGGACGACGCGTGGCATGCCGTGTCTCCAGGCTCTGGGAGAGGGATGAAGGAGGGAGAGGGGCCGGGGCCGCGGCGAGGTCCCGCCCCGGTCCGGCTGCGCCCGGGACGGCGCGGGTTCACCTGGTGGGGGCGGCGTGCACGCCGACCGCGTAACCGCCGCCTTCGCGGTAGGGGTCGCCGCTCCAGGCCGCGTACCGCTGCCGCACCTTCGCGGCGGGCTCCACCGACGCGGCGCAGAAGGCGGGTTCGCCGTGGACGTCATGGCCCGCTGCGGCGAGCCGGGCGAAGCGCTGCACGTACTCCTCCCCCGCCCGGCCCCCCGTCGGTTCCGCCCAACGGCCGCGCTGCCCGGTCATGCTGCCCCGTTCCTCCGGTCGTCTCCACCCGGGCGCGAGCATAATCGAGAGCGCGGTACCGGGCTCCCTTCTCTTGGCGCGGTCAGCCGATCACGGGCGGGGCCGCCCGGAAGAGGTGTCTGACTGCACCGCGGCAGCTGCCTCAGCCACGGCTCCCACGCGATGCCCCCGACCGGCGCCCGGCCCGCTCCGGCGGCGGGGCCGAACTGACCGATCCGGGGTTCGGCGGCGGTGCGCTGCTCGATCCTCGGTAGGCGCCCGGCTCCCGCCCCTCGCTTTTCCGTCCGGTTACGGAGCGTCCACCAGGACACGGCCGTCCGTCGGGGTGGGGAACGCCAGACCGCGCGCGTAGGCGGACTCCACGCGGGACCGCTCGACCGCGTTCGGCACCGCGTTGGTGCAGCTCGTGCCACCGGTGGAGCCCGACATCAACTGGGAGCAGGGGCCGGGCTTGGTGTCCGGCAGCCCCAGGCTGTGGCCGAGTTCATGGGCGACGATGCGGATCTTGTCGTACCCCTGGGCGACCGCCTGGCTGCCCAGTTCCACCCTGACCGAGCCGCCGGGGCGGACCGGGCCGAGGGCGGCCTGCGGCCAGCCGCTGGTGGCCACGATCTGTACCTCGCCGCGTGTGCCGGGGGCGGCTTCGACGAGTTTGACGTTGGCGACGTTCGCGTTCCAGGAAGCGACGCCCGCGGCGATCGCCGCCTCCCAGCCGCCGGCACGGCTGTCGTCGTAGCGGAGCGTCACCGTGGCTGCCGTACCCTCAGCCGCTGTCGGGGCCGGCGCGGGAGCCGCGTGCGAGGCCGTCGTCGTGGCCAGGGTGATCGCGGCGGCGACTCCGGCCGTCTTGAACCATCTCGAATCCAGCATCGTTCGTCCCTTCACTCATGGGGGGTCGGCTCCACGGGGAGCCGGACGAGCGGGAGGGCGGTCGGCCTACGGGAAGTAAGCCGAGTGGCCGCGACGGGCGTTCGCCGCTCTCCCCGGGGTCCGCAAGAACCATGCCGCGATCGCACCTTGATCATGCACCTGCCGTGACATGAGGCCGGAAACGCACCCCGCCCGCCGGCGGCGCCGGCGGCCCACACCCCGTACCGCCTCCGGGCCCGGGGCGACAGCCGGCACTCACGCGTTGAGGTGGGCCAGCACCGCAGATCGAGGACAACGCCTGACGCATCGCCGAGGAGACCGACTCCGGCGAGCGGGTCGTCGGCGTCGACCGCTTCCGGCTCGACGTGGAAGAACCGTACGAATCCTTCGGCGTCGCCCCGTCCATCGAGACCCGGCAGGCCTAACGTCTGGCCAAGCTCCGAGCCTGGAGGGACCAGGACCGGGTGGACCGTCACCTCGCCGACGTGCGGAAGCCGGCCGGGGACGACAGCGTGCTGTACCCGATGAAGGACGCCCTGTCGGTCGGCGCGAACGTGGGAGAGGTCTGTGACGCCTTGCGCGAGATCCGGGGCGCGTATCCCCTCGGCGAGACGTTCTGACCCTCGATCGGACCCACCCCCGGGCCACCGGCCTGCGGGGAGGCGTCCCACGGTCGTCGACGGCGGCCATGACCTCCTCGGCCACCGCGCCGCAGTCACCGGCGCCCGCGTGGACACGGTCGAGGCGGCGTGTGGCACGTCCGGAGACCAGTGACCACTGATCACCCTGTGCCGCAGAAACGGCAGTTCGCGGCCGACACGGTGCACGCGACAGGGGAGGACGTGCACGACCTCACTGCGGCGATCCGCACGTTCCTTGCGGCGCGGCGCAGTAGCCGGACGAGCCCTGATGCCGATCCCCCACCCTGAGGGAGAAGCGATGTCCGCCGCTGTGCGACTTTCCCGTCCTGCGGGTGAACCTCGCGGTGTTCCGGCAGCGCCCCGAGGAGATCAGACGTACGAAGGGGGCGTGACCTGGTGCGCCTCCGAAGTGGGATCAGCATGAATGCGTCGAGATGGTTACGCGCCGGAAGCGACGCTGCGCCTGTTTCCGGCGGGCGCCGGTCCTCCGCTCGGCTTCCGGACGATCCGGAGCACTCGGTCAGGACCTGGCGGCGTGTATGCGAATTCCAGCATGACGCCGGCGTTCGCGGGAAGCGCTCCCGGGCCCGGGTGCTGCCGTGGGCCTCTCTGACGACGTGCCTGGTCCTCGCGACGACGATGAACCACGTGGTCTCCGCAGCAGCAGCCGTGTCGCCGGCGAAGTGCGTCGACGGGTGGTCCGATTCCCGCGGCCGTTCCTCGGTCGACGGTTCGGAGATCGCGTGGGAGGACGAAACGCAGTACGACGACGCACGCCGGTTCGCCGTGCGCGCGTGGACAGCCGGTGGACTCGACCGGGTGCGATTCCCGAGGGACGACGCCTCGAGCATCGCGGATCTCGAGTGGTCGGACATCAAGGAAAGCGGCGGCAAGTGGTTCAACGTCGGGGGCGCGTGGAGCGGCGGACCGGGCACCGACTGGATCCGCATGAACAGCGCCTACCTCGGAAAAGACAAAGCGCAGGGCACGACGACCGGCCGGCGCCGGGTGGCCGCCCACGAGCTCGGCCACGCGCTGGGTTTCTGCCACAGAGCCGACGCGGGGCCGGCGTCGCTGATGAAGAAGCGGCTCGTCGACCAGCCGCGCAACGGCCTGCCCACCCGACAAGACCGGACCGACTACCACAAGCTCGGGGCTGAACATGAATTCCACCCGGACCGGCGCCGTCGCCTCGGCCGCCGCGCTGGTTCTCGCGGCATCCGCCTGGACCGCCTACTCCTACCTCTCCCCCACAGGACGGACCGAGTTCGAAGCGGTCACACTCCACAACCCGGACGACGACCAGGAGGTCGCCACCGCGGCCCGCGACGTCTTCCGTGCCACCGTCGAGCGGCGCGCCGGGGCGCGCACCATCCGGAACGTCCCGTCCGAGATCTACGAAGTGCGCGTCACCCACGCCTACAAGGGCAACCTCACCGGCACCGTGTCCGTCACCCAGCTGCCCGAGGATCCCCCCTTGCACACGGGCCACGCCTACATCTTCCCGACCGTCCCCTGGGACGACACGGGGGCCGAGCATGCCGTTCTCGCCGAGACCGTCCCCCGGCCCGCCGACCACCTCGGCCGGCCTGCGACGACCTCCACGGGTCCGGCGCACGGAACGGTCGACGAGCACTGGACCTGGGTCACGACCCACCCGGCGGCGGGCATCAACACCTACCGGTAGACGCAGCGGGGCCCGTCACCGTGGACCTGCGCGGGACCCTGATCGGGCGCACCCCGCCGGCGAGCCGGCCAGGCACCTCCTCGACCGCAACGCCTTGGCGCGCGGCGAGGCCCGGCCCGCCCCTTCCCGTTCGTCGAACGCTCTGCGATGCCGATGCCGATGCCGCCGTCAGGAGGACAAGATCGTGACCATCGAGACCACGGCGGTGGCGAAGCAGAAACCCGGAAACGCAAGGTTGTGGAGCACGACGGACATCCGGCCGGGTGGCGCGAGTGCTTCGCCTGTGTTTCCTGGACGCAGGCGCCGTGGGTGCCGTCCACGAGGTCGCCGCCGAGTTCCGCCGGGCGCGGCCGGAGTGGCGGGTGGAACCGCGTCTTGCCGAGGGCGAGAGGGCCGTCGCCATGTCCGGGAGGAGCGGGGCGCGGCCGACGGCCGGGACGGCGATCGCGAGAGGGCTGGTGGCCACCGCGGCGCCCTTGACGCCCGTGCAGCCCATGGTGGGCGCTGCGCCTCCCCTACGGCAGGACGAAGTGGTGGCGCATGCGGCGCTCGTCACGCGAGGGCGCGGATGGCCTCGAGGGTCCGGTCCACGCTGAGGTTCCCGTCCGCGCAGTCGCGCAGCAGGGCCGTCACCCGTTCGTCCTGGTATTCCCGCAGAGTTATGGGCGGAGCTTCGGGCGCGGCGTCTCGGGCGACGTCCTCGCGGGTCAGGAGGTAGTCCGCCAGGGCGGCGCAGGAACGGTGCTGGAAGATGATGTCCGGCTTGACCTGAATGCCGAGGGCCGTCCCGACGCGGCGGGCCAGGCGCACGTAGATGATCGAGTTCAGACCGAGCTGCCGGAACGACGCGTCCGCGTCGAAGTCCAGCGCCTCGTCGCCGATCTCCGGCTGGAGGATCTCGCGCCTGATGCGCTCGATCAGGTCCCGGCGCGGATCGGGTGCGGGCTCCGGTGCGGTGGTGATCCGGTCGATGAGCCGGGTGAGCATCTGCGATTCGCCCAGTTCCGTGAAGTCCGACACGCCCGCGTCCCGCAGATACCGGATGCAGTCGGTCCAGCGGACGGGCTGGACGATCTGCTCGGCGAGCAGTGTGCGGACGTCCTGCGCATCGGGGCCGAACGGCCGGCCGGTCACGTTGGAGATGACCGGCGTCCGTGGTTCGCCCACATCGACCGAGGCCAGCAGGGAACGGAAGCGCGCGGCGGCCGGTGCCATCGCCGGCGAGTGGAAGGGTCCGCTGACCCGGACCGGGACGAAGCCCCGGACGCCCTCCACCTTCTCGAAGACCGGCTTGATCCGGGCCAGTTCCTCGCGGCTGCCGGAGAGCACGAACTGCTCGGGGGCGTTGTGGTTGGCGATGACGACGCCGGTGGCGTCGTGCTGCTTCAGGGTGTCCTGGACGATCTGCTCGCAGACACCGACGACCGCGGCCATCGCACCGCCGCCGACCTGGCTCATCAGTTCCGCACGGTGCTGCACGAGGGTCAGGCCGGTTTCGAAGTCGAAGGCGCCGGCCGCGAACAGGGCGCTGTACTCGCCGAGGCTGTGGCCCGCGAAGAAGTCCGCGGGCGGCAGGTCCTCCTCGGCCGCCGCCCAGTGCAGCGCGTTGACGACGTAGATCGCGGGCTGCGCGTACGCGGTCTCGGACAGCCGTCGTTCCGGGTTTTCCAGACAGAGTTCTTCGATCGGGTATCCGAGCACCCGGTCGGCGCGTCGACGGAGGTCGGGGAACCTGCCGAACAGGCTTCGCCCCATGCCCTTCTTCTGGGTGCCCTGGCCCGGGAACACGTAGCAGCGCATCAGATCCGTCCGCCCCCGAGGTCGAATCCGGCCGGCGGCGTGGGCCTCTCGGGCAGCTCGGTGATCCGGACCACGGCGCTGGTCCAGGTGAAGCCGGCGCCGACGCCGAGCAGCATGCAGAGGTCACCGACGTCCACGGCGCGCTCCGCCACGAGGTGGTCGAGTCCGGCGATCTGGTCGCCCGCGCCGAGGTGGCCGACGGTGCGCCCCCAGGACCAGGTCGTGAGGTCGAGGTCGATGTCGAGCGCGGTGAGGACCTCGCGCTGGAGCACGATGCGCCCGAAGTGCGGAACGACGAACCGGGCGACGTCGCCCAGGCGAATGTCCGCGTCGTGCAGGGCCCGGTCGACGCAGGCGCTGAGTCCGGCCCGGAACCGGCGGGTGAACTCGTCGAGCTCCACGTCTCCCAGGTACTGCAGTTTGCGCAGACGCAGGTCGATGGGGACCGTGGGGTCGTGGTGAGGCGTGAAGGGCGCGTCGCCGCGGTGCAGACGCTCCAGGGTCGGGTCCGACACCGTGGAGGTGCTCAGCACCTGGGCGAACCCGGACCTCCTGCTGAGCACCATCGCCGACGCACCGTCGCCGGGGACGATGCCGATGTCGCTGTTCCAGCGGTCGATCGCCGGCGGACCGACCTTGTCGGCGGTGGTCACCAGCGCCGCCACGTCGTCGGTGGCCACGAGGGAGCGCGCCGCGATGTCCAGCGCGGTCATGCAGCCGTTGGACGCGTTCTTGACCTCGAAGGCGAGCGCCGAGTGGTCCCCGAGTACTTCGCGGTGGATGTAGGAGGCCGTGGGGTAGAGCTCGAGGCCTTGGAAGTACACGCAGGCGTGCAGCAGCAGCGCGATGTCCTCGGCCCGGTGGCCCGACCTGTGCAGGGCTGCTCGGGCAGCGGCCACGGCCATCTCGGGCGGAGCTTCGTCCGTGGCCTCGCAGACCGACTCGAGCTGCGTGTCCTCGGCGTCCTGGGCGTCGAACCGGCCGTCGGCTACGGCTTGTTCGACCTTGGTCGCCGGGGGCAGGTAGGTCGCGGTACCCGCGATGAACAGGGCCTCTGTCTTCACTTCTCGTTCCCTCTCAGGGTGGTGGCGTCGTGGAGCAGGTGCCCGGCGATGGCCTGGGCGGTCGGGTAGTCGAACACCAGGGTGGCGGGCAGCGTGGTGTTCAGCCGCTGGGCGAGGCGCTTGCGCAACTGGACCATGGTGAGCGAGTCGATCCCGAGGGAACGCAGTGCTCGGTCGGACGGCACGCTGTCGGGCCCGGGCAGGCCGAGGACGTCGGCGACTTCGCTGCGGACGAGTTCCAGCAGCAGAGCCGGCCGCTCGGCTTCGGAGGCGCCCGCCATCCGCGTGTCGAGGGACTGCGCGGTCCCGGAAGCCTCGGTGCTGTGCTCCGTGGTGGTGCGTCGCAGCAGGCCGCGCAGCAAGGGCGGGGCTTGCGCGGCGCCGAGCGCGTGTCGCAACGATCCCAGTTCCAGGTGCACGGGCAGCAACTGGGGCTCGGGCCGCGCGAGTGCGACGTCCAGGGCGTGCAAGCCCTCCGTCAGGGTCAGGGCACCGACCCCCTGGCGCCGCAGGCGTCCCAGCTCGGCCTTGCCGAGGTGGGCGGTCATACCCACTCCGGCCTGTTCCCAGAGCCCGAAAGCGAGGCTGAGTCCGGTCAGGCCCCGCTTGCGTCGGTTCGCCGCCAGGGCGTCCAGCGTCGCGTTCGCCGCGGCGTACCCGCCTTGTCCCGCGGTGCCCAGTGTTCCGGCCGCCGAGGAGAAGAGTACGAACGCGGCCAGGTCCAGGTGCTCGGTCAACTCGTCGAGCAGGCGCGCCCCTTGGACCTTGGGTGCCATCACCCGGTGCAGCCGCTCCGCGGTGAAGCCCTCCACCAGGCCGTCGTCGAGCACGCCGGCGAGGTGGAAGACGGCCGTGAGGGGATGGTCCGGGTCGATCCCTTCGAGTACCGCGGCCACCGCGGCCCGGTCCGTGACGTCGCCCGCGACCAGGTCCACCTGCTCCGCGCCCGCGGTTTCGAGTCCCCGCAGGAACGGGCCGGCTCCGGGGGTGCCGTCACCCCGCCGCGACAGCAGCACGAACCGCCGCGCCCCGTGCGCGCGGACCAGGTGTGCGGCAAGCACGCTGCCGAGTTCGCCGGAACCGCCGGTGATCAGCACCGTGCCGTCCGGGTCGAGGGCGCGTGGGAGGGTCAGCACGGTCCTGTGCCCGGCGTTCTGCCGCGCGTGGTGCAGGGCGTACGGCGCGTCGCGTACGTCGAAGGCGGTGAACGGCACCGTGTCCTGCCCCGCGTCGGGGGCGGACGGATCAGCGGCCGCCTGTGCGAAGGTGAGCCCGGCGGGCATCGGCCCGAGGGTGGCGCCCTCGACGCGGACGTGAGGGGCGAGCGCGACTGCCGCATGGCCCATGACCCGGTCGCCCGCGTGTACGGAGGTGACGGCGCTGCCGGTCTCCACGACGGTCCCGGCGAACGCCAGTACCTCAGCGTGCTCCGGGGGCATCCCGGCGGCGCGCACCTCGACGCGGACCTCACCCGGTGCGACCGGCTCCGGGGCGCCCCCGTCGTGCGTGGCGGCGATGACGCCCAGGTGGCCGTCCTCCCCCTGGTGCAGGTGCCAGCCGTCTTCGTCCGGCAGGACGAGCGCATCGGCCTCCTCGACGGTCGGTTTCGCCCGTGGCACGTGGGCGGTCCCGTCGCGCAGCACGCACTCCGGCTCGCCGGTGGTCTCGATGACGTGCGCCAGGAGCCGGAAGTCCGGGGTGCCGGGATCGAGGTCGATCAGGCGCAGGACCCGCTCGGGCTGTTCCGTGCGGGCCGTGCGCACCATGCCCCACACCGCGGCCTGGGCCCAGTTCCCCACCTGGTCGTCGGGGCTCGCTGACACGGCGTCACGGGTGATCCAGAGGAGTTCCGCGTCCTGGAGCCGGGCCTCGCCGAAGCACGTCTGGAGGGCCCGCAGCGCTTCGGCCGCGCTCCGTTCCGCGTCGTACCACTGGTCGGACGCGCGGTCGGGCGGCGCGAACAGCAGTCGCCGAGGCGTGTCCGCCCCGATGTCGAGCCGCTTCACGAGGGCGTCCAGGTCGGGTACGACGTCGGCGCCGAGCCCCGCGCCCCACTCCGCGTCGCCGACCACGAGGGTGCCCGCGGGGTCGAGGGCTTCGGCCGCGGGGTGTACGGGTTCGAAGGCGACGCGGTAGAGGTGCTCGGCGAACGGGTGTCCGCGACGCCTGCCGGGCTGGAACCGCAACCCGCCGATCCGGGCCACCGGGTGGCCTGCCGGGTCGGCCAGCCACACGGTGGCCGGCGCGAGATCCTCGTCGCCGCCGGATTCGAACGACACGCGAACGGTCAGTTCTCTGCCCGCGGCACGGAACAGCTCGACGTCCGACCAGATGAACGGGACGAGCGGCCCAGGAGCGGCGCCCGCTTCCATCAGGCCCGCGACGACGACCTGCAGTGCCGCGTCGAACAGCGACGGATGCAGGCCGTGGCCGGCCGGATCCAGCGCCTCCGGGAGTGATACCCGCGCGTGGTAGACGCCGTCGTGGCGGGCGAGTTCGCGCAGTCCGCGGAAGGCCGGGCCGTAGTCGAGGCCGTTGGCGAGGGCGCGTCCGTAGAAGGCTTCGACGTCGAGGGTCCGGGCCCCGCGCACCGGCCGGTCGGCGAGGTCCGGCGGCATCGTGGCTCCGGCGCCCGCGCGGGTCACGCACTCTGCGGTCACGTGCTGCTGCCAGACCAGCGGCTCGCCGGTGTCCTCGGGCTGGCTGTGGAACGCGTAAGCGCGCCGCCCGTGCGCGTCCGGATCGCCGACGGTGGCCTGGATCCGCAGCGCGCGGCCCGGGAGGAGGACGACCGGCTCCAGCAGTGTCAGGTCTGCCACGGCGTCGGCACCCGCAATCCGGGCGGCGAAGAGCGCCGCGTCGGCCAGGCCCGCGCCCGGCACGTAGACCTGCCCGCCGACGACGTGATCGGCCAGCCACGGGCCGTCGTCGAGGGACAGCCGGCCGGTGAACAGGTGACCGCCGCCGGCGGCGAGCGTCGTGACCGCGTCGAACCACGGGTGCCCGTCGGCGGACCGGTCTGCCGTCACCGCGGCGGGCCCGGCCGGAAGGTCGCCGAGCCAGAAGCGTTGGCGCTGGAACGCGTACGTCGGGACGTCGGTCTTGCCGGCGCCGCAGGACCCGAGGACGCGTTCCCAGTCCAGCGGGAAGCCCTGCTCGAACAGTGTGGCGGCCGCTCGCCAGAGCTGGTCCAGGCCGCCCGAGGCCCCCTCGGGCGGTGTGCCGAGCTCGACGAACGCTCCGATCCCCTCGTGGCGCAGCCGCTCCAACGCGCGGTCGGGCCTCGTGGGTTCCGTCTCCGGCAGGTCGCGGAGCCAGAAGTCGCCGCCGAGCTCCGGGCCCGGCACGGTCTCGCCCGTCAGACGCGAACGGAAGGGGATGGAGGTCCGGGCGGGGACGATCCCCGAAAGCGCACCGGGAATCGTGTCCCCCGAGCGCGCGCGTGCCCGGAGGGCGACGACGCGGGCGCCGTCCTCCAAGCTCAACGCCCCGCTCACGACGGCGGCGGCGACCTCGCCCTGTGCGTCGCCCACCACCGCAGCCGGCTCCACACCCCAGCTGCGCCACAGCGCCGCACGTCCGAGGTGGGCCGCGAACCGTGTGCACGGCAGCACATCGGGGCTGTCCACGTCCTCCTCACCGCGCAGCACCTTCAGCACGGACCAGCCGGTCAGGGGCGAGAGGACCGCGTCGCACTCCGCCACGGCGTCGTGGAACACCGCGCTCTGCTCCAGCAGTTGACCGTCGGTGCCTGGTGGCCGCGGGTCCTGGTCGGCGAACACGAAGGCGATCTCCCCCAGCGCCGTGCCGGAGCCGGGGGAGATCGCCCGCAGGGCTCGGGCGGCATCGACGGCGTTGTCCGCGAAGACCACGGCGCGCGCGTCGAAGTGCGTACGGCCGACGGCGGAGGTGTGGGCGATGTCCCGCATCGACCCGGTGGGCCGTGCGTCGAGCCATTCGGCCCAGTGCCGGGCCTGCGCGCGCAGCGCGTCCGCGTCGGGGCCCGAGACGACCAGCGGGTGGGCCGGCGGGTGGACCGGATCGTCGCCGGGCCGGTCCGCGGGCGCGGCCTGTGGTGCTTCTTCGATGATGACGTGCGTGTTCGTGCCGCTGATGCCGAATGAGCTGATGCCGGCGCGGCGCACCCGCCGTGTCCGCGGCCACGGCCTCGCCTGCCGCAGGAGCTCCAGTTCGCCGCCGGTCCACTTGATGCGGGTGTTCGGCTTCTCCGCGTGGAGCGTGCGGGGCAGCCACTCGTGCTGAAGCGCCATCACCATCTTGATGACGCCGATGACGCCGGAGGCCGCCTGGGCGTGGCCGATGTTGGACTTGGCCGATCCCAGGTGCAGGGGCCGCACGCGGCCCGAGAAGACCGCGGCGAGGGCGCCGGCCTCGATGGGATCGCCGAGCACGGTGCCGGTGGCGTGCGCTTCGACGGCGTCGATGTCGGCCGGGGTCAGTCCCCCGTCGGCGAGGGCACTGCGGAGCACGCGCTGCTGCGCGAGGCCGTTCGGCGCGGTGAGCCCCTGGCTGCGGCCGTCCTGGTTCATGGCGGTGCCCCGCACGACGGCCAGCACACGGTCGCCGTCGCGCGTCGCGTCCGAGAGCCGCTTGAGCACCAGGACGCCGCAGCCTTCCGCCCAGCTCGTCCCGTCGGCGTCGTCGGCGAAGCTCTTGCAGCGGCCGTCGGCCGCGAGCCCGTCGAGGCGGCTGAACTCGACGAAGATCTGCGGGGTGCTCATCACGGTCACTCCGCCGGCGAGCGCCAGATCGCACTCGCCGCTGCGCAGCGCCTCGCACGCCAGGCGCAGGGCCACGAGTGAGGAGCTGCACGCGGTGTCGATGGTGAGCGCCGGCCCGGAGAGGCCGAGGGTGTAGGACACCCGGCCGGAGATCAGGCTCGATCCGTTGCCGGTGATCTTGTAGCCGTCGCTGCTTCCGACGTCCCAGCGCCGGGCGACGTCGTAGTCCGAGCTCATGGCGCCGAGGTAGACGCCCGTGTTGCTGCCTTCGAGGGAAGCGGTGCGCAGATTGGCCCGCTCGAGTGCCTCCCACACGACTTCCAGGACGAGTCGCTGCTGCGGGTCCAGGGACAGCGCTTCGCGCGGGCTGAGCCCGAAGAACGCCGCGTCGAAGTCCTCGACGTCGCGTACGAAGCCGCCCTTGCGCGCGAAGCGCCTGCCGGTGGCGGCGTGCTCCGCCTCCTCGATCGTGCTGAGGTCCCACCCGTCCCAGCGGCGTGGGAACGGGGAGGAGGCTTCGCGGCCGTCGACGAGCAGTCTCCAGAACGCTTCGGGCGTGTCGATTCCGTCCGGAAGCCGGCAGGCCATGGACACGATCACGACGGGGTCGTCGTCGTCGGGCCGCGCGGGCACCGCGTCGGTGGCGGGCGGCGCGTGCGGGGCCTCGTGCTGCGCGTCGACGTGTGTCAGCAGCAGGGTCGCGATCGCCCGCGGTGTGGGGTAGTCGAAGGCGAGCACGGTGGGCAGCGGGACCCGTGTCCGTGCGCTGAGCCGGTTTCGCAGCTCGACCACCATCAGGGAGTCGAAACCCTGTTCGCGCAGGGGGAGGTCGGGGCGCACGTCGGCCGCGGGCCGGCCGAGCAGGGCCGCGGCCTCCTTGGTGACGAGTGCGACCACTGCTCCGGGACGTTCGGGTTCGGGCAGTGCCCTCACGTCCGTGCGCCACGAAGCACCGGCGAGGACCGGGATCGCGTCGTCGTGTTCGTCCAGCCAGTAACTGCGGCGGTCGAAGGCGTACGCCGGAAGGTCCGCCCTGCGTGTGTCCGGGGCGAACACACGCTGCCAGGGGATCGGGACCCCTTGGGTGTGCAGCTCCGCCGGTCCTCGCAGCGCCTGTTCGAGCCCTCCGTGGCCGCGGCGCAGGCTGCCGACCACGACGGCGGCCCCGTCGGATCCGGTCCCCTGCGCCAGTGCTATCTGGAGCACCGGATGCGGGCTCACCTCGACGAAGGTTCCGAACCCGTCCGCTCTCAGGCGTTCGAGCGCGCGGTCGAAGCGCACCGGCTCGCGCAGGTTGCGGCACCAGTAGTCCGCGTCGAGCTCCGGCCCGGTCGCCCGCTCCCCCGTCACGCTCGAGTAGAAGGCGATCCCCGCCTCCGCGGGGACAAGACCCGTGAGCTGTTCGCGCAGTTCGGGCAGCAGCACGTCCATGTGCGGGCTGTGCGAGGCGTAGTCCACATCCACGCGCTGGCAGTACGCGCCGGTGGCCTCCATCTGCGCGAGGAAGCGGTCCACCGCCCCGCTGTCGCCGGCCACGACGGTCGAGCGCGGGGTGTTCACCACGGCGACGGACAGCGCCTCGCCGTAGGCCGCCAGTTCCTCGACGACTTCACCCACCGGGCGTTCCACCAGTCCCATCGCCCCGTCCGGCGCACGGTCGTGCACGGCGCGGGCGCGCAACGCCACGATGCGAGCGCCGTCCGCCAGGCTCAACGCCCCGCTGACGACCGCCGCGGCGACCTCGCCCTGGCTGTGGCCGACGACCGCCGAGGGTTCGACGCCCCAGGCGCGCCACATCGCGGCGAGACCGACGTACATGGCGAACAACGCGGGCTGCACCACGTCCGTGCGCGTGAACGTCGGCGCGAGACCGTCCTGCCCCCGCACGACGGCGGCGACCGAGAACCCGGTGTGCGGGGAGAGTGCCTCGTCGCAGGCGGCAACGGCCTCGCGGAACGCGTCGTTCTGCTCCCACAGGGACCGGCCCATCCCCCACCACTGGGCCCCCTGACCGGGGAAGACGAACGCGACGCGGCCGCGATCGGCCACCGCACCCGTCACCACCGCGTCGTGGCTCTCGTCCGCGGCGAGCGCCCGCAGGCCGGCCACCGCCTCGTCGGTCGTGCCGGCGATCACCGCGCCGCGCACGGGGTGCTGTGTGCGGGTCGTCGCCAGCGAGTGGGCGACGTCGGACAGTCTCGTCCCGGGTGCCTGTCCGAGATGGGTCGCCAGCCGTTCGGCGTTGCGCGCGAGCGACTGCGTGCTCGTGCCGGACACCGTCAGGCAGACGGCACCGTCCGCGCCCGGTGCGTCCCGTTCCGGCGTGCCCCCGGGTGCCTCGCCGAGGGCGACGTGCGCGTTGGTGCCGCCGTATCCGAAGCTGCTCACTCCGGCGAACCGCGGCCCGGCGGGCCACGCGGCCGCCTCGGTGACCACGTCCAGGCGTTCGGCGGAGAAGTCGATGCGCGGGTTCGGTGTGTGGAAGTGCAGGCTCGGCGGGATGACGCCGTGGTGCACCGCCAGCGCGGTCTTGACGAGCCCGAGCACGCCGGCCGCCGGTTCGAGATGGCCGAAGTTCGTCTTCGCCGAGCCGATGCGCAGCGGCGCTGGCCGGTCGGGCCCGAACACGGCGCCGAGCGCGCCCGCCTCCGTCACGTCGCCCAGCGACGTGCCCGTGCCGTGCGCCTCGACGTACGACACCGCACGCGGCGCGACGCCTGCGTCCTGCCACGCCGACCGCAGCACCTCCGTCTGCGCCTCGCGGCTGGGGGCGGTCAGTCCGTCCGTCGCGCCGTCGTTGTTGACGGCGCTGCCGTGCACCAGCGCGTAGACGCGGTCGCCGTCGGCGAGCGCGTCGGACAGCCGGCGCAGCACGACGACCGCGCAGCCCTCGCCTCGGGCGTAACCGTCGCCGTCGCCGTCGAAGGCCCGGCTGAGGCCGGCGGGGCTCTGCGTGCCGAGTTTCGTCAAGGCCACCGAGGTGTTCGGGTGCAGCATCAGGTTGACGCCGCCGGCCAGTGCGAAGTCCGACTCGCCGGAGCGCAGGCTCTGCACGGCGAGGTGGACGGCGACCAGGGAGGAGCTCGACGCGGTCGCCACGCCCATCGCGGGGCCGCGCAGCCCGAGCGCGTAGGCGATGCGGGACGGGATCACCGAGTTGTCCCAGCCGATGGCCGAGTGGGCGTGGATCGCCTCGGCGGCGCCCTGCGTGAACAGCGGGTACTCCTGCCACATCGCGCCCATGAAGACGCCGGTGCGTGTGCCCGCGAGACTCGCGGTGGAACGCCGCGCGTCCTCGACCGCGGCGCACGCCACCTCCAGGGCGATGCGCTGCTGCGGGTCCATCTGCCGGGCCTCGGCCGGTGGGATGCCGAAGTACTCCGCGTCGAATCCGGTGACGTCGTCGAGGAATCCGCCTCGGCGGTTCGCCGCCCGGCCGGACGCCTCCGCGTCGGCCCACGCGGTGGCGTTCCACCGGTCGGCCGGCACCTGCCGTACCGCGTCGACCCCCTGGAGCAGAGCCTGCCAGAGTGCGGTCGGATCCTCGATCAGGGCCGGCAGTCGGCAGCCGATGCCGACGATCGCCACCGGCTCGTGGCGGTCGTCGGTCCGGGCGGGAGTCTGGTCAGTCACGGGAAGCCCCGATCTCGTCGGACGCGTAGAGCGCCAGGCATGTCTGCTCGATCGCGGCGAGCGGTTCCGCGTCGTTCAGGATCGTCATGTGGTTCGCGGCGTCGATGTCCACCAGGCGCAGGCCCGGCAGTTCTCGTCGCCAGTCCTGCTGGTAGTTCACGTGGTCGAGGGAGAAGGTCTCGCCGGTGACCTGGAAGTAGGGTTCGGCCTCGCCCAGGAAGAGCCCGCGCCGGTTGCGGAAGTAGGTGGCGACCACGGCTTCCGGACGTGGCAGAGGGCTGATGGTGTGCTCGCCGAGCTGGTAGGCGAGCTGGATGGCCATGTTGCGCCGGACGAACCGAGCGGTCTGGGCGGGGCTCATGGCGAGTCCGCGCCCGGCCGCCAGCTCCGCGAGCTGCTGTACGAACGCGTCCTCGTCCAGGTGCTCCGCGACCTCGTCCCGGTGGACGAGACGAGCACGCAGGACCGCCGGGTCCTTCTCCCCCGTCGGCCAGAGCAGGGAATTGACGACCTGGAGAGCCGCGCTCCGCGCGGACTGGAACCCGTTCGCGTTCGATTTCGCCAGGCCGGTCGCGTCGGGTGAGTCGACCATCGTCAGCGAGGCCACGTCCTGGTCCTGTGTCTGGAGCAGCCGGGTCACCTCGTAGGCGACGATGCCGCCGAGGCAGAACCCGCCGACGTCGTACGGCCCTTCGGGCTGCACCGAACGGATGACCTCGGTGTAGTACTCGGCCATGGCCGTGACGCCCTCGACGGGCGCGTTGTCGGTCAGCAGGCCACGGGCCTGGATGCCGTAGAACGGGCGGTCGATGCGCTCGGCGATCGTGCGGTAGGACTCGACGCCGGCGAGGGCGCCGTGGATCCAGAAGACCGGCCTGCCCCGGGTCGCTCCGTTGAGGCGCACCAGCTCCGGGGGCGGCACGCGGGTGGGGTGGGCCGCCGCCTCGGGCAGCCGTGCCACCACGTCGTTCAAGGTGTCGTGCGGCTGCCACCATTCGGGCCGGAACCCCGGAAACGCGTTGCTGATCCGGCCCAGCATCGCGACCAGGAGCAGGGAGTTGAGACCGTAGTCGGCGAGCGACCTCGTGGCGTCGATCTCGTGGCGCGGCAGGCCCAGCACCGAGGCGACGAGGTCGGCGACGAAGGCTTCGCCGTCCGGAGCGCCGACGCCCGTGTGCGGGGTCCGGTCCGGCCGCGGGGCCTGCTCGGCGAAGCACTCCCGGCGTGCGAAGGGGTACCCGGGCAGGGCGATCCGCCGGCGTCGGGCGCCGCGGTGCATCGAATCCCAGTCGATGGACGTGCCCGAAGCCCACTGTTGTGCGACGTGGTCGAGCTGGGTCGGCTCCCCGTCGTACTCGGCGGCGGCTGCCGCGGGATCGATGCCGTCGGCGAACGCCACGCGGGCGAGCGGGTCCGGGTCTCCGCCGAGCCAACCGCCCAGAAGGCGGGCGGCCTCGTCCGTGCTCCGCGCCACGAAGGCCAGCCGGCAGCTCATCGCCTCGCGGCCGACCTGCAACGTGTACGCGATGTCCGCCCAGGAGCGCGGGTCCGCCTCGGCCAGCCGATGGATCAGCCGTCGCGCCCGCTCGCGGAGAGCGTCGACGCTCTGCGCCGAGAGCACGAGGACCTGGGCACCCGGGTCCTCGTCCGGGGTCGGGGAGGCGAGGTGGTGCTCCAGTACGACATGGGCGTTCACGCCGCCGATCCCGAAGCTGTGCATGCCGGCGCGGCGCGGCAGCGGCCGGCCGGCGTCGTCGGTGCGCTCGGGCCAGGGCAGGTTCTGTGCGGTGATGCGCAGGCGCGTCCCCGTGAGGGAGAGGTCGGGGTGCAGCCGCCCGAAGCCCGGGAGCGCCGGGATCACGCCGTGCCGCATGGCCTGCGCGGTCTTCACCAGCGCGGCCAGGCCGGAGACCACCTCCGTGTGCCCGATGCAGGGCTTCACGCTGCCCAGGTACGTCACGTCTTCGCTGTCGTCCTCGCTGCGGAGTCCGGCGCCGAGCGCCGCCAGTTCCGCGCTGTCCGCCAGCATCGAGCTCATGCCGTGGGTCTCGATGTAGTCCACGGCGCCCGGATCGATCGCGGCGTCGGCGTAGGCGTGCGCGACGGCCGCCTTCATGCCCTTGATGTTCGGTGCCGTGAAGGACACGCCTCTGCCGCCGTGGGCCACGCCGGTGCCGCGCACGACGCAGTGGACGAAGTCCCCGTCCTCGATGGCCCGCCTCAGTGGTTTGATCAGGACGGCGGCGACGCCCTCGCTGCGCGCCGTTCCGTCGGCACCCTGCTGAAACGGCCGGACGTCGCCGCTCGGGCTGAGCATTCCCGCGGCCCGCATCCCGTCGAAACCCGCGGGCGACATCACCAGGTTCACGCCGCCGACGAGCGCCTGCTCGCACTCGCCGTCGCGGATGGACCGGATCGCCCGGTGCAGGGCGACGAAGGAGGACGAGCACGTCGTGTCGCTCTGCTCGCTGGGGCCGTTGAGGTCGAGCAGGTACGAGATCCGGTTGGGCACCATCGCGGGCGACGGCAGGCTCATCAGGTCCGTGGCCGCGGGCCGGTATTCGCTCTGCGTCGTGGCGACGAACACGCCCGTGGGCCGCTTGCGCAGTTCGGCCGGCCGGTAGCCCGCGTCCTCGACGGCGTTCCACGACGTCATCAGCAGCAGGCGCAGCTCCGGCGTCACCTGGCGCGCCTCGGTCATCGACATGCGGAAGAAGAGAGGGTCGAATTCATGCGCCCCGTCGAGGAATCCGCCTCGTAATGCGGCTGCCTCGTCGCCGTGGCACGCCCAGTCGGCACGCTTCTGCGGCGGTGCGGTGATGCACCGTCGGCCTTCCTCGACGACCCGCCAGAACTCATCGGTGTCGTCGGCCCCGGGGAAGCGCGCGGACATGCCGACGATCGCCATGGCGTCGAGTGCGGCCTCGTCCGGCTCGGGCTGCGGCCGCGGGTGCGGCTGGGCGGTATCGGGCGCCCGGTCCGGCGGTGCGGGCTCCGGCACGAGCGTCTCCCGCAGCTCCTCGGCGTATGCGGAGACGATGAACTCGGACAGCTCGGCCAGGGTGTTGTGCTCGAACAGCACCGTGATGTCGAGGTCGATGCCGAGCGTCCCGCCGAGGGTCCGGGCCACGTTCACCGCGAAGATCGAATCGAGCCCGTAGTCCGAGAAGGGCTCGTCCCGCCCGATTCTCGTCCGCGGGATGTCCAACGCCTCTGCCAGTACGTCGAGCGCGACGGCCTCGGTTCGGGCGCGCAGCCGGTCCGCGGGCCCGCTCCGGGAGCTGTGACCGGCCACGGCCCGCGCCGGACTCTCGCGCACCGGCTCGGTCTGCGTCGCGGGCGGACGCGGCAGGGCCGTCGTGCGCCGTACGACGCCGTCGCTCTCGGCCACGATGATCTGCTGTCCCAGATCCTCGGCATCCTGCGCGGGCAGGGCGATCGCGCGGAACCCCTCCTGCGTCAGGACGTGCCGCCAGCGGGCCGTGGAGAGCAGCGGGCTGCCCTGGATGCGCAGGTGCGGGTCCTCGTAGCGCCACCATCCGTCCAGGAGGCCGAACGAGAACTGGCTGAGCAGGTTGTTCGCGGTCAGCTCGTTCAGGACGAGCAGTCCGCCGGGCCTGAGCAGCGCCTTGGCGTTGCGCAGGGTGTGGCGGATGTCCCGGGTGGCGTGCAGGACATTGGCGGCCACCACGGCGTCGTACCCGCCGAGGGCGAGGCCCTGATCCGTGACCGGACGCTCGATGTCCAGGATTCTGCAGGTCAGTGAAGGATTCTCTGCGGCGAACGAACGCTCCGCGTGGTGCAGGAAGGCTTTTGATATGTCGGTGTAGCAGTACTCGCGCACGTCCAGTCGCGCGGACCGCAGCGCCTCCAGGACGACGGCGCTCGTGGCACCCGTGCCGGCGCCGATCTCCAGGATCCGCGCGGCGTCCGCCGTCAGGGACCGTGCCCGCCTTCGCAGTCGGGTCACCAGGTCGGCCGCCAGCACCTGGTTGAAGAACGCTGATGCCGGGTTGGTCGCGTAGGCGTTCTGCACCAGTTCCAGCGATCCTCCGGGGAAGATGACCTCGGTGGCCGGTCGCCGTCCGGTGAGAATGTCGGGTAAGGCACGCAGGGCGGTCTCCACCAGGAGGTGGGTGGCCGCGAGGTCGGGGTTCTCCCGCCACCGGGGCTTTTCCGTCTCCCACTCGCGCCACAACTGCTCGATCGGACGATGGCGCGTGGCGTCGTCGAGCAGGATCCTGCCGTCCCGCCGGTCGAGGTGGCCGGCTGCCTCGAACAGGCGCAGGCATTCTTCGAACCAGGCGCCGTATCCCGGCGCGAGGCCGGCGGACTCCCGTGCGGCCTCGGGAGTCTGCCCGGATTCACGGAACGCGCCGAGTGTGCGCAGATGGGACCAGAGGAAGTCGAGCAGGAGCTGTTTCACGGGGAGTCCCTTCGAAGGCCGCGGTCAGATCGCGAGCGCGGTCAGCTCTGCGGTGCGGGCGCGCAGCCGCTCCAGTTCGCCGGCCGGCGCGGCCGCCGGTTCCTGGACGTCGGTGGGGACGGTGTCGGGCGGCACGGCCGTGGGCAGGACCACTTCGTCGTCGCCCAGAACGATGCCCCGGTTGCTCAGCGCGGGACTGAATTTCATCACCGTCAGCCTGCTGACCGGCGCCGCGCACAGTCGTTCGATCGTCGCCGTCAGCTCGTCCGGCTGGATGAGCGGCGCCTGCGCTCCGACCACGGCGCCCCGTTCCCCTTCGGTGGGCGCGTTGTTGAAGCAGTAGCCCAGGTTCAGCACTTTCCCGGCGGCGCCGTAGCGGCGTCGCACCGTCAGGGCGAACGAATCGAGGAAGGTGCAGGCGGCCGCGTAGTTCGCCTGCTTGATGGCTTTGAGGTAGGAGTTGATCGAGGACAGGAACAGTGCGAAGTCGAGCGCTTCACCGCCGAACACCTGCATGCACCGGACGCTTGCGTCGACCTTGCCGCGCAGCACGTCCTCGAACTGCGCCTCGCTCATCCGGGCCACGCTCGCCCCCGAGAACACCAGGCCCGCGTGGATGACGCCGTGCACCGCGCCGAACCGTCGGACGATCCCGTCCTTCGCCGCCCGCAGGGACGCGAGGTCGGTGGCGTCGCACCGCAGGTACAGCGGCGGGGGCCCGTCCGCGCCGGCCGCCCGGGCGACAGCGGCTTCGATGCGGGCGTCCTGCGGCCTGCGTCCGAGCCACACCACCTGGGCGCGGTACCTGCGGATCATGTACTCGCTGATGACCGTGCCCAGGGCGCCCGCCCCGCCGATGATGACGTAGGTGCCGCCCTGCCGCAGCCGGGACGACGTCGGCGCGGCCGGCTGAACGGTCATCAGCCGCTGCTCGTGCCACCGGCCGTCGCGGTGGACGCGCAGGTTGCCGTCCGGGTCCGCGGCCAGGCCGAGCACGGCGGCGAGGGACGGCGCTCCGTAGTCCTCGACGTCCGCCACCCGGACCCGCCAGTTCGGGTACTCCTTCGCGACCGACCCCGCCAGGCCGGCGACACCGGCGTGCGCCGGATCGACGGCCTCGCCCTCATGGGCGGCGTGCGCCCGTTCGGTGATCAGGGTCAGGCCCAGGGAGCGATCGCCGTACCCTGCGGCCAGAAGTGCTTTCACCGTGCGGAAGGCGTGCAGCGATCCGGTGGACTGGCCTTCGACGACGCTCGCACCGGACCGGTCGTCCACGGCGCCGGGCGCCACCCAGATCAGATGGTCGAGTCGCGGGGCCGACCGGACGGACCTCCCCAGCTCGTCGTGAGAACCCTGCGACGGGTCCGCTACCACGTGCGCGCCCGGCAGTCGCGCGAGGAGAGCGTCCCGCGCCTGACCCGGCGAGGCGATGACGCCCACGGACTCGGAACTTCGCGGCCATGTCGTGGATGCCGTCCGCGGAAGGGGATCCCAGACCGGCACCAGCGTGGCGGCACCGTCCACCGGATCGGGCCTCTGCTCGGTTCGACGGCCTGCGATGCCTCGCAGACGCAGGCACACCGTGCCGTCGTCGGTCGCGAGGTCGATGTCGATCCGGTCCGCGCCGCGCGCGTCCTCGGCACGGCGGACCAGGGCCCACATCGTGCTCGCGCCGGGGGCGAGGATCTCGGCCGACTTGATGCCGAACACCAACCCGCCCCGTTCGTCACCGTCGAGCAGTCGCATGCACTGCATCGCCGAGTCCACCAGCGCCGGGTGCGGCGCGGGTCCGTCCGGGATTCCCGACGACCCGCCGGGCAGACGCAGTTGGGCGAGCACCGCGTCGTCGCCGCGGTGCACGGCCACGACCCCCTGGAACGTGGGGCCGTAGGTGATGCCGCGGTCCCGCCACTCGGCGTAGAACCGCTGGGGGTCGAACGCCGTGGACCGGAAGTCCCGGAGCAACGCGGGCAGATCGAGCGCCCGTGCAGCCGTCGGCCTCGCGGTGGACACCTCGCCCTGACAGTGGAGAACGGGCTCGTCCCCGGCGGACTCCGTGGAGGACACCGTGAACCGGGTGACGTCGCCGTCGGCGCGGAGAACCACCCGCACCGCACGCGGCGCCCCCGACACCGAGAGGGGCCGCAGGAAGGCGATGTCGTGCAGGCGAACCGCGTCGCCCGCGTTCTCCCCCGCCGCCGCCGCGACCCACTGCAGGTACAGGGCCCCCGGGACGATCCCGGTTCCCCGTACCTGGTGTTCACGCAGGTAGAGCTCGTGATCGGTGAGGACTTCTCCGTCGCGCCGCGGCCCGTCGTCCGCCGCCGCGCGGTCCGGCAGTGCGTAGCGTTCGGCTTCGAAGGGGTAGCCGGGCAGCGGGACGCGGCGGTAGCGGCTGTCGCGGAACAACCCGGCGAAGTCGGGTACCTCGCCGTCGAGGAACCGCTGGGCGAGTGCCCGCAGCGCGGAGTCCCGCGATGCCGAGTCCGCGCTCGGTGCCGGGATCTCCGGACCCGAAAGCCAGGTGGTGCACCGGCTCTCCAGTTCAGCGACGTCCCGGACCACACTCGCCCATCGATGCCGCAGGTGCCTGCGGCCGAGCAGAAGTGTGTGGCTCACGTCGCCGATGTCGAGGTCCGGATGCTCGCCGCAGTGGCGCGCGAGCCGGGTCACCTGTTCGCGCAGGGCGTGCTCCGTCGCCGCGGACAGCACGACCAACCGGGCCCCGTCCTGCCTGTCCCGCGGCGGTGTGCGCGGCACCGACGGCTGCTCGATGACGGCGTGGGCGTTGGTTCCGCTCGCGCCGAGCGACGTGACCGCGGCGCGCCGGCTGCCGCCGTCGGGCGCGTCCCACCGCTTCGGCTCCGTGTGCACGAAGAACGGGCTGCCGGCCAGCGTGACGCTGGGGTTCGTCGCGGTGTGGTGGGGAAGACCGGGAATCACCTCGTGCCTCATCGCCAGCAGTGCCTTGATGACGCCGATCACGCCGGCCGCGGCCTGCGCGTGGCCGATGGATGCCTTGGTCGAGCCGAGCGAGCAGAACCGCTCGGCGTCCGTGAAGCCGCGGAACGCCCGGTCGAGCGCCCGGAATTCCACCGGGTCGCCGAGCTTGGTGCCGGTGCCGTGTGCCTCGACCAGCCTGATCCCCGCGGGGTCTATGGCGAAGTCCCGGTAGATCTGCCGGATCAGCCGTTCCTGCGCCGTCCCGTTCGGCGCGGCGATGCCGTTCGTGGTGCCGTTCTGGTTGATCCCGATTCCACGGATCACGCCATGGATGTGGTCGCCGTCCGCCTCGGCGTCCGAGAGCCGTTTGAGGACCAGCGCACCGACCCCCTCGGCCGGCACGAATCCGTCGGCCGCCTGGTCGAACGAACGGCACCGGCCCGTCGGGGAGAGCATCCCGGCCCGCGACGCCGCCAGATACAGCCGGGGCGAGTTCTGGACGTAGACCCCGCCCGCGATCGCCGTGGTGACCTCGCCCGCCCACAGCGCCTGACACGCGAGGTAGAGGGAGACCAGCGAGCTGGAGCAGGCGGTGTCGACCGCGATCGCCGGCCCGTGCAGATCCAGGTAGTAGGCGATGCGGGACGGCACCAGCGAGTTCATGTTGCCCCACAGCGCCTGGCCCGGGTAGTGGGCCGGCCCCGTCAGGTCCAGGTAGTCGCCCGCGGCGCAGCCCACGTAGACGCCGCACCGGTCGCGGTCGAGCGACTCACCCGCGTGGCCCGCGTCCTCGAGCGCCCGCCACGCTTCCTGGAGGAACAACCGCTGCTGCGGCTCCATGTAGAGGGCTTCCGCACCGGAGATCCCGAAGAAGAGCGGGTCGAACTCGTCGACGCCGTCCAGGAGACCTCCGTCCAGGCAGACGCTGCCCAGCGACGCGAGGTCCCAGCGCGACACCTTCGAGACGGCGTCACGGCCGGAGACCAGCAGGTCCCAGAACTCGTCGGCATCACGGGCGCCCGGGAACCGGCCGCTCATGCCGACGATCGCGACGGGCTCCCGGCCACCGCCCGACGGCCCGGACACCGCGGACGGCGGGGAGGTGACGGACGGCCCGGAGGCGACGGGCAGCTCGGAGGCGACGGGCGGCTCGGGCACTGTCACAGGCAGCTCGGGTACCGCGGTCACGAGGGCGGTACCTTCCTCGTCGACGATGAAACGCGTCAGCCGCCTGATCGACGGGTTCTCGAACAGCACGCTCGGATCGAGGTCGGTGTTCAGCGACTCGTTGAGCCGGTGCACCAGGGAGACGCCGGTGAGCGAGTCCAGTCCGTAGTCGGCGAAGGGTTTGTCGCCCGCGAGTTCGTCCGCGGTCAGCTTCAGGGTTTCGGCGAGGGTCCGCTCGACGGTCGCGCGGACGTGCTCCTCGGGCGAACGGGACGCGGCGGGCCCCGGATCCCGGCGCGGGACGGGCGAACCGGCGCGCGCCAGCAGTACCTGCTGGCCCAGGTCGCGCGCGGGCTCCGCCAGCAGCTCCACCGTGTCGAATCCGCACTCCCGCAACACCTCGCGCCAGGTGTCCGGGGACAGCGCCGGTCCGCCCCGGATGCGCCTTCCGTCCGCGAACCGCCACCACCCTTCGAGGAGCCCGAAGGTCAGGTGCGACCACCAGTCGTTGCGGGCCAGTTCGTTGAGTACGAGGACTCCGCCGGGCCGCAGCAGTGCTCCGGCATGACGCACCGCCTGCACGATGTCCTTGGTGGCGTGCAGGACGTTGTTGGCGACGACGATGTCGTAGTGGCCCTCGGCGAGTCCCTGTGCGCCGGGTTCCCGCTCCACGTCGAAGGTCGTGAAGGACACGTACGGCACGTGGCCGGCGAACCGCCGCTCCGCCTCGATCAGGAACGCCTTCGACACGTCGGTATAGCAGTACTCGGCGAGGTCGCGGCCCTTCAGCCGGTCGAAAACGCGTTCGCTCGTGCTGCCGGTGCCCGCGCCGATCTCCAGCAGCCGGACCGTGCCGCGCCGGGCGTCCACCTCCGCGCGCACCACGCCGGCGGTCACGTCGTTGAAGTAGTCGGCCGTCGCGTTCCCCCGGTACGCCGGTTCGACCAGCTCGAACGAGCCGCCCGGGAACATGACCGCCGTGGCCTTCGTCCGCCCGGACAGGATCGCGGGCAGGGCATCGACCATGCGCTCGGTCAGGCCGGTCTTGGCCGCCAGCTCCCGATCGTCGGCATGGGCGTCCTTCCACGCGCGCCAGGCACGCCACGCCTGTTCGAGGCCCGGCGCGTTCCTCCTGGGCGCCACGAAACCGCCCTCACGAACGAGTTCTCCGTGGCTCAGCAGCACGGTCACCGTGTGGTCGAGCCACTGGGCGAAGGACGGCGTGATCCCCTGCCCGATCAGGTCGCGGCGAACGGGCGCGTCGAAGAGTCCCGCCGCCACGAGCTGTGCGAGCACGAGTGGGCGCGAGAGGCTGTCCATCTCGTCCGCGGCGGACGTGCGACCGGACAGGTACGTCTCGACGCTCCCGGGCCCGGCCGCGGCCACGAGCAACGACGTCGCGTCGAGCGGGTCGGCGGTGCGAGCGGCCGACGCCGCCCCGGCCGCCGGCCAGTACCGCTTTCCGGCGAACGGATACGTCGGCAGACTCACCCGCACCGGCGGATTCGAGCCGCGGTGGGCGTGCCACTCGATGTCGACGCCGTTGACCCAGAGCGGCGCGACCTTGTCCCACTCCCCGCGTTCGACCCACCGGGCGGCCAGGTCCCGCAGCTCCCCGGGGCGGGCGAAGAGGCCGAGCAGCTCGTCCTCGGGCCGGCGGGCCGTACCTTCGAACACCGTTCCGCGCGCCCCGCGCTCGACGTACGCCTGGAGGGTGGCGATCAGCCCGTCGACGTCGTTCGCCAGGAAGACCACTCGTTCGGCCATCGGCCGCCGCCCGACCTGCAGCGTGTGGGCGAGCGACGCGAGATCGCCGTGCGCGTCCCGGTATCCCGGCAGGAATTCCAGAAGCTGCCGGACGAGGGCGCCGAGCCGCTCCCCGTCGCGGGCCGAGAGGATCACGGCGTGGGGGCCGGGACGTCCGGCGGCGCGCGCACCGGTCGGCGCCTGCTCCAGTACCGCGTGCACGTTGGTGCCGCCGATCCCGAAGGAGCTCAGTCCCGCCCGCGCGGGCCCGTCGCCGTCCAGCGGAAGATTCCGGTCGGCCACGAAGAACGGCGACTCCTCCCAGTCGATCTCCGAGCTCGGCGCGTCGCAGTGCAGGGTCCGCGGCACCTCTCCGTGCTGAAGAGCCAGTGCCACCTTGATGAGGCCGGCGATGCCGGCAGCCGCGTCCAGGTGGCCTATGTTGCTCTTGACCGAGCCGATGCCGCAGTACTGGCTGCGTTCCGTGTAGTGGCGGTACGCCTCGGTCAGGGCCGCGACCTCGATGGGATCGCCGAGCCTCGTGCCCGTGCCGTGGGCTTCGACGTAGCTGATCGTCGACGGGTCCGTGCCCGCCTTGTCCAGCGCCTTGCGGATCACTTCGGCCTGGCCGCGCACACCGGGCGCGTAGAAGCCCGCTTTGTCTCCGCCGTCGTTGTTCACCGCGATACCGCGGATCAGGCAGTAGATGTGATCGCCGGCAGCGATCGCCTCACTGGCGCGCTTGAGGACGACCACTCCGACACCTTCACCGCCGGACATGCCGTCGGCGCCGTCGGCGAACGCACGGCTGCGCCCGTCGCTCGAGAAGTTCAGGCCGGGCTGGTGCACGTAGCCCAGTTCCCCCGCGGAGAACAGGCTGGCCGCGCCGACGATCGCCTGCTGGGCATCGCCGGCCAGGAGTCCCTGGCAGGCGACGTGCACCGCGCTCAGCGCCGAAGAGCAGTTGGTGCTCACCGCCATGCTGGGACCGTGCAGGCCCAGCTTGGTGGAGATCATCGTGGGCACCGTGCCGCCTTGGGCGAACAGCCACGCGGCGTAGGTTTCGGAGTCGGCCAGGACTCGGGGGCCCGACGCGTTGGCCATCAGAGCGGGGAGCAGTGCCTGGTAGAAGTTCGTGCTCGTGGACGTGGTGACGCTGGTATCGGGAACGTCCTCCGGGCGGTAACCGGCGTCCTCCAGCGCCTGCCAGGCGTGCTGCAGCAGCAGGCGTGCCTGGGGGTCCATGAACTCGGCGTCACGGGGGGAGATGTCGAAGAACGCCGCGTCGAATTCCGCCCTGCCGTCCACGACCGACCGCTGCGGCACATAGCCGGGCCGGGTGATCAGTTCTTCCGGCACTCCGAGCGCACGCAGTTCCTCGGCCGACCACGACGTGCCACCGCTGCGTCCTTCCACGAGGGCGGACCAGAAGGCCCGGTGGTCGATGGCTCCCGGGAACCGGCAGGAGATGCCGATGACCGCGATCGAGTCGTCGAACGAGGCGTCGAGCGAGGCGTCGTCGGATGCCGGAGAAGTCTGGTGCGGATCAGGGTGCTGCTCGGGCCCGACCGGCTGCGCCGCAGGTGTGTGCCCGGCAGGCAGCAGGCCCGTCAGGTGCCGGGCCATCGCCGCGACGGAGGGGTGCGCGAAAACGCTGGTGGGTCGCAGTGAGCAGCCGAACTCGCGGTTGATCCGCGCCACCGCTTCGATGGCCGCGAAGGAGTCCCCGCCGATGTCGAAGAAGCCTGCGGCGCGGTCGATGTCGCGCGCGCCCAGCACCTCTTCGAAGATCCCGCGCACCGTCCGCTCGATGTCGGGCGCGGCCACCGGACCTTCGGTGGCCGCGAGCGGTGCCGTCCGGGCGGCACCGGCCAGCTTCGCCCGGTCGACCTTGCCGTGCGGCGTGAGCGGAAAGGCGTCCAGGGCCACGAATGCGGCGGGCAGCATGTAGGCGGGGAGGGTCTTGGCGAGTTCCGCGCGCAGCAGCGCGGAGTCGACCGGCGCGTCCCCGTTCCTGGTGTAGTAGGCGGTGAGGCGGTCCGACAGGCCGGCGTGTTCGAGCAGGACGACACTTCGGCCGATGTCCGGACGTGCCTCCAGGACCGCCTCGATCTCACCGGGTTCGATGCGGTGGCCGCGCAGTTTGACCTGGTTGTCCGTCCGGCCCAGGACGACGATCTCGCCGTTCGGCAGCCGGCGCGCGCGGTCGCCGGTCCGGTAGAGCCGTCCCGGCCCGAACGGGTTGTCCAGGAAGCGTTCGGCCGTCAGCTCCGGCTTCCGGTGGTAGCCGAGGGCGACCCCGTCGCCGGCGATGTGCAGCTCGCCGGTCACGCCGATGGGCAGAGGGCTCACGTTCTGGTCGAGGACGTACAGTTGGGTGTTCGCGAGGGGGCTGCCGATGGTCACCGGCTCCTCACGGCGCAGCCGCTTGGCCGCCGACCAGATGGTCGTCTCCGTGGGCCCGTACAGGTTCCATGCCTCGCCGCGCGCCACGAGTTGGTCCTTCAGGCCGTCGGGCAACGCCTCGCCGCCGCACAGCATCGTGACGCCCTCGGTGTTCTGCCAGCCGACGCGTACCAGCATGGCCCAGGTCGCCGGCGTGGCCTGCAGGAGGGTGGGCCGCCATTCGGCGACCTTGTCGGCCAGCAGGGTCGCGTCGGCGGCCGTGGCCGATTCACAGACGTAGACCTGCCCGCCGGTGATCAGGGGGAGGTAGAGCTCCAGGGCGGCGATGTCGAAGCTGTGCGTGGTGATGGCCAGCAGCCGGTCACTGGAGGTCACTCCCAGCGTGTGCGCCATGGCCAGCAGGAAGTTGGTCAGTGCCGTGTGCGGAACCACGACACCCTTGGGCTTCCCCGTGCTGCCCGAGGTGTAGATGATGTAGGCGGCCGACGGTGCCGAGGCACGCGAGTCCGGCGTATCGGCGCTCGTCTCCCCCGTCGCCGGCCCCGCCCCGCCGGCCTGATCATCCGGGCGGTCCGTCGGGTACAGTCTCGCCTCCGGCGTGGCCAGGGCCGCCAGCCCGTCCATCACCGCCTCGTGGCAGAGGACGAGTTGCGCACCGCTGTCCTCGACCATGGAGGAGAGGCGGTCGGCGGGCAGCCGGCCGTCCAGGGGCAGGTACACCGCGCCGAGTTTCATCACGGCGAGAAGGGCCACGACAAGGTCGAGCGACCGTTCGTAGCAGACCCCCACCACGTCCCCGGGGCCGATGCCCCGACGCGTCAACGCCTGCGCCAGCGCCGAGCTCCGGTCGGCGAGTTCGCGATAGGTGAGCGTCCCCTCCCCGCAGGTGACCGCCGGGGCGTCCGGGTTCGCCTCCGCCTGCTCAGCGAAGAGATGCCAGCACGTCCGATCCGCGGGAAAGTCGGCCTCGGTGCGGTTCCACGCCTCGGTGACGAGGTGCCGTTCCTCGTCACCGAGCAGGTTCAGACTGCCTGTCGGCGCCTGCCCGTCCGAGTCGAGGATGCTGTCCACCAGGGTGGCGAAGTGTTCCGCCATGCCCGCGACGGCCCGGGCCGAGAAGGCGTCGGGATGGTACTTCCAGTTCACCAGGAACCCGTCACCGGGAGCCACGTCCACCGTGAGGTCGTACTCACCCAGCTGGTACAGCCCGTCGACGAGCTCGAAGTCCGTCTCGCCGGTGGCGCGGGCCCGCTCGCCCAGGTAGCCGGAGAGAGCGGAATCCTGGTAGTTGTACACGATCTGATAGAGAGGTGACCGCGGATTGACGCCCCGGGCACCGAGATCGTCCACGATGCGGTGGAACGGGTAGCTCCCGTGCTCGAGTACGTCGAGCACCGTGGACCGTACGCGCCGGGCGAAGGACGTGAACTCCTCGGAGGCGTCCGGTCTGCTCCGGACGGGCAGTGTGTTGACGAAGTAGCCGACGACCGGGTCGAAGTGTTCCGTCGGGCGCCCGGCCACCGGCATCCCGATGACGAGGTCCTCGTTGTCGGTGTACCGGTGCAGCAGAGTCAGGAAGGCCGTCAGGAAGAAGATTCCCGGGCTGATTCCCTGTGCGGCGGTGAAGGCCGCGATGGCGGCGGCCCGCTCCTTCGACAGCCGGCTGGTGTGTACCTCGCCCACGTGCGGCGCGTCCGGCGGCAGAGCCACCTGCGAGGGCAACCCTGTGAGGACGTCCGCACCGGCGAGCTCCCGCACCCAGAAGTCGCGGTCCTGGTGAGCGCGCTCGCCGGTGAGTCCGTCCCGCTCCCATGCGACGAACTCACCGAACGAGGCGGAGCCCACCTCGATCGGCACGTCCCGCCCTTCGACCCGCGCCCGGTACGAACGGAGCAGCGTGTCGATGACGAGACGCCCCGACACCCCGTCGATCACGAGGTGATGGACGACCAGCAGAACGTACGCCTCGGAGGCGGAGCGACGCAGGACAGCCAGCCTGATCAGGGAATCACCGGCCAGGTCGAACGGTAACCTCGCCCTTTCCCTCAACAGGCTCAGCACCCGGCCGGACGGCACGTCGGAGATGTCCACGTGCTCGACGAGGAAACCGTCCGTATCTCCGTGGGACAGAACGGGCCCGTCATCCGTCTCGCGCACCCGGGCCGAGAGAAGGGGATGCCGGGAAAGCGTGTCGCGGAATGCGGACTGCAGCGCCGCGGTATCCACCTCCGCGAACGACAAGCACACGGGAACGTTGTACGCGTACGTCTCCGGTTCCATCGTGGCGAGCGCCCACAGGCCGCGCTGCCCCTCGGAGAGGGGAATGTCCACGCGTCTGCCGAGCTCGGTCAGTATCCCCGTCGTCGATATCTCGCCGTCGGCATACATGCGGGCGAGCGTGTGGAGGTTCATGACGGATTCCTTCCTGCCACACCGGCCAGGCATGACGCAGTGGCAGAAGATCGCGGGCGAACGCCGGGGCCCTGCCCGAGCCCGCTCGGAGCGGGCTTGCCGCGGTGCTTCCACTTCCGCTCGCGCACCCGGCCGACGACGACCGTCCCCCGAGCATGGTCGCCGGACAGCGCGTCCGGCACCAGACCGTGTCTTTGGGCGGTTCCCGCAGCGGGACCGGCTCCGGATCGTCCGGGGGCCCGGAGGTCCAGGGGTGACGATGCGATGTCCAGCGCCTCGACCGGATCCCTCGCGGTGGTGCCCGACGACTCGGGATGGTCCGACTGTGGCGGGCTCACCAGCCCGTCGGCCAGGCCGCAGGACCCACCGTGGCCGGTACGGGTGCGACCGCGGGGCGAGGAGCGAGCGGCACGGCGACGCAGGGTGCGGCAGTGTGGGCACGAGTCGGGACGGGCGCGGAACCGGGCCGACGCACGGGTCCGCTCCTGGTGGGCGAGTTCCGCGTCGGCGAGGACGGCACGGACACGGTCCACCAGCCCGCCCCCGGCGTCGACGAGCACCGGGAGGCCGGACGAACGCGACATCTCGGCCGGGCGCTCGGGGCCTGCGCTCGGCAGCGAACAGCAGGCGCCCACGGATGTGCCGTCGGTGTCATGACCGTCAGTATGGCCCGCAGTCCGCTGCGTGTTCGCACGTTCGTCCCACTGTGGGGCACGTCACTCGAACGTCTCGGCCGGTGGGTTCTCGTACGCGATCGGCGCACCTCCGCGATCAGCCTCCAGTTCCTCGGGGTCGAGCCCGAGAACAAGAGGCTCGGCTACACGCAGTTGCCGAACCGCCGCCTCCGCACCGGCGGCACGGCCCGCGCATGCGAACAGGCCCTAGACGCCATCACCGCCGACCCCCCCGAAGGCCCGGCCGTCGACCACCAACACCGACGCGAGGTTCTCGCCACCTGGACGCTGGAACCCGAGAACCGGCAGCACATGCTCACCCGGCTACCGGACCTCACCAGCCGCCGAAAGCCCCTCATCGACGACCGCGGCGCCTGGCCGTCAGCGCCCACATCTGGACCCGCGTCACCGAAGGCGAGCCCGACGTCGCACCCTGCCCACCGCACATGGGGACTACGTGCCGTCTGGACCCGGGAGCGACACACCGTCTTCCACTGGCTCCGCACCACCGACCACCGGTCTTACTACGGCGCCTTCCCACCACTGCTCGAAGACCACGCCGAGCGCCTGGCCAAGGCGATCGACCACGGTCAGTGACGGCATGCAGAATGCGTTCATGAGCCACGACTTCAGGCCCGGTGACGTGCTGTCGCTGGATTGCCAGTTCACGGAGACCGCCGTCATCGAAATCACCCGTTCCCACGTGTCCGTGCAGTGGCCGTGGTGGGAAGTGGACCCACAGGCCGAGAACTTCAGGTGGAACGGCCAGAGGGCGCTTCCCACGCCCGCGGCCGGCGAGTGGGAGATCTTCCGGACGGAACCGGCGGAGACCGCACTGAAGCCGGGCGACACCTGCCTGGTGGGAATCCCAGCGACCGTGGTGCACGTCCATGCAGTCCACCGCTTCGATCCGCCCCTGGTCACCGGGATGCTGCCACGGCCCGCGTCCTACCTTGAGGTCCTGCAGCAGGGTGAGACCCACGATGCCTCCCTCGAGGACCAGGGCTGCACGATCGATCCGGCCGGCGGCGAACCGATACACATCGAGCTGGTCTTCCGTCCCTACGCCTTCCTCGAACCGGGTGACGAGGTTGCCGACCGGGACGGGCGCGCCTGGCGGTTCGATGCGGCCTGGAACTGGCACCCCTTCGACGGCGAACAGTCGGACACTCCCGCCTGGCCGCTGAAGTTGCTCACCCGCCAGGGTGAGCCGGCACCGAAGGAAGCCGAAGAGGTGGCCCGGGCAACAGCAGTCGATAACCACGTGGACGAACGGGAGCGGTGGAGCGCACTCACGCACGCGCGACCAGCCGCCCAGCACAGTAGGCCCCGCCGGTGACAAGAAGCCTGCCCATGCGACAGCTATCTTGCTTCGGCTCAACGGAGTTGACGTGCTCACACTGCTCGTTCCCCCGTTCAGGGAGCGTTTTCAGTGGTGCCTCTCCAGGGTGAGGACGGCTTCGGTGATGACGCTCATGCGGTGGGAGACGATGCGGGATCTACGCAAGAGCCGCCAGGACCTCAGCCGCGCCATGCGTCGTTCGACGGGTGCCCGGGCCGTGCGTCTGCTGTGCGGCGCGACGAGCAAGTGACCGGCGATTCGGCGGCGGATGTCGTCTGACGTCGTGCCGGTCGCGGGACCGGCTCGTCAGGGGCGGTGGGCGTCAGCCCGCGATCAAGATCCCTCCCGCCACGGCCGCAGCGACCCCCACGAGAAGGGCCCCGACCGCGAACGCGATCTCGCCGACGTGGGAGCGGTGTTCGGCGGCGAGGTCTGTGGTGAAGACGACCGGGTTGTCGGGGTGGTAGTGGATCGTGAGGTCCCGGCCGCGCGAACGGGCGGGATCGCTCAGCCCTACGGTGCGGTAGGCGATGACGGCGGTGCCGTCGTGGGTGGTGAAGGCGACGACCGGGGTGTGGCTGGTGGCGGTTTCGCCGTCCTCGTCGACGGTGACGTCCTTCAGTACGGCGATGACGCGGCCCGGGACCGGGGCGCCGGAGGCGAGGCCCTCGATCCGTAGACGTGAATCGCGTACGGCCCCGGGCAGGTAGGTCGCGCCCAGCAGTGTCCAGGGCACGCCGAAGCCGATGAGGGCCCACGGCCAGCCCCAGTCGATCGAGGCGACGACGACCCATCCGACGTAGATGAGGAAGACCGCGAAGTTGGGCCGGCCGAGGCCGCTCCGGCCGGCGTCCGGGTCGGTGGTGAAGCGGTAGGCGTGCGGGCGGCCGGGAGGGTAGCGGATGCCGATCTCCCGGCCCGTCCAGGCCGTGCTGATTCGGTCGCCGCACTCGCCGTCGTTGGTGACGGTGAACTCCTGCCCGGTGGCGGGATCGCGGAAGGTGACGACTACGGCGATCCCGTCGCGTCCCGAGCTCCCGTGCCGGGGCTCCGTGACCCGTTCGATCCGGCCCATGACGCGGACCGCCCGCTGGCCGCGGGTCACCCCGGCCAGCGACCGTCCGTATCCGACGAGCGCGACGGCGCCGAGGACGATGCACCACAACGCCAGATATCCATGCCGGCCCATCCATGCTCCTCCTGGTCCTCATAGCCTGCCCCGCCCGGCTCACCCGTTCCCCTCGGGCGCCCGTCCCGTCCGTCTGTCAGCGCGCCGGGACGCGCCGCACGATCTCGCCGTGGCCGTTCGCCTCCAACGAGGCGGCGCCGTCGGCGCCCGCCACCCCGACTCTGAGGGTGAGGGCGCCGGACAGGCTCTCGGCGGTGAGCTGCCAGGTCTGCGGGGAGTGGACGCCGAGAGTGGCTCTGGCCTCCCGGACGAGGGCGGGGATGCGCGGGTAGGGCAGCGCGTCCAGGTCGAAGCCGGGTGCCTGCGAGCCCGCAGGAGTGAAGACGACGGTGAGCAGGCGGTCCTGCACGACGACGGTGAGGGCCTGGCGCTCTCCGTCGTCGCCCTCGGCGAGCGAATCGACCGCCGAACGCAGCCGGCCCTCGTCGAACAGCGACTGCCCGGGGCCGAGGGCGACGGTGCCGGACGCGGCCGAGACGATCGTGGTGGACGGGGCGCCGGGGTCGGCGGGCCCACCGGCCGAGGGGGGCCGGTCGGTAAGGTCTTCCGGGCCGAAGAGGTCGGCCCGGAAGAAGAAGACCACGCCGGCCGCGCCGAGCAGCAGGGCGAGGAGGGTGAGGTAGCCGCCGACGGTGCTGTCCGGGGGCCGCTCGTCGGTCAGGGCCGGGCCGGGTGCTGAATCGATGCGGGCCGCGCTCGCGCGGTCCTCCCATTCCGGTGTCGGGCGCTTCACCAGCTTCACCGCCCACGGCTGGTGCGGTGGGTACCGGACGACGACGATGCCGCCTGGTTCGTAGTCGGGCAGGTCGACGAGATTGACGGACTGGGTGGACTCGACGCGGTACGCCGGTCCGCCGTCCGGTGCGACGGTGAGGTCGAAGCGGACGGGCACGTCGCTGGTCTCCCCGCCGGTGGCACGCAGACTCTCGATCTTGGCAAGCGTGGTACGGGGGACGATGGCCGCCTCGCGTGCGCGCTCGGGCGCCCCAGCGGCGAGGACCAGCAGTCCGTAGGCGATGGGGACGGCCAAGCCGCCGACCAGCAGGGGAACGCGTTCGAGGACAGTGCCGACGACGAGTGCGGCGAGCGAGCTCCCGATCACCGCGCCCGTGAGGATCCCGCGGGCGAGGTCGAGGAGGGTGCGGCGCGTCGGCAGTGCGCTCGCAGGGGCCGGCGTGATCCTCATACCGGGATTGTGGCGGCCCGGGCCGCGGCCCGGTAGGCGTCCGGCCGCCTTTCTTCCCCCCAACGGCGTTTCCAGGACCGCATGTTGTCACCTCCCAGGCATCGCGGGCAGGTGGCCGATCACGATGACCGTTCCGGGCACCGGGAAACCGCGACTACGCGGCCACGCCGATGAGCGCGTCCCCGAGTCGGCCCCGGGTCGGCCGCAGCCGCTCGACACCCCGGTCGACGAGTTGAGCGAAACGCTCCTCGCCGTCGGTGGCCACTCCGAAAACGCTCAGTAGTCGAGATCGAGATAATCAATGTCGTTGATCTCTACGTCCGAAAGCCCCATGGCGCGGCCGCCGCCGTCCTGGAAATAGACTTCTTTCAGTCCGTCGGCGATGATTCCGCGCATCTGCTGGTCGTTGGCTCCGGTGTCGCGGGCGTCGAAGAGACGCTGCGCGTACGCGGGGGGCAGGTGCACGGTGAGACGCCGGAAACGGCCGTCGTCGGTCGTGCCGACCGCTGCGGAGTATCCGAACCGGGCTCGCGTCTCCACGGTGATGCCGGTGGTGGCGGCGGCCTGCTTCTGCCGGCGCTTGCGGACCTGGGGCTGCCACCGCTGCCGTACGGCGTTGTCGATCTTCGCGGCGACGTCGGCGCGGGCGTGCTTGCGGGCACCGCGCCGGTAGCGGTTCACGGAGTCGGCGGTGACCCCGAGTTCCGCCGCCACGGCCTTCGCGCTGCCGAACTGCTTGAGCAGGTAGCCGATCTGAGCCTTCAACGTTTTGGGCGGCTGCCGGGTGAACGCTTCGCGGCCGGCCCGCTCGATGGCGTCCTCGATCTCCCCCACGGCTCTACTCCCCTTCGTCCACGACGGCGTCGCCGCCCTTGATGTGGCGGGCCGGGTTCAGGCCCTTCTCCATCAGGTCGACCGCCCACAGCATCGACTGGACGCCCTCCAGCTTCGCCAGGCCCGGCGAGGGCCCGAGCCGGAAGCCGCCGGGCTGCGGCTTGCCGGACGCGGCGTACGGGAGGAAGTCGAGCGGGCTGTCGCCGGGGCTGGGGTAGACGACGCAGTCGGAGAGCACGGCAAGTGGGTACAGGCCGGTCATCTTGACCATGTTGTTGAGTTTGCGGTGCATGTTGACCCGCGCCTTGGAGATGACGGCGGCGCGGATGTCGGGGCGCCACGTCGGCCGGGCGAGGGCCGGCCACGGTTCGCCCTCCTTGTACGCCTTGCCTTGCGGGCGCTCGCGGAGCTTTCCGACGCCGCCCTTGACCGTGGCCTTGATCGCGGACAGGACGGCGGCCATCGCCGGGTCGTTCTGCTTGTGCTGCTCCATCGCCGTCAGGAACTCGGTGTCGGTGAGGTCTTTGGTGACGCCGAGGTCGGCGAGGGTGTCGATGTAGGCGGTCTTGAGGCGGTCGTGCCACGGGTCCAGATAGGCACCGGTCTCCCGGCGCAGGTACGCCTCGATCGGGTGGACGTTGTGGCCGAGCTCCTGGGCGTAGGCGACGGTGTGCGTCTCGTACCAGGCCGGTCCCGTCGGGCGGGTGCCGTCCGGCGTGAACGGGGACGGCAGGCGCGGGTCGACGTCGATGTGGGAGAGGTCAACCAGCCAGGATCCGGGAATCTTCGGGTTGAACGCCGGGGCGTGGAAGTGGTCCGGGGCCGAGAGGCCGACGACCAGACGGGCCGCTGCCGCGAGGAACGCCGTGTTCAGGTCCAGACCGACCGCGAAGGGCAGGGTGCACTCCTCGTCGGACAGCAGGTCGACGTCGCGCACCCACTGGTAGGCCTCCTCGTTCAGGAAGCCGCCCGTCCAGCCGCTGTTGACGACGACGGGGTGTTCGGGGGTGGCCTCCGGCGGAGCCGGGTCCATCGGCTGGGAGCCCAGGCTGCCGGGGTTGTGGCCGGAGACCCAGTTGCCGTTCTCGCGGTCCTGGACGGCGCGGGTCGGCGGACGCATGGCGGTCATCAGCTCAAGGCCGGACACGGCGGTGGAGCCGCGCGGGGTGATGACACGCTGGGCGTAGACGCCGAGGACGCGGGCGATCTCGGCCGGCTCCATCTCCGTGACGCCGGGCCAGGAACGGGCATCGAGGGCGTCCCAGGAAAGGATCGCAAGCTGCACGCACTGGCGCTGTCCGGCGGTCGCCTTACGGTAGATACGCGCCCATGGGCCGAACCCGCGCTGGGTGAGTTGCCACTTCGCCTTCACGACCTGCTTGACCGCGGGGTGGTCCTCCGGCAGGCGCAAGGAGCGGCGCTGCTCGTGGCCCTCCAGGCGCTCGGGCAGCCCGAGCTTCACGGCGGCAGCCGCGGTGAGCACGATCAGCGGGTCGCCGTCCTTGCCGTTGCGGTGGAGGCGGGGCGAGCCGAGACCGGACTCCTTGAGCGTCCACTCCACCAGTTGCGGCACGGTGGCCGCCGGGCAGTCCAGGACGATCCCGTTCACGCCGTACGCGCAACCGTCGCCATCGAGGACGGCGAGCGGACCGTGCGGGAATCGCGGATCCAGCGCCGTCGCCTTCACGGCCGTCGTCGCGGCCTTCTTCTCGGCCGGTCGCCGCGACGCCGCCCGGCGCGTGACCGGACGGGCGGGCGCGGCGGCGGGGGCCGGGGCGGCCTTGTCGCCGGCCCCGGCCGCGGCGGGACCGGCGAAGGCGTCCGGCACCGGGGCCGGCTGCGGCACGGCGGCCGGCTGCGGCACGGCGGCCGGCTGCGGCACGGCGGTCGGGACGGTGGGAGCGGCATGGGCGGGGTACTTCGCGGCCCAGCCGTTCAGCAGCCGCTGGTACGCCTCCAGCCGCGGCGACTTCGGTTCGGAGCGGCCGTTCTCGTAGTTCTTCACCGTCTGCACGGTCGACTTCAACGCGGCCGCGAGACGTGCCTGGGTGATACCGGCAGCCTCCCGCAGCCGAGCACGCTCCGCCGGAGGCGGGAGCTGCGGCTCCTCCTCCAACAGGGCGTCGATGTTCGCGAACAGCTCTTCCTGCGATGCCATGGGGTCTACCTCCACCCGAACACTAGCAATTTTTACCCTGCTTTTTAGCCCTTCTCTTTAACTCGACTGGATCAACTGTCTGTCGCTGCGGGCAACCGGAACCCGAAGACCTGCAACCAAGTCGATCTCTCGCAGGGAAGGTTGAGCGTTGTCATCGAAGGTTGGTGACCGCTAGGTTTTTCTCACTGAAGGTTGAGTGATCGTTGAGGGCTGGCTGTCCGGGGAGACGGTGGGGAACCGGTACGCGCGTACGGCGGACCCGTGCTCAGCGCCCGTGAGGGGGACTCTGATGGGCTCGTTCGACGTGCCGTTGGATGACGAACGCACCCAGCTCGATGCGTTCGTCGAGGAGTATCGGAACGCTCTTGAGGTAAGCCTCGTCGGCCTCACCGAGGAGCAGAACCGCCGCCGACTCGTCTCGTCGGCGACCACCTTGCTCGGGCTGCTCAAGCACGTCACGTGGATGCAGCGGGTGTGGTTCGAGGAGTGCGTCGGCGGCACATCACGTCAGGAGCTCGGCATGGTTCAGAGCCCGGACGAGTCCTTCCGGCTCGCCGCGGACGACACCGTCGCCTCCGTCACGGCAGCCCACCGGGAGGCCTGCGCGACGGCCCGGGCTGTGGTGGCCGACCTGCCGCTGGACACCGTCGTGACCGGTCACCGTGCCGGGCCGCGCACGCTGCGCTGGGTGTATCTGCAAGTCCTACGCGAGCTGGCCCACCACTGCGGGCACGCCGACATCCTGCGCGAGCAGCTACGTGCCGCCGACTGAGTTCTGAGACTGGCCCCCTGCACAAGGAGGAGCGGCTCTGTCAGCAGTCCACGAACGACGATGCCCAAGAGCAGTCACTCGACCTTCTACGAGAATCGCTCAACCTTCGTTGCGGGAGGTCACATGTCCTGCGGCAGCGAGCCTTGACGGTGTGCCACCGAACTCCGGGGGACGCGAGTGTGTGTTCTTGGATCTTGATCACCACGGGTCGGAGGCCCGCGCCAGGGCTCCCGGCACGGCTGGGCGACGGTCCGTATCATCCCGGGGTGACCTCGCCTCTCATATCGTTCCGGCACCGCCCGCTCGCCACCTTCGGCACCGCCGCCGGCCTGTGCCTGCTCGCTTGGTGGGCCGTACAGCCCGTCGGCGGCGACTGCCCCGACGAAGGCCTGACCCTGTCCTCCGACCCGTACGGGTCCACTTACAACCCTGCCAACGACAAGGGGCAGGGCGACGTCGAGTACGAGGGCCGGTACGTGCCGCTCGAGGGCCGAGACCCCAGTCCCGGCGCGAGCGCTGACGCCGCCATCGGCTCGGGCGACCACGACCGGTGCGGGACGCAGACCCAGCACCCGCGCCTTTTCGGCTGGCTCGGCCTGTAGAGCGCCGCTCACATGGCCCTGCGGCCCAGGGCTGTTCCGAAAGCCTCTCGGGCGATCTCAGCGGAAGCGATGTGGACATGTCCGGGGCGAGCGCTGCGGTCTGGGCACGTTCTTGCTCGGAGCTACCCATCAAGGTTCGTTGGCAAACGGTCAAGGTTCGATGACACGGGACACCAGCCACCTCGCCTCCGAGACCGTCCCACCCTCACCCGCGTCCGTAGGGGCGCGGGCGGGGCGAGCAAGGCGGTGCGGGGCCCGTCATCCGGCGTTGCGCGGCAGGACGGCGGTGGGCGGCGGGGCTGACGAGGGGGTGCTGGTGCGTCGGCCGGGGTGCGCCGGCGGATGCCGGTGTCCGGCTGCTCAGGCCGCGGCGGTCGGGTCCGCGGGTGCGGTGGTGCGGCGGTGTTCGGCGTTGATCCGCTGGGCTTCTTCGAGCTGGTCCTCAAGGATGATGATGCGGCAGGCGGCCTCGATAGGGGTACCCCGGTCGACGAGTTCGCGGGCGCGGGCGGCGATGCGCAGCTGGTAGCGGGAGTAGCGGCGGTGTCCGCCCGGGGAGCGTAGCGGGGTGATGAGGCGGGCCTCGCCGAGCGTGCGGAGGAAGCTCGGGGTGGTGCCGATCATGTCGGCGGCCCGGCCCATGGTGTAGGCGGGGTAGTCGTCGTCATCGAGCCGGGCGTGCGGGGTGTCTGCGGTCATCGGCACCTTCCTGTGGTGGGACGCGTGGAGGGGCCCTGGTGCCGTGCGGCACCAGGGCCCCGAAGGAACTGCTACACCATCCGCCGGGCCCTGTGCGGGGCCGGGCTTCGTGTTCCGCATTCACCCACGGGGGGACGGGGGTGTGTGCGGGGATCGCGGTTGCTTGACCGGAGACCACCTCACTGTCGATGTCCTGCGGTACCCGGACCTTGCTGGTGCGTCCGGGCGATCCTGATGGCGCCTCAACTCCTCCGTTCTTCCCTCTGTGTTCGATCTCTTACCGGTACTGCTGGTACTGCGGACTGCTGGTGACCTGAGCCGAGCGTCACCCTTCCCGGCAGCCAGCCCCGTCGCCCGCCTTGCACAACGCTCTTGGCTTGGAACCCCACTGCCGGACCTCCCGGTGCGCGCGCCCGCAGCCGACGCCTTCACCGGGATACCACCTCTACTGCGCCGCGGTCCTGCTGGTGGCGGCCCCTGATCACCGCGGGCCACCCGGTCCAGTCGCCAGTCCCGTCACCGTCCTGCACCTGCTCATGGCTCCGGAACTCCACCACCGCACCGTCCTGCGCACTGCAACTACCGGTACTGCTGCCCGGCAGTTCGTCCCTGCCGGGCCCTGCTGTCTCTCTGGGCTACGACAGGAAACATACCCACACGATCAGCCAATGTCTACTCCCGCCAATGCAGATTTTCACGATCTTGAAGGTGAGGTACGGTCCGCGAACATCGCCCGGTACGGGCTCCTGACCGGACACGGCCGCAGGGCGGCACCGCGCTCAGGGGCCGCAGGACCGGGTATCGGTGCCCCTGACCAGCAGCATGGCGACGCGAGGACACCGTCACGGACGGGGCAGGCCCACCCGTGACCGCTCCCACAGTTGCTCGTTTCCTACCCGTACCGGCGGCCGGAGCCGCAGAGGCCGACGAACGTGGACAGGACAGCGAAGCCGATGAGCGTGGACAGGACAGCCTGCCCCGGACAACCACCCGCGACGCCCGGACCGGGAGCACTCACCCACTCCCGCGCCCTGCGGTTCTGGCTGGACCCGGCCAATCTCGCGGCCCGACTCGCCCAGGCGGGCCCGGTCGTGCGGACCAGGACCGGCCCGGCGACCGCCTTCCAGGTCAATGACCCGGCGCTGCTGCGCAAGGTCGGCACGGACGAGGACACCTTCGGGTTCTGGGGCCCGGACCCGAGCCTGCGTGACTTCAACGGGGACGGGGTGGTCGGCATCGAGGGCGCGGCCCATCGGAAGCGGCGCGCCGTGATGAGGCCCGCGTTCGCCGCGTCCCGGCTCACCGCTTTCGGGCCCAGCGTCCAGGCCGTCACCCAACGGCTGCTCGCCGACCTGCCGACGGACCGACCGCTCGACATGCGGGTGGAGATGAGCCGGCTCGCCTGCGGTCTGGTCGTCAGCTGTGTTCTCAACAGCGAGCTCACTCCCGGCACCCTGTCCAGGATCGCGGCGGCCCGCGCCACCCTGTCCGGGGGCACGTTCTGGCGTTACGCCCTCGCACCCTGGCCCTGGGTGCCGGTGCCCCGGCGCCGCGCCTGCCGCCGCGCGCTGGCCGAACTGGACGAAGCCGTCTCCCAGGTGCGAGCCCGTCACCGGCCCGACCCGGACGGCCAGGACCTGGTGTCCTTGCTCGAAGCCGCCGCCCCCGGGAACCCCCACGTGGTGCAGCGCGACGTTCGCGCCCTGCTGATCGCCGGCATGGAGACCAGCGCCTCCACCCTCGCCTGGGCCTGCTACGAACTGGGCCGCCACCCGCACTACCAGCAAGCGCTCCAGGACGAAGCCGACGCCGCGCCCGACTCGAACCGCCTCCACGCACACCAGCTCCCGCTCGCGACCGCCTTCGTCCAGGAAGTCACCCGCCTCCACGGCATCCCGTTCCTGGTCCGCCGCACCCGCCACCGGACCTGCCTGGGCGGTGTGCGGATCCCGGCCGGATCCGTGGTCACCCTGCCCCTGGGCGCCCTGCGCCGCGACAGGAACCGCTACCCCGACCCGGACGTGTTCGACCCGCGGCGCTGGCTCTCCCGCGCCGAGCCGGCACCGGCCCCCGGTGCCCTGCTCGCCTACGGCCTGGGCCCCCGGTACTGCCCCGGTGCCGCCGCGGCCGATGCCATGCTGCCCGTCGCCCTGGCGACCCTGGCCGGCTCGCGCACGCTGCGCCCGGCGCGGCCGGGCCGCAAGATCGGCGTGAGCCTGGAACTCACCCCGACGCCCAAGGGACTGTCCATGTACGCCACACCGCCACGGGGGGATACCCGGAGGCCTCACACGCCGAGCCGCCCGTCGCCCGCCGTCTGAGCGTGCTCGCCGCCTTGTGCTCGATCATCGCCGGGCCGGTTGCACTCCCCCGGCCCGAGCCCGAGGCCCGGGTCGATGCCGCCCGAGTGCCGGCCTCCGTACGCGCAGCGCGGGTGCCTCGTCGGTTCCCCGGTCGCCGCTCCGGACGCGGTGCCGGTGCCGCCATCCCCTCCACCCGACCGGCCGACCGCCGGGGCGACGGGGTGGCGGGGTGACGTGGTGTCCCCGTGCGGGGCCGGTCGCACAGCGTCCGGCCCCGCACGGGACGGGAGTGTCAGCGCTTCATGAGGGCGAAGACTCCCCAGCCGAGGTACTCACGGCCGCAGCGCGCGTAGCGGGCGGGCTCGGAGGTGAGTTCCTCCCGTACGACGGGGGCGAGTTCGTCGTCCGGGTTCCGGTCCAGCCAGCGGTGCATGCTGAGCCACTGGGCCGCGGCGTAGCGGTCCCAGCTGTCCTGGTCGGCGAGCATCATCTCCACGACGTCGTAACCGAGGTGCTGGAACTGCCCGATCAGCTCCGGGAGTAGCAGGAAATCGGCGACGGAGGTGGCGTGGCACGCCTTGGCGGTCTCCTCGTCGGGCGGGGTCTGCCGCCAGAACGGCTCGCCGACCAGCATCAGTCCTCCGGGGCGGAGGCTGCGGTCGAGGAGTTCGGCCGTTCCGGCGACGCCGTTGCCGATCCAGGTGGCACCGACGCAGGCGGCCAGGTCGACCGGCTGCTCCGCGACATGGCCGGCGGCGTCACCGTGGACGAACTCGACCCGGTCGGCGACGCCGAGTTCGGCGGCGCGGGCCCTTGCCTGCTGGGTGAAGAGCGTGCTGATGTCGACCCCGGTGCCGGTGAAGCCCAGGTCGCGCGCCCAGGTGCACAGCATCTCGCCGGAGCCGCTAGCCAGGTCGAGCACCCGCGTCCCGGCGGGAAGGCGCAGTGATGCGCCCAGGGCGGCGAGCTTGTCCGGTGTGAGCGGGTTGTGGATCCGGTGGCCGCTCTCGCGGATGGTGAAGATGCGGGGAAGGTCCATGACCAGATTCCTTTCCGTCATGCCTTGAAGTTCGGGGACTGCTTGAGGGCGCGCACGTGGCGTGCGATCTGTTTCCTCGGCCTTTCCAGCTCCGCGCGCAGCCGCGCGTCGGTGCGGGAGGCTGCGTGGGCGTTCTCGCGCTGGAGCCGGTGGTAGCTGTCGAGGCGCCGCCGGGTGAGCCGGCCGTCCTCCACGGCGGCCAGCACCGCGCAGTCCGGCTCGCCGGTGTGGGCGCAGTCGGTGAAGCGGCAGCCGTCCGCCCACTCGGTGATCTCGGCGAAGGTCTGCTCCAGACCCTCGCCGGCATCGGGCAGGCCCACGCCGCGCAGGCCCGGGGTGTCCAGCAGAACCCCGCCGTGGGGCAACGGCAGCAGTTCCCGCCATGCAGTGGTGTGCCGGCCCTTGCCGTCGCTGCCGCGCACCGTGCCGGTGGCCAGGAGGTCTTCGCCCAGCAGGCGGTTGCCGAGGGTGGACTTGCCCGCGCCCGAGGGACCGAGCAGGACGACCGTGCCGGACAGGACGGCGGTCAGGACGTCCACGCCCTCGCCGGTGGCGGCGCTGGTAACCAGTACCTCCACCCCCGGGGCGACCTCGGACACCTCGGCCGCCGCCGAGGTGGGGTCGGCGCACCGGTCGGCCTTGGTGAGCACCACCACAGGGGTGGCGCCGCTCTCCCAGGCCAGGGTGAGCATCCGCTCGATCCGTCCGTGCTTGAGCGGATCGGCGAGGGACACGGTCACCGCCACGGTGTCGACGTTCGCGGCCAGTGCCTGGGCCCGTGGGGTACGCGAGGCGGTGGAGCGGATCACGGCGGTCCGGCGCTCCAGCACCTCCGCCACGGTGGCGGAGGCCGCCGGGCCGGAGGGCCGCAGGGCCACCCAGTCGCCGGTGCACGGCGTCGGCCGGTCACCGGCGCCCGAGGGGGGTACGAGCACCGCGCGGACGGGGCCGGTTTCGGCGACGACGTCGCACCGGCCGCGTTCGGCCCGCACCACGCGGCCCGGAACCAGTCCGTCCGCCCGCAGCGGGGCGAACGCACGCTCGCGTTCGCCGTCCCAGCCGTAGTCGGCGGGAGTCAGGACGTGCGCGAAGGAGGAGAAAGCAGGTGGGTGTGAAGTGGGTTGATGAAACAAGGTGGAGACCCTTGATCGGGGGCCTCGCCGGACGACAGGCGTGCCGGGAACACTCCTACGAAGGAGGAAGGCAGGCGAAGGTCAGGACGAGGCCCGGGAGGTGAGGATGATCCGGGCGCCGCACACGGCAGGCGTCTCCACGACAGTCATCAACACACCTCCTTGGATCTCCATGAGCGGACCGGTCTCCGCTGCGGCGCCGACGATAGCACCCTCGGGGCGCCGGCACTCCTGCATAAAACGCTCAGGACGCGGATCACCACCGGCACCCCGCGCGGGGGACGCGCCTGGTCGGCTCCGAGGGTGCGGGAGGTGAAGAGGCCGGCGCGGCTCTCGGGGGCCTGTGGCCGCCGCAGGACTCCGGAGGACTCCGGCCGGCGCCCTGCCGCGCAGGTCGGGCTCGGCACGGCTCGTATCCTCGGCCCATGTCAGGCACCCCCCGGCACGGTCCGGGCCACGTCACGCTCCGTCAGATCCTCGCCCATGACGAAGACGGCGTCCTGCGCGTCCTGATCGCTCCCGCCGGGCAGGATGTTGCGGTCCACGGCGTACTCATCGGCGACGAAGGGGCGGCACGTCCGCACGAGGGGCACGTCGTGCTGGCGACGGGACTCCCGCCGGACCTGACCGCCGCCGACGGCTTCGTGCGGGAGGCCGCTCGCCGGGGCGCCGCGGCGGTGGTACTCCGGGAGGCCGCGTCCGTACCGGACCCGGCCCTGGCCGCCGCCGAGGAGTGCGGCGTCGCCCTGCTCGTCCGCGCCGCGTGGGCGGACTGGGGCGACACCTTCGCGCTGCTGCGCTCCGCCACGGCCTTCGCCTCGGCCGGTCACGGCGACGGCGTGACGGATTCAGGGGCCGGAGGGCTGGCCGCTCTCGCGACGGAGACCGCCCGGTCCTGCCGCGGCTCCATCACCGTGGAGGACACCCAGTTCCGCGTCCTCGCCCACTCCGCGACGGGCCCGGACGCGGACGGTGTGCGCCGCACGACCATTCTGAACGGCCGGGTCCCCGAGGGGCGCGTCGCCGAACTGCGCCGCAGCGGTCTGCTGCGCGCGCTGTGGACCTCACCCGACGTCATCCACCGGGCGGCCGACGGTGAGAACCCCGAACGGTTGGTCGTCGCCGTGCGCAGCGGCGGCGAGATGCTGGGCTCGCTCTGGGCGGCCGCCGACGGACAGCGGCTTTCGCCCGAGGCACCGCAGGTGCTGCGCCGGGCCGCCGTTCTCGCCGTGCCGCACCTGCTGCGCCACCGGTTGCGCGAGAGCGGAACGGTGCGGCGCGAGGCGTACGCGCTGCGCGGTCTGCTGCACGGCGAAGGTGACCGGCGGGCCCACCTGTGGTCGCTGGGGCTGCCACCGGATGCGCCGTGTGCCGTCGTCGTCGCCGTGCGCGGCGACGCCGAGGAGGCGGGGGCGGGGTCGGGGTCGGCCGATCGCACGCTGGAGGCGCTCGCCGTCCAGGCGACCGCCTCGCGGCCGGCCGCCCGGGTCCTGCGCGAGCAGGACCGGCTGACGGTGCTGCTGCCCTTGACCGGCGACGGTGAAGGACGTGAGGCGACCGTCCTCGCCCGTGAGCTGGACTCGTTGGCGACCAGCGTCCCGGAGGCGGTGCCGGTGTGGATCGGCGCGGGACCGGCCGTCCCCTCGGGACTCGACGCGGCGTCGTCCCACACGAAAGCTCTGCTGGTCGTACGCGCCCTGCGCGAGCGGGAGGCGAGGGGGCGTGACGCGCGCCCCGTACGGTACGGCGCTCCCGCAGACGTGGGGGCGACGATCGACGTCCTGCTCATGCTCGACGCGGTACGCCCCGTGTGGGAGGCGGGCAACGGTCGCGTGCACGATCTGATCAGCGCGGACCTCGCGGCGGGCGGGGAACTGGTGCGTTCGCTGGCCGCCTATCTGGAAGCCGCGGGCGACGTCCCGCGGGCGGCCAAGCGCCTGGTCCTGCACCCGAACACGCTCCGGTACCGGCTGCGGCGGGTGCGCGAACGCTTCGGCGTCGACCTCGACGACCCGGACACACGGCTCGTCCTGGCGCTCGCGGTCCGATTGACCGGGGTAGTTTGAGGGGGTTCCGGATGGTCTTCGTCCGTGCGGCCAAAAGACCGGACCCGTTTTGTTCCGGACGACGGAGACGAGTGGGGGGCGGGCGGCCCAGTCTTTCACCATCCCGCCGCGGTGCTCGCGCGTCCGTGGCACAGCCGCACCAGAAAGTCCCGCCATGACGTCTGAAAGCGACCTCTCCCCGCGACCGTCCCCGGTCGGGTCCACCCCTCCCCCGGCGCCGCACGTCGTCGCGGTGGTGCGCCGGGCCGTCGCCACCGGACTCGTCTCCGAGGAGCAACCGGTCGCGGGCTTCCTCGACGTCGACGGAATCCGGTCCTCCGTCACGGACCTGCACGCCGCCTTCGCGCACGCTCCCGACGTGCTGCACACGTTCGCGGTGAAGGCCGCGTCCCTGGTCCCCGTGCTCCGGCTGCTCGGCACGCTCGGTATGGGCTGCGAGGTGGCGAGCCCTGGGGAGCTGCGGATCGCCCTCGACGCAGGGGTCGCGCCCGCACGCATCGTCCTGGACTCGCCCGCCAAGTCCCGGCAGGAGATCCGCGAGGCGCTCACCCTCGGAGTGGCGGTGAACGCCGACAACCTGGACGAGCTCGACCGTATCGCCGCACTCAGGCCGGCGCACAGCACTTCGGTGGTGGGACTGCGGGTCAACCCGCAGGTCGGCGGAGGTTCCATCGGGGCGATGAGCACCGCCACCGCGACGTCGAAGTTCGGAGTGGCACTGCGCGACCCAGGCGCGCGTGAGCGAGTGGTCCGCGCCTTCGCCGAGCACCCGTGGCTGACCCGGCTCCACGCGCACGTCGGTTCCCAGGGGTGTCCTCTGGAGCTCATCGCCGAAGGTGTCGCCGAGACGTACGGACTGGCCGAGGAGATCAACCGCACGTTGGGCCGACAGCAGGTCACGAGTCTCGACATCGGTGGCGGACTGCCCGTCAACTTCGAGGACGACGGGATCCGGCCGACCTTCGCCGCGTACACCGAGGCACTCACCCGGGCCGTCCCGGACCTGTTCGACGGCCGTTACGGGCTCGTCACGGAGTTCGGCCGTTCCCTGCTCGCCAAGAACGGTTTCATCGCGGCGCGCGTGGAGTACGTGAAGGACGCCGGCGGCAGGCGCATCGCCGTCACCCACGCGGGAGCGCAGACGGCCACCCGCACGGTCCTGATGCCCGAGGCGTGGCCGCTGAGGATCGGCGCACTCGACGGCGGGGGCAACCCACTGACCCGGGCAGCGATGCCCCAGGACGTCGCCGGCCCCTGCTGCTTCGCCGGGGACGTCGTCGCCCGCGGACGCGAACTGCCCGAGCTGAGCGAGGGCGACCTCGTCGTGCTGTACGACACCGGGGCCTACTACTTCTCGACGCACTGGGCGTACAACAGCCTGCCGAGGCCCGCGGTCCACGGCTTCACCACCGGGTCCGACGCCGGAGTCCGACTGGTCACGGTCCGCGCACCTCAGACGCTCGACGAACTCGCCGCCGAGAGCGGTCTCGCCCACGCCGACGCGCTGGTCACGGCGGGGGCCCCGGCCGAACGCTGAGGCCCGGCGCGGCCCGTCCGAGGCCGCTCCGTCCCCGGTGAATCCCGAAGTCGTCCCTACGCCCGTCCCATCAGGCGCAGCGGCCGGGCCCGGGTGACGGGTACCGGGGAGAAGCCGCTCGCGGCGGGTTCCGCGGAGGCCGACCGGCCGGAAACGATGACCTGGCGGGTCCTGTCCAACGAGACGACCGGAACGGCCGGCCGACTCGTCCTCGGACCACCCGTCGCCGACGGTGCCAGCCCCCGGCTTCAGCGGTCCTCGTGAACCATGTACCCGATCGCGACGAGACCGAGGCTCAGAGCGAGGTGCGACGGCGAATGCGTGTACATGGTGAGCGCGAGGGAAAGCGCTCCCGCGCCCCACACCCTGGGGCGTTCCACCGCGCGCCGCAGTCGTTTCCCGGGAACCCGTCCGAGCGCGATCGCGCGTATCCCCACGGTGGCCAGGAAGACCTGGAGGGCGAGAGCGGCGAGGACCGCGCCCAGGAGGAGTGGTCCGAACAGCATGTCGATACTCTCCAAAGTGCTGGCGTCCGCGCGCACGTCCCACCCCGTCAAGTGCGGCGGCCCGCGCCGACAGTCCTCCTGCCGCCGACAGGCCCGGCCGGGCGCACCCCATGCCTCCCCGCACGCCTCCCCCCGCCGCCCGACGTCGCCGACCATATGTTGAACACGTTCAAATGCCAACCCCGGATCTCGCTGCCGCACCGAGCCGCCGCGAACCGGCTGGGACCGGCGCCTCGGGGAACCAGCGCGGGCGGGCCCCGGCGACTCCTGGGAACACTGCCCCGCCCCCGGTGCGCGCCTGGTCAGGCCGAGGTGGTGGGGAACTGCCGGCGGCGCGGGGCGAGGAGTGTCGTCGCCGCGATGCCGACGGTGAACAGGAACAGCGAAGCGGCTGCGGCGGGCGGGGAGTTCGCCGGATGCAGCGGCCAGGTCCACGGGTAGGGACGTCCGCCTGGGCCGAGGCCGACGAGTGCGCAGAGGACGGGCACGAGGGCGATGGCGAGAGGGCCGTACAGGTGGCCGGCTAGATACTGGACGAGGAGGCCGGTGCCCAGGTACCCGAGGAGGTTCCTTGCCGCGGCGAGCGGTGCGGCGGTGTCGGTCGCGTAGGCGGCGGCGAGTCCGAGGGCGGTGGCCAGAAGGCCGGTTGCGGCCAGGGTGGCTGCCCGGTACTGGGCTACGGGGCGGACCGCGGTGGTGTCGTAGACCGGGGGCGCCCGGTTCAGGGCGTAGAGGGTGAGCGCCGCCGGGACGGCGGGGAGCACGAGGGGGACGGGAAGGGTCGCGCTCGCCCCGGCGAGGAGCGAGGGGATCGGCACGCTGGAGCCTGCGAGGAGCGGGACGAGCAGCATGGTGACGGTGAGGACTGCTGCCGTGAGGGGTGTGGTGTGTGCGCGGTGCCACCAGTTCATTGTGCGACCGCCCTGGTGTAGGAGGCGGGGTCGAGATCGGGAAGGACGGCGCAGTCGTGGACGGAGCGCGTGTTGCGTTCGTACCAGGCGTGCTGGGCTTGTGCGGGGAGGGCGCGGATGCGTTCGGCGAGGTTGATCGCTTCGATGGGCCAGCGCTGTGCGAGGTCGCTCTTGGGGACGCCGCCGGTGAGGGCGAGCCAGGCGTAGAGGGCGACCGCGGCTTCGTCGCCGGGGTAGGCGGCGCCCTGGCGCAGGGCGCAGGCGGGCATCTCATGGGGCAGTGGGCTGGTGGCGACGTTCGAGGCGACGTGGGCCTTGTCGGGCCGGGGGTCGCCGAACTCCACCCGCCGCGCCGGGGTGACGCCGACGGTTGCCAGGCGGGCGGTGGTCTCGTCGGCCCAGTGGGCGATGTCCGCCCTGTGGACGTTCTGCTCCGGCCACAGGCAGATCTGCGGCGTCTGCCCGGCGCAGGTGCGCAGCGTCGTGTCGCGGGCATGGGTGCCCTGGAAGCCGAGCGGTACGGCCAGGTGAAGCGCGACCGCGGTGGTCGCGGTGAACACGGTCAGGGAGATGAGGCGGCGGTAGTTGCGCAGGGCCGAGGCGAGGACGACGGCTGTGACGACGGCGAGGGAGAAGGTGAGGGTGGCGGCCAGGCTGCGGACGGACGGCTCCTGATCGAGGCCGCAGCACTCGGTGACGCCCTGTCCGTTCAGGTGGCGCAGCCAGGGCAGGGCGCCGATCGCGGCCGGCCAGAACCCCCAGAGGTATCCGAAGATCAGCATGGTGGCTGCGCCGATGAGCCGGGGCATGCGGGCGCCGACGAACCAGCCCAGAACGATGTGGGCCAGGACCACGCTGTAGGAGACGGCGAGGATGGCCGGGTTCGGGAGGCCGGACGGGGACGGCACCGAGGCCAGGACGACCAGGAACGGTGCGGCCATCGCGGTCAGGCCGAGCAAGGCCAGGGGGCCGAGGTGCACAAGGACCACGCTCGATGCTCTGCGGGCCGGGGCCAGCGCGGAGATGCCGCCCTGCTCGATCCGGGCTGATTCCCAGGCGGCTCCCGCGCCGCACGCGGCGCTGATGAAGCCGACGACGATCGTGGTCCGGGAGCTGATGGAGGGCCAGTAGGCGATGGTCGAGGCGGTGTTCCGGGAGCTGAACCACACCAGCACGGGAACCAGGATCAGGGCGGTCCACGCGGCGGGACCCGAGCGCAGGAGTGTCGCAAGGCGCATGGTTCAGACCTCCCCCCGGACCAGGCCGCGGTAGGCGCTCTCCGCGCGCCGTTCGTACGCGGTCCCGGCGGGGGCGGTGGCGAAGAACTCGTTCACCGTCCCCCGGAACACGGGCCGACCCCGGTCGAACACGATGACGGTCTCGTAGATGTCGGCGAGGTCCTCGGTCTGGTGGGTGGAGACGACGAAGTGCACCGCCTCGCTGAGCTCGGCCAGCAATTCCCGGAAGACGCCGCGCTGGACGGGGTCGAGGCCGGCGGTCGGCTCGTCCAGGAGCACGACCTCGGCCCGGTGGACCAGCGTCTGGGCGATCCCGAGGCGCCGCATCTGGCCCCCGGACAGTTCATGGCTCTTGCGGCCGCCCAGTTCGGTGAGCCGTACGCGCTCCAGCGCACCGGCGGAGCGGTCCCAGGCCTCACGCTTGGACAGGCCCTTCAACCAGCCCACGTACGCGGCCTGCTCCCGGACCGTCAGGGCCGGGACGGCATGCACTTCCTGCGGCAGCCAGCCCACCTTCTGCCGGAACGCCCGCCGGTCCTTGCGCCGGACGCTGTCCAGGCCACCCAGAGTGACGTGGCCCGACACCGGGGTGAGCGAGGACGCCCCCAGCGAGAGCAGCGTCGACTTCCCCGCACCGTTCGGTCCGAGCAGGACGGTGCACCCCCGCGGGAGTTCCGTCGTCAGGCGGTCGAGCACGGGGGTACCGGCCCGGTAGGCGAAAGAGCAGTCCCTGAAGTGCAGCGGCACGCGGATCCCCCGGTGGACGACGACTACACGTTCGGACGTAGATGTGGGGGGACGCGGTTGCAACCGCGTCCCCCCGCACTCCGCGAGCCGGTCGGTACCGCACCGTGACCGTGGGCACGTCCAGAGAGGAGGACACCGCGTCCTGCCCGTTCGAACTCGATGAGCTGAAGCAGTCCGTGCCCGCGGCCGTGCTCAGGTGCGCGGTCCGGCCCCGTGCAGCAGCGTGTCGATGACGCGGGAGGCCAGGGTGTCGGGGTCGGCGCCGTTGTCGTCCGGGTGCCCGCGCAGGGACTCTCCGAGAAGCGCGTAGTAGACCCGTCGCAGCCAGAGGAGGTCGGCCGCCTCGTCGACGAGTCCGTCCGCCCGCGCTCGTTCCAGCACGCTGATGCACGTGCGGCCGATGTCCTCGTGGACGGCGGCCGCCTCACTGCCGGGATCGGCCGGCAGCTCCAGGGCGAACGCCCAGGCGCTCTTCACCTCGAGCACGTTCGCCGTGATCCGGTGCAGTGCCACGAGCGGAGGAGCGGTGTCCGGGCGGCCGTCTTCCACGGCGCGGGCGAGCTGCCGGGCGGCGGACGCGGCCAACGCGTCGATCAGCGACTGCCTGCTGGCGAATCTCCGGTGGATCGTCGTCCTGGCCACCCCCGCCGCGGCCGCGATCTGCTCCATCGACGCGCCGGGGTCCTTGGACAGCACGCCCTCGGCCGCCTCGATGATCGCGCGCACACTGCGCTCGGCGTCCGCCCGCAGCGGTCGTGCCGCCCTCTCGCCCATGGCGCCTCCCACTCTCTCCACTCGCCCTTCCATGGAAACGATACGCGACTGACCCAGTTCCGCGAGATCTGCGTCACCACTGTTGCAGTTACTAGAGAATCAGCTACTCTTTCGTCTCAGATGGTCACCGAACGAAGGAGCCTTCCCATGCACGGCACAGCGCTCATCACGGGTGCCTCGTCCGGCCTCGGCGCGGAGTTCGCCGCCCAACTCGCCGCCCGCGGACACGATCTGATCCTGGTGGCACGCTCCGAGGACAAGCTCAGCTCCGTCGCGGAGCGTCTGAGCGCGGAGCACGGTATCCGCGCGCACGTCCTGGTCCAGGACCTCGCCGAGCCCGATGCCGCCCAGCGGATCGCCGGCCGGATCGCCGCCCGCGGGCTGCGCGTCGACCTGCTGGTCAACAACGCGGGGTTCGGCACGTGCGGCCGCTTCGAGGACATCGCACGGGAGCGCGACCACGACCAGCTGATGGTCAACGTCGTCGCGCTCGTCGACCTGACGCACACGCTGCTCCCCGGCATGCTGGAGCGCGGCACGGGCGCGGTCGTGAACGTCGCTTCCACCGCGGCCTTCCAGCCCTCCCCCTACTTCGCCGTCTACAGCGCGGCCAAGGGCTTCGTGCTGAACTTCGGGCTCGCCCTGCGCCAGGAGTACCGCGGGCGCGGGATCCGCGTGCTGACCCTGTGCCCCGGTCCGGTCGACACGCCCTTCTTCGACGTCATCGGCACCCGCAGGGCGGCCGTCAACGGCTCCATGACCACGCCGGAACCCGTGGTGCGGGCCGCATTGCGCGCGCTCGACCGCGACCGCGGCTACGTGGCCCCCGGACTCGGCAACGCCCTGGCCGCGCATCTGCTGCCGCGCAGGCCGCGCACGCTGGTGGCCGCCGTGGCCGAACGCGTCACCCGTGCGGTCCTCGAGCCGTCGGGCGCCTCCCCCCGGCTGCGGGGGTACGCGGCATGAGCTCCTCCGCCACACCGGCCGCGGGCGCCGCGGCCGCGATGCTGCTCGTCGGCACGTCGACGGCGGTGTCGGCGACGATCGCCGACTACCCCGTCCTCAGCGGCCAGGCCTTGCGCTACGCACTCGCCGCGGCGATCCTGCTCACCGTCGTACGCAGCCGGCGCTTACCCCGGGCCGGCCTGACGCCCCGTGACTTCCTGCTCCTGGCGTCCCTGGCAGCCACCGGCCTGGTCGGTTTCAACATCTTCCTGGTCGAAGCGACCCGGGTCGCGAGCCCTGCCATGATCGGCACCGTGGTCGGAGCCCTCCCGATCGTCCTCGCCCTCGTCGGGCCGATGACACAACGCCGGCGCCCCTGCGCACGCACCGTCGCCGCCGCAGCCGTCGTGACGCTCGGAGCCGCTCTCGCCGCCGGGTTCGGCGGAGGCAGCCCGCGCGGCCTGCTGCTGTCGCTGGGGGCGCTCGCCGGCGAAGTCGCCTTCTCCCTCCTCGCTCTTCCTCTGCTGCCCAAACTCGGCCCCCTGAGGGTCGCCGCCTACCCCGCCGCGCTGTCCGTTCCCGTCCTGCTGGCCGCGAGCGTCGTGGTGGACGGCACCAACGCCCTGCGCCTGCCGAGCCCCACCGAAGCGGCGGCTTTCGGCTACCTCGGCGCGCTGGTCACAGCCGCCGCGTTCCTCCTCTGGTACGCGGCGCTGTCCCGGCTCGGCACCGACCGTGCGGGGCTCTTCGCCGGACTCGTGCCGGTGGGCGCGCTGCTCACCACCGCCGTGCTCGGGCTCGGCGAGGTGGGCCGGGCGGACGTGATCGGCGCTCTGGTCGTCGCCGGGGGCGTCGTCCTCGGACCGCCGCGCCCGGTGCCGGGCACGGGGGCCCGGAGCCGGGCGCGGCGGTCCGGACGGGAGGAGAGCGGGAGGTACCGACGGACCCGTCCCCTGCGGTCGGTGGCCGGCTCCCCCGCCCCGCCGGCACCCACTCCCGACGGATTCCGGAACGCGGGTCACCCCGCGGTCGCGCGCTGCCGGGACGGCGGGGCCGGCTCCCGGACCGCCGTGCACGGGGACTCGGACACGGCGGCGGTGCAGCGGATGGCGGTCGGCCGGTGGGTGGCGCTGCAACCAGCGGAAGAACCCCGGAGCGTGAGGCTCAACCGTGACGGCAGCGCATGAGCGGCGGCGCGAACCGCTCGTTTCCGCACCCGTGGCCGGGTTTCCGCCGTCATGTCCCGGCTCGGCATCCCGCCGGAAGGGGACGGCCGGCCGGCCACGTGTACGGAGCCGGCCGGCCGTGGTGCTCGGCCGCCACCGTGGCCACGGGCCGCCGCACAGCGCTGGGGCGGCGGCCCGCCGCCGGACGGGCGGTGCGACCGTGCGCGAGGGCCTACAGGGTCACGACCTTGCCGCCGAGGGTCGTGACGAGCTTGCCGTCCGAGGCGTACGACCACTTCAGGGCACCGCTGTAGGAGGAGCAGCGGGAGCCGTTGGTGCCGGTCCAGAACTGGTTCGAACTGTCGGCGGTGCCGATGGTCTTGTCGTTCGAGCCGTCGACGGCGAAACGGCACGAGGTGTTGCTCTTGTACACCGATGTCCCCTTGTCGAAGGAGTAGTTGCGCTCGGCGTTGTCGATGCTGAGGTTGTTCGAGATCGCCATCGAGCCCGGGTTCGAGTTGTACGTGAACCCGTGGTGGCCGTTGCCGAAGGCGATGGATCGCCGCACGACATGGTTCACGGCGATGTCGTCGCCGCCGAGCTTGTAGCCGTTGCGGTCGCCGTTGTTGTTCACGGTTCCGTCGCTGAGCGTGCCGTTGGAGTACGCCAGCGAGTCCTCGATCGTGACCGGGCCGATGGCTCCGGTGTCGGTCTTGGTGTACAGGTCCCAGCCGTCGTCGATGTTGTGGTGGGAGACGGCGTACCGGAAGACGTTGCCGGTTCCGGTGGTGAGCTTCGCGGCGAACCCGTCGGCGTCCTCGCCGTCGGAGTCGGCGTTGTCGTGCGACTCGGCGCTCAGGATCAGGTTGTTCGCCGGCCAGGCGCTCTTGGGCGTGGTAGAGGCGATCCGTCCGAGTTGCAGCCCGGTGTCGTGGTTGAAGCGGGTGACGGTGCGCTCGACGATGTTGCCGCTGCCGCCGACGTAGATGCCGTTGTCCCCGGCATGCTCCACGACGAGGCCCTTGACGTGCCAGTACGAGGCGAAGAGCTGGAGCCCCCGGTTGGTCGAACTCTCGGCCTGAGCGGAGAAGTTGAGGACGGGCTTCTCACTCTGGTAGGCGGTCAGGGTGGTGCGCGCGGCGGCGGTGCCGTCGCTCGCGTCGGGCACGGTGACGGTCTGGGCGTACGCGTACGTCCCGCCGCGCAGATAGATGGTGCCGCCTGCCGCGATACGGCTGATCGCCGAGCTCAGCGTCGTCGGCGCGTCCAGGGTGCCGGCCGCAGAGTCGGTTCCGGAGGGCGCCACGTAGAGCGTGGTGGACGCCTGCGCGGCGGCTTGTGCCGAGGCTCCCGGAGTGAGGGCGACGAGTGTGCCGGCCAGCAGGCCGAGGGAGGCGACGAGAGGTTTCAGTGCCATGGTTCGGTTTCTCCGTACGTCGGGTGCGGGGCGGCTGCGCGGTGCGGAAGATGGCCGGTTCGTGTGCATGAACACGGAGGGCCGATCGCGCACCATGAGCCAACGGATGGAAAGCGCTCTCTTTCTGTTCTCCGCTGGACCGTAGGCGCATGGCATGCACCCGTCAAGATTCACGGACATGTCTTTTGAATATGTATATGAACTTGCTCCATGACTCGGCCCCCGGTGGACTCGGTGTTCACCGGGGGCCGTTCGAGGGCGACGCGTGCGGGGCACGTCACCCGGGGCGCGCGAGAAGCGGACGGGCGACGGCGGCGAAGCCGGCGACTACGCCTGCGGAGTCGTCCCCTCCACCAGCAGGACGATCTTTCCCGTGGTGCGGTTGGTTTCCCCTGCGGCGTGGGCCGCGGCGGCCTCGGTGAGCGGGAAGACCGCGTCGACACGGGCTCGCAGCGCACCGGAGACCACCAGGTCGGCGACCGCCCGCATGCCGGCGTGATCGGCCTCGACCAGCATGGTCTCCATACGGACGCGGTGCTCGGCGGCCTTCTTCGCTTCGGCGGGATCGGTCACCGCGAGGAGCGAGACCAGGGTGCCGCCGGGTCGCACGATCTCCAGCGACCGGGTCCTGGTGTCCCCGGCGATGGGGTCGAAGACCATGTCGACGTCCCGGACCGCGTCCCTGAAGTCGGTGGTGCGGTAGTCGATCACCTCGTCCGCGCCCAGGGAGCGGACGAAGTCGTGTTTGGGGGCGCTTGCGGTGCCGACGACGTGGGCGCCGAGGGACTTGGCGATCTGGACGGCGAGGTGGCCGACGCCGCCGGCGGCCGCGTGGACGAGCACGCGCTGTCCCGTGGTGACCCCGGCCGTGTCGACGAGCGCCTGGTACGCGGTGAGCGCCGCGAGCGGCAGGGCGCCGGCCTGTACGTGGTCGATGCCCGCGGGCTTGTGGACGAAAGAGCGGGCGGGTGCGGCGACGAACTCGGCATGCGAGCCGGCCCCGTGCGGGTAGGGGAGCATACCGAAGACCTCGTCGCCGGGCTTGAAGATCGTGACTCCGTAGCCGACCGCCTCCACGACGCCGGAGACGTCCCAGCCGAGGACGAGGGGCAGGCGGTTCAGGAAGAGCGGGCCCGAGCGGTGCTTCCAGTCCGTCGGATTGAGTCCGGCCGCCTTCACGGCGACCAGGATCTGGCTGGGCCCCGGCACGGGCCTCGGGACCCGGGTCAGCCGGAGTACGTCGGGGGTTCCGTAGCTGTCTTGGCTGATCGCGAGCATGGTGGGGTTGTCGATCATGGTTCCAGCATCCGCGCAGCGCCGCCTGCACGCCACGGCACGCCGGCCCTCTTCCTGGAAGGGCCGGCGTGCCGTGGGCCCGGCGAGGCGGTGCGTGCGGGGCTACACGCGGGCCCGGCCAGTACCGCCGCCCCCGTGACCGGGCCTTCCCGCGGGGCCCTCCCGCGCGGGCCTTCCCGCGGGGGCCGGGGGCCGCCGCGGGGAGGTCGCGTACCAGGGGGCGGGCCCGTCTCCCCTACTTCACCGTGCGGACGAGCTTCTTGTTCACGAACTCCTCGATGCCCGGCCGGCCCAGCTCCCGGCCGAAACCGGAACGCTTGATGCCGCCGAAGGGAAGCTCCGCGCCCTCCGCGCCGACGCCGTTGACGAAGACCATCCCGGCCTCGATGCGGTCAGCGACGCGCTCGGCCTGCGCGGGGTCCGTGGTGAAGACGTAGGAACCGAGCCCGAAGGGCGTGTCGTTGGCGATGCGCACGGCGTCCTCCTCGTCGGCCGCGGAGAAGACCATGGCGACCGGGCCAAAGAGTTCCTGGCGTGCGGCGGCGTGATCGGTGGTGAGGCCGGTGAGGACGCCCGCGGGGAAGTAGGCGCCCTTGCGCTCGCCCTCGGTGTGCAGGGTCGCACCTTCCGCCACGGCGGCGTCCACCTGGCGGGCCAGGGTCTCGGCGGCGGTGACCGAGGACAGCGGAGCACCGGACTGCCCCGCGAGGAGTTGGGCGGTCAGCTTCTCCACGAACGCGTCGTAGAGATCGGCGACGACGACGAAGCGCTTGGCCGCGTTGCAGGCCTGGCCGGTGTTGTCCAGGCGCGCCGCGACGGCGGCCTCCACGACGGCGTCGAGGTCGTCGGTGGACAGCACGACGAAGGGGTCGGAGCCACCGAGCTCCAGGACGACCTTCTTCAGGTTGCGCCCGGCGATCTCGGCGACGGCCGCGCCGGCCCGCTCCGAGCCGGTGAGCGAGACTCCCTGGACGCGCGGGTCGGCGATCACGTCGGCGATCTGCTCGTTGGTGGCGTAGACGTTGACGTAGGCCCCGGCGGGGAAGCCCGCCTCGGCACACAGCTTCTCCAGCAGGGCGGCCGTGACCGGGCACTGCGGGGCGTGCTTGAGAACGATGGTGTTCCCGAGGGCGAGGTTCGGGGCGGCGAACCGTGCGACCTGGTAGGCGGGGAAGTTCCACGGCATGATGCCGAGCAGCACACCGACCGGGCGGCGGCGGATCACCGCGCGGCCGGGGCCGGAGGTGACCTTCAGCTCTTCGTCGGCGAGGAACTCCTCGGCGTGGTCGGCGTAGTAGTGGTAGATGTCGACGCAGAAGTCGACCTCGCCCTCCGCCTCCGGGAGCGGCTTGCCCATCTCCCGGACGATGCCGGCCGCGAGCTCGTCACGGTGCTCGGCGTGCAGGTCTCCGAGGCGGCGCAGCAGCGCGGCGCGCTCGGCCACCGTGCTCTCGCGGCCCCAGGCGGTGGCCGCGTGGGCGGCGTCGACGGCCGCCGTGATCTCGGCGTCGGTGGCGGTGGGACGGGTGTCCGTGGTCGTTCCGGTGGCGGGATCGGTGACGGCGTACATCGGGTCTCCAAGCAGCAGGGTCGTGAGGCGGTCCGGGGCCGCGGCGGCGGTGTGCCGCGGGTCGTCTTCCGTCAAGCCTAAGGTTCGAGGATGGTGCGGGTTCCGACGGCCGACCGCAGGTCCTCGAAGGCGGCGGCCGCCTGCTCCATGGGGCGTACGGTTCCGATCAGCTCGTCGAGGGGCAGCCGGCCCGCGAGGTAGAGGCGGGCCAGCTTCGGGATGTCGATCGCGCCGACGCTGGAGCCGTAGTTGCAGCCGAGGACGCGCTTGCCCTGGTCGGCGAGGTCGAAGAGGTTGAACGCGCCGGTCGCGCCGACGGCGGCCATGCCGACCAGGACGGCGGCCCCGCCGGAGGTGAGCATGCCGGGGAGCGTTTCGATGACCCTGGGGCTGCCGATGGCCTCGAAGGCGTAGTCGGCGCCACCGAGGTTCTCCTGGCACCAGGCGGCGACATCGGTCGCGGCACCGTCCAGGGTGTGGGTGGCCCCGAAGCGCTCGGCAGCGGCGAGTCGCTCGGGAGAGAGGTCGACGGCGACGACGGGGTCGGCGCCCACCAGGCGCAGGCCCATCACCACCGACAGGCCGACCCCGCCCGCTCCGACGACGACCGCGGACTCTCCGGGCCGGACGTTCGCGGTGTTCATGACCGCGCCGATGCCGGTCGAGATGGAGCAGCCCAGCAGGGCTCCGATGCCGAACGGCAGCTCGTCGGGGACCTTGACGGCGGCCGTTTCGGGGACGACCAGCCGGTTCGTGAAGGCGCCGAGGCCGAGGTAGGGCCAGATTTCCTCGCCCTGTTCGTCCGTGAAGGGCGTCGTGCCGTCGGGCAGCGTGTTCGCGACGGCCTTGGTGCCGGTGCACAGCCATGCCATCCCGGCCAGACACTTGCGGCAGCTACGGCAGGGCGCGAACCAGGACATGACGACGTGGTCGCCCACCGCGAGACCGGTGACGCCCGCTCCCACGGCGCTGACCACACCGGCGGCCTCGTGACCGAGCACCAGAGGGCGGTCACTGGGCCAGTCCCCACTGAGGATGTGCAGGTCGGAGTGGCAGACTCCGGCGGCACGGACATCGATCTCGACCTCGCCCGGCCCGGCGGGCCGGTGGGAGACCTGCCGGGTCCGCAGCCCTTCCACGGGGTCGTAGGTGATGGCGGGACAGGTGCGCGCGGACATCAGGACGCCTCGACTTCTTCGGTGACGGGGTGGGCGGGGTGGGCGGGCAGCCGGGTGTGCGGCTTGGCGACGAGCACGTACGCCAGGCCGAGGACGAGCAGGACGGAGAAGACCAGGACCACGGCCCAGATCTGGATCCAGCTGCCGCCCGGCGGCGCGAGTTCGGTGCGGGGCCAGGCGATGTTGGCCGATTCGAACAGCAGCCACACGACGGCGAGCACGTTGATCACCAGCCCGGTCCGGCCCAGGCGCAGTTCGCCCGCCGACGGGTTCCAGCGGCCGCGCAGGCGCGCGACGAGCGCGACGACGGCCACCGTGAGGAAGATGAAGTAGAAGCCGCCGGAACCGAAGGAGATCAAGGTGGCAGCGGCGTTGCCGTTGAGGCCGAGCACGAGACCGAGGCCGGCGAGGACGGCCGTCACGATGAGCGAGACCCAGGGGATCTGGCGCTGCCCGACGACGGCGAGCCGGGTGGAGAAGGGCAGCTGGCGGTCGCGGGCGAGGGCGTACACGGCCCGGCCGATGTAGGTCTGGATCGAGATGGCGCAGGCGAAGAAGGCGATCAGGACGACGAGGACGAAGGGCTTCTCGCTCCAGCCGCCCAGGCCCTGGGTCACCGCTTCGAAGACCGGGTCCACGATCTTCCCGGAGACGGCGTCGTCGGGGCTGCGCAGCGACAGGGTGACGGCGACCGAGGTGAGCAGGACCGTGAAGGCGACGAACAGGTAGGAGCGCAGCAGGGCTCGGGGCACGCTGCGGCGGGGCTGCTCGGTTTCCTCGGCGACCTGCGTGGTCGCGTCGAAGCCGAGGAACGCCCAGCCGGCCACGGCCAGGCACGTGACGAACCCGGCCGCGGTGGAACCGCCGGACCCGGCGCCCAGGGTGTCGAAGAGGATGCCGAATCCGTTGTTGCGGGCGAAGACCAGCAGGACGACGCTGACGGCGATCGACGCGACGCCTTCGGCGATGATGCCCGCGTTGAGGAAGTGCTTGACCGGGTTGACGCCCAGCAGGTTGATACCGAGGGCGACGGCGATGAAGACGACGCCCAGCAGGACGTGGGCCCCCGGCGACAGGGGCGCGTCGCTGACGAGCATGTGCAGCCAGGTCGCGCCGAGGTAGGCCACGGTGGTCAGAGACGCGATGGCGGAGGCGAGGTAGATCCAGCCCACCAGCCAGCCGAGGCGCGGTCCGGCGAGCCGGCGGACCCACTGGTAGACGCCTCCGGTGACCGGGAACTGCGAGGACAGTTCGGCGTACACCGTGGCGACCAGCAGTTGCCCCAGGAAGGCGATGACGACCGCCCAGATCCAGGCCGGGCCGGCGGAGACGAACCCGAGCTGGACGACGGCGTAGATGCCGACGACGGGCGAGATCGTGGCGAAGCCGAGCGCGAAGACGGCCCACGGGGACAGGGTGCGTCTCAGCTCCTGTGCGTATCCGTATTCCGCCAGCTCACCGGCGTCGGCGCGGGTGTGGTTCACGTTCGTCTCCTGGCGTCGCTACGGGCTCGACATGCGCCGGGCGGCTCCGACCGCACGGAGCGGGGAGTCGGTTTCCGGAGCCCCGCCCCCTCCCCCGCGGGGGCGTGGGGCGGCTGCCGTACAGGCGGTCGGCCTCTAATTGGCTACACAGCCAATTGATCATTGGCTGCTTAGCCAATAGCATCGCCGCCATGACGTCAAGAGTTTCTGGGAAGCAAGTCCGCAAATCGGCGGCGGAGCGGCACCGTGAGATCGTCTCGGCGGCCACGCGGATCGCGCTCCACGAGGGACTGGAGTGCGTCACACGGCAGCGGATCGCCGACGACCTCCAGGTGCAGCCCGGACTCATCCACCACTACTTCCCGGTCGTCGAGGAGCTCGTGGCGGAGGCGTTCGCCGGCGCCACGCTGGCCGAGCTCGACGGCCTCCTCCCGGAGCCGGCACCCGAGCCCGACGGGGCCGGAGCCCTGCGCACTCTGCGGCGGTTCTTCACGCTGAGCTCCGGCGCCGAGTTCGACGACATCAGCAAGCTCTGGCTGAACGCCCGGCACCTCGCCCGCTACCGGCCCGTCCTCCACGACCAGGTCGTACGCCAGGAACTGCGCTGGTGCCACCGCCTCGCGGAGATCATCGGTGAGGGCGTACGGGAAGGGGACTTCACCTGCGACGACCCCTGGGCCGCGGCCGTACGCATTCTTGCCGTCGTGGACGGCGCCGGCGCCTACGTCAACACCAGCGCGAACCGGCGCACGGCCCCCCTCGCCGACCTGGCCCGCACCCTCGCGGAGGCTGAGCTGAAGCTCGCTGCGGGCAGCCTGCGGGTCCCCCGGGGTTGAGACCCGGGGCGCGGGGAGGCGTGCGCGCGGGCGACGGCGGTTCCGGGTGCGACCGGCTCGTCCCGCCGCCGCAGGTACCGGTGCACGGGCCGGAAGCGGGCCGGGCCGGAAGCAGGTCAGGCGGCGGTGCAGTCCGCTACGGCGGGCGGCGCGGGATTGCCGTGGGTGGTGACCGTGAAGCCGAAGGTGGTGGAGGCACCGGCGGCCAGGGTGCCGTTGTAGGAGGCGTTGCGCACCGTCGCCACCGAGCCGGCGCCGTTCCAGGACGCGACGGCGTTCCACAGCGAGGTCGCCCTCTGCGGTTCCGGCAGGGTGAGCGTCACCGACCAGCCGCTGACGGGGGCGTTGCCCGCGGAGATGGTCACCTGGCCGTTGTAACCGCCGTTCCATGCCTGGCTGGTGCTGTATACGGCGGTGCACGAGCCGGTTCCCGGCGTGGGCGTGGGCGTCCCGGGTTCGGTGGAAGTCCCACCGAGCGCGTCGAGGACGGCGGCGTACGCGGGCTTCTTCGCGTACGCGTCGTCGAAGAGGAGCGGGGTGCCGGCCGCGCGCCAGGAGTACATGTCGGTGATGCCCCACACGGTGATGCCGGTGCACCGGGTGACGGCGAGGCACGCCTTGACGACGTTGGCGTAGCTGGTCGCCTGCGCCGGGCCGGAGCCTTCGACGTCAAGTTCGGTGATCTGCACGTCGACGCCGAGGTCGGCGAAGCGCTGGAGGTTGGCGCGGTAGTCGGCGGGGACCGGGGAGGCGCTGTTGAAGTGGGACTGGAAGCCGACGCAGTCGATGGGGACACCGCGGGAGGTGAAGTCCTTTACCATGGCGTAGACGGCATCGCTCTTCGCGTTGGCGCCGTCGGTGTTGTAGTCGTTGTAGCAGAGTTCGGCGTCGGGGTCGGCGGAGCGGGCGGTCCGGAAGGCCTCCTCGATGTAGCCGTTGCCGAGCTTGTCCTGGAAGGGCGAACTGCGCCGGGCACCGCCGGAGCCGTCCTGGAACGCCTCGTTGACGACGTCCCAGGAGCGGATCTTCCCCTGGTAGTGGGTCATCACCTGGGTGATGTGGTGGTTCATCGCGGTGCGCAGATCGGCGGCGGCGAGTTGGCCGACCCACCCCGGCAACTGCTGGTGCCAGACGAGGGTGTGCCCGCGCACCTCCGTCCCCCGGTCCCGGGCGTGGTTCACGATCCGGTCGGCGGAGCCGAAGGCGAAGGTGTTCCGGGACGGCTCGACGGCGTCCCACTTCATCTCGTTCTCCGGTGTCACCGAGGTGAATTCGGCGTCGAGCGTGGCGGCGTAGGGCGTCTCGCCGAGGTGGTTCGCGGCCACGGCCGCGCCGAAGTAGCGGCCCTGCTGGGCGGCCGCGGACCCGAGGCTGTCGGCGGCGTGGGCGGGCCCGGCGGCGGTGAGGGTTGCGGCGACGGCCAGCACCCCCGTCGCCACGAGGGCGAGCGCTCCGCGGAGGGAGGCGCTGCGGATGGACTGCGGAGCAGACATCAGTGGGGTCCTCATTCGTCTCGGGCGTGCGGGTGCGGGAGCGGGTGCAGCGTGTGGGGTGACGGCGGCCGTCAGCGGACGCAGGTGAGGGTGCCGACCGGGAAGTCGTTGCCGGTCGAGGTGGCGGTGAAGCCGAAGGTGACGCTTCCGTCGGCGGGGACGGTCCGGTTGTGATCGACGTTCCGGACGGTGACCGTGCCGTCGGGGGCGGTGCTGTACGCGCCGTTCCAGACGTTGTTCAACCGTGTGCCGGCGCCCGGCTTCCATGCCACGGCCCAGCCGTCGCGTGGGGCCGTGCCGTGGTTCATGACCTCCACGCTGCCCTGGAAGCCGCCGCTCCAGGCCGAGACCACGGTGTAGACCGCCATGCAGTCGCCGGTGTGCGGATCCGACGGAGTGGGAGTGGGGGTCGGGGTCGGCGTGGGTGTGGGGGTCGGGGTCGGCGTGGGCGTCGGGGTGGGGGTCGGCGTCGGGGTGCCGGCGTCCCGGATACCGGTCACCTCGCCGTTGCCGCCGTCGAACACGATGTCCGAGCAGGAGAAGAAGTTCTCCTGACTGTCCGACCGGACCCACTGGATGAACAGCACCGCGTTGCCCGAGCGGCCGGAGGGCAGCGCCAGGTCCCAGTTGTACGAACCGCCGTCGGTGCCCGGCGAACCGGTCTGCGGCGGGTTGGCGACCGTCTGGATCAGGTCCAGGTCGTCCCATCCCAGCGCGGTGGTGGGCGAGTAGCCCGGCTTGGACAGGTAGACCCGGAAGGAGCCGGGGTGCGCCGCCCAGTTGCTGTACCGGACCTTCATCGTCGATCCGGAGGTGAGGTGCGTGCGCGGCCAGTCGTCCCGGGCGGCGTTGTAGCCGGTGAAGTTGTACGGGGAACGGTTGCCCGCACTGCACAGGGTGCCGTCCGGGACGTAACCCTCGCCGCGTCCGCCCGCGTTCGAGTCGAGCACGGCGAACCAGTTGTACAGCGCCGACGCGCCGCTCTCCGCCAGCGCGGCCCGGCACGCCGGATTGGTCGGATCCATCGAGCCGGTGGCCGTGCGGCCGTCCACGTAACAGAGGTACGTGCGCGATCCGGGCGTCATCGCGACGCCGTGCGCTTCGGCCTTGCCCTGTCCCAGCAGGGCGAGGCCGAGGCCGCCCAGCAGGGTCATCAGTGCCGCCAGCGAGGCGACGAGCCGTCTTCCGCTTCCGAGTTTGCTGAGCACCATGATTCTCCTGTGCCTCCTTCGTGAGGGTCGTGCCGGGCCGGAGGGGTGCCTGCCTCTCCGGGCGGGGGTGCGGTGCGACGGAACTGAGGGCTCCTCAAGGGTGTGGGAGCGCTCCCATTTCGCGTGTCGGAGCGGACTGTAAAGGCGTTCCATGTCCCTGACAACATAAGAATCGGGCCATGTCCGGGCAGGATCGCGGCCGGATAGAACGATGGCCGGACGCGGTTCCGGCCGCGTCCGATCACGCATGATCGGGACAGAAGGGACTTTTCACGTAGGGTCGCCTCGCGACCGTGCCGCTCGGAAGACCCGGCCGGACAGCCGTGGCGATGCCCCGGTGGGCGCGCAGTGTGCGGCGTGCAGGGCGCGGCACCGGGCAGCGGGAGACCAGCGGCAGTGGTGGACAGGTTGTTCGGGGGTGCGTCGGCGGGCGCCGCGTGGCTGCTCACCGTGGTGTGCCTGCTGACCGGCGTCGCGCTCGACACCTTCGGCCCGCAGCCCTATACGGGGCTCCCCCTGCTCGCCGCCGCGCCGCTGGTGGCCGGCGCCACGCTTCCGCGGCGGTCGACCGCCGCGGTGGCCGTGGCGGCGTGTGCGGCCACCGCGTCGGTGGACGTCCTGCACGCGCGGGGGGCGGTGGCGCTGTCCGTCGATCTGGCCCTGGTCGGGCTGATCGGGATGATGGCGCTGGCGGTCAACCGGATCATCGCGCGCCGGGTGCGGGAGCTGGCGGAGGCGGTGCAGTTGGCGGTGCTGCCCGAGCCGCCGCGGCGCATCGGTCCGCTCGCCGTCGCGGCGGGCTACACCGCGGCGCAGGCCGAGACGCGCATCGGAGGCGACCTGTACGCGGTGCAGGAGACCCCGCACGGCATCCGCATGGTCATCGGTGACGTACGGGGCAAGGGACTCCAGGCGATCGCCGCCGTGTCGGTGGCGATCGGCGCGTTCCGCCAGGAAGCGCAGTACGCGCCGTCCCTGGGCGAGCTGGCGCGCCGTCTCGACGACGCGCTCGCGAGGGAGGCCGCCCGCACGGACCGCGGGACGTCCGAGCAGTTCACCACCGCTCTGCTGGTGGAACTCTCCCACGACGGGGAAACGCTGACTCTGCTCAACCGGGGACACCCGGCCCCCTACCTGGTCCACGACGGCGGATGGGCGCGCCTGGACGCGACGTCGCCCCGGCTTCCGCTGGGCATGGGGCTCGGCGCCCCGCAGGACGCCGGGGAGGCCGCACCGGTCGACACCGCGACCTTGCCCCACGGCGCCTCGCTCATGCTCATCACCGACGGGGTCACGGAGGCGCGGAACCGGCACGGCGTCTTCTACGACCCGATCCGGTCGCGGCTCCGCGGCAGACGGTTCACGGACCCGCAGGAACTCGTGGACGCGCTCACCGCCGACGTGTCGCACTGGACGGGCGACGGGCACCAGGACGACATGGCCATCCTGGTCGTCACCCGGCGTCACCCGGACGGCTCCCAGGACTGATCCCCCGGCGCGGCCGGGCACGTAGCCGCGGCGAGGCGGCCGGGAAGAGGATCCGCGATCGGCCACCGGCCCCCGGGCGGGCGCTCGTTCACCGCGCGTACATCCGGCCTTCGGGATAACGCACGTCGGGAATCCGCCGTGCCGACACCGTGCGGGGCGAGGATCGGCCGGGTCCGACCGGCCCCCCGCAGAGGAGACTCGCGTGACACGCTCGCTCACCACCCGCTCGACCGTACTGGTCCTGACGACGGCTCTCGCGGCGGTGGCCCTCGTCGCACCGGCCGAGGCCCGGGGACACCGTCAGGCCGCGGAAGGGGCCCTGCCCGTGGTGACGCCCCGTTCGGAGACGCCGGTGCTGCACGACGACGCCGAGGGCGCGAACGCCGACGCGGACGATCCCGCCATCTGGCGCGACGACGCCGCTCCCGGTCGGAGCCTGGTGATCGCCACCGCCAAGGAGGGCGGCCTGCGCGTGTACGACCTCGACGCGCGACCGGTCCAGTCGATCGCCGCGCCTCCCGCCGGGAGCCCGGAGGGGGCTCCGGGCCGCTTCAACAACGTGGACCTCGTCCACGGCCTGCGCCTGTCGTCCGGGCGCGCGGATCTCGCGGTCACCAGCGACCGCGGCCACGACCGGCTGCGCTTCTACCGCATCGACCGCGAGCGGCCCGGCGGTCCGCTGACCGACGTCACCGCTGCCGGCGTACCGGCCGTGTTCTCGCGCGACCAGGCCGAGGTGGACGAGCAGCGCACCGCCTACGGCCTGGCGACCTGGACGGACCGTGCCTCCGGAAAGACGTACGCCCTGGTCAGCCGGCGTGAGCGCACCAGCATCGCGCTCCTGGAACTGCTCCCGGCCGCCGGGGGAAAGGTCACCTACCGCACGGTCCGCACCCTGGACCTCCCCTCCGCCTTCCGGTTGCCCGACGGCACGTCGTGGTCGCCCTGCGCCGAGCCGGGCGAACTGCCCCAGGTCGAGGGCATGGTGGTCGACCCGAGGACCGGCACCCTGTACGCGGGGCAGGAGGACGTCGGCATCTGGCGTCTGCGCGCCGACCTCACCGGGACACCGAGGCTGATCGACAAGGTCCGCGAGTACGGCGTCGCCGGTGCGTACGACGAGGAGACCGAGGAGTGCGCACCGGGAGCGGACCCGGGCTTCGGGGGCGACAGGATCACCGCCGACGTCGAAGGGCTGACGCTGGTCGAAGAGGCCGGCGGTGACGGTTATCTTCTCGCGTCCAGCCAGGGCGACGACGCCTTCGCCGCGTACGACCGGCGGGCGAAGGGCGGCAACGCCTACCGGGGAGGCTTCCGGGTCGCGCCGGTTGCGGGCGGCCCGGTGGACGGCTCCGAGGAGTGCGACGGCGCGGCGGCGCTGAACGCCTCCCTGGGGTCCAGGTATCCGCGCGGACTCCTGGTCGTCCAGGACGGGCACGACTCCCCCGGTGACGGCGACCGCCCCTCGACCAACTTCAAGTTCGTGGATCTCGGCACGGTCCTGGACGCCCTCGACGGCTGAGCCCGTGTCCTGCGCACCGGCCCGGCGGCCCGGCGTCCGCGTCGGCGGGCCGCCGGGCCCGACGCGCCGCCGGCGTGGACGGGGACGGCGGGTGCGGGGTATGGGTGGGTGGCCGGAGTCTCCCGGCGGAGGGCCCGCGGGGAGACCGGCCGAGGGAGAGCGACATGGTCACGGCGGAGCACTGGATCGAGACGCTGGGGCTGGAGGAACACGTGGAGGGCGGGTACTTCCGCCGGACGTTCCAGGCCGACCACCGGCCCCGCGTCGCCACTCCGGCGGGCGAGCGCCACACCCTGACGTCCATCTTCTACCTGCTGACGCGGCGCTCGCCCGTCGGCCACTGGCACCTCAACCGGTCCGACGTGCTGCACTTCCACCACCACGGCGACCCGATCACCTACCATCTGCTGCTCCCCGACGGCGGCCACCGCACCGCCGTCCTGGGCCAGGACCCCGACCGGGGGCAGGTCCTCACCCTGGCCGTCCCCGGCGGGATCTGGAAGGCGTCCCACCTCACCCACGGGGACCACGGGCTGATCAGCGAGGCCGTCTCGCCCGGATTCGACTACGCCGACATGACGCTCGGCCGGGCGGACCCTCTGCTGCGGCTCCACCCGGACCACGGGGACCTGATCCGCCGCTACTGCGCGCCCGATACCCCCGGGGCCGCCCCCTCCCGACGCTGACCGGGTCCGGCACCCGCCCGGCCCCGGTCCTGCGGACCGGGGCCCTACGCGCCGCGGGTCGTGGTGAGGCCGGCGAGTCCGGAGATCGTCAGGACCGGGGCCAGCAGAGGGCCGGCCAGGATCTCCAGACGCTCGGCATGGCCGAACAGGACGCTCAGGCCGGCGCTGTCGAGGTATTCGACGGCCATGAGGTCGATGACCAGCGGCCCGGTGGTGGCCTCCAGGGCCGAGGCCAGGGCGTCGGAGTTGCTCATGTCGATCTCACCGACCGCTTCGAGCAGCGTTCTCCCGTCCGGAAGGGTCCGGGTGGCGAGGGTCAGCGGTGTGGTCATCAGACGATCCTCGTGTGCAGGCCGACGGTGGTACCGGCCGGGCCGGGGGTGATGGTGACCTTCTGCATCAGCGCCCGCATCAGCGTGACGCCCCGCCCGCGGTGGGCGTTGAGCTCGGGCCGCGGCGGCTTCCAGACGCCGCTGTCGACCACGGACAGGTGCAGGTCGTCCACGAGCGCCTCGGCGCGGAGACGGATCGTCTCCCCCGGGCTGTGCCGGTGGCCGTGCTCGATGGCGTTGGCGCACGCCTCGCCGACGGCGACCAGCACGTTCTGCACGGTCCGCGGCGGCAGGTCGCACTGGTCCAGCCAGGTGCGCAGGGCCCTGCGGACCGGAGCCAGTTGCCCGGCCTCCGCGGGGAAGGACATCTCCAGCGGCGCCGGGTGACGGTATATCAGCAGGGCGACGTCGTCGTCGTAGCCCCCGGCGGGCGCGAGACGTTCCATGACCTGGGTGGCCACGTCGTCGACGCTGCTCTCGCGGTACTCCTGCACCGCTTCGCCGGCCTGGCCGATGCCTTCGGTCAGCGGGCGCCTCCGGCGCTCGACGAGCCCGTCGGTGTAGAGCAGCAGAGTGGCGCGTGCGGGCACGGCGCACTCGGCCTCGGGGCGTTCGGCCCCCGGCCGGACCGCGAGCGGGAGGGACCTGCCGCCTTCCAGCAGGACCGTCGTGCCGTCCGGGTGCGCGAGGATGCCCGGCGGGTGTCCGGCGCTGGAGTACGTCAGCCGCCCGCTCGCGGGATCGAGTACGCCGCAGAACACGGTGGTGCACAGGGCGCCGGCCACACTGGCGGCGAAGTGGTCCAGGGCCATCAGCGCGCGGGCGGGGCCGGCGTCCTGCAGCAGCAGGGCGCGGCAGGCGCTGCGGAGCTGCCCCATGACGGTGGCGGCTTCCAGACCGCGGCCGACGCAGTCCCCGACCACGATCCCGATGCGCCCGTCGGGCAGGGACACCGTGTCGTACCAGTCGCCGCCGACCTCCAGGGGGCGGGTGGCCGGTTCGTAGCGGACGGCGAAGCCCCTGGGGAGCTGGGAGGGTCCGAGGATGGCGCGTTGCAGGACGAGGGCGGTCTCCCGGTGCTGGTCGATCTGGTGGGCGCGGGCCAGGCCCTGTGCGAGGTGCCCGGCCAGCAGCGTCAGCAGCAGTTGGTCCTCGCCGGTGAACGGCCGCCGCCCGCCGAGGTCGACCCACAGCGCCATCGGGCCGTGGGGGTGGTCGAGGATGATGCCGGCTCCGGTGCTGTCCACGGTCGGCGTCAGGAGGGGACCCTCCCGCAGGTCGACCAGGGCCTGCCGGCGGTCGGCGGGCAGGCGGCGCCAGGTCAGGTCCGGGTCGGTGCAGGTCAGTTCGGGGGTGTCGCCCTGGCCGAACACGGCGGCCACGACGAGGGGGGCGCGCCACAGTTCCCTGAGCTCGGACAGCGCGTCGGACAGTGCCTGCGGGAGGTCGCCGGCCCGGGTCAGGCAGGTGCTGAGGGAGGCGAGGGCGCTCTCGCGCTGGATGGCGTAGTGGTCGGCCGTGGCGTCGCGGAACGTTCCGACGGTGACGGTGCGTCCGCTGTCGGGGTCCTGCGCCTGGTTGAAGGAGGCGCTGACCCACAGCCGGTGCCCGTCACGGTGGTTGACCGGGATGGTGTAGGTGCCCTGTGGGTGGCCCATGAGCAGCGAGAACGCCTCGGCGACCTGCTGGTGGGCGTCGAGGTCGGTGGCGGCGTCGGGCCACCAGGGGTGGATGGGGGCGTAGGGCAGGTTCTCGGGGCCGTAGCCGAGGATGTCGGTGAAGGCGGTGTTGATCTCGATGACGGCGCCGTCCTCGTCGCAGACGAAGAACGCCTCCTGGAGGGAGTCCACGAGTGCGGTGCGCCAGCGGGCGTGGTGGTTGCGCAGGCGGGCCAGCTCCACGTTGGCCCGGACCCGGGCGAGGAATTCGGCGGCGGCGAACGGCTTGACGAGGTAGTCGTCGGCGCCGGCCCGCAGGCCTTCGATCGACGCTTCCTGGCCCGCCCGCGCGGACAGCAGCAGCACGGGTACGGCCGCGGTTCGGGAGTCGGTGCGCAGGGCCGCGACGAGGGAGAGGCCGTCCAGGCGGGGCATCATCACGTCGCTGATCACCAGGTCGGGGGCCTGGGTGCGGACGGCCTCCAGCGCCTGCACGCCGTCGACGGCGGTCCGGACCCGGTAGCCGGCGCCGGTCAGGAGCCGCACGAGGTAGTCCCGCATGTCGGCGTTGTCGTCGGCGACGAGCACCTGGGCCGGGGCGGCCGGCCCGCTCACGGACCCGACGGCGGTGTCCAGCACGAGCGGGGTGTCCTCGCGGCCGCCGTCGGGCAGCCACCGCAGGGCCTCCTCCACGTAGGGGGCGGCGGCGACGGGCGCCGAGGTGGCGCCGGCCGGTCGGGTGTTCGCGTCGGCGGGCGGGTGCGCGGAGCCGAGCGGGAGGCGGACGGTGAATCTGGTGCCCTCCCCCTCGGTGCTGTCGGCGCTGATGGTGCCGCCGTGCAGGCCCACGAGTTCCTGGACCAGGGCCAGGCCGATGCCGCTGCCCTCGTTGGACCGGGACCGGGCGTTCTCGATGCGGTGGAAACGTTCGAACAGCCGGTGCATCTCCCGCGCCGGGACGCCGATGCCGGTGTCGGTGACGGTGACCACCGCCTCGCCTTCCTCGGCGGAGACCCGGACGGCGACGGACCCGTCGAAGGTGAACTTCAGCGCGTTGCTGAGGAGGTTGAACACCACCTTCTCCCACATGCCCCGGTCGATGCGGACCGGTCCGGCGAGGGGCGGGCAGTCGACGGTGAAGGCGAGCCCGGCCTTGTCGAAGGCCGAGCGGAACACGCTGGCCAGCTCCGCGGTGACCGCGGACAGGTCCACGGGCTCGTACACCGCCGCCATCCGGCCCGCTTCGATGCGGGAGAAGTCCAGCAGCGCGTTGACGAGCTTGCCCAGCCGCAGTCCGTTGCGGTGGACGGTCTCCAGCTCCTGCCGGATCTGCGGGTCCTCGTCGGTCAGCCGGCCCCGCAGTTCCTCGACCGGTCCCATGATCAGGGTGAGCGGGGTGCGGAACTCGTGGCTGATGTTGGAGAAGAAGGCGGTCTTCGCCCGGTCCAGTTCGGCGAGTTCCTCGGCCCGCTGCTGCTGGGCCCGGTAGCTGCGGGCGCTGGCGATGCCCGAGGCCAGGTGGCCGGCGACCAGCTCGACGAAACCCCGGTACGCCTCGTCGAGCGGCCGGTACCGGTTGAGGCCGGCGACGAGGAAGCCGTAGGGCGCTCCGCCCTGGTGCGGCAGCGGCACGACGAGCGCCTGGGTCGGGGGTTCGGGCCACTCCCCCGTCGGCAGTCCGGTGAACGGTTCCGCGCCGAGCGGGACGAGCACCGACTCCCCGCGCGCGGCCTCCACCACGGGCCAGGGCCCGGTCCCGTCGGGGCCCAGGGTGGCGGGGGCGGCAGGGTGCCCGGCCTCGATGCCGGTCGCGTTCGCCAGCCGGGCGACGCCGTCGTCCTCGTAGAGGTAGGTGAGCGTGAAGGGCAGGTCCGCGGGGTTGTGGCCGAGCTGGCGCGCGGAGAAGGACAGCATCTCCTCCTCGGTGCGCACCACGCTGGGGTCCGAGCCCAGGTCCCGCAGCGTGGCCATCCGGCGCTCGCCGATGACCCGTTCGGTGTCCTCGCTCACCACGCAGAGCATGCCGACGACGCGGCCGGCGTCCTCGCGCAGAGGGCTGTAGGAGAAGGTGTGGTAGGACTCCTCCGGGTAGCCGGAACGCTCCACGAACAGCAGCAGGGCCTCGTCCCAGGTGGCCCGGCCGGTCGCCAGCACGGTGTCGATCCGGGGGCCGATGTCGCTCCAGATCTCCGCCCACACCTCGCTCGCCGGCCGTCCCAGCGCCCACGGGTACTTGCCGCCCAGCGTGTCCCGCCGGTAGGCGGCGTTGCAGAAGAACGTCAGCTCCGGCCCCCAGGCCATCCACATGGAGAAGCGCGAGGACAGCAGGATGCTCACCGCCGTCCGCAGGCTCTGCGGCCAGCCGGCCGGCGGTCCCAGCGGGTGCGCGTCCCAGTCCACCGCGGCGAGGTCCTGACCGACCTCGCCGTCCGCGGCGAACACGTCGACCGTCGGCCCCGGCCCGTCGGCGGCGTCTTCCTTGCCCATCACTCGACACCTCTTCGTCCACGTCGGCGGCTTGGCGCAGCCGCCGGTGCTGCTGGCCGTGCTCGTACCCCGTCGGCGGGCGCCCGATCATCCGGGCCGGACACCGTGCCGGGAGGCGGCCACGCGCCCCGGCCGGAACGAGGTGGCGCGATCCGTAGGATATGACAGTCGCCCCCACCGGTGGGCACGCGGGACGGCTTCAGAGGATCAAGGAACGAGGGGTGGCGGTGACGGAGGACGTCGTGCGGCCGACCCTGGTACCGGCGCCCGCTCGCGGTGCGCCGTACGGGGTCCGCGGCACCCTCCCGGACGGGGCCCTCCACGAGGTGGCCCTCCCCCGTTGCCCCGTTCGGCGCGCCCCTCGCGGACGGCGGGCGGCACGGTCCGGGCAGTTCGCAGGCGGGCGTCCGCATGGTCCTCGACGACCTGGGCACGGGCGTCAGGGACGACACCTCCCGACCCGCTGTGCCCGCCCCCACCCCCCGCACCGCACCCGCACTGGAGACCCGGTGAGCAATCAGACCCTGACCGTGACTGCCAGGTCCCATCCGGCAGGCCCCCACGTGCTGACCGTGACCGGTGAGCTCGACTACCACACCTCGACGCGTCTTCATCAGGCGCTGGACGACGTCCCCCTCGCCCCGGGCACGGGTCTGGTGATCGACCTGGCCGGCCTGACCTACTGCGACTCGACGGGCATCACGCTGCTGGTGACCGCCTACCAGCGGGCCGAGGCCATCGGCGCCCGGTTCTCCCTGGCCGCGACCAGCCCCGATCTGCTACGGGTGTTCCACATCGTGGGGCTCGACCAGGTCTTCTCCCTGCAGCCGACCACCGAGCAGGCCATCAGCGCGCTACGGACCTGACGGTCCGGGGTACGGCAGCTATCGGGGCCCGGCCGATCGCCGGGTACGGAAGGTTCCCGGGGTACGGGCAGGTCCGGGCAGGACGGGTTCCGGGGGCGGGCGCCCCGGCCCGTGCTCCCTCGGCGCCCCTCCCGCGGAGCGCCCCGGCTCTGGACGCCCGTGCGCGCGGGGGCGCTCCGCGGCGGGCGGCACCGGCGCAGGACCGCCGTCGCGGGTGGGGGTGATACTGGACCGGGACGGGCGCGCCGCCTCCGGGTGGGCCGGGGCCGCCGGGGATGCGCCGTCGTCGACGCCTGTGAGGGGAGCCGTTCATGAGCACGGCGAAGGATCTGTTCATCATCGCCCTGCGTCCCGGACCGCACGAGCCCGTGGGGCAGGGGGACCTGTCGCTGGCACTCGCCGGGGCCGAGTTGATCGATCTCGTCGGGGCCGGGGCGGTGACCGTGGAAGGCGACCGCATCGTTCCGGGCGGCGCGCGGGTGCCGGGCGACGACCGGCTGCTGCGCGAGGCAGCCGCCGCCGTCATCGCGCAGGAGCCGTACGAGCGGATCGAGGACTGGCTGTGGCGCCGGGGCCGGGACCTCGCGGCCGGCTACCAGCAGGTCCTGGAGGAGGACGGCGAGCTGACGCGTAAGCGGAGCGGCTGGTCACCTTTCGGCCCGGAACGCGTGGAACCGGTCGGTACGGCGGCGAGTCGCCGAGCGGCGGACCGCTGGGCGCAGGGGGACCCCGTGCTGGCCGAGCTCGCGTCGGCCGTGGGCTTCGACGGCGGACGGACCGAGGACGGCGGCCGGTCCGGCGACGGCGGGGACGACGGGGCGCGGACGGACGAGGGGCGGGCCGACGACGACGACCGGGGCGGCGACGGGGCGGCGACGAGCGTGCTGGCCTCCGTGCACGACGCGGTGAGGGAGCTGGAGGCCGTCCGTCAGCGTCGGACCATCGAGAACGCGGCCTTCGCCAACCTCTGGCGCGGCCCCTGAGCACAGTGCGGTGCGGGGTTCGCCGGCACCTTCCCCAGGGGCATGGAGCAGAGCGGCACCGCAGGCGCGGCTCCGCCTCCCGGCACGATCGGCGCACGCCCCACCGGGTCCGCCTCCCGCGCCGCCCTCCGGCTCCGGCGCCCGGCGCGGTCCCGCGTCGTTCGTCGTGCGCCCTGCGCCCCGACCTGCGCCGGGGAGCGTGTCGGAGACGACGGCGCGCGAGCCTACGGCCCGGTGCTTCCGCACGCCCTCGCGGGGGTGATGACGGCCGTCCGCCGACTCGCCGACGATGAACTGCGCGGTCGGCGGGGCCGTCGTGGTCCCGGCGGTCCCGGTGTGCCGGCGGGCGGTGCGGCCCGTGTACCGGCCGCGCGCCCGCCCCGGCCGCGCGCCGATGGCCCGTCCGGGCTCAGCGGCCGGCCGGGTCGCGGCCACCGAGGGGGAAACATGCACGGACGACGCTGGCTGGTCACGGGATGCTCCTCCGGTCTCGGTCACGCCCTGGCCACCGCGGTGGCCCGCTCCGGGGACCGACTGGTGGTCACCGCACGGAAAGCCGCCGACCTGGCGGACCTCACCGCGGCCTGGCCGGACCGCATCACCGCGGTCCCCCTCGAACTGCGCGACGCGGCCTCCTGCGAGGACGCCGTGCGTACGGCGGCCGACCGCCTCGGCGGCATCGACATCCTCGTCAACAACGCCGGGGCCGGTCTGTTCGGCGCCGTGGAGGAGGTCTCGGACGCGGAGCTGCGGGACCAGTTGGAGACCCTGGTCGTCGGCCCCTGGCGGCTCACCCGCCTGGTGCTGCCGCTGATGCGCGCCCAGGGCCACGGCCACATCCTCCATGTCTCCTCGATCGTCGGCCGGACCGCGTTCCCCGGGCTCGGCGCCTACACCGCCGGGAAGCACGCGCTGGAGGGCATGGCCAAGGCCCTGGCCGCCGAGGCCGCCCCGCACGACATCCGCGTCACCCTGCTCGAACCCGGCATGTTCGCCACGCGCTACGGCGCCTCCCTGGCCGAGGCCGGCTGCCGGATCCCCGCCTACGACGGGACGAACCGCCCGATGCTGGAGGGCTCCCGCGGCCTGGCCGCCCATCCCGACACCGGACGACCCGAGGACTTCGCCGCGCGGGTGCTCGGCATCGTCGCCGCCCCCTCGCCCACGCCCCTGCGCATCCCGGTCGGCGAGGACGCGTACGCCTTCCTGGAAGCGGCGGAGCCGGCCGACCGCGAGGAACTCGCCGCCGCCCGGATCCTGACCACGGGTCCGTCCCTTCCGTCCCTGCCCTGACGGACCGCGGGACCCCGCCGCGCCGGTGCCGTGGGCCGTGCCTGTCCCACCGACCGTGCCCGCGTCGGTGACCGTCCCGGGGTCGGTGGCCGGTGGCAGTCCGTGCCCGCCGGGCGCGCGCCCGGCGGGCACGTTCGCTCAGCCGAAGAACACGGAGCGGAGCTTCAGGCGCTCCGAAGCACCGCCGCCCGGACGCAGGGTGAAGGAGACCTCTCCCTCGCAGTCCGCGTCCAGGAAGACCGTGACCGGCGCGTCCGTGAGGTTCCTCGGCGTGTGGGCGGGCGGCACGTCGTCCGAGTCGACGGCGGGGAGGGTGATGCACTGCCCGCTGCGGGGGCTGTTGAGGAATCCGACGGCCTCGTAGCCCTCCTCGGTCTCGTAGCTGTACCTGAACTGCCCGGTGGCCGCCGAGGCCGAGTGGGGCAGGGCGACGATGAGCGCGAAAGCGCTCAGGGCGGCAGCGGCGTGGTGGCGGAGGCTCATGAGATCCCGTTCCCTGTGTGTGCGGGTGCTGGTGCCGTCCACGCTGCCGGGTTCGGCACTCCACGCTCCGCAGCGGCCCGCGCAGAACCGTTCCCCCCTCACTCCGACGGACGAGGTGGCGTCCGGCGGGGGCGCCGCTGCGGGGGTTCGGCGGGTCCGCGCCGTTCGACGGGCCGCCGTCGTGCTCGGCGGCTGCGTCACCCGCCGGGTCGGCGCGGTGCGGTGGTCTGCTAGCCTCTCGGAGGCCGTGCGAGAGATCGAGGAGGTGGTACCCGTGAACGTATCGACGTGGGTGCTCTCCTCCGGGGTCACGGTCGGGCGATAGGTCGTCGTCCGGGAGCGCCGTTCCGCGCACTCCCGAAAGGCACGACCATGCACCTCACCGCTGAACAACGCCTCGACGACGGTGTCGTCGAGCGCTCCTTCACCCTCGACGGCGTCCCCGGCATCCTCTGGACGCCCTCCTGCGCGTCCCCGTCCGCACCGGCGCCGCTGATCCTGATGGGGCCTCCCCCGATCGGGCTGGGCACCGCGTACCCACGGCTGGTGGGGCGGGCCCGGCAGTCCGCGGCCGAGGGGTTCGCCACGGCCACCCTCGAACTCCCCGGAAGCGGCGACCGGCCCCGGCTGCCCGGCGCCGAGCAGGCCCGTGCCGACCTGCGCCGCGCCGTGGAGGCGGGCGAGCCGGTGGCCGGCGGAATCGTCGACGCCCTCGTCCTCCCGCTGGTCGAGAACGCGGTCCCGGAGTGGCGGGCCGCCCTGGACGCTCTTCTGGCGCTGCCCGGGATCGGCGGTCCGGTCGGGTACTCGGGAGGCGTGATCTCCCTCGGCACCCGGCTGGCGGCGGTGGAACCGCGCATCTCGGCCGCCGTCCTGTTCGCGGGAAGTCACGTCCCCCGCGTCATCTTCGAGGAGGCCCGCCACGTCACCGTCCCGCTGCACGTGCTGCTGCAGTGGGACGACGAAGGTAACGACCGGCAGGCGGCCCTGGACCTGTTCGACGCCTTCGGCTCCGCGGAGAAGACCCTGCACGCCAACATGGGCGGGCACACCGGTGTCCCGCGGTTCGCGGGCGAGGAAGCGAACCGCTTCTTCGCCCGGCACCTGCGCTGACCGCACATCCGCGCCCCGTCCGAGCGGCCGGGGAGCGTGAGCGGCCCGGCCGGTGGGCCCCACCGGCCGGGCCGCTCACGCTGACCGTACGTCAGACCGCGCGTCAAGGCCGCTCGTCAGGGCCGGGCATCAGAGCCGGCCGCCGGGCCCGCTCGTCAGGGCCGGGCGGCCCGCGGAAGTCGGGCAGGGCCGCGGACCGACGCGATATGCTGATGCAGATAGTGCAAACGACTTGCAACTGAGGAGGGTCATGGCCACGCGGGCGACCGACGTCGGGACGAACCAGAGCGTCGAACGGGCGGTGTCGGTCCTGCGCGCACTGGACAACGGCCGCGCGGAGCTACGCGTTTCCGACGTCGCCGAACTCACGGGGCTCGGATCCTCCACCACCTCGCGGCTGCTGTCCACCCTCGAACGGCTCGACATGGTGGAGCGCGACCCGGTCAGCAATCTCTACCGGCTCAGCCTCGGCATCCTCCCGCTCGCCGCGACCGCCGCCAACCGCGACCCGGTCCACCGGGCCGCGCGCATGGTGCTCCAGGACCTCGCCACCCGGACCGGACTCGGGGCGAACGTGGCCGTCCGCCGGGGCGCCGAGCTGATGTTCCTGTGCAACTTCGAGGGAGCCCGCGCCCCCAAGTCGTACACGCAGGCCGGACACACCGCGCCGCTGCACGCCACCAGTATCGGCAAGTGCCTGCTGACCGGCCTCACGCCCGGTCAGCGCCGCGAACTGCTCCCCGAACCCCTCGCGGCCCACACCGACTTCACGACCACGGACCACGACCTCCTGGACGCCGAGATCGACGCCGTCGCCCGCTCCGGCTACGCCGTGGAGGCCGAGGAACGCGCCCTGGGGCGCGCATCGCTGGCTGCACCGGTCCGTGACGCCTCCGGGGACGTGGTGGCCGCCATCTCGCTGTGGGGCCCGACCTCCCTCCTCGGGGACCAGACCGGCGGCGAGGGCCAGCGCGCGGCGCTGATCCGCGAGGTCATCGAGGCCGCCGACGCCATCAGTCAGGCCCTGGGCGCGGTCTGAGCGCACGCGGGGGCCGGCACGGCGGCGGGGGGACCGGAGGCACGGGCGGGGCGTGACCGAGGACCGTCCCGGTCCCTTCGGCCCCGATCCGCAGGACGTTCGCGGGGACCTGCATGACGCACGTAACACACCCTCCGGAGCGTTCCCGGTGCACAATCGCAGATACTCGGCCGGGCACGGGCCCGTCGACAACTGTCGTGCCGGTACGGCGATTTGCCGGACCGGAGGCGACTGGCGCGGCGGCGGGCCCGGCGGTCGCCGCCGCGACGGCGACCCACCGCCCGGCAGGCGTGATCGTCGGGACCGTTCCTGATGTACTGATCCGCGCCTGTGGACGAGGTCTGGTGCGGCCCCCCGGAGAGATCCGGGGGGCCGCACCAGACCTCTGCCGTGTCATCGTCCGTGCACAGTGGTCCATGAAGGAGTCCCTTTCATGCTCATCGGAGTGACCCGCGAGCCGTCCGGGGAAACCCGGGTGGCCGCGACACCCGCGACCGTCGAAAAGCTCGTCGCCCTCGGGTACGACCTGGTGATCGAGGCGGGGGCGGGCGCGTTGTCCGCCTTCCCCGACGCCGCGTACGCCGGGGCGGGAGCCACCGTCGGCACCGCCGAAGAAGCGTGGAGCGCGGACATCGTCCTGCGTGTCAACGGCCCGTCCCCGCAGGACGTCGACCGGCCGAAGGACGGCGCCTTGCTGGTCTCCACGCTGGCGCCGGCCCTCAACCCGGAGCTCGTGGACGCCCTGGCCGAACGGGACATCACCGTGCTGGCGATGGACGCGGTGCCCCGCATCAGCCGGGCCCAGTCCCTGGACGTCCTGTCGAGCATGGCCAACATCGCCGGGTACCGGGCGGTGATCGAGGCGGCCCACGAGTTCGGCCGGTTCTTCACCGGCCAGGTGACCGCGGCCGGGAAGGTCCCGCCGGCCAAGGTGCTGGTCGCCGGCGCCGGGGTCGCGGGTCTGGCGGCGATCGGCGCGGCGTCCAGCCTCGGCGCGGTCGTGCGGGCCACCGACCCGCGCCCCGAGGTCGCCGACCAGGTGAAGTCGCTCGGCGGCGCGTACCTGCCGGTCGTCGTGGACGAACAGGCCGAGCAGTCGTCCGACGGGTACGCCAGGGCCACCTCGGAGGCGTACGACAAGGCGGCCGCGGAGCTGTACTCGGCGCAGGCGGCCGACGTCGACATCGTCATCACCACCGCGCTGATCCCCGGGCGGCCGGCGCCCCGGCTGATCACGGCCGCCGACGTCGCGTCGATGAAGGCCGGTTCGGTGATCGTCGACATGGCCGCGGCCCAGGGCGGCAACGTCGAGAACAGCGTGGCGGGCGAGCGGATCGTGACCGACAACGGCGTCACGATCCTCGGTTACAGCGATCTGGCCGGCCGGCTCCCCACCCAGGCGAGCCAGTTGTACGGAACCAACCTCGTCAACCTGATGAAGCTGCTCACTCCGGACAAGGACGGCAAGGTGGTCCTGGACCTGGAGGATCCCGTCCAGCGCGGGATCACGGTGGTGCGTGCCACCGGGACCGGGCGGGGCGAGAAGCTGTGGCCGCCGCCCCCGGTACAGGTGAGCGCCGCCCCGGTCGCCGCACCTGCCAGCACGGCGGCGGTCGCGCAGCCGGAGAAGCGGCCGATGCCGGCCGCGACGAAGCTCGGGCTGGTCCTCACCGGGGTCGCGCTGCTGTGGCTGGTCATCGCCTACGCCCCGGATCCGATCCCGCAGAACTTCACCGTGCTGACGCTGGCGATCGTCATCGGCTACTACGTGATCGGCAAGGTCCACCACGCGCTGCACACCCCGCTGATGAGCGTCACCAACGCCATCTCGGGGGTCATCGTGGTGGGCGCGCTGATCCAGGTGGGTATCGGCGGTCGTCCGATCCAGGTGCTGGCCGGGATCGCGGTGCTGCTCGCCTCCGTCAACATCTTCGGTGGCTTCGCGGTGACCCGCCGCATGCTCGCCATGTTCAGCAAGGGGAACTGACATGACCGCAGCCTCGATCTCCACCGCGGCGTACCTGATCGCCGCGCTCCTGTTCATCCTCTCCCTGGCGGGCCTGAGCAAGCACGAGACGGCCCGGCAGGGGTGGACGTACGGCGTCGCCGGCATGGCCGTCGCCCTCGCCGCCACCATCGGTCTGACCGTCCACGACAGCCCGGAGCGGTCCACGACGGTGCTCATCATCGTCGCGGCGCTCGTCGTCGGCGGGGTCATCGGGCTGTGGCGCGCGCGGATCGTGCAGATGACCGGGATGCCCGAACTCATCGCGCTGCTGCACTCGTTCGTCGGTCTGGCGGCGGTGCTGGTGGGCTGGGCCTCGTACATCGAGGTCGAGCGCCACGGCCTGGGCGGCTATTCCGGTGCGCTGTTGAAGATCCATCACGCCGAGGTCTCCATCGGGATCTTCATCGGGGCGGTCACCTTCACCGGCTCGGTCGTCGCGTACCTCAAGCTCAGCGGGCGCGTCAAGTCGGCGCCGCTGGTGCTGCCGGGGAAGAACCTTCTGAACCTGGCCGCGCTGGTCGCCTTCGTGGTCCTCACGGTCCTGTTCGTGCGGGACCCCGCCCTGTGGCCGGTGATCGCGGTGACGGCGGTCGCGCTGCTGTTCGGCTGGCACCTGGTGGCCTCGATCGGCGGCGGCGACATGCCCGTCGTGGTGTCCATGCTGAACAGCTACTCCGGGTGGGCGGCGGCCGCGAGCGGCTTCCTGCTCGACAACGACCTGCTCATCGTCACCGGGGCGCTGGTGGGGTCCTCGGGTGCCTACCTCTCCTTCATCATGTGCAAGGCCATGAACCGTTCCTTCTTCTCCGTCATCGCGGGCGGGTTCGGGATCGAGGCGGCGGCCGGTGCGGGCGGCGAGCAGGGAGAGCACCGGGAGACCTCCACGGAGGAGACCGCGGAGCTGCTGGCCGGAGCCTCCCGCGTGGTGATCACCCCCGGTTACGGCATGGCGGTGGCGCAGGCGCAGTACCCGGTCGCCGAGCTGACCCGGCTGCTGAAGGAGCGGGGCGTCGACGTCCGCTTCGCCATCCATCCCGTGGCGGGGCGGCTGCCGGGTCACATGAACGTGCTGCTCGCCGAGGCGAAGGTGCCCTACGACATCGTGCTGGAGATGGACGAGATCAACGACGACCTCGCCGGCACCGACGTCGTCCTCGTGATCGGGGCCAACGACACCGTGAACCCGGCCGCCATGGACGACCCGGGCAGTCCGATCGCCGGCATGCCGGTCCTGCGGGTCTGGGAGGCGGCGAACGTGGTGGTCTTCAAGCGCTCCATGGCCAGCGGTTACGCGGGCGTGCAGAACCCGCTGTTCTTCCGGGAGAACACCGCGATGCTCTTCGGCGACGCCAAGACCCGGAGCGACGAGATCGTCGCCGCGCTCGCCGCGGTACGCCCCGCGCCCGCCGCGGTGTGAGCCCCGCACGCCCGTCCTGACGCACCTGTGCCCGGCGGGCGGGCGGCCCCGCCGCCGGGTCCGGGTGAGCGGGGACCGCCGTCGTGCGCGGGTGCGCACGGCGGCGGTTTCCGGTTCCGCGGGCCCGCCGCGCGCCAGGCCTGCCGGGCCGGTGCGCGGCGTACCGCCGTGCGGCCGGGATTCGCCCGTACGGGTCCCCTGGCTCGCCCCTCCGGCACAGTCACCCGGTGTATCGGCGCCGGGCCGGAGAGGGTGGACCGCTGGGGAGCACCCGGGAGCCGCACCGCGTGTGCGGCGGACGGATCAGGGCTACAGCGGAAAGCGGGCGACGCATGCCGGGACCGACACGACAGCCCCGCCGACCCGGCCGCCGGGGCGGCAGCGGGGCGACGGACCGGATGGTGCGGACGCTGCTGCGGCGTCGTAAGAAGGCGCTGGCCGCCGGGGACGTGATGGTCACCGATCCGCCGAAGGTGCGGCGCGCGGTGACGGCGGCGGCGCTGGGCAACACCATGGAGTGGTTCGACTTCGGCGTCTACGCCTATCTGGCGGGCACCCTCGGCAAGGTGTTCTTCCCGTCGAGTTCGCCGGGAGCGCAGGTGGTGTCGACGTTCGCGACGTTCGCCGCCGCGTTCCTGGTGCGCCCGCTCGGCGGGCTGGTGTTCGGTCCGCTGGGCGACCGGGTGGGGCGTCAGAAAGTGCTGGCGCTCACCATGATCATGATGGCGGCGAGCACCTTCGCCGTCGGTTTCCTGCCGTCGTACGCCGCGGTCGGCTTCGCCGCTCCATTGCTGCTGCTGGTCTGCCGGCTGGTGCAGGGCTTCTCGACCGGCGGGGAGTACGCGGGCGCCACGACGTACATCGCGGAGTACGCCCCGGACAAGCGGCGTGGTTTCCTGGGCAGTTGGCTGGACTTCGGGACCTTCGTCGGATATTCGCTGGGTTCCGGCCTGGTGACCGTGCTGACGGCGGTGCTGGGCACGGACGGGATGACCGACTGGGGGTGGCGTATCCCGTTCTACGTGGCGGGGCCGCTCGGTCTGATCGGTCTGTACATGCGGCTGAAACTGGAGGAGACGCCCGCCTTCCAGCGCGAGGAGGAGGTACGGGCGGAGGCCCGGTCCTCGGCCGGCCCGGTCGAGGAGGCGCGGCAGTCCGGCGGCGGCCGGCTCAAGGAGATCTTCACCGGGCACTGGCAGGCGGTGCTCATCTGCATGGGCCTGGTGCTGCTCTACAACGTCACGAACTACATGGTGACCTCCTACCTGCCGACGTACATGTCCGAGACGCTGGGCGAACCGGACATCAGCGCGCAGCTTCTGGTGCTGGGCACGATGCTGCTCGTGGTGCTGACCATCACCACGGTCGGCAGGTCCTCGGACCGGTGGGGCCGGCGTCCCGTCTTCATGGCCGGGAGCGTGGCGCTCATCGTCTTCGCGATCCCCGCCTTCCTGCTGATCCGCGAGGGCGGGATCCTGCTGCCGGCGATCGGCTGCGCGGTGCTGGGACTGCTGCTGGTCTGCTTCGCGGGTACGTCCGCCTCGACGCTCCCGGCGCTCTTCCCGACCCGCATCCGCTACGGCGCGCTGTCGATCGCGTTCAACATCTCCGTGTCACTGTTCGGCGGCACCACCCCGCTGGTCACCTCCGCCCTGGTGGAAGCGACCGACGACGAGATGATCCCGGCGTACTACCTCATGGTGGCGGGCGTCGTCGGGCTCGTCTCGACCTTCTTCCTGCACGAGACGGCGGGCAAGCCCCTGCGGGGCTCCGGGCCCATGGTCGAGACCGCGGAGCAGGCCCGTGTCCTCGTCGCCCGCAGCAGGACGCGGGCCGGGCGGCAGGCGCGCGACGTGTGGATCCGGATGCGGCATCCGTGGGGCGGAGACCGGCGCAAGGAGTGAGCGGGTACGCCCGCGCGCCCCCGGTGCCGCGCGGGCCCCGGGGAGGGGAGGCCCGGACCGCCGACGATACAGTTGCATGATGCAGCGATCGGTCGGCGGGGACCTCCCCCCGCACATGACCGGCGCTGCCGGAACGAGGAGAAGAGGCGTCGGATGCTCCGCAACGGAATCGAGCCGTGGCACCTGCTGATCGTGGCGGTCGTGGTCGTCGTGATGTTCGGGTCCAAGAAGCTGCCGGACACCGCGCGTGCGCTGGGCCAGTCGCTGCGCGTCCTGAAGAGCGAGGCGCGTGCCATGAAGGCCGACGGCGAAGCCACCCCCGCCGCCGCGGCCCGGCAGGCCGACGCCGCGCCGCCCGCCCCCGCGCCGGCCGCGGCGGAGACCCGGTAGGGGAACGCCCGCCGCGAGGCGGTGCGCTCCCGCAACGCGTACGCGTGCCCGGCCCCGGCTGCCGCCCCGCGCGGCCCTTCGTCAGGCCGCGGATCGTCAGGCCGCGGACCGCTCCACCGGGATCCACAGCTCGGCGTCGGCCCGCTTCCCGTCGGCGTCCAGCCGCACGCTCAGGATCTCGGGTCCGGGCCTGGTGGCGTAGGGGTTCGACGGGAACCACTCGGTGAACACGTCCCGCCACAGGTACTGGAGCGCCTGCGGGAAGGGGCCGGAGTACTCGAACACGGCCCAGGCGCCGGGCGGCACGTCCAGGGCGTCCATGTCCTCGGGCACCTCGGCGCCCGTCACCGCCCCGTGGTAGTAGTCGAGTTCGGTTCCCTCGGCCCGGCTCGGGTCGAGCTGGTCGCTCACCGCGACGATGCCCGCCGGTTCCTGGTCGGCCAGGGCGGCGATGCGTCGCAGCGTGTCCTTGCCGATACCGCGGATGAAGTCGCCGATCGCGGGGTTCGCGCCCTCGTGGACGAGCGGTACCCGCGCCTTCCTGCCGACCACCCGGAAGGCTCCCTTGTCCACGATCCGGTAGCGCATGCTGCTGTTCCCTTCGACGACGAGGCGGAAGGACATCCGTTGCTGGGAGTGCAGGGCCGCACCCGTCCGCCGGGCCTCGCCGGGGCCCACGCCGTGCATGGCGCGGAACGCCCGTGCGAACGCCTCGCCCGAGCTGTAGCCGTAGCGCGTCGCGATGTCGAGCAGCGTCCGCTCGCCGGCGAGCACCTCGGCGCCCGCGAGGGTCAGCCGTCTGCGCCGGACGTACTCCGACAGCGGAAGACCCGCCAGTGCAGAGAACATCCGGCGGAAGTGGTACTCCGACGTCGTCGCGAGGCGCGCGAGCGCGGGCACGTCGATCGGTCGGTCGAGGTGCGACTCGATGTGCTCCATGGCCTGGTTCAGCCCGTCCAGCATCCCGGACTCCTTCCCTTACGGACCTCACGGTAGAAAGGACCCGGCCCGCCGGACCCGACATCCTGTGCCCGATGCGGTGGGGTGGGGACGGGTCGTGCGGCGGTCAGCGGGCGCGGCGGATGCGGATCGGGCCCCGGGCGGTGCGGGGGTCGACGGCACGGCCGCCCTGCGTGATCTCCACCTCGCCGCCGGCCACGAGCCGGCGGGCGGCCTCGCGGGCCGGCTCCATGAGGTGCCGCCAGCCGTCGTCGTCCCCGTCGTACGCCGCGCGCGCGGCGTCGGAGGGGCAGATCGTCGCGGTCGGGGCGCGGGCGTCCAGCAGTTCGAGGATGGTGCGTTCCAGCCGTCGGCCGGTCCGCCGTCCGGTGTCCGTCATGCCACCAGTCTCACACCGGTGCCCGTCGGGCGGGTGACGCGGCGCGGGCCGGGCGGGCGCGGCGGGTTTCCGTACCCTGGGGGCATGCGTATGCGCCCCACCCTGAGCTGGACCCCGCCCGCGGACCTGCCGCCGGGCACCACCGACCCGGAGCCGGTCGCCGAAGCACTGGCCGTGGGCGGGGTGCTGGTGCTGAGCGGGGCGGGCATCTCCACGGAGTCGGGCATCCCCGACTACCGGGGCGACGGCGGCAGCCTGAGCCGGCACACCCCGATGACGTACCAGGACTTCACGACGAGCGCGCGGGCCCGGCGGCGTTACTGGGCGCGCAGCCACCTCGGGTGGCGCACCTTCGGCCGGGCCCGGCCGAACGCGGGGCACCGGGCGGTGGCCGCGTTCGGACGGCACGGGCTGCTGTCGGGGGTGATCACGCAGAACGTCGACGGGCTGCACCAGGCCGCCGGCAGTCAGGGCGTGGTGGAGTTGCACGGGAGCCTCGACCGGGTCGTCTGTTTGACCTGCGGCACGTTCAGCGCGCGCCGGGAACTGGCCGGGCGGCTGGAGGAGGCCAATCCGGGGTTCTCGCCGGTGGCCGCCGGGATCAATCCGGACGGCGACGCGGACCTCACCGACGAGCAGGTCGGGGACTTCCACGTGGTGCCCTGCACGGTCTGTGGCGGCGTCCTCAAGCCGGACGTGGTCTTCTTCGGCGAGTCGGTGCCGCCGGCGCGGGTCGAGGAGTGCCGGGAGCTGGTCCGGGGGGCGGCTTCGGTGCTCGTCCTCGGATCGTCGCTGACGGTGATGTCCGGGTTGCGGTTCGTGCGCCAGGCGGACCAGGCGGGCACTCCGGTGCTGATCGTGAACCGGGACGCGACTCGCGGCGACCGGCACGCCGTCACCCGCGTCGCGCTCCCGCTGGGGAAGACCCTGACCGCGGTGGCGGAACGGCTGGGCGTCGGTCTGGACGGCGGGGCGCCGGCCAAGGGGTGATCCGGTCCCCCTCCCGGCAGATCCCCCGCGGTGCCGTGACCCGGTCCCGGACGGCCGGAGCGGGCCGTCCGGGACCGGTGGGGGCTATGTCCGGGCACGGGCTCCCCCCGGCACGGGCAGGAAGCCCGTGCGGTGGAAGTACGTGAGGTAGCGGGTGAGGGTGTCGTCGGTCAGTGGCGGCAGGCGCACGCCCAGCGCTTCGACGGCCGCGGCCGTCCTGCTGGAGTCGAAGGCCCGGTGGTGTGCGGGTCCCTGGGCGGCCGGCGACGCGTCGCCGAGGAACAGCTGGGCGGCGTTGTCCCGCTGCGCCGCGACGAGGGTCCGCCAGTGGTCGGCCGGGACGGTGCGCAGGTCGTGGCCCAGCCGCGCGGCCACCTCGAACACGCGGTCCAGGCCCGGCGCCTCGGGGTGGGTGAAGTGGTACGTCTCCGATCCGGCCGGGCGGGACGTGAAGAGCGCCACGACCGCCCTGGAGACGTGGTTCACGGGGACCCAGTCCGTCGACCCGTGCGGGAGGTCCGGGACGGCGCCGGCCTGGAGGCAGCCCTTGACGAGCTGCCACAGCAGGTCGCGGTCCTGGCAGGCTCCGGTGGTGGTGTCCCCGCTGATGCGTCCGGGGCGGTGGACGGTGACCGGCAGGCCTCGTTCGCGGGCCAGGGACACGAGCCCTTCGGCGACCCACTTGCTGCGGGCGTACCCGTCGGGCAGGTCGGGCGCCGGTCCGGTCGGGGTCTGCTCGGTGACGGGCCCGGCACCGGGACCGGAGACGGGGGCGTAGACGCTGGTGGTCGAGACGTAGTGCATGCCGGGGGAAGCCGATTCGGCGAGCAGGCGCAGGAGCTCTTCGGTGCCGGCCACGTTGGGGGCGCGCAACTCCGCGTATCCGGCCGCGAAGTTGACGCGTGCGCCGTTGTGCAGGACGGGGCCGAGGCGCCGGACCAGGGCAGCCCGGTCCTCGGGGGACAGGCCGAGGCCGGGAGCGGCGAGGTCGCCGGGGACGGGCCGGACCAGGTCGGCGTACCGGGGGTGCCACAGGCCGTAGCGTTCCAGGTTGGCGCGCAGCCGGTCGGCCGCGCTCCGGGCGTCCCCGGCCCGGACGAGGCAGTCGACGGGGCCGCCGGTGGCCTCGATGAGGTCGCGCAGCAGGAAGGCGCCGAGGAAGCCCGACGCCCCGGTGAGGAAGGGTCGGGGGGCGGGTCGGGCGGGCCTCCGGGCGGGCTCCGGCACCGTGTGGTGCCGGCGGGAGATCTCGGGTGCCAGTCTGACCTCGGCGGCGAGATCGGGTCCGGCGGCGTCCGGAAGGGGCTCCTGCCCCGGCGTGCCGCGCAGGAGGCGGTCGACGCCCTGGACCGTCGGCGCGGCGAACAGGGCGCGCAGCGAGGGGCGCCGGCCGCACCGCTCGCCGATGCGGCGGGCCAGGGTCACGGCGAGCAGCGAGTGGCCGCCGAGGGCGAAGAAGTCGTCGGTGACGCCCACCTCCGGGACGCCGAGGGTCTGGGCGAACACCTCGCACAGCGTCCGCTCCCGGGCGGTGCGCGGTGCGACGCCGCCGGACGGCGCGGGCCGGCCGGGTGCGGGCAGGGCGCGGCGGTCGGTCTTGCCGTTGGGCGTGAGGGGCAGGGCGCCCAGGCGTACGAGGACGGCGGGGACCATGTGGGCGGGCAGGGCGGCGGCGAGCCGGGCCCGCACCTCGGTGTCGTCCGGGGCGGTCGCGCCTTCCGCGGGAACGAGGTAGGCGACCAGGCGGCGGTCGCCGGGCCGGTCCTCGCGGACGACGGCGCACGCGGCGGCGATGCCCGGCAGGGCGGTGAGCAGGGCCTCGATCTCGCCCGGTTCGATCCGGAAGCCGCGCAGTTTGACCTGGTCGTCGACGCGCGAGACGTAGACGAGTTCGCCGTCCGGGGTCCACCGGGCCAGGTCGCCGGTGCGGTACATGCGGCCGCCGGCACGGTCGGAGGGGTCGGCCACGAAGCGGGAGGCGGTCAGCCCGGGGCGGCCGTGGTAGCCGCGGGCGACGCCCTCGCCGGACACGTACAGCTCGCCGACGACTCCGGGCGGGACGGGGGCGAGCCGGTCGTCCAGGACCTGGACGCGGGTGCCGTCGACGGGGACGCCGATGGGCACGGTGCGCTCCGGGGCCAGGGGCCCGGCGGCGTGCTGGAAGGCGCTCATGGTGGCGCAGACCGTCGTCTCGGTGGGGCCGTAGGCGTTGACGACGTCGCGGTCGCGCGCCCAGTCGCGGACCAGGGCCGGGGTGCACGCCTCACCGGCGAGGACGATCGTGGTCCCGGCGGGGAGCGACTCGGGCGGCATCACGGCGAGGACGGCGGGCGGCAGCGTGAGGTGGGTGACGCCCCGCTCGCGCACCAGGGCGGCGAGGGTGGGGCCGGGCATGAGGGCGTCGCGCCCGTCGATCTCCAGGCAGGCGCCCGAGAGCACCCCCATGCACAGCTCCCAGAACGCGGCGTCGAAGCTGACCGAGGCCATGTGCAGGACACGGCTTCCCGGTCCGGCGCTCAGGCGGCCGCTCTGGGTCCCTGCCATGGCGGCGACGCCCCGGTGGGTGACCACGACGCCCTTGGGGCGGCCGGTGGAGCCCGAGGTGTAGATGACGTACGCCGGATGCTCCGGAAGGACGGCCGCCGCGGGTCCGGGCGAGAACGCGTCTGCGGGGACGTCCAGGTGGAGGTGGGGCACGTCGGTCCCGGGGAGGCGGCGGTGGACGTCGGACGTGGTCAGCAGGAGACGCGGCCGGGCGTCCTCGATCATGTACGACAACCGCTCCGCCGGGTAGTCGGGGTCGAGCGGTACGTAGGCCGCGCCGGCCGCGAGGACGCCGAGGAGGGCGACGACGAGTTCGTGGGTGCGGGGCAGCGCCACGGCGATCCGGTCCTCGGGGCCCGCCCCCAGCGCGGTGAGCCGGCGGGCGAGGGCGTCGGCGCGCCGGGCGAGTTCCGCGTAGCTGAGGGTGGTGGTCGCGTCGCGGACCGCCGGGGCGTCCGGCGTCCGCCGGACCCGTTGCGCGAGGAGGGCCGGGACGGTCGCCGCGGCCTGTTCCGGAGCCGGGCCGGTCCCCCACGCGCGGATACGGGTGTGTTCGGCGGCGGTGAGCACGTCGTGGCCGTGCAGCGGGCGGTCCGGGTCGGCGCAGACGGCGGCGAGCAGCAGGACGAGCCTGCCCGCGAGGTCGCGGACGGTCCCGGCGTCGAAGAGTTCCGTCGCGTAGTCGACCGAGGCGGTCATGCCGTCGGGCGCGCCGGTGGTGTCGAAGGTCTCGGTGAAGGTGAACGAGAGGTCGAACTTGGCCACGCGGGGGTCGACCGGGAGGCCGGTGGCAGTGAGGCCGGGGAGGTCGAGGGCGGTGGCGGGTGTGTGGTTCTGGAGCACCAGCATGGTCTGGAAGAGCGGATGGTGGTTCTGCGAGCGGGCGGGGTTGAGGAGTTCCACCAGGTGCTCGAAGGGGACGTCCTGGTGGGCGTAGGCGGAGAGGTCGAAGTCCTTCACCCTGCCGAGGAGTTCGCTGAAGGTGGGATCACCCGACAGGTCGGTGCGCAGGACGAGGGTGTTCACGAAGAGACCGACCAGGTCGGAGGCGGCCTCGTCGGTCCGGCCGGCGACCGCGGTGCCCAGGGGGATGTCGTCGCCGGCCCCGTGCCGTTGCAGCACGACCGCCAGCGCGGCCTGGAGGACCATGAAGACGCTGCTCCCGGTGGCGCGGGCGAGGCCCGCGACGCCGCGGGCGGTGGTGCGGTCCAGGGCGAAGTCGTGGGTGGCGCCGGTGTGCCGGGGCACGGCGGGGCGCGGGCGGTCCCACGGCAGGTCGATCACCTCCGGGAGGCCTTGCAACGCTGTTCGCCAGTGGGCGAGTTGGCGCGTCAGGAGACTGTCGGGGTCGCGGTCGTCGCCGAGCAGGCGGTGCTGCCAGAGCGTGTGGTCGGCGTAGTCGACGGGGAGGGGGGCCCAGGTGGGTGCCCGGCCCTCGGCACGGGCGCGGTAGGCGGTGGCGAGGTCCCGGCCGAGGGGCGCCAGTGACGAGCCGTCCGCGGCGATGTGGTGGATCACCAGGACCAGGACGTGGGTGTGCGGGGCCGTGCGCAGCAGGGTCGCCCGGAGCGGGATGCGCTGTTCGACGTCGATCGGCTCCGTGGCGGCGGCGGTGATCCGGTCGGCCAGCTTGTCCTCGTCGACGGTTTCGAGGACGAAGGGGAGGCGGACGTCGTCGGTCGCCGTGACGTGCTGGCACGGACCGCCGTCGGTCTCGGGGAACACGGTGCGCAGCGCGGCGTGCCGGTCGACGACGTCCCGCACGGCCCGGCGCAGCGCGTCCGTGTCGAGTGCGCCGTCCAGGCGTACGGCGAAGGGGATGTGGTAGGTGGCGGAGGGGCCTTCCAGCCGGTGCAGGAACCACAGGCGCCGCTGGGCGTGCGACAGCGGCAGCGCGGAGGGCCGCTCCTGCGGGACGAGTGCGGGGCGCACGGGCCGGGCGGCGCCCTCCAGGACGGCGGCGAGCGAGGCGACCGTCGGGTGGTCGAAGAGGGTGCGGATGTCGGTCTCGGTGCCGAGCGCGGCGCGGACGCGGCCGGCGAGGCGGGTGGCGAGCAGGGAGTGGCCGCCGAGGGCGAAGAAGTTGTCGTCGACGCCGACCCGGGCCACGCCGAGGACGTCGGCGAACAGCCCGGCGAGGATCTCCTCGCGGCCGTCGCGCGGCGGCCTGCCTCCGGTGGGCCGGGGGCCGGCGGGTGCGGGCAGGGCGGCCCGGTCGACTTTGCCGTTGGGCGTCAGCGGCAGCGCGTCGAGCGTCTGGACGAGGCTCGGCACCATGGGGGCGGGCAGCCGGCGTCCGACGTGGGCGGTCAGCCGGGCGGGGTCCGGGGTGTGGCCGGGTGCGGGGACGACGTAGGCGGTGAGGGTGCGGTCGCCGGGCAGGTCCTCCCTGACCAGGACGCAGGCGGCGCGCACGGAGGGGTCGGTGAGGAGCACCGCCTCGATCTCGGCGGGCTCGATGCGGTGGCCGCGCAGTTTGATCTGCTGGTCGGCCCGTGCGACGTAGTGCAGGGATCCGTCGGCGTCCCGGCGGACCAGGTCGCCGGTGCGGTACATGCGCGTCCCGTCCCCCGCGAAGGGGTCGGCGACGAAGCGGCTCGCGGTGAGGCCGGGACGGCCCAGGTAGCCGCGTGCGACACCGGGCCCGGCGACGTACAGCTCGCCCTCGGCGCCGGCGGGCGCCGGGCGCAGCGCCGTGTCCAGGACGTACACGCGCACGCCGTCGAGCGGCTCCCCCAGCGGTGCCACGCCGCCGGGGGCGTCGGGCCGCACGTGGTGGGCGGTGGCGAAGGTGGTGGTCTCGGTGGGCCCGTAGACGTTCAGGAACCGGGTGCCGGGGTGGGCGGCGGCGAGGCGCTGGAGGACGTCGGGAGCGGCCGCCTCGCCGCCGGAGGCGACCAGGCGCAGCAGTCCGAGGGCGTCGGGGTCGGTCTCGGCGACGGCGTTGAACAGGCCGGTCGTCAGGAACGCCGCCGTCACTCCGTGGCGGGCGACGGCGTCGCGGAGCACGGCGGGCTGCAGGGCGCCCTCGGGGGCGACGACGACGCGGCCGCCGTTGCACAGGGGCGCCCAGATCTCGAAGGTGGAGGCGTCGAAGGCGTACGCGGAGTGCATCAGCACGGTGTCGGCCGCCCCGTCGCCCCACCGGTGGTCGGCGGCGAGGGCGGCGACGTCGGCGTGGGTGACGCCGACCGCCTTGGGCAGACCGGTGGAGCCGGAGGTGAACATGATGTACGCGAGACGGTCTTGGCCCGTGACGGCGGGCAGCGGTCCGACGGGGAGCGGGGTCTCCTCGCGGGGCCGGCCCCCGGTGTCGACGGTCACCACGGACGTGCCGGGCCCGAGGGCGCGCACCCAGGGGTGCGTCCGGGTGGTCGCGTCGACGATCAGCACCCGGAGGGCGGCCGCTTCGGCGACCCGGTCGAGGCGCTCGGCGGGCCAGCTCGGATCGAGGGGCACGTAGGCCGCACCCGCCCGCAGGGCCGCCAGGGGGGCGGTGACCTGGGCCGCCGAACGGCCCAGCAGGATGCCGATTCCGTCCTCGGCTCCCGCGCCCGCACCGACCAGCGTCCCGGCCAGAGCGTCCGACGCCGCGCACAGTTGCCGGTACGTCAGCACCTGCGCCGGTCCGGCGACGGCCACCGCGTCGGGGTGGCGTGCCGCCCGCCGGGCGACGGTCTCCGGGAGGCTGGTGCCGTGCGGAGCCGGTCCGGCGCCGCGCCCCAGGGCGAGAAGGGTGTCCTGTTCCCCCTCCAGGAGCACGGGAACGGTGTCCGCCGGACGCTCCAGGTCCTCGGCCATCGCCGTGAGCAGCCCGCGCAGTCGGGCGGCCGTGCCGGCCGTGGTGCCGCGGTCGAAGACGGAGGCCCGGTAGCCGAAGGTGATCTTCAGGGTGTCGCCGGGGGCGACGGTGAGGGTGAGGGGGTAGTGGGCCGCGTCCGTGCCGCTGAATCCGGTGACGGCGAGTCCGGGCAGCCCTTGCTGGGCGGTGCGCAGGGCCTCGGCGTCCATCGGGTAGTTCTCGAACACGGTGAGGGTGTCGAAGAGTTCGTCCAGGCCGGTGGTGGCGCGTATCTCGGTCAGGCCGACGTGCTGGCTGCCGAGGAGCCGGCCCTGTTCCTCCTGGAGCCGGGTCAGGAGTGCCGCCACGCTCTCGCCGGGCTCCGGGCGCAGCCGTACCGGGACGGTGTTGATGAACAGGCCGACCATCGTCTCGATGCCGGGAATCTCCGGCGGCCGGCCGGACACGGTGGTTCCGAACACGACGTCCCGGCGTCCGGTGAGAGCGGCCAGCAGCAGCCCCCAGGCGCCCTGCACCACCGTGTTGAGGGTGATGCGGTGGGCGCGGGCCGTCGCGCGCAGGCGGCCGGTCGTGGCCGCGTCCAGTTCGAGGACGAGGGTGTCCGGCAGTTCGCCTGCCCCGGGTGCCGCTCCGTCGGCGGCGCGGCCGGCCAGCAGGGTCGGCCCTTCGATCCCCGCCAGTGCGGTGCGCCAGGCGGACAGGGCGGCGGGGCGGTCCTGCTGGGCCAGCCACCCGAGATAGGTGCGGTACGGGGTGACGCGCGGCAGGGTGCCGTCGTCGCCCCCTCGGGCGTACAGCTCGAAGAGTTCGCGTACGAGCAGGGGCATCGACCAGCCGTCGAGGAGCAGGTGATGGCTCGTCATGACGAGCGTGGCGCGCCGCGGCGCGGTGCGCAGCAGGGTGAACCTCATCAGCGGCGGGGTGGTGAGGTCGAAGCGCCGGACCCGGTCGGCGGCGAGGAACGCGGTGAGGCGCTGCCCGGTCGTGGCGTCGCCGTCCGCGCGGGTCAGGTCGCGCTCCTCCAGCGGCGTGGGCACCTCGGCGGCCACCGCCTGCACGGGTTCGTCCAGGTCCTCGTGGAGGAACCCGGCCCGCAGGTTCGCGTGCCGCCCCAGCAGGGCGGCGACGGCGGCCCGCAGCGCGGGGACGTCGACGTGCCCTTCGAGGTCGAAGGCGAACTGCGCGGTGTAGACGTCCACCGCCTCGGAGTCGTACAGCGCGTGGAACAGCATCCCCGCCTGGAGCGGTGTCAGCGGCAGTACGTCTTCCAGTCGGAACCCGGTCACTTGCGTCCACCCCACTTGTTCTGCAGTCGGTCGAGCTGGGCCTGGTCGAGCTGGACCAGGGGGAGGTCGGAGGGCGTCCAGCCACCCGCCCCGTGGTTCCCGGCGTGTTCGGCGAGCACCCGCAGGGCGCGGGTGAACGCCTCGGACAGCGCCTCCACGTCCTCGTGGCCGAGGAGGTCGGGGGGCCAGGTCCACCGGGTGACCAGGTGCGGTCCGTCCGGCAGTTCCTCGGTGTGGGCGTTGACGTCGATCACGTGGTGCACGGGCATCCGCGGGTCCTGGCCGCTCGGCCCTCCGGCGTCGAGCACGACGTCCCAGTCGGCGCCCGCGCCCCCGCGGGCCTCGCGCGATCCGGTGAAACGGCCGAGGTAGTTGAAGCCGATCTGGGGGTCGGGGGCCTGCGAGAGCCGGTGGCGCGCCGCCGGGTTGAGGTGGCGCAGCAGGCCGTGGCCGATGCCGTGGTCGGGGACGGTCCGCAGTTGTTCCTTGACCCGTTTGAGTGCGCTTTCGACGAGTGCGGCGTCGAAGCGTCCGGGGTCGCGGGCGTCGAGGGGGCCGGCGTCCAGTCGCACGGGGTAGAGGCTGGTGAACCAGCCGACCGTGCGGGACAGGTCGACGTGGGCGGCGATCTGCTCGCGGCCGTGGCCCTCCAGGTCGAGCAGGACGGCGGTGTCCCCGGCCCGGCCGGCCCGTTCCGCGCGCCAGGAGGAGACCGCCAGCGCGAAGCCGGTGAGCAGGACGTCGTCCACCCCCGCGTGGAAGGCGGCGGGGACGGTGGTCAGCAGGGGTTTCGTCCAGTCTGCGGGGAGCCGGGTGGTCAGGGTGCGCGTCCGTCCGGCGATGTCCAGGGCGGGATCGAGCGGACGGTGTCCGAGCTGCGGGTCGGGGGTGGCCGAGACGCTCTCCCACCGCGGCAGCTCCGCCTCGCGGGCGGGGGTGCGGGCCTCCGCGGCCAGGAGCCGTGACCAGCGGCGGTAGGAGGTGCCGACGGCCGGCAGGGTGGCCGTCGGGTCGACGGTGACGGCCCGCCAGGCGATGGCGAGGTCCGCGGCGAGGATGCGCCAGGAGACCGAGTCGACGGCGAGGTGGTGGACGACCAGGAGCAGTCGTCCCCGTTCGTCCGGTCCGGCGTCGCACCAGACTGCTTCGACGACGCGTCCGTCCGCGGGGGCGAGCCGTCGGCGGGCCTCGTCGCCCGCGGAGGTGACGGCCGCCCGCAGGGCGGTGGCGGCCAGGCCCCGGACGTCGAGGCGGGTGAGGCGGGTGGCGGCGTCCACGGCGCCGGGCGGGAGCACTTCCAACTGCGCCTGTCCTTCGGGCGACCGGAGGGTTCGCAGGCGCAGGGTGTCGTGGTGGTCGAGGACCAGTTGGAGGGCGGCGGCCAGAGACCCGGTGTCCGCGCCGGCCGGGGTACGCAGCACGGCGGACTGGTTGTAACCGTCCGAAGGGCCCGGTCCCTCCAGGAACCGGGCGGCTATCGGGGTCGGTTCCATGACCCCGGTGTTCTCCCCGTCCGGCTCCTCGGCGACGGGTACGGGCCCGGTGGCGGCGGCGGCGACGGCTTCGGGCGTGCGGTGCGTGAAGACGTCTCTCGGGGTGACCCCGAGGCCGGCTTCGCGGAGGCGGCTCACGAGCTGGATGGAGAGGATGCTGTCGCCGCCGAGGGCGAAGAAGTCGTCGTCGGTGCGGACGTCGGCGACGCCCAGGACGGCGGCGAACACCTCGCACACGACTTCTTCCCGCGCGTTGCGGGGCCGTCCGCCGGGGCCGCCGGCCTCCGGGCGTCCGGGGGCCGGCAGCGCGGCCCGGTCGGTCTTGCCGTTGGGCAGTACCGGCAGGCCGTCGAGTTCCACGAACACGGCGGGGACCATGTACGGCGGCAGCGAGGCGGTGAGCCGGGCGCGCAGCGCGGCGGTGTCGGGGACCGCGGTGCCCGCGCGCCGGTCGGGGACGGTGTAGGCGACCAGCCGGCGTTCGCCCGGCCGGTCCTCGCGGACGAGGACGCAGGCGGCGGCGACGCCGTCGAGTGCGGTGAGCGCGGCCTCCACCTCGCCCGGTTCGATGCGGAAACCGTGCAGCTTGACCTGGTCGTCCGCGCGGGAGACGTAGGTGAGCAGCCCGCGGGCGCCGCGCCGGACGAGGTCCCCGGTGCGGTACATACGGCTTCCGGCGGGGCCGTACGGGTCGGCGACGAACCGGGCCGCGGTGAGCCCCGGCCGGCCGAGGTAGCCGCGTGCCAGTCCGTCGCCCGCGACGTAGAGCTCTCCGGTGACGCCGGGCGGGACGGGCAGCAGGCCGCGGTCGAGGACGTAGGCACGGGTGTTGTCGACCGGGGTGCCGATGGGCACCGTCCCCTCCCCCGCCGGGGCCCCCTTGGCGGGGCGCCGGTGGTGGTGGGCGGTGGCGTCGATGGTGGTCTCGGTCGGGCCGTAGAGGTTGTGCACCTCGACCCGCCAGGCCGTGCGGGTCCGCTCCGCCAGGGACGTCGTCAGCGGCTCGCCGCCGCACAGGACGGCCCGCAGGGTGGCGGGCGGCCGGTGTCCGTCTGCCTCGTCGAGGACGACCCGCAGGTGCGAGGGGACGAACTGGGCGACGGTCACGCCGACCCGCCGCATGTGCGCGAGCAGTCCGGCGGGGTCGTGGTTGAGGGCGGGCGGCACGGGGCAGGTGGCGCCGCCGTGCAGGAGGGGCAGCCAGGTCTCCCAGACCGAGGCGTCGAAGCTGGGCGAGGTGCGGGCGAGCACCCGGTCGTCCCCCGTGAGGGTGAGGTGGCCGGCCATCCACGCCATGTGGTTGGTCAGGGAGGCGTGGGTGACGACGACTCCCTTGGGGCGGCCGGTGGAGCCGGAGGTGTAGATGACGTACGCGGCGTCGCGCGGGTCGGGGCCGGGCGCCGGCGGCCCCGCGCGTCCGGTGGACCAGCGGGCCCGGTCGTCGAGGGAGAGACGGGGCACGGACCCGGCCACGCGTGCGGCGCGTTCCGCGCCGTGGGTGAGGAGCAGCGCCGGACGCGCGTCGGCGAGCATGTGGGCGACGCGGGCCTCGGGGTAGTCCAGGTCGAGGGGCAGGCAGGCGGCCCCGGCCTTGGCGACCGCCAGCATCGCGACGCTCTGGTCGGCGGTCCCCTCCAGGGCGACGGCGACGAGGTCGCCGCGGCCGATGCCCCGGTCGCGCAGGTGGTGGGCCAGGTCGTCCGACAGCAGGTCGAGCGCGCCGAAGGTGAGGAGGCGTTCGCCGTCGGACACCGCGGTCGCCTCGGGGGTGCGGGCGCACTGCGCGCGGAAGGCGTCGGGAGCGGTGGGGCGGGGCACGGGGGTGACCGGGCCGCGTGCCAGTCGGTCCAGGCGCCGCGCCTCGCCGGTTTCCATCACCTGCGTGGCGTGGACGCGCTGGGCGGGGTCGGCGGCGAAGGCGGACAGCAGCCGGGTCAGCCGGGCCGTCAGCGCGTGCGCCGTGGGGTCCGCGAAGAGTTCGGTGGAGTACTCCAGGGTCGCGTCGAGTCCCGCGGGCCGGGCTCCGTCGTCCTGCCTCTCGGTGAAGGTGAAGGTGAGGTCGAACTTGCTGATGCCGGTACGGACGGGCTGTTCGGCGACGGCGAGGCCCGGCAGTTCGATCGTGGCCTCCTCCTGGTTCTGCAGGACGAGCATGGTCTGGAAGAGCGGATGGTGGTTCTGGGCCCGTGCGGGGCTGAGGGAGTCCACCAGCCTTTCGAACGGCACGTCCTGGTGGGCGTAGGCCGCCAGGTCGAACTCCCGCACCCGGTCGAGCACGTCGGCGAAGGTGGGATCACCGGTGAGGTCGGTGCGCAGGACGAGGGTGTTGACGAAGAAGCCGACCAGGTCGTCGAGGGCCTCGTCGGTGCGGCCGGCGACGGCGGTCCCGAGCGGGATGTCGTCGCCCGCGCCGTGCCGGGAGAGCAGCACCGAGACGGCCGCCTGGAGCACCATGAACAGGCTGCATCCGCGGGCGCGGGCGAGGCCGGTGAGGGCCCGGTGGGTCTCCGCGTCGACGGTGAAGGGGACCGCGTCGCCGCGGTGGAGCATGACGGCGGGCCGGGGCCGGTCGTACGGCAGGTCGAGCAGTTCGGGTGATCCTGCCAACGCGTCCCTCCAGTGGTCGAGTTGGCGGGCCGCACGGCTCGTCGGGTCGCTTTCGTCCCCCAGCAGCGCGCGCTGCCACAGGGTGTAGTCGGCGTACTGGACGTCCGGCTCCCGCCAGGAGGGCTCCTCGCCCGCGACGCGTGCCCGGTAGGCCTCGGCCAGGTCGCGGGCGAGCGGTGCCAGGGACCAGCCGTCGCCGGCGATGTGGTGGACGACCAGCACGAGGACGTGGGCCCGTGCCCCGAGCCGTACCAGCCGGGCGCGGACGGGGAGTTCGACGCCGATGTCGAAGGGGTGCGCGACCTGGGCGGTCAGCACGTCGTCCAGGCGGTCCGGATAGGTGTCGAGCGGGGTCAGGTCGAGGTCCGCGGCGGAGGCGTCGAGGACGACCTGCCGCGCGACGCCGCCGGTGTCGGGGAAGACGGTGCGCAGGCTCTCGTGCCGGTGGACGACGTCCACCAGGGCGTGTTCCAGGGCGTCCACGTCCAGGAAACCGTCCAGGCGCAGCACGAGCGGCACGTTGTAGGTGGCGCTGGGGCCCTCGAACCGGTTGAGGAACCACAGGCGTTGCTGCGCGTAGGAGAGCGGCAGCGGGTCGGGTCGGACCGGGGTGCGCTCCAGCGGGGTCCTGGCCCCTTCCGCCGTGTCCAGTGCGGCGGCGAGGGCCGCCGGGGTGGGGTGCTCGAAGACCGTCCTGACCTGGACCTCCACGGCGAGCGCGGTCCGGATGCGGGCCGCCAGCCGGGTGGCGAGCAGGGAGTGGCCGCCGCGGGCGAAGAAGTCGTCGTCGACTCCGGCGGCCTCCAGGCCGAGTACGCCGGCGAAGAGCCCGCAGAGGATCTCCTCGCGGGCGGTGCGCGGTGCGCGTCCCCGGCCCGGTGCGTGCCGGGCGGGGTCCGGCAGGGCGGCGCGGTCGACCTTGCCGTTGACGGTCAGGGGCAGCGCGTCGAGCAGCACGAACGCGGAGGGCACCAGATAGGCGGGCAGGGTCCGGCCGAGGGCACGGGCGAGCCCGGCGGCGTCGGGGCGGGCGCCGGCGGCGGGCACCACGTATGCCACCAGCCGCCGGTCGTCCGGGGCGTCCTCGGTGACGACGGCGAAGGAGTCGGCCACGTCCTCGCAGGAGGCGAGAGCGGCCTCGATCTCGCCGAGTTCGACGCGGTAGCCGCGCAGCTTCACCTGGCCGTCCGCGCGGGCGACGTAGGCGATATGGCCGTCGCCGGTCCAGCGGACCAGGTCGCCGGTGCGGTACATGCGCCCGCCCGCCGGGCCGAAGGGGTCGGCGACGAACCGCGCGGCCGTCAGGCCCGGCAGCCCGGTGTACCCGCGGGCCACGCCGCGTCCGGCGAGGTACAACTCGCCCACGACCCCGGGCGGGACCTGCTCCAGGGAACCGTCGAGGACGTACAGGCGCATGCCGTCCAGCGGGCGGCCGATGGGCGGCGGTCCGGACGGCAGCCCGGCCGTCACGGGGTGGCGGGTGGCGAAGGTGGTGGTCTCGGTCGGTCCGTACACGTGCAGGACGCGCGTCCCGTACGCGGTGTCCGCCACGCGCTGCATCGCGTCCGGGGAGGCGAGTTCCCCGCCCGCGCAGACCAGGCGCAGACCCGTGAAGGCGCGGGGGTCCGTCTCGGCGATCACGTTGAAGAGGGCCGTCGTGAGGAAGACCGCGGTGACGCCGTGGTCACGGACGGACCGGTCCAGGGTGTGGGCCTCCAGCACGCCGTCCGGCGCGACGACGATCCGGCCGCCGTTCAGGAGCGGGACCCAGATCTCGAACGTCGAGGCGTCGAAGACGTACGCGCTGTGCATCAGCACCGCGTCGGCGGCGCCGTCCCGCCACGCCGTGTCGGAGGCGAGCGCCGTGACGTCGGCGTGGGTGACGCCGACGCCCTTGGGCAGACCGGTGGAGCCGGAGGTGAACATGACGTAGGCGAGGGCGTCGGCGCCCGGCACCCGCGCCGGAACGCCGGGTGCGGCGGGGGCGCCGCGCACGATCCGGCCGAGCCGGTCGACGACCACGACCGGGGTCCGGCCGGCCGCGGCGGCCACCCGGGGGTCGGTCAGGGCGTCTTCGTCCACGACGAGGACGCACACGGACGCCGCCGCGACGACCTGCGCGAGGCGCTCCTCGGGCCAGCGCGTGTCCAGCGGGACGTAGGCGGCGGCCGCGCGGACGGCGCCGAGCGTCGCCGTCACCACGGCCGGGGATCTGCCGATCAGCACACCGACCCCGCGTTCGGCCCCGGCGCCGTGGCCCGCCAGTGCGGCGGCGAGGTCCGCGGACAGCCGGTCGAGTTCGGCGTACGTGAGCACGGTGGCGTCCTCGACGACGGCCGTGGCGTGCGGGGTGCGACGGGCCCGGTCGGCGAAGAGGGCGGGCAGGGTGGTGGCGGCGGAGGCAGCGGGAAGTTCACGTCCGGTGCCCCAGCGGGTGACGTGGACGTGCTCGTCGGGCGTCATGAGGTCGTAGCGCGAGAGGGGACGGGTGGAGTCGGCGGCCACCAGTTCCAGAAGACGGACCAGACGGGCCGCGAGGGTCTCGACGGTCGTCCGGTCGAAGAGGGCGGTGGCGTACTCGACGCCCGCGGCGAGCCCGCCGCCGCCCGGCTCCTCGGTGAAGGCGAAGGTGAGGTCGAACTTGCTCAGGCCGTTGTGGACGAGCCGGTCCTCGACGGTGAGGCCGGGCAGGTCGGGGCGGGCGGTCTCCTGGTTCTGGAGGACCAGCATGGTCTGGAACAGCGGGTGGTGGTCGCGGGCCCGCACCGGGTTGACGCTCTCCACCAGACGCTCGAAGGGCACGTCCTGGTGCGCGTAGGCGGCCAGGTCGAATCCCCGCACGCGCCCGAGCAGTTCGGCGAAGGTGGGGTTGCCGGAGAGGTCCGTGCGCAGCACGAGGGTGTTGACGAAGAGGCCGACCAGGTCTTCCAGGGCCTCGTCGGTCCGGCCGGCCACCGGGGTGCCGAGCGGGATGTCGTCGCCGGCGCCGTGCCGGTGCAGCAGGGTGGCGACCGCCGCCTGGACCACCATGAAGAGGCTGCTTCCCGACTCCCTCGCCAGGCGCAGCAGCCGGGCGTGCAGGGCGGGCGGCACCTCGAAGGCGTGGACGGCGCCGTGCGGGTCGACGGTGGCCGGGCGCGGCCGGTCCAGCGGCAGATCGATCAGTCCGGGCAGGCCGGCGAGTGCGGTGTGCCAGTGGTCGAGCTGCTGCCGCAGCACGCCGTGCGGGGTGTCGCCGGGGCCCTCTCCCCGCGCGTCGCCGCCGTCGTCTTCACCGAGGACGGTGTGCTGCCAGAGGGTGTAGTCGGCGTACTGGAGCGGCGTGCCGGCGCCCGTCGGGCGGAACTCCCGGCCCGCCAGCCGGGCCCGGTAGGCGTCGCCGAGGTGGCGGGCGAGCGGGGCGAGGGACCATCCGTCGGCCGCGATGTGGTGGAGGACGAGGACGAGCACGTGGCGGTCGGGCGCGGGGCGCAACAGCAGGGCGCGCAGGGGAGGTTCGGCCGTCACGTCGAAGGGTTCGTGCACGGCGGCCAGGACGGCCGCCTCCAGGTCTCCGGGCGGCGTGGGCACCACGGGCAGGTCGGGCGCGGCGAGGCCGGCGGGGAGCACCGACTGCCGCGGCACACCGTCCTGTTCGGGGAACACCGTGCGCAGTGCCTCGTGTCGTGCCACGACGTCGCCCAGCGCGGCGCGCAGCGCGTCCGCGTCCAGCGCGCCGCCGAGTTCGAGGACGAGCGGGATGTGGTAGGCGGAGCCGGGCCCTTCGAGCCGGTCGAGGAACCACAGGCGTCGCTGGGCGAAGGACAGCGGCAGCGGATCGGGCCGCGTCCGCACGGGCACCACCGGCGGACGGGACCGGCCGGGGGCGTCGAGGACCCGGGCGAGCGCGGTCACGGTCGGGTGCTCGAAGAGGGTGCGTACCGCCGTCTCCACGCCGAGGACGGCGCGGATGCGGCTGACGACGCGCATCGCGAGCAGCGAGTGGCCTCCGAGGTCGAAGAAGCTCTCGTGAGGACCCACGAAGGGGCGGTCGAGCACGTCGGCGAAGATCCCGGCGAGCAGGTCCTCGGCGAGGGTGCGCGGCCCGGTGCCGACCGGAGCGTCGGCGCCCGGTCCTGGCTCCGGCAGGGCCCGCCGGTCCACCTTGCCGTTGGGCAGCAGCGGGAGCGCGTCCAGGACGACGACGGCACCGGGCACCATGAAGTGCGGGAGTGTCTCGGCGAGGGCGTCGCGCAGGGCCTCGGGGCGGGGGGCGGGGTCGCCTGCCGCCGCGTAGGCCACCAGGCGCGGACGGCCGGGGACGTCCTCGCGGATCACGGCACAGGCGGCCGTGACCCCGGCGATGGCCGCGAGCGCCGCCTCCACCTCGCCCAGCTCGATGCGGAAGCCGCGGAGTTTGACCTGGTCGTCGGCGCGAGCCACGTAGTCGAGCAGCCCGTCCGCCCTCCAGCGTACGAGGTCACCGGTCCGGTACATGCGGGTGCCGGGCGCGTCGAACGGGTCGGCGACGAACCGCGCGGCCGTCAGGCTCCCGCGCTCCAGGTAGCCGAGGGCCAGGTTGGGTCCGGACAGGTAGAGCTCGCCTGTGACGCCGGGCGGCACGGGCCGCAGCCGCCCGTCGAGGACGTAGGCGCGCATGGTGTCGACGGGACGGCCGACCGGCACGGAGTCGGGCTGCGGGCCGGTGTCGGGTCCGTCCGGCCGGGCGGGTCCGGTGACCCGGTGGGCGGTCGCGTCGATGGTCGTCTCGGTGGGTCCGTAGAGGTTGTGCACCTCGGCCCCCCACCGGCGGGCGACGTCGTCGGCGAGCGGGCGCGACAGCGGTTCGCCGCCGCACAGGACGGCGCGCAGGTCCGGGAGGGGCGCGGCGTCGGCGGCTTCGGCCAGTACGAGCGTCAGGTGCGAGGGGACGAACTGGGCGACGGTGACGCCGAAGCGGTGCATCCAGGAGACGAGTGCCCGGGGCTCCCGGTTGGCTCCCTGGGGCAGGACGCAGACCTCGGCGCCGTTCATGAGCGGCAGGAGGAGTTCCCACAGCGAGGCGTCGAAGCTGGTGGAGGTCCGGGCGAGGACCCGGTCCCGCGGGGACAGGTCCAGATACCGGCCCATCCAGGCCATGTGGTTGGCGAGGCCCAGGTGCGCGACCACCACGCCCTTGGGGCGGCCCGTGGAGCCGGAGGTGTAGATGACGCAGGCGGGGTCCACGGGGCGGGGCGGGTCCAGGGGCACGACCGGGCCGGTGGGGCGGACCGCCGCGGGGTCGTCGAGGGCGATGCGCGGCAGCTCGCCGGCGGGAAGCTCCGCGCCCGCGGCGGCGGTGGTGAGCAGCAGCACCGGGCGGGCGTCGTCGAGCATGTGCCGGACGCGGGCCGCCGGGTACCCGGGGTCGACGGGCACGCAGGCGGCGCCGGAGCGCAGCACGGCCAGCAGGGCGACGACGGTGTGCACGGACGGAGGAGCGGCGACGGCCACCCGCGTTCCGGGGCCCGCCCCGCGCTCGCGCAGGACGTGGGCGAGCGCCTCGGAGCGGGCGGCCAGTTCGGCGTAGCTGAGGCTGGTGCGGGCGTCGCGCACGGCGATCGCCCGGGGGGTGCGCGCGGCCTGTTCCACGATCGCCTCGGGGGCGGTCCGGCCGGGCAGCGGCGCCCGGGCGCCGCGTCCCGTGTCGAGCAGGCGGTCCCGCTCACCGGGGGCGAGCGGGTCGAGGTCGCCGACGGGCAGGTCGGGGTGGGTGACGGCCTGGGTGAGGATGCGGGCGAAACGGGTGCTCAGCGCATGGGCGGTGGCGGCGTCGAACAGGTCGGTGGCGTACTCCAGGTACCCGCCGATGCCGGCGGGTCCCGTCGGGGACGCGGGCGCGGCGGTCAGCGCGTCCGGGCCGGTCAGGTCGGTCAGCTCGGTCAGCTCGGTCAGCTCGGTCAGCTCGGTCAGCTCGGTCAGCTCGGTCAGCTCGGTCAGCGAGAACGTCAGGTCGAACTTGCTGATGCCGGTGTGGCGGGAGCGGTCGTGGACGGTGATGCCGGGCAGGTCGAGCGCCGCCCGGTCCTGGTTCTGGAGGACCAGCATCGTCTGGAACAGCGGGTGGTGGTCGCCGGAGCGCTCGGGATTGAGCGCCTCCACCAGCCGCTCGAAGGGGAGGTCGCCGTTGCCGAAGGCGGCGACGTCGAACTCCTTCACCCGGTGCAGCAGTTCCCGGAAGGTCGGGTCACCGGACACGTCCGTGCGCAGCACGAGCGTGTTGACGAAGAACCCGACCAGATCGTCCAGGCCCTCGTCGGTGCGGCCGGCCACCGCGGTCCCGAGCGGGATGTCGGTGCCCGCGCCGTGGGCGTGCAGTGTCACGGCCAGGGCCGCCTGGAGCACCATGAAGGGGGTGCATCCCGCGGTCCGGGCGAGCCGCGTGAGCGTGCGGTGGACGTCGGCGGGCAGGGCGAAGGGGACGGTGTCGCCCCGGTGGCTCGGTACCGCCGGCCGGGGCCGGTCGTGCCCCGTGTCGAGCAGGTCCGGGGCGCCGCGGAGCGCTTCGCGCCAGAAGGCGAGCTGACGGGCGGCCAGGCTCTCCGGGTCGCCGTCGTCGCCGAGCAGTCGGCGCTGCCACAGGGTGTAGTCGGCGTACTGCACCCGCAGTTCGGGCCAGTCGGGGCGGTCCGAGCCGGTGGTCCGGGCCCGGTAGGCGGCGCCGAGGTCGCGACTGAGCGGGGCGAGGGACCAGCCGTCGGCGACGACGTGGTGGAGGACCACGACAAGGACGTGGCGGGCGTCGCCGAGCCGGAGCAGATGGGCGCGGACCGCAGCTTCGCCGGTCAGGTCGAAGGGAACGGCCGTCAGTCGGCGGATCGTTTCCTCCGCCCAGGCGTCGGCGGTTCCGTCCGACGGGCCGTGCTCGACGACGAGGGGGACGAGCGAGGCCGCGGCCTCGGCGCCGAGCACCTCCTGCCGGGCCACGCCGTCGCGTTCGGCCAGGACGGTCCGCAGACTCTCGTGCCGGACCACGACGTCGGCCAGGGCGCCCCGCAGGGCGTGCGGGTCGAGGGGGCCGTCGAGTCCGAGGACGAAGGGCACGTTGTAGGTGGCAGCGGGTCCCTCGACACGGTTGAGGAACCACAGGCGTTGCTGCGCCGAGGAGAGCGGCAGCACGTCGGGCCGCGGCTGCGGGACGAGGGCGGGCCTGGCCGCTCCCGCGGTGTCGACGACGGCGGCCAGGGCGGCGACGGTGGGGTGGTCGAAGAGGGTGCGCAGGTCGAGTTCGGCCCCGAGGGCGGCGCGGGCCCGTGCGGTGAGCCGGGTGGCGAGCAGGGAGTGGCCACCGAGGGAGAAGAAGTTGTCCTCGACGCCGACGGATTCCAGACCGAGCACGTCGGCGAACAGGCCGGCCAGGACGGCTTCGTGGGCCGTGCGCGGGGCCCGGCCCGAGGGGGCGGCTACCCGCGGCGCGGGCAGGGCGCGGCGGTCGGTCTTGCCGTTGGGGGTGAGGGGCAGCGCGTCGAGGAGGACGAACGTGGAGGGCACCAGGTAGGAGGGCAGCGCGCGTGCGGTGCGGCGGGCGAGGGCGGCCTCGTCCGGCCGGGCGCCGGGGACGGGCACGACGTAGGCGACGAGCCTGCGGTCGCCGGGCACGTCCTCCCGGAGCAGGACGCACGCGGCGCGCACACCGGGATCGGCGAGCAGGGTGTTCTCGATCTCGGCGGGCTCGATGCGGAACCCCCGCAGCTTGATCTGCCCGTCCACGCGCCCGACGTACTCGATGTCCCCGCCCGGGGCCCGGCGCACCAGGTCACCGGTGCGGTACATTCTGCTGCCGCGCGGGCCGTGGGGGTCGGCGACGAACCGGGTCGCGGTCGGTCCGGGGCGGTCCAGGTATCCGCGGGCGACACCGTGGCCCGCCACGTACAGCTCCCCCACCACGCTGTCGGGCACCGGGCCGAGCGAGGCGTCGAGGACGTACAGGCGCATCCCGTCCAGGGGCCGGCCGATGGGCGGCACGCCCGGGGCGGCGGCCGACACGGGATGGCGTGCGGCGAACGTGGTGGTCTCGGTGGGGCCGTAGACGTGCAGGACCCGCGTGTCCGGCGCCGCGGCGGCCACCCGCTGCATCAGTCCCGGCGTGGCGGCCTCGCCGCCCGCGGCGACCAGCCGCAGGGGCGCGAACGCGGCCGGGTCCTCCTCCGCCACCACGTTGAACAGCGCGGTGGTGAGGAAGAGCGCGGTCACTCCGTGACGGCGCACCGTGTCGGCCAGGACACGCGGCTCCAGGACGCCGTCCGGCGCGACGACCACTCGGCCGCCGTTCAGGAGCGGGACCCAGATCTCGTAGGTGGAGGCGTCGAACACGTACGCCGAGTGCAGCAGCACCGCGTCACTGGCGCCGCCCGCCCAGGTGGTGTCGGCGGCCAGGGCGAGGACGTCGCTGTGGGTGACGCCGACGCCCTTGGGCGTGCCGGTGGAGCCGGAGGTGAACATCACGTAGGCGAGGCGGTCGCCGTGCCACGCCGTCGGCAACGGCCCCGGACGCGGCGGGGCACCGCGTCTGACGCCGCCGGAGCCGTCGACGACGATCACCGGGAGGAGCGCGGCGGTCTCCTTCACCCAGGGCCGGTCGGCGGTGGTCTCGTCGACCACCAGGGCGCGGACGCCCGCGACGTCCGCCACCCGGCGCAGGCGCTCGGCGGGCCAGGCCGGGTCCATGGGTACGTAGGCGGCGCCCGCGCCGACCGCTGCCAGCGTGGCGGTAACCGTGGCGGCGCCGCGGCCGACCATCACACCGACACCGTCCTCGGCGGTGACGCCCCAGCCGGTCAACGCCTCGGACAGAGCACGCGCGGTCCGGGCCAGTTCCGCGTAGGAGAGGGTGACGGCGCCGTCGGTCACGGCCGGGGCGTCCGGCGTCCGGCGGGCCTGGCCGGCGAACGCCTCGGGCAGTCCCGTGCCGAGCGTCCCGGCGGGCAGCGCGGCGCCCCGCCCCCGCGCGAGCAGTCCTTCGGCCGTCGCCCGGTCGAGCACCGGCACGTCGCGCAGCGGGGTGCCGCCGTCCGCGGCGGCCAGCGCCGAGAGGAAGGACGCGAGCGCCTGCTGGTGCGCCCGCACGTCGTCGGGGTGGTAGAGGTCCGGGTCGGCGTCGAACCCGATCTGCGGTCCGGTGCCCTCGGACCGTTCGGCGACGAAGAGGGACACGTCGTCGACCGGGCCGATGGACAGCACGCGGGAGCGGGCGGGCGTCCCGGCGAGGTCGAGGTCGTACTCGTAGCCCATGATGTTGACGACGACGTCGGTCAGGCGGGCCGCGCCGTCGGCCATGCTCAGCTCACGGGCCAGTTGTTCGCGGGAGAAGCGGCGGTGGCGCAGGGCGCCGCGCATCTCGGCGGCGACGGCACGGACGAGGGCGTCGATCGTCATGTCGGCCGTGAGGGTGAGGCGTAGGGGAAGGATGTTGGCGGTCATGCCGACGATGTGTCTCAGCCCGCCGTGCCGGCCGTTGGAGGCGAGACCCACGGTGACGTCCGACGTCCCGGTGATCCGTCCGACGTAGGCGGCGACGGCGCCCACCAGCACGGCGGTCCAGCTGGTGCGGCTGCCGGCCGCGAGCCGGCGCAGGTCGTCCATGACGTGCACGGGCAGCGTTTCGCCGGTGTGGAGCCGCAGTTCCGCCGCGACGGCCGGGGCCGCGGCGTCGGTCCGTCTGCGGATGAGCGGCGCGGCGCCCGACCCCCGGTCGCCCGCCGTCGCACGGTCGGCGAACTTGTCGTTCCAGTAGGACCGGTCGGCCTCGTGGCGGTCGGAGGCGCGGTGGGCCGTTTCGTCGGCGACCAGGTCGGCGAGCGGAGCGGCGGGCAGTTCGAGGTGTGCGAGGTCTTCGCCGCGCAGCGCGCGTGCGTAGAGGTCGGCGACGGTGCGGTTGAAGACAGCGCCGCCGAGGCCGTCGACGGCTATGTGGTGGAAACGTGCGTACCAGAGGTGCGAGCGGTCACCGAGCCGCAGCAGCGCGAAGTGGTGGCGCGGTGCGTCGAGCCGGTCGACGGCTGCCATGTCGTCGGCCATGTAGCGTTCGGCGGCGGCGGCGGGGTCGGCCTCACCGGAGAGGTCGACCCGCAGGAGCCGACCGACGGCCCGCCGCGGGCGGGGGGCGACCCGTTGCCGGACCGCGCCGTCCGTGGCGACGAACTCCAGGTTGAGGCTGTCGCACAGGACGGCGGCGCGGTCGAGCGCGGCGGCGAACACGTCCGGGTCGAGGTCGCCCCGAATCTCGAAGCATTCTCCGATGTTGTATTTCGGACTGTCCGGATCGACCGCCTGCCCGTACCAGACGCCCTGCTGCGCGCCGGTCAGGTCGAGGAGCTCTTCGGGAGCAGCGGTAACCGAGGGGAATTCGTTTTCCTGCATGCCAGTGCACACCTTCGAGGAGATTTTCCGGGGACGACGAAGAAGGCAGGCGGAAACCGGCCGCGCGGGCGCGAAGGACGCGTCGGGGGAGGCCCTTCGGGAGCGAATGGCCTTCGTGGCGCCCGAGCGTCCTGCGCCGCCGGGACATCGCCTTCGGTTCCAGCCGCACCAAGGGAGGCGGGGCCGAATTCGCGTGGAGAAGCCGGGGCGCGATGCGGCCCGGCCGAAAAGAGAGACACAGAAGCCAAAATGAATTCTTCTGGCGATTCTCGATCAGTGTCTGACAATTTTTGATCGGTTCTGTCTGAGCGTGACAGAATCGATCAGCCCGGGGGCCGGAAATCCGTCCCGGCCCCCTGCCGGCCTACCGGTCTCGGAGAGACCGCCCGCCTAGCGGGGCTCCGCCTCCATCGCCCGTACCAGGCCGGCGGGCCGCATGTCGGTCCAGACGCCCTCAATCAGATCCAGACACTCCTGGCGCGACCCCTCGGGGCCGACGGTCCTCCAGCCACCCGGAACGTCGATGCGCGCGGGCCACAACGAGTACTGCCCCTCGTCGTTCACCAGCGCCAGAAACCGACCGGCCTCGTCGTCGAAAGGATTGGTCACGGCCTCTCCCCCACCATTCTCCCCATGTACACGAAATGTTCGAACTCTCTCTGCGGCGCGCGGCATTGTCCGGCGTCCGCGGACACCTCGCGGAACCCTCCGCTCCCCGCGTCGCACTCGCGCCACGGGAAACGGTCATTCCTCCTGTGTCCCGACGGCCGGCCACCGCCGGCAATCGCGCAACGGCCGTCCGCACTCCTTGCGTTCACGCCAATCACATTAGAGGAAGAGCGACGCGCTATGGCACACCTTCATGTTCTTGCTTATCGTCACGCATCCCGGCGGCTGAAAATCGCTGCGCCCCGGACATATGCCAATCGAAATCGTGCGACGACAACGCGCCACTCAACGTCCGACATGTCCGTTTCAGTTAAAATTGACCACACGATTTCGGATAATGTGCGCGCGCGCCAGCGCAATTCAGTGGGCCGATTGAGCCCCCATGCGCCGGGTGCACGCCCCGCTCACCACCGAGAATCCGCCTACCGACCGCGGCGCGTCCTTCCCCACCTCGCGGTCCGCGCGGCGGAGCCCCTCCCGCCGGGTTCTCCGGCGACCGCCCGGCGGGTTCCCCGACGGGTCCGCCCGGCCTTCGGGCGGGCGCGCGAACGGCCGGGCAGGTCCCGGATGCGGGGGTGCCCGGCCGCATGGCACGTCGTCAGGGGCGGTCGGCGGTCCCGCCCGCCGTGGGCGCGGAGGTATGCTGCACGCCACCGGGCCGGGGCGGGGCCGCGGCGTCCTCGACGCTGTCGCGGGCGGCTCGGGCGACGGCCTCCGCGGTGATGCCGAACTCGGTGTAGAGCCGCTGGTAGTCGGCCGACGCTCCGTAGTGTTCGAGGCTGACGACGCGCCCCGCGTCTCCGACGATCTCGCGCCAGCCCTGCCCGACGGCGGCTTCCACGCTCACCCGGGCGCGGACCGCGGGCGGCAGCACCTCGTCCTGGTAAGCGGCCGGCTGGGCGGCGAACCATTCGCGGCAGGGCATCGACACCACCCGGACCGTGCGGTCCTCCTCCACCAGCAGGGCGCAGGCGTCCAGCGCGATCTGCACCTCCGACCCGGTGGCGATCAGCACGACGTCGGGCACTGCGCCCGGACCGCGGTCGGTGAGGACGTAGCCGCCGCGGGACGCCAGGGCCGCGGGAGCGTGGCCGGAGCCGGGGGTCCGGTCGAGGACGGGGAGGTTCTGCCGGGTCAGGATCAGGCCGGCGGGGCGGTCGGTGTGCTCCAGCACGGTGCGCCAGCAGACGGCGGTCTCGTTCGCGTCGCCGGGGCGTACGACGTCGAGGCCGGGGATCGCGCGCAGCGCCGCGAGGTGTTCGACGGGCTGGTGGGTGGGCCCGTCCTCCCCCAGGCCGATGGAGTCGTGCGTCCAGACGTAGACGGCCGGCAGTTCCATCAGGGCGGCCAGCCGGACTGCGGGGCGCATGTAGTCGGAGAACGTCAGGAACGTGCCGCCGTAGGGCCGGGTGAGGCTCTGCAGGGCGATGCCGTTGAGGACGGCGCCCATGGCGTGCTCCCGGATCCCGAAGTGCAGGGTCCGGCCGTACGGTCCGCCCTTCCACATCCGGGTCTGCCGGTCGGCGGGCAGGAAGGAGTCCACGCCCTCCATGGTGGTGTTGTTGCTCTCGGCGAGGTCGGCCGATCCGCCCCAGAGCTCCGGCAGCACCGGGGCGAGGGCGGCCAGCACCTGGCCGGACGCCTTGCGGGTGGCCATGCCCTTGTCGTCGGCGGGGAACTCCGGCAGCGCGTCGGTCCATCCCTCCGGCAGCCGCCGGCGCAGCAGCCGGTCGAGCAGGGCGGCCCGTTCGGGGTGGGCGGTGCGCCAGGCGGCGAAGTCGTCCTGCCAGCGGGCGCGGGCCGCCGCTCCGCGCTCACCGGCTCCGCGGGCCCGGCGCAGCACCTCGTCCTCGACGGCGAAGTGGCGGGACGGGTCGAAGCCGAGCAGTTCCTTGGTGGCGGCGACCTCCTCCTCCCCGAGGGCGGAGCCGTGGGCCTTGCCGGTGTTCCGCTTGGTCGGCGCGGGCCAGCCGATCAGCGTGCGCAGCACGATCAGGGAGGGGCGCCCCCGCTCGCTCTTCGCCGCCTCGATCGCGGTGAGCAGGGCGTCGACGTCCTCGACGTAGGCGTCGCCGTCGCGCCAGTCGACGTGCTGCACGTGCCAGCCGTAGGCGGCGTAGCGGGCGGCCACGTCCTCGCTGAAGGAGACGTCGGTGTCGTCCTCGATGGAGATCTGGTTGGCGTCGTAGAACACCACGAGGTCGCCGAGTTCCTGGTGTCCGGCGAGGGAGGACGCCTCCGCGGTGACGCCTTCCATCATGTCGCCGTCCGAGGCGATGACGTACACATGGTGGTCGAACGGGCTCCGGCCCGCCGGGGCGTCGGGGTCGAGCAGGCCGCGTTCGCGGCGGGCCGCCATGGCCATGCCCACCGCGGCCGCCAGTCCCTGGCCGAGCGGCCCGGTGGTGATCTCCACCCCTCGGGTGTGCCGGTACTCGGGGTGCCCGGGGGTGGCCGAGCCCCAGGTCCGGTACGCCTCCAGGTCCGAGAGCTCCAGGCCGTAGCCGGACAGGTAGAGCTGGATGTACAGGGTGAGGCTGGAGTGGCCGCAGGACAGTACGAACCGGTCCCGGCCGAGCCACTGGTCGTCGGCCGGGTCGTGCCGCATCACGTTCTGGAACAGCAGGTACGCCAGCGGCGCAAGGCTCATCGCGGTCCCCGGGTGGCCGTTGCCCGCCTTCTGGACCGCGTCGGCGGCGAGCAGCCGGACGGTGTCCACCGCCCGTACGTCGACCTCGTCCCAGCCGGCCCGCTCCGCCACGGGCAGGGCGAGTTCCGTGCTCCTGCCGGGTGCGCCGTCCCGCGCCTTCGGACTCTGCTCCGCCATCGTCCACTCCTTCGTGCCGCCGGGATTCCGGGAGGGGCGGCCCCGTGGCCGGCCCGCTTCCGGTACCCCTTCCCCGGATCGGGCGCCGCGGACGGCCCGGATCGACCGGACGGCCCAGCGGCGTCCGCGGGCGGCGGGCGGCCCGGCTCGACCGCCCAGCGACGTCCGCGGGCGGCGGGCGGCCCGCCGCGGGGGCGTCCCAGCCGGAGACCGCCGTCACCCGCTCCCGTCCCACCACGTCCACCGGGCCGAGGCCGGTGATCTTCAGGGCGGGTGGGACGGCCGGAGTTCAGCGCGAGGTCCCGCGGGAGGCCCCCGGATGACGCATCAGCACGAGGGCGCGGTGGTCGCTTGTGGCGGGATTCCGGCTGTCGGCACGGTGGGCGGGCGGGCGGATGCACCGTGCCGGACGCGCATGCCCCGGAGCTGTCCCCCCTTCGCCGCAGTGGCGCGATCGAACGTGTCTGCCATAGCGCGGCAGGTAGCCTGCGGCACTCGGTGGAGAGCGTCGCGCCGGCACGGGTACCCGTCAGGTGACGGCCAGTTCGTCGAGCAGGCGCCCCAGATCTGCCGGCGCCTGGATGTGGGCCAGGTGGACCTGGTCGGGGAGTCCGTGTGCTTCGGCGCGCGCGATGCGCTGCCGCGCCTGGTCGAACGCCGTTCCGTAGGGGGCCGCTCCGCGATTGCGCCGACCGATGATGAGGTCGACTCGATCTGCCTGGTCTGCCACCACATCCGGAGGCGGTGTGGCGTTGAGCGCGCCGAGTTCGGCGTACAGCGGTCCGCTCAAGCGACACAGTGCCGCCCACCCGTGAGGATCGGCCCGCAGGCCATCGACGTACGCTGCGGAGCCCGGCGGGCGGAACGCCCCCGCGACCGTCAGCGGCAGGGAAACGCCGCCGCCTCCCCGCCGTGGGCCACCGCGACCCCGCCGCTGACGGGCCGCCTGCCCCGGCCCGGGTGCCCGCGTGTCCGGCCGGATACGCGGGACCGCCCCCTGGCCGGGGCACGGATCCCCCACCACAATGACCGGATGACACACTCCCCGGCCCGCGCCCACGGTTCCACGCTCTCCCTCTGGTCGAAGAACTCCTTCCTGTCCATCGGCTCGGTGGGGTCCGTCCTGTCGATCGGCTCGGTCGGCAGCGTCCTGTCCGTCGGATCCGTCGGGAGCGCGCTGTCCGCAGGCTCCATCGGCAGCGCCCTGTCCGCCGGTTCCATCGGCAGCGCCCTGTCGGCGGGTTCGATCGGCTCCGCCCTGTCCGCGGGCTCCGTCTGGTCGGTGCTGTCCTCGGGCTCGCTCGCCTCGGTGGGCAGCGACGGAGGCGTACTGTCCGTCGAAGGGCGCTGCGAGGACCGTACGGAGGCCGGGGCACCCGCCGCGTCCCGCTCGCGGACCGCACTCCTGCTGCTGGGCGCGACCGGGCTCGCGCTGGCCGGGGCTCTGGCGCTGCGTGTGCGCGCCGGCCGGTGACCGAAGCCGCCGGCCCGCCCGCGCTTGGGGTCCCCGGCCGGGCGCCGGCAGTGGCCCGCCGACCCGCGCGGGCGGCGCTGTGCTGCCGTGCCGTGCCGGTGACCCGACTCCACACCGCCCCGGATCCGGGCGGTGCGCCGGGGGATCGCCCCAGTCTTCCTCGACTCCCCGCCGTACCCCTGCGAACCGCTGGGCTCCGCGCTCCGTGCGCGGTCAGCGTCGAACACAGGACGCAGGAGGTGCGCCCGGTCGAGCGACAAGCCGGGGCGGGGTCGGCTCCGGCCGGGAGAGGACCGCCGACGGGCCGGACGGTCAGCCGGCCGACGGGCCCGGCCTGGCGGAGGTCTCCCGCTCGGGGATCGCGGCCTCCTGTGTCGCGGCCCAGGAGGCGAGCAGCCGCAGGCCCTCTTCGGAGGGCGAGCCCGGCTCGGCCGCGTAGACGGTGAGGGTGAGGCCGGGCTCCGCAGCCATCTCCAGCCCTTCGTAGGCGAGGGTCAACCCACCGACGGCGGCGTGGGTGAAGCGCTTGGTGCCGGTGCCGTGCTGGCGGACGTTGTGGGCGCCCCAGCGGGTGCGGAACTCGTCGTCGCGGGTGGAGAGTTCGCCCACGAGGTCGTGCAGTTCCTTGTCGTGCGGGTTGCGCCCCGCTTCGGTGCGCAGGATCGCCACGGTGATGTCGGCGGCGAGGTCCCAGTCGGGGTAGAAGCGGCGGGAGGCCGGGTCGAGGAAGGTGAACCGGGCAAGGTTCTCCTGGTTGGCGGGGGCGGCGTAGACGTCGCTGTAGAAGGCGCGGCCCAGCGGGTTGACGGCGAGCACGTCCATGCGGCCGTTGCGGACGAAGGCGGGTCCGGCGGTGATCGCGTCCAGGGTCCACTGCAGGCTGGGGTGGGGCGTCCACTGCCGGGCGGTGCGGCGGCGGCGCGGGCGGGTGAGGACGTCGGAGCCGTCGGCGGCCTGGGCCAGGTGCAGCAGGTGGGCGCGTTCGGCGTCGTCGAGCCTCAGGGCTCGGGCGACCGCTTCGAGGACGGCCGGGGAGGCGCCGGCGAGGTTGCCGCGTTCGAGTTTGGCGTAGTACTCGACGCTCATGTCGGCGAGGGCGGCGACCTCGCTGCGGCGCAGGCCGGGGACGCGCCGCCGGGTACCGGAGGGCAGGCCGGCCCGCTCGGGAGTGATCTTGGCCCGTCGCGAGGTGAGGAACTCGCGGACCTCTTGCTGGTTGTCCACCCTTCGACAGTACGCGCGGTCCGCCGCGGGAGGGGTGCACTGCGGGTACACCCATCGGCGGTGACTGGTTGCCCTCCGCGAAGCGCGGTTACCTGGATGACGTGGTGCTTTCCGCCCGGCCCGAGTGCGGCACGGGCGGAGCCCGCTCCCGGCGCGGGCCGCTCTTCCGCCGCCCGCGCCGGGCCGGCGAAACCCCCAGCACGTAAGGAACCCTCATGCGCGGCGCAGTGATCCACGCCCCCGGCGACGTCCGATTCGAGACGCTGGACGACCCGAAGATCCTCCACCCGACCGACGCGGTCATCCGCACCGCCGTCTCCTGCGTCTGCGGCTCGGACCTGTGGCCCTGGCGCGGTCTGGAGCCGATCGGAGCCCCCCACCCGATGGGGCACGAGTACGTCGGTTTCGTCGAGGAGGTCGGCAGCGGGGTCACCTCGGTGAAGCCGGGGCAGTTCGTCGTCGGCTCGTTCGCGACCTCGGACAACACCTGTGCGAACTGTTCGAACGGCTTCCAGTCGAACTGCCTGCACCGCGAGTTCATGTCGACCTGCCAGGCCGACTACATCCGCGTCCCGAACGCCGAGGGTACCCTCGTCGCCACCGACGAGGTTCCGGGCGAGGAGTTCTGGCCGAGCCTGCTGGCCGTCTCCGACGTCATGGGCACCGGTTGGTGGGCCGCCGACGCCGCCGAGGTGCAGCCCGGTTCGACCGCCGTGGTCGTCGGCGACGGTGCGGTCGGCCTGTCCGCCGTGATCGCGGCCAGGGAGAGGGGCGCGGACCGGATCATCGCGATGAGCCGCCATGCCTCCCGTCAGAAGCTCGCCCTGGAGTTCGGTGCCACCGACATCGTCACCGAGCGTGGCGACGAGGGCATCGCCCGGATCAAGGACCTCACCGGCGGCATCGGCGCCGACAGTGTCCTGGAGTGCGTCGGCACCGCGGAGGCCATGCGGCAGGCGCTGCACTCCGCCCGGCCCGGCGGCAACGTCGGCTTCGTCGGCGTCCCCCACGACGTCGCCGTCGACGGCGACGAGCTGTTCTTCTCCCACGTCGGCCTGCGCGGCGGTCCCGCCCCCGTGCGCCGCTACCTCCCCGACCTCGTCGAGCGCGTGCTGTCGGGCCGCATCGACCCGGGCAGGGTCTTCGACCTCACCCTGCCCCTCGACCAGGTGGCCGAGGGCTACCGGGCCATGGACGAACGCCGCGCGATCAAGGCCCTGCTCAAGCCCTGACGCCGTCCGGCCGATGACGGAGCCGGGCCCGGCCTCGGCCGGTGCCCGGGCCACCGGGCAGGAGCCCTGCGCACCCCGTTCGGCTCCGGCCGTCGTCGCTGGCCCCGGAGCCGACGCTCCGGAGCCCTTCTCCGTCCCCGGCGCGGAACCGGGTGGTCACTGCTGACCGAACCAGAGGTCGGGGCCGAACACCTCGTAGTGGATCCGCTCGGCGGGGACGCCCCGGCGCAGCAGGTCGCCGCGGACCGCGCGCATGAAGGGCAGCGGGCCGCACAGGTAGACGGTCAGGTCCTCCGGGAGGTCGATCGAGGCGAGGTCCATCCGTCCGGCGGCCGTGGTCACACCGTCGCCGTCGGACTGCTCCGCGACCGGGCCGTGGTTCTCGTACCAGAGATGCAGGGCGGCATGCGGGTTGTTGCCGACGAGCAGGCCGAGCTCCGCGCGGTGGGCGTGGTCGGCGGGGCTGCGGTCGGCGTGGGCGACGATGACCGGGCGGGGCCGGCCGCTCGCGGTCAGGTGACCGATCAGGGACATCATGGGGGTGCCCCCGATGCCGGCGGAGGCGAGGAGCAGCGGCCCCTCGTCGCGGTCGTCGAGCACCAGGTCGCCGAAGGGGAGGGAGACGGTCAGCTCGTCGCCGGGCCGCGCGTGCGCGTGCAGGTGGCGCGAGACCTCGCCGTCGGGTGCGGGGGCCGTCCCGTCCACCCGCCTGACGCTGATCCGCCAGTCCTCGCCCGGCACGCCGGAGAGGCTGTACTGGCGTATCTGGCGGGCTCCGTCGGGCAGTCGGACCTGGACGCTGACGTACTGGCCGGGCCGGAACACGGCGGCGGGCCGGCCGTCGGCCGGGCGCAGGACGAACGAGACGACGTCGTCCGTCTCCCGGGTGCGGGACACGATCTCCATGGGGCGCCACACCTCGCCCTCACGGACGCCCGCCTGCTGGTACAGGCGGGCCTCGGCGGCGATGAGCGCGCCGGCCATCAGCCAGTACACCTCGTCCCAGGCTTCGGCGACCTCCGGGGTGACGGCGTCGCCGAGCACTTCGACGATGGCCGCGAAGAGGTGCTGGTGGACGACCTTGTACTGCTCGGGGGTGACGCCGAGGGATGCGTGCTTACCGGCTATGCGGCCGAGCATGGCGTCCGGGCGTTCGTCGGGCCTCTCCAGCAGCATGCCCGCGAAGGCGGCGATGGAGCCGGCGAGCGCCCGGCGCTGCTCTCCGTTGGCCTGGTTGCCGCGGTTGAAGAAGTCTCGCAGCAGTTCCGGGTGCGCGACGAAGAGCCGGGAGTAGAAGCGGTCGGCGATCTCTCCGATCGCGGCGCCCACGGCGGGGAGGGTGGCCCGGACGACGGGCACGGACTGCTCGGACAGCACGGCGATTCCTCAGCGGTAGATGATCTTCAGGTTTTCGGGAAGAAGCGAGGACGTGAGTGAGGGCGCGTCAGCCCGTGCGCGGGTCCCGGCCGGTCAGCCCGACGAGCACCGGTCCGGTCGGCGAGGCCACCAGGTCGGCGACGGTGAGCGGGTCGAGGGCCGCGTAGAACGCCTCCTGCGCACTCCGCAGCGCCCCGCGCAGACGGCATGCCCCGCGCAGCGGGCAGGGGGTGTCGCCCTCGCAGGCCACCACCTCTCCCCCGCCTTCGAGTTCACGCACGAGCCAGCCGACCGAGGCGTTGCGGCCCAGCCCGGTCAGCGCGAGTCCGCCCCCGCGCCCACGCCGTGCCTCCACCACGCCGAGGCATTGCAGCCGGGCGACGACCTTGGCCATGTGGGTGGCGGGCACCCACATGGTCTCGGCCACGTCACGGGTGGTCGGAACGGGCCCGTCGGCCTCCGCGACGGCCAGGCGCATCACGGCGCGGAGGGCGATATCGGTGAATCTGGTCAGCCGCATGCCGCGACCCTAGCAAAACCCGAATATGGGATACCGATTACCCCTCGCTCCGGGTCGACGGGCCCTCGTGTCCCGTACCTCCGTCGGTTCCGGTCCCGCCCGGCCCGGTGCAGGCGCCCCCGGTCTTGTTCGGCCCGGTCCAGGCGTCTCCGGTCCCGCCGCACGGCGCGCCGTGGCCGATTCCCCCGCCCGTGGCCCCATGCCCGTGGCTCCTCACCCACCCACGGCCCCCTTGCCCGTGGTACTCCCACCCAGGGAACCGCCGCCCGTGGCACCGTCGTTCGTGGTCCTGCCGAGGCGGGCGTCGTCGCCGAACGGCCAGGCGTCGACGTCTCGGTAGCGGATGGGGCCGGGGGCGCGGAGCGGGGTGCTGGCGACCAGGTGCAACCGCGCGGCGGGCCAGTGGACGCCGGTGAATCCGGCGAGGGCGGCGGCGACCTCTCCGGCCGAGGTGAGGTCGCCCCTGCGGGCGCGGGCCAGAGTCAGATGGGGACGCAGGGGCCGCTCCTCGCAGGTGACTCCGCTGCCCCGGACGGCGGCGCGTACGTCGGCTGCCAGCGCGTGCAGGGCGTCGAGTCCGCCGTCGATCCCGCTCCACACCACTCGGTCGTCGAAGGTCCCGCCGCCGCGCAGCGCGAGCCGGGGCGAGATCCTGCCCGCCGCGACGGCGGCGAGTGGGTCCCGCAGCAGCGGGACCGTGCCGCTCGCCAACTGGCCGAGGAAGGCGAGGGTGATGTGCCAGTCCTCGATGCGGTTCCACCGCAAGCCGGGGTGCGTGTCGTAGCTGGGGCGCAGTGCGCGGGCCAGTTCCCGCTTCGCGTGGTCGGGCGGGGCGAGGGCGATGAACACGCGAACGGTCGCGGGCCGGGTCTCTTCGTTCACACCGGTCTTCGTACCGCATCCCATGGCGCGGAACGACGACCGGGGTCGGGGGCACGGCCGGGCCGGACGCCCGCCGGGCGGGTTCACCGAACGGATGCGCCGGGCGGCGCGTGGGCTCCGGGGCGGTCCTCCGGCTGCCCGCGTGGCGACACGCCGGGCGAGCGCGGCCCGCCCCCGGGGCGACACGCCGGGCGGCGCTCGTCGTTCCAGGAACTCGCGGCCCTGAACGGGGTGAAGGGCATCAAGGTCGGCCCGTACACCTCGCAGTTCAAGAACCTGGAGCCCGCGGTCACCGCGACCCTCGGCAAGGTGTCGAAGACGCCGGACGACCGGCACGACGCGGGTCACGGCGACCGCCACTGACCCGCCCGGTCCCCGGGGGCGACGGTGCCGGACCCGACGCCCCCCCCGGATTCCTTCCGCCCGGACATCGCGGCCCGCTCCCCCGGGCGCCGGGATGTCCGGGCGGTGGGCGTGGGCCTGGTTCAGGCCGCGTTGACCGTCCACTTCTGGTTGGCGGTGCCGGCACACGTCCAGATCTGGAGCCGGGTGCCGTTCGCGGAGCTGTTGCCGGTGGCGTCCATGCATTTGTTGGCCTGGATGCCCACGATGTCGCGCGCCCCGGAGACCGCCCACCGCTGGGCGGCCGTGCCGTTGCAGTCCCAGAGCTGGAGCTGGGCACCGTCGGCCGTGCTGCCGTCCTTGACGTCCAGGCACTTGCCCAGCGCCCGGATCGTGCCGTCGGACCCGGCGGTCCACTTCTGCGCGGCGGTGCCGTTGCAGTCGTAGAGCTGCACCGCGGTGCCGTTGGCGGTGGCGGCCCCGGCGACGTCCACGCACTTCCCGCCGAGGCCGGTGATCGTTCCGCCGGTCGCGGTGTTCCCGGTCGTCACGCGCACGTAGTCGACGACGAGCTGCTGCGGGAAAGAGGTGCTCGCGTCGGGGTCACCGGGCCAGTAGCCGCCGACCGCCAGGTTCAGGATGACGAAGAAGGGCTTGTTGAAGACCCAGCTCCTGCCGCCCAGGTCGGCCGGGGTGCGCCGCTGGTAGACGTTGCCGTCGACGGACCAGGTGATCGAGTCGGGTGCCCAGTCCACCGCGAAGGTGTGGAAGGCGTCGGCGAAGGCCTGGCCGGACGGCAGGGAGTACGCGGCGCCGATGCCGCCCGAACCGGAGTAGCCGGGACCGTGGATGGTGCCGTGGACCGTGCCGGGTTCGAAGCCGACGTTCTCCATGATGTCGATCTCACCGCTGTTGGGCCATCCGACGCTTCCCAGGTCGTCGCCGAGCATCCAGAACGCGGGCCAGATGCCCTGCCCGCGCGGAATCTTCATCCGCGTCTCGACGTGACCGTACGTCGAGGTGAACCGGCCCGCGGTGTTGAGCCGGGCCGAGGTGTACTCGCACCGGCCGTACCAGCAGGTGTAGTTGGCCGGGTTCTCCTTGCGGGCGGTGATGACGAGGTTGCCCTGTCCGTCGAGGGCGGCGTTGGAGGTGCCCGCCGTGTAGTACTGCCGCTCGTGGTTGCTGACGTTGTCGCCGGTCTCGGTCTGCCACTTGCCGCCGTCGACGGCCGATCCCGCGGCGCCGTTGAACTCGTCGGCGAAGGTCGTCGCGGCGGCGGCGCCGGCCACCGGGGCGGGAGCGGCGTGCGCCGGGGCCGCGGTCATCGTGCCGACCCAGCAGAGCAGGGCGACGGCGCACAGGGCGAAGCGGCGCGGTAAGGGGGTGGAGAGTGCTCGCACGGTCATCACGTCTTTCGGTGGGGGCGAAGGACACGGCGTTTAGGTCATGCACATGACAGCCATGGGAACGGAGCGACCCGCGCTCCGGGCCGTGGACGACACTCGGAGCGCGCGGGCAACTCGCCCCGTTAATTCACTACTTGATTTAAGGGACTCCACAAGGAGACGTCAAGACACTGGTCCGGACCTTCTCGCGGGCGATGCCGACCGGGTGCAGACTCACCCCATGGCGGAGACACGGCAGACGTTCCGGGACGCGGTCGCCCGCTGGGCGGCCGGCGGTCCCGGGGGCCCGGCGAGCGAGGCGGCCGAGCGGGCGGGGGTGCGGACGGCGGTGCTGGTCGAGGGCTTGAGCGATCTCGCGGCCGTGGAGACGCTGGCCGAAAAGCGGGGCCGGGACCTGGCCGCGGAAGGGGTGTGCGTGGTGCCGATGGGCGGGGCGACGAACGTCGGCCGGTACGCCTCGCTCCTCGGCCCGCCCGGTCTCGGGCTGCGGCTCACCGGACTCTGTGACCGTCGGGAGCAGCCTTACTACGACCGCGGACTGCTGCGGGCGGGCGCGCCGGTCGGGGACGTCTTCGTGTGCGTGGCGGACCTGGAGGACGAGTTCGTCCGCGCGCTCGGCACGGCGCGTGCGGAACAGGTGGTGGACGCCGCGGGCGAAATGAGGCCCTGGCAGACCTTCCTGCATCAGCCGGCGCAACAAGGGCGCGCGCGTGAGCAGCAGTTGCGGCGGTTCCTCGGCACCCGCAAGGGCCGCAAGATCCGTTACGGCCGCCTGCTGGTCGAGGCGCTCGGCCGCGACGACGTACCGGCTCCGCTGGACGGTCTGTTCGCGCGGCTGTGAGAGCCGCGCGCCGGGGCTCAGTCGGTGGGGCCCAGGGCCCCGGCCGCCCGGATCGCCGGCCGGACCTCCGTCGGTTCGTCTGCGTACCGGACCACCGAAGGGTCCGACTCGATCGCCTTCGACGCGGCGCAGAGGACTTCCCGCCGGGCCAGGAGACACCCGGCCGGGCCGCCGGGAAGCGGGCACCGGCCGCTCGCCGCGCCGGGCACGCCTCCACCGCTTCGGTCCCCGACCGCCCCCGCTCCCGGCTCCGATGTGCGGGACTTTCGGACACGGCGTGTTTGAAAGCGCGGAACCGGTAAACACGGAGTCTTGACACCGGCTTTATTCACACCGGCTTTACACCACGAGGTAGGAGACGCACATGGGCATCATCGCCTGGATACTCATCGGTCTGCTGGCCGGCTTCATCGCCAAGGCGCTCATGCCGGGCAAGGACCCGGGCGGCGTCATCATCACGATGCTCATCGGCATCGCAGGCGGCCTCCTCGGCGGCTGGCTCGGCAAGGTCATCTTCGGCGTCGACTCCATCGACGGCTTCTTCGACCTCTCCACCTGGATCGCCGCCATCATCGGTTCGATCATCCTTCTCGTCCTGTACCGCGTGATCACCGGAAACCGTCGTCACGCCTGACCGCGGCGCGCCCCGGCACGACGTTTCCACCGGAACGGCCCCCTCCCGCGGGAGGGGGCCGTTCCGGTGTGCGGGCCCTTCGGGTGGGAGCCCGCGGGCCGTGTTCCCGCATCAGTCGCGGTACGCGCGCACCGCGATCACGTGGGCCCGGTCGGCGCCGTGGGTGGCGTCCGCGAGGATCCGCAACGCGGTGGTGCGCACCGGGGCGTCCGCGTCCCCGACGCGGTGGACGCGGTGACGGCGGCGGTTGCCGAGCTCGGTGACGACGGTGTGCCACTCGCCTTCGGCGTCCAGGATCTGTACCCGGTAGTCCTTCACCAGTTCCGGCATGACCTCGAACGGGGTGCGGTGGCGGTGCAGGTTGTTCAGGTACTCGTCCACGTCGTCGTCGAAGACCAGGTGCACGACGCCGATCGGACAGGGCTCGTCCCAGTCGAGCCGCAGGTGTGCGGGTCCGTCGGCGAGCGGCCCGGAGACCCACATGTGCGGCCCGCCGTAGGGGCGTTGGTAGCCGTCCACCGCCTTCGCCGGGGCGAACGCGCCGGTGTCGGGGCTCGCGCGGAAGCAGAAGCTGCGGCGGCGCAGTTCGCGGGCGGACCATTCCAGGACGAGCTGGCCCTCCTCCTCCGGGATGTCGTGGTCGACGGCGGCGTCGCCGTGCGCCCGACGGCGCAGAGCGAGTACGCCGTCGGTCCTGGAGTCCGTCAGGTACAGCGCGGCGGCGGGGTTCTCCCGGACGACCACGACGACGTTCTCCGGTGCCCCCGGCCGGTGGCCGAAGGGGACGGTGACCCAGTCGGGGCCGCCCGCCGGCACCGCGACGGTCCGGGTCGTGGTGAGGCTGACGGGGACGCCGTTTTCCGGCAGGCCGGTGGCCCACAGTTCCACGGTCAGCTCGGTCTCCGCGTCGGCCCTGACCAGCAGGTCCAGGGTATCCAGCGCGGGATCGACGGGGAGCAGCAGGCCCAGGTCGCGGGTGAGCGGACAGGGTTCGGCCCCGGTGGCGGGACCGGCCTGTGCGCCGAGGGCGGTGAGGTGCGAGGAGGCGGAGGCGCGGGCCTTCGGCGCGAGGTCGCCGGGGTCGGGCACGGCGAGTCCGACGACGGATGCGTCCTGCCGCAGCAGCGTCGCGGAGACCAGGTCCGCGCGGTCCGCGGCGAGTTCGCGGGGAGTGAGCTTCTCCGAGACGCACAGCGCGGCGGCGGTGCCGGCCGCCTCACCGAGGGTCGCGCAGGTGGCCATGACGCGGGTCGCGCCGAAGGCGATGTGGGTGGCGGAGATGTTGCGGCCGGCGAACAGCAGGTTGTTCACGTTGACGGAGTACAGGCTGCGCAGCGGGATGTGGAAGATGCCGTCGGCGTACCGCTGGCGGGCTCCGGGCTCGTCGGCGTACATCCCGGCCACCGGGTGGAGGTCCACCGACCAGCCGCCGAACGCGACCCGGTCGGGGAACTGGGTCTGCTCCAGGATGTCCCGCTGGGTGAGGACGTGGTCGCCGATGAAGCGGCGGTACTCGCGCTTTCCGGGCAGGCTGCCCACCCACTCCAGGGTGAGGTGGTCCGCGTCGAACTCGCCGGAGTTCTTGATGTGGTCCCAGATGCCCATGACCACGGACTGGAGCTCGTCGCGGATGCGCTCGTTGTCGTGGACGGTGTCGAGCTCACCGCCCCACTCGACCCACCAGTAGTCGCAGCCGTTGTCGCCGGTGCGCAGCACCCGGTTGCGGAGGATGGGGGTGGTGGTGAGGTCCTTGGCGTAGGACGGGGGGACGAACTTGACGGGGCGTCCGGCGTCCTTGGTGTAGAAGAGGATGGTCGAGCCGAGCAGTGCGCCGTCGGCCTCCTCGGGGGCCCAGGGCTCGCCGAACTCGTCCGCCGCCTCGCGCCCGATCCTGCTGCGTGCTCCGGCGAGGTGTCCCACCAGGCCGTCGCCGGTGCAGTCGAGGAAGGTGCCGGCGGTGAAGGTGATGCGGCGTTCGGAGCCCATCATCCAGCCGGTGACGGAGCGGACGGTTCGGTCGTCGGCGGGCCCGTCGGCCTCCACCTCGCGGACGTCGGTGTTGAGGTAGAGGTCGATGAGGGGTTCGGCGCGTACGGCGTCGAGGACGACCTGGTCCCAGTAGTACGGGTTCCCCTCAGGGTTGCGGTACTGGTTCTCGGTGTAGAGCTCGCCCATGATTCCGGTCTCGCGGGCCCAGCGGTGGACACCGTGGGCGGTGGCGCCGCAGACCCAGACCCGCACCTCGCTGCTGCTGTTCCCGCCCAGGACGGGCCGGTTGTGCACCAGGGCGACGCGGCGTCCGAGCCGGGCCGCGGCGACGGCGGCGCACACGCCGGCCAGTCCCCCGCCGATCACGGCGATCTCGTACGCGGCCTGTTCATCTCGCATGGTCGACGACTCCTCAGGCGTCCCGCTCCGACAGGGACGGGACGCGAACACATCGCATTCACTGACTGAAACTGACATCCATATGATGCACGTTCATTGAGGATCATTAAAGAGCGCGTGCGGAATCGGGTGCGGCGGTAGGGCTGGATCGATCGCCCCGGACACGGTGACGGACGGGGCACGCGAGGCCCGGGCGCCCTCGGGGGCGGGCCCGTGCGGGTCCGGAGGCGGGGCTCCGGCACCCCTGGGGGCGGGCCCGGGCCCGGCCGTGCGGGCTCAGGCGTGGCCGAAGCGGTGGCCGACCTCGCGGAGCCGTTCGCGCAGTTCGGGCGGCCCGACGACCCGGAGGGGAGCGTCGACCAGGCTCAGCACCATGACCGGCCAGTCCAGCGAGTCCGCCGTCATCGTCACCCGGCAGCCCTCTCCCCCGGCCTCCTCGACCGCGGCCCAGCGGCCGACCCGCTCACGTATCCGGGCGAGCGGAGCACCTACCTCGACCTCCACGCGGTACGGGCGCGGCAGGTCCTCCAGCCGGCCGCGGACGAACGCGGCGGCGTCCTCGGCGGGCAGGTCGCGCGGCCGGAACCGGACGCCGCCCCCGGTCGGCGGCCCCATCCGGTCGGCCCGGAAGGTGCGCCAGTCGCAGCGGGTGAGGTCGTACGCGACGAGGTACCAGCGGCGGCCCATCCGCACCAGCCGGTACGGCTCCACCTGCCGCTCGGTGACCCCGCCGCCGCCCGCGGTGTACGAGAACCGCAGCTGCTCGTTGTCCCGGCAGGCCAGCGCGACGGCCGTGAGCACCGACGGGTCGACGCCCTCCCCCGCTCCGCCGGTTCCGCCCCACTCGGCGGACTCGGTCATCGCCCGCAGCGCCTCGACGCGGCGCCGCAGCCGGGCGGGCATCACCTGCACCACCTTGGCCAGCGCCCGGACCGACGACTCCGCGATCCCCTCCACCGCGCCCTGGGCGGCGGCCTGGAGCCCGACGGCCAGCGCGACCGCCTCCTCGTCGTCGATCACCAGCGGCGGGAGTGCGGCGCCCGCCGCGAGTTGGTATCCGCCGTCGACGCCGCGCTGGGCGTCGACCGGATAGCCCAGTTCCCGCAGCCGGTCGACGTCCCGGCGCAGGGTGCGCACGGACACGCCGAGCCGGTCGGCGAGTTCACCGCCGGGCCAGTAGCGGTGGGTCTGCAGAAGGGACAGCAGTCGGAGCGTCCGGGTGCTCGTGTTCGCCATGAAACCCATCCTGCCGCGTATTGAGGACGGAAAGTGACCGCTACGACTTCTATCGTGGGACGTGAAGCAGGGCACGGACGTACACGGACGACGGAGGAGACGATCATGACTGTCGACGCGGGGACCACGGGAAACACGGACGCACGGCCCCTGGACGGCGAACGAGCCGATCTGCTGGAGGCGCTGGGCAAGCAGCGGCACTTCCTGCGCTTCACCGTCCGCGGCCTCGACGACGAGCAGGCCGGGCGGCGGACCACCGTCAGCGAGCTCTGCCTGGGCGGCCTGATCAAACACGTGACCTCGGTGGAGCGCGGCTGGAGCGAGTTCGTCCAGCACGGACCGTCCGCGATGGGCGACTTCGACCGGATGACGGAGGAGGACTTCGCCCGTCGCGCCGACGAGTTCCGGATGCTGCCGCAGGACACCCTGGAAGACGTGCTCGCCGCGTACGACGAGGTCGCGCGGGCCACCGACCGGCTCGTCGCCTCGCTGCCCGACCTCGGGGTGTCCCACCCGCTGCCGAAGGCCCCGTGGTTCGAGGGCGACGCCCGGTGGTCGGCGCGGCGGGTGTTCCTGCACATCGTGGCGGAGACGGCGCAGCACGCCGGCCACGCGGACATCGTCCGTGAGGCGCTGGACGGCGCCAAGAGCATGGGCTGATCCGGCGGGGTCGCGGGTCGCGACCCCGTGCGCCGCGGGGGCCCCGCGGCGCACGGGGCTCCCGAAGGGATGAACGGCGGCGGATGGGGCCCCGCCGGGGGCGTCGGCCCGGCACGCTTCTGACGTGCGTAAGGAATGTGACACACGTGTACCGCGGCAGCGCGCGGCAGGTGGACCGGCACGGGCGCAGAGGCGGGGGCGGCCCCGGGCGCGGAACCGTGACGACGGGGGTCCGCTGCCGGGGCGGTTCGGCCGGCGGCGTCCCGACCCGGGGGCCAGGGCCCGGTACTGGTTCGACAAGACCGTGGCGCGGGGCACCTCCACCCTCATCTGCTGGCTGGCTCTGGCCTGCCTCGTCGTCGTGGTCCCCTTGAGCGCCGTGCTGGTGTGGACGGACGACCGGGCTCCGCTCTCGCTGGGCGCGAAGATCGGCGCGGTCTGGCGCAGCACCGGGCAGACGCTCCGGCTCGGTGGGGAGGTCGGTCCGCCCCAACGGGTGCTCCTCAGCGTGCTCCTGGCGCTGATCGCGCTGCTGTACGTCTCGACCGTGATCAGCGTGATCACCACCGGTTTCACCGAGAAGCTCATCGATCTGCGGCGCGGGCACTCCGCCGTGGTGGAGAGCGGCCACACGATCGTCCTGGGGTGGTCGGAGCAGACGCCGACCGTGGTCCAGGAACTCCTCGCGGCGCTCGCCCACCGGGCCGCAGGCACCGTGGTCGTGGTCGCGGACCGGGACAAGACGGAGATGGAGGAGGAACTGCGCGCGGTCGTCGGCCACGCCTTCCGGACCCGGCTGATCTGCCGCAGCGGCCGCGTCACGGACCCCGCCGTACTGGCCCGGGTGGGTCCGGACACGGCGCGGGCCGTGATCGTGCTGCCGCCGGACGATCCGGCCCTGGACGCCGAGACCGTGAAGGTCCTGTTGGCGCTGAGGGCCGTGGCAGGCGGCGCCGAACCCGTGCCGGTCGTCGCGGCGGTGCGCGACGACCGGTATCTGGCGGCGGCACGGCTCGCGGCAGGTCCCCGTTCGACCGTCCTGGAGACGGACGACCTCACGGCCCGGCTGCTGGCGCAGTGCGTGCAGCAGCCGGGACTCTCGCACGCCCACCAGGACCTGCTCGACTTCGCCGGCGCCGAGTTCCACACCGTCGACGAGCCCTCGCTGACCGGGCGGCCCTTCCGGGACGCGCTCACCGCGTACCGCACCTCATGCGTGGTCGGCGTCGTGCGGGCGGACGGCGCGGTGCTGCTGAATCCGAACCGGGCGACGCGGATCCGCGACGGCGACCGTCTGCTGGTCGTCGCGGAGGACGACGCGTCGACGGTGCTCGCCGCGGGACCGCCGTCCGTCGACGCGGCCGTGATGACGTCGCTGCCCGCCGCTCCCCCGCGTGCCCGCAGGCTCCTGCTGCTCGGCTGGAACCGTCGCGCGCCGCGTGTTCTCGCCCAACTCGCCCTGCACGCCGCGCCGGGCTCCGTGCTCGACGTGGTGACCGGGCAGCGGCGCGGTTCCGCCGTGGCCGCGGCGGCCGCGGCGGCGGGCGGAACCCTGCCGGTGGTCCTGCGGGCGGGCGACCCCGCGCTGCACGAGACGATCGACGCCCTGGACGTGGACGCGTACGACTCGGTGATGGTGCTCGGACCGGACCGGCGGCCGGGACTCGACGGGCCGGACGACCGGACCCTGGTCACCCTCCTGCTGCTGCGGGCGGTCGAACAGCGCACCGGGCGGGGGCTGTTCGTGGCGACCGAGATGATGGACGACCGCAACCGGGTGATCGCGCCGGTCGGACCGGGCACGGATTTCATCGTCAGCGGCCGACTCCTCGGCCTGCTGATGGCGCAGATCTCCCAGAACGGCCATCTGGCCGTCGTGTTCGAGGAGTTGTTCTCCGCGACCGGCAACAGCGTCCGGCTCCGGGCCGCCCGGCACTTCGTGCGGGCCGGGTGCGAGGCGTCCTTCGCCACCGTGGTGGCGTCGGCGGGCCGGCAGGGCGCCTGCGCGATCGGGTACCGCACCGCCGCCGCGGCCGGGCCGGGCGACGAACGGCGGATGTTCATCAACCCGGACCAGGCCGAGGTGCGACGCTGGGCGGAGGGGGACGAGGTCATCGTGATCGAACAGCCCGCACCGCCACACGACGGTTGAGCGGCGGCGCCTCCGCGTGCACCAAACGGGTGCGCGAAGTGCGCTTCTGGAGGCGCTGCCCGTGTCGGCCGCCGGGAAGGTGCTGAATGAACAGCCTGCGGGCGCCCCCCGCTCCGTAGCGCGCCTGGTCCCCGGCCCGTCCCCGGGCCGGAGGCCGGGCCGCGCGGCCCGCGACGGACCGCGAAGCCCCGCCTCCTCAGACCGTCCCGTCCCCACCCACGTCGCTGTCCCCGTCCCGGCGGACCGGGCTCTCGCGGTCCTCCGCGCCGCCCGTGTGTCCCGCGGCGCGGCGGCGGGCCGCCGCCACGATTCCGAGGACGACACCGACGGCCAGCACGATCAGTCCCCTCGCCCACACCTCGCCTTCGATCTGGGTGGCGAGCAGGACGCAGGACGCCACGCCGAGCACGGGGACGACGGTAGGGGTGCGGAAGTGGTCGTGGCCGACGCGGTCGCGGCGGAGTACGAGGACGGCCGTGTTGACCAGGAGGAAGACCACGAGCAGCAGCAGGACGAGCGTGGACGCCAGCACGGCGACGTCGCCGGTGAGGCTCAGCAGCAGCGCCAGCAGTGTGGTGACGACGATCGCCGTCCAGGGGGTGCGGCGCCCCGGGAGCACCCGGCCGAGGAAGGCCGGGAGCAGTCCGTCGCGCGCCATGCCGTAGGCGAGGCGGGACGACATGATGCCGGTGAGCAGCGCTCCGTTGGCCACGGCGACCAGGGCGATGGCGCTGAAGAGCGTGGTCGGTACGCCCCCGGCCGCGTCGACCACTTCGAGCAGCGGACCGCTGGACTCGACGAGGGTCGCGGTCGGCACGACGGCGGAGGCGGCGACGCCGACGAGCACGTAGACCACCCCGGCGGTGAGCAGCGCGCCGAACAGCGCGCGCGGATAGGAGCGGCGGGGGTCGCGGGCCTCCTCGGCCACGTTGACGGAGGTCTCGAAGCCGACGAACGAGTAGTAGGCCAGCACGGCGCCGCTCAGTACGGCCGACAGCGCGCCCTTCTCGGGTGTTCCGAGGTCCGTCAGCCGGTCGAGGTCGCCGTCGCCCCGGAGGATGACCCAGGCACCGAGAACGACGACGACGAGCAGTCCGCCGACCTCGATCACCGTGGCCAGCACGTTGGCCCGTGTCGACTCCTTGATGCCCCGGAGGTTCAGCAGGGCGAGCGCGGCGAGGAAGACGACCGAGACGGCGGCCACCGGGAGGGTGACGAACTCGGTGAGGTAGTCGCCGCCGAAGCCCCGGGTGAGGGCGGCGACCGAGACGATGCCGGCAGCCAGCATGCAGTAGCCGGCCACGAACCCGGCGAAGGGTCCGAACGCGAGGGTGGCGTAGTGCGAGGCGCCGCCCGCGCGCGGGTACTTGGTGACGAGTTCCGCGTAGGAGGCGGCGGTCAGCAGCGCCAGGCAGAGGGCCACCCCCAGCGGCACCCACACCGCTCCGCCCGACTCGGCGGCGACTTGTCCCACCAGGACGTAGACGCCGGCGCCGAGCACGTCACCGAGGATGAAGAAGTACAACAGCGGCGTGGTCAGGGCCTTCTTGAGCGGCGGCGCCGCCTGGGTCGGGGTGGCCTCGTCGGGTCGTAGTCGTTTCACGCCATGTCCCGTACCCCGCGAACGCCGGGCCACCGGTTCCCGCCGCGCCGCGTGCCCCGTACGGGGGCACCGGCCGACGGCATCCGCCCCGGGCCCCGGCCGGGCCACCGCCACCGTCGGGGTCCGTCAGTGGGTCGCGCCGAGTTCGATCAGCAGGACGCCGGCGACGATGAGGCCGATGCCGAAGCCCATGACGCGGGTCAGGGGTTCGCCGAACAGGACCCGTGAGACGAGGGTCGTGAGCGCCACGCCGGCCGCGGCCCAGATGCCGTACGCCACGCCGAGCGGCATGCCCCGGTCCAGGGCGAGGGCCAGCAGGACGAAGGCGACCGGGTAGCCGATGCCCACGACCGTGTACCACGCGGCGCGGCCGGAGGAGCCCTGCGACGCCATGCGCAGGGACAGGGTGGCGGTCACCTCGACCACGATCGCGAGGGTCAGGAAGAGCCAGGTCATGAGGGGTCCGGCCCTCCGCCCGCGGCGAGTGCGGTCTTCTCGCGTCCGACTCCGCCGTGCGAGCCGAGTTCGACACAGAGCACTCCGCCGACGACCAGGGCGATGCCGAGGCCGGTCGTCGCGGTCAGCGGGTCGCCGAACAGCACGGTGGCGAGCACGGCGGTGAGGGCGACACCGGACGCGCCCCAGATGCCGTAGGCGACGCCGACGCCCATGCCGAGGCGGAGCAGCAGCGCGAGCGCGGTGAACGCGCCGATGTAGCCGGTCACCACCAGGACGTACCAGGCCGGTGCGTCGAGGGCGGCGCGCAGCGCGAGGGTGGCGCAGACCTCCAGGAGGATCGCCGCCATCAGCAGGAGCCATTTCCTCACGGTGCCGCCCCTTCCCGTACCAGGTCGCGGGCGACCGCGAGGAGCCGCTCGTGGTCACGGGCGGGGGGCGGGAACACCTGCGTGGCGACCGCCATCCAGTAGCCGTCGGCCAGCAGGCGGGCTGCGGTGAGCCGGGCGCGCTCCTGGGCGGGCAGATCGTCGGGGAGCGTCAGCCAGGGCTCGAAGCGGCGCACCCAGGTCTCGGTGAGGTCGTCTCGGTAGAGGGCCTCGGTGAAGATCGCGAAGTCGGCGCTGTCGTACCGGCCGGCGAGCGCGGCCTCGACGTAGGCGCTGATCCTGCGGTGCGCGGGGGCGGTTTCCAGGGGTTCCCCGAGGTACTCGCCCATGAGCGCCTCCCACTGGTCGGCCACGTGGCCGACGACGGCCTTCATGAGCGCTTCCTTGGTCGGGAAGTGGTACATGAGGCCGGGCTTGGTGAGCCCGACCTGCTTGGCGGCCGCGTCCAGGGTGATCGAACCGCCGCCGTCGGCGCGCAGGAGATCGAGCGCCCCGTCCAGAATGCGTCGCTTCGCGTTGGTTACCATGTTTTTACTTTACCATCCGGACGGTAAAGCAAGGCAGGCAGTTCCGCCCTGGTGGCGAGCTCGTCGAGGTACGGGACGTTCGGCACGTTCCGCGGGGTGCCCACACGGCGCAGGCGCCCGCCCAACGTGGGCGGGCGCCTGTGTCGTCCCGGGCCGGTTCAGCAGGTGACGGAAGGCGGTGCAGCAGGTGGCGGAACGCGGTGCAGCCGCTGCCGGAACGAGACTCAGCCGGTGACGGAACGCGCGAGACGGAACCCGACGTCGTCCACCCGGTAGGACGGGTGGCTGCGGCGGCGCGCCGACGCGCGGCAGCTCCAGTGCTCGTCGAACCAGCCGCCGCCCCGCAGGACCCGGTACGCGCCGTAGACCTCGGCGTCGTACACGTCCCAGCACCAGTCCCAGACATTGCCGAGCATGTCGTGGAAGCCCCAGGCGTTGGGCGCGAGCCCGCCCACCTCGTGGGGGCGCTCCCCCGAGTTCCCCCGGTACCAGGCGATCTCGTCGAGCGGGCCGTAGTGCGGTCCGGTGGTCCCGGCCCGGCAGGCGTGCTCCCACTCGGCCTCGGTGGGCAACCGGTAGCCGTCGGCGCCGGTGTCCCGGCGGACGTCGTCCTCGTCGCCGATCGTGTACACCGGCCTCAGTCCCTCGCGGACGGACAGGGCGTTGCAGAACGCGACCGCGTCCTGCCAGGAGACGCCCTCGACGGGCAGCTCGTCGCCGTGCGCGGCGCTCGGCCGCCCGCCGGTGACCTGTGCGTACAGGCCCTGGGTGACGGGGTACACGCCGAGCAGACAGGACCCGACCTCGACGGTCCACCTGCGGTTCGTCCGCCGGTCGGACAGCGTCACACTGCCCGGCGGGACGGCCAGCGTCTCGGTTCCCGTACGTGTCTGCACGACGCGGACACTACCGGCCGGCCGGCCGGGCTACAGGACGTCCCCGAACGCCGCGGCCAGTTCGCGCCACTCGGGCAACGGGTGTCCGCCGCCGCCCTGTTCGGCGGTGAGCACCTGGAGCGCCACGTGGTCGGCGCCGGCGTCGAGGTACGCGCGGGTACGGGCGACGATCTTGTCGGTGTCGCCGAGCGCGAACAGGGCGTCGAGCAGGCGGTCGCTGCCGCCGCCCGCGAAGTCGGACTCGGCGAAGCCCAGGCGCAGCAGGTTGTCGGTGTAGTTGGGCAGCCGCAGGTACATCGTGAGCATGTTCCGCGCGGTGGTGCGGGCCCGGTCGAGGTCGGTGTCGAGCACCACGGTGAGTTCCGGGGCGAGCAGCGGGCCGGTCCCGAGGGCTGCGCGGGCCTCCGCGGTGTGCTCCACGGTCACGAGGTAGGGGTGTGCGCCCTCGGCCCGGTCGGCGGCGAGCTTCAGCATCTTGGGGCCGAGCGCGGCGAGGACCCGCCGGTCGGCGGGGACCGGCGGCACGGCGGAGTCGAGCGCGTCGAGGTAGCCCACCATGGCGCTGTACGGCTTGGCGTACTGCGGCACCATGGGGCCGTGGCTGACGCCCAGGCCGAGCACGAGGCGTTCGCGCGCCGCCGTGTCGAGGACGGCGAACCGTGCCGCGACCTCTTCGGCGGTGTGGTCCCAGATGGAGAGGATGCCGGTGGCCACGGTGACGCGGCGGGTGGCGGAAACGATGTCCGCCGCGTCGTCCGGCGAGGCGTTGCCGCCGATCCAGAGCGTGCCGTAACCGAGCTCCTCCAGTTCGGCGACCGCGTCGGCGATGGCGGCCTTCCCCGCGTCGTCGGCCCGCGCGCCGCTCAGCGCGGCGCTCCAGATGCCGATCCGTCCGAAGGTCCCGTGCTTCTCAGTAGTCATGTGGTGATCAACGGATGAGGATGGCCACTATTCCCCCGCCGACCCGGAAGTTCACCGCCAGGAGGTACACGGATCGTTCGGGTTGACGGGAGGTCAGAGGGTGCTGCCGCCGGTGGCGTCGAGGTACTGGCCGGTGATCCAGCGGGAGGCGTCGGAAGCGAGGAAGGCGACGATGTCGGCGATGTCGTCGGGCCGGCCGATCCGGTCGAACACGGAGAGCGCGGCGATCGCGGCCCGTGCCTCCGGGGTGGCGCGGCGCGAGGCGTTCATCTCCGTCTCGACGAAGCCGGGCGCGACCGCGTTGACCGTGATGCCACGGGGGCCGAGTTCCTCCGCCAGCGTGAGGGTCAGGGTGTCGACGGCCGCCTTGCTCATCGAGTAGACGAGGGTGCCCGGGAGCGCCCGGCGGCTGGCGGCGGACGAGATGTTGACGATGCGTCCGCCGTCCCGCATCCGTTTCAGCCCTTCCTGGACGACGAAGAGGGGGGCCTTGGTGTTGACCGCGATCAGCCGGTCGAAGTCCTCGGGGCGCACGTCGGCGACGCGGGCGGAGATGCTGAGGGCGGCGTTGTTCACGAGGATGTCGAGGCCCGGTGCGCCGCCCTCGGCGCGCAGGCCCGCGTCGTACGCCTCGTAGAGGGTGTCGACGTCGCCGGGGACGCCGAGTTCAGCGCGTACGGGGAAGCAGCGGCCTCCGGCGGCGCGGACGGCGGCGACCGTCGCGGCGGCCGACGCGTCGTCGCGGGCGTAGTGCACGGCGACGAGCGCGCCGTCCGCCGCGAGCCGGGTCGCGATGCCCCGGCCGATCCCGCGTCCGGCGCCGGTGACCAGCGCGTTCTTCCCTTCGAGCGCCCCCATGGCGCCACCCCTTCCCATCCGCCCGGCGGGCGGCCGGGGCCGCCGGCCGGGTCGTTGCCCCCCGCCGCACCGAACGCTACCCGGAGACACCGCAGGCACCGGCGAGGGGGCGTGCGCCGAGTCCGGGACGGCGGTGGCCCACGGGTGTGCGCGGTAACATACCGCCGCGCCCGTTTCCGGTGCCCCGCCGCGTCCGTTCTCCCTCGGCGGAGGAACCGCCCGCGTCGCGGGGCGCCGCACGCGCGGCAGCGAAGGAGCGTGGCATGGCGCAGCAGGAGCGGGCCGCACGGACGTACCGCGCGCTGCTGGAAGCGGCGGCCGAGGTGTTCGCCCGGCGCGGGTACGCGGCCGCCACGATCAGCGAGATCATGTCGGTGGCCGGGGTCACCAAGGGGGCCCTGTACTTCCACTTCTCCGGCAAGGAGGCGCTGGCGCACGCGGTGCTGCGGCAGGCGGTGGCGCTGAAGCCGGAGCACCGGTTGACGATGCAGGCCATGGTCGACCTCGGGCTGGTGCTCGCGTACCGCCTGCCGCGCGAGCCGCTGCTGCGCGGGGCGGCGCGGCTGGCCGCCGACCAGAGCGCGCGGCCGTTCTTCGGTGGGCCGTGGCCGCAGTGGCGGGACACCATCGCGGCGCTGCTGTCGGAGGGGCGGCGCCGGGGCGAGGTGTTCGAGCACGTCGACCCGGTGGAGACCGCGCACGTGCTGGTCGGCGCGTTCACGGGGCTGCAACTCGTCTCGACGGCGGGCGGGGACCCGGGCGGTCTGCTGGTGCTCACCTCGGATCTGTACCGGTTGGTGCTGCCGGGCATCGCGGTACCGGGGGTGCTCGGGGTGGTGCGGACCGAACCCGAGCGCGCGCGAAGGGTGTTCGAGACTCTGGGCCGGCCCACCTGGGCGGTCGCGCACGCCGGGAACGCGAAGACCGGGAACGCGGCGGTGGGGAACGTGGAGGCCGGGCTCGCGGCGGCGGACGCCCCGGCACTGTCCGGGTAAGGTCCTTGCGCCGGGAGCAGGCCGAACCCGGGATCCGGGCGGGCCGTCCCCGGGGGCGGCCGCCACCGTCGCGTCGAAACGGTGATCGACCATGCGCGCTGTCCATGTCTCCCGCCACGGAGGCCCCGAAGTTCTGACGTACACCGAGGTCCCCGATCCGGAGCCCGTCGAGGGGCGGTTGCTGCTGGACGTCGAGGCTGCCGGCGTCAACTTCGTGGACACGCTGGTGACGGACGGCTCGTACCCGGCGCCGGGGCCGTTCCCGTTCGTGCCCGGCAGCGAGGTGGTGGGGCGGACCGCCGACGGACGACGGGTGCTGGCGCGGGTGCGGGCGGGATACGCGGAACGGGTGCTCGCCGATCCGGCCGCGGCGGTGGAGATCCCGGAGGAACTGGGCGCGGCGCAGGCCCTGTCGCTGCTGATGCAAGGGCTGACGGCGTGGCACCTGCTGACGTCGGCGGCCCGGCTGCAGCCCGGTGAGACCGTGGTGGTGCACGCGGCGGCCGGGGGCGTCGGCCATCTGGCGGTGCAGCTCGCCCGTGAGTTCGGCGCGGGGCGGGTGCTGGCGGTGGCGTCGACGGCCGAGCGGCGGAAGGCGGCGCTGGACCTCGGAGCGGACGAGGCGGTGGAGTACCCGTTGGCGGCGCCCGCCGACGTCGTACTGGACGCGTCGGGGGGCGCGCTGTTCGATCTGGCCCTGGGATCGCTGGCCGAGCACGGCCGGCTGGTCACCTACGGCAACGCCTCGCGGACGCCGCCCGCCGCACTGGACCCCACGCGGCTGCTGATGCTCAACGCATCGGTGACCGGTTTCCAGCTCGGGCGCTCGCTGAGCCGTCCCGGCGCGTTCTCGACGGCCTTGGCCGGACTGCTGGAACTGACGCTCCAAGGGCGGCTGGTGCCGAAGGCCGGCGGCTCCTACCCGCTGGCGGAGGCGGCGCGGGCCCATGAGGATCTGCTGGCCCGGCGCACCATGGGAAAGCTGGTGCTGGTCCCCTGAGGTGAACGGGCCGCCGGGACGGCGCTTCTCGGCCGTTCGAACGGCCTTCACCGGCGGCGCCATCCGCTTTCAAGCCAATTCCCGACCGCTCCTGGATTGTTCCCGGCCGTTCTCGACCGCTTCCCCGCGCGGGTGGGGGCGGCGGTCCGGGGCCAGGCAGGATGTCCTCCGTGATGGGCAACCCTCCCGCCGTCACGACCAGTTTCGTCGGCAGGGAAGCCGAGCTGGAGCGGACCGAGCGGGCACTGGACGAACACCGGCTGGTCACTCTGACGGGGACCGGCGGCATCGGCAAGAGCCGCCTGGCACTCCAGTGCGCCGAGCGGCTGGATCCGGACCGGGCCGGCGGCGTCTGCTGGGCCGACCTCTCGCACCTGTACGACGACGCGTCGCTCGCCACCACGGTCTGCGACGCCGTGGGGCTGCTGGACCACAGCAGGCGCCGGCCGGCTCAGGCGCTGGCCCGGTGGCTGGCCGACCGGGAGCTGCTGCTGGTCCTGGACTGCTGCGAGCGGGTCGTCGGCGCCTGCCGCCGGCTGGTGGGCGAACTCCTCGCCGCGGCACCGGGGCTGACCATTCTGGCGACCAGCCGTGAACCGCTCGACGTGGCCGGCGAGTACGTCGTGGAGGTGCCCCCGCTGGGAGCGGCCGGGGAGGAGGGTGAGGCGCTCCGGCTGTTCCACGACCGGGCCGCCGTCGCGGCTCCGGACCTCCGGTTCGACACCCCGGCCGCGGTCGCCGCGGCCGCCGAGATCTGCCGCCGGCTGGAGGGCATTCCGCTGGCGCTGGAGCTCGCCTGCGCCAGGCTGCGCGACACCGGGCCGCAGGAGCTGGCGGCCACGCTGGTCTCGCGCCTGGACAGCCTCACCGACGACAGCATCTGGCCGCGCCGGCACCGGGCGCTGCGCACCACGATCGGCTGGAGCCACGAGCTGTGCGCTCCGCTGGAGCGGCTGCTCTGGGCACGGCTGTCGACGTTCCGGGGGGTGATCCGGCTGAGCGACGCGCAGATCGTGTGCGCGGGCGGCCCGCTCGCCGTCGGCAGGGTGGCGGACGGCCTGGACCGGCTCACCTCCCAGTCGGTGCTGCGGCGCGAGGGTGCCGGTTACCGGATGCTGGACACGCTGCGCGAGTACGGGGCGATGTGGCTGCGGGAGCTGGGCGAGGAGGAGATGCTGGCCGACCGCCACGCGGCGCACTTCGCCTCGGTGGCGGCCCGGGCGCACACCGGCTGGCTGGGCCCCGGTCAACTGGCCTGGTACCGGCGGGTGGACGAGGCGCACCACGACCTGTGCACCGCGCTGGACCATCTGCTGGCGACCGATCCGGAGCGGGCGCTGTCGATGGCCGGGCAGGCCAGTCTGTTCTGGAGCTGCTGCGGCCACCTGCACCAGGCCCGCGCGTTCCTGGGCCGGGCACTGGCGTGCGGTCCGAAGAGCGGACCGGACCGGACGCGTGCGCTGTGGGCGCTCGGCATCGTCCTCACGCTCCAGGGCGACCACGAGGCGGCGCGGCGGGCGGGTGAGGAGTGCGAGCGTTCCGCGCGCGCGGACAACGATGCTGAATCGATCCTGTCCGCCGCCCACACGGTCGGGATGAACCTCCTGATGATGGGGCGGCCCGAAATGGCGCTGGTGGTGAGCGACGGGACGCTCGAAGAGCTCCCGGTGGACCCGGCGGCGGCCCCCTCGGTCCTGCGCTGCCGGGTGATAAGGCTGTTCGCCCTGACCGCGCTCGGCCGGCTCGACGAGGCCTTCGAGGACGCCCTCGGCCTCCAGGAGTTGAGCGTGCGGTACGGGGACCGCTGGGCGCGCGGGTACGCCGATCATCAGCTCGCGCTGATACACCTGCTGAGGGGACGTCCGGCCGACGCCGAGCGGCACGCCCGCGCCATGCTGCGGAGCAAGCACGAGCTCAAGGACAGTCTGGGCATAGCGCTCGGTCTCGATCTGCTGGCCGGAGCGATCGCGTCGCTGGGCGACGGGTTGGCCGCCGCGCGCACGTCGGGCACGGGGCACTCGTTCTGGCGGATGGTCGGCCATCCGCAGCGCGGCACGCCGGAGCTGGGGGCCATCCGCGACCGGTGGGAGGGGATGGCGCGGGAGGCGGCGGGCAGCGCCGCGTACGAGACGGCGTACGCCCGCGCGCTGCACGGGGACGCGGCACACGGCCTGTCGCTCGTGCTGCACCCGGACCGGTCCGGCTGACCCGGCCCCGGCCGGGCGCACGACGGGCGCACGGGGTGCCCCCGCACGGACGCGGCCCCGCCCGGCGGCCGCCCCGGTCGGGGGCGGGCGCCGGACGGGGCCGCGCAACCGTGGCGCCGGCCGGGCGCCGCGGGCTCAGTCCTCGTCGACTTCTTCCTTGACGATCGTGCCCTTCTCGGCGTCGATCTCGAACGAGGTCTTGTTCCAGTCCTTGCCGATGACGTCGACGGCCCAGACGACCACGTCGTCGTCGTTCTGGTCCAGGTTGATCGAGGTCACAGTGCCCTTGGCCTTGCCGGTGGCGGTCTTGGCGGCCTGCGCGGGCTTCTGCGTGGCCTTGGAGACCAGGTCGGCCAGCTCGCTCTTGTCGTCCGCGTCCTGGTCGGCGTCGGGCTCCGTGGCGATCACCTTGCCGGTGACGGCGTCGATGCGGACGGTGTGCGCGGTGCCGTCCTTCTCGGCCACTTCGGCGACCCACTCCGGCGCGGAGCCGCTCGGGCTGGCGCTCGCGGAACCGCTGGGGCTGGGGCTGCCGCTCGGCGAGCCACTGGGACTGGCCGAGCCGCTCGGGCTGGCGGAGCCGCTCGGCGAGGCGCTCGGGCTGGCGCTCGCGTCCTCGTCGTCGTCGAGGCCGCCGAGTTCCAGGTCGACCAGGGTGCTGCCGGAGACCTCGCCGACGGCCGTGGTGGATGCCTCGTCATAGGTGATCTTCGTGGCGTCCAGGACCGTCTTGCGCTTCTGCTGCTCCGCCGTCAGCGTCTCGGTGGCGCTGCCGGACGGGGAGGGGGACGTCGAGGTCGTCTTCTGGGGAACGGCCTTGGCCGCCTCCGAGGTGGCGGCGGACGTCACGGTGTCGCTGTCCTGTCCGCAGCCCGCCACCAGTACGGAGGCGACGGCGAGGCTCACGGCCGAAGCGGCGATGCGGACGGTGCGTCGCCGGGTGGATGCACGGGGCGTGTGTGGAGGATCAAGTCTCATGTGCGCATGACTAGCCCGCCCCGCGGAAAGTCATGTGGTCATACGGGTGTGCGTCACCCGATCGACCGGACCTCTCCGCCCGTTGGCGGCTGCCGCCATGCGGGCGCCGCGCCTCTCCCCCAGGGACCGCTTTCCGTCACAATGCCCGACCCTGCGGGGGCGCTGCGGACCCGGGTGCGAAACAATGGGACAAGGGTCCGGCCGAGTCCGCCGCCCCGTCGGGAGGCACACATGGCACATCCGGAGAGTTTCGAGCTGATCTTCCATGCGACGGGCGCCGAGGACGACGTGGTCGTCGTACGCCTCACCGAGCGCACCGGCGCGGGGGGTTACCCGGTGTACGAGGACGACACGGGGATCGTCCGCGCGGAGATCAGCGAACGCGGAGAGGTACGCATGCTCGCGAGCGGCGGCCACCAGGTCCCCGGCGTGCCCACGCTCGCCCGGCCGGTTCCCGGCCCCGGGCCGGACACCGCCGCGCCGTGAGGCGTCGGCTCGTGCCCGTCGGTGCCCGGCTTCGCCGATGACCCCGTCACCGTCGTGGAATCCGTCCGCTCCGGGGGTGATGCGCCTGCCCTCGGGCCGGCGCGTCCGGGGGCGGGCGCTGCGCGGCGCGGTTCCGCCGGGGCCGCTGCCCGATTTCGCCGTCCACCTCGTCGGCCGGCCTCCGACCCCGGTCGGGTGGGAGGCGCGATGGCTGCGCTGGCCGGACTTCTGGCTGCCGGCCGACCGGGCCGGGGCGCGCGCCGTGCTGCAGGAGGCCTGGCGGCGTTCGGCGGGCGAACGGGTCGAGGTGGCGTGCGGCGGGGGCCGGGGGCGTACCGGAACCGCCCTGGCCTGCATCGCGGTGCTGGACGGCGTCCGTCCCGCCGACGCCGTGTCCTACGTACGCCGCCACTACCACCCGCGTGCGGTCGAGACCCCCTGGCAGCGGCGTTACGTCGAGGGGTTCGGCCGGACCCGGGACTGACCCGGCGCCGGGGCTGACGGGGTCGGCGTCACGCACGGGTCAGCGGTGCCCGCCCAGCCGTGCGGCCGGTTTCACGCGGGCACGGTTGTCGCCCGCCCGGTGTCCGGGCGGGCGGTAGCGCGCCGCCTCTCACGCGAGGGACGGCGGTCTCGCCGTCGGATCACCGTGCGGTACGGGGACCGTTGCTCCGGCTCCCGCGCGGACGGCTTCCACGACGGACTGATGGAACGCGCGGCTCTCTTCTTCGGAAAAGCACGGCGCGGGACTTCCCGCCAAGGTGAACCAGTCGGAAGAGCCGCTGAACTGCACGGCCACGGCGGCCTCTTCGTCCGACCACGTCGTGTGGACGGTGAGATCACCGGTCACGACGCCCACCTCGACGGTGCGTACCCCGCCGGTTCCCGCGTATACGCCGCTGGTTGTCCACGATGCCCAGCTCATGACGCCTCGCCCTTCGGTCCCGGCCTGACTGCCCGCGGGACTTCCTTCGAGTATGGCACCGGCATTCCGGAGCCGCACGGACGCGCGAGGGCGTCCGCCGCCCGGTTCGTCGTGCGCGGCTCTACCGGCGTTCCAGGGCGCCGCGCACGTACGCGGCCTGGCCGACGTGCTGGAGGTCGTCCGCGATCACGCTGATCAGCCGCACCCCCAGGGTCACCGGGGGCGACCACGCCTCGTCGACGATCCTGTCCAGCGCGTCGTCGCCGAGCCCGCGCACGAAGGCGGTGGTGCGCGCGTGCACGGCGTCGTGGTAGCCGAGCAGCAGGTCGGCCGACGCGACCCGGACCTGCCCCACCTCCTTCGAACTGTGGCCGTATCCGGTCGCCTCCGGGGGCAGCGGCAGGTCGAACCGGCCCGCCCAGTCCTCGCCGGTCCACACTTGTCCGGTGCCGGCGGCGTCCGCGACGTGGTCGTCCTGGACCCTGGTCAGATGCCACACCAGCCAGGCGATCGAGTTGGCGTCCTTGTCGGGCCGGGCGTTGAGCAGGTCGGCCGACAGGCCGCCGACGGTGGTGTGCACCGTCTCCCGTACCCGTCCGAACGCGTCGAGCAGCAGATCCGCAGTGTTCATCCGTCCACCATGGCCCCGCATGGGGGACGGCGCATCCACGCGCCGTGGCCCGGCGTGTCGGCGTCCGGCAACCCTCAGGCGTCCGGGCCGGGCCCCGTCGGCGTGGGGACGGCGTCCGGGCGGGCCGTCGGTCCGAAGCGATTGAGTCCGAGCGCCGAGAGCAGTCGCAGCTTCTCGTGGCCCTCGGACCGGGGCGGAGCGGTGAGTACCAGCAGGGTCTGGGACTGGTCTTCGGTGAACAGCGCCTGGCAGTCCACTTCGATCGGGCCGAGTTCGGGATGGAGGAGCGTCTTGTGGTCCTCGAACCGCTGGGCGACCTCGTGCCGTGCCCACAGCTCCGCGAACTCCGCGCTCGCCCTCTCCAGGGCGCTCACCAGTTCGCCGGCCCGGGACCGGGGACCTCGCAGTCCGTGGGCCGCCCGGAGATTGGCCACCTGCGCACGGCTCTGCCGGGCCCGGTCGGCCTCCGGGTACAGGGACCGCTCGGCCGGGTCGGTGAACCAGCGGTAGACCGCGCTGCGGGCGGGGCCCGTGTGGGCCGACGCGTCCCCGAACAGGGCGAGGGCCATCCTGTTCTGCACCAGCGTCTCGCCGAGGTCGGTCAGGATGAGGGCGGGGGTGTCGTCCAGCCGGTCCAGCACCCGCAGCAGCGCGGGAGCGACGTGCGGCGAGGCCGACAGCGAGGCCGGTGCGTGGTGGCCGGCGACCCGGTAGAGGTAGCCGCGCTCGTCGTTCGTCAGTCTCAGCGCCCTCGCGAGTGAGGCCAGCATCTGCTCACTGGGCTGCGGGCCGCGCCGCTGTTCCAGCCGCGTGTAGTAGTCGGTCGACATCACCGCGAGGGAGGCGACCTCCTCGCGCCGCAGGCCCGCGGTACGCCTGCGGGCCCCCGGGGGGAGAGCGACGTCCTCCGGCCGGAGGGCCTCGCGGCGGTGGCGCAGGAAGTCGGCGAGCGCGGCACGGTCCATGGCGCCCATTGTGGTCCGGCGCGCGTCGCTCAGCCAGGGATCGCCGGTCCCCCGACAAGCGGTCTCTGCACCCGCCGCGCCCGGACGGCCACCATCGAGTCATGAACATCTCCGGAAACACCGTCTTCGTCCCCGGCTCCACCAGCGGCATCGGACTCGCCCTCGCCCTCGAACTGCGGGCCAGGGGGAACACCGTGGTCGTCGGCGGCCGGCGCACCGAACTACTGGAACGGATCGCCGCCGCACACCCGGGCATCGGCACCGTACACATCGACACGGCGGACCCGGCGAGCATCGCCGCCGCCACGGAGCAGGTGCTGACCGACCACCCCGATCTCAACGTCCTGGTGACCATGGCCGGCGTCATGCGGGTCGAAGACTGGCACGACCCCGCGTCGTTCCTCGCCTCCGCCGAGGAGACGGTGACGACCAATCTGCTGGGTCCGATCCGGCTCGTCGCCGCGTTCGTGGAGCATCTGCGGACGCGGCCCGACGCCACGATCATGACGGTCTCCTCGGGCCTGGCGTTCACGCCCCTGAGACTCACGCCGAGTTACAACGCGTCGAAGGCCGCGATCCACATGCTCAGCGAGTCGATCCGTCTCCAGCTCGCCGACACCTCGGTCCGTGTGATGGAACTCGTCCCGCCGGCCGTCCGCACCGCGCTGCTGCCCGGTCAGGAGGACAGCGGGTCCGCCATGCCCCTGGACGAGTTCGTCGCGGAGGCCGTCGGTCTGATCGAGGCGCGGCCCGACGCCAAGGAGATCCAGGTCGAGCGGGTGAAGTTCCTCCGCCACGGTGAGGCACGGGGCGACTACGACCAGGTCGTCGAAGCGATCAACGGGCCGGCCGTTCACTCCCGGACCTGAGAGGCGGCTCGGCGGGGCGGGCCGGTGGACGAGATCCTGGATCTGTGGATCACGGGAGAGCGGCCGGGGCCGGGCTCGTGGCGGGCGGGGCCGCCGGCGGCTACCGCCCGCCCGGTCCGGTGAGCAGGCTCAGCAGGTGGGCGCAGGCGGCGGCCTCGTCGGGGTGCCGGGCCACCACCTCGTAGGCGCCGCGTTCGTACGCCCCGGTCTCCCAGGTCCCGTCGGGGGCGGCGCGCAGGAACAGGAAGTCCGGTGGTGTCGGGGCCGGTTCGTGGACGCCCTCGATGCGGTAGTAGCCGTCGGCCACCCCGGCCGCGCGCAGGGTCGCGCGCAGCGCGCGGCGGTCCACGGGGCTCAGGAGGCGGCGGTGAGGTAGCCGTGGTCGAGCAGCCACTTGACGTTCAGCCGCTGCCCCTCGCCCGGGTCGAGGAAGACGGCGTCGAGCTTGATCTGGCGCCCGCCGCCGGGCTGCTCGAACCAGGGGGCGATACCGCCCTCCCAGACCCAGAAGGGCTTGGACACCCGGTAGACGCGGTAGTCGCACGGCACCGCGGCGTCACGGGTGTTGAGGCTCTGCGGGGGCAGCGCGCGCTCGGCGTACGCGTCTCCGGCGGGCGCGAGGTAACTGCCGTACTCGGAGCCGAAGCGGTCCAGGCGCAGGCCGGGGCGGAGCTTGAACGGTTCCTTGTCCAGCTCTCCGTTGACGGTGGCGAATCCGTCGTTGGGCGGGTACTTCCAGCTTCCGGTGTCCTGCGGGCCCTCCCAGTACTTCTTGAGGAAGTCGTCGGGCGCGAGGCCACCGGTGCGGCGGTATCCCCGCAGCAGCGGGCCGACGGGGGCCCGGTTCTCGTTCGGCAGCCACTTCGGGCCGAGGCGGGCGTCGCCGCGGAACTCGCCGGTGCACGGCTCGGGGCGGGCGGCCTGGACGGCGGGCACCGGGTCGGGCGCGGCGGACGCGGAGGCCCCCGGTGCCGTGAGAAGGCCGGCGGTGATGCCGAGTGCGGCGAACGCGGTCCGGGTGCGGTTCATGCGGGGGTCCCCTCGTGCGCGGAAGATCGACTACTGCTGACGCAAGGTAGCCGGTCGGTCGCGCATCGGGGTCGCGGCGTGCCGCCGGAGGCGCCCGACGACACGTACGAGGGGTGGTGGGATGTGGCTGGTTGACGTGGCGGGTCCGCCGCCGGCCCTGGTCGGCGAGGGAGACGGGGCCGGCGGCGGGGTTCGGGGGCTCAGTCGACGAACGTCACGGTGACGGTCTCGAAGCCGAGGGAGCCGAGCAGGCCCTTGAGCATGCTCGCGGTGTTCTTCTCGGCGCGGGCGGTCAGGCCGCTCTCCTTCGCGGCCTCGCCGATGTGCCGGGCGGCCAGCTTGTTGACCGCCTGCTCGCCGGACGGGTTGTCGGAGAAGAAGTCGCCGAGGCGGTCGAGGAGGCCGCGCTGCTTGGAGACGGCGTAGGAGCGGTCGGGGTCGAGGGCCGGCTTGCCGAGGACGGCGTGCGGGAGCCGCAGCGTGGCCTCGGTGCGCTCCTCGTCGACGACGACGCCGTCCTTGACGACCTTGCCGAGGTCGACGGAGGCGGAGACGGTCCCGGCGCCGACGTACAGGGTGCGGGTGCCGCGGATCGCGTCGGGGAGGTACTTGGCGTCCTTCTCCAGGTCGACGACGACCTGGAAGTTGCCGGAGGCCGCCTCGTAGGAGCTCATGTCCTGGATGGACTTCAGGACGGCGGGGCCCGAGCGGTCCTGGGTCTCCTCGCCGAAGAGGTCGTCGAAGCCGGGCACGAGGTCGAGCCGGGTGGCCGCGAAGAGCAGGGCCAGGACGACGGCGCAGATGCCGAACGCCCTGAGCCACACCCCGCCCGGCCGCCCGGTGGCTCTTCCCGGGCTGCGGGTGCTGTCTGGTTCCGTGTCGGTGGACGTCATGAGGGACATGTGACCCGTCAGCGCCGGATCAGTCCGCCGTTCGGGTACCAACTGCCCTTGTCCGCAGGTGGATCACGGCGCTGGCGGCGGGCGGGGCGGGCGGGTCAGTAGCCCTTGGCGCCGTCGATCCGTTCCCGGAGCAGGTCGGCGTGACCGAGGTGGCGGGAGTACTCGCTGATCATGTGCACGTGGACCAGGCGCAGGGAGTACACCTCGTCCCGGTGGACGAAGGTCTCGTCGAGACCCGCGGCCGCCACGACTTCCCGGGCGAGGCGGATCTCCTCGCACAGGCGGGCGTGGTCGGCCTCGGCGCGGGCGGGGTCGAGATGCTCGAAATCCGCGTCCTTGCCGAGGGCGGGGTCGTACATCGGCTCCAGCTTCTGGCCCGCGAACCGCTCGCGGAACCAGGTGCGTTCGACTTTGGCCATGTGACGGACCAGGCCGAGCAGGCTGAGGCGGGACGGAGGGACGGCCCGCTCGGCGAGCTGCGGGCCGGTCAGTCCCGCGCACTTCTGCAGCAGGGTGGCGCGGTGGAAGGAGAGGAAGTCGGTCAGGGTCTCGCGCTCGCCGGCGACGAGAGAGCCGTCGGCGCGGGCGGCATCGGGTGCGGTCCAGGTCATCCGGAGATGATGACCCGCCCGGGGGCCGGACGCGACCCGGTTACGGAGCTGCCCCCGGCACCGGTGGGGTCCACCGGCGCCGGGAGAAGCCGTACGGTCGGTCGCGGCCGCCGGCGAGGTGGTGGGGCGGGCGGATCCGGGGGTCGTCCCTCCGCCGGATCCGCCCGCCGGTCAGGTCACTCCAGCAGGTCGGAGTAAGCGCCGAGGGCGAGGGCTATGTCGGCCTGCGCCCAGAACCGGTGGTAGGTGAAGACGGGGGCGGCTCCCCCGTCGAGGTACGCCTGCACCTTGGGCCAGTTCGGGTCGTCCTGGTAGAAGGAGCGGATGGACAGGAAGGTGGACTCCTCGTCGACGGTGTCGCCGTTGGGCATGGCACCGGTCCAGCCGTCCGGTACGTACACCGGGTCGTCGAAGCGGTTGTAGTCGGCGCGGGTCTCCGGGACGGCGATGCCTGCGTCGTCCTGGTAGTGGTCCCACATGCCGTCGAGGAGAGCCTTGGCGGTGGCCGCGGCCTCGGTGTCGCCGGACTCGGCCGCGTAGTAGGTCAGGGTCCGGGCGTAGGCGCCGGTGACGCCGACGTCGTTGGTGTAGTCGGCGACGGTGACGTGGAGGTCGCCGTTGTCGCCGGGGGCGGCGGCGTTCCAGGTGTCGGGTGCGCCGGACCACTGGAGGGTGGACGGGACCCGGTAGGTGCCGTCGGGGTTGACGGTGGTCTCCGACAGCGCCCAGTCGACCCACTTGTCGAGTACCGCCTTGGCCTCGGCGTCGCCGGACTCGTGGTAGTACTCGGCGACGCGCTCCATCGACCAGGCCTGGAAGCCGAACCACTGGTTGGACGGCGGGTCGTGGTAGACGGGCTTCTCGTCGTAGTACATGCCGTAGAAGGTGGGGGTGCCGGCCGGGGGCTGGGCGTAGCGGCCCTTCCAGCTGTTGGTGGCACCGCCCGCGATGGCTCCCTCGTCGGACTGGAGCCAGCGGTAGAACTCCAGCTGGCGGTCGAGGCTCTTGCCCCAGTCCTGGGCGCCGGTGGCCGACTTCGGCTTCAGGTCGGGGTAGGCGCTGAGCGCGTACGCGGCCATCGGGTTCTGGTAGCCGCCGTGGGCGTGGCTGGAGCCGATGCGCCAGGCCCAGCCCGCGTTGGTGTCGGTGGCACCGCCCCAGGCGTAGTACCAGGACATCAGGTAGTGCGAGCTGTCCTTGCCGCTGCCGGCCGGGCAGGCGGTGGGTCCGACGCAGTTGCCGACCTTCTTGAAGTACTTGTCGAACATGGCGTAGCGGAGGTAGTCGCCCATCTTGGCGGCCTTGCCGACGGTCGCGGCGACCTGGCTCTTCTTGCCCTGCTCCCCGGCCCAGACGTCGGCCCAGTAGGCGGCCTGGACGGCGCGTGCGTCGGCGTCGGGGGCGTTGGTGAACTTCCACTGCTTGGCGTAGGAGGCGTCCCCGGTGAACAGGTCGAGGTAGCCGTTGTCACCGCCGTAGGTGAAGTTGTCGCAGGTGGGGTGGGTGACGGTCTCCCAGACCGATTCCTGGGGGCCGCGCTGGAAGGTGTTGATGTAGGAGGGGCCGGTGGCGGCCGGGCCGGCGGTGCACTTTCCGGGCTCGTTGCCGAATCCGTAGGTGTTGTCGACGTCCTGGATCCAGTGCATGCCGTAGACGTCGGCGGTGCCGTAGGCGCTCTTCAGCTCGCCGGCGATGGGGTCGGCGCCGGAGGCCGCGGAGCCGTCGAGGAAGGCGGGGTACTGCGAGGGGTCGTCGTGCTCGGGGGCGTAGGTGGCCGGCTTGGAGGCGTTGTAGTAGGCGTTGGTCGGCTGGTCGGCGTGGGTGGGGATCATGTACTTCTCCATGGTGTCCCACGCACCGTTGAACTTGGTCCAGTCACCGGTGATCTTGCCGTACATGGCCTGGAGCCAGATCAGGTAGCTGTACGCCTCCGACGTCGTCTCGTGTCCGTGGTCGGGCGCTTCGACGATGAGGGTCTCGACCGAGTGGTAGGGGATGCCCTCGGGGGAGAAGTAGCCGTTCGCCGGGTCGGTGATCTTGCCGTACAGGTCGAGGAAGCGGGCGTCGTACTCCCCCGCCGCTTCGAGCTGGGTGACGGTGACCTCGGCGGCGCCGTGACCGGGTGCGGTCACGGTGAAGGTGGCGGCACCGGTGCCGTCCGCGTCGGCGGAGACGGTCACGCGCTGCGGGGTGGACCAGTTGGCGGGGGTGAAGGTGAGGCTCGCCCCGGAGGTGACGGACAAGCCGCTGTTGCCGGCGGAGCGGGCGACCGTGGCGGTCACGTTCGCGGTGGGGCGGGTGGAGAGGGCGACGTCGAACGTGCCCGACTTGCCCTGCTGGACGCCGAGTTGGGCGGGGGTGGCGACGAGCGCCGGGCCCGCGGCGACGGTGATGCCCGCCGGGGTCGATTCGGCGGAGGCGCCGAGGCTGTCGTAGGCGCGGGCGTAGACGGAGTGCCCGCCCGCCGCGAGGCCGGTGGCGTTGTAGGTGTAGGGGGAGGTGGTGTCGGTGCCCAGGAGCGTGGTGTTGTCGTAGAACTCGACCTTGCTGATCGTCGCGCCGTCGGCCGCGGCCGCGGTGGCGGCGAGCGGGACGGAGTCCCCGGCGGTGAACACCGATCCGGCGGCCGGGCTGGTGAGCACGGCGATCGGGGGCTGGTGGGCGCCGGAGCAGACCGTGCCGTTGACGGCGAACGAGGTGGGCGCCGCGTTGGCGCCGCTGTAGGTGAACTGGGCGCCGGTGGTGACGGCGGCGCCCGCGGCGACCTTGCCGTTCCAGGAGGCGTTGGTGACCTTGACGTTCTTGCCGGTCTGCGACCAGGTGCCGTTCCAGCCGTTGGTGAGGGTCTGGTTGCCGGCGTAGGCGTAGGTGAGGGTCCAGCCGTCGATCGGCGCGGTACCCCGGTTGGTGAGGGTGAGTTCGGTGGTGAAGCCCGAACCCCAGTCGTTGGTCTTCTGATCGACGCTGCACTGGACGACCGCCGCACGGGCGGGCGTTCCGGCGGCCGTCATGCCCAGAGGGAGGGCGAGGGCCGCGACGAGCGTCGTCCACATCCGGCGTGACCGGACTCCGGTTCTGCGGAGCCCGGTGGGTCTCCACGTTCTTCGTGCGCTGACCGAGGGCATGCGCGGGTCCTCCTCGCGGCTCTGACTTCCATGGGGGGCGTGCAAGGGCTGTGCACAAGCTTTGAACGGGTGGGAGCGCTCCCAGCATGGAGAGTGCGCAAAATCGACGTCAAGACGCGTGAAGAGTCGAATAAATTCGATAGTGAGAGTTCAGAACGGGTGTGTTGACCGAATCCTGTGAACGCTCTAACGTCGTGCCACATCGGTGGGAGCGGTTCCACCGGTCGGCATGTCGTAGGGGGCATGTCCGGTCCAGACGGAATCGCTCGCACCACGTCCCTCTCCTTTTCGGCGCTTCCCGCACGTGTTCCGCCTGCTCCTCGGAGCAGTTCCGGCCATGGCCGGCAGCACCATCGCCCCCATGGTCTTCGCCTCCGGATCCGCCCCGTGCGTACGGCGGAGCACCCCGCCGCCGACCGGTCGCGGGACGGTTTCCGGCGGTACGACAGCCTTGCCGATCCGGCCCTGCGGTCCGCGCCCGGACCGTGGAGTCCGAGTCCCGGCACGGCCTCCGGGCCACCGGCGGGAACCTTCCGCCGGCTTCCCGGCCCGCCCACTCCGGCGTCCAACGCGCCGCCGGAGCACGCGAGTCGACGCACATGGCGCCGCCCGCGCCACCGATCAAGACACCGGAACGGCCGACCCGAACCCTTAGCCCCGGACCGGCAGGTCCGGCCTCCACGACGACCCCACGGACCCCACGGACCCCTCCGGATCCAGTGGCCCTCCCCTCACCCCTCCGCCCCGGCGACCGGCTCGCCGACGCGTCCGGCACGACCCGCCGTGCGTGCCCGGCGCCGACCGCCGCGGCGGTGAATTCCCCCGCACCGGGGCCCCGGCGCCTTCGGCGGCCCTGCCGGACCAGCGTCCGTCCGGACTTTCACGGACCGGTACGCGAACCATGTTCCGACGTCCACGGAAAGGAGTGCCGACCAGCAAAGGAAAACACCGGACCGCTTTTTGCGGACGCCCGCCGCACGACCGCCGCTTCGACGTGACACACGAATTCCGGACGTCGCGCCGAGGATCACGGAATGGCCCCGACGGCCGAATGGAACGGGAATCCCCTGCACTTTCCGGTCCTGTGGCTGACCGCTTCGACGTGCACTCCGGTCACCGGGAAGCCACGCCGACGCACGCCGCGGCGCCCGACTCACGCCGCCGGCGCCCCTCTTCCCCTTTCCCGTACCCCGGACGGACCTGGAGCACCTGGGACAGCTCCCCGTGTCCGTCCCCGATCAGTGACTACGCCGGCACCCCCACCGCGTACACATCGGGCGGCGGGACCACCCGCTCGCCCTGGACAGTTAAGGAAACGGAATTCGCATGAGCCGCACGAGCCGCACCACCTCGCGCAGATCACGGACCGCCCTGATGGCGGCCGGAGCCCTCGTCGCCGCGGCGGCAGGGACCGCCGCGGCCGCCGGGCCGTTCACGGCGGCCGCGGCCGCCGCGGGCTGCACGGTCAACTACACGATCCAGAACCAGTGGAACGGCGGGCTGACCGCCTCCGTCAACGTCACCAACAACGGGGCGGCGGTGAACGCCTGGCAGCTCGAATGGTCCTTCGCGGGCTCCGAGCAGGTCAGCCAGGGCTGGAACGCCGCCCTCACCCAGAGCGGCAAGGCCGTCACCGCGAAGAACGTCTCGTACAACGGCACGCTGGCCACCGGCGCTTCGGCGTCCTTCGGGTTCAACGCCTCCGGCAACGGCCAGAGCGCCGTGCCGGCCGCCTTCAAGCTGAACGGGGTGGCCTGCAACGGCGGCGTCGTCGACCCGACGGACCCGACCGACCCGACCGACCCCACGGACCCGACCGACCCGGGCACCGGGACCAGGGTCGACAACCCCTACGTCGGCTCCAAGGTCTACGTGAACCCGGAGTGGTCGGCCAAGGCCGCGGCCGAGCCGGGCGGCAGCCGGGTCGCCAACCAGCCGACCGGTGTCTGGCTGGACCGCATCGCGGCGATCCAGGGCGCCAACGGCGGGATGGGTCTGCGCGACCACCTGGACGCGGCACTGGCCCAGAAGGGCAGCGGCGAGATGGTCGTCCAGCTCGTCATCTACAACCTGCCCGGCCGCGACTGCGCCGCGCTCGCCTCCAACGGCGAGCTCGGACCGAACGACCTGGGCCGGTACAAGACCGAGTACATCGACCCGATCGCCTCGATCCTCGGTGAGGCGAAGTACGCCGGGCTCCGGATCGTGACGACCGTCGAGATCGACTCGCTGCCGAACCTGGTGACCAACACCGGCAGCCGTGCCACCGCCACGCCCAACTGCGACGTGATGAAGGCCAACGGCAACTACGTGAAGGGCGTCGGCTACGCCCTGAACAAGCTGGGCGACGTCGCCAACGTCTACAACTACATCGACGCCGGCCACCACGGCTGGATCGGCTGGGACGACAACTTCGGGCCGTCCGCGGACACCTTCAAGGCGGCCGCGACCGCCGAGGGCGCCACGGTCGCCGACGTGCACGGCTTCATCACCAACACCGCCAACTACAGCGCGCTGAAGGAGCAGTACTTCACCATCGACGACTCGGTCAACGGCACCTCGGTGCGGCAGTCGAAGTGGGTGGACTGGAACCGCTACACGGACGAGCTCTCCTTCGCCCAGGGCTTCCGGAACAAGCTGGTGTCGGTCGGCTTCGACTCGAAGATCGGCATGCTGATCGACACCTCCCGCAACGGCTGGGGCGGTGCCAACCGGCCGACCGGGCCGGGCGCGACGACCAGCGTCGACACCTACGTCAACGGTGGGCGGATCGACCGCCGCATCCACATGGGCAACTGGTGCAACCAGTCCGGAGCCGGTCTCGGCGAACGGCCCAAGGCCGCGCCCGAGGCGGGAATCGACGCGTACGTGTGGATGAAGCCCCCGGGGGAGTCCGACGGTTCCAGCTCGGCGATCCCGAACGACGAGGGCAAGGGATTCGACCGCATGTGCGACCCGACGTACACGGGTAACGCACGCAACGGCAACAGCATGTCCGGTGCGCTGCCGAACGCCCCGATCTCCGGACAGTGGTTCTCCGCGCAGTTCCAGGAGCTCATGAAGAACGCCTACCCGGCGCTCTAGGGCTCGCCCTCCGGGGTCCGGGCCGCGCGGGACGGCGGCCCGGACCCCGGAGGAACGTACGAGGACCGGTGACGGGTCCGGGCGAGCGCCCGGACCCGTTCAGCGGTTGCGGAAGCGGTCCAGCAGGGCGCGCCCGCCGGTGGCCGGCGTCGTGCGGGCCCCGGCGGGGTCCTTGGCGCCGGGCCTCTTCACCGGGGAGGGCTTCGCCGGCTTGGCCGGCGGGGCCCCGGCGGGCTTGGCCGGCACGCTCTTCGCGCCGACGGCCGCAGGGGCGCCGGCCACCGCGGCACGCCGGCCGAACCGGAAGCGCTCACGGGCGGGCGCGGGCGTGGAGGTGTCCGGGGCGGCGGGGCCTCCGCGGCCCGTCCCCTGCACGTAGGAGTGGTAGCGGTGGCTGATCCTGCGGCCCAGCACCAGATAGCCGAGCAGCGCACCGGCCGTGTTGAGGATGACGTCGTCGATGTCGAAGGCGCGGCCCTGGACCGCGGCGCCCTGGAGGAGTTCGACCACCACCATGACCAGGACGGTCAGCAGGGTCATCCGCAGCATCCGCAGCCGGCGGGGCACCAGCAGCGGGAGCAGGATCCCGAAGGGGGCGCCCAGCAGGATGTTGCCGCCAGCCTGCTTGCAGGCGGCGAGGAAGGTGTAGTCCTCGGCGTACTGCCGGATGGACCGGCCCGGGTGCAGATTCGAGGTGACGATCCCCTCCGACGCGGGCGACGGTGTCAGCGTCACCTTGGCCAGCACGACCGAGAAGGCGACCAGCCCCAGGAAGGCGACCACCAGTACTCCCGCGCGCACCAAAACGCGCCCCCAACTCGTCTTGCGGCCTTCGTCGTTCGCCTCTGCAGTCATGGCCCACGGATGCCCGCTCCGCGCCAGGTCACACCCATGTTCTTCGTGCCGGGGGCGGACGGGGGCGCTCCGTGGGCCCTCGCGCCGCTCCGGCGGTCCGCGGGCGGCGGACGAGGGCCTACCCGGACCGCCGCGCGGGGGCTCGGACAGCGCCTGCGAGGATGGCCGCATGAGCGCACCTGACAAGGACGAACTGCTGGCAGAAGCCGTGAAGCTGCGGGAGGAGGGCCGGACCGACGAGGCGCGCGAGCGCCTGCTCGCGCTGACCGCCTCGTTCCCGGAGGCCGCCGACGTGGCGTACCAGACGGCGTGGGTCCACGACGTGCTGGGACTGGAGGCGGAGGCCGTGCCCTACTACGAGCGGAGCCTGTCGAAGGAGGGCCTGTCCGACGAGGAGCGCCGGGGGGCGCTGGTGGGGCTCGGCTCCACCTACCGGGTGCTGGGCAGGTACGGGCAGGCCGTCGAGATCCTGCGCATGGGGGTCTCGGAGTTCCCGGACGACGGGGCGCTGCGGACGTTCCTGTCGATGGCCCTGTACAACATGGGCGAGCACCACGAGGCGATGGAGTTGCTGCTGCGCCTGGTCGCGGCGACGAGCCGGGACGCCTCCGTGTCCGCGTACCGGACCGCAGTCGAGGGGTACGCGGCGGATCTGGACGCGACGCTCTGACGGACCGGGGCGCGGGGCGGTGCCGGGGGGCGGCGCGGGACAGTGCCGGGGCGGCACGGCACCAGGCGGGGTCGGCACGGTCCGGGGGCGCGCCGGGCCGGGGCGCTTGGCGGACGGCCGGAGCGCCGGTGCCGAGAATGCCTCCATGTCGTCTGCGCTGCCCTTCCCCTCACCCGCTCCCGCCGTCCCGCCCTCCGGTTCCGGGGCCCCCTCCGACCTGCGCGGCGAGTGGTCGCTGGTGATGCTCTCGGCGGCTTCCGGAGCGGCGGACGCGTTCGCGTTCCTGTGCGCGGGCCGGGTGTTCGCCGGGGTGATGACCGGGAACCTGGTGCTGCTCGGGGCGTCGGCCGCCGGGGTGGGCGAGAAGGGCGTGGCGCTGCGGGCCTGCCTGGCGGTGGCCTCGTACGGCGTGGGGGCGGCGTGCGGCGCGTGGCTGACGGCCCGGTGGCGCCGCCGGCTGCCGCTGACGCTGCTCGCCGAGGTGGTGCTGCTGACCGGGGCGGCGGGGTTGTGGCTGCTGGGACCGGTCGCGGTCGGGGCCTACCGGCCGGAGGTGCTGACGCTGGTGGCCGCGGCGATGGGGGTGCAGGCGCGCACGCGGGTGACCCCGACCAACTACTTCACGGGTACGTTCACGTCGCTGGTCGGGCGCAGGGTCCTGCGCGAACCGGGAGGCGGGGAGCGCTGGGTGGTGGCCCGGCTGGTGGCCCTGGTGGCGGGTGCGGCGGTGGCCGCGACGGCCGCCCGCTGGTGTCCCCCGCTGGCCGCGGCGGTGCCGGTCGTTCCGGCCCTGGTGGCGCTGGTGCTGGAAACGGGCCGGGGGCGGCGGAGCGGCTGAGCCCGTGGCGCTCGTGCGCCTGCGGACAAGGGAAAGCCCCGGCCGGATCGGGGGAATCCGGCCGGGGCGGCTCAGGGTGGGCGCGAGGGGCGGTCGCCTCTCGGCGGGGTGCTCCATGGGGCTTCAGCCGAACGATCTTCCCCATGGGCTTGAGGTAGGGCCCGGGGACACTGTCCCCTCACGTCCACATATGAATGAACGGTCAACCAAGCTCCACTGTTCCCGGACGGCCCGGATGCGCGATGTGATCCGCGGCACTCGGCCGGGTCCCGGGCGGCAAGCCGAGTCCGGACGTCAGCGGGCTTCCCTGAACAGGACGTGCTTTCCGGCGACCGGATCGAACTTGCGCAGCTCCAGACGGTCCGGGTGGGTGCGTCGGTTCTTCCGGGTGACGTAGCCGTGCCCGGTGCCGGCGGTGGACCGGAGCGTGACGACCGGCCTGAGTTCGTTGCGTGCCATGCGTACCTCCCGCGATGCTGACGACCCCGTCCCGGGCGGGATGGATGTCGTGTTCATGCTGTCTGGCTAACACGAGTCACCCCGTCCACATTCCCTGCCCCCCGAGGGCTCCCGACCGGCGCCGAGGAGCGCACGCGCGGGGGTGCACGCGGCGGAAACAGGGCGCACCGCGTGCGTCAACTCACCAAGAAAGGAAAGGGTGTTCGGGAGATCACTCGTTAAACCCAGCCGCTGGCATATGCCAACAGCAAGAACGCGTCGAGTGTCGCCAAACCTCTTACGCGCCCCTCCCGCATGTGCCACAGTCGTCATCGGTTCACCCTTTGAGAGCCCGGCCGCAGCGCCTGTATCGGAGTACCAGATGCCGTCCCCCCTGTCAGCGGACCGACCGGCCCCCCAGCCGGGCGGACAGCTCGCCGTCGACACGTTGATCCAGAACGCCCGACGACTCCGGGGCGACCTCGACGCGATACGCCAGGACGCCGCGCGCACCGACGAGGACGACGCGCTGCTCCGCTGGCAGCGCGCGCTCTGCGATCTCGCCGAACGCCACCTCGACGATCTCGGCACCCGGCTCGGCCAGCTCAGGGACGGCATCACCTCCGACGGCGTGACGGCCCCCGCCCCTGCGCCACGTGCGCAGGCGCCGGCCCGTCCGGAGCCCGGCGCCGCGTCCGGCCTGGCCGGCAGCGCCGAATGGAACCTGCTGACCGACGACGTGAGCTGGTCGCCGGAGCTGTACGCCGTCTTCGGCCGCGACCCCGCAGCGGGCCCGCTCTCGCTCGACGAACTGCCCTACGTGCTGATCCCCGAGGACCAACCGGTGCTGACCGCCATGGTCACCGGCTGTCTGATCGACGGAAAGCCGCTGGACGGCGAGTTCCGCGTCCGCCGGCCCGACGGCCGGATGAGCACCCTGCACATGACCGGCGAGCCGGTGCTCGACGCCGACGGCTGCACCGCTTCCATGTGGGCCGTGCTGCGCGACGTCAGCGCACTGCGCGACGGTCAGCGGCAGGTCGCCGAGAGCCGCGACTCCCTGACCCGGCGGGACCACATCGCCCGGACGGAACGCCGGATGGCCGTGGAACTCCACGAGACGGTGCTGCCCCCGTGGCGCGGCTCCCTCCGGCTGCCCGGACGCGGACCCGGCGTCCTGGACGTCGCCGCCCACTACCTGCCCCCCCGGTCGGGCGACCTGGCCGGCGGGGACTGGTACGACGCCCTGGCGCTGCCCGACGGCGGCACCCTGCTCAGCGTCGGCGACCTGGCCGGCCGCGGCATCCCCGCGACTTCGGGCATGGCGATGATGCTGGGCGCGCTGCGCGGCATGGCGGTCGCCGGCATCGAACCCGCCGCCCTGATGGGCCACCTCAACCACCTCCTCGGCTCGACGATGCCGCCCGCGCTGGGCAGCGCGCTGTGCTGCCGCTACGACCCCGCGACCGGCGTGCTTTCCTGGGCGCAGGCGGGGCACCCCGCCCCGCTGCTCTTCCGGGCGGGCGAAGGCCACCCGCTCACCCCGCCCGACGGTGTACTGCTGGGCGCCGCGACCGGCGTCCGGTACGAGCAGGAGAACGTGACCCTGCTCCCCGGCGACCTGCTCGTCCTGCACACCGACGGGCTCACCCGCGGCGGCGACCGGGGCGCGTCGGAGCGGTTGCTCGCCCTGGCCCCCCGGCTGGCGGAAGCCGACTCGGCGCGGGAGTGCGTACGGACCGTGGTCGCGGCGTGCGGCGGCACCGGACGGCCCGACGACGCCTGTGTGCTGGTCGCCCGCGTGGGGGCGTAGGCGTACGGACCCTCGGGCGCAAAGGCTCCCGCGGGCGCGCCGGAGATCCGGTCGGTCCTGCGACTCCCGTCAACCGTCCTTGTTCGTCGGCCCCCGAGGTCAGATCGTCGAGTTCCTCGTCTTCTTCGCCTGCTGGGGCATCACCCGCTCCAGTTCCTCCCGCAGCGGCCCGATGGTGCGGTGCGAGGAGTACTGCGCGGAGAGCCGGTACATCTCGCGCAGCCGGTGCCAGGTCCGGTGCGAGGAGGTCTCCCCCATGGAGACCAGCGCCAGGCGGGCGTACCGGTCCGCCTGCTCGGGCTCGTCCCCGATGAGGCAGGCCGACGCGAGCGAGATGTAGTCGAAGAGCCGGGAGCGCTGGCGTTCGTCGACGCGCAGTTCCAGCGCCCGCTTGGCGTGGCGCTGGGCGATGACCGCCGCGGCCGGCTCGAACTCGGCGAGGGTGCGGTAGGCCAGGGCCTGCATGCCGTACAGGTCCGCCTCGTCGAACATCTGCATCCAGCTCGGTGCCTCCTCCTTCCCCCGGTCGGAGACGAACAGTTCCTCCGCCTCGCCGAGCGTGCGGCGCATGGCCTGGCCGCGGCCGAGCGACGCCTGCGCCCACGCCTCGATGGTGTGCAGCATGGCGCGGGTGCGCGGCAGCGCCTCCTCGCCGGAGCCCGACTTGGCGAGCTTCATCAGCTCCAGGGCGTCGTCGGCGCGGCCCAGGTGCACCATCTGGCGAGCCGCGCGGGAGAGCGCCTCGCCGGCCCGCGGGCGGTCGCCACCCTCGCGCGCCGCGTGGGCGGCGATGACGAAGTACTTCTGCGCGGTGGGTTCGAGGCCGACGTCGTGGGACATCCAGCCCGCGAGCACGGCCAGGTTGGCGGCCACGCCCCACAGGCGTTTCTGCAGGTGCGGGGGGTGGCGGTAGGCCAGGATGCCGCCCACCTCGTTGAGCTGGCCGACCACCGCCTTGCGCTGGAGGCCGCCGCCGCGGGCCGCGTCCCACTTGCGGAACACCTCGACGGAGGTCTCCAGGGCGGCGATCTCCTCGGAGCCCACCGCGGCTGCTTCGTAGGCGTCGTAGCCCGCCAGGTCGGCGGTGGCGGGGCCGTCCCCCGTCGCCGTGCCGGGCGCGGTGTGCAGCCATTCGTTCAGAGGGCCGGTGAGGGCGGAGCCCGCGGTGACCGCGGCGCCCGCGGTCACCAGGCCGCGTCGGTTGAGCATGAGGTCCATTCCCGTGAATTCGGTGAGGACCGCAGCCGTCCGCTCGGGCGCCCACGGCAGGCCGTCGGGATTCTGATCCTTCCCGGCGGCCCGCCGCTTTCCTGCACGCCCGCGTCGGCCGAACCCGAGGTCCTCGATGGTCACGACACGACCGAGCTGCTCGGTGAACAGGGCCGCCAACACCTCGGGTACGGGATCGCGGGGGGATTCCCCCATGTCGATCCAGCGCCTCACCCGCGAGGTGTCGGTGGCCAGTTGGGGGTGGCCCATGGCCGCCGCCTTCCGGTTCACCATTCTCGCGAGTTCGCCCTTGGACCATCCGGCCATGCCGAACAGGTCGGAGAGGCGGGTGTTGGGTTGTCCGGTCACGTCAAGCCCCCAGGTTCTCGGCTGACTTGACACTAACCCGCTGTCAGATGCGTGGCGACTATTCGCCAGGGTTCGCCAGGGTGCGCCCAATCGTGCGCCAGGCCGCATCCGTTGTCAGGTAGGAACGCGCCACCCCGCCCGGCAGCCCTCGGTACTCCCCAGGGTGCCGTACGGTCGCCGGCCGGGGCGGCGCACGTCACTTGTCGGCGCGCGAAGGGATCTGTTCGCCCATGTACACAGCCTCGTCCCCCGTGTCCGCCCCGGCCCGGCCGCTCCGCCCCAGAGGCACGGCCGGGGGGCCGTACCTCGCCCCGCTGCCCGGTGCGACCGCGCAGGGACCGGGCCGGCCCCGGCGCCCCGCGGGGCCGGGCGGTCAGCCGGTCAGCGGCCGGATCGACCTGTCGGGCCCGCAGGGGGCCCAGGTGCGCATGGCCATCGCCTCGGTGCAGCGCATCTGCCCGGAGTTCAACCCCGTGCAGGTCCTGCGGCGGAGCAGCCGGTCGGTGCTGATCGTGGGGATGACGGGGCGGACGACCGCGGTGGCGAAGTGTTTACTGGACCACTCCCCCGCGTGGACGGAACGGTTCCGGCACGAGATAGCGGCGTACCGCGCGTTCGTCCGGCACCGCCCCCCGGTGCGGGCGCCCCGGCTGATCGCGGCGGACCCGGAGAACTGCACACTGGTGATCGAGCGGATGCCCGGACGGGTGGCCGCCCTGACGCGCCACCCCGTGGAAGCGCCGCCCCGCGCGGATCTGCGGGCGGTGCTCGGCGCGGTCAGCAGGATCAACGAATGGCGGCCGCAGGCGGGGCTCTTCGAGGCCCCGCTGGACTACGCCTCGCGGATCTCCCGCTACCACGAGCTCGGCCTCTTCACCGACCGGGATCTGGGGGACCTGCAGAAGCTGCTGCACGGTCTCGCGCACGCGGGCGGGCGGCAGGGCATGGGCCAGTTCTGCCACGGTGACGCGCTGCTCTCGAACATCCTGCTGTCGCCGACCGGCCCGGTGCTGGTCGACTGGGAGCACGCGGGCTGGTACCTGCCCGGCTACGACCTGGCCACACTGTGGACGGTCCTGGGCAGTGTCCCGGGCGCGCGCCGGCAGATCAGCCAACTCGCGCAGGCACGGGGAACGGCCGCCCGGGACGCCTTCCTGGTGAACCTGATGCTGGTGCTCACCCGCGAGATCCGCACCTACGAGACCGCGGTGCAGCGGACCATGCGGGAGCCCGGACCCGCCACCGCGACCCAGGACCGGCCCGGCGCGTTGTTCTCCGGCGAGGAGCAGCGACTGCTGCTGCGGCGGTTGCACGACGACTGCGCGATGGCGCGGCGGGCCGTGCGCGCGGCGGTCGGCACGCGCTGACCGCACGCGGCGGCGCGAGCAGTACCCCGGCGGGGGCCGGTGCCGACACACCGGTCCCCCGCCGGGTCAGCCCACCCGTACGACGTCGACGTCCGACGCCTTGACGAAGCCGACGCGGTGGCCGATCTGGACCGTCAGGTACGTCTCCGGGCCGGTGAAGTAGGTGTGGTCGTAGGGCTGCGAGGAGTCGATGGTGGGCGCGTGGTAGTAGCCCGTGGGGGCTTCGCCGCCGCCGGGGAACGACTGGCCCGCTCCGATCGTGTAGAGGAGCGGGGCCCCGGTCCGGCCGCCGGTGAAGCCGGCCGGGTAGTCGGCCGCCGCGGGGTAGGCGACGCCGTACACGGGGACGTCGGTGCGTCCGGGCTTGGGGCGTACCACGGTGCCGCGGGTGGGGGTGAGCACATGGCTGCCCTCCGGGGTGCGGAGCCACGCCTTGGCGCCGTACCACCAGATCGCGGTCCAGCCGGGCGCCCGGTCGGCGACGACGGCCTGCTGGGTGGCGCTGATCTTGCTGCCCCAGTCGGCGGCGCAGTCGGTGCCCACGCCGCCGGGGTGCAGTCCGGGGTCCGCGAACAGGGGTGCGTCTTCGGTGGGGCCGGTGTGCAGCGGTACGGCGCTGCTGCCCTGGACGGGCAGGTCCGTGTCCTTCTCGCAGTCGCGGAACGCCTGCCGGTTGGCGTCGAACCCGGCCGTGACGGTCACCAGGGGGCTGTTCCTCGCGGCGGCGGGGCGCGCGGCCTTCGCCTCCTGGCGCAGGAGCTTCATGAAGCGGTTCCAGTCCCAGTAGGGGCCCGGGTCCCAGTGCATGCCGCCGGTCCCGGCGGCGGAGGTCGGCGGGACGCCGTCGTGGCCGAGGATGTGCTGCCGGTCGAGCGGGATGTCGTGCACGCGGGCGAGATGGGCGACCAGTCGGGCGGTGGAGCGGTACATCGCCGGGGTGTACCACTGGGCGCCCTGGGCGGCGTAACCCTCCTGCTCGATGCCGATCGAGTGGGTGTTGACGTACCAGTTGCCCGCCTGCCAGGCGATGTCCTTGGTCTTCACCATCTGGGTCACGTGCCCGTCGGACGACCTCACCACGTAGTGGGCGGAGGTCTTGCTCGCCGGGTTCTGGAAGAGCTTCAGGGTGGAGTCGAAGCCGACTTCGGTATCGTGCAGGACGATGTAGTCGATCTTGTTGGTGCGGGGCCGGTCCGCGGTGTCGTAGTTGCCGTACGACTCCTTGTCGGCCGGGTCGCCGGTCTGCCGGTAGGCGGCCGGCACCCAGTCGCAGGCGAGGCCGCGCGGGCATTCGGGGCGGACCGCGTCGGCGGGCCGGGCTCCGGCGGCGGGGGCGAGCAGGGTGGCGCTCAGCGTGCCGGCCGCGGCCAGGGCCACCGCGAACCTGATCTTCGTCTTCGACGTCATGGGGGCAGCCCTCCTGCCGTCCGGTTCCGGTGGGCCGGCGCCGGGCGATCCGTGCATGGTGTGGTGGCGGCACACTCTGTTGCGCGGGGTGACGGCACGTCAAGGGGCGGACGGATGCGGCCCCATCCGCCACTGGACCGGACCACTGGCACCGGCTGTGACCTGCGGTGTGAAAGCCGGGAGTGGGACGGACACCGCCCGCGTTACCGGAGTTTTACCCGGCACGGGCCGGACCGTCGCTCGGTCGACGCGCCTACCGGCGCTCCGTCGATGCCAGGTCCGGCACACCACTGGCGCTCCGACCGTGGCGATTATGTGACTAATGCCCGTTCCGCGTAACCCGGATGGCCCAGGGGTAGGGCTCCGCCGACAGGACCATGTCGCGCGCGGCGCGTGCGACGGATCTTTGGAAAGGCACCCACGCACATGGCACAGCCCTTCTCACTGCCCGACTTCTACGTCCCGTATCCGGCGCGGCTCAACCCCCACCTGGAGGAGGCACGGCAGCACACCCGGGAGTGGGCGCGCGGCATGGGCATGACGGAGGGATCGGGCATCTGGACGGAGGAGGACCTGGAGGCCCACGACTACGCGCTGCTCTGCGCGTACACGCATCCGGACTGCCCGGCCGAGGTCCTCTCGCTGGTGACCGACTGGTACGTGTGGGTCTTCTTCTTCGACGACCACTTCCTCGAACTGTTCAAGCGGCACCCGGACCGCGCCGGGGGGAAGCGGTATCTGGACCGGCTGCCCGCGTTCATGCCGATGGAGCGCGGCGCGGCGGTTCCGGAGCCCGCCCATCCGGTGGAGGCGGGCCTCGCGGACCTGTGGGCGCGCACGGTGCCGGCCATGTCGGACGCCTGGCGGGCGCGGTTCGCGGAGTCGACGCGGAACCTGCTCAACGAGTCGTTGTGGGAACTGGCGAACATCAACGAAGGGCGGATCGCCAACCCGGTCGAGTACATCGAGATGCGCCGCAAGGTGGGCGGTGCCCCCTGGTCCGCGGGTCTGGTGGAGTACGCGGCGAGTGCCGAGGTGCCCGCGCGGGTGGCGGACTCCCGTGCGCTGCGGGTGCTGCGGGACGCCTTCTCGGACGCGGTCCATCTGCGCAACGACCTGTTCTCGTACCAGCGGGAGGTCGAGGACGAGGGGGAGAACAGCAACGGCGTGCTGGTGCTGGAGAAGTTCCTCGGCTGTACCACCCAGGAGGCCGCCGAGGCCGTCAACGACCTGCTCACCTCGCGCCTCCAACAGTTCGAGAACACCGCGCTGACAGAGCTGGCCCCGCTGTCCGTGGAGCGCGGTCTGGACCCGGCGGAGAACGCCGCGGTGCTGGCGTACGTGAAGGGGCTGCAGGACTGGCAGTCCGGCGGGCACGAGTGGCACCTGCGCTCCAGCCGGTACATGAACGGCGGCGGGGTGGAGCCGGTGCCGGGCTTCGGGCCGGTGGCGGGCGGCTTCGGGATGGCGGCGGCGTCGATCCGCTTCACCCCCCGCTCGGAGGCGGCCCGGATGCGCGGCCACAGCCATGTGCCGCACCGGCGGGTGGGGCCCTCGCTGCTGCCGGCGTTCGACCTGCCCTACCGCGCGAGGCTCAGCCCGCACCTGGACGGCGCCCGGGTCCGGGTCGTGGAGTGGGCCCGACGGATGGGTGTCCTGCGGGCCCAGCCGGGGCTGCCGGGTTCGCACATCTGGGACGAGGACCGCATCCGGGCGATCGACCTGCCGCTGTGCGCGGCGGGCATCCGCCCGGACGCCACCCCGGACGAACTGGACGTGTCGTCGGCCTGGCTGGCCTGGGGCACCTACGGCGACGACTGGTTCCCGGTGGTGCACGGGCGGACCCGCGACCTGGCGGGCGCCAGGGCGGCCAACGCCCGGTTGTCGCTCTTCATGCCGCTGGACGCCGGCGCGACGCCGGAGCCGGTGAACGCGCTGGAGCGAGGGCTGGGCGACCTGTGGACGCGGACCGCGGGAGGGCTGGACGAGGACGGGCGCCGCGACTTCCGCCGCGCGGTCGAGGTCATGACGGAGAGCTGGCTGTGGGAGCTGGCGAACCAGGCACAGAACCGGATTCCGGACCCGGTGGACTACGTCGAGATGCGCCGGCTGACGTTCGGCTCCGACCTCACGATGAGCCTGTGCCGACTGGGGCACGGGAGGAAGGTGGCACCGGAGGTCTACCGCAGCGGCCCGGTGCGGTCGCTGGAGAACGCGGCCGCCGACTGGGCGGCCCTGCTCAACGACCTGTTCTCGTACCAGAAGGAGATCGAGTACGAGGGCGAGGTGCACAACGGCGTCCTGGTGGTGCAGAACTTCTTCGGCGTGGACTATCCGACGGGCGTCGCCGTGGTGCACGACCTGATGACGTCGCGGCTGCGCCAGTTCGAGCACGTGGCGCAGGTCGAACTTCCGGTCCTGTACAAAGACTTCGGCCTGGACGCGGAGGGCAGGGCGACCCTGGAGGGTTATGTGCACGAGCTCAGGAACTGGCTCGCGGGCATCCTCGTGTGGCACCGGGAGTGCCGGCGCTACCGCGAGGAGGACCTGCGGAGGGAGAGCCGGGGCGGTACGGCGTGGCAGCTCGACGGGCCGACGGGGCTGGGCACGGCGGCGGCTCAGCTGACGCGGTCGCTGGCCCGGACGGCCGCCGGCCGGGGGTAGCGGAGCCGCCCGACGGCCCGGCCGGCCCCGCGGAGGCGCGGGGAAACGTCCCGGCGTATCCCTGCACCTCCGCGGGAGATGCGCAGGGACGTTTCCGCGGTCGCCGGGGGCCGGGCCGCGGGGTCAGCCCTGCTGGAAGAGCTCCGCGGGCAGCGGCTTCAGCAGCGCGTACAGGTCGTCGGTGATGGGCCGGTCCCAGCTGGCGATGGTGACGAGCACGCCGTCGCTGCGGTCGAACTGGACGCAGGCGATCCGGCTCTCGGAGAGCTTCACCCGGCGCACGATCATGAGGTTGTCGCCCTGCATGACCGGCATGTCCTCGGTGCTGGTGACCTCGACCGGCTCGTCGTTCTCCAGGGCGAGGAGCAACTGCGCCACCTCGAAGGGGACCTGGCCCTCCTCGGTCTCGCGGGCGGGCGAGCCCTCCGGGAGGTTGCCGATGATCATGGCCGGGCCGCGGCCGCCGTACAGGTCGTACCGCAGGAAGACGCCCTGGCAGGTCCCGTCGGGGGCGGGCAGCAGACCGGCGCCGAGGTTCCCGGGCCAGTCCCCGGGGTCCATGGCCAGGACATCGAAGTCCGGGCCCGCGGGAGTGGCGGCGCTGCGACGGCGGAGGAAGGACATGCAGACATGGTACGTGGCCCGGCTCACGTTCCGGAGCGGCCCCCGGCATGCGGTCCGGCGGGGCACTCCGGCCGCGCGGCGGCCCCGCGCGCCCGGCTCGCGGGCGCGGTCAGCAGGATGCGCCGGACTCGGCGGCCAGGGCTTCCAGAACGGCCACGGCCTCGGCGGACCGGTCGTACGGGACGAAGAGGTGGTCGTGGTGGTATCCGGCGACCACGTTGCAGCTGATGCCGGCGTCGGTGAGGGCGAGGGAGACGGCGGCGGTCAGTCCGACGGCGTCCAGCGCGGAGTGCACCCGCAGGGTGATCCAGCCGGCCGTGAAGTCGTGGCCGAGCCCGGCGGCCTCCGCCTCGCCCTCGGGCAGCACGAGCGTCAGCCCCTCGCGTTCGGCCACCGTCACGACCGGGTGCACGCCGCCGGGCGCCGTGCCGCCGGGCACGCTGGTGAAGACGTACCGTCCCGGCTGCCGCTCGGGCCGCAGGGTACGCAGCAGGGTGCGGAGGTCGCGCTCACCGGTCATGGCTCCAGGCTACGGCGGCGGCGCCGCGGCGAGGGCCGGGACACCGGCTGCGCCGCGCGCCGGCTCAGGCGCGGTCGAAATCGCCCCCGCGGGCGTTGACCACGAACGCGCGCCACTCGGCGGGGTTGAAGATCAGCGACGGGCTGCCGGGTCTGCCCGCGTTGCGCATGGCGATGCATCCCTCGACGAAGGCGATCTGGACGTCGCCCGCTCCCCGCGTGCCGGATCTCCAGTCGGCGCCGCTCAGGTCGAGATCAGGCTTCTCCCATCCCGCGAAGGGATTCCGGATGGCCGTGCGTTCCGCCACGACTGCTCCTCCCGCTCGTCGTCCCCTTCCAGGGTAGCCACCGGCCGCCGCGCGGGACAGGGTGCGTAAGGCGGACCGTGCCGACGCGGACCATCCATCGTGCCGCGCCCCTTGCCAGGCACCCCGGACTCCTGAATTACTGCTTCCGGGAACGGCAACCGAATGATCGGTCGGCCCCGGTGGGAGGAGTGCGCGCATGACGGCCCTGCTGGACGACGCGGAGCGGCTCGGACGCGACGCGCTGGAGGAACTGCAGCTCGAACGGCTCCAAGCCACGCTGCGGCACGCGTACGGGAACGTCGCGCACCACCGCGCGGCCTTCGACGCCGCGGGGGTGCGGCCGGAGGACTGCCGGAGCCTCGCCGACCTCGCCCGCTTCCCGTTCACGGTGAAGGACGACCTGCGGGCCGCCTACCCCTTCGGCATGTTCGCCGTCGACCGGTCGGAGATCCGCCGGCTCCACGCCTCCAGCGGCACCACCGGCACGCCGACCGTGGTCGGCTACACCGGGCGGGACCTGGAGACCTGGGCCGACGTCGTGGCCCGGTCGATCCGCGCCGCGGGCGGCCGTCCCGGCCAGACGATCCATGTCGCCTACGGGTACGGTCTGTTCACCGGCGGACTCGGCGCGCACTACGGGGCGGAGCGCCTGGGCTGCACGGTCGTCCCCGCGTCCGGCGGCATGACCGCGCGCCAGGTACGGCTGATCCAGGACTTCCGGCCGGAGATCATCATGATCACCCCGTCGTACATGCTGACCCTGCTCGACGAGTTCGAGCGCCAGGGCGTCGATCCGCGCGGTACGTCGCTGCGGACCGGGATCTTCGGGGCGGAGCCGTGGACCGAGGAGATGCGCCGGGAGATCGAGGAACGGTTCGCGATCGACGCGGTGGACATCTACGGGCTGTCGGAGGTGATGGGTCCGGGGGTGGCGCAGGAGTGCGTGGAGACCAAGGACGGGCTGCACGTCTGGGAGGACCACTTCTATCCGGAGGTCGTGGATCCACTGACCGGAGAGGTGCTGCCGGACGGCGAGGAGGGGGAGCTGGTCTTCACCTCGCTCACCAAGGAGGCCATGCCGGTGATCCGCTACCGCACCCGCGACCTGACGCGGCTGCTGCCGGGCACGGCGCGGGCGTTCCGCCGGATGGAGAAGGTGACGGGCCGCAGCGACGACCTGGTGATCGTGCGCGGGGTCAACGTCTTCCCGACCCAGATCGAGGAGATCGCCCTGCGGACGCCCGGGGTCGCCCCGCACTTCCAGTTGCGCCTCACCCGCCGGGGCCGGCTGGACGTGCTGACCGTACGGGCGGAGGCCCGGCCGGGCCTGGACGCGGAGGGCCGGCGCCGGGCGGCCGCGGTCCTCGCGGCCGGGGTCAAGGACGGAGTGGGGGTGTCCGCCGAGGTGGAGATCGTGGACCCGGAGTCCCTGGAGCGGTCCGTCGGGAAGATCCGGCGGATCGTGGATCTGCGGGGCGAGGTATGACGGAGGGCGGCAAGGCGCTCGCGGGGGGCGGAATGTGACCACCCGGCCGGGGCCGGTCCTTGAACCGCCACCGGTGACGACGGCGGCTCGTCCGGGCCCCGCGAGCCCGGTTCCGGCGGGGCCCGGCGGGCGCCTCCGACACCCCGGCAGGAGCGTTCAGGCGTACCGGGCCCGCAGTTCACGCTTGAGGATCTTGCCGCTGGCGTTGCGCGGGATGTCGTCCACGAAGAGCACCCGCTTCGGAGCCTTGAAGTGCGGGAGGCGGGCGCGGGCGTGGGCGACGAGGTCCGCCTCGGTGGCGTCGGCGGCCTCGGGGCGCAGGACGACGACGGCGGTGACGGCCTCGATCCAGCGGTCGTCGGGCAGGCCGACCACCGCGGTCTCCGCGACGGCCGGGTGGGTGTAGAGCACGTCCTCCACCTGACGGGAGGCGACGAGGACACCGCCGGAGTTGATGACGTCCTTCACCCGGTCCACAACCGTGAAGTACCCCTCGGCGTCCCGGACCGCGAGGTCGCCGGAGTGGAACCAGCCGTCGCGGAACGCCTCCGCCGTCTCTTCGGGCTTGTCCCAGTACCCCTGGCACAACTGCGGTGAGCGGTAGACGACTTCACCGGCGGTGCCGTCGGGCACCTCTTCGCCGTTCTCGTCGACGACGCGCGCCTCCACGAAGAGGACGGGGCGTCCGCACGAGTCCATCCGGCCCTCGTGCTCGTCGGGACCGAGGACCAGGGCGAGCGGTCCGATCTCGCTCTGGCCGAAACAGTTGTGGAAGGCGAGGGCGGGGAGGCGTGCCCGGAGGCGTTCCAGGACGGGCACGGGCATGATCGACGCGCCGTAGAACGCCTTGCGCAGCCCGCCGAGGTCGCGGTCGGGGAACTCGGGGTGGTTGGCGAGACCGATCCAGACGGTCGGCGGGGCGAAGAGACTGTCGGCGAGGCCGGCCTCCACCAGGTCGAAGATCCGTCCGGCGTCGGGGGCGTCCAGGATGGTGTTCTCCGCGCCGACCGCCAGGTAGGGCAGCAGGAAGACGTGCATCTGCGCGGAGTGGTAGAGCGGCAGCGCGTGCACGGGCTTGTCGGACCCGTCCAGACCGAGGGCGGTGAGGGCGCTGACGTACTCGTGGACGAGCGCGCCGTGGGTCATCATCGCGCCCTTGGGGCGGGCGGTGGTGCCGGAGGTGTACAGCAACTGGACCAGGTCGTCGGCGGTCGGGGCGCGCTCCGGCGAGAAGGGCCGGACGTCGGCGAGCGCGTCCAGGAGCGAACCGGGGGCGTCGCGCAGCGCGCGCACGGGGTGTCCGCCGGGGACGCGGCCGGCCAGGTCAGGATCGGTGAGCACCAGGGAGCTGCCGGACTGGTCGAGGAGGTAGGCCAGGTCCTCGCCGGTGAGGTTCTGGTTGACCGGTACGTGGACCAGTCCGGCGCGGGCGCAGGCGAGGTAGCCGATCAGGTAGACGTCGGAGTTGTGCGCGTAGGCGGCGACGCGGTCGCCGGGGCGCAGGCCGTGGTCGGCCGTGAGGACGGCGGCGGCGGTGGACACGGCGGCGTCGAGTTCCGCGTAGCTCCAGGTCCGGTCGGCGTAGCGCACGGCCGTCCGGTCCGGGGAGCGCCGGGCGCTCCGGGTCAGGACTCCGTCGACCGTGCTGCCGCGTACACCTGTCATGCGGTGATCCTGTGCGGCCGGGGGCCGGTGGTCAAGGGTCGCGGCGCACGCTCCGTGGGGCGGGCACCCGGCGGGAGGCGTCAACGGCGCACCGTGGCCCGTAGCGGGACGAGTCCGACGGCGTACGCGCACGGGTCCGCCGCGTACGGGACCGAGTTCGCGGTGCACGGAGACGGAATCCGGGGGTGGGCCTTACTCTCTGGTTCGGCAGGAAGTTTCACGAACGTACGCAGTTCCGAAAATAACTTTCGACACGGGACTGCGGGGCGACGGGAGAGGGCTGCGGATGACCGGGAACACCACGGGCGGGCCGTTGGGCCGGCGGGCACTGGGCGGCGGGATACTGGCACTGGGCGGGGCGCTCACCCTGGCGTCGGTCCCCTTCGCGGGGCGGGCGGCGGCAGCGGCGCCCGCCGTGGGCGCCTCCGGGACGGGGGCGCCGGCCACGGGGACGGGAGCCGGTACGGACATGGCGTCGGCGTCGAGGAGGACGGTGCTGCGGCGGGGCACGGCCGCGCGGGCCGGGCTCCTGCAGGAGCAGTTGGACCTGCTGGTGCGGGACGCGCGGGCGTTCCTGGAGGACTCCCCCACGCACCCGTGGTACGCGGGCGCGGTGCTGCTGGCCGGCCGGGGAGGCACGGTGGCGCTGCACCGGCCGATCGGCTCGGCGGTGCGCTACAGCGCGTACGACGAGAAGACCGACACCGGGGTGGAGCTGCCGACCGATCAGCAGGTGCCGATGGCCGAGGACACCGTCTTCGACCTCGCCTCGGTCTCCAAACTCTTCACCTCGCTGCTGGCGGTGCAGCAGATCGAGCGCGGGCGGCTGGGGCTGGAGGCGACGGTGGCGTCGTACCTGCCGGAGTTCGCGGGCGGCGGCAAGGGCGGGGTGACGATCCGCCAGCTGCTGACGCACACCTCGGGGTTCCGTGCGTGGATCCCGCTCTACAAGGAGCCCACCCGCGAGGGGAAGCTGCGGCTGCTGTGGGACGAGACCCTGGTCGGGGCTCCCGGCACGGCGTACCTCTACTCGGACCTGAATCTGATCTCGCTCCAACTGGTGCTGGAGAAGATCACCGGCCGCACGCTGGACGTGCTGCTGCGCGAGGAGATCACCGGGCCGCTCGGCATGGAGCACACCCGCTACAACCCGCCCGCATCCTGGCTGCCGAGGATCGCGGCGACGGAGGACGCCCGGCTGCCGTGGTCGGGGCTGGACCGCGGCATGGTCCGGGGCGAGGTGCACGACGAGAACGCGTACGCGCTGGGCGGGGTCGCCGGCCACGCGGGCGTGTTCTCCACCGCGTGGGACCTGGCGGTGCTGGCGCGCACCCTGCTCAACGGCGGCGCGTACGGTCCGGCCCGGATCCTCTCCGCGGAGTCGGTGTCCCTGCTGTTCACCGACTTCAACACCGCGTTCCCCGGGGACGCGCACGGGCTGGGGTTCGAGCTCTACCAGCACTGGTACATGGGCGCGATGGCGACCCCGCGGACCGCCGGGCACACCGGGTTCACCGGGACGAGCCTGGTGCTCGACCCGTCCACCGACTCGTTCCTGATCGTGCTGGCCAACTCGGTTCACCCGGTCCGCAGTTGGCGGTCGGGCAGTACCCCGAGGGTCGCCGCCGCGAACCGGATGGCGCGGGCGGTAGCGGTGCGGCCGGAGCGGGGACGCACCGCGTGGTACGCGGGCATGGCGAGCGCCGCGTCCGTCACGCTCGGCCTTCCGCAGCTGCGGCCCGCCTCCGAACGGGCGGTGCTGCGCTGCGCGTTGTGGTGGGACGTCGAACCGGACGCGGACACGCTGGTCCTGGAGGCGTCCGCCGACGCGGGGGCGACCTGGCTCCCGGTGCCGTTCACCACGACCGTGACCACCACCGGGCAGCGCCACGCCGCAGCCCCGGCGGATCACCCGGACGGGTCGGTGACCGGCTGGTCGGGCCGGGTGTGGCACGACGTGCGGGCGGGGCTCGGGGCCTGGCGGGGGCAGCACCTCACGCTGCGCTGGCGTTACACCACCGACCGGCTGTACGTGGGCCGGGGCGTGTACGTGGACGGGCTGCGGGTGGAGGACGGGGCCCGGACCCTGTTCGACGAGCGCCGGCCGGGCGACGCGGACCGCGTGACGGCACTGGGGTGGGCACGGGCGGCGGACTGAGGGGGCGGTTCGAGGGTGCGGTCCGTGGTGGCGAGAACGACGCGGACCGCGCTCTCGGGGCCGACACCGACGCCGGGGGCGGTCCCGATTTCCCAGGATTGCCCACACAAGGCTCCCCTAAGCATTCTCGACGTTGTACTGGGCATCCTGAAACGATCTTGTGGTGCCTGGTGTGATCACGGCTTCGGACGTCCTGGATAGCCCCTTCACGGGCCAGAGCCCGCGTGTCTTCTGCAATTTGGTGACTGCGCCGCGCCGCGAGGGTGCGGATGCGGCCCGCGAGGGCCTCCGGTGGTCCCTCTCCGCTGGAAGACCGGGTGCTGGTTGCCGCGGCCTACAGGGTTATCCGGGCACCGGGCTCGTGACGCCCCATCGTCGCCGCAAAGGCGACGAACTGCTTGGCTGGAAGAAGGCCCACACCAAGTCCCCCAAGCAGGTCCGCGACCGCGTCGAGCACGTCTTCGCCCGCATGAAGACATGGCAGGTCCTTCGCGACTGCGGTCTCAGAGGCGACGGCGCCCGCCACGCCGTGCGCGGAATCACCCGCCTGCACAACCTCAACCTCGCCGGACAAACGAGCGGTCGGGCTCGCCACCGACCACGTCCACACTACGCAGGGACCAATCACGGGACAGGACTCGACAGAACCTTCCTCGGGTAGGCGTGTGCCCCGCCACGGCGTCTCACCAGGCGGGCAAATTGTGCCATGCGTGTCCGCAAGTACCTTTGCAGTACGTCTGCTTGCGGCGGGCATCGGCGATGGCGAACACCGAGACGAGGACACGGAACGCTCTGACGTGTTCGTCGGCCGGGAGGGCTGCAAACCCGTAGCGAGGTGGATCCATGGAAATCATCACTGAGGGATTTGCCGTGGCCTTCACGCCGGACCGGGCAACACCTTCCCGTCCGTCTGCCGCCGTGATGTGGGCCTGCATCACGTAGCCGGCGACTTCCTGGAGTACAGCCTGCCGTCTCGCCGGGGAAAGGACGGAGAACCAGGAGGTCCCCTCGTCCAACGTGCGGAGCTCTTGGGCTACCTCGTTGACAACTTGCTCGGCTTCACGCCGAAGCGCTCGCCCATCCTCACTGCCGGTCCCCAACATCTGCCGATCATTCCACAGCGCCTCGGTCGAGAACGAGCTGGAGACGGACGGCGCGACGCTTCGACTGACTCGCGTCATGATCCACAGGAAACGTCCTAGTAGTGCTTCTTTACCTTGAGTGATCTTGCCTGGTGATGGGCATCTTCAACGTGGGAGACTGGGGATGTCGAGCGGCTCCGGGGTGAGTTGGCGGAGTTCGTGGGTGATGTGTTCCGGTCGTTGCCACGGCAGGATCAGCGCCGGTGGGGTGCCTGTCATCTGCACGGTCTGATGCTGGACGGGCGGTGTAAGTCGATCCAGCCGATGGCCGAGCGGTTGCCGGACGGGAACATGCAGGGTACGCAGCAGTTCGTGAACCAGTCGCCGTAGGAGCCGTTGCCGGTGCGGCAACGGCTCGCCCGACGACTGTCCGACGCTGTTGTGCCTGTAATCGACGACGCTCGATCTCCCGGCTCCGCCGCCGCCCCCTGGACGCGCTCGCCGGCCTGTTCCTGCAGCCGCCGCACCTGGCGCAGAAACTGGACATGGTCAAGATGGGCCGCGTCGCGCTGGACGGCACCAAACTGGAGGCCAGCGCCTCCAAACACAAGGCGGGCCTGCTCGCGGCCGTTTGGCGGTCGCTGCCGGGACCCCCTATCAAGCGAAGGCGGATGACGATGCTACTTCGCACCGATGGCCGCAGTCTGCGCGCGGCACAGCGCCAGCCCCGCAGTCACCTCTTCGTGGTCCGGGCCGTTCTGGGCAAGGAGTTCGCCGGCCGCGGTCATCGCGGCCCAGAAGGCGGGCGGTGAGCCCCGCTCGTCCCGGAACTGGGTTTTGGCGAAGTAGAGAAAGATCTTTGTGAGCTCCCCGGTGCGAAACCATGCGAGCAGACCTCCGGGATAGCCTCCGCGGGCACCGGCGGCGATTCCCAGTAGGTCGCGGATGTGCTTCTCGTGCTCGCCAAGCACGCGCTCCACGATGAAGACGTGCCCGAACCTGAGAGCGAAGGCGAGGTCCTCCTCCTCACCCACCGCGAAGTCTGCGAAAAGCGGCTCGAACTCCTGGAGTCGGGCTTCGGCGTCAGTCTCGGGCACACCCAGGGCCAGGCACACGGCCAACACGCAGACACCCCACTTGCCGGTTCTCGTGGCAAGCTCGGCGAAGACCTCCTCGCCGCTCTGCCCTCCGGCGAGCATCTCCTGCGCCGCCAGAACCAACGCGCCCTCATCCTCCCCATGACTCATGGCGAGAGGCTAATACCCACTGGGCCTGCCGTGAAGGTATGCCTGGCCGTTCGTAGAGCGTCTCCGAGATGGTTCGGCCACAACCCAGTATCCGGGCCTCGATGAGGCGGTTGCATCACGACGTGACTATCGCTGCACCCGCTGGGTCCGGCCCCGCGCCGGGGGCGGTGCCACCGGCAGTTCCGCACGGCCGCGTCCGGCCTGCCGGGCGCAGAGTGTGCGGCTCGAACCTGGCCTGCGCGTTCCGGTAGGCCGCCCCCGCCCCCTCACCTCTCCGCCGGGGCCGCCGTCCCCTGGGCCGGAAAGTGGCCCCGCTCCTGCCGCACCGGTCCGGTGGACTGCCTGACCACCAGCCGGGGTCTGATCAGCAGGGAGCGGCCCGCGCCCGGTTCGGCCTCGATCCGGGCGCGGAGCTGCTGGAAGGTCTCGGCGGCCATCTCCGGCAGCGGCTGGCGGACGGTGGTCAGGGGCGGTTCGAAGAGGTCGGCGAGGAGGATGTCGTCGAAGCCGACCACGGAGACGTCGGGGCCGGCGGTGAGTCCGGCGTCCTTGACGCCCCGGCAGATGCCGATCGCGCACATGTCGTTGATGGCGACGAAGGCGGTGGGCGGCCGGGGTCCGGAGAGGAGTTCGCGTGCGGCGTTGCGGCCGAGTTCGGCGGCGTCCTTGTCGCCGAACTCCGTCATGGCGGCTCCCGGCCAGACGACGGCGTCCGCCGGGTCGAGGCCCGCCTCCTCCAGTGCGGCGCGGAATCCGCGCAACCGCTCGCGGCGGTTGACGCTGCCGACCGAGCCGGAGACGAACGCGAGTCTGCGGTGGCCGAGTTCAAGGAGGTGACGGGTCGCGATCTCGGCGCCCATGGCGTTGTCTACGCTGATGCTGGCGAGCGACGGCGGGTCGCCGGCCTGCGCGGTGCGGTCGAACGCCACCATCTTGAGGCCGCGGCTGAGCAGCGGCGTCACGTGGTCGAGGGAGGGCAGCGAGGAACACAGCACCACCCCGCTGACCCCGTCCGCGAGCAGTTCCTCACCGTATCTCAGCTCGCGTGCGGGGTCGCGTTCGCTGTTGCAGAGCAGGACGTGGTACCCCTCCGCCAGCGCGATGGCCTCCAGCTCCCGTGCCAGTGAGCCCCAGAAGGGGTTGGCGACGGACGGCACGATGAGCCCGATGACCTTGATGCGACCGGTGCGCAGCATCCTGGCGGCCCGGTTGGGCCGGTAGCTGAGGCGTTCGATGGCCTGCTCGACGCGGGCGAGCGTGGCCGGCTGCATCCGGTTGGTACGGCCGTTGAGGACGTTGGAGACCGTACTGGCGGAGACCCCGGCTGCCTCCGCGACCTGATGGATCGTAACCCCGCTCATGCCACCTCCGGTTCGGAACACACGACTGTTTTAGTGTATCGATTTAGTGAAGTCACCATACCTGCCAGGACGTTAACTTCCCTGAAAAGTTCTTGTGCTTCACGTGTTGACGTTCCTCCTGAGCCGTTCCTAGCATCAGTGCATCGATTTACCAGCACTTCCCAGCCACTGCTGGGTGCCTTCCGGTGGATCGATCCACAGACTTCACCTCAAGAGGGGTGCCCCATGGAACTCACAAGACGGTCGATGCTCGCAGCCATCGGCGTCGGCGGCGCCGCAGCCCTGACCGGATGCGGCACCGGCACCGGCTCGGCCTCCGCCGGTTCTGCCGACGGCCCCGCAGAGGGCGAGATCACCCTCCTCACCCCCATCTACGAAGGCAGCAACGGCAAGACCCTGCTGGAGAAGGAGATCCTCGGCGGCTTCCGGAAGAAGTACCCGGACGTCAAGGTGAACGTGGACTACACCACGTACGCGCAGCTCAACGAGAAGATCACCACCGGGCTCGCGGGCGGTCTGCTGCCCGACGTGCTGATGATGGGCGTCGGCTGGATCCCGCCGTTCGCCGCCAAGAAGGCCATCGCCGAACTGCCGGAGCGGCTGGCGACCGCCCACCAGTACGAGGAACGGGTGCTGGACCCGTCGCGGTACGAGGGCAAGCTGTACGCGCTGCCGGTCGTGCTGGACACCCGGATCGTCGTCTACCGCAAGGACCACTTCGCCGAGGCGGGCATCAAGAAGACCCCCGCCACCTGGGCCGAGTTGCGCGCGGTCGCCAAGCAGCTCACGAAGGGCGACCGGGTCGGCTTCGACCCGTTCTCGATCGACCTGCGGCAGTGCTGGGAGACCTTCCTGTTCGCCAACGGCGGCCAGTTGTTCAGCGCGGACGGCAAGAAGGCGCTGTTCACCGGCGAACGCGGCGTCGAGGCGCTGCAGTTCTTCAAGGACCTGATCGCCGACGGCTCCGCGGACTACACGAAGAAGACGGACGCCGGCGCCCCGTCGAACGTGCAGACCGGCGAGGCGTCGATGATGATGACCACCAGCGCCCTGTGGGTGCAGGTCGCCCAGCAGAACCCGGAACTGATCGAGGGCGACAAGCTCGGCGCGTTCGTCCTCGCCAACCGCCGGCCCGCGATGCTCCAGGGCGGCACCCTCGTCACCCAGTCGGCGCGCTCCAAGCACCCCGCCGCCGCCCGCGCGCTGGTGGAGTACCTGGCGACCCCGGAGTCGATCCTCGGCGCGGCGAAGCAGCGCGGCTCGGTCCCCGGTCTGCGCGACCTGGACGACACCGGCTACGTCAAGGAGAACCGGTTCGTCGACCTCTCGCTCCAGAACCTGGAGCACGCCGTCTCCGAGGGCGGCACCCCCGCCTGGATGGAGATCCGCGAGAAGATCAAGCCGACGCTGGAGCCCGCGATCGTGGGAGACCAGTCCGCGAAGGACGCCGTCGCGGAGCTCGGCCGGCTCGCCGAGGCCGCCATCGGCCGGATGTGAGGTCGTCACCGTGTCACTGACATCCGCACTCAAGTCCCCGCCCGCCCGGCCGCCTTCGAACGGCCCGGCGCCGGCGCCGGTACGCACCCGGCGTACCCCGACGGGTCCGGGACGACGACGCCGCCGGGCGGGCATGCTCATGGTGGCGCCTGCCCTGCTGCACGCGGCGCTCTGGATCGGCCTGCCGGTGCTCGCCTCGGTGGTGCTGGCCTTCACCAAGTACGACGTGCTCACCGCGCCCGAGTTCGTGGGGCTGGACAACTTCCGCGACATGCTGGACGACGCCGTCTTCCGCAAGTCGATCGTGAACACCGTCGTCTACACGTTCTTCACCGTGCCGTTCGGCATGGTGCTCGGGCTGCTTCTGGCGCTGGCGCTCAACACCGGGCTGCGGGCCCGCGGCGTCTTCCGCACCGCGGTGTTCCTGCCGCAGGTGACGGCCACGGTGGCGATCGCCCTGGTCTGGCTGTGGATCTACAACCCCGGCAACGGACTGTTCAACGCGCTGCTGTCGTTCCTCGGCGTGCAGGGCCCGGCGTGGCTGTCCTCGACCGCCTGGGCGATGCCCTCGGTGATCCTGGTCGGCGTCTGGCAGGGCATCGGCATGAAGATGCTCATCTATCTGGCCGCGCTCCAGTCCCTGCCCAAAGAGCTGTACGAGGCGGCGTCGGTGGACGGCGCGTCCCGGGTGAGGCAGTTCTTCTCGATCACCCTGCCGCTGCTGAAGCCGGCCACCTTCTTCGTGCTCATCACCTCGATGATCTCGGCCTTCCAGTCCTTCGACCAGATCTACATCCTCACCGACGGCGGTCCGGCCAACAGCACCACGATGATGACGTACGAGATCTACAAGTCGGCCTTCCGGGAGTTCCGCATCGGCTACGCCTGCGCGCAGTCCCTGGTGCTCTTCGTGCTGCTGATGGGCTTCACCCTGGTCAACCGCAGGATCATGGGAGGCACCCGTGGCAACAGTTGAACCGTCCCTGACCGCCCCGGCGCCCCCGGTGGCGGGCAGGCCGAAGGCCCCCGCGCCGCGCCCCCGGCGCGCCCCGGTCTCCCCCGGCCGGATCGTGCTCTACGTGACCCTGTCGGTGATCTCGCTGCTGATGGTGGTGCCGTTCGTCTGGATGGTGCTGACCTCGCTGAAGACGCCGGTCGAGATCGCGTCGCAGGACGCCGGACTGCTCCCGGAGCACTGGGCGTTCGGCAACTACGTCGACGCGCTGAAGGCCGCGCCGTTCGCGACGTACGCCCGCAACAGCTTCGTCATCGCGATCAGCCACACGGTGATCAACGTGCTGGTGGCGTCCATGGCGGGGTACGCGCTGGCCCGGATCCGGTTCCGGGGCAGCGAGGTGATCTTCTACCTCTTCATCGCGGCGCTCATGATCCCGACGTACACCAAGGTGCTGCCCGAGTTCCTGATCGTCCGCTTCATGCCGCTGGCCGGGGGCAACGACCTCTTCGGACAGGGCGGCAGCGGGTGGCTGGACAGCTGGTGGGCGCTGATCGTGCCGGGCGCGGTGACGCCGTTCGCCGTGTTCCTCTTCCGGCAGTTCTACCTGGACCTGCCGGTGGAGCTGGAGGAGGCGGCCCGCCTGGACGGGCTCGGCGAGTTCCGGATCTACGCCCGGATCATGACGCCGCAGGTCAAGCCGGCCCTCACCACGGTGGCGCTGCTGACCTTCGAGTCGTCCTGGAACAACTTCCTCTGGCCGCTGCTGGTGACCCACACCGACAGTCTCCGGGTCATCCAGGTCGGGCTCTCCGTCTTCAAGACGGAGAACGGCACCCAGTGGCACTTCCTGATGGCCGGCACCACGCTGGCCACCCTCCCCATGGTCGTTCTGTTCCTGATCGGCCAGCGCTACTTCGTCCAGGGCTTCGCGACCGCCGGTCTCAAGTGACCGTGCGCGGCGCCGGGCCCGCACGACCGCGGTTTCCCGCGACCACATCCGGCCGGGCGGCCGATCCCGGCCCCCTCATGGCCGGCAACGAAAGGGCACTCCCCATGTCTGCTGAACTCAACGGCTCCTTCGCGCTGGTGACGGGCTCCGGCCACGGCATCGGCCGGGCCATCGCCGTCGGACTCGCCGAAGCGGGCGCCGACGTCGCCGTGCACTACCACTCCTCCGGCGAGGAGGCGGCGAAGACCGTCGCCGCCATCGAGGCGCTGGGCCGCCGGGCCAAGGCGTTCCGGGCCGACGTGACCGTCACCGCCGACGTGGACCGGCTGGTGGAGGAGGCCGCCTCCTTCCTCGGCGGGCTGGACGTCCTGGTCTGCAACGCCGGGCACCTGGTCGGCCGGGCGACCGTCGAGGAGATGTCCGACGCACACTTCGACCAGGTGATCCAGGTCAACCTGACGTCGGCGTTCCGCACCGTGCGGGCCGCACTGCCGCACCTGAAGCGGTCGTCGGCCGGCCGCGTCGTCACCATGTCCTCGCTGGCCGCGCACAACGGCGGCGGGCCGGGCTCGGTCGCGTACGCCGCGTCGAAGGCCGGGGTCCGGGGCTTCACCAAGGGGCTCGCCAAGGAACTGGGCTCCGCGGGGATCACCGTGAACAGCGTCGCCCCCGGTTTCATCCGGGGCACCGCCTTCCACGACACGTTCACCGCCCCCGCCGCGCAGGAGGCGATGGCGGCGGGCATCCCGGTGGGCCGGGCCGGCACGCCCGAGGACGTGGCCTCGGCCGTCGTCCACCTGGCCTCGCCCGCCTCCGGTTTCCTCACCGGAACCACGGTGGACATCGACGGTGGCGTGTGGCCGCGTTGACGGGCATGGCGCGGGAGCGCGGCGGCTGGTGGCACGCGTACGTCTGCCCGGTGCACGGGGTCGAGCTGGACCACGGCGACCTGCTCTCCGGAGTCTTCCCGGCGGGCGGCGCGCGGTGCGCGCACGGTTGCCGGGTGGACGACGAGGCGGTGCGCGGCGCCTGGACGGTGCTGTCGCACCAGGCGTGGGCGCGTCACCTGCGGGTGCTCGCCCATCGCGGCAAGCGCGCGGAGGCGGTGGCCGGGCTGGAGGAGTTCGCCGCCCTGTACGCGGAGCTGGCGGCCGACGGACACGGCGAGGCGCAGGCCTGGATGCTGCGCGGCAGGATGTTCCACCAGGCGCTGACGGACGCGATCTGGGCGGTGAACATCGGCCACGCCGTGATCACCCTGGCCGCGGAGGGCACGGCGGACCTGGCGCCGCTGGGGCCGTTCCTGGACGAGCTGGAGCGGGCTGCGTCCGACGCGCGGGACGTGCTGACCGGCCGGGGGCAGCTCGCTTCGAACTACACGGCGTGGCTGAACGCCGCGGGCGTCGCCGCGGGCCGGGCGGCCGCCGCCGTGCGAGGGCTGGAGTGGGACGGCGCGAAGCGCTGGCTGGACGGCGACCAGGGGTTGTTCGCGCATCTGCGGGTGGCGGTCGCCGAGGACGGCTGGGAGTGGGAGGGCAGCACCTACTACCACGGGTTCGTGCTGCGTGCGGCGCTGCTGGCGCTGCGGGGGACGGACCCGGCGCAACTGCCGGCGGACGTGGTGGACGTGCTGGCCGCAATGACGGACGTGCTGGCGACGATCACCACCGCGGGCGGCATCCTGCCGGCGCTGCACGACGGTCCGTACGCCCGTCACCCGCTCGCCCTGGAGTGGCTGGAACTGGTCTCCCTGGCACAGCAGTTGGTGCCTTCGGAGCCGTTGGTGGCGGTGGCGGAGCGGGCCCGGCGGGAGCTGGGCGCGGCGGACGACGGGCTGGACGGGCTGCTCGGCGGCTGGTTCGCGGGCCCGCCGCTCGCCCGGCGCGCCCCTGCGGCGCCGGTCACGGTGTTCGGGGCCGCCGGTTACGCCGTGCTGCGGGGCGCGGGCATCCACGCGCTGCTGGACTTCGGTCCGCACGGCGGCTCGCACGGCCACCGGGACAAGCTGTCGCTGTACCTCTACGGCGAGACCACCGCCTGGCAGCCCGACCCCGGTCAAGTGCCTTACGCACACGCGGTGTTCCGGGACCACTACGCCTCCACGGCAGCCCATCCGGCGTTCTCGGCGGACGGGGGCGAACAGGCGGAGTGCACCGGTGCGCCGCTCGCCGCGGACGCGGTGTCGGTGACGGCCGAGGTGACGACGGCGTACGAGGGGGTGCGCGCGGTGCGCCGGGTGGTGCTCGGCGACTGCTACCTGGTGGACCTGCTGACCGTCTCCGGCGAGCGCCCGCACCGCTTCGCCGCGCATCTGCGCCCCGGCACCGCGCTGGACGTTCAGGCGCAGGCGGGCGGTCCGGTGCGCACCACCTGGTACGGCGAACAGACGCTGCACGGGTGGCACACCCACACCGCGGGGGTTCCGGTGCGGCCGGCCGCGCGGCCGGGTCCGGGTCCGGCGGACGACCCCCAACGGATGTGCACCCACGTCGACTTCACGGCCGAGTCGGAACGGATCGTGTTCGCGTCGGTGTACCAGGCGTCGGCCGCGGGCCCCGCGGTGACCGCGGTACGGCTGGACGGCGAGGAGCTGACGGTGGAGCTGGCGAACGGCGCCTCGGCGCGTTTCGGTACGGAGGGCTGAGGAGATGCTGCTCTCGGCGACCCCACCGCCGGGCCCGCGCCCGGCGCAGGAGGCACGGCTGCTGGAGGAGGCGGTCCGCCATCGCGGGCTGACTCCGCCGGCCAGCCATCCGCTCGCCAGCATCACCTGGCTGGGCCCGGCGGCGTCCAATCCGGCGCTGGCGTACCGGGTGAGCGGCGATCCGGCCCATCTGGCGGAGAGCGTCCGCTGGATCGAGGCGGCCGCCCGGCTGCCGCACTGGGGCCGGGCGCACATGCCCGACCACGACCTGGACGCCGGCTGGCTGCTGCACCACCTCTCCCTCGCACTGCGCTGGACGGAGGGCGAACTCCCGGAGGAGACCGCCTCGCTGCTGCGGTACAAGCTGCTGCTCCAGGGGCGGCGGCTGTACGAGTTCGCGGTGGCGTCGGAGGGCGGCTGGTGGTCGTCCTCGTACTGGCAGAACCACAACTGGATCTGCTACGCGGGCCTGGCGACGGCCGGTTACGTGCTCGGCAAGGAGGAGTGGACCGAGCGCGCCCGCGAGAACCTGGGCACGGTCCTCGACCTGATGCCGGCCGACGGTTCGCACGCCGAGGGCGTCGTGTACTGGCGGTACGGGGTGCCGTTCCTCGCCATCCACCTCGACCTGCTCCAGGAGGCCGAGGGGGTGGACTGGTGGGAGCGCGGCGGCTTCATGGCGCACACCTTCGACTACCGGCTGCACCAGACCGCGCCCGGCTTCGCGTTCAACGTGGACCACGGCGACTGCCACGACCGGCGCAGCGGCCACAGCGCCGCGCTGTACTACCGGCTCGCCGCGCAGTACGGCATCCCGCAGGCGCAGTTCATGGGCGACCTGGCGTCGGGGCCGTTGCTGCGGGCGGAGGCGGAGCACAGCGGGGTGCGGCCCGGCATCCTGCCGGAGGCGTACCTCGAACACCTCTGGTACGACCCCTCGGTGCCGGCCGCCCGGCCCACCGCGACGCGGGCGTACTTCCCCGATCTGGGGCTGCTGGCGGCCCGGACGGGCTGGGACGACGACGCGACGCTGGTGTCGTTCAAGGCCAGTCCGGGCGGCGGCCACGGGGCGTGGGAGGCCAGTGCGGAGCACCGCGCGGAGCGGGGCCACGAGACGCTCAACCAGGGGCACCACCACCCCGACTCGGGGTCGTTCGTGCTGGTGTCGCAGGGTGCGTTCCTCGCCGTCGACGAGGGTTACAGCAACCGGAAGAAGGCCGCACACCACAATCTGCTGCTGGTCGACGGGCAGGGGTACGCGGACGAGGACCGCTACCACGTCTACCGGGACATCCCGTTCGAGCGGCAGGCCCGGCAGCGTGACGTGCTGGTGGGCGCGGCGGACGGCTGGGCGCACGCCACGGCGGAGATCGCCGCGATGTACGCCCCGGAGCTCGGGGTGCGGCGGCTGGACCGGACGCTGGTGTTCACCCCGTCCGGCCGGCTGGTGCTGCTGGACCTGGCGGAGGCCGACGCGCCCCGCGCGTGGACGTTCCTGCTGCAGACCGACCACCCCACCGAGGAACTGGCGGACGGTGACCGGCTGATCCGCTCGGGCGGGGCGGTCGCGCACGTGCGGCGCCTCGCTCCGCAGGCCGCTTCGGTCACCTCCGGCGTCACCGAGGTGGCGGCCAACCCCACCTCCAGCACTCCGGAGCTCGCGCTGACCCGCACGCTGCACACGCTGCGGGTGACGACCGACCGGTCGCCCGAGGGGCTGTTCCTCACCGCGATCGTCCCCGGCGCGTCCTGCGCGGCGGAGCGGGCGGCGTGCGAGGAGGGCCACGGGGTGGTGTTCACCGGCGGCGCGGAGCACGGGGAGGGGCGCGGGTTCGGGGAGGAGCGCGTGTACCTCTCCCCCGTGTCCCGCCGGATCCGCTCGGAGCTCGTCGTGGCGGACGCCGCGGCCGTGCTGCTGGCCGGGGGCAGGCCGGCGTACGCCGTGGCGGCCACCCGGGTGGAGGTGGGCGGCCGGGTCCTGCTGGAGGCCGCCGCCCCGTACACCGGCGTGCTCGACGCGCCGGACACGCCCACCACCGAGAAGGCGGACCGCTCATGAGCGCCACCACCACGTCCACCACGTCCGCCACGTCCACCGCGCCGGAGCCGGTGGCCGCCTCCTCGGGGTGGCCGACGCTGCTGCGGCGGCTGGAGTTCGTCGCCCATCCCGCGCAGGCCGGGGCCGCGTTCGCCCTGCTGGCGCTCGGGGTGGTGACCTGGCTGCCGGCCCTGGCGGCGATGGCGCACGGGCTGCAGCGGTGGCGGGCGGAAGGGGACAGCGCCTGCTTCACCCGGACGCTGCGCGCCTTCCCGCACTACTGGCGGGCGCTGTGGCCGCACGGCCTGGCGTCCACCGCGGCGGCCGGCGTGCTGGCCGCCAACATCGTCCATCTGCTGGGGCGCCCGGAGCCCTGGACGTTCGTGGTGCTGGCCGCGCAGGTGGGCATCGCGGCGGCCCTGGCCGTCCACCACGTGGCGCTCGCCGCGGAGGCGGGCCGGGCGCCCGGCGGAACCGTCCGCTCCTGGTCCTCGGGGGCGCTGGCGCTCGGCTTCGGGTCGCCGGCCCGGGGCACCGCCCTGCTCGGCGCGGTGGTCTCCGCCGCGCTGCTCTCCCTCGTCGTACCACTGGGTCCGCTGCTGTTCGGCCCCAGTGTTCCCGTTCTGCTCGCTCTGTCCTTCACCGATCCCAGGAGGCACACCCCATGAGCCGTGCATCACGAACCTTCCTCGCCGCCGCCCTCGTCGCGTGCTCCGCGCCGCTGGCCTTCCCCGCCGTCTCGTCGGCGGCCCCCACGGGCGCGGCCGCGACCGCGTACTACGTCTCGCCGTCCGGCAGCGACTCCGGCTCCGGCACCTCGGCGGGCTCCCCGTTCGCCACCATCCAGAAGGCCGTGGACCTGGCGCCGGCCGGGGCGGTGGTGCACCTGGCGGCCGGCACGTATCTGCAGGACGTGGTGACCGCGCGCGCCGGGGTGACGATCACCGGCCCGGCGAACGCCGTGGTGAAGGGGGCGGGCGACTCCCGGATCATCCAGGTGCGGCACGACTCCACGACGCTGAGCGGCTTCACCGTGGACGGTCGGTTCGCCTCCGCCGACGCCGTGTCGAGCTACCGCCTCAAGCTCATCTATGTCATGAGCACAACTCCCGGTAACGGGGTCGGCGCGCTGCACATCACCGGGATGACGCTGAAGAACGCCGCCGACGAGTGCCTGCGGCTGCGCTATCTGGTGACCGGCGCGGAGGTGAACGACAACACCATCACCGACTGCGGGGTCGCCGACTTCAGGTACGGCGGCGGCGGCAAGAACGGCGAGGGGATCTACCTGGGCACCGCCCCCGAGCAGCAGGGCGCCAACGGCGCGCCCGACGCCGCCCCCGACGTCAGCCGCAACAACCGCATCCACCACAACACCATCGCCACCCGCGGCAACGAGTGCGTGGACGTGAAGGAGAACGCGACCAACAACTACGTCGAGTACAACGACTGCGGCGAGCAGAAGGACTCCAGCTCCGGCGGACTCGACGCGCGCGGAAGCGGCAACATCTTCCGGTACAACACCATCCACGACAACACCGGCGCGGGCATCCGGCTCGGCGGCGACACCGCCACCGACGGCATCGACACCAGCGTCTACGGCAACACCATCACCGGCAACGCGGGCGGCGGCATCAAGTTCATGCGCACCCCGCAGGGCCCGGTCTGCACCAACACCATGAGCGGCAACACCGGTGGCGACGCGGTCGGCACCTACGGCGCCCAGTACGCTCCCACCGGCGCGTGCCCCCAGTGACCGGGCGGGAACCCGCGAGACGGGCGGTGCTGGGCGCCGGGGCCGCGACCGCCGCGGGTGCGACCGCGCTGGCGTTCGCACCGGGCGCGGCGGCGGCCGGCCGCACCCCGCGCGCCCCCTGGACCACGTCGTGGGCGACGGCGCAGACCGCGCCGACGCCCACCGACCCGGTCGCGTACGCCGGGCTGACCGACGGGGTGTGCACCTCGGTGGTGCGCCTGTCGGCGGGCGGCCGGGTCCGGCTGCGGTACGCCCACGCGTTCGGCGCGGTCCCGGTGCTGGTGGGCCCGGTGACGGCCGGCGGGCGGCCGGTGACGTTCGGCGGCGCGCGCCGGGAGTGGCTGGCCGCCGGCGGATCGCTGACCAGCGACCCCGTCGACGGCCTCACCGCCGCCGACGGGTCACGGCTCACCGTGGAGACCCGGCTGCCGGGGCCGACCGGCCCGCTCTCCTTCCACCGCAACACCCATGCCTCGCACACCGTGGACGGGCGGCGCACCGCCTCGGTGTTCCTGCTGACCGGCGTCGAGACGACGGGCGCGCGCGGCCCGGTGGTCGGGGTGCTCGGCGACTCCGTCAGCGAGGGCGTCGGCACCCCCGACGACGCCGACCTGCGCTGGCCCGACCAGCTCGCCCGCCGGCTGCCCGGCTCCGCCGTCGCCAACCTCGGCGTCAGCGGCAACCGGCTGCTGCTGGACGACGCCCGGTTCGGTCCCGGCGGGCAGGCCCGCTTCGACCGGGACGTGCTGTCCCTGCCGGGGCTGCGGACCGTCCTGCTGCAACTGGGCGTCAACGACCTCCAGCAGCCACCGAGCCAGACCGACCCGGCCCGGCTGCTGGCCGCCTACCGGCAGACCGCGCTGCGGGCCCGGAACGCGGGGCTGCGGATCGTGGGCGCCACCATCACCCCGTTCGAGGGGTGGACCCGCTGGACCCCCGCGCTCGAAACGGTCCGGCAGTCGGTCAACGCGGCGCTGCGCACCGGCCGCGTCTTCGACGCCGTCGCCGACTTCGACCGGGCCCTGCGCGACCCGTCCCGCCCGTCCCGCATCCTGCCCGCGTACGACAGCGGCGACGGTCTGCACCCCGATCCCTCCGGTCACGCCGCGCTCGCGGCGGCCGTCGACCGCCGACACCTTCTGTGAGGGCCCGCATGAAACCGACCACCACCCGCCGCACCGTCCTGGCCGCCGCGGCGGCCGCCGGCGCGGCCGTCGCCCTGCCGCTCGGCCCGGCCGCGTCCGCACGGGCCGCCGAGGGCGACGCGTCGGCGCTGCGCGTGCGCTGGCACACCCTGCTCACCGGCGGCCCCGGCCTCGACCTCGCCGACGAGCGGATCGCCGCCGCCGTGGCGCGCGTCGGCCGGGCCGCGACCACCGCCGCGAAGGGCCTCGACCCCACCGCGACCGACGGGCTGTTCCCCGACCTGACCAGCACCACGCTCTCCAACCACGTCACCACCTCGTTCAAGCGACTGGCGACGACGGCGACCGCGTGGGCGGTGCCGGGCACGCCGCAGTACGGCGACGCGGCGCTGCGGGACCTGCTGCTGGGCGGCGTCGACTGGATGCTGACGCACCGTTACGGACCGGCGCACACCCGGTTCGACAACGACTGGGACTGGGAGATCGGCGCCGCGCTCGCCCTCAACGACACCGCCGTGCTGCTGTACGAGGTGCTGGGCGCCGAACGGCTCGCCCGGATCACCGAGGCGGTCCACCACTACACGCCCGACCCGAACCTGTGGCGCGCAGACCGGCAGACCGCCACCGGCGCCAACCGGGTCTGGGTGTCGACGGTGGCCGCCGTCAACGCGGTGCTGCGCGACGACGGCGACGCGCTGGCCGGTGTACGCGACGCGCTCTCGGACGTCGCGGGCGCGGGCGCCAACAGCGTGCTGGCGTACAACGACACGGGCGCGGCGGCCGAGGGCACCGGGGAGGGCTTCTACTCCGACGGCTCCTTCCTCCAGCACTACAAGCACCCCTACAGCGGCGGCTACGGCAAGGAGCTGCTGAACAGCCTCTCCCGGCTGCTGAACCTGCTGGCGGGCACCGCATGGACGGTCACCGACCCCGATCTGGACCACGTGCGGGGCTGGGTCGACGAGGGGTTCGACCCCCTGATGGTGCGCGGCGACGTGATGGCGTCGGTGTGCGGGCGGGAGATCGCCCGCCCCAGCAAGCAGGGGCACGTCTCCGCGCAGACGGTGATCGAGGCGGTGCTGCGACTGATCCCGGGCTTCCCCGGCGAGACCGGCGACCGGTTCGCCTCGCTGGTCAAGCAGTGGATCGCGGAGGACACCTACCGCGACTTCCTGGCCGTGACCGACCTGGCGTCGCTGGTCGCCGCGCAGCGGGTGCTGGCCTCCGCAGTCCCGGCGCGCGGCCCGCTGCTGACGCACAAGCAGCACCCCCGGATGGACAAGGCCGCGCACCACCGCCCCGCGTTCTCGCTCGGCATCTCGGCGTACTCCAGCCGGATCTACAACTACGAGTCGATCCAGAACGAGAACCTGCACGGCTGGCACCTTTCGGACGGCATGGTGCTGCTGTACACCGACGACCTCGGCCACTACAGCGAGGACTACTGGCCGACGGTGGACGCGACCCGGCTGCCGGGGACGACGGTGCTGGCCGGCGTCCCCGCCGACGCGGCCGGGCAGCGGACCACCAGCACGGCGGACTGGGCGGGCGGCACCGTGCTGGCGGGCACCACGCTCGGCGCGTACGGCATGGAGCTGCGGGCCTACGGGAGTTCGCTGCGGGCGCTGAAGAGCTGGTTCTGCCTGGACGACGTGATCGCGTACGTCGGCTCGGGCATCTCCGCCGGCGCGGGCGTCGCCGAGACGGTGCTGGAGAACCGCAAGCCGGCCGATCCGGCGGCCCCGCTCCTGATCGACGGGATCGCCGCCCCCACCGCCCCCGGCTGGGAGGAGTCGTTGCCGGGGGTGTGCTGGGCGCACCTGGCCGGCACCGGCGGCTGGGTCTTCCCCGGCGGCACGGACCTGCGCGCGCTGCGCGAGGAGCGGACCGCGACCTGGCGGGAGATCAATCTGAAGTACGGCACCGACACCCCCGTCACCCGGACGTACCTGACGCTGTGGCAGGACCACGGCGAAGCTCCGGACGGGGCCGGGTACTTCTACCTCCAGGCGCCCGCCGCGTCCGCCGCCCGCACCCGGCAGCTGGCCGCCGCGCCGCCGCTCGCACTCGTCGAGGGATCCACCGCCGTGCACGCGGTGCGGCGGCTCTCCGACGGGCTGCTGGCCGCCAATTTCTGGGCGGCGGGCACCGCCCAGGAGCTGACCGCCGACGGACCGGCCTCGGTGCTGGTGCGCCCCGACGGCCGCACCGTGAAGATCGCGCTCTCGGACCCGACCCAGACCCGCGCCTCGGTGACGGTCGAGCTGACCGGCCCCGCCCGGACCGTGCTCTCGGCCGACCCCGGCGTCCGCGTGACCCCTACGGCGACGGGCGCCCGGATCACCGCCGACACCGCCCGACTGCACGGCGCCACCCTCGACCTCACCCTGAACCGGAGCTAGAACCTTGCTGTTCGACATGCCGCTGGACCGACTGCGCGAGTACCGTCCCGAGCCGGAGGAACCGGCCGACTTCGACGCCTTCTGGGAGAAGACCCTCACCGAGACCGCCCGCCACGACCTGGACGCGGAGTTCGTCCCGTACGACGCCGGATTCGCCACCGTCGAGGTGTTCGACGTGACGTTCCGGGGGTGGGGCGGCCAGCCGGTGAAGGCGTGGCTGCTGCTGCCGAAGGTCCGGCAGGGGCCGCTGCCGGCCGTGGTGCAGTACATCGGGTACAACGGCGGCCGGGGCATCCCGTACGCCTGGCTGACCTGGAGCGCGCTCGGCTACGCGCATCTGGTGATGGACAACCGGGGGCAGGGCGGCGGCGGGAAGCACACCGCGGACACCCCCGACATCGGGCCCGACGGGCACGGCTCCTCCTCCCCCGGTTTCCTCACCCGGGGCATCGAGGACCCGCACCGCCACTACTACCGGCGGCTGATCACCGACGCGGTGCGGGCGGTCGACGCGGCCAAGGCGCACGAGGCGGTGGACGCGGACCGGGTCGCGGTCCTCGGCGGCAGCCAGGGCGGCGGCCTGGTGCTCGCGGTCGCCGGGCTGCGCGACGACCTGGTGGCGGCCGTCGCCGACGTGCCGTTCCTCTGCCACTACCGGCGCGCCTCGCAGATCACCGACGCCGGACCGTACGCGGAGATCGCCCGCTGGCTGTCCGGGCACCGCTTCCGGGTCGAGGAGGCGATGGAGACGCTGTCGTACTTCGACGGCGTCAACTTCGCCGCGCGGGCGACCGCTCCGGCGTGGTTCTCGGTGGGGCTGATGGACAAGATCTGCCCGTCCTCCACGGTCTTCGCCGCGTACCACCGCTACGCGGGCCCGGCCCGCATCGAGGTGTTCCCGTACAACGGCCACGAGGGCGGCGCGGAGTACGACCTGCCGCGCAAACTGACGGCACTGCGCGGCGAGTTCGGGCAGTAGCGGGAGGGGACCCCGGCCCGGTGCCGCCCCTGGGGCGCGGTGGCCGGGGACCCCGCCGGCCCCCGCGCCGCGGGGCGCGCACCCCTCCCACCGGCCCGGCGGACCGGCCGTCAGGCCCCCGGCGGGGCGGTGTCGATGTGCTGCAGGCAGCGGGCCTCGTCCTGACGGGCGGCCAGCGTGTCGGGGTGGCCGGGGCCGAGGAGCCGGGTCAGGGAGTCGGCGAGGGCGCGGTGCACCGTGAGCGCCTCGGCCCAGCGGCCGAGCCAGCCGAGGCCCACCGCGATCTCCCGGCGGCTGACCAGCGTGTCGGGATGGTCGGGTCCGAGCGCCCGTTCCCGGGCGGCGCACACCTCGCGCGACTCGGCGAGCGCCTCCGGCCAGTGCCCGAGCCTGCCGAGGTTGACGCAGAGGCCGTGGCGGGCCCGCAGCGTCTCGGGGTGCTCGGCCCCCTCGGCCGCCGTCCGGTCCCGGACGAGGGCGCGGTACACCTCCAGCGCCTGGACGCTCCGCCCGAGCCGGCCCAGGCAGATGCCGGTCTCGTAGCGGGCGGACAGGGCGTCCGGGTGGGTGGCGCCGAGGATCCGGGCACGGTCGTCGGCCACCTGCCCGTACACGCGCAGCGCCTCCGTCCACCGGCCCAGCAGCCCGGCGGTGTACGCCACCTCGTGCAGGGTGGCGAGGGTGTCGGGGTGGGCGGGGCCGAGCACCCTGGCCCGGTCGTCGGCCACCGCGCGGCCGGTCCGGTGGGCCTCCTCGGCCCGTCCCAGCCGCCCGAGACAGACCGCCAAGTGGTGGCGGCAGGCCAGCACGTCGGGGTGGTCGGCGCCCAGGGCCCGTTCGCGGGCCGCGGCGGCCCGGCCGAACGCCCGCAGCGCCTCCTCGGCCCGTCCGGCCCGCAGCAGGGCCAGCCCGTCGGCGAAGCCGTCGTCGGGTGCGGCGGCAGGGGCCCCGGTGGTCCAGGCCCCGGTGAGGGCGGCGACGGCTTCGGTGCCGGCGGGAAGCCCGCGGTGCGGTCCGCGGGCGCGGTGGCCCGAGGTCACCCGCCGCATCCAGGCGGGTGGTTCGCCGGCGGTCGCGGGGGCGTGCGCCGCCGCGTCGCGGCCCGCGGGCTCCGACCGGATCTGCTCGGAACGGGCCGGCGCGTCCGGTGCACCCACCGCGTGCACGCGCGGCGGGGGGAGCGGTTGCCCGCCGGTGCGGCCGAGCGCGATGCGGCGGCGCAGTTCGGCGGCGTCCACAGGGCGTTCGGCGGGCGCCTTGGCGAGCAGGTCCAGCACCACGCGCTCGAAGAATCCGGGCAGTTCCGGGCGGTGGGCGCGCGGCGGCTCGGGCGCGGTGTCCCGGTGGCTGACCAGGATGGACCAGGGGTCGTCCAGGTCGAACGGCGGCGCCCCGGTGGCGATCTCGTACAGCACGCAGCCCAGCGAGTACAGGTCGGTGCGGTGGTCGACCTCGCCGCCGCCGCCGATCTGCTCCGGCGACATGTAGTGCGGGGTGCCCATCGCGATGCCGGTGCCGGTGAGTTGGGACGTGAACCCGATGTCGTGGGCGAGGCGGGCGATCCCGAAGTCGCAGATCTTCACCGTGCCGTCGGTCAGCCGCATGATGTTGGCGGGCTTGAGGTCACGGTGCACGATGCCCTGCTGGTGGGTGTAGCGCAGGGCGTCGGCGAGCTGGTCGGCGATCTCGACCACGTCGTCGACGTCGAGCGGGCTCTGGGCCGTTGCCCCGCCGGCCCGGCGGGCGGCGTCCTCCATGAGCTGGCTGAGGTTGCGGCCGTCGAGGAGTTCCATCACGAGGTAGAGGACGCCGTCGTGTTCGCCGAAGTCGTGGACGACGGTGACGCCCCGGTGCTGGAGCGCGGCGGCCACCCGTGCCTCGCGGCGGAAGCGTTCGCGCAGGATGCGGGTGAACGACGGGTCCTTCTCCGGGCCCATGGGCTTCAGGCACTTGACGGCGACGTGCCGTCCGAGCGCCGCGTCCCGGGCTCGCCAGACCTCGCCCATGCCGCCGCGTCCGATGAGGGTGAGCAGCTCGTACCGGCCCTGGATCAGCCTGGTGTCCGCCATCGCCCGCCGCCCCCGTCGCTCCGCCTGCCCCGGCCCTTACAGTATGGCGGTCCGGTGCCGGGGGGTACGGAGGAAGCGACGCGGACCGCGGCCGCCGTTGCGGGCGGGCGCGGGCCGGCCGGTCAGCGCTTGACCGCGCGCAGCACCACGAACTTGGGGTCGCCGGCGACGGTGGTGCAGTTGCCGAAGATCCGCCGGAGCTGGGTGTGGTAGCCGAGGTGGCGGTTGCCGACCACCCACAGTTCGCCGCCCTGCCGCAGCGCGGCGCGCGCGCCGACGAACATGGTGCGGGCAGTCGCGTCGGTGGTGGCCTGGTGGGAGTGGAAGGGCGGGTTGTTCAGCACGAGGTCCGCGCTGCCCGGTCCGGCGTCCGCGAGGCCGTCACCGACGGTGAACTCCGCGCCGGCGCCGGGCTTTCCGTTGGCCCGCCAGGTCTCCTCCGCGGAGGCGACGGCCTGGTACGACTCGTCGAGGAAGGTGACGGTGGCCTCGGGGTTGGCGAGCGCCGCGGCGAGTCCGAGGACTCCGTTGCCGCAGCCGAGGTCGACGACCCGGTCGGGGCCGGTGCGGGCGGGCAGGTGCTTCAGGAAGAAGCGCGTGCCGAGGTCGAGCCGTTCGGCGCAGAAGATCCCCGCGTGGTTGACGACCGTGTGCCCGGCGGTGACGCCGACGTCGTCGGGCAGCTCGTACCGCAACGGCCAGGGGCTGGGCGTCCGGGACGCGGCCGGGGCCGGCGTGGCGAAGATCAGCCGGGCCTTCTTCACCGCGCGGGAGGTGCGGGTGGGACCGACGAGGCGTTCGAAGAGCTTGAGGGTGGAGGTGTGGACCTCCTTGACCATCCCGGTCCCGATGACGACGCTGTCCTCGTGCAGGGCGGGGGCCAGCCGGTGCAGCTGGTCCTCCAGGAGCGAGAGGCTCTTGGGGATCCGGACGAGCAGCACGTCGATCCGGCCGGGCGGGGTGTCGCGCGTCGTCAGCAGCCGTACCGAGGAGGGGTCGACGTCGTTGCGCGCGAGGTTGGCCCCGGTGGCGAGGCGCGCGAGGTGGGAGTCGGCGATCTGCACGAGGTCGTGGCCGCCGGCGAGTGCCGTGGTCAGCGCGCCCCATCGGTCGCCGACCACCGCCACGGTGCCGGACAGGTCGACGGGATCGGCGGGCGCGCCGTCCTCGAACCCCTCCAGGCGTCGCAGCAGGTATTCGTCGGCGGCATCCCACGCCCGGAACGGGTCGCGCGGGTGCTCGGGGAATCGGGTGAGGTCGAACCCACCTCGTGACGTCGTCAAACGGTTCATCGTGCTCTCAGGCTAACCGAGTGGCGGGGCCGCCTCGCACCGTTCCCGGCCGCCGACCTGCGGGCACGGCGCGGCACCCGGATCCGCCGTCGCTCGGCCAGGGCCCGGTGGCCGGTGCGCACCGCGCTCGGGCGAGGGGTGGCACCGGTCGCTGAAGGCCCGTCGTGACCGCCGGCACGGGAGGGTTCAGGGCAGCCGCTTGTCCAGGGCCGAGCGGCCTTCCGCCTCGATCGTGCGGCGGGCCCATTCGAGATTCTCGGGGGTCATGTCGCGGCCGGAGGCGAGCACCAGATCCTCCGGGCTGGGATCGTCGCTCGATCCGGTGTGCAGCAGGTGGTCCGGGGTGACCGGTTCCTGCGCGGCGGACGCGGATGCGGGGTCCTGGCTCATGCCGTCTCCTCTTGCCTCGTCGTCCGGCAATTCTCGCGCCGCGCGGCACGGATCGCATCAGGACGGCGGCGGAGCCGTGTCGGCGCCCCGCCGGGAGCGCGCGGCGGCGGACCGGAACGGCGTGCGCACCGCACCGCCACTTGACCTGCACATGATAATCACGCAGCGTTCACGCCCCTGGTACGGGGCGTGTGGGAGGCTCCCGCCTGACCGATCGTCAGACGAACGCCACGGCCGCTCCCACCCCCCACACACCGGAGGGCCCTGGCGCACGCGCTCCCGGAGAGGACACCCCACATGTCCCGTCGTCATTCCATCTACGCGCGTCCACTCGTGGCCGCCGCAGCCGCCGTCGCCGTACTGTCGGGGCTCGCGGTGGCCGCGCCGGCCGGCGCGGCCACCGCCCCCGCGGACCGCACCGCGGTCCTGGACGACACCTACTACGAGGACGCCCTCGGCCTGAGCGGAACCGCGCTCAAGGACGCCCTGCACACGATCATCAGTGTCCAGACCAAGATCTCGTACAGCGCGGTCTGGGAGGCCCTCAAGGCCACCGACCAGGACCCGGCCAACGCCAACAACGTCATCCTGCTCTACACCGGGCGCTCCCAGTCCAAGAGCTCAAACGGCGGTTCGGTCGGCCAGTGGAACCGGGAGCACGTCTGGGCCAAGTCGCACGGCGACTTCGGCACCGCGACCGGCCCGGGCACCGACATCCACCACCTCCGCCCGGAGGACGTGCAGGTCAACTCGATCCGTGGCAACAAGGACTTCGACAACGGCGGCAGCGCGGTCTCCGGCGCGCCGGGCAACTACACCGACAGCGACTCCTTCGAACCGCGCGACGCCGTCAAGGGCGACGTGGCGCGGATGATCCTGTACATGGCCGTCCGCTACGAGGGCGACGACGCCTGGGCCGACCTGGAGCCCAACGAGAAGGTCAGCAACGGCTCCGCGCCGTACATCGGCAAGCTCTCGGTGCTCAAGCAGTGGAGCCAGGAGGACCCGCCGGACACCTTCGAAAAGCGCCGCAACGACGTCATATACGCGCAGTACCAGCACAACCGCAACCCCTTCGTCGACCACCCCGAGTGGGTCGAGTCCATCTGGTAGGCCGAGCCGGCGGGTGTACGTCCCGGCCCCGGCGGACAAGGGTGTCCGCCGGGGCCGGGACGTGCGGGGAAGCCGGTCCCGCGCCGTCTCAGTGCTCGTCGGCCGTCCGGCGGACGCACCACTCGACGGCCTCCTCGCGGGTGGCGAAGCGCGGCAGTCGGTCGTCGGGGCCGTCCTGCGGGGCGAGGTGTCCGCCGGGGTCCGCCAGCGCGGCCCGGCGGCCGGCCCGCGCCATCAGCACGAGCCCCTGGCCGAGCATCGCCCGCGCCACCGTGTCGGCGCCGGTCACCCGTTCCAGGTCCAGCACCACGGCGGGGGCCCCTTCGGCGGTGGACTCGTCCAATGCGTACAGCACCCGTTCGGCGGCGGCGAAGTCGAGGGACCCCTGCGCCGCGACGACGGCGGTTTCCCTCGCGTCCGGCCGCCCGTCCGCGCCCCCGCCGGTCCCGGTGTGGATGAGGGTGACGGTGGAACCGGGCAGCGCCGGGTTGAGCATCAGGTGCAGGCCCAGCCGTTCGGAGAGCGCCGCGAAGGCGGCCCGGCCGCGCACCGAGGTGCCGGAGGCGTCGAGCGGCGGGCTGTAGGAGGCGAGCCCGAAGCGGGCCGGGCCGGCGGCGATCAGGCCGCCCGACACCCCGCTCTTGGCGGGCAGCCCGACTCTCAGCAGCCACTCGCCGGACCCTTCGTACATCCCGCAGGTCGCCATGACGGCGAGGACTTGGGCGGCCACCCGGTCGCCGACCACCCGCCGCCCGGTCACGGGGTTGACGCCGCCGTGGGCGAGGGTGGCTGCCATCACGGCGAGGTCCACGGCGGTCACCCGCACCGAGCACTGGCGGAAGTACGTGTCGACGGCCGCGACCGGGTCGACGGGCAGGCTGCCGGCGCTGCGTATCAGGTACGCGAGGGCCCGGTTGCGGTCGCCGTTCGCCACCTCGGAGGCGTAGACCTCCTCGTCGATCTCCAGCCGGCGGCCGGCGAACCGGTTGAGGCAGCCGTGGATGCGTTCGAACGCGGGCTGTCCCGGCGCGTCGGGGATGAGCGCCGAGGTGACGATGGCACCCGCGTTGACCATGGCGTTGGCGGGGCGGCCGGTGCCGCGTTCCACGCTGATCGCGTTGAACGCCTCGCCGCTGGGCTCCGCGCCGACCCAGCGGGTGACCTCGTCGAGCCCGAGCAGCGACAGCGCCAGCGCGTACACGAACGGCTTGGAGACCGACTGCACGGTGAACGGCGTGCGCGCCTCGCCCACGCTGTACAGATGGCCGTCCATGCTGACCAGCGCCAGCCCGAAGGAGTGGCGTTCGGCCCGGCCCAACTCCGGGATGTACGTGGCGAGGTCGCCGCCGCGCTCCCCCGCGAAGCGGGTGCGCAGTTCGGCGAGGGCGCCGGTCACGGCCGTCGCGGCGAGCATGCCGGGCATCCCGTCGGCGGCGGGGCCCGTCGTCATGCCGGTGCGGCGGCGGGCGGGCGGATCACGCGGCGCCCCCGGCGTCGTCGCCGTCGTCGGCGAAGACCGAGCGGAGCCTGGCCTCCCGCTCGGAGTCGAGGTTGGAGTGCAGCAGTTCGGCTCCGCCGCCCGGCAGTTCGGCGCTGATGCGCTCGGGCACCTCGTTCATCGTCAGCAGGAAGAGCGCCGAAGTACCGGGTGTCACCTTCTCCTTGACCTCCGCGATGAAGTCGTCGTCGATGCCGACGTCCGCCATCTTGCCGCCGAGCGCCCCCGCGGCGGCGCCGATGGCGGCGCCGAGCAGCGGCATCAGGAAGATGAGCCCGAAGAGCATCCCCCAGAAGGTGCCGCTGAGCGCTCCGGCGCCGACCAGGTTCATGAGCTGCTTCGTGCGCGGCTTCGAGCGGTCGGCGGGCCAGCTGACCACCGCGGCGTCGAGGATCTTGATCAGCCCCTCCTTCTGGAGCGACTTGAGCGTGGTCTCGACGTTCTCGGCGGCGTCGGCCGTCTGGAACTTCCACACGGTGAGCGTGGACATATCGCTACCTCCTGTGCCCGAAGCAGAACAACTCGCTCATACTAGAATCAAACGGTATGAATTGACCCGTCGAGCGCATCCGTCCGCACCCGCGAGGCCGGAGGGGCTGCGGCCCCGAGCGGGCCCCGCCCTCGGCCGCCGCATCGGAAGCGGACCCCGCTCGCGCCCGCGCAGACCCGCGTATCCCCGCGTATCCCTGGAGGGAACGATGGACACGGACGCCCTGACCGCCGGAGTGCTCAAGGAACTGAGGGCGCCGCATCCCGCCCCGGTCCTCTCCCTGACCATGCCGACCCACCGCCGCGCCCCCGAGAACGCCCAGGACGCGGTGCGGCTGCGCAATCTGGTGACCGAGGCCGCGAACCGGCTGGACGCCGACCCCCGGATCTCCCGCGAGGACGCCGCGGCGACGAAGCGGCAGCTCGACCTCGCCGTCTCGGAGCTGGACCCGCGGCGCGCCCTGGACGCGCTGGTCCTCTTCGCCGGGCCGGACGAGCACCGGATCTGGAGCCTGCCGCGCACCGTTCCCGAGCGCGTGGTCCTCGCCGACACCTACCTCACCCGGAACCTGGTCGCCGCGAAGGCGCAGGCCCGCCCGTACTGGGTGCTCACCGTCGCCGCCGACCACGCCACCCTGTGGAGCGGCACCCCCGACGCCCTGCGCCCCGAGAAGACCGGCGGATTCCCCCTGACGGCCCCGCGCGAGGACCCGAACCCGCAGCGCGAGGAGCGGATCGGCGACACCCCGTCGACCTTCACCGACGAGGAGACCCGCACCTTCTTCCGTACGGTCGACGAGAAGCTGCGCGGGGTCCTCGCCGCCGACCCGCGTCCGCTGTACCTGGTGGGCCTCGCCCCCGCGCTGTCGCTGCTCGACGACGTGGGCGAGAGCGCCGCAGCGGCGGTCGGGCGGGTCGCCAAGGGCGCGCCGGCCGACCTCTCGCCGAGCCGGCTCGCGGCCGAGCTGCGGCCCGCCCTGGACGCGCAGACGGTCGAGGCCGCGGCCGGCGTCCGCGCCCGCCTCGACACCGCGCGCGGCGGCAAGCTGTTCGCCGGCGGCCTGGACGAGGTGTGGAGCGCGGTCCAGGAGGGCCGGGTCGCCCTGCTCGCGGTCGAGGAGCACTTCCGCCGCAGCGCCAGGACCACCGGGGGCCACGTGGAGCTGGTCCCCGAGGACGAGGCCGTGACCGCGGGCGACCCGGACGTCTACGAGGACTTCGTCGACGAACTGGCCGAGGCCGCCCTGGACAGCGGTGCGGAGGTGGTCTTCACCGTCGACGGCGCCCTGAGCCAGTACGACGGGATCGCGGCGGCACTGAGGTACTAGCGGTTAGGGAGGAGCGGGCGGCGGGCCGGCCCGGAAGGGGCTCCGCCCACCGCCGGTCCTTCGCCGCCGGCGGTGGGGACGGTCCCGAGGCCCGAGCCCCGAGGCCGGACGGTCAGCGCAGGCCGAAGCGGCCCGCCCAGGCGGTCACGTCGGCGGTCGTCGCGTTGCCACCGCAGACCACCAGGCCGAGCCGGGCGCCCCCGCCTACGCGCTCCAGCACCTGGCGTGCAGCGGGCAGCAGGCATCCGGCGGCGGGCTCGGCCCAGACCTTCGCGTGCTCGGCCAGGTCGAGAACGCCCTGCACCGCCTCGGCGTCGGTCACCGTGAGGACCTCGGTGACCAGCGCCGAGACGTGCTCGTAGGTGAGCGGCGAGGCACTGGGGGCGCTCAACGTGGAAACGATCGAGGAGAGTGCGACCGGCACCGGCCCGCCGGAGGCGAGGGCAACCGACATCGCCCGCGCGCCTTCGGTCTCCACCCCCCAGACGCGTGTGCCGGGGCGAAGCGCGTGCAGCGCGGTGGCGACCCCGGCGACGAGCCCTCCGCCGCCGATGCTGACGAGCACGTCGGTGAGTTCCCCGGCGTCCTGCGCCAACTCCAGGCCGACCGTGCCCTGGGCGGCGATGACGACCGGATCGTCGAAGGGGTGGACCAGGGTGGGTCCCTTGGCCCGGATGTCGTCCACGAGGGCGAACGCGGCGTCCATGGTGTCGGCGAGGACGACGCTCGCCCCGGCGGCCTCGGCGATCTCCACGGCGCGCGTGGGGGCGGACTTCGGCATGACCACGGTCGCGTCGACGCCCAGCGCGCCGGCCATGACCGCGACCGCGATCCCGTGGTTGCCGCCGCTCACCGCCACCACCCCGGCGGCCCGTTCGGGACCGCTGAGCGAGAGCAGTTTCGCCGTCGCTCCGCGCGCCTTGAAGGAGCCGGTCCGCTGGAGGAGTTCCAGTTTCGCGGTGACGTGCGCGCCCAGATGGGCGGAGAGCCCGGGGCTCGTTACGGTCGGGGTCCGCAGGACGTGCCCGGTGATCCGCTCGGCCGCGGCTTCCACGTCCCCGAGGGTGATCAGCACCTTCGCCTCCGTCACACGATACGGGCCGGGGTGACGGGGATGACTGTCGTCCACGGCAGGGGAACGGCGGCCATGTGGACGCCGTTTCGCCGACGGCAGTCCACCGCGCGGCGGTTCGATCATCCCACGCCGCCCCGCCCGCGCCCCTGCCGCCCCGGCCGCGTCCGGGCGGGGCTGCTGCGCTGACGGGACGGCGCGTGGGCAGCGTGCCCACGCGCCGTCCGGTCGGGGGCCGGCGCCCCTGAGGCCGCGCCCCCGCCGCCGCGTCAGCCGCCCCAGCGCCAGTCCTGGACCTCCGGCAGGTCCTCGCCGTGCTCCCGGATCCACTCGTGGTGGCGGGTGCGCACGTCGGACATGGCCTGGCGGACCGCGACCGCCCGCACGCCGAGCCCCGGCACCCGGTCCACGACGTCCATGACCAGGCGGTAGCGGTCCAGGTTGTTGCGGACCACCATGTCGAACGGCGTGGTGGTGGTGCCCTCCTCCATGTAGCCGCGCACATGCGTGTTGGCGTGCCCGGTACGGCTGTAGGCGAGCCGGTGGATGAGCCACGGGTAGCCGTGGTAGGCGAAGATGACCGGCTTGTCGCGGGTGAAGAGCGCGTCGTACTCCGAGTCCGGCATGCCGTGCGGGTGGTCCTTCTGCGGCAGCAGCCGGGCGATGTCGACGACGTTGACCACCCGGACGGCGAGTTCCGGCAGGTGGCGGCGGAGCAGATCGGCGGCCGCCAGGGTCTCCAGCGTCGGCACGTCACCGGCGCAGGCGAGGACCACGTCGGGTTCACGGCTGCCGTCCTCGGTGCCGGCCCACTCCCAGACGCCGGCGCCCCGCGCGCAGTGCGCGCGGGCCTGGTCCATGGTGAGCCAGTCGAAGGTGGGCTGCTTCCCCGCGACGATCACGTTGACGTAGTCGCGGCTGCGCAGCACGTGGTCGGCGGCGGAGAGCAGCGTGTTGGTGTCCGGCGGCAGATAGACGCGGACCGCTTCGGGGCTCTTGTTGAGGATGTGGTCCACGAAGCCGGGGTCCTGGTGCGAGAAGCCGTTGTGGTCCTGGCGCCAGACGTGCGAGGTGAGCAGGTAGTTGAGCGAGGCGATGGGCCGGCGCCAGGGCAGTCGGCGGGAGGTGCGCAGCCACTTGATGTGCTGGTTGACCATGGAGTCCACGATGTGGACGAACGCCTCGTAGCAGGAGAACAGGCCGTGCCGGCCGGTGAGGAGGTATCCCTCCAGCCAGCCCTGGCAGAGGTGTTCGGACAGGACCTCCATGACGCGGCCGTCGCGGGAGAGGTGTTCGTCGGTGGGCAGGATCTTCTCCTGCCAGGCCTTGCCGGTGGCGCCGTAGACGCCGTCGAGGCGGTTGGAGGCGGTCTCGTCGGGTCCGACGAGGCGGAAGTCCCTGCGGTCGGCGGTGGCCGCCATCACGGCTTCGAGCAGCCCGCCGAGCACGCGGGTCGGTTCGCTGCGCGTGGCGCCGGGCCGCTCCACGTCGACGGCGTGGTCGTCGAGCAACGGCACCGGCAGCTCGCGCAGCAGGGCACCGCCGTTGGCGTACGGGGTCGAGCCGAGCCGGTACGTGCCGGAGGGGACGGCGGAGAGCACCTGGGCGGTGGGGCGGCCTTCGGCGTCGAAGAGTTCGTCCGGGCGGTAGGAGCGCAGCCACGCCTCCAGCTGCCGCAGGTGGTCGAGGTTGTCCCGGACGCCGGGCAGCGGCACCTGGTGGGCGCGCCAGGTGCCCTCGACGGGGAGGCCGTCGACCTCCTCCGGGCCGGTCCAGCCCTTGGGGGTGCGCAGCACGATCACGGGCCAGCGCGGGCGGTCGCCGCTGCGGCCGGCGCGGGCGGCGCGCTGGAGTTCGCCGATGCGGTCCAGGGCCTGGTCCATGGCGGCGGCGAGCTGCCGGTGGACGAGGGCGGGGTCGTCGCCGGTGACGTACAGCGGGTCGTGGCCGTAGCCGCGCAGCAGGGCGTCGAGTTCGTCCTCGGGCAGCCGGGCGAGGACCGTGGGGTTGGCGATCTTGTAGCCGTTGAGGTGCAGGATCGGCAGCACCGCCCCGTCGTGCACCGGGTCGAGGAACTTGTTGGAGTGCCAGGACGCGGCGAGCGGACCCGTCTCGGCCTCGCCGTCGCCGATGACGCAGGCGACCAGCAGGTCGGGGTGGTCGAAGGCGGCCCCGTAGGCGTGGGTGAGGGCGTAGCCGAGTTCGCCGCCCTCGTGGATCGAACCGGGGGTCTCCGGGGCGACGTGGCTGGGCACACCGCCGGGGAAGGAGAACTGCTTGAACAGGCGTCCCATGCCGGCGGCGTCCCGGGAGACGTCGGGGTAGGTCTCGGAGTAGCTGCCCTCCAGCCAGGAGTTGGCGAGGACGGCGGGGCCGCCGTGGCCGGGTCCCCAGACGCAGAGGGTCTGCTGGTCGCGGGCCGTGATCACCCGGTTGAGGTGGGTGTGGACCAGGTTGAGGCCGGGCGAGGTGCCCCAGTGGCCGAGCAGCCGGGGTTTGACGTGCTCCCGGGCGAGCGGCTCCTTGAGGAGGGGGTTGTCCATCAGGTAGATCTGCCCGACGGCGAGGTAGTTGGCGGCCCGCCAGTGCGCGTCGAGCGCGGCGAGTTCGTCGTCGGGCAGGTCGGCGGGGCGGACGGTGGCGGTGCTCATCGGGGCGTCTTCTCCTCGTGGGGGACGGCCGGGGACGGCCGGGCCAAGGCGTCGGGGCCGCCCCGGCCGGCGGTGCGGCCGGGGCGGTGCGGGGGTGCGGCCGGGGCGGTCAGGCGTCGTCGGAGCCGGGGCCGTACCAGACGGTGGTGACGTTGCAGAACTCGCGGATGCCGTGGCCGGCGAGCTCACGGCCGTAGCCGGAGCGCTTCACCCCGCCGAACGGCAGTGCCGGGTGGGAGGCGGTCATGCCGTTGAAGAAGACGCCGCCCGCCGCCAGTTCCGTCACGCAGCGGTCCATCTCCGCGTGGTCGCGGGTCCACACGTTGGAACTGAGGCCGAACGGCGAGTCGTTGGCGATCGACAGCGCCTCGTCGAGGTCGGCGACGCGGTAGAGGGTGGCGACCGGGCCGAAGGTCTCCTCGCGGTGGACGCGCATCTCGGAGGTGATGCCCGCGAGGACCGTCGGGGCGTAGAACCAGCCGTTCTCCAGGCCGCCGCCGAGCCCTTCGGGGCGCCCGCCGCCGCAGAGCACCTCGGCTCCCCGGGCGCGAGCGTCGTCGACCAGTTCCTCCAGGTCGGTGCGGCCCTGTTCGCTGGCGAGCGGACCGATGTCGGTGCCCTCCTCCAGCGGGTCGCCGACCTTCAGCGCCCGCATCCCCTCGGTGAAGCGGGCGGCGAACTCGTCGTACACGTCGGTGTGGACGATGAAGCGCTTGGCAGCGATGCACGACTGGCCGTTGTTCTGCGTGCGGGCGGTGACGGCGGTGCCGGCGGCCTTCGCCACGTCAGCGGAGGGGAGGACGACGTAGGGGTCGCTGCCGCCGAGTTCCAGGACGGTCTTCTTGATGGTGTCGCCGGCGGTCGAGGCGACGGAACGGCCGGCGGGTTCGCTGCCGGTGAGGGTGGCGGCGGCCACCCGGTCGTCGCGCAGGATCGCCTCGACGGCGGCGGAGCCGACCAGCAGGGTTTGGAAACAGCCCTCCGGGAATCCGGCCCGGCGGAAGAGGTCCTCCAGGTAGAGCGCGGTCCGGGGGACGTTGGAGGCGTGCTTGAGGAGGCCGACGTTGCCCGCCATGAGGGCGGGGGCGGCGAACCGCACCACCTGCCAGAGCGGGAAGTTCCACGGCATGACGGCGAGGACGACGCCGAGCGGCCGGTAGTGGACACGGGCGCGCACGGCGCCGGAGTCGCGCACGTCGTCGTCCGAGGGGTGCTCGTCGGCGAGCAGTCCCTCGGCCCGGTCGGCGTACCAGCGCATCGCCTTGGCGCACTTGGCCGCCTCGGCGCGGGCGGCGGCCAGGGGTTTACCCATCTCCAGGGTCATGGTGCGGGCGATGTCGTCCTGATCGGCGTCCAGGAGGTCGGCCGCGCGGTTCAGCAGCGCCGCCCGCTCGGCGAAGGGGGTGGTGCGGTGGCTGAGGGACGCGGCGTGCGCGGCGGCGAGCCGGCGTTCGGTCTCCTCCTCGCCGAGGGCGTCGAACGTCTCGAGCGTCTCGCCGTTCGCGGGGTTGACCGTCGCGATGGGCATGACAGTGGCCTCCTTGCCTCGGTTCCTTCGACCGTCCCGCGCCGCGGCCGGGTGTGCAACGCGGGGGCCGTACGTGCACACGTACCCGGCCGGTGCGGATCATGCGTGCTCGCGCACGCCGATCCGTACCGGCCGGGTGGGGCTCCGCCGGGTCAGGCCGCGACGACGAGCGGCTGCGTCCGGGCCTCGGAGGTGTCGCGCAGGGGGACGCGCGGCAGCAGGCCGGTCGGGCGCGGCGCCTCGGCGTAGCGGGTGAACCAGACGACCTTGCCGTCGTCGGTCCGGCAGGTGCCCCAGCTGTCGCTGAGCGCCATGACGCGGCTGAGGCCGCCCCCGGCCGCGAGCAGCCGGGGCATCCCGGTGCCGTTGTCGGCGACGGACACCGTCAGATGGCGTCCCGTCCAGCGGAGTTCGATCACGCACTCGTTGTCGTCGCCGACGTGACGGTGCACGTTGGTCAGGAGCTCGTCCATCGCCCGGCACACCGGTTCGACGTGCAGTTCGAGACTCCAGTGACGCAGGTGCGCGGCGACGATCCGCCGCAGCTGGGAAACGCGATCCGCCGATACCTGCAGTTCGACCAGGTAGTGCCGGTCGAGTGGAACGGTCATCGTTGAGGCTCCTCACCGCGAGGCCCACTGCTTCCACCCCGTTGTGCCCCTTGCCCCCCGAACACGAAGCGTGAGCTGTAGTCACTTCTGGGTCACTCATCAGGGTGGGCCCGCTGCGCCGGATGCGCAACATGTCGCCCGTTCGCGCAGGTCGCGGCGGGCGGGCGGTCACGGGAGGTACGGGAGGATCTTGTCGGGGGTGAGGGGCAGCTCGCGCAACCGGGCGCCGGTGGCATGGCGGACGGCGTTGCCGAGGGCGGCGGCGGTGCCGACGATGCCGATCTCGCCGATGCCCTTGCTGCCCATGGGGTTGAGGTGGGGGTCCTCCTCGTCGATCCAGTGCGCCTCGATCACCGGCACGTCGGCGTGCGCCGGTACGTGGTACGAGGCGAGGTCGCTCGCGGTGAAGTCGCCGAAGACCGGGTCGAGGGGGCTGCCCTCGGTCAGGGCCATCCCGATGCCCATGACCATGCCTCCGACGAACTGGGAGCGGGCGGTACGGGCGTTGAGGATGCGGCCGGCGGCGTAGACGCCGAGCAGCCTGCGGACCCGGACCTCGCCGGTGGTCGCGTCGACGGCGGTCTCGGCGAAGTGCGCGCCGAACGCGTGGCGGGCGTACGGGGATTCCTCGCCGGCCGCCTCGGTGGTGTCGGCGGTCGCGGTGAGGCCCTCGGCGGGCAGCGGGCCGGTGTGGGCGGCGAGCCGGGCGACGAGCGCGGTGGCGGCCTCGTGCACGGCCCAGCCCCAGGAGGCGGTGCCGGAGGAGCCGCCGGCCAGCGGCGCGGTCGGCAGGTCGGTGTGGCCGAGGTCGAGGGAGACCCGGTCGGCGGGGACGGCGAGCGCGGCGGCGGCGATCTGGGCGAGGACGGTGCGGGCGCCGGTGCCGATGTCGGTGGCGTTGACGGCGACGTGGAAGGTGCCGTCGGGGTCGGCGCGGACGGCGGCGGAGGAGCCGGAGACCAGGACGGGGTAGGTGGCGGCGGCCACGCCGGTGCCGAGCAGCCAGCGGCCCTCCCGCCGTACGGCGGGCCGGGGGTCGCGGGCGGCCCAGCCGAAGCGTTCGGCGCCTTCGCGCAGGCAGGCGACGAGGTTGCGGCTGCTGAAGGGGCGGCCGGAGTCGGGCTCGGTGGCGGGCTCGTTGCGCACCCGCAGTTCCACCGGGTCGATGCCGAGGGCGCAGGCCAGTTCGTCCATGGCGGACTCCAGCGCGTACATCCCGCTCGCCTCCCCCGGGGCGCGCATCCAGGACGGGCTCGGCACGTCGAGGGCGGTCACCCGGTGGGTGGTGGTGCTGTTCGGCGAGGTGTACATGGTGCGGGCCGGGACGGCGGCCTGTTCCACGAACTCCTTGACGGTGGAGGTGTGGGTGACGACCTCGTGGGCGAGGGCGGTGAGGACGCCGTCATCGTCGGCGCCGAGCCTGACCCGCTGGACGGTCGGTGCGCGGTGGCCGACGACCGCGGCGAGCTGACGGCGGGGCAGGGCGAGCTTGACGGGGCGGCCGGTGTGCAGTGCCGCCATCGCGGCGAGCACCGCCTGGGGGCGCGGGGTGCCCTTCGACCCGAAGCCGCCGCCGACGTGCTCGGAGATCACCGTGACACGGTCGGCTTCGACGGCGAAGAGGTCGGCGAGGGCGTCCCGGACGGCGACGGTCCCCTGGCTGGAGTCGTGGACGGTGAGGTGTCCGTCGGTCCACCACGCGGTCGCGGCGTGCGGCTCCATCGGGTGGTTGTGCAGCGACTCCATGCGGTAAGTGGCGTCGATCTGGACGTGTGCGGCGGCGTAGGCGCGGTCGAAGTCGCCGCGCACCCGCTCGCCCGGATGGCCGCCGTTGGCCTCTTCGGGGGTGTAGAGGCCGGGGTGGTCGTCGGTGAGCCGGACGTCGTGCGGCTCGGTCTCGTACTCGACGTGCACGGCGGCGGCGCCGGCGCGGGCTGCCTCGGGGGTGTCGGCCACCACCAGGGCGACGAACCAGCCGCGGTGCGGCACCCGGTCGTTCTGGAGGACGGCGAGAATCGGGTCGTCGGGCTCGCCCAGCCGGGGCGCGTTGTCGGGGGTGAGGACGGTGTGCACGCCGGGCAGCGCGAGGGCGTCGGCGGTGCGGACGGCGGTGAGCCGCCCGCGTGCGACACCGGCCGGGACGGGGTGGGCGTAGAGGCAGCCGGGCGGGGTGTGTTCGGCCGCGTACCGTGCCGTGCCGGTGACCTTGTCCCGGGCGTCGCGGCGGACGTCCGGGGCACCGAGCGGCTGGGGGGCGTTGCTCATGACGGGTCCTCGTTCGGTGGGGCCGGGGGCGGGGTTGCTCATGCGGGAGCGGCGGCGCGCTCGGCGAGTTCGGTGAGCGCGTCGACGGCGAGCCTGCGGGCGAGGTCCACCTTGAATCCGTTGTCGCGCAGCGGCCGGGCGGCGGCGAGTTCGGCGTCGGCGGCGCGGACGAACGTCTCGGGGGTGGCGGGCGCGCCGCGCAGCACGGCCTCGGCGGCGGTGGCGCGCCAGGGCCGGTGGGCGAGTCCGCCGAAGGCCAGCGCGGCGTACTCCACGCGTCCGTCGCGCACCTCGGCGACGGCGGCGACGGAGGCCAGCGCGAAGGCGTACGAGGCGCGGTCGCGGGCCTTGCGGTACAGGGAGCGGGCGCCGGGCCGGGCCGGCGGGAGGGTGACCTGGACGACGAGTTCGCCGGGGCGTACCACGGTGTCCTGGTCGGGGTTCTCGCCGGGCAGCCGGTGGAACCCGGTGAGCGGCACGGTGCGTTCGCCCTCCGGGCCGTGCAGGAGGACGGTGGCGTCGAGCGCGGCGAGGGCGACCGCCATGTCGGAGGGGTGCGTGGCGACGCAGTTCTCGGAGTGGCCGAGGACGGCGAGGTCGCGGTGGGCGCCCTCGACGGCGGGGCAGCCGGTGCCCGGTTCGCGCTTGTTGCAGGGCTTGGTGACGTCCTGGAAGTAGCCGCAGCGGGTGCGCTGGAGGAGGTTGCCGCCGGTGGTGGCGGTGTTGCGGAGCTGGCCGGAGGCGCCGGCGAGCAGGGCCTGGGAGAGCACCGGGTAGTCGGCGCGCACGGCGGGGTGGGCGGCGAGGTCGCTGTTGCGGACGGAGGCGCCGACGACGAGGGAGCCGTCGTCGGCGCGGGTGACGGTGTCCAGGGGCAGCCGGGACACGTCGACGAGGAGCGCGGGCCTCTCCACGCCGAGCTTCATCAGGTCCACGAGGTTGGTGCCGCCGCCGAGGTAGTACGCGCCGGGGTGGCTCGCGCGGGCGCGGACGGCTTCGGTGACGGAGGACGGCCGCAGGTAACCGAAGGGTTTCACGGGGTCACGTCCTCGATCGCTTCGACGATGTGCGGGTACGCCCCGCACCGGCAGAGGTTGCCGCTCATCCGCTCCCGGATCTCTCCGGCGTCGAGCACCACCGGGGCCCCGGCGGGCGTGGCGGGCGGGGTCACGTGCGAGGGGTGGCCGTCGGCGGCCTCCGCCAGCACGCCGAGGGCCGAGCAGAGCTGGCCGGGGGTGCAGTAGCCGCACTGGAGGGCGTCCCGGTCGAGGAAAGCCTGCTGCAGGGGGTGCAGCCGGCCGCCCTCGGCGAGTCCTTCGACCGTGGTGACGCGGCATCCGTCCTGGGCGACGGCGAGCAGCAGGCAGCTGTTGGCGCGGCGGCCGTCGACGAGGACGGTGCAGGCGCCGCACTGACCGTGGTCGCAGCCCTTCTTGGCGCCGGTCAGGCCCAGGTGGTCGCGCAGGGTGTCCAGCAGGGTGGTGCGGTGGTCGAGCGTCACGGTGGTGGCTTCGCCGTTGACGTGGAGCGTGACGGAGGACCGGTCGGGGAGGCCGAGGGCCTCCGCGTCGGGGTCCTCGGCGGGCGGCTGGGGGTCCATGCGCGGGCGCCTTTCCGTTCCGGGGTCGGGGGCGGGGCCGCCGGACGTGCCGGGGCCCCGCGTCGGTCGTGCCCTTGATCACTACACCTCGAACCCCCGCTCCGCACGGTTTTCGCGCGGGGCGGCGGCGGGCGGGGCCGGTCTCAGTGGCTGCGCAGTTCCAGGCGGATCTCCTGCTCCTGGTCGCCCGCCGCCTTGCCGACGACGTTCACCGAGAAGGCGTCGGCCAGCCGGGTGCGCAGCCGGTCGACGGCCCAGTAGCCGCCCTGCGCGTCGACGGTGACGGGGGCGGTGAGCGTGGCCGGCCCGGCGGTCCCCTTGTCCTCGGTGACGTCGACGTTGGCCGTCCAGACGGTGGGGCGGGGCCCGTTGCCGTCGGCGGGGACGTCCTCGGCGGAGCGGTCGGAGACGAAGAGGCTGCTCAGCACGTCGAAGACGGCCCGCGCGTCGGCGGGGCCGCAGTCGCTCAGCGAGACCACGATGTCGCCCCGCTCCTGGTGGGCGGCCGGCTCGTGGGCGTGGGACTGGTCCGAGCTGTTCACGGTGGTTCCTTCCATCGGAGCGGGTGCTCCGCGACGGGTGTTGTTCTTCAGGCTCGCGCGGCGCGCCGTCGGCGGCGACACGGGGAGGGTCAGTCGGCCGAGTACCCGGTCAGGGCGTCCGCAGCGGCGTCAGCGGCTCTTTCTCCGTCCGCGCTGCGAACGGCGCCCGGTGGCCGGGACGGAGGCCGACGGGCCCCGGTGACCGGGAAAGGGTCCCGGAGTGCGGCGTCGTACCCCCGGAAGTGGGTAGCGGCGTGGCTGACGCTCCCGCCGTCGAGGAGGACGCGGCCTCCCGGTCCACGCGGTTCGGCGGTGGCCGCGCCCCTGACGGGTCGCCGGGGATGCGTCCGCCCGGTCGCCACGTAGCCGATTTTCGCCATACAAAACGCCTTTCCGCTCATATGACTACAAAACATGAATTGCGATCAGCAGCTGTCTGCGGGCGCTCGACCGGGGTATGCGGCTTGCATGGATGTTACGAACGGAGCCCAGGTACTTTCCGCCGCGACGCTCGCTGATGGGCCGGGCGCTGTCGGGGTGGTCATGGCGGTCGCGGGGGTGGCGGTGGTCGCCCTGCTGATCGGCGCGTTCTGGCTGGGTATGCGCCGCAAGGACAAGGAACTCCCACCGCCGCGCCCGGACGAGCAGCCGGTCCCCCCGGCCCACCGGACCCACGTCCAGCAGCACGACGTGCACGGCTCGGACGAGTTCCCGGACGACCGCAAGGGGCTCTCCCCCTACGAACTCGGCGACCGGGGCAACGAGAAGCTTCCGCCGGAGTCGGACCGCCCGCGTGACTGAACCGAGACCCTGCCCGTCGTCCGCCACGGACGACGGTGGAACGACCTGTCCGCGCCGCAGCCCAGCAGCCCTGGGCGGCGGCGCGGTCCGTCGTGGCGGGGGCGGCGCGGGGTGGCGGCGGGGCGGTGCTTCCTCGACGTCACCCACGCGCCGCCGCCCGGTGCCGGATGACCGGCGGCCGCGTGTTGCGGGACCCGCCGGGGGGGCCGAGTCTGGTCGTGGCCCGCGCGCAGCCGCCGGCGGGCCCCGGAACCGATGAGGGCGTGGGCACGATGACCGGAAGCGACTCCCGAAGCACCAGGGCCGCCGCGCCCCTCACGGGTGCGGCGGCGCCGTGCTGGGTGAACCTGGTGGCCCGCGACCTGGAGGCGTCGCAGCGCTTCTACGGCGAGGTGCTGGGGTGGACCTTCCGCCCGGGGAAGCTGGGCCGGGAGTTCTCCGTCGCACGGCGCGGCGAGGTGCCGGTGGCGGGGATCGGCGCCGTCTCGTCCGCGTACCAGGTGGCGGTGAACTGGATGCCGTACTTCGCGGTGGAGAACGCGGACGTGGCGGCCGGCCGGGTCCGCGAGCGCAGCGGCACGGTGGCGGTCGGGCCCCTCGCGCTCGGTAGGGGGCGCGGGGTGCTGGCGGCGGACCGGGACGGGGCGTCGTTCGGCCTGTGGGAGCGCGTCGAACCGGCGACCACTCCCCCGGCGTCCGACGACCGCGCGCACGCCTGGCTGCGGCTGCGGACGCGGGACGCGTTCGACGCGGCCATCTTCTACGGCGAGGTGCTGGACTGGGCGAGCGGGCGCCCCGGTTGCTGCGAGGTCGCCTACGAGCGGGACGAGGTCATCGTGCGGTGCGGCGGCCGTCCGCTGGCCCGGATCAGCTCCGGGGCCGTGGAGGCCGCGGCCGACCCGGTGGCGCGCCCGCACTGGCAGGTGCAGTTCCCGGTGGACGACGTGGACGGCACGGTGGAGGCGGTGCGCCGGGCGGGCGGCACGTTCGCCGCCCTGGACGAGGTGCTCGGCGGCCGGGAGGCGGTGGTGCGGGATCCGGACGGCGCGCTGTTCACCGTCACCGACGTCCGCACCCCCGAGGGCTCCGGCGACTGACGGAGACGGACTGCGCGGGCCGGGGAGCAGTGCCGGACCGGCGGCCGGGGGGCCGGGAGCGGTCTGCTCCCGGCCCCCCGGCCGTTGTGCGGGTGTCAGGAGTCCTGACCGCTCCCGGACTTCGCGTCCTCCTTCGTCGTCCCCTCGCCGGTGAGCTTCTCGCGAGCGAGCGCCCACAGCGGGAAGACGAACCAGCACAGGGCGAACCAGAGCGCCATCCCGCCCACCAGCCAGAGCGCCAGTTGGTTGTGCAGGGCGACCCGCAGGATCAGCAGCAGGGCACTGCACATCGTGCAGAACAGCAGGACCAGACCGAGCACGGTGAGCCGGGAGGCCCAGACGACGGTCTGCGGCTTCATCCGGCGGCCGGTCAGCAGCCGGTGGTAGGAGACCGGGCCGATGAGCGCGGCGGCGGTGGCCGACCCGACGAGCACGGTCACGACGTAGATGTTGCGGTCCACGGTGGACAGGTCGGCGAAGCGCGGCTGGAAGACCACGGCGAGCAGGAAGCCGAACAGGATCTGCACGCCGGTCTGGGCCACGCGCAACTCCTGGAGGAGTTCCGCCCACTGCCGGTCGGCCCGCTCCTCCTCGGTCTCCCGTCTGCCGTTGTCCGGGGTCGTCGACACAAAGCCCTCCTCAGTACGGATTCCTTCACCCCTTCGGGTGAATCTCCGCGTTCCCCGCATGTTCACGTCGAATCCCACCATGTGGCAGGCGTCAGGAGGACGGGGCTCCGCCGAAGTCCACGTCATCGGCCTGGCAGATGGTGGCGGCCATGTTGCGCCGCATCATCGTCAGCGCCGCGTCGGCGAGTTCGGGGTGGATGTGGGCGACGGCGTCGGACGGGACCGTGACCCGCAGGTGCCGGATGTGGGCGTCCAGTGCGGAGTAGAGCACGCACTGTTCGGTCACCTGACCGCACAGCACGACGTGGTCGACGCCCAGTTGGCCGAGGAGGTAGTGCAGCGGTGTCTCGTAGAAGACGGAGTGGCGTGCCTTGACGACGAACAGCGAGGCGTCGTCGGGCCGGAGCGGTTCGACCAGGTCCGGGCGGGCCCCGGCGAGGGCCTGGTCCAGGATCTCCCCGTGGTGGGAGCGCCACTGGCCGAAGTTGTCGTTGGCGTAGATGACCGGAACCCGCCCGCGGGCCCGCTCCAGCAGGCCCACGATCGTGGGCACCGCCTTCTCCACGGAGGGCAGCAGCAGGTCCGCGTCCTCGTGTTCGTAGCTGTTGATCATGTCTATGACGATGAGTGCGGTGTCTCCCATCCCGCCATCGTCCCCATTGGGGCGCGATAGCACCACAGGGACGGGTGTGTCCTCACGTGGCCGGCGGATTTCGGGTCACTCCGGGCCGGGTCCGTCCACCGGGAGCAGCAGTTCGGGGCGGTCCCAGGGGACCGAGGGGGAGGCGAGGACGGTGCCGACCCGGTGGGCGCCGACGGTCAGGTAGAAGCCCTCGGCGGGCGGGTGGGCGACGATCCGCACCCCGGTGGCGCCCGCCGCCCGCGCCTCGGCGGCGAGGTGGGCGGCGAGCAGCCGGCCGATGCCCCGGCCCTGGGCCGCGTCGGCGACGAACATCAGGTCCAGTTCGGCCGGGCCCGGAGGGCCGAGGACGAGGGCGTAGAAACCGAGGACCGGGCCGCCGTCGCCCTCGGTGGCGACGAAGACGCGGTGGGCCGCCAGGTAGTCCGGTCCGACCCGGTAGCCGGCGACCGCCGAGGCGTACCGGTCCGCGTAGGCCCGTGAGGTGCGGACGACGCGGGTGAGGCGCCCGGCGTCGCGGGGGACGGCGCGCCTGATCGGCGTCGCGGCGGTCGGGGTGGTTCCTGGCCTCATACGGCGAGTATCACAGGCCCGGCCGCCCCGCCGCCCGGCACGGACGCGGAGCGCGGAACGTGACCCTCCGGCGACCGGTGCGAACTCGTCCGCCTCGAACGGCGGATGCCGGGTACACGACTGGACGCACCGGTCCGGCCGGAACCGACCGCCGGGCACGACCGAGGGGAGTTGGCCACCGTGCGAGAGAGCTGGGTACCGGACGACGGGCGACGGGAGCGGCAGCCGTGAAGACCGCACTGATCATTCTCCTCGTGGTGGTCGTCGTCGCGGCCGCCGCCTACTTCGTCCTGCGGGGACGCTCCGGGGGCGGGCACGGACTGCGCCGCCGGTTCGGCCCCGAGTACGACCGGGTGGTGGCCCGGCACGACGGCGACACCAAGGCGGCCGAGCTGGAACTCTCCGAGCGGGTGAAGCGGCACGGTTCGCTGACGCGCCCGCCGCTGACGGCCGGGGCGCGTGAGCAGTACACGGCCCGCTGGACCCACGTCCAGGAGCGGTTCGTCGACTCGCCGCAGGAAGCCGTCGCCGAGGCCGACGCCCTGCTGACCGAACTCTCCCGCGACCGGGGCTTCCCCGCCGACGCGCGGTTCGAGGAGCGGGCGGACGCCCTGTCGGTGCACCACCCCCACCACGTCCACGGTTTCCGCCGGGTGCACGCCGCTCTGAACGGCGGAGGCGGCACGGAGGAGATGCGCGAGTCCCTCGTCGAGGCACGCGGTCTCTTCGACGCGCTGCTGGGCGGCGACAAGAGCGCCCCGGCCACCGACGACCAGCACCGCCACCCCACGAAGGGAAGTGTCACCTCATGACGTACGGATCGACCGAAGACGACCGCGCCGCCGAGCGCGAGGACGGAACCAGGATCTCGGGGCGCGTCCCCGAGCGCCCCGAGCAGGCCGGAGGCGTCTCCCCGGCCGGGACGAACCGGCCGGCCGCCGCCCCGGACGCGGCGGAGAAGGACGTCGCCGGGAAGGTGCTCCCCGGGAGGGACGGCCGCGGCACCGCGCCCGGTGAGAAGCCGGCCACCGACGGGAGCACGCGCAAAACCGCCGTGGGTGAGGCCGGCACGGACCGCGCCGGGAGGCAGGACACCGCCGCGCGGGGCGCCGCGGACGACGGGCGGGAGAGCCGGGGAGCGGCGCCCGCCGCCCCGACCGAGCCGCCGGCGGTGCCGGAGCAGCGGCTGCACGACGGTAGGACGCAGGCCACGGCCGTGCCGGTCACCCCCGCGCGGGGCGACGAGGACGGCCACCGGACCACCGGGCGCGGCGCGGTGGACCACGACGCGGACCGCGACGTCTCCGCGCGGACGGCCGGCCGCGACGGCCGCGACGTCTCCGCGAAGGCGGACGGGCACCTCGGCACGAAGGCCGGCCGGGACCCGGGCACGAAGGCCGGCGGCCATGACCGCGACCGCCCCGGCGGCCTCATCCCGGCGGCCGAGCAGGACGCCTGGAACGAGCGGATGCGGCACGCCGTGAGCGATTTCGTGGAGGACCCGCACCACGCGGTGCAGGAGGCCGGCAGCACCTTCGAGGAGATCGTCGCCGGTCTCACCAAGGCGCTGGAGAAGCAGGGGAACGAGCTGCGGGCCGGCGGTTCCGCGCGGTCCGGCGAGGGCGAGGCGGCCGGGGAGCGGACCGAGGAGCTGCGTCTCACGCTCCAGCGGTACCGGGACCTCACCGAGCGGCTGCTGCACCTGTAGCCGGGATGCCGGGCCCCGACGGGCCGGTGCGAAAGGCCGCGCAGGCCACCGCACCGGCCCGTCGCCGCGTCCGGACCGGCCCCTCACGCTGCCCCTGCGGCGACGGCCCTGCCGCGATGTGGGTGTGCCGCGACGGGCCTGCGGTGGTGTGCGTGTGCGGTGTCAGCCGGTCGCCACCAGGCCGTCCCGCAGGCGTTCGCGTACGGGTTCCGGCAGCCGCAGGCCCTTCTCGACATACCCCTCCAGGCCGCCCCAGCGTTCGTCCACCGCGTCCAGGGCGACCTGCAGGTAGCGGGGGCGCACCTCGATGACGGCGGCGGCGATGTCCGGATCGCCGCCCGCGTCGAGGAAGCGCTGGACCTGGGGGACGAACGCCGTGCGCACCGCCGGGTTGACCGCCAGGAACTCCTCGCGGACCGTGTCCCGTCCGGCGCCGAGGATCATCAGCAGCACGGCGGTGGCCCACCCGGTGCGGTCCTTGCCGGCCGTGCAGTGGAACAGCACCGGCCGTGCGGCGGCGTCGGCGGCCGTCTCCAGGAACGCGCGGCAGGCCGCCGACGCGCCCGGCGACAGGACCATGGTCCGGTAGGTCTCGGCGAACAGTTCCTCGGCCCGGCCGCCGCCGAGCGCCTCCTGCGCCGCCTCCGGGTCGGCCAGCAGCGCGCGCAGCCGGGCCGGGGCGACGCCCGGGTTGTTCCCGAGCACGTCGGCGACGAAGAGCCGGGCGCCGACCGGCAGCCGGTCGGGGGCCCAGTGGCGTTCGTCGGCGGTGCGCAGGTCGACGACCGTACGGATGCCGAGCGCGGCCACCGCCATGTCGTGCTCCGGATCCAGGTCGCTGAGCTGCCCGGACCTGAAGACGACCCCGTGGCGGACGTGGCGGCCGGGTTCCAGGGCGATGCCGCCGAGATCGCGCAGATTGACGACGGTGGTGGCCGGGACGGCCCGAGCGGTCTGCACGATGACATGCCTCTTTCCCGACGTTTTCCCTATTTGTTGATCAACGTCGCATGTACGGACGAAAACACCAACGAAAAACGCCGGGAGACCACCGGTGTTCCAACGAACTGTCCGTCTCCGGCCGGGGCGCGCCGGTGCCGGGCGGCGCGGGCGGGGCGTACGCCACTCCCGGGAAAGGATCAAGAACGACCTTGGGAGGGCAAGGTCACAGGGGCTTCCTCTGCTCCGGTCCGCGCCCGCTGTCCTAGCATCTGGGCATGACGGTCCTGCCTTCCGACGGGCTTTCCCTGGCCGCCGCATTCCCGCATCCTTCCCATGACCAGTGGCAGCACCTCGTCGAGGGCGTGCTGCGCAAGTCGGGCAAGGACGTCGGGGGCGCGGCGGCGGAGGAAGCGCTGTCCACCACCCTGGAGGAGGGGGTCACCACCCGCCCCCTCTACACCTCGCGCGACTCCGCTCCCCCGTCCGGTCTGCCGGGCTTCGCCCCGTTCACCCGAGGCGGCACCGCCGCGGGCACCGCGACGGGCGGCTGGGACGTGCGGCAGCGCCACGCGCTCGCCGACCCGGCCCGGCTGAACGAGGCGCTGCTGGCCGACCTGGAGAACGGGGTGTCCTCGCTCTGGCTCACGGTCGGCGGCCCCTCGGGCGTGCCGGTCGCGGCACTGGGGCGGGCGCTGGAGGGGGTCCATCTCGATCTGGCGCCGGTGGCGCTGGACGCCGCCGAGGAGTTCGGGGCGGCCGCGGCGGAGCTGCTGCGGCTGCACACCGAGCGGGGCGTGGCGAAGAGCGCGGTACGCGGCACCCTGGGCGCCGACCCGTGGGGACGCGCGGCGCGCACCGGCGCCGAGCCGGACCTTTCGGAGGCGGTGCACTGGGCGCGGGTGTGCGACCGGGAGTATCCGGGGCTGCGCGCGGTGAGCGTGGACGCGCTGCCCTACCACGAGGCGGGCGGTTCGGCCGCGCAGGAGCTGGGTCTCTCGCTGGCCACCGGCGTCACCTGGCTGCGCGAGCTGACCACCGCCGGTCTGAGCGTGGAAGCGGCCTGCGGACAGTTGGAGTTCCGTTACGCGGCGACCGCCGACCAGTTCCTGACCATCGCCAAGCTGCGGGCCGCCCGCCGGCTGTGGGCACGGGTCGCGGAGGCGTGCGGGGCGCCGGGCGCGGGGGCTCAGCGGCAGCACGCGGTGACGTCGACGGTGATGATGACGCGCCGCGACCCGTGGGTGAACATGCTGCGCACCACGCTGGCCTGCCTGGGGGCGGGCGTCGGGGGGGCGGACGCGGTCACCGTGCTGCCGTTCGACGAGGCGCTGGGGCTGCCCGACGCGTTCGCCCGGCGGATCGCGCGGAACACCTCCGCGATCCTGATCGAGGAGTCGCACCTGGCACGGGTCGTCGACCCGGCGGGCGGTTCCTGGTACGTGGAGCGGCTCACGGACGAACTGGCCGAGGCCGGGTGGGCGTTCTTCCAGGAGACCGAGCGGGCCGGCGGGCTGTCCGCGGCACTCGCCTCGGGCCTGGTGGCCGAGAGGCTCGCGGCGACCTGGGCGGCGCGCTCGCGCGATCTCGCCCGGCGCAAGGAGCCGGTGACCGGGGTCAGCGAGTTCCCGAACCTGACGGAACGACTGCCGGAGCGCGAGCCCGCCCCGGCAGTGCCCGGCGGCGGGCTGCCGAGGGTGCGCCGCGACGAGGCGTTCGAGGCGCTGCGCCGGCGTGCGGACGCCCATCTGGCGGCGACCGGTTCGCGGCCACGGGTCTTCCTGGCGGCGATCGGACCGGCGTCCGCGCACACCGCCCGCGTCTCGTTCGCGTCGAACTTCTTCGGGGCGGCCGGGATCGAGCCGGTGACCGCGACGGTTCCGGTGGACTCCCCCGGTGTGGCGGGGTCCGCGTTCGCCGCGAGCGGCGCCGGCCTGGCCTGCCTGTGCTCGTCCGACCCGCTGTACGCCGAGGCCGCCGCCCCGGTGGCGGCGGCGCTGGCGTCGGCCGGGGCCCCGCGCGTGTACCTCGCGGGCCGGCCCGGCGAGCACGCCGGGGTGGACGACTACGTCTTCGCCGGCTGCGACGCGGTGGCCGTCCTGTCCTCCGTACTCGACCGCATGGGAGTGGCGTGATGCAGACGCCGAACGCACCCGAGAGCCCCGTCCCCGACTTCTCCGCGCTGCCCCTGGGCGAGCCGCGGACGGAGGCGGTGTCCGCCGATCGGTGGCGGGCGGCGGTGAAGGAGTCCACCGGTTCCTCCGCGGAGGACCTGGTGTGGGAGACGCCCGAGGGCATCGCGGTGAAGCCGCTGTACACCGGGCAGGACCTGGAGGGCCTCGACTTCCTGGAGACCTATCCGGGCATCGCCCCGTATCTGCGGGGCCCGTACCCGACGATGTACGTCAACCAGCCGTGGACGATCCGTCAGTACGCCGGGTTCTCCACGGCGGAGGAGTCGAACGCCTTCTACCGGCGCAACCTCGCCGCCGGGCAGAAGGGCCTGTCCGTCGCGTTCGACCTGCCGACCCACCGCGGGTACGACAGCGACCACCCGCGGGTGACCGGCGACGTCGGCATGGCGGGCGTGGCGATCGACTCGATCCTCGACATGCGGCAGCTCTTCGACGGCATCCCGCTGGACGAGATGTCGGTGTCGATGACGATGAACGGCGCGGTGCTGCCCGTGCTGGCGCTGTACATCGTGGCGGCCGAGGAGCAGGGCGTTCCTCCGGAGAAGCTGGCCGGGACCATTCAGAACGACATTCTGAAGGAGTTCATGGTCCGCAACACCTACATCTATCCGCCCGCGCCCTCCATGCGGATCATCTCCGACATCTTCGCGTACACCTCGCGGAAGATGCCGCGCTACAACTCCATCTCGATCTCGGGTTACCACATCCAGGAGGCGGGGGCGACGGCCGACCTGGAGCTGGCGTACACGCTGGCGGACGGGGTGGAGTACCTGCGGGCGGGCCGGGAGGCCGGGCTCGACGTGGACGCGTTCGCGCCGCGGCTGTCGTTCTTCTGGGCGATCGGCATGAACTTCTTCATGGAGATCGCCAAGCTGAGGGCGGCGCGGCTGCTGTGGGCGAAGCTGGTCCGGGAGTTCGAGCCGAAGAACGCCAAGTCGCTTTCCCTGCGCACCCATTCGCAGACCTCGGGCTGGTCGCTGACCGCGCAGGACGTGTTCAACAACGTCACCCGCACCTGCGTGGAGGCGATGGCGGCGACCCAGGGACACACCCAGTCGCTGCACACCAACGCGCTGGACGAGGCGCTGGCACTGCCCACCGATTTTTCCGCCCGGATCGCCCGCAACACCCAGCTGCTGCTCCAGCAGGAGTCGGGCACCGGCAGGGTCATCGACCCGTGGGGCGGCAGCGCCTACGTCGAACGCCTCACCCACGACCTGGCGCGGCGGGCGTGGAGCCACATCGAGGAGGTCGAGGCGGCCGGCGGGATGGCGAAGGCCATCGACGCGGGCATCCCCAAGCTCCGCATCGAGGAGGCCGCCGCCCGCACCCAGGCGCGCATCGACTCGGGGCGCCAGCCGGTCATCGGCGTCAACAAGTACCGGGTGGAGACGGACGAGAAGATCGACGTCCTCAAGGTCGACAACTCCTCCGTCCGCACCCGGCAGATCGAGAAGCTGCGCCGACTGCGCGAGGAACGCGACGAGGCGGCCTGCCAGGAAGCGCTGCGCGCGCTGACCGGGGCCGCCGGCCGCGCGCCGGGCCCGGACCTGGAGGGCAACCTGCTGGCGCTCGCGGTGGACGCCGCGCGGGCGATGGCCACCGTCGGCGAGATCTCGGACGCGCTGGAGAAGGTGTACGGGCGGCACGCGGGGCAGATCCGTACGATCTCCGGGGTGTACCGCAAAGAGGCAGGAGAGTCCCCTTCCGTGGACCGGACCCGCAAGCTGGTCGACGACTTCGAGGAGGCGGAGGGCCGCCGCCCGCGCATCCTGGTCGCCAAGATGGGCCAGGACGGCCACGACCGCGGTCAGAAGGTGATCGCCTCCGCCTTCGCCGACCTCGGCTTCGACGTGGACGTCGGCCCGCTGTTCCAGACGCCGGGCGAGGTGGCCCGGCAGGCGGTCGAGGCGGACGTGCACATCGTGGGCGTCTCGTCGCTGGCCGCCGGACACCTCACGCTCGTCCCGGCGCTCCGCGAGGAGCTCGCCGCGGAGGGACGCGAGGACATCATGATCGTGGTCGGCGGGGTGATCCCGCCGCAGGACATCCCCGCGCTGCACGAGGCGGGGGCCGCGTCGGTGTTCCCACCCGGCACGGTCATCCCGGACGCCGCCTTCGACCTGGTCACGCGGCTCGGCGCCGCGCTCGGCCACGAGCTGTGAGCCGCTGAGCGGATGGCTCCGACGATCGACATCGACAGGTACACCAAGGGCGTGCTCGACGGGCAGCGGGCCTACGTGGCCCGCGCCATCACCCTGGTCGAATCGACCCGGCCCGACCACCGGGCGCTGGCCCAGCAGTTGCTGGGCCACCTGCTGCCGCACGCGGGGCGGGCCCGGCGGATCGGCATCAGCGGAGTGCCCGGGGTCGGCAAGTCGACGTTCATCGACGCGCTCGGCACCCTGCTGACCGGCCTCGGCCACCGGGTCGCGGTGCTCGCCGTGGACCCGTCCTCCAGCCGGACGGGCGGGTCCATCCTGGGCGACAAGACCCGGATGGAACGGCTGGCGGTGGACCCGCGGGCGTTCGTGCGCCCCTCCCCCACCGCCGGGACGCTCGGCGGGGTGGCGAAGGCGACCCGTGAGTCCATCGTGGTGATGGAGGCGGCGGGTTACGACGTCGTGCTGGTGGAGACGGTGGGGGTGGGCCAGTCGGAGACCGCGGTCGCCAACATGGTGGACACCTTTCTGCTGCTGACGCTGGCCCGCACCGGTGACCAGTTGCAGGGCATCAAGAAGGGCGTGCTGGAGCTGGCGGACGCGATCGCCGTCAACAAGGCCGACGGTCCGCACGAGCGGGACGCCCGGTCGGCGGCCCGCGAACTCGCGGGCGCGCTGCGACTGATGCACCCGGCCGACGCCGCCTGGACGCCGCCGGTGCTCACCTGCAGCGCCCGCGAGTCGACAGGGCTGGACACCCTGTGGGAACGGCTGGAGCAGCACCGCGAGCTGCTGGACTCCACCGGACGGCTGGCGGCGAAGCGACGCGAGCAGCAGGTGGACTGGACCTGGACCATGGTCCGCGACGAACTGCTGGACAGCCTGCGCGCCCACCCCGCCGTCCGCGCGCTCGCGCCGGAACTGGAACGGCGGGTGCGCGAGGGCGGACTGACGCCGACCCTGGCGGCGGAACGCATCCTCGGCGCGTTCCGGGGGGACGCCGGGAAGGCGTGACTTCCGCGCGTCGACGCGTGCTCGGCGCGCGCACGACTGGCGTCCGGGCGTGGTCCCGGCCGGGCACGCCTTGCCGGCACGCGTTCCCAGCACGCGTTCCCGGCACGCAGGGGCCGGGAACGCGAACGCCCGTCAGGTGGCAGGCGGGGTCGGGGCAGGTGGGCTGTCAGGCCACGCGTTCGCGGACGCGGGCGACCTTGGCCTTCTTCTCGCTCTTCCAGAAGCCGGAGAACGTGATGCGGTCCTTGGGGAGCCCCGCGCGGACCAGGTGGCGACGCCCCTCGGTGGCGAGCGTCGACTCGCCGACGACGAAGGCGTATCCCGCGGCGTCGAACGACTCGTGGCGGCGCAGTTCCTCCAGTGCCGCCTCACCGGGCACCGCGGACGCGTCGTCACGGACGACCCACGTCACCGCGACGCCGGCCGGCGCGTCGAGCGTGCGGCAGTCGCCCGCGAGCGGGACCTCCTGGATGACCCGGCCCACGGCGTCGCGCGGGAGGGAGCGCAGGATTCCGACGGTGGAGGGCAGGCCGCTCTCGTCGGCGACCACCAGCACCTCGGTGGCGTCGTCCGGGCGGTCGAAGATGAGGCCCTGGTCCAGCAGGGCGACGGGGTCGCCGGGCCGGGCCGCGCAGGCCCAGATCGCCGCGGCGCCCTCGGGCTCGCCCGCCGGGCCGCAGTGCACGACGAACTCGACGTCCAACTCGGCCACGTCCGGACGGAAGCCGGCGACGGTGTAGTTGGCACAGTGCGGCCGCACTGCTTCGGGGAGGGCGTAGTACGGGTCCCACCACCGCGCGCCGGTCAGCTCCGGGAGGACGAACTCGTCCTGGTGCGGCAGGCACACGAAGAGGCGGAACCAGTGGTCGTAACCCATCCACGGGAAGTCGCCGAGGGTGTCGCCGGTGACCGTCACCCGTTGCATGGAGGGGGAGACTCGCAGGCTGCGGACCACATGGCCGCGGAACAGACCGGGTTGCTCAGGCATGAGCCTGGGGGTTTTCGCCACGAAGCAAGGTTAGCCTAAGTTAACCCCCTGCCCCAAGGGGGGTGCCGCCCCGAATCGCCCGCCCCGCCGGCACGGCGGCGGCCGACCCGCCCGCGCCGGGTGACGCGCCGCCGGGTCCGGTCCGCTCCGGGCCGGGCCCGGCGGCCGTTGGACGCACGGCGAGCCCGGACCTGCGGTCGTGGACACACGGAGGGCCGCCGGGCGACGCCGGGAGTTCACCCGGCCGCCGCCTCCCGCTCGCCCCCGGCTGCGACCATCCGCTCCGTCACTCGGCGCGCACCCGGCGCGCACTGTCGTGCAACGGAGGACCGATGCCCCCCAAGAGAACGTACGCCGCCCTCGGCGCCCTGGTCGTCGCCGGCGGCCTGCTGGCCGGTTCGGGAGCGGCGAGCGCGCATCAGCGGCCGCAGCCTCAGCCGCAGGGGCCCTCGGCGTTCCAGCGCACCGCCACCTACCCGGTGTTCCAGAACCGGCCGGCCGGTGAGGACCCGGCGACCGCGACCGTCGCCGAGATCTCCGCGACCAGCGAGGACGGCCGGACCCTGGTCTACACGGACGCCGTGGCCCGCCGCATCGGATTCCTCGACATCAGCGACCCGGCCGCGCCGCGCGGACTGGGCACCCTCTCCCTGGCCGGGCTCGGCGACGCCGAGGACGAGCCGACCTCGGTCGCGGTGGTCGGCGAGCACGTCCTGGTCGTGGTCAACACCAGCGCCGGTTACGCCGAACCGTCCGGGCGCCTCGACGTCATCTCGCTGCGCGACCGCCGCCGGGTGGCCACCTTCGACCTGGGCGGGCAGCCGGACTCGATCGCGATCACCAAGGACGAGCGGTACGCGGCCGTCGCCGTCGAGAACGAGCGCGACGAGGAGGCGACCCCTCCGGGAGGCGAAGAGGGCGACCTCCCGCAGGCGCCCGCCGGATTCGTGCAGATCGTGGACCTGAAGGGCACCTCGCCCCAGCAGTGGCGCACCCGCGCCGTGCCGTTCACCCGGCCCGACGGCACCGCGCTGCCCGCGCTGAGCGCCGCCGGCATCGCCGCGCCGACCGATCCGGAGCCGGAGTACGTCACCGTCAACGGCAAGGGTCAGCTCGCCGTCACGCTGCAGGAGAACAACGGCGTCGTGCTGGTCGACCTGCCGACCGGCCGGATCACCAAGGCCTTCAGCGCCGGGACGGCCACCGTGCGCGGCATCGACACCGTCAAGGACGGGGTGATCGACCAGACCGGCTCGATCACCGGTGTGGCGCGCGAGCCCGACGCGGTGAGCTGGATCGACGACCGCTACCTGGCCACGGCCAACGAGGGCGACTGGAAGGGCGGCACCCGGGGCTGGTCCGTCTTCGACAGCCGCACCGGCAAGGTCGTGTGGGACGCGGGCAACTCCTTCGAGCGCCTGGCGGTCCGTCACGGCCTGCACAACGAGGACCGCTCGGCGAAGAAGGGCACCGAGCCCGAGGGCGTGACGGTCGCCACCTTCGACGGCGTGCGCTACGCCTTCGTCGGCTCCGAGCGCAGCAACTTCGTCGCCGTGTACGACCTGAGCCGGCCGACGGCCCCGGTCTTCCGCCAGCTGCTCGCCACCACCAACGGTCCCGAAGGGCTGCTGCCGATCCCGTCCCGCGGCCTGCTCGCGGTCTCCAGCGAGGAGGACGACGCCTCGGCCGGTGTCCGGGCCTCCGTCAGCCTCTTCCGGCTGGGCAGGGGCGCCTCCGCCTTCCCCGGCATCGTGTCGGCCGACGACCCGGCCGGCGCGCCGATCGGCTGGGGCGCGCTCGGCGCGCTGTCCGCCGTCCCCGGCCGTCCGCACGAGTTGTACACCGTCACCGACGCCGCGTACGACGTGACCCGGATCCTGACCGTCGACACGGCCCGCAGGCCGGCGGTCATCACCCGCTCGCTGACCGTCAAGGACGCGGCGGGCGAGCCGGTCGGCTACGACGCCGAAGGCATCCACGCCCGCCCCCGGGGCGGTTTCTGGCTCGCCGTCGAGGGCGCGACCGGTGCCGGGAACCAGTTGGTGCGGCTCGACCGGGACGGCGTCACCCAGCAGGTCGTCACGCTCCCGGCGGACGTCGCCGCCGGGCTGGGCAAGCAGGGCTTCGAAGGGGTCACCGCCACCGCCGACCGCGAGGGCCACGAGATCCTCTGGGCAACCCTGCAGCGGGAGGTCGCGGGCGACCCGGCCGGTGTGGTGCGCCTGGGCCGGTACGACGTGCGGGCCGGTACCTGGAGCTGGTACGGCTACCGGATCGGCGCCACCGGCACCCCTGGCGACTGGATCGGCCTCTCCGAGATCACCGCGGTCGGCGGTCGGCTCGCACTGGTCGAACGCGACAAGTTGAACGGTCCCGCCGCCGCGGTCAAGCGGATCTACACGGTCGGTCTGCCGCAGTCCGCCGCCCCGGCCGGGAAGTTGCCGGTGCTGCCCAAGACACTGGCCGAGGACGTGCTGCCCGAACTGCGCGCCACCGGCGGCTGGACCCAGGAGAAGCTGGAGGGGCTGGCGGTCGGCGGGGACGGCCGGGTCTACGCCGTCACGGACAACGACGGCGTGGAGGACGCCACGGGCGAGACGGTGTTCCTGCGTCTGGGGTCGAGCCGGAAGGTGTTCGGCCGGGACTGACCCGGCGACCGGTCCGGCCGGTCGCGGGGCACGCGCCCCACGACCGGCTTTGGACCGCTTGATCATTCCCCCGCCCTCGCCGGTGGACGCCTCCCCCGAGGCGTCCACCGGGTGGCCGGGCCTGCCGGGTGCGTCAGCGGACGGTGGTGACCCGGCTCTCCTTCCGGGACGCGCAGTTGGAGTTGTCCACGGAGACGTAGACGTTGGCGATGGCGCCGCCCCAGCTCACGCAGTACCCCTTGCCGTAGACCCGGGCCGGGCCGGCGTAGGAGGTGAAGTTGCCGTCGTCGCCGGCGTACTCGTCCGTCGCGGGGACGTAGACGTACGTGGACATGGCCTTGGCGGTGCCCGGGGTGGAGCGGATGGTCGCGACGCAGTTCTTGCCGTTCGTGGAGTTGTACGTCAGGTAGACGGTGCCCAGCGAGCCGATCGGCGCGGAGTTGACGGTCTTGTAGGCGCTGCCGCAGACCCCCTGCGGAGTGACGTTCGGCGCCGCCTGGGCGGTGGCGCCGGACAGGACGGTGGCACCCGCCACGAGTGCGGTCACCGCGCCGACGGCCGCGACATTACGCATGTATCCCATGATTTCCCCCATGTGACTGTGCGAGCGTTTTGCTCGCACTTGATAGACCCTCGTGCGGCACGGATGGTTGCATCCGATTCACGCGAAGTGCCGGAAACTTCATGGGGGCCGACGGAATGCGCGCGTCCGCACCTCACGGCGCGTCAGCCGTGGGAGCCCTCCCGACCGAGGGTCTCCACGGGCCCGGCGCCGGGGCGGGTCCACTGCGGCACGGGGCGGCTCGTCGGCCCCCAGGTGGCGACGCCGTCGGCGTCCGAGCGCCAGTACCAGCACGCGTCCCGGTCGGTGGGCGGGCGGCGTCGGCCGCCGTCGTCCACTTCCGACGGGCCCTCGGGGCGGTCCTCCCACGCCTCACCGCGGCCGTAGGGCGTCATGTCGAGCAGGCCGAAGGTCCCGTTGGCCGGTTCGTTGCCGCGGCCCGTCGTGGAGTAGGTGAGGAACGCCCGGTCGCCGTCGCGCAGGAAGCAGACGAGATGGCCCATGTCGCCGCCGACCGGCGCCGGTAGCCCCCGTACCGAGTACCAGGGCTGGGTGTAACCCATGAAGGCGACGAACGGGGCCACCTCGTCCCACGCGCCGGTGGTCACGACGGCGAAGGAGACGCCACGGGCGTTGAGGTACTCGGTGTCCTTCAGGTGCCAGGCCGCGTTGGTGCATCCTTCGCACTGCCCCTGATGCGGCGCCCCGTCCCACCACATGTGCTGGTAGATCACCAGTTCGTCGCGCCCCTGGAAGAGTTCGAGGAAGGGGATGGGGCCGTCGGCCCCCACGACCTCGGCGGTGGCGTCGATCTCGACCCTCGGCAGCCGCCGCCGGGCCGCGGCGATCGCGTCGCCCTCGCGGGTGTGGGCCTTCTCGCGGACCAGCAGTCCCTCGCGTGCCGCCTCCCAGGCGGCCAGGCCGACGACCGGCGGCCCTCCGGGAGGTGCGCTGCTCGCGTGGCCGGGTGTGGTGCTCATGGCGTCCTCCGGTGTGGTTCGTGGTCGTGCGTTCCGAGGCTGCATGGTCCGTGCCGGGCGGCTCGCGGCCGTGCGGGTCGCCCGGCACGGGTCGTGCCGGACACGTCGGTGTACGGCGTCCCGCGCCTCTCACCGGTGCTGACTCCCGGACGGGCCGGAACTCATCGGCGCGTGCGATCTCCCGGACGGCCCCCGAACCACCCCTTTCCCCCTTCCCGCGGCGGACACCCTGTGCTACGGTGCGACCAGCACGTCGTGCACGCCCCGTTCGCCGGGCGCCGGTGCTTCTTCCCTCCCGCTGCATCCCCCACGGCTCAGACGCCTGGTGGGCCTCCAGCGTTCTTCTTCCCTCCTGGTACCCCGGCGCGTCCCGTGCCCCGGTACCCCGGTCCGGTGCGGGCTCCACGCCCGCGGTGACGGGCGTGACGACGCCGCCCCTCCCTTCGCCGGGCCTCTCCCAGGCTTGTCCGCGAAAGGACCTCCCATGACCAGCACACTCGTACACCCCACGACGTCCCGGACCGCCGCGTCCCGGACCACGACACCCCGTGGCACCGCGTCCCGTACCGCCGCGTCCCGCACCGCCGCGTCCCGCACCGACCGGGCGCCGGCCGTTCCGGCGGCCGGGCTGCTCGACCTCGTCGCCGGCGGCCACGGCCTGCTGCGCGACCCCGACGGCCGGGCCCGCCCCGAGGACGTGCGGGTCTCCCCCGCCCTCGTACGCCGTCACGGCCTGCGCAAGGGCGACGCCGTGGCGGGTACGGCGCACGGGCCGCGCGATCTGGCGACCGTGGAGCGGATCAACGGCCGCGAGGCGGGCGCCCTCGACGGACGGCGGCACTTCCGCGACCTCACCCCGCTGCACCCCCGTGAGCGGCTGCGCCTGGAGACCCCCTCGGGCGGACCCGCGATGCGGGTGGTGGACCTGATCGCCCCGGTCGGCAAGGGCCAGCGCGGCCTGATCGTCGCACCGCCCCGGACCGGCAAGACGGTGCTGCTCCAGCAACTGGCCGCCGCGGTCACCGCCAACCACCCCGAGGCGCACCTGATGGTGGTGCTCGTCGACGAGCGCCCCGAGGAGGTGACCGACATGCGCCGTTCGGTGCGCGGCGAGGTGTACTCCTCGACGTTCGACCGTCCCGCCAAGGAGCACATCGCGCTGGCCGACCTGGCGGTGGAGCGCGCGAAACGGCTGGTGGAGCAGGGCGAGGACGTGGTGATCCTGCTCGACTCGCTGACCCGGCTGTGCCGGGCGCACAACACCGCCGCGGGCGCCGGCGGCCGCACGCTCAGCGGCGGCGTGGACGCCGGGGCGCTGGCCGGGCCGAAGAAGCTGTTCGGCGCGGCCCGGCTGGCCGAGGAAGGCGGGTCGCTGACCATCCTGGCCACGGCCCTGGTGGACACCGGCTCGCGGGCCGACGACTTCTTCTTCGAGGAGCTCAAGGGCACCGGAAACATGGAGCTGCGGCTGGACCGCACGCTCGCCGAGCAGCGGGTCTTCCCCGCGATCGGCATCGCCCCGTCCGGCACCCGACGCGACGAACTCCTGGTGCCCGCAGACGAGTTGGCGGCGGTCAAGGGGCTGCGGCGGGCACTGCACGGCCGGGACGGTCAGGGCGCGCTCCAGGCCCTGCTCGACAGGATCCGTACGACCCCGGACAACGCCGCCTTCGTCCGCCTGCTGCGGTCCACGGCCCCGAAGGCCTGACGCGCCCCGCGGCGGCGCTGCGGGAGGCACGCGGGACCGGACCGCACGAGACCCTGCGGGCCGTCCGGTGGTATCGACCGACCGTGAGCGGGGTCCGCAGGCCGAGCCATTGATCGGCGTCCCAGGCACGGAACCGTCCCGCTTCGGTGAACCCCAGCTTTGCCGCGAGGCCCGTCGAACGGATGTTGGCGGTCTGAGTCACGAGCACCACCGGCTCGCCCGGAAGGACGGCTTCGAGCCGGCTCAGTGCCGCCGCGCACGCCTCGGCGGCATACCCGAAGCCCCACGCCCGCCGTAGGAACAGGTAGCCGACGAGGTCCACCTTCCCCACGGCAGCGGCGCAGACGGGTTCCGTCGGTCTCCTGAGCAGGACCTGGCCGATCATCGCCCCGTCGAGCTCCACGACGAAGTTCCCGGGCTGTCGCCCGGGGGTCTCGGGCATCCCGCGCTCCGGCTCGTCACGCGGGCGGGGGCCGCCGAGGTAGGTGTGCACCTCCCCCGAGGAATACAGTGCGATGAACGTCGCACGGTCCCGGGCTTCGGGCTCACGCAACACGGGCCTCGCGGTCCGGATCGGTGCGGGCGGCCACGCGACGGGTCCGAGATCCTCCATGTGGGCCACACAACCAGCGGCCCCGACAGTGATCAAGACCCGCGGGCCCTCGAGGACATCTCGCCCCCGCCGCCCCCGAGATGTCTTCGAGGGCCCGCACACGCCGGCCGCCCGCAGCGCGGTGATCCACGTCCAGGAGGCCGGCGCGACGGCCCCCGGCCGGCGAGACCGTCAGGGAGTGCCGTCCCCCCGGAACGCCTCGGGCCGCCGCCGCCGCGCCGGTCGCTCAGGCGCCGCCCAGCGCCTCGGAGACGAGGGCGCGGGCCTCGTCCTGGACCCGGGCGAGGTGGTCGGGGCCCTGGAAGCTCTCCGCGTACACCTTGTAGACGTCCTCGGTGCCGGAGGGGCGGGCGGCGAACCAGGCGCTGTCGGTGCAGACCTTGAGGCCGCCGATCGCGGCCCCGTTGCCGGGGGCCTCGGTGAGGACGGCGGTGATCGGCTCGCCGGCCAGCGTGTCGGCGGTGACCTGCTGCGGCGACAGCTTGGCCAGGACCGCCTTCTCCTCGCGGGTCGCGGGGGCGTCCACGCGGGCGTAGGCGGGGTCGCCGAAGCGGTCGGTCAGCCCGGCGTAGTGCTGGGAGGGCGTGGAGCCGGTGACCGCGGTGATCTCGGAGGCCAGCAGGGCCAGCAGGATGCCGTCCTTGTCGGTGGTCCACACCGAACCGTCGCGGCGCAGGAACGACGCCCCGGCGGACTCCTCGCCGCCGAAGCCGAGGCTGCCGTCGAAGAGGCCGTCGACGAACCACTTGAAGCCGACCGGCACCTCGACCAGGGTGCGGCCGAGGTCGGCGGCGACCCGGTCGATCATCGAGGAGGAGACCAGCGTCTTGCCGATCCCCGTCCCGGCGGGCCAGCCGTCACGGTGGCTGTAGAGATACTGGATGGCGACGGCCAGATAGTGGTTGGGGTTCATCAGCCCGCCGTCGGGCGTGACGATGCCGTGCCGGTCGGCGTCGGCGTCGTTGCCGGTGGAGATCGCGTACGCGTCGCGCTGCGCGATGAGCGAGGCCATGGCGTACGGCGAGGAGCAGTCCATCCGGATCTTGCCGTCCCAGTCCAGCGTCATGAAGCGCCAGGTGGGGTCGGCGAGCGGGTTGACCACGGTCAGGTCGATGCGGTGGCGCTCCGCGATGCGGCCCCAGTACGCCACCGAGGCCCCGCCGAGCGGATCGGCGCCGATCCGCAGGCCCGCGTCGCGGACCGCGTCCAGGTCGAGGACGGACGGCAGGTCGTCGACGTACCCGGTGAGGAAGTCGTGGCGGCCGGTGGTCGAGGCGGCCAGCGCCCGCGCGTAGGGGATGCGGCGCACCTCCTTCAGCCCGCCCGCGATCAGTTCGTTGGCGCGGTCCTGGATCCACGAGGTGGCGTCGGAGCCGGCCGGGCCGCCGTTCGGCGGGTTGTACTTGAAGCCGCCATCGGCGGGCGGGTTGTGCGACGGGGTGACCACGATGCCGTCGGCGAGCCCGTCGGTGCGGCCGCGGTTGTACGTGAGGATGGCGTGCGACACCGCGGGGGTCGGGGTGTAGCCGTCCTCGGAGTCGATGAGCACGGTGGCGCCGTTGGCGGCCAGCACCTCCAGGGCGGTCACCCGGGCGGGCTCGGAGAGCGCGTGCGTGTCGGCGCCCAGGTAGAGCGGGCCGTCGGTGCCCCTCCGGGCGCGGTACTCGCAGATCGCCTGGGTGGTGGCGGCGATGTGGTCCTCGTTGAACGCGGTCGCCAGGGCGGAGCCCCGGTGCCCGGAGGTGCCGAACGCGACCCGTTGTCCGGCCTCGGCCGGGTCCGGGTGGAGGGCGTAGTAGGCGGTCACCAGCCGCGCCACGTCGACCAGGTCGTCGGACTGTGCCGGTTGCCCGGCCCGTGCGTGCACCATCGGTTCTCCTCGTTCGTCGTCGGCCGGACCACTCGGACCGGGCCACCGTCCCGGGGACGGACGATCACCACGATTTGTACCCGATGCCGTCCGTTCCTTCCTCCGGGCCTACCCGATTCCGGCGCGGTAACGACGGTGCGGGGGGCCGGAACCGACCACGGAGGGGGTTCCGGGCGCCGGACGGGCGGCACCCGGCGCCCCCGCCGCCCGTCACACCTCGGCGGGCGCCCCCGCCTCGCGCAGCCGGCCGCCGTCGAGCCGCAGCCATCGGTCGACGCCGATCTCCGTCAGGAACCGTTCGTCGTGACTGACCACGACGAACGCGCCCTCGTAGGAGTTGAGCGCGCCCTCCAGCTGCCCGACGCTGACCAGGTCGAGATTGTTGGTCGGTTCGTCCAGCAGCAGGAGCTGCGGCGCGGGCTCCGCGCACAGGACGCAGGCCAGGGTGGCGCGCAGCCGTTCGCCGCCGGACAGGACGGCGGTCGGCAGATGGGCGCGGTCGCCCCGGAACAGGAACCGGGCCAGCGTGTTCATCCGGTCCGCCTCCGGCATGCCGGGGGTGGCGTCCGCGAAGTTCTCGGCGACGGTGCGCGCGGGGTCGAGGAGGTCCAGGCGCTGGGAGAGGTAGGCGATACGCCCGTCGGCCCGCCGGGTGCCCCCGCCGGACGTCTCCTGGTCGCCGAGGACCGCCCGCAGCAGGGTCGACTTCCCGGCGCCGTTGGGGCCGGTGAGGGCGATGCGCTCGGGGCCCCGGATCTCCAGGTCGACGCCCTCGCCCGCGAACAGCGGCCGGCCGCCGAGGTCGACCCGCATCCGCTCGCCGAGGAAGACGGTGCGGCCGGCCGGGACGCGGGTGCCGGGCAGTTCGAGCACGATCCGGTCGTCGTCGCGGACGGCGCGGCCGGCCTCGTCGAGCCGGGCCTTCGCGTCGCCGACGCGGGCGGCGTGCGTCCCGTCGGCGCGGCCCGCGGACTCCTGGGCGTTGCGCTTGCGCGCCCCGGCGAGGATCTTGGGCAGCCCGGCGTTCTTGATGTTCTTCGCCGCGTTGCTGGAGCGGCGCGCCGCCCGCTCGCGGGCCTGCTGCATCTCGCGCTTCTCCCGCTTCACGTCCTGTTCGGCGTTGCGGACGTTCTTCTCGGCGACCTCGCGGGCCGCCCGTACGGCCTCCTCGTAGGCGGTGAAGTCGCCTCCGTAAAAGTGCAGCTCGCCGCTGTCGAGCTCCGCGATGCGGTCCATGCGGTCGAGCAGGGCGCGGTCGTGGCTGACGAGCAGCAGGCAGCCGTTCCACTCCTCGATGACGCCGTACAGCGTGCGCCGGGCGTCGAGGTCGAGGTTGTTGGTCGGCTCGTCGAGCAGGAGCACGTCGGGGCGCTTGAGGAGCTGGGCGGCGAGGCCGAGGGAGACGGCCTGGCCCCCGCTGAGGGTGTGCAGGCGGCGGTCGAGGGCGACCTGGCCGAGGCCGAGCCGCTCCAACTGGGCGCGGGTGCGTTCCTCCACGTCCCAGTCGTCGCCGACGGCGGCGAAGTGCCGCTCGTCGGTGTCCCCGGACTCGATGGCGTCGAGGGCGGCGATCACGGCGTCCACCTCCAGCACCTCGGCGACGGTGAGGTCGCCGGAGAGCGGGAGGTTCTGCGGCAGGTGGGCGAGTACGCCGTCGACGGTGACGGTTCCGGCGGTGGGGAGCAGTTCGCCCGCGAGCAGGCGCAGCAGGGTGCTCTTGCCGGCGCCGTTCGGTGCGACGAGCCCGGTGCGTCCGGTGCCGACGGTGAAGGAGAGGTCGTGGAAGACGGGGGTGTCGTCGGGCCAGGAGAAGGAGAGCCGGGAGCAGGTGAGCGATGCGGACATGGTGGGTCCTCGAAGGGTGACGCGGGCGCGGCGGAGCGGGCCCGGAGGCGTGAAGGAGCGCGAGGTACGACGAACTCAGCCACTCGCGGCGGCGCACTGACGCGCCTGCCGGTGGCTTGTCACCGCCGGGTCTCACCCGGAGATGTCGTCGTCACCCACCATGTCGCTCTCCTTGATCGCGGAAACTTCCGCCGTCCACGGTAACAGCGGACGACGCCGGTGTCGCGGGATTTGTGCGCGGCGCGGGGCGGGCCGGCGGCCCGCACGTGCCGCCGCCCCCGTTCCCCCGGAGCAGGGGAACGGGGGCGGCCGGGTCGCGCGTCACCGCTGCGGGTAAATGTCTCCGCTGCTCATGCCGGTCTGCTGTTCGCTGCGGTCCCGCATCTTGCGGGCCTTGTCCTTGAGGCGCGCCTGCTCCTGCGGGTCGGTCGCGCGCTCCGCATCGTCGGAAAGCTGCTGTGCCTTGTCCCGCATGCGCCGCGCCAGTTCGGCGGGCTCGTCCGCTGGGCTCATCACCACTCCTCGTCCGCTGGGGAACCGACGCTCTCCAGCGAACCAGCGGCGCGCCGCGCACGCATCTCGGGGCGGCCCGCCACGCCTCGGACGCGCTCCCGCTCCTCGGACGCGCCCCCGCTGCCCGGACGCGTTCAGACCGCCCGGTGCACGATCCTGCCACCGGTGACGGTGAGGGCCACCGGTGCCTCGCCGGCCTCGTCCGCCGGGGCGTCCACCGGGTCCAGGCCGAAGGCCGTGAGGTCGGCGCGGTATCCGGGCGCGATGCGGCCGGCGACGTGCTGCTCGCCTGCGGCGACGGCGGCGTGCGAGGTCACGCCCTCCAGTGCCATCAGTCCGGTGAGGGCCTGCGCCCCGGTGACCGGCTCGGTGTCGTACGCGCCGGGGAGGCGGCGGAGCCGGGCGGTGGCGAGCACCTGGCGGACGTCGTAGTGGGCGATCGGCCAGTCCGAGCCGAGCGCGAGGTAGGCGCCCGCGTCGCGCAGGTCGCGGCAGCGCCAGGCGCGGTCGGCGCGCTCGTCCCCGAGGCGCTTGGACCACTCGTCGGTGTGGTCGGCGCGGGTGTACGCGGTGTGCGTGGGCTGCATCGACGCGATCACGCCCAGCTCGGCGATCCTGGTGGCGAGCCGGTGCGGCACGGTCTCGATGTGCTCGACGCGGTGGCGCAGCCGGCCGCTCTCCCCCAGCGCCTCGACGGTGTCCAGCACATGGGCGACGGCCGCGTCCCCGATCGCGTGGGTGGCGGTCCCGACCCCGGCGCGGTGCAGGTGGTGGACGGCGGCGGTGTACGCGGCGGGGTCGGGCCAGAAGGCGTCGGTGCCCTCGCCGTGGCAGTCGGGGCGCTCCAACCAGGCGGTGCCGCCCTCGACGGTGCCGTCCATGAAGAACTTCACCCCGCCGACGCGCCACAGCCGCCCCGACTCCTTCTGCAGCCGGACCAGTTCGTCCAGGGACGCGGTGTCGGCGCCGGGCATGCACCAGGGTGCCAGCCGCAGCCGCAGCGGCAGATCGGTCTCCTCCTCGACCGAGGCGAGCAGGTCCGGGACGGTGCCGTCGCCGAGGTCCATGACATGGGCGCCGGTGAGTCCGGTCGCGGCCATGGAGGCGAGCAGCTCCACGAGGCGGCGGCGGCGCTCGGCGGGCGCGGGCTTGGGGAGCAGGTCGCCGACCAGGTCCATCGCGGCGTGCTCCACGAGGTGGCCGGTGGGCCGTCCGTCCGCGTCGCAGGCGATGCTGGAGCGCTGGGCGAAGGCGCGGGGGCCGGTGATGCCGGCCCGGTCGAGGGCGGCGCCGCTGGCGAGGGCGGAGTGGCCGTCGTAGAGCCGGATGAAGGCGGGCGCGCCGCCGAGGACGTCCTCGACGAGCGCCCGGTCGAGGGGGCGCCCGCCGAAGGCGTTGTGGTCGAGGCCCCAGCCGGTCACCCAGCCGTCGACGCGGGCGGCGGAGGCGAGCGCGGCCCGCAGCCCGTCCAGGTCGCGGACGCCGGTGAGATCTTCCCCGGCGGACATCTCCAGGCCCCAGACGGGGTGGCTGTGGGCGTCGACCAGGCCGGGGGTGAGGGTGGCCCCGGTGAGGTCGACGACCTCGGTGCCGGGCCCGCGCAGTCCGGCGAGGTCCGCCGCGTCGCCCACGGCCGTGACCAGGCCGTCCGTGACCGCGACGGCCGTGGCCTCGGGGCGGGCGGGATCGAGGGTGCGGACACGGGCTCCGGTGAGGAGGAGGTCTGCTGCGGGCACCTGGGGCTCCTTGGGGTGGGAGGGGCGTACGGAAGTCAGAGGGCGGTGGCGGAGGTCGCGGCGGGGCGGGCGGCGGGGCCGGGCGTGTCGTCGTCGGCTCCGTCCGGTTCCGCGCCGAAGCGGGCGTACACCCCGGGCTTGCGGCGCTTCAGACGGTGGGCGAGGGCGAGTCCGGCGGCGAACACGGCGGGCACCAGGGCGACCAGGACGGTGTTCACCCGGAGCGAGGCGCCGGAGAACAGATCGACGTTGTAGGTGACCAGGACGATGACGATGGCCAGCAGCAGGGTCGCGACGACCGGGGCGACCACCGTGCGCCAGGGTCCCTCGTCGTGTCGCACGCGCCGGAAGAACATCAGGACGGCGACGGCCGCCATCAGTTGGAGCACCATCAGGCCGATCATGCCGGGGGTGTTGACCCAGAGCAGGAGCTGGCCGTACGGGTCGGCGCCCGCGGCGGCGAAGCCGATGACGACGACGGCGCCCAGCACGGTCTGCGCGACGCCGGCCAGGTGGGGTGAGCGGTGGCGGGGGTGCACCCGGCCGAGCGCGGCGGGCAGGACGCCCTCCTCGGCCAGCGACAGCACGTACCGGTTGATGGCGTTGTGGAAGGCGAGCAGGGAGGCGAGAACGCTGGTGACGATGAGAATGTGCATCAGGTCGGCGGCCCAGGACCCGACGTAGGTGGTGAGGGCGGCGAAGAAGAGGCCGGCCGGGTCGTCGCCGGCGGCGGCCACCACGCGGGAGTCGCCGAAGGCCTGGACGACGGTCCAGACGACGAACGCGTAGAAGAGGCCGAGGAACGCGACGGCGATGTAGGTGGCGCGCGGCACGGTCCGGTCGGGGTTCTTGGCTTCGCGGCGGTAGATGACCGTGGACTCGAAGCCGGTGAACGCGGCGAAGGCGCAGGCCAGGACGGCGGTCATGCCCGGTACGAAGACGTTTCCGGGGGCGAAGGAGGCGAAGGAGATGCCTTCGGCGCCGCCGTCGAGGAGCACCCCGCCGGCGAGCAGGAGGAGGATGCCGGTCTCGGCGACGAGGAGGACGCCGAGGACCTTGGCGCCGAAGTCGATGGAGCGGAAGCCTCCGTACCAGATGACCAGCAGGCCGACGAGGGAGACGGGCAGCCAGGGCAGGTCGACCCCCCAGAGCGCGTGGGCGGTCTCGGTGGTGGCCGAGCCGAGAAGGCCGTAGACGCCGATCTCCATGCCGTTGTAGCCGAGCAGGGCGATCAGCGCGGCGGCGATGCCCAGCGGCTTGCCGAGGCCGCGGGCGATGTAGGCGTAGAAGGCTCCCCCGCTGCGGACGTGACGGCTCATCGTGGTGAAGCCGACGGCGAAGACCGCGAGGGTGACGCCGGCGAGCAGGTAACCGACCGGGGCGCCGATGCCGCCGAGCATCAGAGCGAGCGGCGCGACCCCGGCCATCACGGTGAGCGGGGCGGCGGCGGAAATGACGAAGAAGGCGATGTCGGCGGTGCCGAGGGTGCCTCTGCGAAGTGTGGGCGCGGACATGCGGAGGGAGCCCTTCTGCGGCGGACAGGAGCAGGAACTCTGAAACCTAAAGCCTTTCGGTTTCCGCAATGTAACCTCACGGCCAGGTTTCCGGGAAGACCTTCCGGGTGGCCGCCACCAGATTTTTCCGACACCGCCAGATCAGGAGAACCGCAGATGGGACGGCCCCGCACGGCGCTGCTCGACCCGGAGCGCATCACCACGACCGCGCTGGAACTCCTGCGTGAGCAGGGCGAGTTCAGCCTTCCCCAGGTCGCCGCGCGGCTCGGGGTGCGGACCGGGTCGATCTATCACCATGTGGACAACCGGGCGGCGGTCGTGGAGTTGATCCGCGCACGGGTGTGCGCGGCGATCGACGCGGACACCCTGGGGAGCGGACCGTGGGACGAGGCGGTCACCGCCTGGGCGCGTTCCTACCGTGCCGCCTTCGCCGCCCACCCGTACGCGGTCGCCCTGCTGATGACGACGCCGGTGCGGGCGCCGGTCGTCCTGGAGCAGTACGAACGCGCGGTGCGGCTGCTGCTGGGCGTGGGCTTCGCCAAGGCGGAGGTGATGACGGTGATCACCGCTCTGGAGAACCTGGTACTCGGGTCCGCGCTCGACCTCGCCGCCCCGGAGACGATGTGGGAACTGCCCGACGACACGACGACGCCCCTGCTCGCGGAGGCGCTCGCCGTGGCGGGCGAGGGGGCGGGCCCGGGGGCGCGGCGCGCCGACGCGGCGTTCGACCTGGCACTGGAGGCGTTCGTCCGGCACTGCCGGGACCGGCTGCACACGGCGGAGTGACGCCGGGAGCCGCGTCCGCGCCCGGCCCGGTGCGGGGGCACCGTGCCGGGCGGGCGGCGGTCTCAGGACGCCGGGGTCTCCTCCGCGGGGCCCTCGGGCCGCACCTTGGCCACGTAGTCCCGCACCGCCGCTTCGAGACCGACGTCGTGCGCGGCCCGCTCGGACAGGAACCAGCGGTGCTCCAGCAGCTCGTGGTAGAGCTCGGCCGGGTCCATCGTGCCGCGCCGCTCCGGGGGCACGGCCCGCACGGTGGGCCGGAACACGTCGCGGACCCAGCGGTGGGCCAGCACCTCGGTCCGGGCGCCCAGCGGGTCACCGGGGGCGTAGTCGTCCTGGGTGGCCATCCAGGACTCCAGGTCGTTGAGCAGCCGGCGCGCCTGGTTCTCCTCGGTGTCGAGGCCGGTCAGCCGCAGCAGCTGGCGCTGGTGGTGACCGGCGTCGACGACCTTGGGGACGAAGGTGACGGTGTCGCCGTCCGGGGAGTTCTCGATCTGCATCTCGGCGACGTCGAAGCCCATCTCGTTGAGACGGCGCATCCGGCGCTCGATGTAGTGGTACTTGCCCGCCGGGTACACGGACGTGCGCGTCAGCTCCCGCCACAGGTCCTCGTAGCGGCGGACGATCTCGTTGCCGAAGGCGATCGGGTCCACCGAGGGGTGGAGGGCGCCGGACGCCTCCAGGTCGAGCATCTCGCCGCTGATGTTCACCCGCGCCAGGTCGATGTCGTAGGCGCGCTGCCCGTCGCTGAGCCGGGGGTGGGTCTCCCCCGTCTCGGCGTCCACCAGATAGGCGGCGTACGCGCCGGCGTCCCGCCGGAACAGGGTGTTGGAGAGCGAGCAGTCGCCCCAGGCGAAGCCCACCAGGTGCAGCCGGACCAGCAGCACGGCGAGGGCGTCCATCAGCCGGTGCACGGTGCTCGGGCGCATGGTGGTCTCGAACATCGACCGGTAGGGCAGCGAACCGTTGAGATGGCGGGTGATCAGCACCGGCTCCAGCGGGGCGCCGCCCGCGCCGGTGCGCCCGGTCACCACGGCGAGCGGGTCAACCGCGGGTATCCCGAGGCGGTCGAGGGTGCGCAACTGCTCGTACTCGCGGACCGCGGGGCGCTGCGCGAGCTCCTTCACGGCGATGACCTCGTCCCCTGCACGGACGTACCGCACCACGTGACGGGAGATGCCCCGGGGCAGCGGCACCAGGATCTCCTCGGGCCACTCCTCCAGCGGCAGTCCCCAGGGCAGGGCGAGCAGGCGCGCGGGGTGCTCGGGGTTGGTGGCGCTGATCTGCAAAGCCATGGCTCGCCTCGCTCGTGCGGGTGTGGAAGACCAGTGTGCGGTACGGGCCCGCGGGGGCAGGGAGGCGGGTGGGGCGGGCGGACGGTCCGGAGGCGGGCGGGCGGTCCGGCGCCGCTCAGCCTCCCTCCGGCCGGGCCGTGTGGTCGGGGTGGCCGTGGGTCCGGCGGGACTCCTTGAGCTCGGCCTCGAAGAGGTGGGGCCGGCCGTCGGCGAGGTCGTCGGTCAACTGCCGCTCCGTCGCCGCGAAGGGGCGGTAGTAGGTGCGGTCGTACGCCTCCACGATCTGGAAGGTCCAGTGGCCGGGGATGACGTTGCGTCCGAGGATCTCGCGCTCGACCCGGTCGGCTTCCTCGCCGTGGCCGGCCTCGCGGAGCAGCCGTACCGCGTCGTCCAGTTGGAGGTCGGCGGTGCCGGTGAGCTGATGGAAGGTGTACAGCGCCCCACGGGCGCGCTCGGTGGTCTCCAGTGCCTTCGACAGGGCGCCCAGCGCCTCGACGGTGGCGTCGCCGACCCCTTCGGGGCGCCGGTGCCGGGGGCCGGGTCCTGCTGCGTGCGGTGAGGTCATCCTCTCGCCCTTCCCCCGGCACCCCCCGCGCACGCCCCCCGGAGTCCGTCGTTCCGCGCCGGCCACTCCACCGGCCGTAACCGTACGGGCGCGGCCCGCGTTCACGTGCTGATCGACCACGGGCCATTCGGCGAACGTGGGCATGTCATAACGGCCGCGCAGCCTGACGGAGGTAAGCAACGGCTCTACGCAGGAGGCACCGTGGTCGCAGGTTCCGTGTCCCGTCGGCAGGTCTTCGCATACGGCGGCGGGGCGGCCGCCGCGCTGATGCTGGGAACGGGGGCGTGGAGCGCCGGGAACGCGTTCGCCGCGCCCACGCTGAGGGGCGATCCGTTCACCCTCGGGGTGGCGTCCGGCGACCCGACCTCGGACGGCGTCGTGCTGTGGACCCGGCTGGCGCCCGATCCGCTGGCCGAGGACGGCCTCGGCGGCATGGAGCCGAAGCCGGTGCGCGTGCACTACGAGATCGCGCTCGACGAACGGTTCCGCCGGATCGTGCGGCGGGACAGCGTGGTCGCCACCCCCGAACTGGCCCACTCGGTCCACCCCGAGGTGCGCGGTCTCGCCGCGGACCGCACGTACTACTTCCGCTTCCGGGCCGGTTCCGCGCTCTCACCGGTCGGCCGCACCCGCACCACCCCGGCGCCGGGCGACTCCCCGCGCGAGCTGAAGTTCGCCTTCGCGTCCTGCCAGGCGTGGCAGGACGGCTACTTCACCGCGTACCACCACATGGCGCAGGAGGATCTCGACCTGGTGGTGCACCTCGGCGACTACCTCTACGAGTCGGGCGTCAAAACCAACAAGCGCGGGGTCGTCACCGCGCCCAAGTTCCACACGGAGACGGTGGACCTCGCCCGCTACCGGCTGCAGTACGGCCTGTACAAGTCGGAGGCGCCGCTGCGGGAGGCGCACGCCCGGTTCCCCTGGATCATGACGTTCGACGACCACGAGGTCGAGAACAACTGGGCGGACGAGACCTCCGAGAACGACGAGGACCCCGCGACCTTCCTGCTGCGCCGGGCCGCCGCCTTCCAGGCGCTGTACGAGCACGCGCCGCTGCGCGGTGCGCAGATGCCGAAGGGCCCGGACGTCCGGATGTACCGGCGGCTGCGCTACGGACGGCTGGCGGACTTCACGATGCTCGACACCCGGCAGTACCGGGACGACCAGGCGTGCGGCGACGGCACCTCGGCCGACTGCGCGGAGCGGTTCGACCCGGCGCGGACCCTGCTCGGGGCCGCGCAGCGCGACTGGGTCGCGCGCGGCTTCGGCAGCTCGACGGCGCGCTGGCAGATCCTCGGCAACCAGGCGCCGATGGGCCAGACCGACCAGGACCCCGGGTCCGGCGTCACGGTCTGGACCGACCCGTGGGACGGCTACGTCGCCGAGCGCAACCGGCTGCTCGCGGAGGCGGACGCCCGCGGGGTGCGCAACCTCGTCGTCATCACCGGCGACCGGCACCAGAACTACGCCTGGGACCTGAAGCGGGACTACGCCGACCCGGACTCGGCGACGGTGGGCTCGGAGTTCGTCGGCACCTCGGTCACCAGTGGCGGCGACGGCGCGGACCTCACCGACCAGGGCCGTACGTTCCTCGCCGCCAACCCGCACATGAAGTTCTTCAACGGCCAGCGCGGCTACGTGCGGGTCACCGTCGACCGCGAGCGGTGGACGAGCGACTTCCGGGTGATGCCGTACGTGACGAAGCCGGACGCGCCGATCAGCACCCGGGCGAGCGTCGTGGTGGAGGACGGGGTGGCCGGGGTCCAGGTCTGACCCGCCCGCCCCGGCGGCTCCGGGCGTTCGGAACCGCCGGACGGCGGTTTCACGTCAGAGGGCGGCCACCGTGTCCAGTTTTCCGGCCTTGGCGTCCGCCACGATGGAGCCGAACTGGTCGGCGCTCATCTCGACCCTCTGGCCGAAGTCGTCAGTGATCACGATTCTGCGCTCGGCCGGCGCGGACTCGTCGACGAACAACTGCGGACAGCCGCAGTCGCAGTTTCCGCAGAACGTCGCCAGCGGCTCCAGGGAACTGATGTCGGTCATGCGTCGCGCCCTCTCCTCGCACCCGCCGTCCGGATGGTCCTCCTGCGGTCCGGGCACCAGGGCACTGCCCGGACCCCGGCCCTGCCACACCGGACGGGGGACGGCGCACGGAGGTACAGGGCGCGCGCCCGGCGGTGACGCGCGCCTCGCTCGGGGCCCTCGGCGCCACCTCACGCCCCGTCCGGCGCCGGACGGGGCGTGAGGTGTGGGGGCGACGATGGCGCTACGAGGGGCTGTGGCGGTACGGGGCCGTGGCGCGTTGTGGCCGGCGACCGGTCGTGGGCACCCGCTCAGTCGCGCTCGCGCGCGCCGTCCGTACCGTCCGCGCCGTCCGTGGGGTGCACGGGCTGCGTCCTCAGCCGGACGATGCCCTGCTGGAGCGGTTCGTGGCGGTGGGCGGGAAGCGGGCCGGCCGCCCGTGACGTGGTCTCGTTCGGCGGGAGCGTCCAGTACGTCTCGTCGGTGGCGGAGAACCGCAGCGCGAAGATCGTCGTGTCGTCGTGGAGCCGTCCTCCCGAGTGCCGCAGCAGCCCGTCGGAGACCAGCGCGGCGACCTGGCGCGCGGACGCCACGGCGCCGGGGTCACGGGCGACCGTGTCCTCCAGGAACGTGCGGAGCGGGAAGAAGTCGCCCGCCGCGTCGCGCGCCTCGGTGACCCCGTCGGTGGTCAGCACGATGATGTCGTCGTCGGACAACGGGAAGCGGTGCGGGACCACGGACGCCGTCCCCGCGGGGTCCAGGTCGCTGAGGCCGAGGGGCAGCCGCGGGGTCACCTGCAGGACCCGGACCCCGCGTGGGCTCACCACCAGCGGCGGTTCGTGGCCGAAGTCGACGACGTCCACCCAGGACTCGCCGCAGCCGGGGTTGGGGAAGCCCAGCAGGACGGCGGTCGCGAACCGGTCGGGCTGGGCGTATCCCATGGCCACGCCGTAGCGGCGCTGGCGCTCCATCCGCACTTCCAGCCGGCCGGCCACGATGCTGAGGCTCGGCACGTGGTAGCCGGCCTCGCGGAACGAGCCGAGGATCGCCGCGGCGGCCGACAGCGCGCCGAGCCCCTTGCCCTGGACGTCGCCGATGAGGGCCCGCGCTCCGTAGGCGCTCGGCTGGAGGTCGTAGAAGTCGCCGCCCAGCCGGGCGACGGCGTCGGCGGGCAGATAGACGTGGGCGTTCTCGATGCCGTGGATGTGCGGCGGGATGTCGCGCAGCACGGTGGCGCGGGTCGAGTCGGCGACGTTGCGGATGTGCAGCATCCTGTCCTCGCGCCGCAGCCGGAACCAGCAGGCGACGACCGCCAGCACGCTGGCCACGGCGACCAGGATGAAGTCGGGCAGACCGGCGGTGTACTCGTGCGACCAGGCGGCGTCCAGCCCCAGGTACGCCACGACGGAGAGGAACCCGAACAGCGCGGTGACCCAGACCGGGCAGAGCGCGGCGGAGAGGCCCGGCACCATCACGATCCAGGACAGCACCCGGAAGTCGCCGGAGGTGTTCCAGTCGGTGAAGGCGACTCCCACCAGAGCCGCCAGCGGGAGCAGCCAGCCCAGCCGTCGGCGCCTGAGCCTCGTGGGGAGGACGTACACGGCCCGTTCCAGTCGGCGCTCCGCGGCCTGCCGCAGCCGCCCCGGCGGGGGCGGCGACGGGTCCGGCGGACTGGTCCTCGGCGGACGGGAGGGCGGTGGCACCCTCGTATCCGATCACGCACCACCGCCCGGCGCATCCGGTGACCGCCGTGGGCCGGCCGGGGGCGGCGCACCGGTCGGCGCGCCGCGGGCGGGCGCGAGCTTCCGGCGGGCCCCGGCGCCGCCCCCGGCGGCTCAGTCGAGGCAGAACTCGTTGCCCTCGACGTCCTGCATCACCTGGCAGGACTCGTTGAAGCCGTCGGCCCGCAGCAACGGCCCGCGCACCGCGCCGAGGGCGACGAGGCGCGCGCACTCGGCCTCCAGGGCGGCCAGCCGGTCTTCGCCCACCAGCCCGGTGCCGACGCGTACGTCGAGGTGGACCCGGTTCTTGACGGTCTTGCCCTCGGGCACGCGCTGGAAGAAGAGGCGCGGGCCCGCGCCCGTGGGATCGAGGCAGGCGAACGCGGCACCCCGGCGCTCGGCCGGCAGCGAACGGTCGTACGCGGCCCAGTCGGCGAAGCCCTCCGGGGCCGGCGGGACGACGTAGCCCAGCACCTCGCACCAGAACCGGGCGACCCGCTCGGGGTCCGCGCAGTCGAAGGTGATCTGGACCGTCTTGATCGATGTCATCGCGCCATCGTAGGGACGGGTCCGCATGCCATCCACACCTTTACGCACGGAGGGTCTGCTCGCGGGACGGGAGGCTCCCGTCCCGCGGGTGGACCCCTGCCGCGTGGCCGGCGGCGGTGTGCGCCGCCGGTGTCCCCGCGGTGCGCCGCACCGTACGGGCCGGGAGGTCGCCCGGCCCGGTGGATCAGCGGGCGAGGCGGATGCGGGTGACCTGGTCCTGGCCGTCGGCACCGGCGCCGGACTTGTCCACGACGTAGGCGGAGCCGTTCGCGATCTCGATGTGGTTCGGGTTGGCGGCCGTGGCCAGCGTCTGGACGACGGCCGCCTTCTTCGGGTCGACGATCGTCACGTTGGCCGCGGTGCGGTTGGCGACGAGGACGCGGCCGGACTTCTCGTCCGTGGCCACGGCGAGGGCGCCCGCGCCGGTGGCGACGGTCGCGGCGACCGCACCCTTCTTGAGATCGATGACCGACAGGTCGCCGCTCGTCTGGTTGGCGGTGTAGGCGGTCTTGCCGTTCTTCGACAGGGAGACCGAGATCGGACCGTCGCCGGCCGGCAGGAAGCGCGGCTCGTCGTCCTTGTGGCCGAACTCGATGACCCGGTCGTTGTTCAGGTCGGCGGCGTAGAGGTCGCCGGTCTTCTCGTTGAGGGCCAGACCGGTCGGGGCCGAGCCCTCGACGGTGAGGCGCTCCTTCTCCTTCAAGGTGCGGCTGTCGAAGGCGACGACGCTGCCCTCGCCGAACGCGCTGGCCCAGACGGTGTTGTGGCGCTCGTCCACGACGATCTCACGGGCGTGCGCCACGCCGGGGAGGGTGGCCAGGTGGGCGCCGGTGCGCTGGTCGTAGACGGCCACGCTGTTGTCGCGGGTGTTCGTCGTCCAGACGGTGTTGTGCTCGTCGTCGACGGCTACGCCGTACACGGCCTCCACCGCGCCGGTGGTGGCGTTGGTGGTGGGCGGGGTGATCGTCTGCTTGACCGCCAGCGTGCGGGGGTCGACCTTCAGCAGGCTGGAGCTGGTGACCGGCGGACGCCCGACGGCCGTGGTGGCCCACAGGACGTGGTTCCGCTCCGAGTACGCCGTCTGGTAGAGGCCCTTGCCAAGCGTGAAGGTCTCGGCGGTGGCGGTGGCGGTGGCCGAGTGGCTGGACGCCTGGGCGGTCACGGTGCCGGTCAGCGCGAGGGACGTTCCCATGACGACGACCGTGGCGATGCTGCGGATGCGGGTGGTGGCAGAAGACATGCCGTCAACTCCTAGACAGAGGCTCCCCGCAGTGGGGAGCGACAACGAAAGGTTAGCTTAGCCTTACCTAACTTTGGCCGTTCCCGATGTGATCCGTCGCACAGTCAGAAATCGTGCGCAGTAAGGGAGTTGGGTGTTCATGGGAGGAACGTCCGGGCATGCCGAAGGGCCGCGCGGCTACCGCTCGCGCGGGCACGAAGGCGCCCTGAAGCCGGACGGGCGAGTGCCGCGCCCGGAGGCCGTACGGGGATGCCCGCGCGTGGCGGGCCGGGGGCCGGTGCGGGATGCCGTACGGGGCGGGCCGGGCCGTGCGGGATGCCCGTACCGGGTGCCGCGCGGGCCGGGCACGCCCGCCGGGCCCGGGGCGCCGGGGCGGGTGCCACCCCGGCCCCGGAGGTCGTCAGACCGCCCGGGCCGAGGGGCGCCCGCCGGCGCCGGGGGCCGTCAGACCGCCGGCGGGGTCTCCGGCGTGCGGCGGCGCAGGACGAAGGTGGTGGCTCCGGCGGCGCCCGCCGCACCGCCCACCGCGGCCGCCGCGGCGGCCCAGGCGATGGTCGACCAGGACACGCCGTCGTCCGGGGAGGAGACCGACGCGGCGGTCCTGAGCGCCGCGCCGGAGTCGTCCGAACCCTCCGCCGAGGACGAGGACGAGACGGCGGCCGCGCCGTCCGCGGCGGGCTCGATCACCGTGAAGTCGACCTTGAGGGTGGTCGAGGGGTTGGGTGCGAGGAACCGCAGCCAGTGAGCGCCGGCGGTGACGTCGGCGGGGATCTCCACGTCGCCCTCGTACGCACCTGAGGCGTCGGCCTTCCACTGGCCGAGGATCGCGTCGTCGTCCAGCTTGATGGTGACGGTCTGCGAGGCGGGGAACTCGCTCACCCTGAAGTGCAGGGTGCCGCCGGGCTGGACCTCGCTTGCGGTGATCTCCGCCGTGGCGCCCGCCGCGTTGGAGGCGCTGGCCGGATCGCCGGTCGCCTCCGGGACCGGGGCGGCGGAGGACGATCCACCGGCCGCCGACCCGCCCGAGGCGGAACCGGAGGCGTCGGCGGCGGGTTCGGCGCCGGTGGTGACGGTGAAGTCGGCCCGCAGGCTGGTGGACGGGTTGGGCGCGAGGAAGCGCAGCCAGTGCGCGCCCTTCGTGGCGCCCGGGGGGACGGTGACGGAACCGGAGAACGAACCGTCGGCGCCGATCCCACCGGACCACTGGCCGATGATCTCGCTGTCGTCGAGCTTCACCGTCAGCTGCTGGCCGGCGGGGAAGCCGGTCACCCGGAAGGAGACCTTTCCGCCCGCCGCGACGCTGGAGCCGGCGGTGATGGTCGCGGACGCACCGGTCGCACCCGTCGTCCCGCCGGAGCCGGAGCCGGTGGAGCCGGTGGAGCCGGTGGAGCCGGTGGAGCCGGTGGAGCCGGTGGAGCCTGAGCCGTTCGTGGCGGAACCGCTCCCGCCGGAGCCCGAACCCCCGGTGGACCCGCTGCCTCCGGCGGAGCCGCCGCCGCCCGTGGAGCCGCCGGCCGAACCCGCGGAACCGCCGGAACCGCCGGAACCGGAGGAGCCTCCCGAGCCGGCGGAGGTGACGGTGAAGTCGGCCTTGAGGCTGGTCGACGGGTTCGGGGCCAGGAAGCGCAGCCAGTGGGCGCCCGCGCCGGTGCCGGAGGGCACGGTGACGGTGCCGGTGAAGGTGCCGTCCGCCTTCACCGCGCCGGTCCACTGGGCGAGGATGGCGTCGTCGTCCAGCTTGACGGTGACGTTCTGACCCTGCGCGAAACCGGAGAGCGCGAAGGTGAGTCTGCCGCCCGCGGCGACCTTCGTGCCCGTCAGCCGGACCGCGGGGGCAGCGGGTTCGGCCGGCTTCGTCGGGGACGGAGCGGGCGTCGGGGTGGGTGTCGGGGTGGGTGTCGGGGTGGGGGTGGTGGCCGCCGTCACCGTCAGGGCTTCGCTCTTGACGCTGGTGCCCGGCGAGAGGAAGCGGAGCCAGTGACCGCCGCCGGCCACCGTGTCGGCGGGGACGGTCACCGCGCCGGAGAAGCCGCCGTCGGCATCGGTGGTGAACGCCTGGAGGAGCGCGCCGTCGTCGAGCTTGACGCTCAGCTTGGCCGAGGCGGGGAATCCCGTGACGGTGAACCCCACGTCGCCACCGGCCCGCACGGTGGCGGAGGCGAGCGTGACGGTGGGCGCGGCGACTTCGTCGGCCGCCAGCGCGGCCGGTCCGACCCCTCCGGTCCCGCCCGCAGCGGCGATCGGCATCGACAACACGCCGAGACCGATGGTCGCGCCGGCGGTGAGGGTGGCGACCCGCACCAGCCGGGCCCGTGCGCCGCGTGCCGCTTGCGCCGGTATGCGGCTGGTCCCGGTGGGTCTGTCAGAACTCATGGGTTCGACTCCTGTTGAGCAGAGAAGAGGAAAGGCGGAAGCGCGTGTGGCACCGGTCGACGGCGTTCACGAGGAAACGCCGGAGGTGCGTGCTTAGGTTAGCCTAACCAAACGAGTAAATCGTGACTCGGAGGCCGCTTTCACAGCTTCCGACCTGCGAAGGTAAGGTCCACCTCACCGTCACCCCTCGTCGGAAGTGCGCCATGCCTGTCTCCCCGCCCCCCACCGGAGCCCCGCGCCGCCCGCCCCGCGTCCCGCGCCCCGACGCGGTCCCGAGGATCGCCACCCCCGCCGCCGCGCTGCCCGGCCCGGAAGGCGTGGAGGCGTACTGGCGGGAGGTGAGCCGGCGCGGCACACCGCTGGTGACCCCCGATCCGGAGGGCAGCGGGGACCACGTCGCGGTGACGTTCCTCCGGCGCGGCACCCCGGCCACCCGCGCGGTCCAGGTGCTGCCCAACAAGATCGGCGACCCCCGCGCGCCGGAGGGCAACCTGATGGAGCGGCTGGCGGGGACGGACGTCTGGCACTGGACACTGCGCCTGCGCCACGACTGGCGGGGCACGTACGACTTCTACGTGGACGAGGGCGAGGGCCCGGCGCCCGAGGACCCCGGCTACTGGCCCGCTCTGCGCACCCGCCGTCACGGCGACCCGCTCAACCCCGCGTGGCTGCCCCGGCGCTGGAGCGCGGACCCGGTCCCGTACGCGGAGTTGCCGGCCGCGCCGCGGGCGGTGGACTGGACCCCGCGCGACGACGTGCCGCACGGCGTCCTCACCGAGCACGAACTGGACAGCGAACACCTCGGCGCCCGGTGCCGGGTGTGGCGGTACGAACCTGCGGCCGGCTACCGGCCCGCCGGAGACCTGCCCGTCCTGGTGCTGCTGGACGGCGAGCACTGGGGGCCGCTGCTGGGCCTCCCCCACCTGCTGGACAACCTGATCGCCGACGGCAGCATCCCGCCGCTGGTCGCTCTGCTCAGCGACTCGGTGGACCCGGACACGCGCTGGGACCGGCTGACCTGCCGCCCGGAGCACACCGCCTTCCTGACGGACGAACTGCTGCCGTGGGCGGCCGCGTCGCTGCCGCTGACGGACGACCCGGCGCGCACCGCGATCGCCGGACAGAGCCTGGGCGGGCTCACCGCCGCCTACGCCGGACTCACCGCCTCCGACCGGTTCGGCCACGTGCTGGCCCAGTCGGGCTCCTTCTGGTGGCCGGACGGCCCGGACGCCGAGTGGCTGACCTCGTACGTCGCCTCGACACCGCGCGTACCGGTGCGCCTGCGGCTCTCCTTCGGGGACCAGGAGTGGGTGGCGCTGCCGGCCGCCGCGAGGCTGCGGGACGCGCTCACTGCGGCGGGGTACGACGACGCGGTGTACGTGCCGTTCAACGGCGGTCACGACTACCTGTGCTGGCGCACCGAACTGGCCGACGGGCTGGTGGAAGCGTTCGGCGGACACTGAGAGGCCGAGAGGGGGCCGGCCTCCGGGGCTGCGCTACCGGCTGGCGAAGTCATAGGGCGAGTGGGGCGGGGTGAAGGCCGGCGCCGTGGGATGACGGCCTGAAGCCTCGGCTGCCGCCCCCTGAAGCACGGGCGACTTACGACCGAAGGCACTCCTCCTGCGGATCGAAGCAGACCAAGCCGTGCTCGCGGGCCAGTGCAGCGGCGTACGCGGATACTTCCTCGGCTTTGCCGTAGGACATGAGCAGGTACACGATCGGGCCCGATGCCTCGTCGATGACTCGGGGCGACGCCCACACGACACTGTGGTCGGCGTCGTCCGGGTACCGTGCGACGAGGGCTTCCACATACGCCACGATGCGCGGCGCCGGAGGCACGGCGACATCGTCCGACTCCAGGTGACGCCCGTAGAGCTCGTCGTACGTCGAGCTCGCAGCACGGTCGTCGAATGGGCGGTCGCCGTCCCACACAGCAAGGTCGTAGCTCACAGCGCATCGTCGCGGGCAACACGTTCGTCGCGACCAGCAGGTCCTGCGATCTCTCTGTCAGTGATCCGTAAGAGCACTACGAGTCCTGCTGCTCCAGCGCGTCGGCGAAGGCGCGGAGGGCGTCGGCCAGTTCCTGCTTGGTGGGTAGGTCATCCACCTTCTTCTCCAGACCGTCGATGCGCTCCGCCAGGTCGTCCAGGTCCGCCGGAGCTGTGGGGGTCGGTGTCGGGGCGTCCGTGGCGCCCGGGGACTCGGACGTCCCCGAGGTGTCCCCCGGCCCGGTCGAACCTCCCGCATCCGCACCGGCGACGCCGCCGTCGGTGCCGCCGTCGGTGCCGCCCGAACCGCTGACAGAACCACCGTCCGCACCGCCGGTGTCCGTGCCCCCGGCGTCACCACCGCCGTCGGATCCACCGCCGCTCACTCCACCGCCCGTGACACCGGCGGTTCCCGTGCTCGGCGTCTGATCGGACACCGGCGTCGCGCCGGAGCGCCCGTCGCCTTCGGCGGACACGGCTATCGCTCCGCCCACACCCAGCACCAGCACGGCAGCAGCACCGGCCAGCGCCACCGTCGTCCTGGCACGCAACTTCCCCTTGAGCGTCATCCGACGGACACTAGCCGGGAACGGCCGCGGAGGGACTCCTTCCGGCACTTCGGCACACGGCGGCCGTACGGAAACGGCCCTTCCCGGACCTCAGGCGTCCACCGGCCCCACCGCGCAGGCCGCCGCGTACCCGGCCGGGACCTCCACGTCGGCGACGGTCCAGCCGGGCGGGGCGGCCGGGTGCGGGCCGCAGCCGAGGTAGACCCCGGCGACCGAAGGGCCGGAGAGGCCCTCGCCGGTGGTTTTGACGTACGCCTCCTTGCGGGTCCAGCAGCGGGCGAACGCGGCAGGCCGTGACCCGGCCCCGGCGCGGGCGAGTTCCTCGCGTTCGGTGGGGTGCAGCACGGCGGCGACGTCCTCGATGAGCTCCGGGTCCGGGAGCTGCTCGATGTCCGCGCCCACCGGGGCGTCGGCCACGGCGATCAGGGCGAGACCGTGGGTGTGCGAGAGCGAGAAGTGCAGCCGGTCGCCGGCCGGGCCCGCGACGGCGGGGCGGCCGTGCGGGGCGCCGCAGCCCGGACAGGGCAGCCGGGTCATTTCGACGGCGGCCGGGTCCGTGTCCAGGTGGGCGCCCAGCACCTGACGGAGTGCCTGGTGGGCGGCGACGTAGACCGCGCGGTCGGCGGGGCGGCGGAAGGCGTCGGCGCGCCGGCGTTCGGCGGCGTCGAGGACGGTGGGTCCGTGTGCCGGGAACGCCGCCGCGCCGACCAGCCACAGCCGGGGCACGGGCCCCGGTGCGGCGGGGCGGCTCGGCGGCCCGGTCCAGGGGTCGGGCCGGAGCACGGCGGGCGCGTTCACGCCGCGCCGGCGCCGGTCCGCCGCGCACACTCGCGCCGCGGAGCGGGACCGGAGCGCACGGTCCGGCCGTCCGGCCGTTCGTGCTCGACGGGCCACGGCGACCGCGGTCCGGCGGCGCCCGCCGGCACGGAACGGCTGGGCCGCCCCGGCCGGGGGCCGGGGGCGAACGGTCCGGGTGCGGCACTCACGCGTCCCACTCCTTCAGGCGTTCGACGAGGACGTCGCCGATCCGGTCGAGGTACTGGTCCCGCAGCATCTGTGGATGGGTGCAGTCCAGGTCGTGGTTGACGACGCTACCCGTCACGTGCGGCCGCCATGCCTCGCGGGTCAGCCAGTCCTCGGCCCTCGGCGCGGCGGCGGTGAAGAAGACCAGGTCGCCGCGGAAGGTCCGCTGCCGGTGCTCGCGCATGAGGCGGGCGTGGTTCGGGACGACGTCCACGACGCGGGTAAGCGTGCGGTCGGAGAGTCCGGCGAGCCGGCTGCCCGCCTCGCGCAGGGTGGCGAGCACGTCCTCGCGGGTGCGTTCGCCGGTGCGCTCCAGGCCGGCCATCCGCAGCACCGCGGTGAGCGCGTCGCCCTCCTCGGGCGCGGGCCTCTCGCGCCACTGTTCGGCGGGGAACGCGTCGAGCAGGGCCAGCAGTTGGACCTCCTCCCCCGCTTCCTGGAGCAGCACGGCGACGGTCTGGGCGAGGACTCCGCCGACGGACCAGCCGAGCAGCCGGTAAGGGCCGTGCGGGTGGACCTCGCGGATGCGCGCGACGTAGTCGGCGGCCTCCTCCTCCAGTGAGCCGGGCAGCGGGCCGTCTTCGGTGAGGGCGCGGGCCTGGACCCCGTACAGCGGCTGGTCGGGGCCGAGGCGGTTGGCGAGGCCCGCGTAGCACCAGGAGATGCCGCCCGCCGGGTGGAAGGCGAACAGGGGTGGGCGGGAGCCGCCGGTGCGGAGCGGCAGGACGACGTCGAGGGCGTCCTCCTCGGCCACCTGCCCGTTCTCGAAGCGGGCGGCGAGGGCGGCCGGGGTGGGTGCGGCGAAGAGCGAGCCGACGGTCAGTCCGGCGCCGCACTCCTCGCGGACCCGGGCGACCAGCCGCATGGCGAGCAGCGAGGTGCCGCCGAGGTCGAAGAAGGCGTCGTCGGGTCCGACCCGCTCGGCTCCGAGCACCTCACCGAACAGCCGGGTGAGGGTCTCCTCCAACGGACTCGCGGGCGGGCGGGCGCCGTCGGTGCCGGTGAACACCGGTGCGGGCAGAGCGCGTCGGTCCAGCTTTCCGGCCGGGCTCAGCGGGAACGCGTCGAGGGCGACGACGGCGGTGGGCACCATGTGCTCGGGCAGGAGGCGGGCGACGCCGGCGCGCACCGCGGAAGGGTCGGCGCCGCCGGTGACGTAGCCGACGAGCTGCTGGTCTCCGGGGCGGTCCTCGCGCACCAGGGCGCAGGAGCCGTCGACGCCGTCCTGGGCGGCGAGGGCGGCCTCGATCTCGCCGAGTTCGATGCGCTGGCCGCGGAGTTTGACCTGGTGGTCGGTGCGGCCGAGGTATTCGACCTCGCCGAGGGCGGTCCAGCGGGCCAGGTCGCCGGTGCGGTACATCCGGCTGCCGGGGGCGCCGAACGGGTCGGCGACGAACCGGGAGGCGGTGAGGCCGGGCCGGTCGAGGTAGCCGTCGGCGAGCTGGCGTCCGGCGAGGTACAGCTCTCCGGGGATGCCGGGCGGGCAGGGCCGCAGCGCCGGGTCGAGGACGTGCAGGCGGGTGTTCCAGACCGGCTTGCCGATCGGCACCGGCCCGTCGTCCTCCGGGCTGCACGGGTGGTGGGTGACGTCGACGGCGGCCTCGGTCGGCCCGTACAGGTTGTGCAGTTCGGTGCCGGGCAGCACGCGGGCGAAGGCGTGCGCGGTCTCCCGCGGCAGCGCCTCCCCGCTGCAGAAGACGCGCTTGAGTCCGCCGCACTGCCCGGCGTCGGCCTCCGCGAGGAAGACCTGAAGCATGGAAGGCACGAAGTGGCAGGTGGTGACGGCCTGTTCGGCGATGACGCGGGAGAGGTGGGCCGGGTCCTTGTGGCCGCCGGGGTCCGCGACGACGAGGGTGGCGCCCTGGCGCAGCGGCCAGAAGAACTCCCAGACCGAGACGTCGAAGGAGGACGGGGTCTTCTGGAGCACCCGGTCCTCGGGCGTGAGCGGGTAGGCGTGCTGCATCCAGCGCAGCCGGTTGTCGATCGCCCCGTGGGAGACCACGACGCCCTTGGGACGGCCGGTGGAGCCGGAGGTGTAGATGACGTACGCCGGGTGGGCGGGGGTCAGCGGGCGGGCGGGGTTGATGGCGAGGTGGCCGGAGAGGTCGAGGCCGTCGAGGACGACGCGGGGGGTGCCCGCGTCCGCGGGGAGCCGGTCGGCGGTGTCGGTGACGGCACAGACGGGGCGGGCGTCCGCCAGCATGCCGGTGAGTCGCTCCGCCGGGTAGTCCGGGTCGAGCGGCAGGTAGGCGGCGCCGGTCTTGAGGACGGCGAGCAGCGACACGACGAGGTCGACGGAGCGCGGCAGGCTGAGCGCCACCACGGTGTCGACGCCGGCGCCGAGCGTCCGCAGGTGCCGGGCGAGCCGGTTGGCGCGGTCGTTGAGTTCGGCGTAGGTGAGGGTGACGGAGCCGTGCACGAGGGCGGTGGCGTGGGGCCTGGCCCGCGCGCGTGCCTCGATCGGGCCGATCAGTGTGGTGGCCGGGAGGTCGCGGTCGGTGCGGTTGAACTCCTCGACCACCAGGGCGTGTTCGGCGGGTGTGCCGAGGGAGTGGACCGCGAGCGGCAGGGCCGGGTCGGTGCCGGCGAGGCGTTCCAGCAGGGAGACGAAGCGTGCCTGGTGGGCGTCGAGCGCGGCCTCGTCGTAGAGGGCGGGGTTGCCGTCGTGGTCGACGCGCAGTCCGCGCCCGTCGGCGCGGTCGTAGACGTTGACCGTGAGGTCCTCGACGGGTCCGGCGGAGAGGTTGCCCGCGGTGGCCGGGGCGCCGGCGAAGGAGACGTCGTAGTCGAAGGGCATGACGTTGACCAGCGGGCCGACCAGGGCGCGGCCTTCGCCGAGCAGGCCGAGGTCGCGGCGGATGTCCTCGTACCGGTAGCGCTGGTGGCGGCGGGCGCCGCGGATGCCGAGGACGACCTGGCGGACGAGTCCGGCGAAGGTGTCGTCGGGGGCGACGGTGAGCCGCAGCGGCAGCACGTTCATCACCATGCCCGGTATCCGCAGGGCGGCCGAGCCCATCCGGCCCATCAGGGGCAGCCCGAGGACCACGTCGGTGCGGTGGGTGGCGCGGGCGGTGTGGAGGGCCTGGGCGGCGACGACGATCTCGGGCCAGGTGGCGCGGAGCGTTCCGGCGAGGTCCTTCAGCCGGTCGGCGGTGGCCGTGGGGAGGTGCGCGGTGCGGCGCAGGAAGGTGCGGGACGGCAGTGCGCCGCGCCCGGCGAGGTGCGGGGCTTCCGGCCGGTCGGCGAACGCCTCGGTCCAGTGGACCCGGTCGTCCTGGTACGCCTCGGAGGCGCGGTAGGCGGCGTCCTGCTCCACGAGGGAGGCGAGGGTGCCGAAGGTGCGCGGGCCGGGCTCCCGGCCCGCGGCGAGCGCGGAGTAGACGTCGGCGATACGGCGGACCAGCAGGGAGTAGCCGAATCCGTCGATGACGAGGTGGTGGATGCGCTGGTACCAGAGCCAGCGGTCGTCGCCGGTGCGGAACAGGCCGTGCCGGAAGAGCGGACCGGTGGAGAGGTCGCAGACCTGCGCGAGGTCGTCGCGCATCCAGGCGCGGGCCTCCTGCTCCGGGTCCTTCGCACCGCGCAGGTCCCGCACGGTCAGCGGCAGTTCGACGGTGGCTCGCACGTGCTGGCGAGGGCCGTCGGGGGTCTCCTCGACGCGGACGCGCAGGGCGTCGGTCTCTGCGACGACCCGGCGCAGCGCCGCGGCGAAGAGACCGGGGTCGATCGGGCCCGCGATCTCCAGGCACTCGGCGGTGTTCTGGGCGGGGCTGAGCGGATCGAGCGCCTGGGCGTAGTACATGCCCAACTGGGCCGCGGTCAGGGGCAGTACGGTGTCGGCGGCCTCGGCGGGCGGGCGGGCCGGGGCGGCGGTCCCGGTGTTCACGCGGCCCCCAGCAGGGGCGCCCAGGCCTCGATGGCGGGCTGTTCGGCCAGGTCGGCGAAGTCGGCGGTGACGCCGTGGTCGCGGCGCCATCGCTCCAGCAGGGCCATGATGCGGACGGAGTCGAGTCCGTGGTCGACGAGGTTCTCGTCGAGGGGGATGTCGGCGGGGTCCTCGCCGAGGCAGTCGGCGACGTCGGCGCGTATGAGTTCCAGGGTGAGCGGCATCGTCTCAGACCTCCGTGAAGAGCGCGTCGGTGGTGGTGACGACCGCGCAGCGGCCGGCGGCCCAGCGCAGGGCCATGTCGTGGTCCTCGCGGGAGAAGTCGGCGACGGCGTCGCCGACGACGAACGCCTGGATGTCGCGCTGCCAGGCGTCGGCGGCGCTCATCATGACGCCGATGTGCGCGTACACGCCGGCGATGACGAGCTGGTCGCGGCCCGTCTCGCGCAGGATGTCGGCGAGCGGGGTACGGACGAAGGCGCTGTACTTCCACTTGGTGACGACGTGGTCGCCGGGGAGCGGGGCGACGGCGTCGGGGGCGCGGAGCGCCTCGGGGTCGTCGGCGACGCCGGGTCCCCAGAAGTCGAGCTGGAGGCCGCGCTCCTCGGGGGTCTGGCCGCCGCGCTGGGCGGAGTGGACGACGGGGACGCCGAGGCCGCGGCAGCGTTCCAGCAGGCGGGCGGTGTTGCCGATCAGGCCGGTGAGGGGTTCCCGGCCGGCCGGGAAGGCGCGCAGGAAGTGGTTCTGCATGTCGTGCACGAGCAGCACGGCGCGCGCGGGGTCGGCCGTCCAGGCGACCCGGTTGGCGGGCAGTTCGTCTCCGGCCGGGAGCCGGTACGGGGCGATGGCGGGAAGTGCCACGGGTGTGCTCCTTCAGTGCTGCTGCGGGGCGACGGTGGACCGCAGCCCGTTCTTGCTGACCTTGCCGACGGCCGTCTGCGGGAACGCGTCGACGAACCGCACCTGGTCGGGAACCTTGTAGGCGGCGATGCCGCGTTCCCGTACGAAGCGTTTGATCGCGACGGGCTTCAGGGGGCCTGCCCCGTCGCGCAGGACGACGTAGGCGAGCGAGCGTTCCCCGAGGTACTCGTCCTCGACGGCGACGACGGACACGTCGTGCACGGCGGGGTGGGCGAGGATGATGTTCTCGACCTCCTCGGGGGCGATCTTCTCGCCACCGCGGTTGATCTGGTCCTTCGCCCGGCCCTCGACCACCAGGTGGCCGGTGGCGGTGCGGCGGACGATGTCGCCGGTGCGGTAGAAACCGTCCTCGGTGAAGGCGCGGGCGTTGTGCTCCGGTGCCCGCCAGTAGCCGCGGATGGTGTACGGGCCGCGGGTGAGCAGATGGCCGGACCCGCCGTCGGGGACGTCCCTCCCGGTGTCGTCGACGACGCGGATCTCGTCGTCCGGGGAGATGGGCCGGCCCTGGGTGGAGACGATCGTCTCCTCGTCGTCGTCCAGCCTGGTGTAGTTGACCAGGCCCTCGGCCATGCCGAAGACCTGCATCAGCGTGCAGCCGAGCGCGGGGCGCAGCCGCCGGGCCGCCTGCTCGCTGTACTTGGCGCCGCCGACCAGGACGAGTGCGAGGCTGGACAGGTCGTGCGGGGCGGCGGGGGCGGCATCGGTCCAGACCAGGGCGAGCGGCGGGACGAGGCCGGTCATGGTGATCCGCTCCCGCTCGATCAGCGGGAAGGCGGTGGCCGGGTCGGGTCGGGGGCAGAGCACCACGGTGCCGCCCGCGTGGAGCACGCCGAGCCAGCCGGGCGAGCTCATCGGGTAGTTGTGCGCGGCGGGCAGTACGACGAGGAACCTGGTGTCCGCGTCGACGCCGCAGATCTCGTTGGAGCCCCGCAGCGAGTACAGGTAGTCGTCGTGGGTGCGCGGGATCAGCTTGGAGACCCCGGTGGTGCCGCCGGAGAGCTGGAGGAAGGCCAGTTCGTGCGGTTCCGGTCCGGCGGGCAGGGCCGCCGGGTCGCCGTCCACGTCGGCGAGGGCGGTGTGCTCGCCGGGTTCCCCGGCGACGAAGACGTGCCGCAGTCCCGGATTGCGCTCCTGGACGGCCGAGGCGAGGGCCCGGTGGTCGAAGCCGGCGTGCCGGTCGGGGACGACGTAGGCGACGGCCTCGGAGAAGGAGACGAAGTGTCCGATCTCCGTCTCCCGGTGGGCGGGCAGGGCGTAGACGGGCAGCGCGCCGATCCGGAAGAGGGCGAAGACGGTCTCGATGAACTCGCCGGTGTTGGGGAGCTGCACGACGACCCGGTCGCCCTTGGTGATGCCGCGGGCGGCGAAGCCGGCGGCCAGCCGCTCGGCCCGCTCGTGGAGTTGGCGGTAGGTCCAGGTGCGCCGCTCGGGGGCCGGGTCGATCAGGGCGGTCCGGTCCGGGTGGGCCGCGGCGCGTTCGCCCAGCATGCCGGGGAAGGTCTCGCCGCGCCAGTGGCCGGCGGTGCGGTAGCGCTCGGCGAACGCGGCGGGCCAGGTGGGGGCGTCCAGGCCGGGGGTGGTGGCCAGGGGTGCGGGGATGGCCGCGGCGGTCACGGTTTCGGCGGTCACAGTGTGGCTCCCACGGCGTTCAGGAACGTACGGAACTTGGCGCCGGTCTCGTCGGTCTCGGCCTGCGGCGAGGAGTCGCCGACCACGCCGGCGCCGGCGAACAGCCGCAGGGTGGCGCCCTCGGCCTCGGCGCAGCGGAGGGTGACGACCCATTCGCCGTCGCCGTCGGCGTCCTGCCAGCCGACCATGCCGGTGTACAGGCCCCGGTCGAAGGGCTCGGAGTCGGCGATGACCCGGCGGGCGGTGTCGTCGGGGGTGCCGCAGACGGCGGGGGTCGGGTGCAGCGCGGACGCGAGGTCCAGCGCGGTGGTGCCGGGGTCGGCGATCCGGCCGGTGACGGTGGTCGACAGGTGCCACATGGTGGCGGTACGCACCAGGGTGGGGCGCTCGGGCACGTCGAGTTCGGTGCAGAACGGCGCGAGGGCGGCGCGCACGGCGTCGACGACGACGGCGTGCTCGTGAATGTCCTTGGCGGACTCCAGCAGGGCGGCGGCGCGTCGGACGTCCTCGGCGAGGTCGGCGCTGCGCGGGGTGGAGCCGGCGAGCGGGTTGGCGACCAGGACGCCGCCGCTCCGGGCGACGAGGAGTTCGGGGCTGGCGCCGACGAGGGTGGTGCGAGGGCCGGAGGGGACGGCGAAGGTGTAGCCGCCGGGGTCGCGGCGGGCGAGCCGGCCGAGCATGGCCGGCAGGTCGGCGTCCTGCGGGCCGGTGAGTTCCAGGGTCCGGGCGAGCACGACCTTGCTGAGTTCGCCGGCGTTGATGCGGTCCACCGCCGCGGCGACGGCGTCGCGGTAATCGGCGGCGGCGGGTACCTCGCGGACGTGCCAGCCGCCGCCGTCGGACGGTTCGGGCGCGGGCAGCGCGATCAGCGGGTCCTCGCGGAGGGCGGGGGCGCGGCGCACGGTCTCCGGGACGACGAGCGCCGGGCGGCCGGACGGGTCGAAGGGCAGTGCGCCGACGACGATCGGTTCCGGGTCGCCCGCGAGCCGGCGTGCGTCGAGGAGTTCCTGCACGCGTTCGGTCACCGGGCGGTCGTCCTCGGCCAGTTCGGCCGCGGCGCCGGTGCAGAGCAGGGTCAGGCGGGGGGTGGCGAGGAAGCGGTCCGTGCCGGGGCGGTAGGCATCCAGCAGGGCGGTCGCCTCGCCGGGAACGACCGCGGGCCCGGGGGTGGCGGCCGTTTCGGGCAGGAAGGTGGTCATGGCTGTCTCCTGGGGGAGGGCTCGCGCCGCGCCGGGCGACGCGAGCGTCGAGACAAGGTCGGGCGGGGACCGGTCCGGGGTCAGGCCCGGAGCGTGGCTCCGCCGTCCACGTACAGGTCGTGCAGGGTGATGTGGCGGGCGCGGTCCGACGCCAGGAAGGCGACGGCGTCCGCGATGTCGGCGGGGTCGGCGATGCGGCCGAGCGGGATGCCGGTCCGGAAGGCGTCGAGGTCGCCTTCGACGACGCGGCGGGCCGCCTGCTCCTCCTGGCCGGGGGCCTGGGCGGTCCACATGGCGCGCTGCATGTCGGTCAGGGTCGATCCCGGGCAGACCGAGTTGCAGCGGACGCCGTACGGGGCCATCTCCAGGCCGAGGCACTTGGTGAACATGGCGGCGGCGGCCTTGGACGCGGCGTAGGCGGCCATGCCGGCCCTCGGGACGCCCGCGGCGTTGGAGGCGACGGTGACGAGGGATCCCCGGCCGCGCGGCGCCATCCGCCGGGCGACGGAACGCCCCACGTGGAAGGGGCCGTTGGTGTTCACGGCGAAGGTGGCGGCCCATTCGGCGTCGGTGACGTCCACGACGTTCGCGTGGCGCAGCACGCCGGCGACGCTGACGGCGATGTCGAGGGGTCCGACGGTGTCCTCGGTGTCGGCGACGAGCGCCTCGACGGCGTCGGCGTCCGTGACGTCGAGCGTGCGGGCGACGACGCGGGGCCCGTGTTCCGCGGCGAGGGCTTCGACGCCGTCACCGGTGAGGTCGGTGGCGACGACGCGGGCGCCGCGGGCGACGAGCGCCTCGACGACCGCTTCTCCTATCCCCCGGCCCGCGCCGGTGACCAGCGCGAGACGACCGGCCAACTCCTCGTGCGCCGCTATCACTTGACCATCGCCGCCCGGATGTCGTCGAGCACCGACACGGCCGCCTGCGCCCCGCCGAGGCTGGTCCACTTGGAGCCGTCGATGACGGTGGCGTGGTCGTTCCCGACCGCGTCTAGCTGCTGGTAGGCGGGCTCCTTCGCCAGTTCGCCGAGGAGCGCGGTGTCGCCCGTGGTGGAGGTCAGGGTGCCGATGAACAGCCAGTCGGCGTCGATCTCGTCGAGGTTCTCGGCGCTGATGGGCGTGGAGTGGCCTTCGCCCTGCTCGTTCTGGATGCCCGGCCGGGTGAAGCCGAGGTCCTTGAGCACGTCGCTGATGAAGACGCCCTGCTGCATCACGGCGCTGCCCTTGGCGGAGTAGCGGGCGACGGAGACCTCGGAACCTGCCCGGTCGCCCAGGTCCTTCTTGAGCGCGGCGGCCTTCTCGTCGTAGCCGGCGAGGAACTTCTCGGCCTCGTTGGACTTGCCGAGGACCTTGCCGGTGAGTTCGAGGGACTTCTTCCAGTCCTTGTCGCCGCCGATGGTCACGAGGGTCGGTGCGATCTTGCGGAGCTGCGCGAGCACCTGGGCGTCGGCGGACTGGCCCGCGAGAATCACGTCGGGCTCGGCCTGGACGACCTTCTCGATGTCCGGGCCGGTGACGGCGCCGACGACGGGGATGGACGCGGCCTGGTCGGCGAGGTAACCGGGGGCGCCCTTCTGGCCGCGGCCCGCGGTGAGTCCGACGGGCTCGACGCCGAGGGCGAGGGCGGAGTCGAGGTCCATCTCGCTGAGCGCCACGACCCGCTTCGGAGATGCCGGGACCTTCACCTCGGTGCCCGCCGCGTCCGTGACGGTGACGGAGGCCGCTTTCCGGGTGTCTCCGGAAGCGGAGTCCCCGTCCGAGGATCCGCACCCGGTGAGGGCCAGCGCGCAGACGCCGGCGGCGGCGACGAGCGCGTAGCGGGTGGAACGGGACGGGGAGAACGGGTTCGGCGCCATGGCCTGAAAACCTCCGGAGGGCTGATCGTGCGGGTGGGGCCCGCTCGCGCTGACAGGTGGAGCACCGGGCCGGACCGGGGCACAATTCACCCCTGGTCCGGGCCATGAGACGGTTCGTCGGAGGGTGACGGCCGCAGGGGCCGCCAGCTCCGGGCCGACGCACTTAGGTTAGGCTAACCATATGTCGTCTGTGCACGTGGGCCCACCCCCGAGGGCCCTGCCCTCCGGTCTCCCCTCCGGCCGCCGGCCCGTCCCGCCCGGCGGCCACCCCTTCCGGTGGGCCGCCGTGGCCCTCGCCGCCCTCCTCGCCCTCGGACTGCTCTCCCTGCTCGTCGGAACGGGATCGAGCTCACCGGCCCGCGCCTGGGAGTTCCTGACGGGGGATCCGGCCGCGCGGGCCGACGCCCAACTGCGGCTCGCCGTCATGGACGTACGGCTGCCGCGTACGTTCGCGGGGGCACTGGTGGGGATCTGCCTCGGGACGGCCGGCTGCCTGCTGCAGGCCGCGACCCGCAATCCGCTCGCGGAGACCGGCCTGCTGGGCGTGAACGCCGGAGCCGCCTTCGCGGTGGTACTCGGACTCACCTTCTTCGGCGCCAACTCCTCTACTTCACTCCTGGTATGGGCACTTCTGGGCGGAATCACCGCCAGTGCGGTGGTCCTCCTGATGGCGTCCTCCGGCCGGACCTCCAGTTCGCCCCTGCGCCTGGTCCTCGCCGGCTCCGCGCTCGGCGCCACCTTCCACGGCCTCACTTCCTACGTCCTGCTGGGCACCCAGTCGACGTTCGACACCTACCGGTACTGGACGATCGGCTCGCTCGCCGGGGTCAAGGCCGCCGCGCTCCTGCCGCTGCTGCCGCTGATCGCCGTGGGGCTGGCCACCGCCTTCGCCTGCGCGCGCCCCCTGTCGGCGCTCGGGCTCGGCGACGACAGCGCCCGCTCGCTGGGCCATCACCCGGGACGGGTACGCCTGGTGGTGGCGGGCGCGGTGTCGCTGCTGGCCGGCTGCGCGGTGGCCATCGCCGGCCCGATCGCCTTCCTCGGGCTGCTGGCCCCCTACGCGGCACGCGTCGTGGCGGGAGCGCGGATGGCGGCCCAACTCCTGCTCTCCGCACTGATCGCGGCGAATGTCATGATCTTCGCCGACATCCTGGCCCGGATCGTGATCCGGCCCTGGGAGACCCCGGTCAGCGTGCTCCTCGCCTTCGTGGGCGGGCCGTTGCTGATCTGGATCGCCCGCTCGTCCCGGCTCTCCACGGCGGGAGCGTCGGCATGAGGGACTCGTACGTCGAGCGGGCCGGCACCGCGGAGCCGCAACCGGACCGGACCGGCACCGCCGTCCTGCCGGACGTGACCCCGCCGGACAGCGCGGTGCTGCGGGCCGGCGCCTACTCCTGGCTCTTCCCGCGCCGCAGCGCACTGGCCGCGGCGGTGCTGACGCCGGTGGCGTTCGTCCTCGTCGTCCTCGCGATCCTGGCGAGTTCGACCGGCATGAGCCTCCCCGACACCGTCTCCGGGCTTCTCGGCACCGGCGATCCCGGCACGGTGATGATCATCCGTGAGTTCCGTCTTCCCCGGGTCGCCGTCGGCCTCATGATCGGCGCCGCGCTCGGCGTCTCCGGCTGCCTCACCCAGACCCTGGCGGGCAACCGCCTCGCCACGCCCGACGTGGTCGGCGTCAACGACGGCGCCACCGCCGCCGTGGTGGCCGCCGCGGCCGGCTCCTCCGTGGGCATGGTGGGGGTCTGGTGGCTCGGCCCGGTCGGGGCGGTCGCCGCCGCGGTCCTCGTCGTGCTGTGCGCGGGGGGCGCCGGCACCGCCGGCTACCGCGTCCTGGTCACCGGCATCGGCGTCTCCACGTTCATCGGCGCGGTGAGCGACCTGCTGATGTCGCGCGAGAACGACAACACCGCGGGCGGCGTGTTCCTGTGGGCCGTCGGCAGCCTCAACGGGCGTGACTGGTCGGTCGGCACACCGCTGCTGACCGCCCTGGCGATCCTGCTGCCGTTCGCCCTGGCGGCCGCCCACCGGCTCCAGTACCTGCGCTTCGACGACGACGTGTCCACCACCCTCGGCGTCGATCCGCGCCGGGTGCGCGCGCTCGCGCTCGCCCTGGCGGTCGCGCTGGCCGGGATCGCCGTCGGCATCGGCGGGCCCATCGCCTTCGTCGCGCTGGCGGCCCCGATCCTCGCCCAGCGCTTCTCGGGCCCCACCCGGGTACCCGTCATCGGCTCCGCGCTCACCGGCGCGGCCCTCACCACCGCGGCGGACGCGCTCGGCCGCGTCGTCGCCCCCGTCGAACTCCCCGTCGGCGTCATCACCAGCGTCCTCGGCGGCCCCTTCCTGCTCTGGGTGCTCTTCCGCTCGGACCGGACCACGGAAAAGGCGTGAACCCTCCCATGAAGAACATGTCGTCGCCGTCCGGTCTCGAGGTCCGCGGCCTGCACGTCGGCTACCCCGGCCGGGCCGTCGTCCGGGACGTCGGCTTCTCCGCGCCCGCCGGAACGGTCACCTCCGTGGTCGGCCCGAACGGCTGCGGCAAGTCCACCCTGCTGCGCGCCCTCGCCCGGCTGCACCGCCCCTCGCGGGGCACCGTGCTCGCGGACGGGGCCGACGTGTGGAAGTCGGGGCAGCGGCAGGCCGCCCACCGGATCGCCCTGCTGCCCCAGTCGCCGCGCGCGCCCGAGGCGGTGACGGTCGCGGGACTCGTCCGCTACGGCCGCCATCCGCACCAGGGGCTGTTGCGCCAGTGGTCCCGCGCGGACGAGCGGGCGGTGCGCGAGGCGCTGGAGGCCACCTCCACCACCGAACTGGCGGGCGAACGACTGGACCGGCTCTCCGGCGGGCAGCGCCAGCGCTGCTGGCTGGCGATGGTGCTGGCCCAGCAGACCCCGGTCGTGCTGCTCGACGAGCCGACCAGCGCACTGGACCTGGGCCACGTCGTGGACGTCCTCGAACTGGTGCGTACGGTGGCCCGCGAGGGCCGGACCGTCGTCATGGTCCAGCACGACCTGGCCGCCGCCGCACGCTACTCGGACCACGTCATCGCGATGAAGGACGGCGAGGTGGTCGGCGAGGGCGCCCCCCGCGACACGGTCGACGCGGAACTGGTGCGCAGCCTGTACGGGGTGGAGGCGGACATCCTCCGGGCCCCGGTGGACGGCTCCCCCGTGGTCGTCCCGCGCGCGCGGACCGCGGACGCGAATCTCGCGGACCCGTATCCCGCGGACGCGGGACAGGTGGACGCGGGACGCGTGGAGGCGGCCTCCTGAGGTCGCGGGCGCGGGTGCGAGCACCGACGCGTGCGCCGGTACGTACACGCCGGTACGAGCCGTCCGGCGGGGATGCACGCCGTGCGCGGGCCCGGACCGTTCGGCGGGGGCCGGGAGCGGCGGGCCGGTGCCGGGCACGGCCCGGCGGGGGGTGAGAATGGGGGCATGGCGCACGAGGACAAGCCGACTCATCTGGTCGAGTACGAAGCGATGCTGCTGGGACGGCACTCGCATCTGTTCAACGCGCGCAAGCGCAATGCCACCAGACTGCTCGACCAGAGCGCCTACCTTCTGCTCAGCAGGCTCCAGATGGACGGCCCGATGTCCATCGGCGAGCTCAGTGCCGCCTTCGGGCTGGACGCCTCCACCCTGAACCGGCAGACCGCCGCGATGCTGCGGGCCGGAGTGGTGGAGCGCATCCCCGACCCGGAGGGCGGCATCGCCCGCAAGTTCAGCATGACCCCGGAGGGCGAGCGCCGGCTGGCGGCCGACCGTGCCAGCAGCATCAGGTCGCTGGAGACGGTGATGGCGGACTGGACCGCCGAGGAGGTCGCGGATTTCGCCGCCCACCTCACCCGGTTCAACCACGACATCGAGCGTTTGCAGGGCCAGACCTGGACCCGGCCGGCCCCGCCCGCGCGGTCCTGACCTGCCGTCCTCCCGGCCCGCCCGCGCCGCCCGCGGCCCCGCCCCGGCGGTGCGCGGCTTCGGATCCGCCGCGCGGCGCGCACCTCCGCGCCGTCCTCCGGGACCTCCGTGCAGGCACAATCGGTGGTGACGCCGTGAGCGGCGTCGGCTCCGGTGCGCGGGTGCGGGCGGCGTCCCCCGGCGGGCAGGCCACGGCTCGGCACCCGGTTCACCGGGGTCGCGGTACCCATCGAGCGCGACAGGAAGGGATCCCCTCATGACCGACCGGCAGTCCGAGGAGCCGGGGGCGCGCACCCGACCGGGCGGCGGCCTCGGCGCACCCTGCTGGACCCAGCTCAGCACCTCCGAGGTCGAGACGGCCGAGGAGTTCTACGGGGCCGTGCTCGGCTGGGAGTTCCGCCCCACCGAACTGGGCGAGCGGATGCGGGTGGCCATGCGCGCCGGAGTCCCGGTGGCGGGGCTCGGTTCGCCGCCCACGGTGGAGCGCACGGTGGTCGACTGGATCCCGTACTTCGCGGTGGCGGACGTGGACAAGGCCGCCGCCCGGGTGCGGGAGCGCAGCGGGACACTCGCGGTCGGACCGCTCAGCTACCCCGTGGGCCGGGGCGCCATCGCCGCGGACCGGGACGGCGCCCGCTTCGGCCTCTGGCAGGGGGAGCTCGTGCCGAACTGGCCCTCCTGGCGGGCCCAGCGGCCCTGGTGGCTGGACCTCCAGGCGGTCGACGCGTTCGCCTCCGCGATCTTCTACGGCGAGGTCCTGGACTGGGCGCCGGACGTGCCGGGCTCCTGCGAGGTGGCCTACGAGGACGACGGGGTGATGCTCCGGGAGGAGGGCCGGGTGGCGGCCCGTATCGCCTCCGGCGGCGGCGCGGGCCCCGGTCGCGCCGCCGCCTGGCCCCGGTGGAACACCCACTTCCCGGTGCCGGACGTCGAGGCGGCCGTGCGGGAGGCGGTGCGGCTCGGCGGTGCGACGGTGGAGCGCTGGCTTCCGGTGAGCGAGCGGGCCGCCATGGTCCGCGACCCGGAGGGCGCCCTGTTCGGCATCGCCCGCGAGGCCGGCTGACCCGGTCCGGACGGTCGCCCGGTCCGGACGGTCGCACGGTCCGGACGGCGTGAAGGGCCGCGAGCCGGCCCTTCAGGCCCCGACCCAACTGCGTAGGGTGTCGCAGGTGTAGCGGACCTCTTCCGACAGGCGGGTCGCCTCGACGACCAGGACGCCGTAGGGCCGGGCGGGGTCGGCGAGCGGCAGGGCGCGTGCCGCGGCCTCCTCGACGACCTCTCGGCACCGGTCCTCGGCCTCGCCGGCCAGCCGGGCGAGGCGTTCCGTCTGCTGCGGCAGCGTCGTCTCGTCGAGCGTGCTCAGGGTGAGCGCCGTACCGGACACCGCTTCCAGGAAGGCGGCGTACCGGTCCAGGAACGGCTGGTAGACGTAGGCGTCCTCCTCGTCCTGCCACTGGTCGAGGCTCCTGGTCATGGAGGCCAACTGGTACAGGGTCCGCTCCAGGGCGCCGAGCACGGAGGCGTACCCCTCGAAGGTGAGATGGCGCCGGTGGCGGCGCACCAGGCGGCGCGGGTTGTAGCGGACGCTCTCCATCGCGGTGTCGAGGCCGGCCCTGGCCTGTTCGATCAGGCCGCCGGTCCGGGCGGCGCGGTCGCGCCAGCCGGCGGTGGTCCCCGCGTCGAGGCCGCCCTCGCGCACCACCGGGTACATGTCGGCGGTCAGTTCGTGGAGCGTACGGGCGAGCACGCGCACGCCGTACTCGGCGCTGCGGTAGCGCAGCGGCGGGGCGACGGTGACGTTGACCGCGGTGCCGATGGCGCAGCCGATGAGGACGAGCAGCACGATCTGTCCCAGTTGCCCGGCTCTGCTCGCGGGGTCGGTGGCGCTGACGTACGTCGAGAACGCGAAGAACGCCGCGGTCGCCACCTGCGGGCCCTGCGCGCCGAGCACCCGTGCCCGGCTGAGCGCCAGGGCGATCACCGCCACCAGGACGAAGGTCAGCAGATCGGGGCCGGCGAGGAAGCCGAACACCCCCTGGACGGCGACCCCGGCCGCGACCGCTCCGACGTAGCGCAGGGACTGCACCACGGACTGGTAGACGGTGACGTACATGATCGTCACCGCGGAGAACGGCGCGAACGCCGGGGAAGGGGCGTCCATCAGGTCGTACGCCACCAGCCAGGCGAGGGTGGCGGCCAGGGTGCTCTTGCCGATCAGCAGCAGGGTGTTCCGCTCGGCGTCCGCCTCCCGCACGGCCCGCCCGCACCAGCGCGCCGCACGGGCGAGGATTCCCGGCGCCCCGCGGCCCGCCGTCCCGTCATCCGCCATGCCGGACCGGCTCCCTCGCACCGCGCTCACCGTGTCCGCCCGTGCCGCCGGCCGTCGCGGAGCCGGGCCGGCTCCGGGCACCGGGACTCCGCGCCGGCCTCCAGGTCGCGACCAGGGCTGCCGCGAGCAGCAGTTCGGCGAGGTCACCGCCGTAGTACATGATCTCCGCACCGCCCCGCACCTGTTCGAGGGGGGCGTGCACGTCGACGAGGTAACCCCCGTACATGAGCTGCGACAGCGTCGCGTGGGCGGCGACGGCCACCCCGACGACCGCGATCCGGGCGGGTACGCCGGGCCTGGAGGGGGCGGGGTCGGGGCCGGCGATCGCGTGGGCGAAGAGGCACCCGGAGAGCACGAAATGGGCGTGCGTCAGCCCGTGCAGGTCCGGCCGGCGGGCCAGTGCGTCGTACAGGGAGGTGAAGTACAGCGCCGCGAGGCTCCCGGTGCTCAGCAGCAGCGCGGGAACGGGGTGGGTGAGCACGCGCACCGGCCGGGTGTGCAGCAGCCGGGTCAGCGTTCGGGCGCGCGCGGCCGGCAGGGTCCGCAGCAGCAGTGTGACGGGCGCGCCGAGGACCAGGAGGAGCGGCGCGTACATGCCGAGCAGCAGGTGCTGCGTCATGTGCCCGCGGAAGTCCGTGTGGCCGAACGTGGAGACGGGGGGGGACCAGCGCCGCGCCGAGCAGAGCGCACCCGGCGAGGAAACTCGCGGTCCGCCGGCGCGGCCACCCGCGGGCGGGGTTGCGCCGCCGGGCCCGCCGGGCGAGCAGCAGGTACCCGCAGGCGAGCAGCAGGGCGGCCGCCAGAGGCGCCCAGGTCTCCCCCGTGCCGTCGTGCCCGGCGGGAACGTGGGTGTGGCCGTCGGTGTGGGTGAGGTGCATGCCGGCGCCGGTCAGCCCTGCCGCCCCGTCGCGTCCGGCCGCCCCGTCGCGTCCGGCCGCCCCGTCGCGTCCGGCCGCTCCGGGACCTCCGGCGCCTCGGGGTCGAAGGACCGGCCGCCGCGCCGCAGGAGGTACCCGGCGACCAGGAGCAGGGCACCCAGCAGCAGGAAGCCGAGATCCCACCAGAGCCGGTGGGGACCGTCGTGGACGTGGTGGATGCCGAGGATCTGGTGGTCCAGCACTCCCTCGACGAGGTTGAACAGGCCCCAGCCGGCGAGGATCCACCCCCACAGCACCCGTGAGGTCCACACGCTGCGCCGGTCGTGGGTGACGCGGGCGTAGAGGACGGCCAGGCCCGCCAGGACCGCCAGCCAGCAGATCGCGTGGAAGACGCCGTCCCAGACGGTGTTCATCTCCAGTCCGGACACCGTGCGGGGCGAGTAGTACTTCACGCCGATCCGGTCGTCGTCGGTGCTGGTGAGCATGTGGTGCCACTGCAGGATCTGGTGCAGCAGAATGCCGTCGACGAATCCGCCGAGCCCCACCCCCAGCAGGATCCCCGGCAGCCGGATGCTCACGGGCAGCAGGTGTCCGCGCGACTCGCCCGGGTGCACAGCCATGTCACGTCTCCTCGCTCATTGCCGGCGTCGCACAGAAGTGCTGTTCGCGGGGGACGTCTGCCCCGCGAACAGCACTTCACCGAACGCTCCGGGAACGATCCGGCCGCCGGACCTCCCCGGACCGTCCGCCGTCCTCAGATCTGGGGGGTGAAGCGTTCCCAGGCGCGGTGGGTGCCGAGGTGGGTGGTGATCTGTTCCAGGACGGTGCTGC
>NZ_CANLBS010000011.1 GCF_947488945.1 uncultured Streptomyces sp.
GTGTCCGCCGAACTGCCGCGGACCACGCAGGAGCGGTTGTTCTCCCAGCCCCAGCCGTCACCGTCGGGGTCCGAGGCGCCGGAGACGCAGTACGGGTAGCCGTTCGGGGCGGTGCCGCTGCCGCCGTTGCCGGTGTCCGCCGAACTGCCGCGGACCACGCAGGAGCGGTTGTTCTCCCAGCCCCAGCCGTCACCGTCGGGGTCCGAGGCACCGGAGACGCAGTACGGGTAGCCGTTCGGGGCGGTGCCGCTGCCGCCGTTGCCCGGGATGCCACCGTAGACGGTCGCGCGCGCGGACGTGGTCGAGATGCCGTTGGCCCCGGAGAGGAAGCGCTTGCCCCAGTTGGTGGGCGCGTCCGCGTCGAAGCCGTTGACCATGTCCAGGTATTCGACTCCGCTGCCGTTCCCACTCCAGGACCAGCCGATGTATCCCACCTTCAGGGACTGCGCCGTCGCCATGATGGCGTCCTCGTCCGGATTGCCGTCGCTGTGCGCGTCACCGAACTCACCCACCACGATCGGCAGTTTGTTGTTCACGAAGTGACCGAGGTAGTCCCGTACTTCGGCGGCGGTGTCGTACACCCCGTACATGTGGATCGAGAAGACCGTGTTGCGGTCGGGGTCGGAGGCGAAGACGGAGGCGGCGTTGCTCCGCATGGTGTTGGACCAGTCCTGGCCCCAGTTGGGTGCGTCGACCATCAGCGCGTGGTGGAGGCCGGCGCCGCGGAGCTTGCCGATCGCGCTCTTGGTGGCTGCGGTCCAGGCGCTGTAGCCCGTGTTGCCGAAGGGCTCGTTGCCGATGTTGATGACGACGTAGTTCTCCTGCCCCTCCAGGGCGCCCTTGACGGCGATCCAGTAGTTGGCGGCCTGGTCCAACGACGCGGCGGCGCCGTCCTCTCCGTAGCCGGTCGTGTCGTGCACCTCCAGCACGCAGATCAGCTTGTTCGCCTTGCACCGGCCGACCAGGGAGGAGACCTCGGACGCGCTGGTCCGGGTCCAGCGGTCACCGCTGCTGAGGACGATGCGGACCGTGTTGGCTCCGGTGGCCGCGATGTCGGCGAGCGAGCCGGTCTCGGCGGGGTACCAGGCGTGTGCGTGGTTGACGCCACGCATCACGAACTCGGTCCCGTTCGCCTCGTACAGGCGGCCGTCGGTGACGCGCAGTCCCGTCGCGGCTTCCGCGGTGGTGGTCGTGCCGAAGACGGCGAGCACGGCACCGACCAGGCCGGCTACGGCCAGGGCGAGGACCGTACACAGAACGCTTCTCTGGGGTGGTTGCATGACTCTCCTCAAACGGGGGGCCGGACGGCCCCGGCGGGTCCGGGAAGATCACCTGCGGCCCGGGCGGCTTCTCCTACGACTCGACCGAAGGCTGTGCACGCCCTCCCGTCCCCCGGAGGTACGGGGGACGGGAGGGCGCCCATTCGGCAGACAACGTTGTCGTCGCCCTGGGTGAGGGTGGTGAACGAGAGGTGCGAGCGACATCGGCCCGGAGGCGGTGCGGCGGTACCGCACAGCATCCACGGACATGAGTGACCCCGGCCCGACCTCAGTCGCGGAGGGGCCCGGATCAGCAAGGGGCCGGATGCCGCCCCCACATGAGGCACCGGATGTTCCAGTCATGTCAAGAGAGGTGTCAATCGGTGTTTCGGCCCCTGTTCAAGCGCATGTGTGGTGCGCGTGCCGATCCTTCGGGTTCACGTACGCGGGACACGCGTCGGAATTCCTCCGACTTCCCCCGCCGCGACCAGCGATTTCCTGAAGACGGCGGCACGGTGAGAGCCGGCGTCACGGCTCCGCCCCGGTTCGACGGGAGAAAGATGTCCATTGCTGCGGGTCGCCGCGCCCACAGGATTTTGCGAAACACTTACTCGACTAAACCAGTTTACTAGACAACGTTGTCAGGATCGGGCACAGTGACGATCCCGAGAGATCGGGCACTCCAACCGGGAAGGGCGGGAACGTGACGGTGTACGGAGCACTCGACATCGGCGGCACCAAGATCGCAGGGGCGCTCCTCGACCGGGACGGCCGCCTCCTCGCGCGGACGCAGCACGCGACCCCGGCCACGAGACCTGCCGCCGATCTTGCTGCCGTCGTCACGGCGGTGCTGGACGAACTGGCGACCCACCCGGACTGGGACGGGCTGTCCTGCATGGGCATCGCCAGCGCGGGGCCGGTCGACACCGTCGCGGGCACGGTCAGTCCTGTCAACATCCCCGGTTGGCGCGGGTTTCCGCTCGTCGATCTCGTGCGCACACATCCCCGGCTCCCCCGGGGAATCCATCCCGTCCTGGTCGGGGACGCCGTCGCGATGACAGCGGCGGAGCACTGGCTCGGTGCGGCCCGCGGGTGCGACAACGCCCTGTGCATGGTGGTGTCGACCGGCGTCGGGGGCGGGCTGATCCTCGATGGGAAGGTGCACACGGGCCGCACCGGCAACGCGGGACACATCGGCCACATGACCGTCGATCACGAGGGACCGCGCTGCGCCTGCGGGGCCCCGGGGTGCGTGGAGAGTCTGGCGAGCGGAACGGCGATCGCCGCCCATGCCCGTGCCCTGGGGTGGACGGCCGAGCCGGGCATGCCGCCGACCGCCGCCGCCGTCGCCGCGGCGGCCCGCGAGGGCGACGAGCGCGCCCTCGCCGCCTATCGGAGATCGGCACGGGCGCTGGCGGCGGCGATCGCGGCGACCGCGGCACTCGTGGAGCTGGAGCGGGTGGTCATCGGGGGAGGCGTGGCCCAGGCGGGAGAGATCCTGTTCTCTCCGCTGCAGCGGTACCTGAGCGACTACGCCGTCCTCGACTTCACTCGCGACATCTCCGTGGTCCCCGCCGGCCTGGCGCTGGACGCCGGGCTCATCGGTGCGGCGGCCACGGCCTCCGCCGGCACCCTGGCTCCGGCGGGGATGCCGCACGTCTGACAGCGCCGCGGGCCGGCGGCGACCCGGGAAAGGAGCACGTGTGGATCGACTCGTGAACACCGTCCGTCCGTCCCTACCCCTGGGGCTCCACCACCGCGCTGCCCCACCTGATGGGAGCCGCTTCCGACGGCACGCCACAGGCTGAGCTGTGGATGGGGGCGCATCCCGCGGCCCCCTCACGGCTGCACCGTGCTTCCGGTCCTGAACCGCTCGACGCAGTGATCCGCGCACGGCCGTCCGCCGAACTCGGTGAGGCGACACCGCGCAGGTTCGGGCCTCGCCTCCCCTTCCTCCTGAAGCTGCTGGCCGTCGGGGCGCCGCTCTCCCTCCAGGTGCACCCGGACCTGGCTCAGGCCGCCGTCGGGCACAGGATCGAGAACGCCCGGGGCGTCCCGCTCGACGCTCCGCACCGCAACTACCGGGACGGCAACCACGAACCGGAGATGGTCGTGGCGCTCAGCGCCTTCGAGGGCCTCTGTGGCTTCAGGCCGCCCCCGTCCTGCGCCGACCTGCTCGAAACGCTCGGCCTCCCCGAACTCGCCCCGCACGCGCGAGCTTTGCGCGAGGAGCCCGAAGAGGCCGCCCTCGAAGCCGTGTTCCCGGCCTTTCTCGCCGCCCCGGCGTCACTGGCGGAGGCGGTGGCGACGCAGCGCACGCGGCTCCCTGGATCTGGGGCCGAGGGCCTCCGCCTGTGCCCCGGGGGAGCGCCTGACCGTCCGGGGCGAGGGCGAAGCCTTCCGGGCGACCGTCGACGCTGGTACGCGTGGAGCGAAGAAGGAATCGCCCTCCGTGCACGCATACGGTCCGCGGGTGAGCTGAACCGGTTTGGCTCCAACGGGTTTCCGCGAGGTGCTGACGAGCACGGGAATGCACGTCGCCATTCGGCTGCTCTCTCGGCGGATTTTCGGGAGACGGTCGACTCCGTGATCAGACCCGGGTCGGACCGGAGCCGGAAGAGGCACCGGGTCGTTCCCCGACCCCGATTTCGTCGGATGCACCCGGCCTTGCTGGTGCAGGACCGCGCGCCTTTACTCCGTAGAAGGACCGGGACGGATACGCGTACGCATTCCGCCCGCTCGATCGTGAGCCATGCGTCCGTCGCGCCGTGTCAGCACCGTCGTGGGTCTGCACCGGGGGGCGCCGGCAAAGGGGCAGGTGCCGGTCCGGGTGGCCGCCACGCGGGAGAAGGGCGAAGAGCGAAGGGTTCGTAGCGGGCAGGACCTGGCTCCGGGACCGCGGCAGGGCCGTTGTCGGTGGTCGTGTGCGACGCGTCGGCACAGTTCTGTGAAGGCCGTGCCGTGGGGGAGCGGGCATGCGTCCTGTGGCCGGGGTCCGCGGCCGGCACGGCCAACGGCACGCGCGCAGAAGCACGTCGGCGCCGCCTCGTGAAGGGCACTGCCCCTGACGGCACATCGGGTGCGCCGTCTTCGGCACACGGACGCCCGTGTGCCGAAGGACCGGGTTGGCGCTGAGGTGTCACCTCGCCACGCGTCGGGTCTCTCCCGTTCGAAGGGCTCGATCCTTCCCCGTCGTCCGCGCCCGGAGCAGGTCCCCGCCGCCGACGCGAAGCGGGCCTCGGAGGGGCAGTGCCCGTACTACTTCGTCGCACCCTGGGCGAAGCCGTTGTAGATGTAACGCTGGAGGAAGAGGAACGCGATCAAGGTGGGAACGATGACGAGGACGGCTCCCGCCGAGATGTTCTCCCAGTGGGCCCCGAAAGGGCCTTTGAAGCGGAACAACGCCGTGGAGATCGTGCCGAGCTCCTGGGAGGGCATGTAAAGGAAAGGGATGTAGAAGTCGTTGTAGACGGTGATCCCCTTGATGATCACCACGGTCGCGATCGCCGGCTTGAGCAGCGGGAAGATGACCTTGCGGTAGACGGTGAACGAGTTCGCACCGTCCAACCGCGCGGCTTCGTCGAGGGAGACCGGGATGCCGCGGATGAACTGCAGGAAGATGTAGATCGAGACGATGTCGGTGCCCATGTAGAGCAGGATCGGGGCCCACCGCGTATCGAACAGTCCGAAACTGTTGATGACCTGGAAGGTCGCGACCTGCGTGGTCACGCCGGGAACGAGGGTGGCGACGAGGAAGAGGGCCATGACGAGCTTCTTGGCCCGGAAGCGGAAGCGGTCGATCGCGTAGGCCGTCATCGAGCCGATGATCACGGTACCGGTGATCGAGAACAGCAGGATGAAGGCCGTGTTGCCGAACGCCGTCAGCATGTGCCCGTCGGAGAACGCGGTCGCATAGTTGTCGAAGTTGAGCCAGTTGCCGGGAAGCGACAGGGCGTTGCTCCCGCTCGCCTCCGCGGACGTCTTCAGGGACGTGAGGAGGACGACGGCGAGCGGGAGGAGCACCACCAGCGACGCGACGACGAGGGACAGGTAGACGAGTGTCTGCCCGAGACGGCTGCGCAGCCCGGCGGAGCGGGGGCTGCGTGCGGGGGCGGTGGTCTGCTGGGCCGTGGTCATACGAGGTCCACCTTTTCGTCGGGCACGAGCCGGCGCTGGATCCAGGTGATCAACAGAATGATCAGCAGCAGCACGACGGCGGCCGCGGAGGCCAGCCCGGTCTTGTTGAACTGGAACGCGAGCTTGACCGTCTGGATGACGAACGTCGACGTACCGGTCGCGCCACCGGTCATGATGTAGGGGATCTCGAAGACGGCGAGTGAGCCGGAGATCGCCAGGATGACACTCAGGCTGAGAATGGGTTTGATGCTCGGGGCGATGATGCTGCGGAACTGCTGCCAGCGGGTCGCGCCGTCGAGTTGGGCGGCTTCGTAGAGTTCGCCGGGGATCGACTGGATGGCGCCGAGGAACAGGACGAAGTTCAGGCCGGTGAAGCGCCAGACGGAGACGCCGGCGAGCGACGTGTTCGCCGAGGTGGGGTCGCCCAGCCACGCGTGGTCGGTTCCCGCTCCGAACCAGGAGAGGACCGAGTCCAGGGTGCCGCCGTCCTGGAAGAAGTACAGGAAGACGAATCCGATCGCCACACCGTTGATGAGGTAGGGGAAGAAGAGCAGGCCCTTGAACAGGTTGCGGAACCGCAGATCGAAGCTGAGCACCGTGGCGAAGTACAGGGCGACGGCTATCTGCACCCCTGAGGCCGCCAGGTAGTAGAGGCTGACGAAGAAGACGCGGAACAGTTCGGGGCGGGTGAGGATCTGGACGTAGTTGTCCGCCCCGGTGAAGTTGCGGTCGGGGCTGATGCCGTCCCAGTCGGTGAAGCTGTAATAGATCATGTTCGCCACGGGGACGTAGGTGAACGTGATCAGGAGCGCCAGCGGCGCCAGCAGGAAGAGCCAAGGTGTTGCTCGGCGCAGTAGTCGTGCCGGCGGCCGGTGGAGCGCTGCGGTGCGACTGCCTGCGGTGGTCCCGTGCAGCGAAGGTGCGGCAAGGTGCGCCTTCGCGCCCGGCACTTCGGTCGTTTTCGTCATATCGGGCCTTTCTTCGTCCGCGTCTCGTTCCTTGCGCGCGGGCGGGCAGGGCCCCGGCCGGTCGTGCGGCCGGGGCCCCTACCCGCCGGTTCAGGACCCGACGGTCTTCGCTGCCTCGTCCCACCGCTTGTCGAGGCCGGAGAAGTACTCCTCGAGGCTGCCCTTCTGGGCCCCGCGAGCGATGTCGATCAACTTCTGCCGGTAGTCGGGCTTGTTGAGCCCGATCTCGGCCGCATTGTCGATGTCGTTGACCTTGCCCGTGCCGGTCTCCGAGCGCTCCACGAAGGTGACATCGTTGTCAACGAAATCCTTGAGGGTACCCGGCATCGGCGACGACTTGAGGGTAGGGACCGCGCCCTCCTTGGCCGAATAGCCCGACTTCTCGGTGAACCAGTCGATCCAGGCGCGGGCCGCCTCTTTGTGTGCGGAGTGGGCGTTCACCGCCTGCTGGTAGTCGGAGACGAGGGTGGCGCAGTAGCCCTCGCCCTTGAGGACCGGGAGAGGCATGTAGCCGATGTCGTCGGGGTTCTCGCCCGCTTTCTCGGCCGCGTCCTGCATCTGCGTGATGGACCAGGAGCCCACCATCATGGTGCCGATCTCGCCCTTGGCGAGCATGGCCTTGGACGCTTCCCAGTTGGTGGTGTTGGGGTCCTTCTCCGAGAACCCTCCCTTCACGATGTCGTGCAGCAGGGTGTCGATCACTCGGAGTTCACCGCCTTGCTTCCACGGGGAGACGGGGCCCGCGAGCTTGTTGGTGGCGTCCTCGTCGCAGCTGACCGAGCCGATGTTGGTCGTCCACTGGACCAACGGCCACCCGTCCTTGAAGTTGGTGTAGTAGGGGGTCGCCCCCGTCTTGGCCTTGATCGCTCCCAGTCCCGCCAGGAACTCCTCCGCCGTGGTGGGCCAGGTGGTGACACCGGCCTTCTTCCACAGGGCCTTGTTGTAGACGAAGCCGTTGGCGGTGCCGAACTGCGCGATTCCGTAGACCTTGTTGCCGACGGAGGACTTGTCGCTGAAGCGGTACTTGTCCGCCATCTTGACGGCGCCGCCCAGCGGGGCGAAGAACTTGGGGTAGTCGTTCTTGGAGACGGAGGCCGGGATCATGAGGACGTCCCCGTAGTCCTCGGTGTTCATCCGGATCTTGACCTCGCCCTCGTAGTCGGTCAGGCCCTCGAACTTCACCTTGACCTTCGGGTAGATCTTGTTGAACTCCGCGGCGTACGCGTCCATCGCCCCGCTCTGGACGAGGTCCGTCCGCTGGGTGAGGACCGTGATGCTGCCGGTCGCCTTCCCCGGATCGGAGGGCGCCGTCGCCGTCTCGGTCGACGGCGCCCCGGCGCCGCTGCAACCGGTCACGGCGAGTGTCGCGACGACCAGAAGTGCGCCCGTACGTGTCTTCGTGTTCCCCATGTGCCCAACTCCTCGGATGGCGGCTCGGGTCTGCGGTGGGATGTTGGCACTATGACAGGGCGCGTGTGAACCGGTAAAGCTCTCATTTCCGTGGCGATGCCCAATCGTTACCTCACGTTGCGATCGCGTGCATTCTGCGCCCGTTGACCGCGCCTCGTGTGGCGAATCCGTGACTCAACCGGTTTATGGACAGTGATCACCGAGCGGGTTAAGTTGAGTGCCGTCATCCAACTGAGAGCACGCGAACTCGGGCGATTGGAGCCGCACATGAAGGACGTCACCCCGCTCACCGACGGCTGGAGCCTGCGCCACGGCCAACGGCTGCTGCCGGCGAAGGTCCCCGGCTGTGTCCACACCGACCTGCTGGCCGCCGGACTCATCCCGGACCCGTTCCTCGACCGCAACGAGACCGAAGTCGCCTGGGTGGGCCGACGCGCGTGGTCCTACGTGACCGCCCTGTCGCACGACAGCGGTCACGAGCGCACCGATCTCGTCTTCGAGGGTCTGGACACCGCGGCCCAGATCACTCTCGACGGCCGCGAAGTCGGCAGTACCCGCAACATGCACCGCGTCCACCGGTTCGACGTCACCGGAGCGGCCGGAGAGCTGGAAGTGCGGTTCACTTCCGCCTACGACGAGGCCGAAGCGGTCCGGGCGGTGACCGGTGACCGGCCCAACGTCTACCCCGAGCCGTTCCAGTACATCCGCAAAATGGCCTCCAGCTTCGGGTGGGACTGGGGGCCCACGCTCGTCACCGCGGGCATCTGGCGGCCCGTACGGCTGGAGCACTGGTCGACGGCACGGATCTCCTCCGTCCGCCCGCAGGTCACCGTCGACGAAGGCGCGGGCAGCGTGGAGGTCCGGCTCCGGGTGGAACGCACGGAGCGGGGGGCGGGCAGGAGCCTCTCGGCGAGTGCCACGGTCGCCGGGGAGCACGCGGAGGCCCACTTCGACGGCGACGAGGTCGTACTGCGGCTGACCGTGGACGAACCACGGCTCTGGTGGCCGCGCGGATACGGGGACCAACCGCTGTACGACCTCGACGTCACTCTCTCCGACGGAGACGGACAGCTGGACGTCTGGCGCCGTCGCATCGGTTTCCGCACCGTCGAACTCGACCGCACGGCCGACGAACGGGGCTCGGGCTTCACCCTCGTCGTCAACGGCGAGCGCATATTCGCCCGGGGGGTCAACTGGATCCCCGACGACGTGTTCCCCTCGCGCGTCACCCCCGAGCGCTATCGCACCCGACTGAGCCAGGCGGCCGACGCCAACGTCGACCTCGTACGCATCTGGGGAGGTGGCATCTACGAAGACGATGCCTTCTACGACGTCTGCGACGAACTCGGGCTGATGGTCTGGCAGGACTTCCTCTTCGCGTGCGCCTCCTACCCCGAGGAGCAGCCGCTCCGGGGAGAGGTCGAGGCGGAAGCCCGCGACAACGTTGTCCGCCTGATGCCGCACCCCAGCCTGGTCCTGTGGAACGGCAACAACGAGAACCTCTGGGGTTTCCGCGACTGGGACTGGGAGCCCGAACTCGCGGGCGACTCCTGGGGCGAGGGCTATTACCTCGGCCTGCTGCCCCGCCTGGTCGCCGAACTCGACCCCACCCGCCCCTACACCGCGGGCAGCCCGTGGTCCGGGTCGTGGGACCACCACCCGAACGACCCGGACCACGGCACCCACCATTCGTGGGAGGTGTGGAACCGGCAGGACTACGCCGAGTACCGCGCGAACGTGCCCCGGTTCGTCGCCGAGTTCGGATGGCAGGCGCCGCCCGCCATGGCTACGCTCCGCCGCGCGCTCACCGACGAGGAACTCGCCCCGGATTCCCCCGGAATGCTGCACCACCAGAAGGCCGAGGACGGCAACGGCAAGCTCGACCGCGGAGTCGCTCGCCACTTCGCCCTGCCGACCGGCGACTTCGACCGCTGGCACTACCTGACCCAGGTCGTCCAGGCCCGAGCCGTGGCCGCGGGCATCGAACACTGGCGCTCCCACTGGCCCACCTGTGCCGGCACCGTGGTCTGGCAGCTCAACGACTGCTGGCCGGTGAGCTCCTGGGCCGCGATCGACGGGGACGGCCGCCCCAAGCCGCTCCACCACGAATTGCGCCGCGTGTACGCCGACCGGCTCCTGACCCTCCAGCCCGCGGAGGAAGGACTGGTCCTCGCGCTCATCAACCAGTCCGCGACCGAGTGGCGCACCACGGTGTCCCTGCGCCGCATGGAAGCGGACGGCACCACCCTCGGCCGCAGCTCGCAGGACGTGGTCGTCGCCCCGCGTTCCGTCCTGCGGCTCCCGGCCCCGACCGGACTCGTACCCGAACAGCACACCACCAAGGAGTTCGTCACCGCCGACGCGGACGGTCTGCGTGCCCTGCACTTCCCGGTACCGGACAAGCAGTTCTCCTACGTGCGGCCCGACTACGACGTTTCCCTGGAACCGGTCGCGGGCGACGACGGTAAGGTCGACGTCGTGGTGAACGCGCGTACCCTCGTCAGGGACCTCCTCCTCCAGGCCGACCGGCTCGGCCCCACCGCACGCGCCGACCGGGGACTGGTCACCCTGCTGGCCGGAGAACAGGCCCGGATCCGTGTCGACGGTTGTGGCAGCGTGAGCACGGACGACGTTCGGGCCGCCCTGTTCTGCGTGGACACCCCGTGAGTGCCCGCATCACCATCAAGGACGTCGCGGCCCGGGCCGGCGTCTCCAAGGGTGCGGTCTCGTTGGCGTTCAACCGCAAACCGGGCGTCTCCGACGCGACGCGCGAGCGGATCTTCGAAGCCGCCAGAGACCTCGGCTGGGCACCGAACCAGACGGCCCGCAGCCTCTCGAGCCAGCGCGTCGACATCATCGGCCTGGCCCTGTGCCGTCCCGCCCGGCTGCTGGGGCTCGAACCGTTCTACATGGACTTCATCTCCGGAATCGAGAGCGTCCTGGCCGAACGGTCGTGCTCGCTGCTCCTCAGGCTGGTGCGCGACGTCGACGAGGAGATCGACTTGTACAGGACCTGGTGGCGCAGTCAGACGATCGCCGGTGCCGTTCTGGTCGACTTCGAGGAGAACGATCCGCGGGTTCCGGCGCTCCAGGCCGTCGGCCTCCCGGCGGTGGCCGTCGGGCACCCCTCGCTGACCGGTTCCTTTCCCGCAGTATGGACGGACGACGCCACCGCGACAGCCGAGGCCGTCCGCTACCTGGCCGCCCTGGGGCACCGGCGCCTGGCACGGGTGGGCGGGCCGGCCAGGTTCGGGCACAGCGCCATCCGAGCCGCGGCCTTCACCTCGACCATGCGCGAGTTGGGGCTGGAGGAAGGACGGCAGATCGCGACCGGTTTCGACGGAAGAGAAGGCGCGCGCGCGACGCGGTCCCTCCTCCTCGCGGCGAACCGACCGACCGCCATCATCTACGACAACGACATCATGGCGGTCGCGGGCGCCGGCGTCGCGGCGGAGATGGGCGTCGTCGTCCCGGACGACGTCTCCCTGCTCGCGTGGGACGACTCCCAACTGTGCAGGATCACCCACCCCACCCTGTCGGCGATGAGCCACGACGTACATCACTTCGGTGCGGAAGTGTCCCGAACCCTCTTCTCCTTGATCGAGGGCGGCACACAGGTCGAAGCGCTCCAGGTCCCCACCCCCACCCTCACACCGAGAGGATCCACCGCACCAGCACCCCGCCCGTGAGCGGCACCGTGCGGCGGAACACCCACGACCCGGCCGCCGCCGGGACCGGAGCACGGCCCTCCGCTCCGGCAGCCGTCTTCCACAGCCTGCGCGAAAGGCGCGGCGCAGGCGGGGCCGCAGGAATGCCGCCTCCCGCGGGGCGGCGTCCTACCGGTCCCCGCTCTGCCGCGCGGTCACAGGGTGCAGCGGGCTTCCGGACCGGCGCGCAGCCGTCTCCGGCCACGCTCTCCCGGGGCCTTCGCGCGCCGGCCGGCCGCATCCCCAGCACTGCCGCCACACCCCCCGGTGCCGCCTCCAGTGCCGCTGCCGCACCCCTCAGGTGTCGCACTCCAGGACCGTCCCGCACAGCCCGCACCTGGCCCGCACCCGGCCGCGCACCGGCACCCGGACGCGCCGGCAGCACGTCGGACAGGGGAACGACACTCCCAACTCCCCGTCGGCCCCCGCACCGAACGCGTACGCCGCCCCCGGCGCGGGCGGCCGGGGACGGGTCCTCGCCCGGTGCCGGTCGGCGGCGTAACGCAACCGGCCCGCCCGCCCCGCCACCGTCAGCGGCGGACACCGCGCGTCCTGCTCGGCCCGCGCCCGGCCCCGCGTGTACGCCGCGTACCCCTGCGGGCTGGTGAACCACGGCGAGGGGTCCTCGCCGAACGCCTCCGCCCGCAGGGCGAGCACGTACCCGAACTCCTCCGGCGTGAGATAGCCCAGCTTCTGGCTCGACACCGCGTCCTCCCGGAAGGCGTCCAGCAGCAGCCACCCCGCCCCGAGATACGTCGCCACCGTGTCGGTGAGTATCTCGTTGTCCCTGGTACCGGGCAGTTCGAGACCGAGCCGGTGCAGCAGCACATGGGTGATCTCGTGCGCCAACGCCGCCCCGACGTCCCGCCGACGGGTACGGAAGCGGTCGTTCAGCTCGATGAAGTACTCCGGTCCGGCGGTGAGTTCGACCGACGCCGCGTGCTCCATCGCCCGGAAGCCCACCACCATCCGCGCGTCCGGCAGCCGCAGATGCCGCACCAGCGCCCGCGCCACCCGCTGCGCACCGAGATGCAGGTCGTCGGCGTCCGAGAACGCCACCCCGGCCGGCGGCAGACTGGTGGCGTAGGCGCGCACCCCGTCGCCCGACATCCGCCCGTACAGCGCGCCGATCGCCGCCCGCACGGCCCGCAGATGCACGAACCCGTGCTCCACCGGGCCACCCACGCCGTCCGGCACCGCGCCCACCCCCTCAGCCCTCCACTGTAGGCGCGCCTCCCGGCGCCGGCGGGGGAGCCGGGGCTCAGTCCGCGTCCGCCCCCGCAGCGCCCGTCCGCACCGGCAGCCCCGGACCGAACTCCACCCGCGCCCCGGCGGCCACCTCGTCCAGCTCCAGCACCAGCACCTCGTTGACACCCTCGCGCAGCACCGGCCCCGGCACGTACAGCGTCGACTGCGGACCCACCGACCAGTACCGGCCCAGCGCGAACCCGTTCACCCACACGAACCCGCGCTTCCACCCCGGCAGTTCGACGCCCGCGTGACCCCCGGCGCCCGGCGCCGCGTCCAGCCCGAACGACCCGCGGTACAGACCCCGCGTGTCCGACGCCCCGTCAGTCGCCGGGCCTGCACCGGGAACCGCGCCGAAGCGCACCGCGCCGACCGCCTCCCGGCACTCGAAGGACTCCAGCCGCAGCGCCCGCGCCCGCACCCCGTGCAGGTACTGCCGCTCGTGCATCACCCCGACCGTGACGCCCTTCGTCTCACCCACCCGCGGACCGTAGTTGACCCGCCCCAGCGACTCCACCCACAGCTCCACCTCCGCCGGACCCGCCACCGGCTCCGGCAGCACCGGACTCTCCTCCGTGCACACCCCCGCCCGCACCCCGTCCACGAACACCGTCGCGAGGTCCCGCAAACCCGACAACCCCAGGGCGTACGGCCGGCGCGGCCCCGGCACCGACACCCGGTAACGCACCAGCCCCCGCTCCACACCCAGGTCCTCGAACGTCGGCGGCACCCCCGACGGCTCCGTCTCCGCATCGCCCAGCGCCTCCAGCACCGCCCCCATCGGCGCCCACCCGGTCAGCTCCGCGCGCACCCGACCCGCGATGCCCACCGGCGCGGCCGGCACGTCCGGCAGCGGCCCTGCGGCATACGGCGCCAGCACCTCGCGGAACTGCCAGAACTTCTCCGTCGGACGCCCGTACTCGTCGACCGGCGCGTCGTAGTCGTAACTCGTCACCGTCGACAGCAACGCCCCGTCCTGCAACGGCCCCGAACGGTTCGCCCCCGACCAGCCCCCGAAGTTCGTCCCCCCGTGCGCCATGTAGACGTTGACCGAGGCCCCGCACTCCAGGACCTCCCGCAGCGCCTCGGCCGCCTGCCCCGGATCACGCACCACCGGCCGGGCCCCCCAGTGCTCGAACCACCCGCACCAGAACTCCATGCACATCAGCGGACCCTTCGGCCGGTGCCCCCGCAGCACCCCGAAACCCTCCCGGGCCCCCGAGCCGAAGTTCGCCGTCGCCAGCAGCCCCGGCACCGAACCGCCGGTCAGCATGTGATCCTCCGGACCGTCCGACGTGAACAGCGGCACACTCACCCCGCACGTTCGCAACAACCCCGCCAGCCACGCCAGATACACCTGGTCCGAGCCGTAACTGCCGTACTCGTTCTCCGCCTGCACCATGATCACCGGGCCGCCGCGGGAGATCTGCCGCTCCACCACCTGCGGCAGCAGCACCCGGAACCAGCGCTCCACCGCCGCCCCGTACTCCGTGTCCCGCGTCCGCACCCGCCGCCCGAACCGGGCCGTCACCCACCCCGGCAGCCCACCGTTCTCCCACTCCGCGCAGATGTACGGCCCCGGCCGCACGATCGCCCACAGCCCCGCCCGGCCCGCCGCGTCCAGGAACCGGCCCAGCGCCGCCACGTCCTCGAAGACACCCGGCCGGGGCTCGTGCAGATTCCACGGCACATAGGTCTCGACACAGTTCAGCCCCATCGCCCGCAGCATCGACAACCGGTGGTCCCACTGCTCCTCGTGGACCCGGAAGTAGTGCAGCGCCCCCGACAGCAGCCGAACCGGTCGGCCGTCGACCAGGAAGTCGTCGTCCCCCACGGTGAAGTCACTCATCGGCCACTCCTGCTCCGAGCCGCGTCACGGGCCGTACCCGGACGGGCACCCCGGAACGCAGCTTCACCCCTCCCCGTCGGACAATCCATGGACAAAGGTCACCGCCGGTTGGACACAACGAGGGGGCAACCGCGACGGGGAAGCGGCACCAGCCGCACCACGAGGAGGAACACCATGAGCGGGCGACCCGACAGACCCACCGGATACCGGACCTGGACGCGGTTCTTCACCCCCAGCCCCGCCCACCGGCGCCTCGGCCTCGTCTGCCTCGGAGTCGGCCTCCAGCACGGCCCCCTGCCCCCCGTCGGCCCCCGCACCCTCGACCACCACGTCGCCGTCGTCGTCCACCACGGCACCGGCTGGCTCGTCCAGCCCGACGGCCACCGCGTCCCCGTCACCGGCCCCGCCCTCATCCAGCTCACCCCCGGCGTCCCCCACCACTACGGCGCCGACCCCACCACCGGCTGGGACGAGTCCTTCGTCGACTTCACCGGACCCGCCACCGACGCCTACACCGAACTCGGCTACCTCGACCCCACCCGCCCCCTCGTCCCCCTCTCCGGCACCGCAGCCGTCCGCGAAACCGTCGCCCGCATCGTCCGCGCCGCCCACGCCGGCAACCCCCTCCTCCAAGTCGAGACGGCCGCCGCCGTCCACGAACTCCTCGTCGGCCTGCGCCGCGCCCGCGCCGGCACCGGACCCGGCGGCGACCCCCTCCTGCAAGCCCTCGAGCGCGACGCCTGCCTGCCCCTGACCGTCGCCGACCACGCCGCCCGCCACGGCCTCACCCCCGCCGAACTCCGCGCCGCCGTCCACCGCAGCGCCGGCTGCGGCCCCAAGGACTACCTCCTCGCCGTCCGCCTCGGCCGCGCCAAGGAACTCCTCGCCACCACCCGGCTGCCCGTCGCCGCCGTCGCCCGCCGCGTCGGCTACGACGACCCCGCCTACTTCTCCCGCCTCTTCGCCCGCCGCGTCGGCACCGCCCCCGTACGCTTCCGGGCCCAGCAGAGCCGCACCGTCCCCGGCGGCTGGAACGACCGCGTCCCCGGCCCCGGCCACCCCGCCACCGTCCTGTGACCACACCCCGCCCGCACGCCACGGGCCCCGCACACCCCGCCCCGCCCCTGCCCTAAGCTCGACCCCCATGAGCACGAGCGACATCGACCCCACTGTCCGCGAGGAACTCGACCGCCTCCGAGCGAGCATCGACAACATCGACGCCGCGGTCGTCCACATGCTCGCGGAACGGTTCAAGGCCACCCAGCAGGTCGGCCACCTCAAGGCCGCCCACCACCTGCCGCCCGCCGACCCCGCCCGCGAAGCCCGCCAGATCACCCGCCTGCGCGAACTCGCCACCAGCGCGCGGCTCGACCCCGCCTTCGCCGAGAAGCTCCTCAACTTCATCGTCGCCGAAGTGATCCGCCACCACGAACGGATCGCCGAAGACACCCGCGACGCCTGACCGCACACCGGGCCCGCCGCACCCCACCCCACCGCGCCCCGGACCCGCACCCACCCGCCGCCCGTGACCGTCCCACCCCGCACCGTCACGGCGGCGCACCCCCCGCGCACCCCCGCAGGAACCCGGCTGCGCGCCCCCCGGCCCGTACGGCAGCATGGAGCGATGTCCGTACTGACGCGCGACGAAGCGCAGACCCGAGCCCACACCATCGACGTACAGCGGTACACGATCGCCCTCGACCTCACCACCGGGGACGACACCTTCGACTCCCGCACCGTCGTCGAGTTCACCGCCCGCACCACCGGTGACACCTTCGTCGAGCTCAAACCGGCCACCCTGCGCTCCCTCACCCTCGACGGGCAGCCCCTCGACCCCGGCCTCCTCGACGACAACCGGTACCCCCTCACCGGCCTCGCCGAAGGCCCCCACGAACTGCGCGTCGACGCCGCCATGCGCTACTCCCGCACCGGCGAGGGCATGCACCGCTTCACCGACCCCACCGACGACGAGACGTACGTCTACACCCAGCTCTTCCTGGACGACGTCCAGCGCGTCTTCGCCGCCTTCGACCAACCCGACCTCAAAGCCGTCTTCGACCTCACCGTCACCGCCCCCGAAGGCTGGACCGTCCTCGGCAACGGCATCGCCCGGCACACCGGCGACGGACACTGGACCCTCGCCACCACCCCCCTCATCTCCACCTACCTCGTCGCCGTCGCCGCCGGCCCCTGGCACTCCGTCACCACCGAACACGCCGGCCTGCCCTTCGGCATCCACTGCCGCCGCTCCCTCGCCCCCCACCTCGACGCCGACGCCGACGAGATCCTCGACCTCACCCGCGCCTGCTACGACCGCTACCACGCCAAATTCGAAGAGCCCTACCCCTTCGACTCCTACGACCAGGCGTTCGTCCCCGAATTCAACGCCGGCGCCATGGAGAACCCCGGACTCGTCACCTTCCGCGACGAGTTCGTCTTCCGCTCCGCCGTCACCGCCACCGAACGCCAGACCCGCGGCATGGTCATCGCCCACGAAATGGCCCACATGTGGTTCGGCGACCTCGTCACCCTCACCTGGTGGGACGACATCTGGCTCAACGAGTCCTTCGCCGAATACATGGGCTACCAGACCCTCGCCGAAGCCACCCCCTTCACCGACACCTGGGTCGACTTCGGCGTCGACCGCAAGGGCTGGGGATACGACGCCGACCAGCGCCCCTCCACCCACCCCGTCGCCCCCGACCCCGACGCCGTCCCCGACACCGCCTCCGCCCTCATCAACTTCGACGGCATCTCCTACGCCAAGGGTGCCTCCGCACTGCGCCAACTCGTCGCCTGGATCGGCGAAAAGGACTTCCTCGCCGGCATCAACACCCACTTCGCCCGGCACAAGTTCGCCAACGCCACCCTCGCCGACTTCATCGACAACCTGGCCTCCGCCACCGACCGCGACGTCCACGGCTGGGCCGACCACTGGCTCCGCACCACCGGCATCGACACCCTCACCGCCCATGCCGAACCCGCCGGAAGCTCCTGGAACCTCACCGTCGGCCACCACGGCACCCGCCCCCACCGCGTCGCCGTCGGCCTCTACGACCACACCCTCGACACCCAGGCCGGACCCGACCGCCTCGTCCTGCGCAACCGCATCGAGATCGACCTCCCCCAGACCGACGGCCCCCTCACCCTCCCCGGCCGCCGCCCCGCCCTCGTCGTCCTCAACGACGACGACCTCACCTACGCCAAGGTCCGCCTCGACCCCGAATCCTGGCAGACCGTCACCCGCACCCTCTGCGGCGTACCCGACGCCCTCACCAGAGCCGTCATCTGGAACACCGCCCGCGACATGGTCCGCGACGGCGACCTGCCCCCCGCCGACTACCTCGCCCTCGCCCGCACCCACCTCCCGCACGAAAGCGACCTCGCCCTCGTCCAGGGCGTCCTCTCCTTCGCCGCCCACCAGGTCACCGACCGCTACACCACCCCCGACCGCCGCCCCGCCGCCCTCGCCACCCTCACCGACCTCTGCCGCGACCTCATCCGCCGCACCGAGGACGGAAACGACCCCGGCCGTCGCCTCGTCGCCGTACGCCACTACATCGACGCCGCCACCCAGCCCGACACCATCCAGAACTGGCTCGCCGAAGGCTCCGCCCCCGGCGGACCCGAACTCGACCCCGAACTCCGCTGGCGCATCCTCACCCGCCTCGCCGTCCTCGGCGCCACCGACGAAGCCGCCATCGACGCCGAACTCGCCCAGGACCCCAGCGCCACCGGCGAAGAAGGCGCCGCCCGCTGCCGCGCCGCCCTCCCCGACGCCACCGCCAAAGCCACGGCCTGGCACGCCCTGTTCGAAGACGACACCCTCTCCAACTACCTCTTCGCCGCCACCGCCCAAGGCTTCTGGCAGCCCGAACAGACCGCCCTCGTCGAGGACTACGTCACCCGCTACTACGCCGACGCCACCGGGCTCGCCGCCCGCCGCGGCCCCGCCATCGCCACCGCCGCCGGCCGCTACGCCTTCCCCGCCCACGCCGTCGACCCCGCCGCCCTCGACCTCGGCACCCGCGCCCTCGACGACCCCGACCTCACCCCCGCCCTGCGCCGCCGGCTCGTCGACGAACTCGACGACCTCCGCCGGACCCTCGCCGTACGCACCACCGCCTGACCCACCCCACCACCGACGCCCGGCCCCCACACCCGCACCCGCGGGGGAGAGGGCCGGGCGTCGGCATGCCCGCACCCGCTGGAGAGAGCCCGGCGGGGCCGTACCTCCCACGAGAACCGCCGCACGGGGGCGGACAGGGCACCGGCGAAGCGCCCCCGGCCACACCCCGCCACCTCACCCCCGCAATGCGAAGAAGCCGATCGCCGAGTTCGGCCGGAACCCGATCCGCGGATACACCGGCGCACCCGCCACCGTCGCATGCAGCACCGCCCGCCTCAGCCCCGTCGCCCGGCCCGCCGCACACAGCGCCATCCGCGTCACCGCCTCCCCGTAACCCCGCCGCTCCCACACCGGATCCGTCGCCACCAGCGCCACGAACACCCGCCCCGCCGACTCCACCGCACCCGCACACGTCACCGGAACCCCTTCCCGCAGCCCCAGATACGCGAACACCCCGCCCTTCCACAGCGCCGAACCCGCCAGACCGTCCCGCCCCGCCTCCAACGGCATCCCGTAGGCACGGGAGTTGAGGTCGGCATACGCTTGAAGATGATCGTCGGTCGTCACCCGCACGAACGACAGATCAGGATGCACCGGCTCCGGAACCGGCAGCAGGTCACCCGCCATACCGGTCCCCGGAAAGGCCCGCACGAGCCCCGCCCGCTCCGCCGCCGCCCCCAACGCCACCCGCGCCCCGTCGTCGAGAAGGTCCTCGAAGACCCACAGGAAGCCCGGATGCCGTTTCCCGCGCATGACGTCCGCCGCCTCACCCAGCCGCCGCGCCAGCAACCCCGCGTCCACCCCCGCCTCCGTCAGCGTGACGCAGTTCCAGAACGCGAACCGGCAGTCCGCCCAACGCACCGCCACCCCCGGCAGATCCCGCACATCCGCACCCGGATCCCGGTCCAGCACCATCTCCCGCCAGACCAGAGCCAGTTGCTCCACCGACTCCACCGATTCCACACCCACCGCCACCACACGACCTCCCACCCACCGCACCCGCCCGGAAACGCCCCCTACCTACCCGTCCCCAACCCCCCGCACCCCCACCCCACCGGCCCACCACACCCCCGCACCCCGACACGCCCGCCCCCGCCAGCCACCACAACCCCCACCCCCGCACACCAGTGCACCCCTTACCAGCCCCACCCCCACCCGCCCCGCCACACCGCCCACCAGTACCCCTTTCGAGTCCCGATCGTTGATCCCTCCGGCCGCAGCACCCCGAAAACGGACACGCTGACACGCCCACCACCACCCACCCGAAGGACCACCACACCCATGCCCCTCCCACCCCTCGCCGGCGGCACCACCGGCCCCGCCCACCTGCGGCCCCTCCTCGAAACCGTCCTCCAAGCCCTCACCGACGGCGCCACCCGACGCAACGGCCCCCTCCCCGCCGGCGGCCCCGACACCACCACCCGCCACACCCGCACCCACACCCACCCCCTACTCCCCGACCACGGCACCGGCGCCCACCACGCCCTCACCCGACTCGTCACCGCCCTCGCCGAAGGCGCCGCAGACCCCGCACACCCCCACTGCGCCGCCCACCTCCACACCCCACCCCTCGCCCTCGCCGCAGCCGCCGACCTCGCCGCCTCAGCCCTCAACCCCTCCATGGACTCCTGGGACCAAGCACCCGCCGCCGCCACCCTCGAAGCCGACCTCACCACCACCCTCGCCCGCGAGATCTACCCCCACACCCCCACCCCCGACGCCGTCATCACCACCGGCGGCACCGAAGCCAACCAACTCGCCCTCCTCCTCGCCCGCGAACGCCACGGCCCCACCCTCACCACCCTCACCGGCGCCAACGCCCACCACAGCATCCACCGCGCCGCCTGGCTCCTCGGCCTCCCCACCCCCCACACCCTCCCCACCCCCACCGGCACCCTCGACCCCCACACCCTCGAACAAGCCCTCACCCACCACCCCGGCCCCCACCTCGTCACCGCCACCGCAGGCACCACCGACACCGGCGCCATCGACCCCCTCGACACCATCGCCGACCTCTGCGCCCACCACGGCGCCACCCTCCACATCGACGCCGCCTACGGCGGCCCCGTCCTCCTCAGCCCCACCCACCACCACCTCCTCCACGGCCTCCACCGCGCCGACACCGTCACCCTCGACCTCCACAAACTCGGCTGGCAACCCGCCTCCGCCGGCCTCCTCGCCGTCCCCCACACCCACCACCTCACCCCCCTCCACCACCACGCCCCCTACCTCAACGCCGACGACGACACCGAAGCCGGCATCCCCGACCTCCTCGGCCGCTCCCTGCGCACCACCCGCCGACCCGACGCCCTCAAAATCGCCGTCACCCTCCAAGCCCTCGGCCGCGACGGCCTCGCCGACCTCATCGACCGCACCCTCACAGCCGCCCACCACCTCGCCGACCACATCCACGACACCCCCGGCCTCGACCTCTACGCCCGCCCCACCCTCAGCACCGTCCTCTTCCGCCCCACCCACGCCGACGACCACACCGTCGCCACCCTCCGCCGCACCCTCCTCGACCACGGCACCGCCGTACTCGGCCGCGCCCACGCCGCCGGACGCCTCTGGCTCAAAGCCACCCTCCTCAACCCCCACACCACCCCCACCGACCTCCACACCCTCATCGACCACGTCACCCGCCTCTCCCTCCCCACCACCCCGCTCAAGGAAGGCAACACGCCCCGATGACCGACCCCACCCCGACCCCGCCCACCCCCGACCACCCCGCCACCGAACCCGACCGCCCCCACGACCTCGTCGGCATCGGCATCGGCCCCTTCAACCTCTCCCTCGCCGCCCTCGCCCACGGCGTCCACCACACCACCGCCCACCACCAACCCCTCGCCGCCACCTTCTACGAACAGAACCCCTCCTTCCGCTGGCACCCCGGCCTCCTCATCGACGGCTCCACCCTCCAAGTCCCCTTCCTCGCCGACCTCGTCACCCTCGCCGACCCCACCAGCCCCTGGACCTTCCTCAACTACCTCCGCACCCGCGAACGCCTCTACCCCTTCTACTTCGCCGAGCGCTTCCACACCCACCGCGCCGAATACGACGCCTACTGCCGCTGGGTCAGCGAACAACTCCCCGGACTCCACTTCGGCCACCAAGTCGACGCCGTCCGCTGGAACACCACACGCGCCCTCTTCGAAGTCGACTTCACCCAACTCGCCCCCGACGGCGAAGCCGAAGCCCTCGGCCGCGCCTACACCCGCCACATCGCCCTCGGCATCGGCACCGAACCCCACGTACCCGAACCCCTCAAACCCCTCGCCGACGCCCCATCGGTCCCCGTCATCCACTCCGCCGACTACCTCCAGCACCGCGACGAACTCCTCACCGCCGAACACATCACCGTCATCGGATCCGGCCAGTCCGGCGCCGAGATCTTCCTCGACCTCCTGCGCGCCCGCCCCCACGGCAACGAAAAACTCCACTGGCTCGCCCGCACCGAAGCCTTCGCCCCCATGGAGTACTCCAAGCTCGGCCTCGAACACTTCACCCCCGACTACACCCGCTACTTCCACGCCCTCCCCGAAGCCACCCGCGACGACCTCGTCCGACGCCAATGGCAACTCCACAAAGGCATCGACACCGACACCATCACCGCCATCCACGACGAGCTCTACGCCCGCACCCTCCACGGCGGCTGGCCCGACGCCACCCTCACCCCCGGCGTCAGCGTCCGCACCGCCGGCCGCCTCGCCAACACCCGCGTCGAACTCCACCTCGACCACACCCGCCAAGGCACCCGCAGCCGCCTCACCACCGACGCCGTCGTCCTCGCCACCGGCTACCGCGAACGCCCCCTCGACACACTCCTCGAAGGCCTCGCCCCCCACATCAGCCGCGACACCGCCGGACGCCCCCGCATCGACGAACACTTCCGCCTCACCACCACCCCCGCCATCACCGGACACATCTACGTCCAGAACGCAGAACGCCACACCCACGGCGTCGGCGCCCCCGACCTCGGCCTCGCCGCCCACCGCAGCGCCACCATCCTCAACGACCTCACCGGCACCAACCCCTACCCCCTCCCACGACGCACCGCCTTCACCACCTTCGGCCTCCAGCCCCACCCCCACGTCCCCCAGCAGACCCCCGGCCCCACCCCCCTCACCCACCACACCTGAGGCCCGCCCCGGACAAAAGAAGAAAGGGCGGCCGCCCCGGCCCGAAGACCGGAGCGACCGCCCCACCCATGCCCCACACGAAACGCGCAGCGCCCCCTACGCGCAGCGCCCCCTGCGCGAAACGAACGCCTCGCGGCGGACGCCCGACGCCTAGAACACCGGCACACCCTCACGCGTCAGACGCCACCCCACCGAAGCGAACTCCGCCGGATCCACCGAACCCCTCGCCCGCACCCACTGAATGATCGTGTTCCGGATCTCGTCCGAATTCGCCCACACCTGCTCCGCACCCGGCACATGCGGGAAATTCCCCCCACCACTCGCCCGGTAGTTGTTCACCGCCAACACGAACCGCGCCGCCGGATCCACCGCCGCCCCCTCGAACGACAACCCCACGATCCGCGAACCCACCGGCTGCGCCACGTCCACGTCGTACGTCACACCCGACACCGCGTCGTAGTTGTAATCCGGCGTACCCTCCGCGTTCGTCAGCTTCGACGTGTCCACCGGCACCCCCGCCGCCGTCCGCACGTAGTACTTCGCCGAATACTCCAGATAATCCTTCAACTGCGCACCCGTGATCACCCGCGCCTCCAACGTGTTCTCGAACGGATACAGCCCCGCCGCGTCCTTGATCGTCACCTCGCCCGCCGGAATCGCCGCCGTCCGCGAGAAACACGACGCCTGCGACAACACCGGCAACCCCGAGAACTCCCCGCCCGCCAGCGCCGCCCGCACCGTCTCCGCCTGCACATGATTGATCAGATCGATGAGCGGCTCGTCCTTCCACGGCGCGTCCACCGTCGACATCGCCGCCACCGACGTACCGATCACCTGATTCACGTACGCCACCACCTTCGCGTGCTCGTCCTCCAACAACCGCACGACCTTCCGGTCCTCCACCGCCGCATTGGAGTTCAGCACCCGGGCACCCACCTTCTCGACCGCCCAACGCCCCCTCTCCCACACCACATCGAAGTCGAACAACGTCAACCGCTGCCCCCACTTCGCCGGCTCCGACAACACCACCCGCCGACCCGTCTCCGCGTTCGTCACGAAGTACTCCGGAATCTCCGCGTGCGCGTGCCCCACCAGAATCGCGTCGATCCCCGGCACCTGCTCCGCCACCAGACCCGCCGCGTTCTCCACGTACGGCAACTGGTCCCCGTACGACGACGTCCCCGACGAACCCGAATGCGCCGACACCACCACCACGTCCGCACCCATCGACCGCAGCTTCGGCACCCACTTCGCCGCCTGCTCCTCAAGCCCCGGGAACACCATCTTCCCGCTCACGTTCGCCTTGTCCCAGATCGCGATCCCCGGATTCGTCAGACCCAGCACCGCCACCCGCACATCCCGTCCGAACGGCGTCCGCAACCGCTTGATCACGTACGGCGCGAACGCCGGCCGCAACGACTTCGCGTCCAGCGCGTTCGCCCCCAGCAGCGGAAAATCACACTGCTCCTCGAACTTCCGCAACACCGGAATCCCGTAGTTGAACTCGTGGTTCCCCAACGCCGCCGCGTCATAACCGATCGCGTTCATCGCCTGCGCCATCGGATGCACCGGACCACGCCGCGCCGTGATCGGATCGACCTTCGCGTAGTAGTACGACAACTGCGTGCCCTGGATCGTGTCACCCGCGTCGATCAACAACGTGTTCCCGCGCCCGCGATCCTCCCGGATCTCGTTCACCAGCGTCGAGATCTTCGCCAGACCGATGTCGTTGTGCGCCGAGTCGTCGTACTCCTTGTCCGTGAAGTAGTCCCAGTTGAAGACGTTCCCGTGCAGGTCCGTCGTCCCCATCACGGTGAACGAGTACCGCTTCGCACGACCACCCCCGTGACCACTCCCGTGACCCCCGCGCTCCGCGGCCCCCGCCTGCCCGGCGACGACGCCGCCCGCCATCGCCACACCCGCACCCGCGGCGGCCGAACGGCCCAGAAAAGTCCTGCGGTTCAACGGCATTCTTGACTCCTCGATCAGTCGGACGACGCCCGCCCGCGGCCACGACCCCACCGGGCCCACGACCGCCCCGCGCACGTGACGCGCGTAGCTATGACGCGCGTAGATTCTGGCGCAGCCCGACCACCGACAACACCCCGCACAGGTTTCATTTCGATGACCGCACGAAGACGGCAGCCAGGGCGAACGCAGCACGCAACCACCCACGCACGTTCGGAAAACCACCCCCGCCCACCCCCGACCGCCCCGAAAACCCCTCGAACAACCCCCGCGAAGAAGCGGAAAAACGCTCATCGGAGCAACGCCCCGCCCACTTCAACAGTCATCAACAACCCTTCATCCAAAGGTGGTTGAGGAGTCACCCCGACAGAAATACCTACTCGTAGGTAAGGTCTAGGCTCGAAACATGCGCCGAGCGAAAATCGTATGCACCCTGGGACCAGCCACCGACACGTACGACCAGATCAAAGCCCTGGTCGAAGCCGGCATGGACATCGCCCGCTTCAACCTCAGCCACGGCACCTACCCCGAACACGAACAGCGCTACCACCACGTCCGCCGCGCCGCTCAGGAAACCGGCCGCAGCGTCGGCATCCTCGCCGACCTTCAAGGCCCGAAGATCCGCCTCGGGCGATTCCACGAAGGCCCCGTACTCCTTGAACGCGGCGACGACTTCACCATCACCGTCGAACCCCTCGAAGGCGACCGCACCATCTGCGGCACCACCTACGACGGCCTCGCCGCCGACGTCACCCCCGGCGAACGCATCCTCGTCGACGACGGCCGCGTCACCCTCGAAGTCACCGCCGTCGACGGCCCCCGCGTCCGCACCACCGTCGTCGAAGGCGGCATGGTCTCCGACCACAAGGGCCTCAACCTCCCCGGAGTCGCCGTCTCCGTCCCCGCCCTCTCCGACAAAGACGTCGAAGACCTCCGCTGGGCCCTCGACATCGGCGCCGACATCGTCGCCCTCTCCTTCGTCCGCAGCGGACGCGACATCGACGACGTCCACGCCATCATGAAGGAGCAGGGCCGCACCCTCCCCGTCATCGCCAAGATCGAAAAACCCCAGGCGGTCGACAACATCGAGGACATCGTCGCGGCCTTCGACGGCATCATGGTCGCCCGTGGCGACCTCGGCGTGGAAATGCCCCTCGAACAAGTCCCCATCGTCCAGAAGCGAGCCGTCAAACTCGCCAAGCGCAACGCCAAACCGGTCATCGTCGCCACCCAGATGCTCGAATCGATGATCGACAACTCCCGCCCCACCCGCGCCGAAGCCTCCGACGTCGCCAACGCCATCATCGACGGCACCGACGCCGTCATGCTCTCCGGCGAGACCAGCGTCGGCACATACCCCGTCGAAACCGTCCGCACCATGGGCCGCATCGTCGAAGCCGCCGAGGAGGACATCCTCGCCAAGGGCCTCCCCCCGCTCACCGACCGCAACAAACCACGCACCCAGGGCGGCGCCGTCGCCCGCGCCGCCGCCGAGATGGGCGACTTCCTCGGCGCGAAATTCCTCGTCGCCTTCACCCAGAGCGGCGACACCGCCAAACGCCTCTCCCGCTACCGCTCGCCCATCCCCCTCCTCGCCTTCACCCCCGACGAAGCCACCCGCGCCCAGCTCAACCTCACCTGGGGCGTCGAAAGCTTCCTCGGCCCCCACGTCGAGTCCACCGACGCCATGGTCGCCCAGGTCGACGAGGAGCTGCTGCGGATCGGCCGCTGCCGCAAGGGCGACGTCATCGTCATCACCGCCGGCTCACCCCCCGGCATCGCGGGCTCCACCAACCTGGTCCGGGTGCATCACGTGGGCGAGGACGACAGCCCCAAGTAGGCCCCGGTCGTCAGTACTTCGGCCCGACGTGCGCGTCCATGAGAGCGACGGACGCCCGTCGGGCTACGGAGATGTTGAAGGGATCGCTGCCTCTGGCCAGCGTGGTCCACTCCACGCCGACGGCCGTGAGGGTCGCACCGAAGAGGCCGCGGATGTCGTCGGACTTGTTGGCGAACACATAGCGGGGATACTCGTATCGTTTTCGTTCTCCGCCCACGAGCCGAGTGGTCCAGTTCGTGATCCGGCAACCGTCGGAATGAATGAGTCCGCGGACGAAACCCCACGGATACTCGTCCACGATCTCTTGCTGCCAGGGATCCAGGGCGATCCGTCGTTCGTGCTTCCTTCCCGGGCCGTGCTGGGGAAAGAGGCAGATCAGGTACTTGGAGTAGACCTTGATGTTGTGGCATCCGGTCTTGCGGATCCGGCACGTGGCGTTGGCGGGGAACACGGCGCGCATCGCCGTCTCGGCCTCGTCCTGAATGCCCGGCCAGGCGTCATCGAGCGTGATCGTGAGGCTAGGGACTCTGTGTCCCGCGTACACGCTCACGTGGCCGTCGCCCAGATAGAGGCCGAGCAGATAGGCGTAGGCAGCCGTATCCAGCGGGGCGGCGTCGCAGCGGGGGCATGCGTGTTTATGACGGCCGGGACACGTACCGAGTCTGGCCCGTTCTTTATGCAGCCAATAGGAGACGGTGCCGCGGGGCACGTTCAGGCGCCGAGCCGCCTCGGCAGCGCTCGTGCCGGAACTCATGAGGTCCAGGGCCTTCTGACGGACCTCGCTACCGTGAAAGCTCATACAGCTACCGTGCGTGACGGTCGTGCTATCTGGAAGCAAAAAAGCGGAAATCCACGAGAACGTGGAAATCCGCTTAAGTCCTTCTCAGTGCCGAGTGCGGGACTCGAACCCGCAAGCCCTTTCGGGCAGATGTGTTTGAGACATCCGTGTATGCCATTCCACCAACCCGGCGAGGTCGCTCGGCAGCAGTGTACCGGTTGCCCCCGGGCCGTCGCAGCTAGGTAGGCTCTTGGCAGCAGCACGCCTGTCCTTACCGAGGAGCCCCGTGACCACGCCCGAGTCGCCCGAGCCCGTTACCGCCGACGACGACAAGTCGCACGTCCCGCCGCTGACGACCCGCGTCGTCATCGCCGAGGACGAGGCGCTCATCCGCCTCGATCTCAAGGAGATGCTGGAGGAGGAGGGCTACGCCGTCGTCGGTGAGGCCGGGGACGGTCAGCAGGCCGTGGAGCTGGCCCGGGAGCACAAGCCGGACCTGGTCATCCTCGACGTGAAGATGCCGGTGCTCGACGGCATCTCCGCGGCGGAGAAGATCGCCGAGGAGTCCATCGCGCCCGTCCTGATGCTCACCGCGTTCTCGCAGCGCGACCTGGTGGAGCGGGCTCGTGACGCCGGTGCGATGGCGTACCTGGTGAAGCCGTTCAGCAAGAGCGACGTGGTGCCCGCGATCGAGATGGCGGTGTCCCGGTTCGCGGAGCTGAAGGCGCTGGAGAGCGAGATCGCGGACCTGTCCCAGCGGCTGGAGACGCGCAAGCTGGTGGACCGGGCGAAGAGCATCCTGCAGACGGACTACGGGCTGTCGGAGCCTGCGGCGTTCCGCTGGATCCAGAAGACGTCGATGGACCGCAGGATGTCGATGCAGCAGCTCGCGGAGGCGTTGATCGCGGACGCCGAGGAGAAGAAGAAGGCCGCGGAGTAGGCGGCGCGCGCGGTACGTGGACGGGCCCGCCCGGGAGAGACCTCCCGGGCGGGCCCGTTCGCGTGGGTGGCGCAGGGGGTCAGTCCTCGCCGAGGTAGGCCTTGCGGACGGACTCGTCGTGCAGGAGGTCCGCGCCGGTGCCGGAGAGGACGATCTTGCCGACCTCCATGACGTGGCCCTGGTCCGCGAGGGAGAGGGCGGCCTGGGCGTTCTGTTCGACCAGCAGGATCGTGGTGCCGGACGCCTTGAGTTCGACGATGGTCTCCATGATCTTCTGCATCATGATCGGCGAGAGTCCCATGGAGGGTTCGTCGAGCATGAGCAGCTTGGGCTGCGACATGAGGGCGCGGCCCATGGCGAGCATCTGCTGTTCGCCGCCGGAGAGGGTTCCGGCGGCTTGCTTCCTGCGTTCCCCGAGGATGGGGAAGAGGTCGTAGGCGCGCTGGACGTCCTTCTCGATGCCTGCCTTGTCGGTGCGGAGGAATGCGCCGAGTTGGAGGTTCTCCGCGATGGAGAGGCGGGGGAAGATGTGGCGGCCTTCGGGGGAGTGGGCGAGGCCGAGTGCCACGATCTTGTGGGCGGGGACGCCGGCGAGGGGTTTCCCGTCGAAGAGGATGCGGCCGCCGGAGGGCTTGAGGAGGCCGGAGAGGGTGCGCAGGGTGGTGGTCTTGCCGGCGCCGTTGGTGCCGATGAGGGTGACGACCTGGCCGGCTTCGACGGTGAAGGAGATTCCCTTGACGGCTTCGATCTTGCCGTAGGCGACGCGGAGGTCTTCGACTTCCAGCAGTGCGGTCACTGGGCTTCCCCTTCCGGGCGGGTGGTGCTGGTGGTGCCGGTGGTGCGTGGTGCCGGGTCGGTGGGCGTCCCGGTGGTGGTGTCGGTCGTGCCCGCCGTGTCGGTCGCGTCCGGCGCACCGGTCGTGCCGGTCGTGTCCGCCGCGGTGTTGTCGGGTGCGGCTTCGAACGGGGTGCCGAGGTAGGCGGCGACGACGCGTTCGTCGCTCTGGACGACGTCGGGGGTGCCTTCGACGAGTTTTTCGCCCTGGACGAGGCAGGCGACGCGGTCGCAGAGGTTGAAGATGAAGCGCATGTCGTGCTCGATGACGAGGACGGCGATGCCCATGTCCCGGATGGCGAAGATGAGTTCTTCGGTGACGCGGGTTTCCTGCGGGTTCATGCCGGCGGTGGGCTCGTCGAGGAGGAGGAGTCCGGGGTCGCTGGCGAGTGCGCGCGCGATCTCCAGCTTGCGCTGGTCTCCGTAGGGGAGGTTGCGGGCGAGGTGGTCGGCCTTGTCCTGGAGGCCGATGAACTCGAGGAGTTCCATGGCTCGGGCGTGGGAGGCGGCTTCGGCGCGTTTGAAGCCGGGGCCGCGCAGGAGGGCGGACCAGAGGCCTTCTTTGGTCCTGGTGTGGCGTCCGACGAGGACGTTCTCCAGGACGGTCATGTTGGCGAAGAGCCGGATGTTCTGGAAGGTGCGGGCGATGCCGGCCTGGGTGACGAGGTGCGGCTTGGGCGGGAGGACGGTGCCCTTGTAGCTGACCTTGCCTTCGGTGGGGACGTAGAGGCCGGTGAGGCAGTTGAAGAAGGTGGTCTTGCCGGCGCCGTTGGGGCCGATGAGTCCGACGATCTCGCCCGCGTTGACCGTGAGGTCGACGTCGCGTACGGCGGTGAGGCCGCCGAAGCGCATGGTGACGCCGCTGGCGTCGAGGACGGTGGTGGTGGTTTCGGTGGTGGTGGTCATGGTGTTCAGGCCCCCGCCTTCACGGTGCCGACGCCGTTGTCGGGGAGGGTGCCCCCGGGGGTGTCGAGTTGGCCGGTCTCGTGGAATTCGAGCTGGGCGCGCCGGTTGGCGATGAGGCCTTCGGGGCGGAAGCGCATCAGCAGGATGAGGGCGAGGCCGAATCCGAGGAGTTGGTAGTCCTGGAGGAACTGGAGTTTGGCCGGGATCATGTAGAGGAGGGTGGCGCCGATGAGGGGTCCGCTGATGGTTCCCATGCCGCCGAGGATGACGGCGGCGAGGAGGAAGGCGGAGTTGGGGGGCACGGGTCCGGCGAAGACGTACATCTCGGGGACGACGGTGGACTGGACGTGTGCCTGGACGGTGCCGGCGAGGCCGGCGAGGGTGGCGCCGAGGGCGAAGGCGATGAGTTTGACGCGGAAGCCGTTGATGCCCATGGCGGTGGCGGCGGTTTCGTCCTCGCGGATGGCGACCCAGGCGCGGCCGATGCGGGAGCTGCCTGCGCGGCTGAAGACGAGGACCACGAGGATCATCGCGAGCAGCATGAGCAGGTAGTAGTTGGCGTAGCCGCCGAGTTCGATACCGAGGACGGTGTGGGATTCGCCGAAGTCGTATCCGAAGAGGACGAGGTCGGGGATGTTGGGCACGCCGTTGGGGCCGTTGGTGATCTGGGGTCCGGAGACGCCGTCGAGGTTGCCGACGGTGATGCGGAAGATTTCGCCGAAGCCGAGGGTGACGATGGCGAGGTAGTCGCCGCGGAGGCGGAGGGTGGGTGCGCCGATGAGTACGCCGAAGATGAGGGAGACGGCGGCGCCGGTGAGGACGGCTGCCCAGAAGGGGAAGTGGATGTCGAAGGCGGATGCGGTGGTGCCGGAGACGAGGGCGGCGGTGTAGGCGCCGACGCCGAGGAAGGCGACGTATCCGAGGTCGAGGAGTCCGGCGAGGCCGACGACGATGTTCAGCCCGAGTGCGACGGTCGCGAAGATGAGGATGTTGACCGCGATGAGGGTGTACTGGTCGGTGCTCTGGGTGAAGGGGAAGGCGGCTGCGGCGACGAAGGCCGCGGCGACCGCGATGGAGCGGTACTTGGTGGTGAGGCCGGAGAGGCGGGCCATGACGCCGGCTTTGAAGAGGGCGCCGACGGCGAATCCGGCGGTGATGAGGTAGCCGGTGAAGAGTTCGGCGTATTCGGTGTCGATGCCGTAGGTGACGACGAAGAGTCCGGTGCCGAAGGCGGCGACGATGATGAGGATTTCGGCCCAGGAAGGGAGTTCCTTGGGTCGGGTCGCCTTGTGGGTGTCGTCGGGGAGGCGGAAGGCGACGAGCGGGATGGCGGAGGCCAGGGCCGCGATGTAGCCGCCGGGTTCGAGGTTGACGACTCCGCCGAGTTCGACGGCGATGGCGATGACGGTGAACCAGGTGGTGCCGAAGGCGCCGAGGGCGAGGAGTTGGAGGGCTTTGGTGGTTCCGGTGGGGGCGAGCCAGCGCAGGCCGCGGGTGTCGAGTGCGGCGAGGGCGTAGAGGACGACGAGGAGGCCGGCGGTGAGGGTGAGGAGTTGGAGGCCGCCGGGGTAGCCGTAGACGGTGAGGTCGCCGGGGAATTCGTCGGTGTACGTCCAGGAGAGGAACGTGGTGGCGATGGTGGCGAGTCCGCCGAGTGCGGTGAGTGCGCGCAGGCGGGTGGTGGCGGTGCCGGCCGCGGTGGGGGTGTTGGTGGTGGTGTTGGTGGTCATGGCTTTCACGCCCTGTCCGCGACGCGCTCGCCGAGCAGGCCTTGTGGCCTGACGAGGAGGACGACGATGAGAAGTACGAAGGCCCAGACGTTGGCCCAGGCGCCGCCGCCGAGCTGCTGCATGCCGGGGATTTCTTCGATGTAGGCGATGGAGAGGGCTTCGGCGAGGCCGAGGACGACGCCGCCGACCATGGCTCCGTAGATGTTGCCGATGCCGCCGAGGACGGCTGCGGTGAAGGCCTTGAGTCCGAGGATGAAGCCCATCTCGAAGTTGATCTGGCCCTTGTCGAGGCCGTAGGCGACGGCGGCGACGGCGGCGAACGCGGCTCCGATGGCGAAGGCCATCACGATGATGCGGTCGGTGTTGATGCCCATGAGTTTGGCGGTGTCGGGGTCTTGGGCGGTGGCCTGCATGGCGCGGCCGCTGCGGCTCTTGGCGACGAAGAGGCCGAGGGCGAGCATGCAGAGGGGGGCGAGGACGAGGACGAAGGCGTCGGCCCGCTGGAGGTAGAGGTTGTCGAAGATCTTGAAGGATTCGCCGTGGAATTCGGGGAAGCTTCGGGGTTTCTTGGCGTCGGGGTAGAAGCCCCAGACGAGTTGTTGCAGGACGATCGAGAGGCCGATCGCGGTGATGAGGGGGGCGAGGCGGGGGGCGCTGCGCAGGGGTCGGTAGGCGAAGCGTTCCGCGGCGGTGGCTACGGCGACGGAGGCGAGGGCGCCGCCGACGATCATGAGTGGGATGGCCACCAGGAGCGTCGTTCCGCTGGGGAGCGCGATGTAGGTGGTGAGGGCGCCGAAGCCCCCGATCATGAAGATCTCGCCGTGGGCGAAATTGATGAGCTGGACGATGCCGTACACCATGGTGTACCCGATGGCTATGAGGCCATACAGGGCTCCGAGTGCGAGGCCGTTGGCCAGCTGTTGCGGCAGTTCGTTCACCGCAGTGCCTCCGATGAGCTTGTCGGATATGACGCCGCGCGGGGGCGCTGTTGCGCCCCCGCGCGGTTGTGGGTCTGTGGGGGTGGTGCGGGTGGGTCAGTCTTCGAACGTGGCGCTCTTGACGTCCTTCCAGGCGCCGGTCTTGACCTCGTAGACGGTGAGCTGCTTGTTGGTGGTGTCACCGAACTCGTCGAAGGCGACCTTGCCGGTCACGCCGTCGAAGGAGACCTTGGACATGGCTTCGGTGATCTTGGTGCGGGAGTCTTCGGGGAGCTTGCCGTCGTTGGCGGCGGCGACGGCCTTGACGGCCTGGATGAGGGACCAGGCGGCGTCGTAGGAGTACCCGCCGTAGGCGGCGAAGGGGTCCTTGTAGCCGGCGGCGGTGTAGTCCGCGATGAAGGTCTTGGCGGTCGGCAGGGCTTCGACGGGGTAGCCGACGGAGGTGGCGAGGTCGCCGTCGTTGGCTTCGCCGGAGGCGCTGATGAAGGCCGGGTCGTAGATGCCGTCGCCGCCCATGGTGGGGATCTTGGCGCCGGTCTTCTTGATCTGGTCGGAGAGCAGGCCGCCCTCGGGGTACTGGCCGCCGAAGTAGACGGAGTCGGCGCCGGAGGCCTTGACCTTGTCGGCGGTGCTGGAGAAGTCGGTCTCCTTGACCGTGACGTGGTCGGTGCCGGCGATCTGGCCGCCGAGGCGCTTGAACTCGGCGGTGAAGATGGCGGCGAGGCCGGCGCCGTAGGTCTGCTTGTCGTCGACGACGTAGACCTTCTTCTTCTTGGCGTCGTTGAAGAGGTACTGGGCGGCGAACTTGCCCTGGACGACGTCGGTGGCGCAGGTGCGGAAGTAGGTGTCGAAGGGGCGCTTGGCGGCGCCGGGGGTGGCCCAGTCGTCGCCCTGGCTGAGGGCGGGGTTGGTGTTGGCGGGGGAGACCTGGGCGAGTCCGGCCTTCTGGAAGACGCCCTGCATCGACTGGGAGACGCCGGAGTTGAGGGGGCCGACGACGCCGATGACGTCCTTGTTGCCGACGAGCTTGGTGGCGTTGGCCTGTCCGGAGGCGGGGACGGCCTGGTCGTCGAGGGCTTCGATCTTGAATTCGATGCCGGGGACTTCGTTGTTCTTGTTGGCGGTCTTCGCCGCGAGGTCCGCGGAATTCTTGATGCCCTGGCCGAGTGCGGAGAGGGAGCCGGTCAGCGGGGCGTCGACGCCGATGACGACGGTGGTCTTGGCGTCGCTGCCCTTGTCGCCGCTGCTGTCGTCGTCGCGCGATCCGCATGCGGTGAGGGTGAGTGCTCCGGTGGTGAGCATGGCGGTGAGGATGAGCAAAGAACGGTGTCGCACGAAAGGTCCTTTCCCTGGCGCGGCCTCCTCGCTCGAGGTGCCGTGTCGTTCGCCGGGCCGTACTGGTCTCGGTACAGGGCCGTGGTGCAGTCGCGCCCGGCGGCGCGGTGACTGGCGGTGACTCTAGGCGCAGGCGGTGGGGTGGGGGACGGGTGTGGGTCAGGATGTGACTGTCTTGTTATGCCGTCGGGGAGACTGTGCGTCCACTGTGTGGACATGTACCGTTTTTCCGCTCGCCGGTTTTTCTCGCATGATGAGAACGCGCAGCTCTGTTAAGGGGCTTGGACTGATCTTGGTGCTGACGCGTGGATGGGGGGCGTGCGGGGTAGGGGGGTGCGCGCCGGGGTGGGGCGGTGGGGGGTGCGGGTGGTCCTGCGGGGTCCCGCGCATTGCGCGAATGTTACGCAGTGTTACGTCGGGCGGGTGTGTGCTGCCGTCCGTGGTTGGTACGGCCGCGGTGGTGCTCACAAGTCACTGTCCGTGGCCGTGAGTTGTCGAGATCCGTGGTCAACCCGGTGTGAGTGTAGGGGACATGAAAATGCCCGGCGCCACGCTGCGGAGCGTGGCGCCGGGCCGTGGTGCGGGTGCGTCGGGCGGGGTCCGCAGCGGCGGGCCGGTCCGCGGATGTGCCGGGATCAGCCGGCCGAGGGGGCGGGGGCGTCGCGCAGCAGGCAGGTGAGCCGGGCGGTGCAGACGCGCTTGCCGGCCTCGTCGCTGACGACGATCTCGTACGTGGTGGTGGTGCGGCCCCGGTGGACGGGGGTGCCGACGCCGGTGACCAGGCCGCTGCGCACGCCCCGGTGGTGGGTGCAGTTGAGGTCGACGCCGACGGCGATCTTGCCCGCGCCGCCGTGCAGCATGGCGCCGACGGAGCCGAGGGTCTCGGCGAGAACGGCGGAGGCGCCGCCGTGCAGGAGACCGTAGGGCTGGGTGTTGCCCTCGACGGGCATGGTGCCGACGACCCGTTCGGCGGACGCCTCGGTGATCTTGATGCCCATGCGGGTGCCGAGGTGTCCGGCGGAGAACTGCGCGTCGAGGTCGATGCCGAGTGCGGCGTACTCGTCGACGATCTCCTGCGGGAACGTGGGTGCGGTGTGCTCGCCCATGGGGCCGGCTCCGTTCGTCTGCGGGGTGTGGTGCTGTGCCGTCCGTTCCTATCAGAACGCTGAGCGAACGCTCAGGGAAGAGGGGGCACCGGTTTCCCGGCCGGTCACGCGCGTTCGATAGGTTTCCTGTCATGTGGGCACTGAGCGCCGTGGATCACCGGCGGCTGGGAATGGCCGGGGCCGTCGCGGTCGCCGCGGGCGGCTGGGCGGCGGGGCGGCTGCCCGCGCACGACCCGTGGGGGCTGTGGGTGGCGCGGGGGCCGGCGGTGACCACCGCGGCGACGCTGCTCGCCTACGCGGGGCTGGCGGTGCTGGTCGCCGCCTGGTGGGGGTACGGGCGCACGGACCCCTCCGCCCGCGACGTCCGAGGCACGCTCGTCCGCTGGGCCGCGCCGCTGCTCGTGGTACCGCCGCTGCACTCCGCCGACGTGTACAGCTACGTCGCCCAGGGCGCGATGGTGCTGGAGGGGCACGACGTGTACGGCGAGGGGCCGTCCGTGCTGGACCCGGCCGGGCGGGGCGGTGACGCCGCCGCGAGCGTCGGCCACCACTGGACGCACACCCCCGCCCCCTACGGGCCGTTCTTCCTCGTGCTGGCGCGCGCCGCCGCCTGGCTGACCGGTGGTGCGATCGTTCCCGCGGTGCTGCTGATGCGGCTCGTCGCGGTGGGGTCGCTGGTGCTCGTCGTGTGGGCGGTGGCCAGGCTGGCGCGGGACCACGGTGTCGGCGAGGGCGGTGCGCTGTGGCTGGCCGCGCTCAACCCGCTGCTGCTGGTCCACGTGGTGGGCGGCATCCACAACGACGGGCTGATGGCGGGCCTGACGCTGGCCGGCGCGGTGCTGGCGCTGCGCGGCCGCTGGGTCGCCGGTTCGGCGCTGATCGGGCTCGCGGTGCTGGTGAAGTCGCCGGCGGCGGTGGCGCTGCTGTTCGTCGGCGTCGTGGTGGGCCGGGCGGCCGCCGGGTCCGCGGCGCGCCGGGTGGCGAAGGGACTGCTGGGGCCGGGGCTGGTCGCCTCGGCGGTGGCGGTGGGCACGACGCTGCTGGCCGGTACCGGGTTCGGGTGGCTGCGGACGCAGAGCGTGGCGGGGACGATCCACACCGCGCTGTCCCTCTCCAGCGACGTCGGGCTGGGGGTCGGCCTGCTGCTGCGGTCGGCGGTGGGCGCCGATCCGCAGGCGGTGAAGTCGGCGGTGGGGACGCTGGGTCTGGCGGTCGCCGGGGTGCTGATCCTGGTGCTCGCGCGCCGGGCGGCGGTGGGCCGGACCGAGCCGGTGCACGCCCTGGGGCTGGGGCTGGTGGCGCTGGTGGTGCTGTCGCCGATGGTGCAGCCCTGGTACCTGCTGTGGGGGACGGTGGTGGTCGCGGCCACCGGGTGGCGCGGCACGGCGGGCCGGTGGCTCGCGGTGGCGTCGGCGGCGCTGGTGTTCGTGACGCACCCGACGGGGGCGACACCGTGGTACGGCTTCGTGACGGCGGGCGTCGTCGCGGCGGGGCTGGCGGTGGCGGTGCGCCGGGAGCGGCGTGCGGTGTCCGGCGGGGCGGTGCTGCCGGGGCCGCGCCGGGCGGCGGACGCCCCCGTCGAGGCGGCGCCGGAGGCGGTCTGAGCGAGCGGACCCGGCCCGCCCCTCGCGAGGGGCGGGCCGGTGGCGGGCGGGTCAGCCCGTGGTGTTCTCGAAGCGGACGACGACGGACTTGCTGGCCGGGGTGTTGCTGATGTCGGCGGTCGCGCCGAGCGGTACCAGGACGTTGGTCTCCGGGTAGTACGCGGCGGCGCAGCCGCGGGCGGTGGGGTAGTGCACCACGCGGAAGCCGAGGGCGCGCCGTTCGGTGCCGTCGCGCCATTCGCCGACGAGGTCGGTGTAGGCGCCGTCGGCGAGGCCGAGCGCGCGGGCGTCGTCGGGGTTGACGAGGACGACGCGGCGGCCGCCCTTGATGCCGCGGTAGCGGTCGTCGAGGCCGTAGATGGTGGTGTTGTACTGGTCGTGCGAGCGCAGGGTCTGCAACAGCAGCCTCCCTGCGGGGAGTTCGGGGTACTCCACGGGTGCGGCGGTGAAGTTGGCGAGGCCGGTCGCGGTGGGGAAGCGGCGTTCGTCGCGGGGGGCGTGCGGGAGCTGGAAGCCGCCGGGGGCGGCGACCCGGGCGTTGAAGTCCTCGAAGCCGGGCACCACGCGGGAGACGCGGTCGCGGATCGTCGCGTAGTCCTTCTCGAACTCCTCCCACGGGGTGGTGGAGGCGGGGCCGAGGACGGCTCGGGCGAGGCGGGCGACGATGGCGGGTTCGGACAGCAGGTGCGGGCTCGCGGGGGTGAGGTTGCCGCGCGAGGCGTGGACCATGCCCATGGAGTCCTCGACGGTGACGAACTGCTTGCCCGAGGCCTGTACGTCCTTGTCGGTGCGGCCGAGCGTCGGCAGGATCAGGGCGCGGGCGCCGGTGACGGCGTGCGAGCGGTTGAGTTTGGTGGAGACGTGGACGGTGAGCGCGGCGCGGCGCATCGCGGCCTCGGTGACGTCCGTGTCGGGGGTCGCGCCGACGAAGTTGCCGCCCATGGCGAAGAAGACCCTGGCCTCGCCGTCGCGCAGCGCCTCGATGGAGCGGACCACGTCGTAGCCGTGGTGGCGGGGGGAGACGATGCCGAACTCCCGGTCGAGGGCGTCGAGGAAGGCGTCCGAGGGCCGCTCGAAGATGCCCATGGTCCGGTCGCCCTGGACGTTGGAGTGGCCGCGCACGGGGCAGACGCCGGCGCCGGGGCGGCCGATGTTGCCGCGCAGCAGGAGGAAGTTGACGACTTCGCGGATGGTCGGCACGGAGTGCTTGTGCTGGGTGAGGCCCATCGCCCAGCAGACGATGGTGCGCTTCGAGGCGAGGACCATGGCGAGGGCGCGCTCGATGCCGGCGCGGTCGAGGCCGGTCGCGGCGAGGGTGGTGTCCCAGTCGGCCTCGCGGGCGGCGGCGGCGAACTCCTCGAAGCCGTGGGTGTGTTCGGCGACGAAGGCGGTGTCGACGGCCCCTTCGGTCTCCAGGACCAGCTTGTTGAGGAGGCGGAAGAGCGCCTGGTCGCCGCCGATGCGGATCTGGAGGAACAGGTCGGTCAGCGCGGTGCCCCTGATCATGCCCTGCGGGGTCTGCGGGTTCTTGAACCGCTCCAGTCCGGCCTCGGGCAGCGGGTTCACCGAGATGATCTTCGCGCCGGCCCTCTTGGCCTTCTCCAGCGCGGACAGCATCCGCGGGTGGTTGGTGCCCGGGTTCTGCCCGGCGACGATGATCAGGTCCGCTTCGTGCAGGTCGTCGAGGGAGACGCTGCCCTTGCCGATGCCGATGGTCTCGGTCAGCGCGGAGCCGGAGGACTCGTGGCACATGTTGGAGCAGTCCGGCAGGTTGTTGGTGCCGAACTCGCGGGCGAAGAGCTGGAGGAGGAAGGCCGCCTCGTTGCTGGTGCGGCCGGAGGTGTAGAAGAGGGCCTCGTCGGGGGAGGAGAGCGCCTTCAGTTCCTCGGCGAGGATCGCGAAGGCGCGGTCCCAGGTGACGGCCTCGTAGGTGTCGGAGCCCTCGGCCAGGTACATGGGATGGGTGATGCGGCCCTGCTGGCCTAGCCAGTAGCCGCTGCGGCCGGCCAGGTCGGACACGGGGTGGGCGGCGAAGAAGTCCGGGGTCACCCGGCGCAGCGTCGCCTCCTCGGCGACGGCCTTGGCGCCGTTCTCGCAGAACTCCGCGGTGTGCCGCCGGTCGCCCTCCGGCCAGGCGCAGCCGGGGCAGTCGAAGCCGTTCTTCTGGTTGACCTTGAGGAGGGTGGCGGCGGTGCGCCGCAGCCCCATCTGCTGCCGGGCCATGATCAGGCTGTGGGCGACGGCGGGCAGTCCGGCGGCGGCGTGCTGGACGTCGTCGACCTGCGGGGCGTCCTGGACCGGGTCTCCGGTCGGGGGCTTGGTGGCCATGATGCTCCCCTTCGAGCGGCTGTACCTGCCATCGATCTTGTCACGGCGCTGCGGCGCGGTGGGCGGTGCGCCGGGCGGTCCTGGGCGGCGGGGCGGGGGTGTGCGCGGTGGCCGCGGGGCGTGACGCGGTCCGGATTGTCGGTGGTCCGTGGCAGGATCGGGGACGTGGCTGAGACAGCATCGAAGAAGACGGCAGACAACCGACCGCGCCTGCTCCTCATGGACGGGCACTCCCTGGCGTACCGGGCGTTCTTCGCCCTGCCCGCGGAGAATTTCACGACCGGGACGGGGCAGCCGACGAACGCCGTGTACGGCTTCGCCTCGATGCTGGCGAACACGCTGCGCGACGAGGCGCCCACGCACTTCGCGGTGGCGTTCGACGTGTCCCGCAAGACCTGGCGCTCGGAGGAGTTCCCCGAGTACAAGGCGAACCGCTCCAAGACCCCCGACGAGTTCAAGGGGCAGGTGGAGCTGATCGGGGAACTGCTCGACGCGATGAGCGCCGACCGGTTCGCCGTCGACGGCTTCGAGGCGGACGACGTCATCGCGACGCTCGCCACCCGCGCCGAGGCGGCCGGGTTCGAGGTGCTGATCGTCACCGGCGACCGCGACTCGTTCCAGCTGATCACGGACAACGTCACCGTGCTCTACCCGACCAAGGGCGTGTCGGAGCTGACCCGTTTCACGCCCGCCAAGGTCGAGGAGAAGTACGGCCTCACCCCCGCCCAGTACCCGGACTTCGCCGCGCTGCGCGGCGACCCGTCGGACAACCTGCCCGGCATCCCCGGCGTCGGCGAGAAGACCGCCGCGAAGTGGATCAACCAGTTCGGTTCGTTCGACGAGCTGGTGGCCCGCGCCGACGAGGTCAAGGGCAAGGCCGGGCAGAATTTCCGCGACCACCTGGAGTCGGTGCGGCTCAACCGCCGGCTGACCGAGATGGTCCGGGACGTGGAGCTGCCCAAGGGTCCCGAGGACCTGGCGCGCGCCCCGTACGACCGTACGGCGGTCACCGGGGTGCTGGACGTGCTGGAGATCCGCAACCCGAGCCTGCGCGAGCGGCTGATGGCGGTCGACCCCGGCGCGGCGCAGGACGAGGCCCCGGCCCCGGCGGCCGGCGTGGAGCTGGACGGTTCGGTGCTCGCCACCGGCCAGGTCGCCGGGTGGCTGGCCGAGCACGGCGGGCAGCCGCTGGGCGTCGCCACCGTGGACACCTGGGCGCTGGGCACCGGCCGGGTCACCGAGCTGGCGCTCGCCGCCGCCGGCGGGGCCGCCGCCTGGCTGGACCCGGCGGAGCTGGACGCGGACGACGAGCGCGCCCTCACCGGCTGGCTCGCCGACCCGGCCCGCACGAAGGTCCTGCACAACGCCAAGAGCGTGATGCGGGTCTTCCCCGAGCACGGCTGGCACATCGAGGGCGTCTCCATGGACACCGCCCTCGCCGCCTACCTGGTGAAGCCGGGCCGCCGCTCCTTCGCGCTGGACGCCCTCGCCGTGGAGTACCTCGGCCGGGAGCTGGCGCCCGCCGCAGCGTCCGACGGGCAGCTCGCCTTCGGCGCCGACGACCGGGCCGAGGCCGACGCCCTGATGTCGCAGGCCCGCGCCGTCCTCGACCTCGGCGGCGCCTTCACCACCCGGCTCGCGGAGGTCAACGCCACGGACCTGCTGCACGACATGGAGCTGCCCACCTCCATCCTGCTGGCCCGGCTGGAGCGGCACGGCATCGCCGCCGAGCGCGCCCATCTGGAGGCGATGGAGCAGCAGTTCGCCGGAGCCGTGCAGCAGGCGGTGAAGGAGGCGCACGCCTCGGTGGGCCGCGAGTTCAACCTCGGCTCGCCCAAGCAGCTCCAGGAAGTCCTCTTCGGCGAGCTGGCCCTGCCGAAGACGAAGAAGACGAAGACGGGTTACACCACCGACGCGGACGCGCTGGCCTGGCTGGCGGCGCAGACCGAGCACGAGCTGCCCGTCGTCATGCTGCGCCACCGCGAGCAGGCGAAGCTGCGGGTCACCGTCGAGGGCCTGATCAAGTCGATCGCGACGGACGGCCGCATCCACACCACGTTCAACCAGACCGTCGCGGCGACCGGCCGGCTCTCGTCCACCGACCCCAACCTGCAGAACATCCCGGTGCGCACGGACGAGGGGCGGGCGATCCGCCGCGGGTTCGTCGTCGGCGAGGGCTTCGAGACGCTGATGACGGCGGACTACAGCCAGATCGAACTGCGGGTGATGGCCCACCTGTCCGAGGACGCCGGTCTCATCCAGGCGTTCACGTCGGGGGAGGACCTGCACACCACGGTCGCCTCGCAGGTGTTCGGCGTCGAGAAGTCGGCCGTCGACCCGGAGATGCGCCGCAAGATCAAGGCCATGTCCTACGGCCTCGCGTACGGCCTGTCGGCGTTCGGGCTGTCCCAGCAGCTCAACATCGAGGCCGGCGAGGCGCGCGGCCTGATGGACACCTACTTCGAGCGGTTCGGCGGGGTGCGGGACTATCTGCGCCGGGTCGTCGAGGAGGCCAGGGCCACCGGGTACACCGAGACGGTCTTCGGCCGCCGCCGGTACCTCCCCGACCTGAACAGCGACAACCGCCAGCGGCGCGAGACCGCCGAGCGGATGGCGCTCAACGCCCCGATCCAGGGCACCGCCGCCGACATCGTCAAGGTGGCGATGCTCCGGGTGGACGAGGCGCTGACCGGGGCCGGGCTGACCTCGCGGATGCTGCTCCAGGTCCACGACGAAATCGTCCTGGAGATCGCCGCGGGCGAGCGGGAGCAGGTCGAGCGGATCGTCCGCGAGCAGATGGCCTCCGCCGTCGAACTCCGCGCCCCGCTGGACGTGTCGGTCGGCGTCGGCCGCGACTGGGAGTCGGCGGCGCACTGACCTCCGCGACGGTCCCGCACCCGCAGGACCGCACGCGCGTCCCCACGGGGGCGGTACCCGGCTCTCCGGCCGGGTACCGCCCTCTCCTGCATGCCCCGCCGCCGTTGCCGGGTGACGGGGCGGCGACCTGCGGGCGGACGCCCGGCCACCGGGGCGGGACGCACCGCACAACGGCGGCACAACGCGCGCCCAACGCCCGCCGAATCCGGCTCCGCGAACCGTCCGCGCCGTGTGAAAAAGCGGTAAGAACCGGTCAGCCCGCCATGTCGGCCCGCCCCAACGTGCCGTAGGGTCACCTCAGTCCAGGCGCTGGGGAGCGCGGACAGTCGTCGACGGGGAGGGACCGATACGTATGGCAGCGCAATTCGGACGCCGGCTGCGCCGGGGAGCCACCAACACAGCGGTGGCCGCGGTCGTGGTGGCGGCGCTCGCCGCCTCGCAGGCTCCGGGCGCACCCGGAGCGGACCGGGCCGGCGCCGACGACCCGTCGACCGCCTCGGAGTCCGGCCCGGACACCGCGGCGTCCGACGGAGCGGGCGACGAGCGGTACTACACCGACCTGCCGCCGCTGACGACGCCCTCGAAGCCGAAGACCTCCGTCGACCTGCCCCTCACCGGCAGCGCCGAATCGGGCATCCCCGCGACCGTGCTCGCCGCCTACAAGCAGGCCGAGGCGGACCTCGCGCGCACCGACGCCGCGTGCCGGCTGCCCTGGCAACTCCTCGCCGCGATAGGCAAGGTCGAGTCGGGACAGGCGCGCGGCGGCAACGTCGACGCGCGGGGCACCACGCTCTCCCCGATCCTCGGCCCCGCACTCAACGGCCAGGGCTTCGCGCTCATCAAGGACTCCGACGGCGGCGCCTACGACGGCGACTCCACCCACGACCGCGCGGTCGGCCCGATGCAGTTCATCCCGCAGACCTGGGCCACCTGGGGCCAGGACGCCAACGGCGACGGGCGCAAGGACCCCAACAACATCTACGACGCCGCGCTCGCCGCAGGACGCTACCTCTGCGCCGGGAGCCGCGACCTCGGTCTGGCCACCGACCTGGACCGTGCCGTCCTCAGCTACAACCACTCCACCGAGTACCTGCGCACCGTGCGGACCTGGTTCGCGTACTACCAGGACGGCGTGCACGAGGTGCCCGACGGCACCGGCGTCCTGCCGGTCACCTCCAGCGGCGGCGGCCGCGCCACCGCGGGCCCGACGCCGACGCCCGGCGCCCCGGCCTCCGGCACGTCCACCCCCGGCTCCGGCCCCTCCGCCTCCCCGAGCCCCTCCCCGACGCCGTCCACGCCGTCGACGCCGTCCGCCCCCGGCACCCCCACGCCGACGCCGACCCTCCCCACCGTGCCGCCCCCGACGAACCCGCCGACGCCGCCCGCCTCCTCGACGCTCGGCAGCGTCGTCGACGCCGGCACGGGCGCGCTGACCGCGCTCACCGGCGACGCCTTCGAGGGACGGATCGCCGTACGCGCCCTGAGCACCACCGGCAAGGCGTTCGCCAGGACGCCGGTGACGTTCACGATCGCCGGCGACACCGACGCCCGCTTCGCCGACGGCACTGCCACCGCCACGACGGCCACCGGCACCGACGGCGTCGCCACCGCCCCCGTGATCCGGGCCGGCGACACCACGGGGGCGTTCCGGATCGTCGCGGTCGTCGGCACCGGCGCCAGGCAGCTGACGTTCACCTATCTCGCGACCGTGAACGCCCGGCACGCCGACGCCCTCGCCCGCACCGGCGACACCGCGCTGAGCGCCGCCACCGGGACGGAGTTCGCCGACCGCGTCGGGATCAAGGCCACCCGCGGCGGAGCCGTCGCGGCGGGCGTGGCGGTCACCGCCACGGTCCTGACCGGCGGACTGCTGCCGGTCACGGACGACAAGGGCCCGTACTTCGAGGACGCCGACGGCGAAGCGGTCCGCACCCTGTCCGGCCTCGTCACCGACCAGGACGGCCTGCTCACCCTGCCGGTGCTGCACGCGGGCACCGCGCCGGGGACCTACCGGCTGAGCCTGGTCGCGGCGGGCGGCGGCACCGTCGTCGTCGAGCTCACCGTCGAGGCCCCCGAGGCGTCCGCGTCGCCCGCGGCCTCCGCGACCCCCTGACGGCCGCGCACCACGCACCAGGACGGCCCCGGCGCACGCCGGGGCCGTCCTCGCGTACGTCGGCCCGGCGCGGCCGGTCAGCCCCGCGCGGCCCGCGCCGAGGTGTGGCGGGTCGCCGCGACCGTCGAGGGGTCCTGCGGCCACGGGTGCTTCGGGTACCGGCCGCGCAGCTCCGCCCGGACCGCCTGGTAGCCGTCGCGCCAGAACGAGGCCAGGTCGGCGGTGACCGCCGCCGGTCGGCCCGCCGGTGACAGCAGGTGCACCAGCACCGGCACCCCCGCCACCCGCGGCGTCTCGGCCAGCCCGAACAACTCCTGGAGTTTCACGGCCAGTACGGGCTGCTCGCCGCCGTAGTCCAGCCGGATCCGCGAGCCGCTGGGCACCTCGATCCGCTCCGGCGCCAGCTCGTCCAGCCGGGCCGCCTCGCCCGTCGCCCACGGCAGCAGCCGGCGCACCGCCTGGGCCGCGTCGATCCGGCCCAGGTCGTCCCGGCGGCGGGCGCGCGAGAGTTCCGGCTCCAGCCACTCGTCCGCCCGCTCCAGCAGCGCCGGGTCCGAGACGTCCGGCCACGGCGGCCCCAGCACCCGGTGCAGGAACGCCAGCCGGGCCCGCAGCTGCGCCCCGTCGCGGGACCACCGCAGGAGCCCGGCGCCCTCCCGGCGCAGCCCCTCCAGCAGCGCCGCGCGGACCTGGTCCGGGTCGGGACGCTTCAGCGGGCGCACGGTCAGCTCGACGGCGCCGAGCCGGTCCACCGACCGGGCCAGCACGTCCCCGTCGGCCCACCGGACCTCCTCGCCCCGGAACCGCAGATGCCCGGCCGCGCGCAGCGCGGTGGCCTCGTCGACCACCGCCGCCAGCCGCACCCGGGCGGCGGCCGCGTGCGCCGGCCGGTCGGCGACGGCGACCGCCAGCCACGGCGCGCTGCGCAGCCGCGACCCCTCGCCGAGTTCCGCGCCGGTGCCCGAGGCCATCAGGAACGCGCCGTCGCCGCGGGCGCGGGCGACGCGCTCGGGGAACGCCAGCGCGGCGACCAGGCCGACCGCCGCGTCGTCGCCCGGCGCCGCGTCCGGGCCCCGTCCGGATCCCCTGCCGTCGGTGCCGAGGGCCGAGGTGAGGCGGCGCACCTCGCGCTGCCAGCGCGCCGCGTAGCCGTCCTGTCCGCGCCGGGCGGTGCGCAGGGCGGCCGCCAGGTCGTCGCCGTAGTCGCGGGGCGGTTCCTCGCCGAGCAGCGCGACCACCTCGGCGGTGCGCCGGCCGCCGATCTCCGCGGCCCCGTCGAGCAGGGCGCGGGCCAGCCGCGGATGCAGGCCGAGCCTCGACATGCGGACCCCGCGCCCGGTGGCCCTACCGTCGGCGTCCACCGCGCCGACGGCCGTCAGCACCTCGCGGGCGGCGGCCATCGCCCCGGCGGGCGGCGGGTCGAGCAGGGCGAGCCCGGAGGCGTCCGGGTCGCCCCAGCAGGCGGCGGCGAGGGCGAACGCCGCCAGGTCGGCGACGGCGATCTCCGGCGACGGGAAGCGGGCGAGCCGCCCGTCCTCGGCCTGCGTCCAGCACCGGTAGACGGTCCCCGGCGCCTCGCGGCCCGCACGTCCGGCCCGCTGGCGGCCGGCGGCCTGCGAGGCGCGCACGGTGGTCAGGGCGCTCAGCCCGCGGGCGTGGTCGGTGCGCGGCTCGCGGGCCAGCCCGCAGTCCACCACGACGCGGACGCCCGGCACCGTCAGCGAGGACTCCGCGACCGACGTCGCCAGCACCACCCGGCGCCGGCCGTCCGACCCGGCCAGCACCGCGTCCTGCACGGCGGCCGGGGCCCGCCCGTGCACCTGGAGGACCTCCGCACCGGCACCGGAGAGCTGCCCGGCCACCCGGCCGATCTCGCCGACGCCGGGCAGGAAGCACAGGACGTCCCCGGTGCGCTCGGCGAGCGCCCGGCGGACGGTCGCGGCGACGTGCGCCAGCAGCGCCGGATCGACCCGCATCCCGTGCGGCGGCCGTACGGGGGCCGGCGGCGGGGCCCAGACCACCTCCACCGGGTGGGAGACGCCGTGCGCCTCGACGACCGGCGCGTCGCCCAGCAGCCGGGACCAGCCCCCGGCGTCGGTGGTGGCGGACGCGGCGACCAGCCGCAGGTCGGGCCGGAGGGTGGCGCGCACGTCCAGGAGGAACGCGGCCGCGGTGTCGGCGTCCAGGTGGCGCTCGTGGCACTCGTCGAGGATCACCGCGTCGACGCCGGTCAGCTCCTGGTCGCGCTGGAGCCGCTGGAGCAGCACGCCCGTGGTCACCACCTCGACCACGGTGTGCGGGCCGACCGCCCGCTCGCCGCGCACGGTGAAGCCGACCGAGCCGCCCGGCTGCTCGCCGAGCAGCCACGCCATCCGGCGGGCGGCGGCGCGGGCGGCGATCCGGCGGGGTTCGGCGACCAGCACCCGGCGGACCGGGCCGCCGCCGGTCAGCCCGGCCAGTTCCAGCGGCACCAGGGTCGTCTTGCCGGTCCCGGGCGGCGCGCACAGCACGGCGACGCCCCGCCCGTCGAGCGCCCGCCGCAGGGCGGGGACGGCGGAGCGTACGGGCAACTGGTCCAGGGCGGCGGTACGGATCACGTCCCCAGTGTCCACCGCCGGGTGCCGGGCGCCGCCCGGCACCCGGCGGTGGACGGCGGCACGCGGTGATCAGTCGCGGACGCAGACGAAGATCGCGGTGCCGGGGATCAGATGGCCGCGCAGCGGGGACCAGCCGCCCCACTCCTGGTCGTTCCAGTCGGGCCACTCCGGCTCGACGAGGTCCAGCAGTCGGAAGCCGCCGGCCACCACGTCGCGCACCCGGTCGCCGAGCGTGCGGTGGTGCTCGACGTACACGGCGTCGCCGCTTTCGTCCTGCTCGACGTAGGGGACCCGGTCGAAGTACGAGGCGGCGACGGACAGGCCCTCGGGGCCCGGCTCGTCGGGGAACGCCCAGCGGATCGGGTGCGTCACGGAAAAGACCCACCGGCCGCCGGGCCGCAGCACCCGGTGGACCTCGCGGAAGACGCGGACCGGGTCGGCGACGAACGGGATCGCCCCGTAGGCGGAGCAGGCCAGGTCGAAGGAGCCGTCGCGGAAGGGGAGGACTCCGGCGTCGGCCTCCACCAGCGGCACGTCGCCGCCGATCCGCAGCGCGTGCTGGAGCTGGCGGTGCGAGAGGTCGAGCGCCACCGGCCGGGCGCCCCGCGCCGCGAGCCAGCGGGAGCACTGCGCGGCTCCGGCGCCGATCTCCAGGACGTCCCGGCCGCGCAGCGAGCCGGCCGGGCCGAGCAGCCCGGCGTCCGCCTCGTCGAGCCCCTCCGGGCCCCAGACGAACCGGTCGTCGCCGAGGAAGGAGCCGTGGTCGCTCTGGTACTCGTCGGCGTTGCGGTCCCACCACCCCCGGCTCGCCCTGCTGCTCTCGTCCTCGCCGGCGGTGCGGCGGGTCGCTTCGGGTTCTGTCCCACGGGTCTCTTGGCTCATCGTGTCCGTCGTTGTAGTTTGCCTTCACCCACCGCGCACGGCGGGTCTCTCCCGGGAGGCCGCGGCCGCGTGCCGGAGGCCGGCCGTGCCGCGGCGACGCGCGCGCGAAACCTGTGTCCCGGGGCCGACGCGGTCTCGCAGAAGCTGAGTTGTGCCGGAACGGGCGGTTGCGCCCCGGGTGTGCGCCTTCGCGCATTGACCCTGTCCGGCTGTCCCCGTATGCTACAAGTTGCGCTGCGAGCCTGCGCGCCTCAGACCTAGCAGGCCGCGCTCGCGTCTGTTGCATGCTCCTCGGTTGTCGAGGCGCCTCCCCGCTTCCGCGGGACAGGTGCTTTCCAGGCTGTCCGGCTTCTGCAGAGGCGATACGGGCTTTCGGCGTAGCAGTACCTACGACTCACTGTCCGTACCGGAGCCCTTTCCCACATGACGAGCAGCACCGAGACCACCGCCACCACTCCGCAGGTTGCGGTCAACGACATCGGCGACGCGGACGCGTTCCTCGCGGCGATCGACGAGACGATCAAGTACTTCAACGACGGCGACATCGTTGACGGTGTGATCGTCAAGGTTGACCGGGACGAGGTTCTCCTCGACATCGGTTACAAGACCGAAGGTGTCATCCCGAGCCGCGAGCTCTCGATCAAGCACGACGTCGACCCGAACGAGGTCGTCAAGGTCGGCGACGAGATCGAAGCCCTTGTTCTCCAGAAGGAGGACAAGGAAGGCCGCCTGATCCTCTCGAAGAAGCGCGCCCAGTACGAGCGCGCCTGGGGCACCATCGAGAAGATCAAGGAAGAGGACGGCATCGTCACCGGTACCGTCATCGAGGTCGTCAAGGGTGGTCTCATCCTCGACATCGGCCTCCGTGGCTTCCTGCCGGCGTCCCTCGTCGAGATGCGTCGTGTCCGCGACCTCCAGCCCTACGTGGGCAAGGAGCTCGAGGCCAAGATCATCGAGCTGGACAAGAACCGCAACAACGTGGTCCTGTCCCGCCGCGCCTGGCTCGAGCAGACCCAGTCCGAGGTGCGCCAGACGTTCCTCACGACCCTCCAGAAGGGTCAGGTCCGCTCCGGCGTCGTTTCCTCGATCGTCAACTTCGGTGCCTTCGTGGACCTGGGTGGCGTCGACGGTCTCGTGCACGTCTCCGAGCTGTCCTGGAAGCACATCGACCACCCGTCCGAGGTTGTCGAGGTCGGCCAGGAAGTCACCGTCGAGGTCCTCGACGTCGACATGGACCGCGAGCGCGTCTCCCTGTCGCTCAAGGCGACGCAGGAAGACCCGTGGCAGCAGTTCGCCCGGACGCACCAGATCGGCCAGGTCGTCCCGGGTAAGGTCACCAAGCTCGTTCCCTTCGGTGCGTTCGTGCGCGTCGACGAGGGCATCGAGGGTCTGGTCCACATCTCCGAGCTGGCCGAGCGCCACGTGGAGATCCCGGAGCAGGTCGTCCAGGTCAACGACGAGATCTTCGTCAAGGTCATCGACATCGACCTGGAGCGCCGCCGCATCAGCCTCTCGCTGAAGCAGGCCAACGAGTCCTTCGGCAGCGACCCGGCCTCGGTCGAGTTCGACCCGACCCTCTACGGCATGGCCGCGTCCTACGACGACCAGGGCAACTACATCTACCCCGAGGGCTTCGACCCCGAGACCAACGACTGGCTCGAGGGCTTCGAGTCCCAGCGCGAGGTCTGGGAGACGCAGTACGCCGAGGCGCAGCAGCGCTTCGAGCAGCACCAGGCCCAGGTCATCAAGTCCCGCGAGGCCGACGAGGCCGCCGCTGCCGAGGGCGCTGCCGCCCCGGCCGGCGCCCCGGCTGCCTCCGGCGGCGCCGGTGGCGGCGGCGGCTCGTACTCCTCGGAGTCGGCGGACAACTCCGGCGCCCTGGCGTCGGACGAGGCCCTGGCCGCGCTGCGCGAGAAGCTCGCCGGCGGCCAGAGCTGACGCTCTGACCACAGTTGCTGACGGACAGCGGCAGCGGTAGGTACACCGTGAGGCCCGTCCCCTTCGGGGGGCGGGCCTCACGCGTGTGCCCCGACGGGCCGGGGCGGGTCCGGGAGGGCTCAGGGGGTCACGGCGATGTCGGTGAGCCCGTTGCCGCCGGTGACGGTGTTGTCGGCGTACACGGTCGTCGGGCAGCCCGCGCTGTTCGCGGTGACGTGGACGGCCAGCCGGTCCGGGCCGGTCGCCCCGGTCAGGTCGGACCGGTTGCCCCGGAAGACCGTGCCGCAGCCCCAGCCGGGCTGCTGGGTGTGGGTCTCGTAGCCGTTGTTGGTCGTGGCGGTTCCGCTGTTGTTCTCCACCAGCACGCCGTTGCCCTTCACGTCGACCCAGGAATCGTCGTAGTTCGCGCCGGTCAGCCCGGTGCCGTCGAAGGTGTTGCCGGCGATCCGCGCACCGGTGGTGCCCTCCTTGATGTCGACGTTCTCCCCGCCGACTGCGGGCCCGATCGTGTTGCCGAGGATCTGCGCCCGGTCGCTCCGGTCGGTGAGATCGCCGGCCGTGCCGACGTAGACGCCCTCGCCCATGCCCCGGCCGTCCTGCCCGGTGTGGTGGATGCGGGAGTCGCGCAGGACGCCGTCCTTGCTGGACTTGCGGAAGTGCACGCCCTCCATGTCGAGGTCGTGGACGGTCACCGACTCGATGACCACCCCGTTCGCCGCGTCGGTCACGATGCCTTTCTGGCCGCCGGTGACGGTGACGCCCCGCACGGTCCAGTAGGAGGCGCCGTTGAGATGCAGGCCGTAACCGCCTCCGGCGGTGAGCACCGCCCCGGCGGATCCGGTGAGGGTGATCCGGGCCGCGGCGGTGCCGGGGACGAGCGCCTTGAAGTTCCCGGTGTACGTGCCGTCCGCCAGATGGATCGTGTCGCCCGGGGCGACCGCGAGCAGGGCCGCCTTCAGCTGGGACGCGGTCGAGACGTCGAGGACCGCGGCGGTGCGGGCCTGGGCGGGAGCGGGCGCGAGGCCGGCGGCGGCCGTGGCCAGCAGGACGGCGAGCAGGGTGCGGGTGCGCATGGGGGTGCCTTCCCGTGAGGATGCGGGGGGTGTCCGGTGCGGGAGCGGGGCTTCAGGGGCGGGGGCGTGAACGCGTGCCCGGTGAACGTAGGAGCGCGCGCACCGGGTGTCAAGGTCTGGACCAATGGGGGTCCGGGGCGCGGAGGGAACGGAAACGTGTGGGATACACGAGTAACTGACGGCTCGTAACACGCCCTTGTCAGGATCCGGGCGACAACGTGATCACCAGAGGAGCCGGGACATGTCTTCCACGCTCAGCACGCCCAACTCCGAATCGCCCGCCACCGGTTCGAGCCGTCGGAACTTCCTGCGCCAGGTCGGCGTGACCGGCGGAGCCGGCGCCATGTTCGCCACCATGGGCGCGCTCGGCCTCGCCCCGACCGCGCAGGCCGCGAGCCGCGAGCCCGCGTACCGCGCCCCCAGCAAGAGCGACTTCCACCTGGCGGGCCGCGCCGCAGCCCGGATCGTCATCGTCGGCGGAGGCATCGCAGGCCTCGCAGCCGCGTACGAACTGGGCAAGGCCGGTTACGACTGTACGGTCCTGGAGGCCCGGGACCGCACCGGCGGCCGGAACTTCACGGTCCGCGGCGGGGACTCCACCACCGACCTCTACGGGCACAAGCAGACCGCCGCGTTCAAGGACGGCGTCTACATGAACGCCGGCCCCGGACGCATCCCGCAGTGGATGGTCACCCTCGACTACTGCCGCGAACTCGGCGTGCCCGTCGAGGTGTTCACCAATGTCAACGCCAACGCCTACATCTACAACGAGAGTGCCGGCATGAAGGCCCCGGTGCGCTACCGCACCGCGAAGGCGGACGTGTACGGCTACGTCTCCGAACTGCTCGCCAAGGCCACCGACAAGGGCGCCCTGGACCGGCAGATCACCGCCGAGGACCAGGAGCGGCTGCTGGAGTTCCTGAAGGACTTCGGTGACATCGGCGACTCGCTCGCGTACACCGGCAGCCCGCGCCGCGGCTACACCGTGGACCCGGCGGCGGCCGGCACCCCCGGCGAGGTGCTCGGCGGGGTCCCCTCCGCCTCCGAGGTCTTCGCCAGCAACGTCGGCCGTTACTTCTCCTTCGAGTTCGAGTACGACCAGGCGATGCTGATGTTCCAGCCGGTCGGCGGCATGGACCGGATACCGGCCGCCCTCACCAGGGCGATAGGCAGCCGCCGCATCCGCACCGGCGCCGCCGTCACGAACATCGAGGACACCGCGCACGGAGTCACCGTCACCTACCGGCAGGACGGCCGCACCCGGGCCATCGAGGCGGACTACTGCATCGCCGCGCTGCCGCCCAACATCCTCGCCAAGACCTCCCACAACCTCGGCTCCGCCGTGCAGAGCGCGCTGGAGGCCTGCCGGCCGGCCTCGGCCGGCAAGATCGGCCTGGAGTACCGCAGCCGCTGGTGGGAGACGGACCACCGGATCTACGGCGGCATCACCGAGACCGACCTCGACCTGTCCCACATCTGGTACCCGTCCTACGGGCACAACGGCGACCGCGGTCTCATCGTCGGCTACTACAACTACGGCTCCCAGGCCGACTCCTACGCGGCCCTGCCTCCGAAGGAGCGGGAGAAGCGGGCCGTCGCCCAGGGCGTCAAGATCCACGGTGAGAAGTACCGCACCGAGCTCGCCGCGTCCTTCTCCCACCACTGGCGCCAGACCCCGCACCTGGAGACCGCCTGGCACTCGCTCTCCGGCGGCCCCGACGCCCCGGCGTTCGCCCCGCTCAACAAGGCGGCGGGCCGCGTCTACTTCGCCGGCGACTACCTCAGCCACACCGACGCCTGGCAGCACGGCGCCTTCACCTCGGCCCGCAAGGCGGTGACCGAACTCCACAGCCGCGTGCTGGCCTGACGGCCGGACCGGACCGGCGCGCCCGATCGCGCGTAACGGTCCGGTGAAAGGGGTACGGGCGGGGAATGCCCGTACCCCTTCGGGTGTTCTTCCCCATGAACACGAGGAGGAGCGGTAACCGTGCTTGATCCGCAGAGTCTGTACGAATGGGAGCCGGAAGGGCTGGCGGTCGTCGACATGGCGCTGGCCCAGGAGTCGGCCGGCCTGGTCATGCTCTACCACTTCGACGGGTACATCGACGCAGGTGAGACCGGCGAGCAGATCGTGGACGGGCTGCTGGACACGCTGCCCCACCAGGTGGTCGCGCGCTTCGACCACGACCGCCTCGTCGACTACCGTGCCCGGCGCCCCCTGCTGACGTTCAAGCGCGACCGCTGGAGCGCCTACGAGACCCCGACGCTCGACGTCCGGGTGGTCCAGGACGCCACCGGCGCCCCGTTCCTGCTGCTCTCGGGGCCCGAACCCGACGTCGAGTGGGAGCGTTTCTCCGCCGCCGTCGAGCAGATCGTGGAACGGCTCGGCGTCCGGCTGGCCGTCACCTTCCACGGCATCCCGATGGGCGTCCCGCACACCCGGCCGGTCGGCCTCACCCCGCACGGGAACCGGACCGACCTGATGCCCGGCCACCGCAGCCCGTTCGACGAGGCCCAGGTCCCCGGCTCCGCCGCCGCACTGGTGGAGTACCGCCTGACCGAGGCGGGCCACGACACGCTCGGCGTCGCCGCCCACGTGCCGCATTACGTCGCCCGCTCCTCCTACCCGGACGCCGCGCTCACCGCCCTGGAAGCCGTGACCGCCGCGACCGGCCTGGTGCTGCCGAGCGTCGGGCACGCCCTGCGCAACGAGGCGCTGCGCACCCAGACCGAGATCGAGCGCCAGATCGGCCAGGGCGACGACGAACTCGTCTCGCTGGTCGAGGGTCTGGAGCACAGTTACGACGCGATCGCCGGCGCCGAGACCCGGGGCAACCTGGTCGCCGAACCGGTCGACCTGCCCTCCGCCGACGAGATCGGTCAGGAGTTCGAGCGCTTCCTCGCCGAGCGCGAGGGCGATCTCTGAGGGCGATCCTCCGAGGGCGTCGCACGGCGTCCGTCGCGGTGCCCGGTCATGACGGCCGGGCACCGCGACGGACGCCGTCGTCGTCCCCGGACGGGGGAGACGCCCGCGGGGGCCAGGCCGTAGGCTGCGCCCCATGCTGAAGGTGGGCCTGACCGGCGGGATCGGCGCCGGCAAGAGTGAAGTGTCGCGGCTGCTCGTCTCGTACGGAGCCGTGCTGATCGACGCCGACCGGATCGCCCGCGAGGTCGTCGAACCCGGCAGCCCCGGCCTTGCCGCCGTCGTGGAGGAGTTCGGACCCGGCGTGCTCGCCGAGGACGGCTCGCTGGACCGCCCCGCGCTCGGCTCGGTCGTCTTCGCCGACCCGGACGCGCTCGCCGCGCTCAACGCGATCGTGCACCCGCTGGTCCGCGACCGTTCCGCCGCCCTGGAAGCCGAGGCGGACCCCGCCTCCGTGGTCGTCCACGACGTTCCGCTGCTCACCGAGAACGGACTGGCCCCGCTCTACGACCTGGTGGTGGTGGTCGACGCCACCCCCCGGACGCAGCTCGACCGGCTGGTACGGCTGCGCGGCATGACGGAGGCGGACGCCCGCGCGCGGATGGCCGCACAGGCCGACCGTGAGAAGCGGCTCGCCGTCGCCGACCTGGTGATCGACAACGACGGCTCCCTGGCACAGCTGGAGCCCCGGGTCCGGGCCGTGTGGGACGAACTGGTCCGGCGCGCCGCCGGCTGAACGCGGCCCCCCCGCACGCGAGGGGCCGCGGAACAGCTGACGACCGCCGGACGTTGAAACCGTGCGAGCGAAGGGAAGGATGAGTCCGTGCCCGAGAGGAACCCGGAAACCCATGTCATCGATTTCCGCGCGGCCGAGCAGTTGCTGGCCGCACGGGATCCACGCGGTGCGGTCAAGCTGCTCGACTCCGTGATCGCGGCCCACCCGGAGAACACCGCGGCCCGCCTGCTGCGCGCCCGCGCCTTCTTCGCCGCCGCCCAACTGCGCCCGGCCGAGCTGGAGTTCGAACTGGTCCTGGAGCGCGAGCCGGACAACGCGTTCGCGCACTTCGCGCTCGCCCGCACCTTCCAGCGGGCCGGCCGCGAGGAGCAGGCCACCCGGCACTTCCGGCTCGCCGCCGCGCTCGACCCGAACCCGGAGTACCTCAAGGCCGCGCGCTTCGACGACCGCGAGGGCTGACGGGGACGCCGCGCGCCCGGCGGCGTCCTCCCCGGCCGGGGAGGGGCCGGGGGTGTCACCGCTCCGGCGGCCGGGTCCCGTCCCGGTCGCCCGGCACCGGCTGTCGGCGGCCCCGCGCGCCGTCCTCGCGCACCGGTTCGTAAGGCGGGACGTCCCGGCCCGGCTGGAAGTGCGCGCCCTGCCTCATGTGGCGCACGATCAGTGCCAGGTCGGTCACGGTGACCGCCAGCAGCACCCCGCAGGCCGCCGCCCACCCGGGGCGGCCCGCCCAGACGAACGCGGCCAGTCCGAACAGGGCCCAGACCGCGGCCCACAGGCTCAGCCAGAGTCGCATCCGCAGCGGGCTGCGGGCGGTGACGGGTTCATTGCCGGTACGCATGGGCATCGCCTCACCCTCCAGCATGGACCCGCCCGCCCGCCGGTGTCACGCGTCCGGCAGGGGCGGCACCGGGACCCCGTCAGTGGATCGGCGCCCGTCAGTGGACGAAGGTGTAGCTCCGCCACGGCAGCGAGCGGGGGGCCTTCTCGTCGGAGAACGACCGGGAGACGTAGGTCGTCCCGCCGCCCGTGCAGTCGCGGGTGCGGTACAGCACCATGTCGACCAGCGAGCCGTTCTCGATCGCCTTCACCCCGGCCGGCGCCATCCGGTGGCAGCCGCGCACCGTCGGGCTCATCACGCTGATCTCCTTGTCCCGCTCGGTGACGTAGGTGATCGGTCCCACCGCCGTCCGGCCGAGCCCCGAGCAGCCCGACACGGCGAGCGCCAGGAGCACCGCGGCGGCTGCGGCGCGGGAGGGGGAGGGGCGGCGGCGTACGGGCGCGGTCACGGACATGGGCGGATCCTCGTCTGCTCGGCGTGCTGGCGTGGCCACCCTGCCCGCCCCGGCCTGCCCCGGCACCCGGAGGAAGCCGACCGGGCGACATCCGGCCCGACGGGTACCCCGCAGGGCTTCCCCCGACACACTCATCAGACATACCGTGTGATAAGGCAATCAATTGGGGCGTACGCGTCCCTGTCGCGTCAGGGGGCCGTCATGGTCCAGGAACTCGTGGTCGCGATCGTGGCGCTGCTCGCCGTGTGCGGCCTGTACGCCGCCGCGGCGGCGCGCGTCGTCAAGCAGTACGAACGGGGCGTGGTGCTGCGGCTCGGCAGACTCCGCGACGACGTCCGCGGCCCGGGGTTCACCATGGTGCTGCCGGGCATCGAGCGGCTCCGCAAGGTCAACATGCAGATCGTGACCCTGCCGGTGCCGGCCCAGGACGGCATCACCCGGGACAACGTCACGGTCCGGGTGGACGCCGTCATCTACTTCAAGGTGGTCGACGCGGCGAGCGCGCTGGTGAAGGTGGAGGACTACCGGTTCGCCGTCTCCCAGATGGCCCAGACCTCGCTGCGGTCGATCATCGGCAAGAGCGACCTGGACGACCTGCTCTCCAACCGGGAGAAGCTGAACGAGGGGCTGGAGCTGATGATCGACAGCCCGGCGGTCGGCTGGGGCGTGCAGATCGACCGGGTCGAGATCAAGGACGTCTCGCTGCCGGAGACGATGAAGCGCTCCATGGCGCGCCAGGCCGAGGCGGACCGTGAGCGGCGCGCCCGGGTCATCAACGCCGACGCCGAACTGCAGGCGTCGAAGAAGCTGGCCGAGGCGGCCGGCGAGATGTCCCGGCAGCCCGCGGCCCTCCAGCTGCGGCTGCTCCAGACCGTGGTCGCGGTGGCGGCGGAGAAGAACTCGACGCTGGTGCTGCCGTTCCCGGTGGAGCTGCTGCGCTTCCTGGAACGGGCCCAGCAGCCGCAGGCGGCGGGGGAACCGCGGGCGGCGCGGACGCCGGCGCCGGAACCCGCGCGCGGCGGACCGCGGGAGGCCGGGGACGCGGCGCGGACGTTGGACGGACGCGCCCCCGGGAACGGGACCGTGCCGTCACCCGACGTCGGGCCGGTCACCCGGCACCCGGTCGCGCACTGAGCCGCGGGCACCGCCGGAAGTGCCACAGCCCGGCCGGGGCCTCGGGGCCTCCGCCGGGCCGGTACGGCCCCGCCGACACTGCGGTCGGCACCTGCGGTCGGCACCTGCCACAGGGCGCGCCCACCCGGCCCGCCATCCGGCCCGCGCCGCCCTCGCCGGGACGGGTTGTCAGAGCCCCCGCCTAGACTCGACGCAGAGGAAGTGGCCAGGTGGGGGACAGGACGGGAGGGGGCGGGCGATGGCAGCGGGAGCCGTGTACGAACACGTCGACGCGCTGCTGCGGCGTGCCGCCGTCTTCCTGCCCGCCGAGGTGCCGCGCGACGGACGGGTCGCGTTCTGGGACCCGGGCGACGGGCCCTGGGACCCGGCGGACCACCTGCCGGCCGCGGGCGCTGCCGAGGCACCCGGGCCCGACGATCCGGCGGTCGGCGAGATCACCGTCGTGCGGCGGCACGGCGCGGACGGGGTGCGCGGACGCGCGGTCCCCGCGCTGCTGCTGTCCGTCGCCGACGCGCTGCCGCTGCTCGCGGCCGCCCGCGAGCGGACCACGGTCCACCCCGCCACCCGCTGCTGGGGGGCCGCCGCCCTGCACGCCCTCGGCCTGGTGGCGCGCGGCAGGCTGCTGCCCGGCCTGACCGCCGGCAGCCACGACGCCTGGCGGGCCGGGCCGCGCGACGCCGAGGACGTCGCCCATCTGCGGGCCGTCGCCGCCGCGCTGCCGCCCGAGGGGCACGCCGTCCCGCTGCCGGACACGACCCCGCTGCTGCTGCCCGAGCCGGTGCACCTGGTGGGCGCGTTCCTCGACGCGGTCGCCGACACACTGCCCCGCACACCCGCCGCCGCGTACGCCGTGGGGGCCCCGTTCGCCGCCCGCGAGGCCCAGTACCTGCCGGGGGCCGCCGCCTGGGCGGTCGAGGTCGCCTCCGGCCTCGACACGGGCGTGAAGGTCTCCCTGCGGCTCGACCTCTCCGCCTTCGAACTCTTCGACGCCTCCGACACCTACGCCCCCGATGCCCCCGACTCCGACGCCCACGCCTCCGACGGCACCGGGGGAACCGGCGCCCCCGCGACCGACCCCGCCCGGCGTCACGCGGCGGCCGCGATCGTCCAGGTGCACAGCCTCGCCGACCCCACGCAGGTCGCCGACGCCGCGGCGCTCTGGGCCGGCACGGCGGGGGAGGCGTTCGGGCCGCGCGCCCAGGTCGACGCGGTCCTCGCGCTGCGCCGGGCCGCCCGCGTCTGGGACCCGTTGGAACGCCTGCTCGACCAGCCGGTGCCCGACGTGCTCGCGGTCACCGAGGACGAGCTGTACGACCTCCTCGGGCCGGCCGGCACCCGGCTCGCCGACGCGGGCGTCGCGCTGCACTGGCCGCGCGAGCTGGCCCGTTCGCTCAGCGCCGCCGCGGTGGTCCGGACCGCCCCCGGATCCGCGACCGACGGCACCTCGTTCTTCGACGCGGAGAGCCTGTTCACCTTCGACTGGCAGCTCTCCCTCGGAGACGACGAGCTCACCGAGGCGGAGATGGACACCCTGGCCGAGGCGCACCGGCCGGTGGTGCGGCTGCGCGACCAGTGGGTGCTGGTCGATCCCGCGCTGGTGCGCAGGGCCCGCAAGCGCGAGCTGGGCCTGCTGGACCCGGTGGACGCCCTCGCCGTCGCCCTCACCGGCAGCGCGGAGGTGGACGGCGAGCACGTGCCCGCGGTACCCACCGGCGCGCTGGCCGCCCTGCGCTCCCGCATCCTCGACACCGACGCCACCCTGCCGCCCCCGCCCGGCCTGCACGCGACCCTGCGCGACTACCAGCTCCGCGGCCTGGCCTGGCTGGACCGGATGACGTCACTGGGGCTCGGCGGCTGCCTCGCCGACGACATGGGGCTCGGCAAGACCATCACCGTGATCGCCCTCCACCTGCACCGCGCCCACCCCGCCCCGACCCTCGTGGTCTGCCCCGCCTCCCTCCTCGGCAACTGGCACCGCGAGATCAACCGCTTCGCCCCCGGCGTCCCGGTCCGCCGCTTCCACGGCAGCGACCGCACCCTCGCCGCGCCCGGCGACGGCTTCGTCCTCACCACCTACGGCACCATGCGCACCAGCGCCGAGGAACTGGCCGCCCACACCTGGGGCCTGGTCGTCGCCGACGAGGCCCAGCACGTGAAGAACCCGCACTCCTCCACGGCCAAGGCGCTGCGCACCATCCCCGCGCCCGCCCGCGTCGCCCTCACCGGCACCCCCGTCGAGAACAACCTCTCCGAGCTGTGGGCCCTGCTCGACTGGACCACCCCCGGACTCCTCGGCCCCCTCAAGGCGTTCCGCGCCCGGCACGCCCGCATCGTCGAGAACACCGGCACCGCCGCGGGCCTCGGCAACGACGAGGCGGTCGACCGGCTCGCCCGGCTGGTCCGGCCGTTCCTGCTGCGCCGCAAGAAGTCCGATCCGGGCATCGCCCCCGAACTGCCGCCCAAGACCGAGACCGACCACCCCGTCTCCCTCACCCGCGAACAGGCCACCCTCTACGAGGCGGCGGTGCGCGAGACCATGACGCTCATCGAGGCGTCCGAGGGCATCGCCCGGCGCGGGCTGATCATGAAGCTGCTCGGCTCCCTCAAACAGATCTGCAACCACCCCGCGCAGTACCTGAAAGAGGACGCGGCCCGGCTGCACGGCCGGTCCGGGAAGCTCGCCCTGCTCGACGAGCTCCTGGACACGATCCTGTCCGAGGACGGCTCCGTGCTGATCTTCACCCAGTACGTCTCGATGGCCCGGCTGCTCTCCGCCCACCTGACCGCACGGGCGGTCCCCAGCCAGCTCCTGCACGGCGGCACGCCGGTGCCGGAGCGCGAGGCGATGGTCGACCGGTTCCAGGCGGGCGAGACGCCCGTCTTCCTGCTCTCCCTCAAGGCGGCGGGCACCGGCCTCAACCTCACCCGGGCCGCCCACGTCGTGCACTACGACCGCTGGTGGAACCCCGCGGTCGAGGAGCAGGCCACCGACCGCGCCTACCGCATCGGCCAGACCCAGCCCGTGCAGGTCCACCGGCTCATCGCCGAGGGCACCGTCGAGGACCGCATCGGCGAGCTGCTGGAGTCCAAGCGGGCCCTCGCCGACGCCGTGCTCGGCAGCGGCGAGGCCGCGCTGACCGAGCTGAGCGACCGCGATCTCGCCGACCTCGTCTCCCTGAGGAGGCCCGCGTGAGCCCGCGCCCCGCCGGCCCCCGCGCCGGAGCCCGCCCGGCCGCCCCGCAGGGGCCCCGCGCCCGGCCCGGACCCGACGGGCTGCGCCGCACCTTCGACGCGGTGCCCGCCCGCGCCACCGCCCCCGGCGAGCCGTTCGCCGCGAGCTGGTGGGGCCGGGCCTGGACCGACGCGCTGGAATCCCTCTCGCTGGACGACGCCCGCCTCGCCCGCGGCCGCGCGTACGCCGACGGGGGACACGTCGCCGCGATCACCGTGACGCCCGGCCGGGTCGTCGCGTACGTCCACGGCAGCCGGGCCCGCCCGTACCGCGTCGAACTGCGGTTGCGGACCTTCACCGAGAGCGGCTGGGACACCCTGCTCGACGCGGTGTCCGCCCGGCCCGGACACTTCTCCGCGCTGCTCGCCAAGGAGATGCCGCACGCCCTCGCGGACACCGCCGAGGCGGCCGGGGTGCGGCTGCTGCCGGCCGCCGACGACCTCGACCCCGCCTGCACCTGCCCCGACCGGGAAGTGCCCTGCAAGCACGTCGCGGCGCTCTGCTACCAGACCGCCCGGCTCCTCGACAGCGACCCGTTCGTGCTGCTGCTCCTGCGCGGCCGGGGCGAACGCGAACTCCTCGACGAACTGGCCCTGCGCAACGCCGAGCACGCCGCCCGCGAGCGGCCGGCCGCCCCCGCGACCCCCGGTGTCCCGGCCCGCGAGGCGCTCGCCGAGCGCTACCTGCCGCCGCTGCCGCCACCGCTGCCCGTAGAGCCGTATCCGGGCCGTCCGCCGTCCTACCCGGACCTGCCCGGCGCCCGCGACCCGCTCGCCCTGGACCAGCTCGCCACCGACGCGGCCGCGCGCGCCCACGCCGTGCTGACGACCGGCCGCGACCCGCTGGCGGGCTTCACCCGCTGGCAGGACGCGGTCCGGCTGGCCGCCGCCCGCCCCACCGCCGGGCTCACCGCGACCACCCGTGCCCTGTACCGCGAACTCGCTTACGCCACCGGCCGTGACACCACCGAGCTGGCGCGCGCCGTGGCCGCCTGGCGGCAGGGCGGCGCCGGCGGACTGGAGGTGCTGGAAGAGCCCTGGGACCCGCCGGCCGGCCCCTTCGACCGGGCCAGGCCCGCACTGGCGGCCGCCGGTCTGCCGAGGTTCCAGCCGTGGCGCAACCGCCTCGGCCACCCGGCCGGAACGCTCCAGCTCCGCTTCGGCCGCGACGGCCGCTGGTACGGCTACGAGTCCGACGCCGGGGCGGAGGACTGGTGGCCGCGCGGCGAGCCGGACCCCGACCCGGTCACCGCCCTCCGCGCCGTGCACGGCGGCTGACCGGAGCGGGCCGGAGCCTGCCCGGGGCAGGCGCGTGCCACCGGAGCCGCCCCGCTCGATCCCCGGCCCACTCACCGGATCGCGGGCCGGCTCCCGGCGGCTTCCGCCCCGTTCGCGCCCTGCTCACTTCCCGGCCAGGAACAGCAGCACGACGAGGAACACCGCGACGACCGGCAGCACGATCCACCGCAGGGTCCGCAGCGAGCTGTCCTCGTACTGCGTCATGGCCCCGCCCGCCCCGTGCGCGGTGGCCAGATGCTCGGCCGCCATGTCGTCGATCCGGCGCGTGGTCAGCAGGGACGGGGACCAGTCGCAGTGCGTGCAGACCAGGAAATCGCGGTAGGGCTCGTACGGGAAGTGGCGTTCGATGTTCACCGTGAAGACCCGGCCCGAGGCGTCGGCCGCGGTGAAGTGCCGCATCGGTGCGGGCATGGCGGTGCTCCCTTCCCGTTCCGGCGCCGTGGTCCCGCCCGGCCGCATCGGCCGTGCGGCGCACGCCGGTGGGGGGGCGCGGGGCGCACGGCGCGCGACTCTACCGGGTGCGCACCGGGCGAACTCCGGCGCGGGGCGGGTAAATCCGTGGCAGCCTCCGCCCGGCCGCTGCTAGCTTCCTCGCGTGGCGAAACTCAATCAGATCATCGCAGTGGAGAAGGGCGTCAAGTCCAAGGCGCACCAGGACCTCACGGCCGCCCACCACGGGCTCCAGAAGGCCGGGCTGCTCGCCGGGATCGCCCGCACCTACCAGCCCAAGGACGAGGAGGGCGAGCAGTTGCCGCCCGAGTCGACCCTGGTGCAGATCAAGGCCGAGGACGTGCTGCGGGACACCGCGGCGGCACTGACCCGGCTGTTCGACGTGACCGCCACCAAGGACTGGGCCAACTGCGAGGCCCGTGCCGACGTGCGGGTGGAGGGGCGGGTGCTCGTCGCCGACGTGCCGGTCTCCTATCTGCTGTTCCTGGAGAAGCAGTTGACGGACCTCGGCACGTTCGTCCGCAAGCTGCCGGTACTGGACGCCTCCGAGGCGTGGACGCAGGACCCCTCGACCGACTCCTGGAAGACGGAGCCGGTGAAGACGGTCCGCACCAGGAAGGTGCCCCGCAACCACGTGAAGGCGGAGGCCACCGAGAAGCACCCGGCACAGGTGGACGTCTACCACGAGGACGTGCCGATCGGTTACTGGACCACCGTGAAGTTCTCCGGGGCCCTGCCCGCGCGCCGGGTGCGGGAGTTGGTGGAGCGGGTGGAGAAGCTCCAGCAGGCCGTGAAGTTCGCCCGCGAGGAGGCCAACGGCGCGGAGGTCACCGACCGGAGGGTGGGCGACGCGGTATTCGGTTACCTCTTCGGGTGACCGACCATGGATTCCCCGGGCCGTCTTCAGACGGTCCGGGGTGCGCGAGGAGCGCAAGCTGACACTGAGGCTTGTCGTGAAGGACGCGGTTCCGGTGGAGGTTCGAGTCCTCCCTCCGGCACTCCCGACGCATCCGCGGTTCCCGCCGCCGGACGCGCACGGGCCGGAGTGGCCCAACGGGCAGAGGCAGACCGCGGTCAATCTCAGACTCTTGCTCCAGACTCAGCAGCAGCCGCCCATCGCCGGATCGACCGGGCCCGGGCCCACGAACGTCGACGTGCTGGTTCGAATCCAGCCCGCAGAGCTTCGATCTGCGGTGGTCCAAGGGCAGGACGCGACGTCATCATGACTGACCCGGACCCTTAAACGTGCCGGCGTGCCCACAGGGGCGGCACACCCAGGGCCCGGAGGCCGGCTACGCCTCCGGGCCCGCTCCCGTTCTCCCTCTCCGGCCGGAGGGCCTTGGGGCCGGACGGCCGGCGGCCCCCGCGGGCCCGCTCACTGCCGGTACCCCTCCAGGAAGCGGCCGATACGGCTGATCGCGGCGTCGAGATCGTCGGCGTGCGGCAGGGTGAGGATGCGGAAGTGGTCGGGGCGGGGCCAGTTGAAACCGGTGCCCTGCACCACCTGGATCTTCTCCCGCAGCAGCAGGTCGAGCACGAACTTCTCGTCGTCGACCAGCGGATGGACCTTCGGATCGATGCGCGGGAAGGCGTAGAGGGCGCCCTTCGGCTTGACGCAGGAGACGCCGGGGATCTCGTTCAGTTTCTGCCACGCCCGGTCCCGCTGCTCGCGGAGCCTGCCGCCGGGGGCTACCAGGTCCGCGATCGACTGCCGGCCGCCGAGCGCGGCCTGGATGGCGTACTGGGCCGGGGCGTTGGGGCAGAGCCGCATCGAGGCGAGGGTGGTGAGCCCCTCCAGGTAGTCGCGGGCGTGCTGCCGGGGGCCGGACACCACCAGCCAGCCCGAGCGGAAGCCGGCCACCCGGTAGGTCTTGGACAGCCCGCCGAAGGTCAGGCAGACCACATCGGGGGCGAGGACCGACACCGGGTGGTGGACGTGGTCGTCGTAGACGATCCGGTCGTAGATCTCGTCGGCGAAGACGAGCAGTCCGTGGCGGCGGGCGAGGTCGAGGACGCCTTCCAGGACCTCCTTCGGATAGACCGCGCCGGTGGGGTTGTTGGGGTTGATGATCACGATCGCCTTGGTGCGGTCGGTGATCTTCGACGCGATGTCCGCGACGTCGGGGTTCCAGTCGGCCGCCTCGTCGCAGGTGTAGTGCACCGCCTTGCCGCCCGCCAGCGTGACCACGGCCGTCCACAGCGGATAGTCCGGGCTCGGCACCAGCACCTCGTCGCCGTCCTCCAGGAAGGCCTGGACGGCCATCTGGATCAGCTCGGAGACGCCGTTGCCGAGGAACACGTCGTCCACGTCGACATCCGTCAGCCCCATCGCCTGATAGCGCTGGACGACCGCGCGCCGCGCCGACAGGATGCCGCGCGACTCGGTGTACCCGTGGGCCTGCGGCAGCATCCGGATCATGTCCTGGACGATCTCCTCCGGCGCCTCGAAACCGAAGAGCGCCGGATTGCCGGTGTTGAGGCGGAGCACGCTGTGGCCCGCCTCCTCCAGGGCGTCGGCCTGTTCGATGACCGGCCCCCGGATCTCGTAACAGACCTCGTTGAGCTTGCTGGACTGCCGGAACTCCATGCGCTGCCTCCCCGGGCGATTGCGATACTTGGTTTTACCAAGTGGACCCTTGGAAAGTCCAACAACTTGTCTAGACTGCGTCGCATGCCACGTCAGTCCACCGCCCCGCGCCCCGTCCGACGCCGCAGCTACGACCAGTACGACGCCACCGCCCGCGCCCTCGATCTCGTGGGGGACCGGTGGACGCTGCTGATCGTGCGTGAACTGCTCGCGGGCCCCCGCCGGTACACCGACCTGCACGCCGACCTGCCCGGGGTGTCCACCGACGTGCTGGCCTCGCGGCTCAAGGACATGGAGCAGACCGGTCTCGCCGAGCGCCGGAGGCTGCCCCCGCCCGCCGCCGCCTCGGTCTACGAACTGACCGCGCGAGGACGGGAGTTGCTGCCCGTGGTCGCGGCGCTGGCGGCCTGGGGCGGCCCCGCGCTCGACGAGCGGCGGCCCACCGACGCGGTACGGGCCCACTGGTTCGCCCTGCCCCTGCTGCGCGCCCTGGCGGGGGTGAGCGTCCCCGGCGTCGTCGAAGTGCGCCTGGCGGAGGGGGAGTTCCATCTCCGTACCGGAGGCGCAGCGGAGCAGGAGGGGGTCTACGGCTACGGCCCCGCCGACCGGCCGGACGCGCGCCTGGTGACGCGGGCCGAAGTGTGTCTGGAACTCGGGCGGGGCGCGACGACGTTCGCCCGTGCGGTCGCCGACGGGCGTGTCGAGGTGGCGGGCGACTCCCCGCTCGCCGACGCACTCCGGGGAGCGTGAGGGCGAGCCGCAGCCGTGCGGGTCAGAGTGCGGCAGTCTCCCCGTAGGCGCCGAATCCGGCGTTCACCAGGCCGTCGCGGAACATCAGCACCTCGGTGACCCGCCCGCCGATCTGGTTGCGGTAGTCGATCACCACGGCATCCACCCCGGCGCGCACGTCCATCACCTCGAACCGCAGGTCGGGGACGAGCTTCAGCCCCGCCTCCCAGTACGCCCGCAACGCCGCCCGGCCCCGCACGGTACCGCTCGGATCACCCGTGAAGCGGACGATCATGGGAGAACGGAAGGTCACGTCCTCGCTGTAGTGCGCCAGGATGCGGTCGAGGTCGTGGGAGTTCCAGTCGTCCTGCCACCGCTGCGCGAACGCGCGGGCCTCGGAGAGATCCATGGCGCCATCGTACGGAAGCGCCCCGCCACCCCGCAGCCCCCGGAGGGGCCGGCGCCCGGCGCGCGATGATGGGACGGTGCGACTCGAACCGATCACCTGGGAACGGATGGCCGACGCCCTCGCGGCGCGCCTCGACGCGCTCGCGCCGTCCGACGGGAGCCCTTGGCTGAAGGCGGGCGTCGACGGCGCTCCGGCCGCCGCCGGCGGCGAGCTGGCCGAACGGATCGCCCGGGAACTGCGGCTGCGCGGACGCGCCGTGCTGGTCGTCTCCACCGAGGGCTTCCTGCGCCCGGCGAGTCTGCGCTACGAGTACGGCAAGCGGGACCCCGACAGCTACGCCGACGGCTGGTTCGACACCGGCGCGCTCTGGCGCGAGGTGTTCGGGCCGCTGGAACCGGGAGGCAGCGGCCGGGTGCTGCCGGACCTCTGGGACCCGGTGACCGACCGGGCGACCCGCAGCCCGTACGAGCGGTTGCCGGAGGGCGGGGTGCTGCTCGTGCACGGGCCGCTGCTGCTCGGGCGGTGGTTCCCCTTCGACCTCTCCGTCCACCTGCGGCTGTCGCCGGGCGCCCTGCGGCGGCGGACGGCCGAGGAGTGGCTGTGGACGCTGCCGGCCTTCGCCCGCTACGAACGGGAGACGGATCCCGGAGCCGCCGCCGACGTCGTGGTGCGGGCCGACGATCCGCGCCACCCGGCCTGGACCGGACTGGAGCGCTAGCCGTGCCCCGGGGCGCCGGAACACCTGGCCCGCCGGAACGCCCGGGCACCGGAACATTCGGGCGCCGGAACACCCAGGCGTCGGGGCATCCCGGTGCCGGAACGCCCCTGCCTCAGAACAGCGGCTGCGGAAGGACGCCTTCCAGCTCCAGCAGCCGCCGTTTCGTCTCCAGCCCGCCGCCGAAGCCGCCGAGTCCGCCACCGCTCTCCACCACCCGGTGGCAGGGCACCACCACGGGTAGCGGATTGGCCCCCATCGCGGCGCCCACCGCCTGCGCCCCGTCGGGGCGGCCGGTCCGGCGCGCCAGATCGCCGTACCCGACGACCGTCCCGTACGGCACGGTCGTCAGCTCCTGGAGCACCTCGCGGTGGAAGCCGCCGGTGAGCGACCAGTCGAGGTCGAGGTCGAACGCGCGTCGGCGGCCCGCGAGGTAGTCGGCGATCTGGCGCACCGGCCCGGCGAGCAGGGGAGAGCCGGGGCGCTCCACCGGCTCCGCCCCGAGGCGGGTCCGCAGCCGCTCCAGCACGGCGTCACGGGCGGCCGGGACGGCGTGGAACGCCACGGTCACCAGGCCGCTGGGGGTGGCGGCGAGCAGCAGGGGCCCGATGCCGCTCGGCGTCACCGTCCACTCCACACGGAGCCCGTCGTCGTCCATGGACCCACCGTACGTCCCGGGTCCGACAGCGGAGCCCCGCGTGGTGGCCGGCGCCGGGTCAGCGGGTGGCTTCGCGGACCACGTCGGGGAAGTTGGTGATGATGCCGTCGACCCCGGCGGCGTCGACCGCGGCCGCGGACGCGGCGTCGTTCACCGTCCAGGTGTTCACCCGGAGCTTCTTGCCGTGGGCGCCCTTCAGCCGGTGGACGGCGGCGACGTAGTCCGCGGTGGCGGCCGAGAAGTACGGGTTGATCTGGTCGGTGAACTTCGCGTAGGCCGGAAGGTCGGCGACCGCGGGGTTGCCGAGGAAGCCGGTGACCACGTCGGGGCGCAGCTGGTGGACCTTCTTCACGCTGTCCGCGCCGAAGCTCTGGATGACCAGCTTGTTCTTCACGTGGTCGCGGTCCAGCCAGCCCTCCTCGCGCAGGATGCGGAGGGTCTCCTTCTCGATGCCCGGGTAGATCTCCGGGCTCTTGATCTCCAGCAGCAGCTTCTGGTGGTTGCGCTCGACCTTGCGCAGGTACTGGGTGAGCGTGGGGATGCGGGCGCCGGCGAACTCCTGGCCGAACCAGCTTCCGGCGTCCAGCTTCGCGATCTCGGCGGCCGTGAAGTCCTTGACCGCGTAGGACGTGCGGCCCGGGAACAGCTGCTCGACGTCGGTGGTGCGCGCCAGGTCGGTGTCGTGCACGACGACGAGCACGCCGTCCTTGCTGAACTGCACGTCGTTCTCCACCCAGGCGATGCCCAGGTCGTCCGCCGCGTCGACGGCGGCCAGCGTGTTCTCCGGGGCGTAACCGGAGGCGCCGCGGTGCGCGTAGACGACGGGGGCGTCGTCGTGGTGGCGGGGCGCGGAGGCCTGCGCCTGCGCGGCGGGCAGCAGCAGGGCGCAGGAGCCGAGGAAGGCGGCGGCGGACATCGTGACGGTACGTGCGGGCACGGAGTACTCCTCGTGAGAAAAACGGAACACGAGGAGATTCGCAGTCCGACGCGAACGAGGGGCGGGAGGGCAGTGACTGTCACATGAACGGAATATCCGTCACCACTTCACAGGCAGGGGTGGCGTGGGGATAAAATGCCGTCCTTATGTTCGCTTGCCGGGTCTGAACCGCCAGAGAAGCCCAGCCCCCGCAGGGGCACGCATCCCGGGACACTCCCCACCCCGCGCTTCCGTGAAGGGCGTATCAGCATGCAGGGCACCACCGACGGCTTCACCTACGGCATGGTGACGCCGGTCGTCGCCTTCCTCATGGCCGGGCTCGGCTCCTCGCTGGGGCTGCGCTGCACCGCCAGGTCGCTGCGGGCCGGCGCCAGGGCCAAGGCCGGATGGCTGGCGCTGGGGGCCGCCTCCATAGGCTCCGGAATCTGGACGATGCACTTCATCGCCATGATGGGATTCAGCGTCCGGGAGGCGACGATCACCTACGACCGCCCGCTCACCTACGCCAGCCTCGCGCTGGCCGTCGTGATGGTGGGCATCGGCATCTTCATCGTCGGCTACCGCGGCGCGACGCGGATGGCGCTGATCACCGGCGGCACCCTCACCGGGCTGGGGATCGCGTCCATGCACTACCTCGGCATGGCCGGGATGTACTTCGACGGCGAGTTCAGCTACGACACGGTGACCGTGATCCTCTCCGTCGCCATCGCCGTCGTCGCCGCCACGGCGGCGCTCTGGGCGGCCGTCTCCATCCGGGGCTTCCTGCCCAGCCTCGGCGCCAGTGTGATCATGGCGGTGGCCGTCAGCGGCATGCACTACACCGGGATGGCGTCGCTCGGCGTCCACCTCCACCCGGTGGCCTCCGCCGGGAGGGACGCGGGGGACTCGGCCACGAGCATCCTGGTGCCGCTGCTCATCGGGCCCGCGGTCTTCATGTTCCTCGCCGCCGCCGTGGTGCTGTTCGACCCGGAGACGCTCGCCGGACGCGACGTGCTGCCCGGGAAGGGCCCGGCCGTGCCGGCCGCGCCATCCGGGCCGCTCCGGGGGCGAGGCAGCGTACGCGGCATACCGCCCCAGCGGAGCCGGGACCACGACGGCGCGCCGCTTCCGGGACAGGACCGGCAGCGCCGCTGACCCGCCGCGCCGCGGGCCCGCCCGCACCGCCCTTTCCGGGCGGTGCGGCCCGATCCGGTCGCGTTGTCGGTCCCGCGCCGTACGGTTGATGCATGCGGCCAGTTTCGAAGATCGAACGCACCACGAAGCCTTTCGAGGTCATCAGCCCCTACCAGCCCAGCGGCGACCAGCCCACGGCCATCGCCGAGCTGGAGAGGCGCGTGAGGGCGGGGGAGAAGGACGTCGTGCTGCTCGGCGCGACCGGCACGGGCAAGTCGGCGACCACCGCCTGGATGATCGAGAAGCTGCAGCGCCCGACCCTGGTGATGGCGCCGAACAAGACCCTCGCCGCCCAGCTCGCCAACGAGTTCCGCGAGCTGCTGCCGAACAACGCCGTCGAGTACTTCGTCTCGTACTACGACTACTACCAGCCCGAGGCGTACGTCCCGCAGTCGGACACCTACATCGAGAAGGACTCCTCGATCAACGAGGAGGTCGAGCGGCTGCGCCACTCCGCCACCAACTCCCTGCTGACCCGCCGCGACGTCGTGGTGGTCGCCTCCGTCTCCTGCATCTACGGCCTCGGCACCCCGCAGGAGTACGTGGACCGCATGGTCCAGCTCACCGTCGGCGACGAGATCGACCGGGACCAACTGCTGCGCCGCTTCGTCGAGATGCAGTACACCCGCAACGACCTCGCCTTCACCCGCGGCACCTTCCGGGTGCGCGGCGACACCATCGAGATCTTCCCGGTCTACGAGGAGCTCGCCGTCCGCATCGAGATGTTCGGCGACGAGATCGAGGCGCTCTCCACCCTCCACCCGCTGACCGGCGAGATCATCAGCGAGGACCCGTCGCTGCACGTCTTTCCCGCCAGCCACTACGTCGCCGGGCCCGAGCGCATGGAGAAGGCGATCACCGGCATCGAGCGGGAGATGGAGGAGCGCCTCGCCGAGCTGGAGAAGCAGGGCAAGCTCCTGGAGGCCCAGCGGCTGCGCATGCGCACCACGTACGACATCGAGATGCTGCGGCAGATCGGCACCTGCTCGGGCGTCGAGAACTACTCGATGCACTTCGACGGCCGCGCGCCCGGCACCGCCCCGCACACCCTCCTCGACTACTTCCCCGAGGACTTCCTGCTGGTCCTCGACGAGTCGCACGTCACCGTCCCGCAGATCGGCGCGATGTACGAGGGCGACGCGTCCCGCAAGCGGACCCTGGTCGACCACGGGTTCCGGCTGCCGTCCGCGCTGGACAACCGCCCGCTGAAGTGGGAGGAGTTCCTGAAGCGGATCGACCAGACCGTCTACCTCTCCGCCACCCCCGGGAAGTACGAACTCTCGCGCGGCGACGGCTTCGTCGAGCAGATCATCCGCCCGACCGGACTGGTCGACCCGGAGATCGTCGTCAAGCCCACCGAGGGCCAGATCGACGACCTGGTGCACGAGATCCGCAAGCGCACCGAACGCGACGAGCGCGTGCTGGTGACCACGCTGACCAAGAAGATGTCCGAGGACCTCACCGACTACTTCCTGGAGCTCGGCATCCAGGTCCGGTACCTCCACAGCGACGTCGACACCCTGCGCCGCATCGAGCTGCTGCGCGAGCTGCGCTCCGGCGAGTACGACGTCCTGGTCGGCATCAACCTGCTGCGCGAGGGCCTCGACCTGCCCGAGGTCTCGCTGGTCGCGATCCTCGACGCCGACAAGCAGGGCTTCCTGCGCTCCGGCACCTCGCTCATCCAGACCATCGGACGCGCGGCGCGCAACGTCTCCGGCCAGGTCCACATGTACGCCGACAAGATCACCCCCGCGATGGCGCAGGCCATCGACGAGACCAACCGCCGCCGCGAGAAGCAGATCGCGTACAACACCGAGCGCGGCCTCGACCCCCAGCCGCTGCGCAAGAAGATCAACGACATTGTGGCCACCATCGCCCGCGAGGAGGTCGACACCGAGCAGCTGCTCGGCACCGGCTACCGCCAGGGCAAGGGAGCCAAGGCCCCGGTGCCCACGCTCGGCGCCGCGGCGGCGAAGAAGCGCGAGGCGCGCGGCCGCGGCGCGGTGACCGGCGACCGCCCGGCCGAGGAACTGGCCGGGATCATCGAGGAGATGACCGAGCGGATGCGCGCCGCCGCCGCCGACCTCCAGTTCGAGGTCGCCGCCCGGCTCCGCGACGAGGTGGGCGAACTCAAGAAGGAGCTGCGGCAGATGAGGGAGGCGGGCATCGCCTGACGCGCGGGCCGTCCCCGGTGCGCCGGGGCGGCCCGGCCGGCTCCGGAGTGCTGCGGAACTCCGGAGTGTTGCGGAACCGACACAAAAGCGGCCGGGGGCCTGCACCGGCGGGGGCCCGCTGCGTAGGGTTCGGGAACACCGCGCGTGGACGGTCGCGGGGCAATGCGGAGAGGGGACAGCGCGTGACGGTCAACATGACCAAGGGCCAGGCCATCAGCCTGCAGAAGAGCGACGGGGGGACCCTGACCGCGGTACGGATGGGGCTCGGCTGGCAGGCGGCGCCGCGCCGCGGGCTGTTCGGCTCGCGTACCCGTGAGATCGACCTGGACGCCTCGGCGGTCCTGTTCGCCGACAAGCAGCCGGTGGACGTCGTCTTCTTCCGCCACCTCGTCAGCGACGACGGCTCGGTCAAGCACACCGGCGACAACCTGGTGGGCGGCGCCGGCTCCGGCGGGGACGACGAGGCGATCCTCGTCGACCTCCAGCGCGTGCCGGTCCACATCGACCAGATCGTCTTCACCGTGAACTCCTTCACCGGTCAGACGTTCCAGGAAGTCCAGAACGCCTTCTGCCGGATCGTCGACGAGACCAACGGCCAGGAGCTGGCGCGCTACACGCTGGACGGCGGCGGCCAGTACACGGCCCAGATCATGGCGAAGGTGCACCGCGCGGGGTCCGGATGGCAGATGACGGCCCTCGGCAACCCGGCCAACGGCCGCACCTTCCAGGACCTGATGCCCGCGATCCTGCCCCACCTCTAGGCCGCCGCGCGGCGGGCGGACCACCCCGCCGCACCGGGCCGACAGGCAGGACGGGACCGGACCCGGTCCGGCACCGACGCAGCTCCCGGCGGCACCCGCCGCCGGGAGCTGCGCGCATGGCACCACCACGCGGGACGGTCCGCCGTACCCCGTACGCCTCCGGGTACGGGCCTCCCGCCTCCCGTTCACTCGCGCGCGTGCGCGCGCGAACCCCGCGCCACCCGGCGCGGCAGACCCAGGGCAAGGGGACAGGGCGATGACGGCCGAGCTGGTCCGGGGGCAGAACCACACACTGCCCCAGACCCGTCTGGAGATCCGGGTGTCGGCGGGGTGCCCCGTCGTGGCGGGGGCCAGCCTCGCCGACGAGCGCGGGACGGTGCCCGGCGCCGAGTGGGTCGCGCACCCCGGCGCGCCCCGGCTGCCCGGCCTCGAAGTCCCCGGCCAGGCCGCGGCCGCCCACCGGCTCGCGGTCGACCTGGACGCCCTGCCGCCCTCCGTGCACCGCGTCACCGTCCTGCTGGCACTGCCGGAGCGCACCGGCGGCCCGGCGAGGTTCGGCGCGGTCGCCGCGCCGTTCGTCGCCGTCACCGGGCTCGACGGCGACGAGATCGCCTCCTTCACCCTCACCGGCCTGGACAGCGAGACCGCCGTCAGCGCGCTGGAGCTGTACCGGCGCGGGGGAGCGTGGAAGGTGCGCGCCGTCGGCCAGGGATACGCCACCGGCCTCACCGGGATGCTCACCGACCAGGGCCTCGCGGAGGCGGCGCAGGTGGCCGCCGCCGTGATGGCGGCCACCGTCGCCTCGCACGCCCGCGCCGTCACCCCGCCCGCCCCGCGCGTCGCGCCCGGCCCGCCGGACCGGGTCGGCGGCGTCACGGCCCCCCGGACCCCGCCCGGCCCCGCGCCGTCGACCGGCTCCCCTTCCCCCGGCGTCCCCCCGACCGGTGTCCCCGCCTCCGGGGCCCCCGACCCGCTGCCGCGCCCCGAGGCTCCCGGAGTCCCCCCGGCCGGTGTCCCGGCCTCCGCCGCGAACGCCGCGGGCGGCGGCCCCATCGACTACGCCCACCCCCGACGCCGCGCCGCGGCCCCGCCGCAGGCGCCCCCGGCCCCGCCCGGCGGCCCCGCGGCGCCCGTCGCGGGCGACGCCACCGGCTGGTCGATGGACGAGCGCCTCTACAACCAGGTCTGGGGCATGTTCGAGGACCTGGCCCGCACCGTCGCCGCGTACCGCAGCGCCGCCGACTTCGCCGAGTCGCGGATGGACCAGGAACTGGACCGTCTGCTGTCCGATCCCCGCAACCGCATGGGCGGCGCCGGCGACCGGGCCCGCGAGGAGGCCCGCGCCCGGCGCGACGGGCTGGTCGACCGGGCCCGCGAGGTCCTCGACCGGGACCTCGCCCAGCTCGCCGCCGAGGCGGCCGTGGTGGAACCCGCGCTGCCCGCCGCGTACGCCGGCTGGGACAACCCGGTCTGGCACGCCTACCGGGTGCCGATGGAGAACCCGATGGCGCTGCGCGTCGGCGACCTCCACCTCCCCGAGAGCCCGGAGCTGCGCATCCCGCTGCTCGTGCGGCTGCCGCTGGAGCGCGGGCTGTGGATCGACTGCGGGCGCACCGCGTCCGAGGCCGCCGCGACGACCGACGGCGGCACCCTGAAGCGACTGGCGCTGGAGACCGCGGCCGGCCACGCCGCCCGGCTGCTGGCCGTGCACCCGCCGGGCCTGTTCCAGGTGCACGTGATCGACCCGGCCGGGGCGGGCGCGACGGCCTTCGGCCCGCTGGCCCGCTCCGGGGTGCTCGCGGGGCCGCCCGCCGCCGGGGCGCAGGGCGTGCGCGCGACCCTCGCCCACCTCACCCGCCGCGTCGAACTGGTCACCATGGCGGTCCGCGCCGGAGCCACCGACTCGCTGCCGCCGGACCTGGACCCCGGTGAGCAGCTCCTCGTCGTCAACGACTTCCCGCACGGATTCGACGACCGGGCCGTCACCCAGCTCCGTTATCTCGCCGACGAGGGGCCCGCGGTGGGCGTGCACCTGCTGATGGTCGCCGACCGCGAGGACGCCGCCGCCTACGGACCGGTCCTCGACCCGCTGTGGCGGACCCTGCTCCGGCTCACCCCGGTTGCCGACGAGCACCTGGCCGACCCGTGGGTGGGGCACGCCTGGACCTACGAGCCGCCGCGCACGCCACCGGGCAGCAGCGTGCTGGAGCAGGTCCTCGCCGCCGTGGCGGCCGGCCGCCGCACGGGCGGCCGCTGACCGGGCCCGTCCGGCGCAGGGACCGAAGCCCCGCCCTCACCAGGGACCTTGGTCCTCTCTTGCCCATCGCTTTACCTTTTCTTGGCCATGCATGTACTCTTCCTGGCACGGAGGGGAGTACTCCCATACGCGACGTTCCCGTCAATACGGACTGTGACCGGTCCCGGGGCGCCGGCCCACCGCGCAACCGCGCGCTCGGGTGGAAGAGACCTCCGGCAGCGACGACGCTGATCAGTAGCCGTAGCGAACTGCCGGAGGCGCAGTGGACGTTTCATGGACCCTCTGGGCGCTGACCATTTTTGGTCTGGTCGCCCTCATCGCCGTCGATTTCTTCATCGGGCGCAAGCCCCATGACGTGACGACCAAGGAAGCCGGAATCTGGACGCTGGTCTGGATCGCGCTCGCCGTCCTGTTCGGACTCGGGCTGCTTGTCTTCGGGGAGAGCCAGGCATCCGGCGAGTTCTTCGCCGGCTTCATCACCGAGAAGTCGCTCAGCGTCGACAACCTCTTCGTCTTCGTGCTGATCATGGCGAAGTTCTCGGTGCCCTCCCACCTCCAGCAGCGGGTGCTGCTGGTCGGCGTGCTCATCGCCCTGGTGCTGCGTGCGATCTTCATCGCCGCCGGCGCCGCGGTCATCGCCAACTTCTCGTGGATCTTCTACATCTTCGGCGCGTTCCTGATCTACACCGCCTGGAAGCTCATCCAGGAGGCGCGTGCCGACGAGGAGGAAGAGGAGTTCGAGGAGAACAGGCTGCTGAAGTCGATCGAGCGGCGCTTCGGCGTCTCCGACCGCTACCACGGCACCAAGCTCTTCATCCGCAACAACGGCAAGCGCGTCATGACCCCGCTGATGGTGGTCATGCTCGCCATCGGCACCACCGACGTGCTGTTCGCGCTGGACTCCATCCCGGCGATCTTCGGCCTGACCCAGGACCCGTACATCGTCTTCACCGCCAACGCGTTCGCCCTCATGGGTCTGCGTCAGCTCTACTTCCTCATCGGCGGCCTGCTGAAGAAGCTGGTCCACCTGAGTTACGGCCTCTCGGTGATCCTCGGATTCATCGGCGTCAAGCTCGTGCTGCACGCGCTGCACGAGTCCGGCGTCCACGTCCCCGAGATCTCGATCCCGTTCTCGCTCTCCGTGATCTGCGGCGTGCTGATCATCACCACGATCACCAGCCTCATCGCGAACAAGAAGCAGGAGCGCGCGGAGGCCGAGAAGGCCGCCGGGGCCCCGGCGGCCGACAGCGCCGACGAGAACAAGAGCATCGGCGCCTGACCGTGCGGGGCGCCGGCGCCCCCCACGGCCACGGCAGCACGACGGAGCGCCCCGGTACCGACCTCGGTACCGGGGCGCTCCGTCGTGCGCCTACCAGCCTCGTTCGCGCCACTCCGGCAGGTGCGGGCGCTCGGCGCCCAGGGTGGTGTCGTGGCCGTGGCCCGGGTAGACCCAGGTCTCGTCGGGGAGCACGTCGAACAGCTTGGTCTCCACGTCGTGCAGCAGCCGGGCGAAGGCCTCCGGGTCCTTGCGGGTGTTGCCGACCCCGCCGGGGAAGAGGCAGTCGCCGGTGAAGGCGTGCGGCGCCCCGTGCGGGTCGTCGTAGACCAGCGCGACCGAGCCGGGGGTGTGGCCGGCCAGGTGGCGGGCGGTCAGGGTGACCGCGCCGACCCGGAGCGTGTCCCCGTCGTCCAGGGCCACGTCGGTCGGCACCGGAATGCCCTCGGCGTCGTGCCGCCCCGCGTACGTGGTGGCGCCGGTCGCCGCCACCACCTCGGCGAGCGCCTGCCAGTGGTCGCCGTGCCGGTGCGTGGTGACCACGGAGGCGACCGAGTCCGCCCCGACCAGCCGCAGCAGCGTCGGCGCCTCGGCCGCCGCGTCGATCAGCAGCTGCTCGCCGGTGGCCCGGCAGCGCAGCAGATAGGCGTTGTTGTTCATCTCGCCGACGGCGACCTTGGAGATCATCAGGTCCGTCAACTCGTGCACGTCCGCGGGTCCGCCGACCCTGACCGCTCCGCTGTACGTCATGGCGCCCAGCCTATAGCGGGGGCACCGGGGGCAGCGGGCCGCCTTCGACGGCCGGTGCGGAAGCCGCCCGGCGGCCCGAGAGCCACCCCGCGAGGACGGCGGCCGGGCCCCGGACCAGGGTGACGGGCCCCTCGGCGCCGCCGCCGGTGGTCCAGGTCCCGCCGTCGTCGGCGGCCAGCCGGACGGGGACGAGCGCGGGGTGCCGGTCGTAGCGCGCGGCGAGGTGGCCGACGAGACGGCCGGTGAACTCCGCCGGCATGTCCTCCAGGGTGTAGCCCGCTCCGAGGTCGACGTGGTGCAGCTCGACCTCGACCCAGCGGCGGAACGGCAGCCGCGACGCCCGGTCGGTCACGCCGTTGCGCAGTTCCACCGTGCGGGAGAGGTCCCCGGGGGCCCGCGCGGCGGCGAGGAAGCGCAGGTGGGAGGCGCGGAGGTCGGCGAGCTGGACCTGCTGCGGCCGGACCGCGTCCCGGGCGATGTCACGGTCGCGGGTTTCGCTGCTCGCGTACATCGGTCCCCCGCGGAGAACATTTTCGAGCGCGTCGGCGTTACGTGACAGGTGGGCCAGAACATGGCCCCGGCTCCAGCCGGGAAGCAGCGAGGGTACGGCGACCGCGGAAGGGTCCCAGCCCGCCACCTCGTGCAGGAGCCGGTCGGTGGCACGGTCGACGGACTCGATGTCGCTCGGGTGATCTCCCATGCGGCCGAGGTTAGTCCTGCCACTCGTTCGGGTGAAGGAGGCCACGACCGTCCGTAAATCGAATGTGCGTGCTATACGCTCGAATCCGAAAGCTTCCTCCATCGCTGAGGCGCCCCCCATACCCTGGGACGGGGGCTCAGTTCCCCCGCTTCACTCAAGAAAGGTGCGGACCGGCGTGGCCGACCGTCTCATCGTCCGTGGCGCGCGCGAGCACAATCTGAAGAACGTCTCGCTCGACCTCCCGCGCGACTCCCTCATCGTCTTCACCGGGCTGTCCGGGTCGGGCAAGTCCTCCCTCGCGTTCGACACGATCTTCGCGGAGGGGCAGCGCCGTTACGTGGAGTCCCTCTCCTCGTACGCACGGCAGTTCCTCGGCCAGATGGACAAGCCGGACGTCGACTTCATCGAGGGGCTGTCACCGGCCGTCTCGATCGACCAGAAGTCGACCTCGCGCAACCCGCGCTCGACGGTCGGCACCATCACCGAGGTCTACGACTACCTCCGGCTGCTCTTCGCCCGCATCGGCAAGCCGCACTGTCCCGAGTGCTCCCGGCCGATCTCCCGGCAGTCGCCGCAGGCCATCGTGGACAAGGTGCTGGCGCTGCCCGAGGGCAGCCGCTTCCAGGTGCTCTCCCCGCTGGTGCGCGAGCGCAAGGGCGAGTTCGTCGACCTCTTCGCCGACCTCACCACCAAGGGGTACAGCCGCGCCCGGGTCGACGGCGCCACGATCCAGCTCTCCGAGCCGCCCACGCTCAAGAAGCAGGAGAAGCACACCATCGAGGTGGTCGTCGACCGCCTCACGGTCAAGGAGAGCGCCAAGCGCCGCCTGACCGACTCCGTCGAGACGGCCCTCGGCCTCTCCGGAGGCATGGTGGTGCTCGACTTCGTGGACCTGCCCGAGGACGACCCCGAGCGTGAGCGGATGTTCTCCGAGCACCTCTACTGCCCGTACGACGACCTCTCCTTCGAGGAGCTGGAGCCGCGCTCCTTCTCCTTCAACTCCCCGTTCGGCGCCTGCCCCGAGTGCACCGGTATCGGCACCCGCATGGAGGTCGACCCCGAGCTGGTCGTCCCGGACGAGGACAAGTCCCTCGACGAGGGCGCGATCCACCCGTGGTCGCACGGCCACACCAAGGAGTACTTCGGCCGGCTGATCGGCGCGCTCGCCGACGCCCTGGGCTTCCGCACCGACATCCCCTGGGCCGGGCTGCCGCAGCGCGCCAAGAAGGCCCTGCTGTACGGCCACAAGATCCAGACCGAGGTCCGCTACCGCAACCGGTACGGCCGCGAGCGCGCCTACACCACGCCGTCCTTCGAGGGTGCGGTGCAGTTCGTCAAGCGGCGGCACTCCGAGGCGGAGAGCGACTCCAGCCGGGAGCGGTTCGAGGGGTACATGCGCGAGGTGCCGTGCCCCACCTGCGAGGGCACCCGCCTCAAGCCGATCGTCCTGGCGGTCACGGTGATGGAGAAGTCCATCGCCGAGGTCGCCGCGATGTCGATCAGCGACTGCGCCGAGTTCCTCGGCCGGCTCAAGCTGAACGCCCGCGACAAGAAGATCGCCGAGCGGGTGCTCAAGGAGGTCAACGAACGCCTCCGCTTCCTCGTGGACGTCGGCCTCGACTACCTCTCGCTGAACCGGGCGGCCGGCACCCTGTCCGGTGGTGAGGCGCAGCGCATCCGGCTCGCCACCCAGATCGGCTCCGGCCTCGTCGGCGTCCTGTACGTCCTGGACGAGCCGTCCATCGGGCTGCACCAGCGCGACAACCACCGGCTCATCGAGACCCTCGTCCGCCTCCGCGACATGGGCAACACGCTCATCGTCGTCGAGCACGACGAGGACACCATCAAGGTCGCGGACTGGGTGGTGGACATCGGCCCCGGCGCCGGTGAGCACGGCGGCAAGGTGGTCCACTCCGGCTCGCTGAAGGAACTGCTGACCAACAAGGACTCGATCACCGGCCAGTACCTGGCGGGCAAGCGGGCCATCCCGACGCCCGAGGTGCGCCGCCCGGTCGACCCCGCGCGCCGGCTGACGGTGCACGGGGCCCGCGAGAACAACCTCCAGGACATCGACGTCTCCTTCCCGCTCGGTGTGTTCACCGCCGTCACCGGTGTCTCCGGTTCGGGCAAGTCGACGCTGGTCAACGACATCCTCTACACGCACCTGGCCCGCGAGCTGAACGGCGCCAAGTCGGTGCCCGGACGCCACACCCGGGTCGACGGGGACGACCTCGTCGACAAGGTGGTGCACGTCGACCAGTCGCCGATCGGCCGGACGCCCCGGTCCAACCCGGCGACCTACACCGGGGTCTTCGACCACGTCCGCCGGCTCTTCGCCGAGACCATGGAGGCGAAGGTCCGCGGGTACCTGCCGGGCCGCTTCTCCTTCAACGTCAAGGGCGGCCGCTGCGAGAACTGCTCCGGCGACGGCACCATCAAGATCGAGATGAACTTCCTGCCCGACGTGTACGTCCCGTGCGAGGTCTGCCACGGAGCGCGCTACAACCGGGAGACGCTGGAGGTCCACTACAAGGGCAAGTCCATCGCCGAGGTGCTGGACATGCCCATCGAGGAGGGCCTGGAGTTCTTCGAGGCCGTGCCGACGATCGCCCGCCACCTGCGCACGCTCAACGAGGTCGGCCTCGGTTACGTCCGCCTCGGGCAGTCCGCGCCGACCCTGTCGGGCGGCGAGGCGCAGCGCGTGAAGCTGGCGAGCGAGCTCCAGAAGCGTTCGACCGGCCGCACGGTCTACGTCCTGGACGAGCCGACCACCGGCCTGCATTTCGAGGACATCAGCAAGCTGATCAAGGTGCTCTCCGGTCTCGTGGACAAGGGCAACTCGGTCGTGGTCATCGAGCACAACCTCGACGTGATCAAGACCGCCGACTGGGTCATCGACATGGGCCCCGAAGGCGGCAACGGCGGCGGACTGGTGGTCGCCGAGGGCACGCCGGAGGAGGTGGCGGCGGTCCCCGCCAGCCACACCGGCAAGTTCCTCGGCGAGATCCTGGACCCCGACCGCATCGCCGAGGCATCGATGCCCGCCCGCGGGACGGCCCGCAAGGCCACCACCCGCAAGACGGCCGCGGCGAAGACCGCCACCGCACGCAAGACGGCGACCGCCAAGACGGCCGCGGGCAAGGGAGCGGCGGCCAAGACGGCCGCGGCGACCAAGACCGCGGCCAAGGCGCCCGCCAAGAAGGCGGCCCGCGCCCGCAAGGCCTGATGGGTGCGGCGCAGGTGGGGCGGCTCCCCGACGGGAGCCGCCCCACGGCGCCGCCCCGCGCCCGGTTTCCCCGTCCGCACCGCACGGCGCCGCCCGCACCCCTGGGCGCCCGCCCCGCCCGCCGGCGTCCCGGTCTCCGCCGGTATCGTCGGTTTGTCGCAGGTCCGGCACCCGCCCGTCGGGTCCGCAACCGCCCCGCGACCGCGCGCACCGTACCCCCGCACCCCCGTACCCCCGACCCCGTGGAGTCCCGCATGTCCGGCCTGCCTGCCCCCCGCCGCACCGTGCTGAAGGGCGCCGCGCTCGTCGGTGTCGCCGGACTGGGAGCGGCCGCCTGCTCCACCGATTCCAAGCTCGGCCACGCCGAGACGCCGACCCCCACCGCCCCCGTGGAACTGGGCTCCGCCGACGCCGTACCGGTCGGCGGGGCGAAGCTCTACCGCGAGGAGCGGGTCATCGTGAGCTGCCCGGCCAAGGGCCGGTACAAGGCGTTCAGCGCCCAGTGCACCCACGCCGGCTGCGTCCTCACCAAGGTCGAGGGCACGGAGGGGCACTGCCCCTGCCACGGTTCGATCTTCGACGCCACCACCGGCAAGGTGATCCAGGGCCCCGCCACCGTGCCGCTGCCCGCCGTCCCGGTCAGCGCCGACGCGAGCGGCAACCTCGTCGCCGGCCCCGGCGCCTGACCGGGGGAGCCGTGCGCCGGCCCCGGACGGTGCCCGGCCCGCGCGCGGGTGCCGGTAACCGCGACGGAAGCCCGCTGTCACCGGCCGGAAGTAGGGTGTGAGACATGGCAGACCCCTCCAGCTACCGCCCCAAGCCGGGACAGATCCCCGACTCCCCGGGGGTCTACAAGTTCCGCGACGAGCACCGCCGGGTGATCTACGTCGGCAAGGCGAAGAACCTCCGCCAGCGCCTGGCCAACTACTTCCAGGACCTGGCCGGACTGCACCCGCGCACCCGCTCGATGGTGACCACGGCCGCGTCCGTGGAGTGGACGGTCGTCTCCACCGAGGTCGAGGCGCTGCAGCTCGAATACACCTGGATCAAGGAGTTCGACCCGCGGTTCAACGTCAAGTACCGCGACGACAAGAGCTACCCCTACCTCGCGGTCACGCTCAACGAGGAGTTCCCCCGCGTCCAGGTCATGCGCGGCGCCAAGAAGAAGGGCGTGCGCTACTTCGGTCCGTACGGCCACGCCTGGGCGATCCGCGAGACCGTCGACCTGATGCTGCGCGTCTTCCCCGTGCGCACCTGCTCCGCGGGCGTGTTCAAGAACGCCGTCCGCACCGGCCGCCCCTGCCTGCTCGGCTACATCGGCAAGTGCTCCGCCCCCTGCGTGGGCCGGGTCACCCCCGAGGAACACCGCGAACTGGCCGAGGACTTCTGCGACTTCATGGCCGGCCGCACCGGTACGTACATCCGCCGCCTGGAGCGCGAGATGGCGGAGGCGGCCGAGGAGATGGAGTACGAGCGGGCGGCGCGGCTGCGCGACGACGCCGGGGCGCTCAAGCGCGCCATGGAGAAGAGCGCGGTGGTGCTCGCGGACGCCACCGACGCGGACCTCATCGCCGTCGCCGAGGACGAACTCGAAGCGGCCGTGCAGATCTTCCACGTGCGCGGCGGCCGGGTGCGCGGCCAGCGCGGCTGGGTCACCGACAAGGTCGAGGCGGTCGACACCTCCGGCCTGGTCGAGCACGCCCTGCAGCAGCTCTACGGCGAGGAGGCCGGCGACGCGGTCCCCAAGGAGGTCCTGGTGCCCGCGCTGCCCGAGGACCCCGAGGCGGTCTCCGAGTGGCTGTCCCGGCGCCGGGGCTCGCAGGTCAGCCTGCGCATCCCGCAGCGCGGCGACAAGAAGGACCTGATGGCGACGGTCCAGCGCAACGCCGTGCAGGCGCTCGGGCTGCACAAGACCAAGCGCGCCTCCGACCTCACCACGCGCTCGCGGGCGCTGGAGGAGATCGCCGAGGCGCTCGGCCTGGACGGCGCCCCGCTGCGGATCGAGTGCTACGACATCTCCCACCTCCAGGGCGACGACGTGGTCGCGTCCATGGTGGTGTTCGAGGACGGCCTCGCCCGTAAGAGCGAGTACCGCCGCTTCCAGATCAAGGGGTTCGAGGGCCAGGACGACGTCCGGTCCATGCACGAGGTGATCGGCCGGCGTTTCCGCAGGTATCTGGCGGACAAGGAGCGCACCGGGGACTGGGACGACACCCCGGCCCCCGGCGGCGGGACCCCTGCCGACGTGCCCGGCCTCCCCGCCCCCGCGGGCTCCGACGCCACCGGCTCCGCGCCGGGCCTGCCGCTCGCCGACGGACACGCCCCCGCGGAGTCCGCCGCCGCGGCGGGCCCCCTGGAGGCGGAGCCCCTGACCGTGCCCTTCGGCGAGGACCCGGCCGGGACGGACCGGGCCCCGGAGGCGCAGGACGACCCGTTCGCCGTGGAGGGCCCCCGCGAGGACGACGGCCGCCCCAAGCGGTTCGCCTACCCCCCGCAGCTCGTCGTGGTCGACGGCGGCCAGCCGCAGGTGGCGGCGGCCAAGCGGGCGCTGGACGAGCTGGGCATCGACGACATCGCCGTCTGCGGCCTCGCCAAGCGGCTCGAAGAGGTCTGGCTGCCGGACGACGACGACCCGGTCGTGCTGCCCCGCTCCAGCGAAGGGCTCTACCTCCTCCAGCGGGTCCGCGACGAGGCGCACCGCTTCGCCCTCACCTACCAGCGCGCCAAGCGGGCCAAGCGGGTCCGCAGCAGCCCCCTGGACGGGGTCGCCGGGCTCGGCGAGACCCGGAAACTGGCGCTGCTCAAGCATTTCGGCTCCGTGAAGAAGCTGCGGCAGGCGACAATCGACGAGATCTGCGAGGTTCCGGGGATAGGGCGCAGGACGGCGGAATCGGTGGCGGTCGCCCTCGCCTCGGCCGCCCCGGCCGCACCGGCCGTCAACACGGCCACAGGAGAGATCATGGAAGAGAGCGACGGGGGCACACCATGACCGGACACGAGCAGGACGCACCGGACACGCACGCAGGCACGGACCGAACAGACGGAGCAGGACAGGTGAGCACAGCTTCCACCCCCGAGACGGGGGACGCGACGGCACCGGCGGTCATCCCCGAACTGGTGATCATCTCCGGGATGTCCGGCGCCGGACGCAGCACCGCGGCCAAGTGCCTGGAAGACCTCGGCTGGTTCGTCGTCGACAACCTGCCGCCCGCGCTGATCCCCACCATGGTCGAGCTCGGCGCCCGCTCGCAGGGCAACGTCGCCCGCATCGCCGTCGTCGTCGACGTGCGCGGCCGGCGCTTCTTCGACAACCTCCGGGAGTCCCTCGCGGACCTGGCGGCCAAGCACGTCACCCGCCGGATCGTCTTCCTGGAGTCGTCCGACGACGCCCTGGTCCGCCGGTTCGAGTCGGTCCGCCGCCCGCACCCGCTCCAGGGCGACGGGCGCATCGTCGACGGCATCGCGGCCGAGCGCGACCTGCTGCGCGAGCTGCGCGGCGACGCCGACCTGGTCATCGACACCTCCAGCCTCAACGTCCACGAACTGCGCGCCAAGATGGACGCCCAGTTCGCCGGCGACCAGGAGCCGGAGCTGCGGGCCACCGTCATGTCGTTCGGCTACAAGTACGGCCTGCCGGTCGACGCCGACCTCGTGGTGGACTGCCGCTTCCTGCCCAACCCGCACTGGGTCCCCGAGCTGCGCCCCTTCACCGGCCTGAACGAGGAGGTGTCCGCCTACGTCTTCGACCAGCCGGGCGCCAAGGAGTTCCTCAACCAGTACACCGAGCTGCTCCAGCTGATCGCGGCCGGCTACCGCCGCGAGGGCAAGCGCTACGTCACCATCGCCGTGGGCTGCACCGGCGGCAAGCACCGTTCCGTCGCCATGTCGGAGAAGCTCTCGGCGCGTCTGGCCGCCGAGGGGATCGAGACCGTCCTCGTCCACCGGGACATGGGGCGAGAGTGACCGGCTCCCACCTGCGTCTGCGGCGGCTGCGCAAGGCCAGGCCCGCACTGCCGGGCCGGGGGCGCGGGGCTCAGCCCAAGGTCGTCGCCCTCGGCGGCGGCCACGGGCTGTCCGCGTCGCTCGCCGCCCTGCGCCGGATCACCGGCGACGTCACGGCCGTGGTCACGGTCGCCGACGACGGCGGATCCAGCGGGCGGCTGCGCGAGGAGCTCGGGGTGCTGCCCCCGGGCGACCTGCGCAAGGCGCTCGCCGCGCTCTGCGGCGACGACGACTGGGGCCAGACCTGGGCCCGGGTCATCCAGCACCGCTTCGAGTCCCGCGGCGACCTGCACGGTCACGCGGTCGGAAATCTGCTGATCGTCGCCCTGTGGGAGCAGCTCGGCGACCCCGTGCAGGCGCTGGACCTGGTCGGCAGGCTGCTGGGAGCACACGGCCGGGTGCTCCCGATGTCCGCCGTGCCGCTGGAGCTGCAGGCGCAGGTCAGGGGCCACGACCAGGAACGCCCGGACGAGATCGTCACCGTGCGCGGCCAGGCGACCGTGGCGCTCACCCCCGGAGACGTGCAGTCCGTGCAGGTGGTGCCCCACGACCCGCCGGCCGTCCCGGAGGCGGTCGCGGCGGTGCTCGACGCCGACTGGGTGGTGCTCGGTCCGGGCTCCTGGTTCTCCTCGGTGATTCCGCATCTGCTGGTGCCGGAACTGCTCGACGCGCTGACCGTGACGAAGGCCCGGAAGGTGCTCTCGCTGAACCTCGCGCCGCAGCCCGGTGAAACAGAAGGCTTCTCACCGCAGCGTCATGTGGAGGTTTTGGGACGACACGCCCCTAAACTCGCCCTGGACGTGGTGCTGGCCGACGAGGCCGCCGTGCCCGACCGTGAGTCCCTGGCCGACGCCGCGAAACGCCTCGGCGCCGCGGTGGAGCTGGCTCCGGTCGCCTCGCCCGACGGGGTTCCGATTCACGATCCGGAGCTGTTGGCCGCCGCGTACGACCGTATTTTTCGGATGCATGGAAGGATCGGCCCATGGCGATGACGCCAGCGGTGAAGGACGAAATCTCTCGGCTTCCCGTCACCCGGACCTGCTGCAGAAAGGCGGAGGTCTCGGCGATCCTGCGTTTCGCGGGCGGGCTGCACCTGGTGAGCGGCCGCATTGTGATCGAAGCGGAACTCGACACCGGGATGGCGGCGCGCCGGCTCAAGCGCGACATTCTGGAGATCTTCGGGCACAGCTCGGAGCTGATCGTGATGGCGCCCGGCGGGCTGCGCCGCGGTTCCCGCTTCGTCGTCCGGGTGGTGGCGGGCGGCGACCAGCTGGCCCGGCAGACCGGCCTGGTGGACGGCCGCGGCCGTCCCATCCGCGGCCTTCCCCCGCAGGTGGTCTCGGGGGCCACCTGCGACGCGGAGGCGGCCTGGCGGGGCGCGTTCCTGGCGCACGGCTCGCTCACCGAGCCGGGCCGCTCGTCGTCCCTGGAGGTGACCTGCCCCGGCCCCGAGGCGGCTCTGGCGCTGGTCGGCGCCGCCCGCCGGCTCTCCATCGCGGCGAAGGCCCGCGAGGTGCGCGGGGTGGACCGGGTCGTCGTCCGGGACGGTGACGCGATCGGCGCGCTGCTGACCCGGCTCGGCGCCCACGAGGCGGTGCTGGCCTGGGAGGAGCGCCGGATGCGGCGCGAGGTCCGGGCGACCGCCAACCGGCTCGCCAACTTCGACGACGCCAACCTGCGCCGCTCCGCCCGTGCCGCGGTGGCGGCGGGGGCCCGGGTCGGCCGGGCGCTGGAGATCCTCGGCGAGGAGGTCCCCGAGCACCTGGCGGCGGCCGGGCGGCTGCGGATGGACCACAAGCAGGCGTCCCTGGAGGAGCTCGGCGCGCTGGCCGACCCGCCGCTGACCAAGGACGCGGTCGCGGGCCGTATCCGCCGCCTGCTGGCCATGGCCGACAAGCGGGCGCAGGACCTCGGCATCCCGAGCACCGAGGCGACCCTCAGCGAGGAGATGGCGGACGGCCTGGTCGGCTGACCGGTCCGCTCCGACGCGCCGCGGGCCCGCTCCTCCCGGGGAGCGGGCCCGCGGCGCGTCCCGTCCTCCCCCTGCTGGAGGCGTCCCGCGGCCCCGTGCGGAGAAGGCGCAGGTCCCGGCCGTTGACGGGACGTTTCTCCCGTGTTTCGGGGCAGGAGGACCGGACCCGCCGCTTTCTACTGGTCAGTACGCGACTCTCCCCGCCTCCCCGGCCCCGCTCGATGTCACTACCGGGGCTCCGGAGAGGTAGGGTCGGAGGCGGTCGGGGACATCCCATACATCTCGCCGGCGTCGAAACCCGGCGTACCTAACGAGGAGATCGGTTCGTGACGATCCGCGTAGGCATCAACGGCTTTGGCCGCATCGGTCGTAACTACTTCCGCGCGCTGCTGGAGCAGGGTGCGGACATCGAGATCGTGGCTGTCAACGACCTGGGTGACACTGCGACCACGGCCCACCTGCTGAAGTACGACACCATCCTGGGTCGTCTGAAGGCCGAGGTCAGCCACACCGCCGACACCATCACGGTGGACGGCCACACCATCAAGGTGCTCTCCGAGCGCAACCCGGCCGACATCCCCTGGGGTGAGCTGGGCGTCGACATCGTCATCGAGTCGACCGGCTTCTTCACCAAGAAGGCCGACGCCGAGAAGCACCTCGCGGGCGGCGCCAAGAAGGTCCTCATCTCGGCTCCGGCCAAGGACGAGGACATCACCATCGTGATGGGCGTCAACCACGACAAGTACGACCCGGCGCAGCACAACGTCATCTCCAACGCCTCCTGCACCACCAACTGCGTGGCGCCGATGGCGAAGGTGCTCGACGAGAACTTCGGTCTCGTCAAGGGCCTGATGACGACGGTCCACGCGTACACGAACGACCAGCGCATCCTGGACTACCCGCACTCGGACCTGCGCCGCGCGCGTGCCGCCGCCGAGAACATCATCCCGACCACGACGGGCGCCGCCAAGGCCACCGCCCTGGTCCTGCCGCAGCTCAAGGGCAAGCTCGACGGCATCGCCATGCGCGTGCCGGTCCCGACCGGTTCGGCCACCGACCTGGTCGTCGAGCTGGGCCGCGAGGTCACCAAGGACGAGGTCAACGCCGCGTTCAAGAAGGCCGCCGACGACGGCGACCTCAAGGGCTTCCTCACCTACACGGAGGACCCGATCGTCTCCTCCGACATCGTGGGTGACCCGTCGTCCTGCACCTTCGACTCCTCCCTGACGATGGTTCAGGAAGGCAAGACGGTGAAGATCCTCGGCTGGTACGACAACGAGTGGGGCTACTCCAACCGCCTCGTCGACCTGACCGAGTTCGTCGGCGGCCAGCTCTGATCCTCGGACCGGCAGGCATCTCGATGTGAGTGAGGGGCTCGGACGGCGCGACGCGGCGCCGTCCGAGCCCCCTCGCGTGCTCATCAGTCCTTTCCTAGGAGTGCAGGAACAGATGAAGACGATCGACGAACTTCTCGCCGACGGGGTCGCGGGCAAGCGGGTATTCGTCCGCGCCGACCTCAACGTGCCGCTGGACGGCACCACCATCACCGACGACGGCCGCATCCGCGCCGTCCTGCCGACGGTCACCAAGCTCTCCGAAGCCGGTGCCCGGGTCATCGTCGCCTCCCACCTGGGCCGCCCCAAGGGCGCCCCGGACCCCGCCTTCTCGCTGGCGCCCGCCGCCGCCCGGCTGGGCGAACTGCTCGGCGCCGAGGTGGCGTTCGCCGCGGACACCGTCGGCGAGTCCGCGAGCGCCACGGTCGCCGCGCTCACCGACGGCAAGGTCGCCGTCCTGGAGAACCTCCGCTTCAACGCCGGTGAGACGTCGAAGGACGACGCCGAGCGCGGCGCCTTCGCCGACCAGCTCGCCGCCCTCGCCGACGTCTACGTCGGCGACGGCTTCGGCGCGGTGCACCGCAAGCACGCCTCGGTCTTCGACCTCCCGGCCCGGCTGCCGCACTACGCCGGCTACCTGATCGCCACCGAGGTCGGCGTCCTCAAGAAGCTCACCAGCGAGGTCCAGCGGCCGTACGCGGTCGTCCTCGGCGGCGCCAAGGTCTCCGACAAACTCGGCGTCATCGACCACCTGCTGGAGAAGGCCGACCGCATCCTGGTCGGCGGCGGTATGGCGTACACCTTCCTCAAGGCCCAGGGCCACGAGGTCGGCATCTCGTTGCTCCAGGAGGACCAGATCCCGACGGTCCTGGAGTACCTGGAGCGTGCCGAGAAGCGCGGCGTGGAGTTCGTGCTCCCCGTCGACGTCCTCGTCTCGCCCGAGTTCCCGGATCTGAAGACCAAGGCTCCGGCCCACCCCACCACCGTCGCCGCGGACGCCATCCCCGCCGACCAGGAGGGCCTGGACATCGGCCCCGAGACCCGCCGGCTGTACGCGGAGAAGCTCGCCGACGCCGCCACGGTCTTCTGGAACGGCCCGATGGGCGTCTTCGAGCACCCCGACTACGCCGAGGGCACCCGCGCGGTCGCCCAGGCCCTCGTCGACTCCCCGGCGTTCAGCGTCGTCGGCGGTGGCGACTCCGCCGCCGCGGTCCGCATCCTCGGCTTCGACGAGAACGCCTTCGGGCACATCTCGACCGGTGGCGGCGCCAGCCTCGAATACCTCGAAGGCAAGACCCTGCCCGGTCTCGCCGCATTGGAGAACTGAGCATGACCGAAACCGCCCCGGGCCGCCTGCCGCTGATGGCGGGCAACTGGAAGATGAACCTCAACCACCTCGAGGCCATCGCGCACGTCCAGAAGCTCGCCTTCGCCCTGGCCGACAAGGACTACGACGCCGTCGAGGTCGCCGTCCTGCCGCCCTTCACCGACCTGCGCTCCGTGCAGACCCTGGTGGACGGCGACAAGTTGAAGATCAAGTACGGCGCCCAGGACATCTCGGCCCACGACTCCGGCGCGTACACCGGTGAGATCTCCGGCTCCATGCTGGCCAAGCTCAGGTGCGCGTACGTGGCCGTCGGCCACAGCGAGCGCCGCCAGTACCACGGCGAGAACGACGAGATCTGCAACGCCAAGGTGAAGGCCGCCTACAAGCACGGCCTGACCCCGATCCTCTGCGTCGGCGAGGGCCTGGACATCCGCAAGGCGGGTGACCAGGTCTCCTACACCCTCGCGCAGCTCGACGGCGGCCTCAAGGACGTCCCGGCCGAGCAGGCCGAGTCGATCGTGATCGCGTACGAGCCGGTCTGGGCCATCGGGACCGGAGAGGTCGCCACCCCCGAGGACGCCCAGGAAGTCTGCGGAGCGATCCGCGGCCGGCTGGCCGAGCTGTACTCGCAGGAGCTGGCCGACAAGGTCCGCATCCAGTACGGCGGCTCCGTGAAGTCCGGCAACGTCGCCGCGATCATGGCGCAGCCCGACGTGGACGGTGCCCTCGTGGGCGGTGCCGCGCTGGACGCCGACGAGTTCGTCAAGATCGTCCGCTTCCGCGACCAGTGAGTAGGCGGTAGCGCCGATCCGTCGTACCCTTGCGGGGGCCGGGGTGGGTATCGCCCACCTCCGGCCCCCGTGTTCGTGCAAGCGAGTCCAGGGTTCGTGCATGCGAGTCCAGTGAATTCCGGAAAGTAGGGACCAGCCGTGATTTTGGCGTTCCAGATCGCCCTGATCGTCTTCAGCCTGCTGCTGATGCTGCTGGTGCTGATGCACAAGGGCAAGGGCGGCGGTCTGTCCGACATGTTCGGCGGCGGCATGCAGTCGTCCGTCGGCGGCTCCTCGGTCGCCGAGCGCAACCTCGACCGGATCACCGTCGTGGTCGGCCTCTGCTGGTTCGCCTCCATCGTGGCGCTCGGCCTGCTCATCAAGCTGGACGGCTGACCAGGCCCACCGATCCGGGTCGCGCGGACCGGCGTTCGTATCGTCGCAGGAGGGAGTCACGGCACACGCCGTGGCTCCCTCCTCCGTTTTCCGGGGCCTTCCCGCACCCGCCCGCCGACGGCCCCGCGGAATCCCGCGGCGGGTCACGGTGTAACTCCAACCACTGGACGAGCGTTGGGCCTTACGTAGACTGGGGCAACTTCGAGCACCATCACGCAGGGAGTTACGACCGTGGCAAGTGGCAACGCGATCCGGGGAAGCCGGGTCGGAGCGGGGCCGATGGGGGAGGCCGAGCGGGGCGAGTCGGCGCCGCGCCTCCGCATCTCCTTCTGGTGCTCGAACGGGCACGAGACCCAGCCCAGCTTCGCCCATGACGCACAGGTGCCGGACACCTGGGACTGCCCGCGCTGCGGCTTCCCGGCAGGCCAGGACAAGGACAGCCCGCCGGACCCGCCGCGCACCGAACCGTACAAGACCCACCTGGCGTACGTCCGCGAGCGGCGCAGCGACGAGGACGGCGAGGCGATCCTCGCCGAGGCGCTCGCCAAGCTCCGCGGCGAGATCTGAGACCTTCGTCCCCCCTTCACCGGCCGGACACCCCCGGGGTGCCGGCCGGACGGCCTTTTCCCGTGCCGCGCCGTGCGTCCGCGTCACCTTCCCCGCCGATCAATTAGGTTGGGTGCAGCGGGGAACGCGCAGGTACGAGAAGAAGAATGGGCTGATACCCGGGATGAACGCACACAGCCGCACCAAGCTCAACCAGACGCCCGAGTGGACCGCGCTCGGCAAGCACCGCGAGGAGCTCGGCGCGGTCCGTCTCCGGCAGTTGTTCGAGGACGACGCCGACCGCGGCACCGCATACACGCTCCGGGTCGGCGACCTCCACATCGACTACTCCAAGCACCTCGTCACCGACGAGACGCTGCGGCTGCTCCGCGACCTCGCCGCGGCCACCGGGGTCGCCGGGCTGCGCGACGCCATGTTCCGCGGCGAGAAGATCAACACCACCGAGGACCGCGCCGTCCTGCACACCGCGCTGCGCGCCCCGCGCGACGCGGTGATCGAGGTGGACGGCGAGAACGTCGTGCCCGAGGTGCACGCCGTCCTCGACAAGATGTCCGCCTTCTCCGACCGCCTGCGCTCCGGCGGCTGGACCGGTCACACCGGCAAGGCGATCAAGAACGTCGTCAACATCGGCATCGGCGGCTCCGACCTCGGCCCCGCCATGGCGTACGAGGCGCTGCGCTCCTTCACGGACCGCTCGCTCACCTTCCGCTTCGTCTCCAACGTCGACGGCGCCGACCTGCACGAAGCGGTCCGCGACCTCGACCCGGCCGAGACGCTCTTCATCGTCGCCTCGAAGACGTTCACCACCATCGAGACCATCACCAACGCCACCTCGGCCCGCGACTGGCTGCTCACCGGCCTGAAGGCGGGTCAGGAAGCGGTCGCCAAGCACTTCGTGGCGCTGTCGACCAACGCCGAGAAGGTCGCGGACTTCGGCATCGACACCGAGAACATGTTCGCGTTCTGGGACTGGGTCGGCGGGCGCTATTCCTACGACTCGGCGATCGGCCTCTCGCTGATGATCGCCATCGGACCGGACCGGTTCCGCGAGATGCTCGCCGGTTTCCACCTCGTCGACGAGCACTTCCGCACCGCCCCCGCCGAGGAGAACGCCCCGCTGCTGCTGGGCCTGCTGGGCATCTGGTACGGCGCCTGGTTCGACGCGCAGTCGCACGCCGTCCTGCCCTACAGCCACTACCTGTCGAAGTTCACCGCCTACCTCCAGCAGCTCGACATGGAGTCCAACGGCAAGTCCGTGGACCGCGACGGCAACCCCGTCGAGTGGCAGACCGGCCCGGTGGTCTGGGGCACGCCCGGCACCAACGGCCAGCACGCGTACTACCAGTTGATCCACCAGGGCACCAAGGTGATCCCCGCCGACTTCATCGGCTTCGCCTCGCCCGTCGAGGACCTGCTGCCGGGGCTGGTGGCCCAGCACGACCTGCTGATGGCGAACTTCTTCGCCCAGACGCAGGCGCTGGCCTTCGGCAAGACCCCGGACGAGGTCCGCGCGGAGGGCGTCGCCGAGGAACTGGTGCCGCACAAGACGTTCCGGGGCAACCACCCCACCACGACGATCCTCGCCGACGCCCTGACGCCCTCGGTCCTCGGCCAGCTCATCGCGCTGTACGAGCACAAGGTCTTCGTGCAGGGCGCCGTCTGGAACATCGACTCCTTCGACCAGTGGGGCGTCGAACTCGGCAAGGTCCTCGCGAAGAAGATCGAGCCCGTCCTCACCGGCGACGCTTCCACCGACGGGCTGGACAGCTCCACCGCCGCCCTCGTCGGCGCCTACCGGTCGCTGCGCGGACGCTGAGCCGATGACGGCGGGGGAGGGGACGGACGGCCCCGGACCGGGTGACCGTGACGCCGCTCCCGGTGCGGGCGGGGCGGGCGGGGCCGTACGGCTCCGGCCGCCCCGCCACGCCCTGGACCGGCGGGCCGTCCACTGGTGGCGCACCCAGTGGCTGCTGGCCGCCGCCGCCCCCGCCGTCCTCGCCGCCGGGCCGGCCGCGTTCTTCGGCACGGCCCGGTTCTGGCTGCTGCTGTCCGCCGCCGTCCTCGGGGTGCTCGGCGCGGTCTGCGCGGCGCTGCTGCCCGGGTGGTGGTACCGCATCCACCGCTGGGAGGTCACCGGGGACGCGGTCTACGTCCGCACCGGCTATCTCGTCCAGGAGTGGCGGATCGCCCCCATGTCCCGCATCCAGACCGTGGACACGGTGCGCGGCCCGCTGGAGCAGCTCTACGGCCTCGCCACCCTCACCGTCACCACCGCCTCCGCCAAGGGCGCGCTGCGCATCGCGGGGCTCGGCCACGCACAGGCGGCGGACCTCGCGGCCCGGCTGACCCGGATCACCCGGGACACCCCCGGCGACGCCACATGACGACCGACGACGACTGGCGGCGGCTCGACCCGCGCACGGTCCTGGTCACCGCGCAGCTCACCGGGGGAGTGGTGGTCGGCGCGGGCGTGCCCGTCGCGGCGGCGCTCTCCGGCCGGCTGGGGACCGGCCGGGCCGCGCTCTGGGCGGTGGCCGTCGGCCTGCTCCTCGTGGCCGTCGCGGTCGCCGCCGACCACGTCCGCCGGCTCCGCACCCGCTACCGGATCGGCGAGGACCGGGTCGAGCTCCACTCCGGACTGCTGCTGACCCGCCGCCGCTCGCTGGCCCGCGAGCGCATCCGCAGCGTCGACGTCACCGCCCGCCCCCTGCTGCGCCTGCTCGGACTGGTCACCGTGCGCATCGGCACCGGGGAGCACGCGGGCGGCGACTCCACGCTCGAACTGGACCCGGTGACCAGGGCGGAGGGCGACCGGCTGCGCCGACTGCTGCTGACCCGCACCGCCTCCGCGGCCGGTGACGACGTCCGGCACGAGGGCGAGCTGGCGGCCCTCGACCTCCGCTGGATCCGCTACGCCCCGGTCTCCTTCGTCGCCCCCATGCTCGGCGGCGCGGCGATCGGCGGGGTCATGCAGGTCAGCGACTGGGTGGGCGCGCAGGGCGAGGTGATCCACTGGACGGTGGAGCTGTTCCGGGACGTCCCGGTCCGCTGGGCCGTCACGGCGGTCGTCCTCGCCGCGCTGGCGACCGGGGCGCTCGGCGCGCTCGTGCTGTGGACCGAGATGTGGTGGAACTACCGCCTGGTCCGCGAGCCGGGCTCCACCCTGCGGGTCCGGCGCGGGCTGCTCACCTCGCGTTCCATATCGGTGGAGGAGGCCCGGCTGCGCGGCGTGGACCTCGTCGAGCCTCTGGGCGTACGGCTGTTCGGCGCGGCGCGGCTGGACGCGATCACCACCGGGCTGGCGGACGGCGAAGAGGCCAGGGAGGCCCACCACGGCACCCTGCTGCCGGCCGCGCCCCGGTCGGTGGCCGACGCCGTCGCCGCCCGGGTGCTGCGCGGCGCGGTCCCGCCGACCCGCGTGCCGCTGACCGCCCACCCGCGCGCCGCCCGCGGCCGCAGGCTCCGCCGTGCGGTGTCCGCCGCCCTGGTGCCCGTCGCCGTACTCGCCCTGCTGGGCGCGCTGGTGACGCCGGTGCTGCTGTGGACCGCGCTGGTCTGCGCGGCGGTGCTGCCGACGCTCGCGGTGGTGCTGGCCCTCGACGCCTACCGGAACCTCGGCCACGCGCTGACCGACCGGCACCTCGTCACCCGTTCGGGCACGGTCCGCCGCTCGACCGCGGCCCTCGACCGGGCCGGGGTGATCGGCTGGACGGTCCGGCAGTCGTACTTCCAGCGCCGCGCCGGCCTCGTCGACGTCACCGCCACCACCGCTGCCGGGGGCGGTGCCTACACGGCCCGCGACGCCGGAGCCTTCGAGGGCCTCATCTTCGCCGCCGAGGCCGTTCCGGGGCTGTTGGAACCGTTCCTGGAGCCCGCCGGGGAGGGTACGCGGGGCGCGCCCGCGGGCGGCTGAGCGGGAGGCGGGCCGACGCGGGACACCGTCCTGCGGCTCACAGGACGTGGGCGCACACGATCACCGCCGCGGTGAGGACCGCCGTCCCCGCGCCGACGACGAGGAGATGCCCGTCGTCGGCCCTCCACAGCGGCTTCCGCAGGGCCGCTTGTGTCATGGCGCGTTCCGGCCGTGCCGGGTCGTGGACGACCGGAACCAGCGGCTTGCCGTCCTCGGGCGGCAGGTCGGCCACCCGCACCCGGATGTGGTGGCGGCGGCCCTTGCCGTCCTCGTAGGCGACATCGGCCGGCCCGGTGTCCGGGCCGGTACGCGTCCCGATGCGCCTGCCGTCGGTGCGGACACCCCTGCGCCGGAGCACCAGGACGTCGCGCACCGCGAAGAACCCGAGCGCGAGCATGGCCGCCGCCGGGACGAACACGAGGAGCACGGCCAAGGCGCCACCCCTTTCCCAGCCGCGGAACCGATCCGGTGGCCAACTTACGCCAGAGGCCCGCCCCGCCCGCGGGTGCGGGCGGAACGGGCCTCCGGGGGTACGGAGCCGGTCGGATCAGGGAGAGGCCGGCGGATACAGGTCGCGGGGGAGGCGGGAGGCCGCCGCCGCGTCCAGCAGCCAGAGCGTGCGGCTGCGGCCGTACGCGCCCGCCGCCGGGGCCTGGATCTCCCCGGCGCCGGACAGGGCGATCCGGGCCGCCTCCGCCTTGTCCTCGCCCGCCGCCAGCAGCCACACCTCGCGCGCCGCCCGGATGGCCGGGAGCGTGAGGGTGATGCGGGTCGGCGGCGGCTTGGGCGCGCCGTGCACACCGACGACGGTGCGCTCGGTCTCCCGTACCGCGGGCAGCTCCGGGAAGAGCGACGCGACGTGGGTGTCCGGGCCGACGCCCAGCATCAGCACGTCGAACGTCGGCACCGGGCCGTGGTCCTCCGGGGCCGACGCCTTCGCCAGCTCCTCGGCGTACCCGGCCGCCGCGGCGTCCGCGTCGGCGCCGTACGGCCCGTCCGAGGCGGGCATGGCGTGCACCCGCGCCGGGTCCAGGTCGACCGAGTCCAGCAGGGCCGCGCGGGCCTGCGTGACGTTGCGCTCCGGGTCGCCGTCCGGTTCGAACCGCTCGTCGCCCCACCACAGGTCGAGCCGCGACCAGTCGACCGCGTCCCGGGCGGGCGCCTCGGCGAGCGCGGCCAGCAGGCCGTTGCCGTTGCGCCCGCCGGTCAGCACCACCGAGGCGTGTCCGCGAGCGGCCTGGGCGTCCACGATCTTCGTGATCAGCCGGGCCGCCGCGGCCTGCGCCATCAGCTCCTTGTCGCGGTGCACGACCAACTGCGGGGTGCTCACTTGGCGGCCGCCTTCTTGGTGGCCGCGGCCTTCTTGGCGGGGGCGGCGGACTTCGGCTTCTCGGCCTCGTCCTCCTTCTCCGCCTCCGGCGCGGGCTCGGCGGGCTTGGCCGCGTTGACCTCGCCGGGGCCGCTGAGCTTCTCGACGCCGAACCGCACCGCCGAGGCGTAGGTGTTGTCCGGGTCCAGCCGGCGCAGCTCCTCCGCGAGCAGCTCCGCGGTCTCGCGCCGCTTGAGCGCGACTCCGCGGTCGGGCTGGCCGACCATGGAGAGCGTGGCGAGCGAGCCGTCGGCCCGGTCGAGCACGATCGGGCCGTTCTTCGTCTCCATCCGGACGGCGGTGAGGCCCGGGCCCTCGGAGAGGGTGCGGGTCACCGGCACGCCGAGCCGGTCCGCGAGCCACATGGCCAGCAGCTCGCAGCTCGGGTTGTCGGCCTCGCCCTCGACGGTCGCCGAGACGACCTCCGCGGGCTGCTGGTCCAGGGCCGCGGCCAGCATCGAGCGCCACGGCGTGATGCGGGTCCAGGCCAGGTCCGTGTCGCCGGGCTCGTAGGTCGCCGCGCGGACGGCCAGCTCGTCGAGCGGGTGCTCGGCCGAGTAGGTGTCCGTGATGCGGCGCTGCGCGAGCGCGCCCAGCGGGTCCTTCGCCGGGTCGGCGGGAGCGTCCTCCGGCCACCAGACCACGACCGGGGCGTCCGGCAGCAGCAGCGGCAGGACCACCGACTGCGCGTGGTTGGCGAGTTCGCCGTGCAGACGCAGGACGACGGTCTCGCCGGAGCCCGAGTCGGAACCGACCCGGATCTCCGCGTCGAGGCGCGCGTCGCGGCGGCTGCGCGGCGAGCGGCTGACCCGCTTGATCACCGCGATGATCCGCGAGGGGTGCTCGCGGGAGGAGTCGGTCGCCGACTTGAGCGCGTCGTAGGCGTTCTCCTCGTCGGTGACGATGACCAGCGTGAGCACCATGCCGATGGCCGGCGAGCCGACCGCGCGGCGGGCCGAGATCAGCGCGTTGTTGATCTTGCTGGACGTGGTTTCCGTGAGATCGATCTTCATGGCCGGCGCCAGCTCCGTCCGTCGCGTGCGAGCATCTCGTCCGCCTCGGCCGGACCCCAGGTCCCGGCCGCGTACTGCGCGGGCTTGCCGTGCTTGTCCCAGTAGGCCTCGATCGGGTCGAGGATGTTCCAGGACAGTTCGACCTCCTGGTGGCGGGGGAAGAGGTTGGCGTCGCCGAGCAGCACGTCGAGGATGAGCCGCTCGTACGCCTCCGGGCTGGACTCGGTGAAGGACTCGCCGTAGGCGAAGTCCATCGTGACGTCCCGGACCTCCATGGAGGTGCCCGGCACCTTCGAGCCGAACCGCACCGTGACGCCCTCGTCCGGCTGGACCCGGATGACCAGGGCGTTGCCGCCCAGCTCCTCCGTGGCGCCGGACTCGAACGGCAGGTACGGGGCGCGCTTGAAGACGACCGCGATCTCCGTGACCCGGCGGCCGAGGCGCTTCCCGGTCCGGAGGTAGAACGGGACGCCCGCCCAGCGGCGGTTGTTGACCGTCAGCTTGATCGCCGCGAAGGTGTCCGTCGTCGACTTGGGGTCGATGCCGTCCTCTTCGAGGTAGCCGAGGACTTCCTCGCCGCCCTGCCACGCGTGCGCGTACTGCCCGCGCACGGTGTGCTTGCCCAGGTCCTCCGGGAGCTCGACGGCGGTGAGCACCTTGAGCTTCTCGGCGACCAGCGCCTTCGGGTGGAAGGAGCCGGGCTCCTCCATCGCCGTCAGCGCCATGAGCTGGAGCAGGTGGTTCTGGATGACGTCACGGGCCGCGCCGATGCCGTCGTAGTAACCGGCCCGGCCGCCGATGCCGATGTCCTCGGCCATCGTGATCTGGACGTGGTCGACGTAGGACCTGTTCCAGACCGGCTCGAACATCGTGTTGGCGAACCGCAGCGCCAGGATGTTCTGGACGGTCTCCTTGCCCAGGTAGTGGTCGATCCGGAAGACCTCGTTGGGCGGGAAGACGTCGTGCACGAGCCGGTTCAGCTCCTGCGCGCTCTCCAGGTCGTGGCCGAAGGGCTTCTCGATGACGGCCCGCCGCCACGCGCCTTCCTTCTGGTCGGCGAGGCCGTGCTTCTTGAGCTGCTCGACGACCTTGGGGAAGAACTTCGGCGGCACGGACAGGTAGAAGGCGAAGTTGCCTCCGGTGCCCTGCGCCTTGTCGAGTTCCTCGATCGTCGCCTTGAGCGTCTCGAACGCCTCGTCGTCGTCGAAGTTGCCCGGCACGAAGCGCATCCCCTGGATGAGCTGCTGCCAGACCTCCTCGCGGAACGGGGTCCGGGAATGCTCCTTGACCGCGTCGTGGACGACCTGGGCGAAGTCCTCGTCCTCCCAGTCGCGGCGCGCGAATCCGATGAGGGAGAAGCCCGGCGGCAACAGGCCGCGATTGGCCAGGTCGTAGACGGCGGGCATCAGCTTTTTGCGGGACAAATCGCCCGTGACGCCAAAGATGACCAGGCCCGACGGCCCCGCGATGCGCGGGAGCCGTCGGTCCTGGGGGTCACGAAGCGGGTTGGCTCCGGGAACACCAGACAAAGTGGTCAGCCCTTCGAGGGGGCGAGACGGAGGAGCTCCGCCTCGGTCGACTTGAGGAGGTCGTTCCAGGACGCCTCGAACTTCTCGACGCCCTCTTCTTCCAGCAGTCGCACCACGTCGTCGTACGAGATGCCGAGCTTCGCGAGGGCGTCCAGTTCGGACCGCGACTGCTCGTACGTGCCGGTGATGGTGTCACCGGTGATCTGCCCGTGGTCGGCCGTGGCTTCCAGGGTGCCCTCGGGCATGGTGTTCACCGTGCCGGGAGCGACCAGGTCGTCGACGTACAGGGTGTCCTTGTACGCCGGGTCCTTGACGCCGGTGGAGGCCCACAGCGGACGCTGCTTGTTGGCCTGCGCCTTGTCGAGGGCGGCCCAGCGGTCGGAGGAGAAGACCTCCTCGTACGCCTGGTAGGCCAGGCGGGCGTTGGCCAGCGCGGCCTTGCCCTTAAGCGCCTTCGCCTCGTCGGTGCCCAGCGCGTCGAGCCGCTTGTCGATCTCGGTGTCCACGCGGGACACGAAGAACGACGCGACCGAGTGGATCTTGGAGAGATCCAGGCCGGCGGCCTTCGCCTTCTCCAGACCCGCCAGGTAGGCGTCCATCACCAGGCGGTAGCGCTCCAGCGAGAAGATCAGCGTGACGTTGACGCTGATGCCCCGCCCGATGACCTCGGTGATCGCCGGCAGGCCGGCCTCGGTCGCCGGGATCTTGATGAGGGTGTTGGGCCGGTCGACGAGCCAGGCGAGCTGCTTGGCCTCGGCGACGGTCGCGTGGGTGTTGTGGGCCAGACGCGGGTCGACCTCGATGGAGACCCGGCCGTCCTGGCCGTCGGTGGAGTCGAAGACCGGCCGCAGGATGTCGGCGGCGTCGCGGACGTCCGCCGTCGTGATCATGCGGATGGCTTCCTCGACGGTGACCTCGCGGACGGCGAGGTCCGAGAGCTGCTGGTCGTAGCCGTCACCGCCCGAGATCGCCTTCTGGAAGATCGACGGGTTGGTGGTGACGCCGACGACGTGGCTCTGGTCGATCAGCTCGGCGAGGTTGCCCGAGGTGATCCGCTTGCGCGACAGGTCGTCGAGCCAGATCGCCACGCCCTCGTCGGAAAGGCGCTTGAGTGCGTCGGTCATGAGAGTTGCATCTCCTACTGGTGGTATGTCTGCGTCAGCGCGTGGCGGCGGCGAGGGATTCCCGCGCGGCGGCGGCGACGTGCTCGGCGGTGAAACCGAACTCGCGGAAGAGGACCTTCGCGTCGGCCGACGCGCCGAAGTGCTCCAGCGAGACGATCCGGCCCGCGTCGCCGACGTAGCGGTACCAGGTCAGGCCGATGCCGGCCTCGACCGCGACCCGCGCCTTGACCGACGGCGGGATGACACTGTCCTTGTACGCCTGGTCCTGCTCCTCGAACCACTCGACACACGGCATCGAGACGACCCGGGTCGGCACGCCGGCCGCCTGGAGCTGCTCGCGCGCCTCGACGGCGAGGTGCACCTCGGAGCCCGTGCCGATCAGCACGACCTGCGGCTCGCCGCCCTCGGCGTCGAACAGCACGTAGCCGCCCTTGGCCGCGTCCTCGTTCGCCTCGTACGTCGGCACGCCCTGGCGGGTCAGCGCCAGGCCGTGCGGGGCGCCCTTGCCGAACACCTTGGTGTGGCGGCGCAGGATCTCGCGCCAGGCGAGGGCGGTCTCGTTGGCGTCGGCCGGGCGGACCACGTTCAGGCCCGGGATCGCGCGCAGCGAGGCCAGGTGCTCCACCGGCTGGTGGGTCGGGCCGTCCTCGCCGAGGCCGATCGAGTCGTGCGTCCACACGTAGGTGACCGGCAGGTGCATCAGCGCGGAGAGCCGGACGGCGTTGCGCATGTAGTCGGAGAACACCAGGAAGGTGCCGCCGTAGATGCGGGTGTTGCCGTGCAGCGCGATGCCGTTCATGGCCGCGGCCATGGCGTGCTCGCGGATGCCGAAGTGGATCGTGCGGCCGTACGGGTCCGCGCCCGGCAGCGGGTTGCCGACCGGGAGGAACGACGACGTCTTGTCGATCGTGGTGTTGTTCGAGCCCGCGAGGTCGGCCGAGCCGCCCCACAGCTCGGGGATCACGTCGCCGAGGGCCTGGAGCACCTTGCCGGAGGCGGCGCGGGTGGCGATGCCGCTGCCGGTCTCGAAGACCGGGAGCTTCTCCTCCCAGCCCGCGGGCAGCTCGCCCGCGGCGATGCGGTCGAACTCGGCGGAGCGCTCCGGGTTGGCGGTCCGCCAGGCGGCGAACGACTTCTCCCACTCGGCCTTGGCGTCGCGGCCGCGGTCCAGCGCCTCACGGGTGTGGGCGATGACCTCGTCGGCGACCTCGAAGGACTTCTCCGGGTCGAACCCGAGGACCTTCTTGGTGGCCGCGACCTCGTCGTCGCCGAGCGCCGAGCCGTGCGCGGCCTCGGTGTTCTGGGCGTGCGGGGCCGGCCAGGCGATGATCGAGCGGGCGGCGATGAAGGACGGGCGCTCCGTCTCGGCCTTCGCGGCGAGCAGCGCCTCGTACAGGCCCTTCGGGTCCAGGTCGCCGCTCGGGAGCTGCTCGACGCGCTGGACGTGCCAGCCGTACGCCTCGTAGCGCTTGAGGGTGTCCTCGGAGACCGCGGTCTCCGTGTCGCCCTCGATCGAGATGTGGTTGTCGTCCCAGAGCAGGACCAGGTTGCCGAGCTTCTGGTGGCCGGCGAGCGAGGACGCCTCCGCGGAGATGCCCTCCTGCAGGCAGCCGTCACCGGCGATGGCGTAGACCATGTGGTCGAACGGGGAGGTGCCGGGGGCCGCCTCCGGGTCGAACAGACCGCGCTCGTAGCGGGCGGCCATCGCCATGCCCACGGCGTTGGCGACACCCTGGCCCAGCGGGCCGGTGGTGGTCTCGACGCCCGTGGTGTGGCCGTACTCCGGGTGGCCCGGGGTCTTCGAGCCCCAGGTGCGGAACGACTGGAGGTCTTCGAGCTCCAGGCCGTAGCCCGCCAGGTAGAGCTGGATGTAAAGCGTCAGGCTGGAGTGGCCCGCGGAGAGTACGAACCGGTCGCGGCCGGTCCAGTCGGCGTCCGCGGGGTCGTGCCGCATCACCTTCTGGAACAGGGTGTACGCGGCCGGAGCGAGGCTCATGGCCGTACCCGGGTGGCCGTTTCCGACCTTCTGTACGGCGTCCGCGGCGAGGACGCGGACGGTGTCCACGGCCCGCTGGTCCAATTCGGTCCACTGAAGGTCTGTGGTGGTCGGCTTGGTGCTCACCCTGAGTCAGGGCTCCTCTCCACTGTCGTGTAGCCGGTGGCTGGCTTGCCGCACCGGACGTGGTCGAGCCTACCCCCGTGGCTGTGTCCCGCTTTCGAGCGCTTTCCAGCGTGCGGGCACCGCGCGGACTTCGCCTCCCGGCGCACCGCTCGTGTTCCCCGAGATGTCACCTCAACACGACCCCACCCCCGCGAAGGGCGGCGTATCGCCAACGTCTAGAGTGGCCTGGTTCGCGCAAGTCTTTACCGTGCCTTCACGACGGAGGCTTGCTGGGGTTTCTCTGTCAGGGGTGTGCGTGACGGCCGTCGAGTCCCGACCCGCTGGGGTCGCCTTGACTTCGAGCCCGGCGGGTCCTCGCCCGTTCGGGCCCCGCGTCAAGGCATTCGTGGCGCTGACCAAGCCACGCATCATCGAGCTGCTGCTCATCACCACCGTTCCGGTGATGTTCCTGGCCGCTCAGGGCGTTCCCGACCTGTGGCTCGTCCTCACCACCACGATCGGCGGATATCTCTCCGCGGGTGGTGCAAACGCGCTCAACATGTACATCGACCGCGACATCGACGCGATGATGGACAGGACGGCGCAGCGCCCACTGGTCACCGGAATGGTCACTCCGCGTGAGTGCCTGGCCTTCGGCATCGCCCTCGCGGTGATCTCGACGGTCTGGTTCGGGCTGCTCGTCAACTGGCTGTCCGCCGCGCTGGCGCTCGGCGCGCTGCTCTTCTACGTCGTCGTCTACACGATGCTGCTGAAGCGGCGCACCGCGCAGAACATCGTCTGGGGCGGCATCGCCGGCTGCATGCCGGTGCTCATCGGCTGGTCCGCGGTGACCGACTCGCTCTCCTGGGCCGCGGTGATCCTGTTCGCCGTGATCTTCTTCTGGACGCCGCCGCACTACTGGCCGCTGTCGATGAAGGTCAAGGACGACTACGCGCGCGTCGGCGTCCCGATGCTGCCGGTCGTCGCCACCAACCAGGTGGTCGCCCGCCAGATCGTGATCTACAGCTGGGTGATGGTGGCGGTCTCGCTGCTGCTGACCCCGCTGGGCTACACCGGCTGGTTCTACACGGCCGTCGCGGTGCTCTCCGGCGGCTTCTGGCTCTGGGAGGCGCACGGCCTGCAGAACCGGGCCAAGGCCGGCGTCACCGGCGCGAAGCTCAAGGAGATGCGGCTGTTCCACTGGTCGATCACCTATGTGTCGCTGCTCTTCGTCGCCGTCGCGGTGGACCCCTTCCTCCGCTAGACCCGCGCAGTCGCAGTCGTATCCGCACCCCCGACGGGCGGGTGGCGTGGCCCGGGCCACGCCACCCGCCCGTCGCCGTGCTGTCTACCCATCGGTAGCATCTGGGTCATGGCAGACATCGCTGAGCAGGACGAGACCCAGCAGGCGGACGGCAAGCGGGCCGCCCGCACGGAGCGCGCGGCGGACAAGCTCGCCCGCCGGATCGGCTCCTTCGCGAAGGAGCACGGCGGCGCCGAGGGCCAGCTCGCGTACGTCGGACAGACCGGCACCCGGATTGTGCTGGTCGGCGCGGACGGCGGCTGGGGCGACCTGATGGCCACCTCCCAGGAGGTGGCGGAGAGCGCCGCGAAGAAGTCCGGCCTCACCTTCCACGACGAGTTCGACGGCGACTTCGCCGCCCGGGTGCGCACCGGCCCCTACGAGTGGTCCCGGATGGCCGGCATCCAGGTCGGCGGCCCCTCCAACCCGCCCGCCTGAGCCCTTCCGCACCACCGCACACACGCCCGTGGGCCCGTACGTCGTCGTGACGTACGGGCCCACGGGCGTGTGCGGCGCGCGGGACGCGCGGCGGGTCAGGCGGCGGTCAGCGCTCCGGTGTTCTGCTGCGGCGGGACGGGGGCGTCGGCGGCGGGGCGCTCGCGCAGGGAGAGCAGCACACGGAGCACGGCGATCCAGACCAGGCAGGAGCCGACCATGTGGAGGCCCACCAGGATCTCCGGGGTGTCCAGGAAGTACTGGACGTAGCCGATGACGCCCTGGCCCATCAGGACGAGGAAGAGCTGACCGGCGAGGCGGCGGGGCCCGGCGGGGGCGTCCACGGCCTTGAGGACGAACCACAGCGCCACCGAGAGGGCCACCACGATCCAGGCCAGGTCGGCGTGGAGCTGGGTGATCAGCTTCCAGTCGATCGGGATGCGGTGGACGTCGCTGGAGTCGCCCGCGTGCCGGCCGGCGCCGGTCACCACGGTGCCGACCGCCACCAGCAGTCCGGCCGCCACCACCAGGATCCAGGTGAGCTGCGCGACCGCCTTGCCGACCAGCGGCTTCGGCGTCCCGTCGCCCTCGCCCGCCCGGTGGTAGGTGAGCACCGCGACGGTCAGCAGGGCCGTGGAGAGCAGGAAGTGGGCGGCCACGGTGTACGGGTTGAGGCCGACGAGCACCACGATCCCGCCGAGCACCGCGTTGCCCATGACGACCCAGAACTGGGCCCAGCCCAGCCGCGTCACGCTGCGCCGCCACGGCTTCGCGGAGCGGGCGGCGACGATCGCCCAGCCCACCGCCGCGCAGAGCACGTACGTCAGCATGCGGTTGCCGAACTCGATGACGCCGTGGAAGCCCATCTCGCTCGTCGTGGTGAGGCTCTCGTCGGTGCACTTGGGCCAGGTCGGGCAGCCGAGGCCGGAGCCCGTCAGCCGGACCGCGCCGCCGGTGGCGACGATCAGCACCGCCATGACGACGGCGGACATGGCGGCGCGGCGGACGGTCCGGGGGCCCGGGGTCCACCGTTCGGCGATGTACTGGAGCGGGTTCCGCGCGGCTTGAGCGACATCGGCTCGGGTCAGCTTGGGCACGCGCACCATCGTAAGCGGCGGCTTGTGCAAGCTTTCACGAGGGGGACGAGTCACCCCGAAACACCTGGTCCTCGCACGTCGCGGGGCGCGGCCGGGAAGCCGGAGCCCCGGGCCTTCGCCCACGTCACCGCCCGCGTCACTCCCAGCGGAAGAACCTGGCGGCGGCGCCGAGGCCGAGCACCGCCCACACCGCGAGGACGCCGAGGTCGCTCCAGGGCATCGACGCGCCGTGCTGGAGGACGTCCCGCAGCCCGTCGGAGAGGGCCGTGATCGGCAGCAGGCCGAGCACGGAGGCGACCGCGTCCGGGAACTTGTCGAGCGGCACGATCACCCCGCCGCCGACCAGCAGCAGCAGGAAGACCAGGTTGGCCGCGGCCAGCGTGGCCTCCGCCTTCAGCGTCCCCGCCATCAGCAGCCCGAGGCCGGAGAAGGCGGCCGTGCCCAGCACCAGCAGGAGCAGCACGGCGAACGGACTGCCGTGCGGCGACCACCCGAGCGCGAACGCGATCACCGTCAGCAGCACCACCTGGAGCACCTCGGTGACGAGCACGGAGAGCGTCTTGGAGGTCATCAGCGCCCACCGGGGGAGCGGGGAGGCCCCCAGCCGCTTCAGGACCCCGTAGCGCCGCTCGAAGCCGGTGGCGATGGCCTGGCCGGTGAACGCGGTGGACATCACCGCCAGCGCGAGGATGCCGGGGGCGAGGAAGTCGACGGGGTCGCCCGCGCCGGTGTCCACGATGTCGACCGCGCCGAACAGCACCAGCAGCAGCGCGGGGATGATCACCGTCAGCAGCAGCTGCTCGCCGTTGCGCAGCAGCATCCGGGTCTCCAGCGCGGTCTGCGCGGCGATCATGCGGGACAGCGGGGCGGCACCCGGCCGGGGGGCGTACGTACCGGCGCTCATGCGCGCAGCTCCTTGCCGGTGAGTTCGAGGAAGACGTCCTCCAGGGTGTGCCGCTCGACGGCGATGCCGTCCGGCATCACGCCGTGCTGGGCGCACCAGCTGGTGACGGTGGCGAGCAGCTGCGGGTCGATCTCGCCGGTGACCCGGTAGGAGCCGGGGGCCGGTTCCGACGCGCCGCTGCCGTCCGGGAGCGCCTTCAGCAGCGAGCCGAGGTCGAGGGCGGGGCGGCCGGTGAAGCGCAGGGTGTTCTCGGCGCCGCCCCGGCACAGCCGCTCGGGGCTGCCCTGGGCGACCACCCGGCCGGCGTCGATGATCGCGACGTCGTCGGCGAGCGTCTCCGCCTCGTCCATGAAGTGGGTGGTGAGGACGGTCGACACGCCGTCGGCGCGGAGTTCGTTCACCAGTTCCCACGTCGAGCGGCGGGCCTGCGGGTCGAGCCCCGCGGTGGGCTCGTCGAGGAAGACCAGTTCGGGGCGTCCGACCACCGCCATGGCCAGCGCGAGCCGCTGCTGCTGGCCGCCGGAGAGCCTGCGGTAGGAGGTGCGGCCGCAGCCGCCGAGCCCCAGCCGTTCGATCAGGGCGTCCACATCCAGCGGGTGCGCGTGCAGCTTCGCCATGTGGCGCAGCATCTCGTCGGCGCGCGCGCCGGAGTAGACGCCACCCGACTGGAGCATCACGCCCACCCGGGGACGGAGCGCGGCCGCGTCCGCCACCGGATCGAGGCCCAGGACGCGTACGGTCCCGGCATCGGGGCGGCGATAGCCCTCGCAGGTCTCGACGGTGGTGGTCTTCCCGGCGCCGTTGGGGCCGAGGACGGCGGTGACGGCGCCGGCGGCCACGGTGAGGTCGAGGCCGTCCACCGCGGTCTTGGCGCCGTACCTCTTCACCAGGCCCTCGACCCGCACGACAGGCTCGTTCTCCATGGCCGGTAAGTCTAGGTCCGACGCCCTCGGACCCCGGCCGCGGGGCCAGATTAGGTAACCCTAAGTGAGCAAACCCACCGTTGATCGTTCCGGAGGGTGGTTGTCACCCGTCCCCGAATTACGCAACAATGGCGTTGTGAAATACCAGGGCGATCCACCCCAGGAGGAACTCGCGACCGGTGAGCGCTCGACGCGCAACCGGGTCGCGCGCTCCATCCTGGACCACGGCCCGTCCACCGTCACCGATCTGGCCAAGCGCGTCGGTCTGACCCAGGCCGCCGTCCGCCGCCACCTCGACGCCCTCGTCGCGGACGGCGTCGTCGAGTCCCGCGAGCAGCGGGTCTACGGCGCACGCACCCGCGGCCGGCCCGCCAAGGTGTTCGCCCTGACGGACTGCGGCAGGGACGCGTTCGACCAGTCCTACGACAAGCTCGCCGCGGACGCGCTGCGCTGGATCGCCGCGCACTCCGGCGAGGAGGCGCTGCTCACGTTCGCGCGGGCCCGCATGGCGTCGCAGGCCGAGGGGTACCGCGCCGCGGTCGAGTCGGCCGCCCCCGAGGACCGGACCGAGGCCCTGGCCAGGGCGCTGTCCGCCGACGGGTACGCTGCCACCGCGCGCAGCGCGCCGGAGCCCCAGCAGGGCGAGCAGTTGTGCCAGCACCACTGCCCGGTGGCGCACGTCGCCGAGCAGTTCCCGCAGCTGTGCGAGGCGGAGACGGAATTCTTCTCCAGCCTGCTCGGGACCCACGTGCAGCGTCTGGCCACCCTCGCCCACGGCGACGGTGTCTGCACGACGTACGTGCCCCGCAGCGGCCACCACACGGCGCCCGCGCCGCAGCAGGCCCCGCAGACCCAGCAGACCATTTCATCTTCATCCGCTTCATCCGCCAGCAAGGCCGGGAGGAACCCCGCATGACGCTCCCCACGGAGACTGCCCACCCCGAACTCGAGGGCCTGGGCACGTACGAATTCGGCTGGGCCGACTCCGACGCGGCAGGCGCGGCGGCCAAGCGCGGTCTCTCCGAGGCCGTCGTCCGCGACATCTCGGAGAAGAAGAACGAGCCCGACTGGATGCTGAAGCTCCGGCTCAAGGGCCTGAAGCTGTTCGGCAAGAAGCCCATGCCGAACTGGGGCTCCGACCTGTCGGGCATCGACTTCGACAACATCAAGTACTTCGTCCGGTCCACGGAGAAGCAGGCGGAGTCCTGGGAGGACCTGCCCGAGGACATCAAGAACACGTACGACAAGCTCGGCATCCCGGAGGCGGAGAAGCAGCGCCTCGTCGCCGGTGTCGCCGCCCAGTACGAGTCCGAGGTCGTCTACCACCAGATCAACGAGGAGCTGGAGGCGCAGGGTGTCATCTTCATGGACACCGACACCGCGCTGAAGGAGCACCCGGAGCTCTTCCAGGAGTACTTCGGCACCGTGATCCCGGTCGGCGACAACAAGTTCGCGTCGCTGAACTCGGCCGTGTGGTCCGGCGGATCCTTCATCTACGTCCCCAAGGGCGTCCACGTCGAGATCCCGCTGCAGGCCTACTTCCGCATCAACACGGAGAACATGGGCCAGTTCGAGCGGACGCTGATCATCGTCGACGAGGACGCCTACGTCCACTACGTCGAGGGCTGCACCGCCCCGATCTACTCCTCGGACTCCCTGCACAGCGCCGTGGTCGAGATCATCGTGAAGAAGGGCGGCCGCTGCCGCTACACGACGATCCAGAACTGGTCGAACAACGTCTACAACCTGGTCACCAAGCGCGCCGTGGCGTACGAGGGCGCGACCATGGAGTGGGTCGACGGCAACATCGGCTCCAAGGTCACGATGAAGTACCCCGCCGTCTACCTCATGGGCGAGCACGCCAAGGGCGAGACGCTGTCCATCGCCTTCGCCGGCGAGGGCCAGCACCAGGACGCGGGCGCCAAGATGGTCCACATGGCCCCGAACACCTCGTCCAACATCGTCTCCAAGTCGGTGGCGCGGGGCGGCGGCCGGACCTCCTACCGCGGCCTCATCGAGATCGGCGAGGGCGCGCCGGGTTCCAAGTCCAACGTCCTCTGCGACGCGCTGCTCGTCGACACGATCTCGCGTTCCGACACCTACCCCTACGTCGACGTCCGCGAGGACGACGTCTCGATGGGCCACGAGGCGACCGTCTCCAAGGTCTCCGAGGACCAGCTCTTCTACCTCATGAGCCGCGGACTCACCGAGTTCGAGGCCATGGCGATGATCGTGCGCGGCTTCGTCGAGCCGATCGCGAAGGAGCTGCCCATGGAGTACGCCCTGGAGCTGAACCGGCTGATCGAGCTGCAGATGGAGGGCTCGGTCGGCTGACGGCCCCGCCGTCGCGACCGTCCCCCCGACTTCCAGACTGAGAAAGCGAGCACTACGACAGCCATGGCTGAGGCTCAGAACATCCCTGCGGGCTCCACGACCGCCGGGTCCATCGCGGTGGCCGCCGAGTCGACCGTCGCCACCCGCATGAGCGCCCCCCCGTCCTTCGACGTGGCGGACTTCCCGGTTCCGCACGGCCGCGAGGAGGAATGGCGGTTCACCCCGCTGGAGCGCCTGCGCGGGCTGCACGACGGCACCGCCGTCGCCACCGGCGGCGTCAAGGTCGCCGTGGAGGCGCCCGAGGGCGTCACCGTGGAGACCGTCGGCCGTGACGACGCGCGCCTCGGCCGCGCCGGCACCCCGGTCGACCGGGTGGCCGCCCAGGCGTACACCTCCTTCGAGCAGGCGTCCGTCGTGACCGTGCCGAAGGAGACGGTGCTCACCGAGCCGATCCGCATCGCGGTGCACGGCGAGGGCGGCACCGCCTACGGCCACCAGGTCGTGGAGCTGGGCGCGTTCGCCGAGGCCGTCGTCGTCATCAACCACACCGGTGACGCCGTGCTCGCCGCCAACGTCGACTACGTCGTCGGCGACGGCGCCAAGCTCACCGTCGTCTCCGTCCAGGACTGGGACGACACCGCCGTCCACGTCGGCCAGCACAACGCGCTGGTCGGCCGCGACGCCTCCTTCAAGTCCGTGGTCGTCACCTTCGGCGGCGACGTCGTCCGGCTGCACCCCCGGATCGCCTACGCGGGCCCCGGCGGCGAGGCCGAGCTCTTCGGCCTGTACTTCACCGACAAGGGCCAGCACCAGGAGCACCGCCTCCTGGTCGACCACAACACCCCGCACTGCAAGTCCAACGCGGTGTACAAGGGCGCCCTCCAGGGCGACGGCGCGCACGCCGTGTGGATCGGGGACGTCCTCATCCAGGCCAAGGCCGAGGGCACCGACACCTACGAGATGAACCGCAACCTGGTTCTGACCGACGGCGCCCGCGTGGACTCCGTGCCGAACCTGGAGATCGAGACCGGCGAGATCGTCGGCGCCGGCCACGCCTCCGCGACCGGCCGCTTCGACGACGAGCAGCTCTTCTACCTCCAGTCCCGGGGCATCCCGGCCGAGGAGGCCCGCCGGCTCGTCGTGCGCGGCTTCTTCGCCGAACTCGTCCAGCAGATCGGCCTGCCGGACGTCGAGGCCCGGCTCCTCGACAAGATCGAGACCGAGCTGAAGGCGTCCGTCTGATGGCGTTCGTCAAGGTGTGCTCGCTGAGCGAGCTGGAGGACGACACCCCCACCCGGGTGGAACTCGACGGCACCCCGGTGTCCGTGGTCCGCACGGAGGGCGAGGTGTTCGCCATCAACGACATCTGCTCGCACGCCAACGTCTCGCTCTCCGAGGGCGAGGTGGAGGACTGCATGATCGAGTGCTGGCTGCACGGATCCGCCTTCGACCTCCGCACCGGCAAGCCGTCCGGCCTTCCCGCGACGCGCCCCGTCCCCGTTTACCCCGTCAAGATCGAAGGGGACGATGTGCTCGTCTCCGTCACCCAGGAGTCCTGAGTCACCCATGGCAACGCTTGAAATCCGCGACCTGCACGTCACCGTCGAGGCCGACAACGCCACGAAGGAGATCCTCAAGGGCGTCGACCTGACCGTGAAGCAGGGCGAGACCCACGCCATCATGGGCCCGAACGGGTCCGGCAAGTCCACCCTGGCGTACTCCCTCGCCGGTCACCCCAAGTACACGATCACCAGCGGCACCGTCACCCTCGACGGTGAGGACGTCCTGGAGATGAGCGTCGACGAGCGCGCCCGCGCCGGCCTCTTCCTCGCGATGCAGTACCCGGTGGAGATCCCCGGTGTCTCCGTCTCCAACTTCCTGCGCACCTCCGCCACCGCCGTCCGCGGCGAGGCGCCCAAGCTGCGTACCTGGGTGAAGGAGGTCAAGGAGACGATGGCCGAGCTCCAGATGGACCCGTCCTTCGCCGAGCGCAACGTCAACGAGGGCTTCTCCGGCGGCGAGAAGAAGCGCCACGAGATCCTCCAGCTCGAACTGCTCAAGCCGAAGGTCGCGATCCTCGACGAGACCGACTCCGGCCTCGACGTCGACGCCCTGCGCGTCGTCTCCGAGGGCGTCAACCGGGTCCGCGAGTCGGGCGAGGTCGGCACCCTGCTGATCACGCACTACACGCGCATCCTCCGGTACATCAAGCCCGACTTCGTGCACGTCTTCGCGAACGGCCGCATCGCCGAGTCCGGTGGCGCCGAGCTCGCCGACAAGCTGGAGAACGAGGGCTACGAGGCATACGTGAAGGGTGGCGCTTCCGAGTGACTGACGCCCGCCAGGGGCTCTCCGGCCTCCTCGACACCGAGGCGATCCGCAAGGACTTCCCCCTCCTGGACCGCACGGTCCACGACGGCAAGAAGATCGTGTACCTCGACAGCGCGGCGACCTCCCAGAAGCCGCGCCAGGTCCTCGACGCGCTCAACGAGTACTACGAGCGGCACAACGCCAACGTCCACCGCGGTGTCTACACCATCGCGGAGGAGGCCACCGCGCTGTACGAAGGCGCCCGCGACAAGGTCGCCGCCTTCATCAACGCGCCGAGCCGCAACGAGGTGATCTTCACCAAGAACGCCTCGGAGTCGCTCAACCTGGTGGCCAACATGCTCGGCTGGGCCGACGAGCCCTACCGGGTGGACCGGGACACCGAGATCGTCACGACCGAGATGGAGCACCACTCCAACATCGTTCCGTGGCAGCTCCTGTCGCAGCGCACCGGTGCGAAGCTGAAGTGGTTCGGCATCACGGACGACGGCCGGCTCGACCTCTCCAACATCGACGAGATCATCACCGAGAAGACGAAGATCGTCTCCTTCACGCTGGTCTCGAACATCATGGGGACGATCAACCCGGTCGAGCAGATCATCCGCCGTGCCCAGCAGGTCGGCGCGCTGGTCTGCATCGACGCCTCGCAGGCGGCCCCGCACATGGTGCTCGACGTGCAGGCGCTGCAGGCCGACTTCGTGGCCTTCACCGGCCACAAGATGGTCGGCCCGACGGGCATCGGCGTGCTGTGGGGACGGCAGGAACTCCTGGAGGACCTGCCGCCCTTCCTCGGCGGCGGCGAGATGATCGAGACCGTGTCGATGCACTCGTCCACCTACGCCCCCGCGCCGCACAAGTTCGAGGCGGGTACGCCCCCGATCGCCCAGGCCGTCGGCCTCGGCGCGGCCGTGGACTACCTCTCGGCGATCGGCATGGAGAACATCGCCCGCCACGAGCACGCCATCACCGAGTACGCGGTGAAGCGGCTCCTGGAGGTGCCGGACCTGCGGATCATCGGACCGGCGACGGCCGTGGACCGCGGGGCGTCGATCTCCTTCACGCTCGGCGACATCCACCCGCACGACGTGGGCCAGGTGCTCGACGAGGAGGGCATCGCGGTCCGGGTCGGCCACCACTGCGCACGGCCGGTCTGCCTGCGGTACGGAATTCCCGCGACCACGCGAGCGTCGTTCTATCTGTACTCCACGCCCGCCGAGGTCGACGCCCTGGTGGACGGCCTGGAGCACGTACGGAACTTTTTCGGTTAACAGGCGACAGTGGCTGAGGGCTGACTGGTGAAGCTGGACTCCATGTACCAGGAAGTGATCCTGGACCACTACAAGCACCCCCACGGGCGAGGCCTGCGGGACGGCGACGCCGAGGTGCACCACGTCAACCCGACGTGCGGCGACGAGATCACGCTCCGCGTGAAGTACGACGGCGAGACCATCGCCGACGTGAGTTACGAGGGCCAGGGCTGCTCCATCAGTCAGGCCAGCGCCTCCGTCCTGAACGACCTGCTGGTCGGCAAGGAACTGGACCAGGCCATGAAGATCCAGGACGCGTTCCTGGAGCTCATGCAGTCCAAGGGGCAGCTGGAGCCGGACGACGCGATGGAGGAGGTGCTGGAGGACGCGGTCGCGTTCGCCGGCGTCTCCAAGTACCCGGCCCGGGTCAAATGCGCGCTGCTCAGCTGGATGGCGTGGAAGGACGCGACGGCGAAGGCGCTGTCCGAAGGGAAGACCGCATGAGCGAGAACGAGACCGTGGCAGCACTGAAGCCGGCCTCCGAGGAGGAGGTCCGGGAGGCGCTGTACGACGTCGTGGACCCCGAGCTGGGCATCGACGTCGTCAACCTCGGGCTGATCTACGGCATCCACATCGATGACGCCAACATCGCCACCCTCGACATGACGCTGACGTCCGCGGCCTGCCCGCTGACCGACGTCATCGAGGACCAGGCGAAGTCCGCGACCGACGGCATCGTCAGCGAGTTGCGGATCAACTGGGTCTGGATGCCGCCGTGGGGCCCGGACAAGATCACCGACGACGGCCGCGAGCAGCTTCGCGCGCTGGGCTTCAACGTCTGATCCCGCACAGCACCTTCGACCGGCCCCCGGTTCTGCGCCCACCCGCGCGGGACGGGGGCCTGCCCGTTGCTGCCGCGGGGCGCGGGCGGGGGCCGGCCCGTTGCTGCGATGGGGCGCGGACGGGGGTCGGCCCGACGGTGTTCGCCCGCCCGTCGTCCGTCGTAGTCCCGCCGGTCACATGCAGACCGCAGCCTTCTCTTCGACACCACGCCGACGAGAGGCACGCAGTGCTGCACCAGCTTCAGCCCCAGAGCCGCCGGACCGCCGTTCTCACCGCCGCCGCCACCGCCGGGCTCCTCGCCGTGACCGCGCTCGCGTCCGGCACCCCCGCCCAGGCCGTGACGTACGGGACCCCGACGATCACCCTCTCCGCCTCGTACCTCTCCGGTGCGGTCGGCGCGACCGGCGACCCTGTGGTCACCGTGACCGTCGCGCAGAGCGGCGCCGACGCCTCCGCGCTCACCGTGGCGGCGTCGGCCACGTCGAAGTCCTCGGTCGCGACGACGGCCGACGTGACCGTCACCGGAACCGGCGCCACCCGGCGGCTCGCGGTCGCCGCCCGTGGCCGCGGCTACACCGACCTCACCGTCAAGGTCACCGGCCTCGGCGGCAAGACCGCCACCAAGAAGCTGTACTACGCCGCGTCCGCCGCCGTGAAGAACGCCGCCGACACCCGCTACCTCACCGGCTCGTCCGACGCCTCCGCCGCGGTGGACGTCGGCGACGGCTACGCGGTGGTCGCCGACGACGAGTCCAACGTCCTCCGCCTGTACAGCCGTTCGGCTTCCGGTGCCCCGGTCAAGTCGTGGGACGTCAACTCGGCGCTCGGCGCGTCCAAGGAGATCGACATCGAGGCCGCGACCCGCGTCGGCAACACGATCTACTGGACCGGCTCGCTCGGCAACAACAAGGACGGCGAGTACAAGGCCGACCGCAACACCGTCTTCACCACCACCGTGTCCGGCTCCGGCGCCTCGACCTCGCTGACGGTGGGCCGTTCGTACAAGAAGCTCCGGGACGACCTGGTCGCCTGGGACGAGGCCAACGACGACGCGTACGGCTTCGCGGCCGGTACGGAGGACGGCGAGGCGCCCAAGCAGATCGACGGGTTCAACGTCGAGGGCCTGGAGTTCGCCCCCGGTTCGACCACCACCGCCTACGTCGGCTTCCGCGCGCCGCTGGCTCCGCCGAAGGCGGGCGCGAAGGCGCTGATCGTGCCGGTGACCAACTTCGACAAGGTGCTCGGCAGCGGCACCAAGGCCGCCTTCGGCACCCCGATCGAGCTGGACCTCGGCGGCCTCACCATCCGGGACCTGCGCAAGAACGCGGCCGGCCAGTACCTGATCCTGGCCGGTTCCTGGGCGGCCGACGACAACTCCGACCCGTACGCCCTCTACAGCTGGGACGGCGTCGCCGGACACGCGCCGGTCAAGCGCCTGGACCTGCCGACGACCGACCCGGGCGGCTGGGAGGCCATCGTGGACGTCCCGGACCTGACGGCCTCCGGCGCCCGCGTCCAGGTCATCACGGACTCCGGCGCGGCCGACCTGTACGGCGACGGCCAGGAGGCCAAGGACCTCGACCACGCGGAGTGGAAGAAGTCGCGGTCGGTGTGGTTCACCCTCGGGGGGTGAGCCTGGGATGAGCCCCGGGCTGAGCCGGAGGTGGTCGGGGGTGACTCGATCCGAGTGCCTCCGGCCCGTCAGTGGTCGGCGGCGCGGTGGCGGGTGCGGAGCACCCGCCAGTCGGTCGCCCGGCTCAGGTCCCCGGCCGACTCCGCCTCCTCCTCGGCCAGGTCGTAGTCCAGGCAGACGGCGCACCCGGCCGGACCGGGGCCGGGGTCGAAACGTGCCTGGCGGCGGGGCAGGGGAGGGCGCGGGGTACGGGCGTCCGGCCCCGGTGAGTCGGGGCGGACCTGGTCCTCGGGGGGCGGGGAGGCGGGCCCGTCCGGGGCGCCGTCCGCATCGTGCTGCGGATCATGTCGCGGGGTGTTCTCCGGCGTCGGCGCGTTCACAGCAATGACCCCCTGCTCCTGGCGTTGTCCCGCGCGACCCCCGCGCGCATCCGTTCCTCGGAGGTGGCCGGCCGCACCCGCTCCGGCTCCGCCTCCCACTCGCGGCCCCCGCCCACCGGGCGCAGGGACCAGTTGGGGCCCGAGAGCCCCCGGAACTCCCCGATCCGTACCCCGCCGCCGTCCCGTCCGGTGTCCACCACGACGGTTCCGGCCGACGGAACGCTCATCCGTCCCACGTTCGCTCCACTCTGTAGTCATTTCGCTACCGGGCGAGTTCACGGTGTCCTAGAGTCGGGAGCCGTTCAACCTGTCGGGGCCGAGCGAAGAATCAGGGGCGACCTCGTGAACAAGAAGGACCTCAACCCGGATGCGTCGCCGGCCGCGGCCTTCGGTGCACGTATCCGCAGCTTGCGCGAAGAGCGGGGCTGGAAGCAGGAGGAACTGGCCGAGAAGCTGGGCTACTCGGGAACGCATGTCTCCGCAGTGGAAACTGGTCGCAAGCTTCCAACTGTGCGCTTTTCGCGCAGTGCTGACCGAGTATTCGGCGCCGGCGACATGTTCGAACGGCTGTGGCGCGAGCTGCGGAACGGTGTGCTTCTGGAGGGTTTCCCGGAGTACGTCGGTTACGAGGCTCGGGCCGTCGAGATTCGACTGTTCGAGATCGGGATCATCCCCGGTCTCCTCCAAACGCCCGAGTACGCCCGCGTGTTGGCGGAGAGTGCGGTGGAACGTGGGGCCATCACGCCGGAGCAGGCGGATGAGCGGGTTGCGTTTCTGGCGGAAAGGCAGTCAGCTCTTGAGCGGGCGCAGCCGCCCCTCATGCTCGTGGTGATGGACGAGAGCTGTATCCGTAGGCCCGTGGGTGGGCCCGGAGTCATGGCTCGGCAGATGGCCCGGCTGGTCGAGTTCGCCAAGAAACCGACCACGGTGCTCCAAACCGCTCCCTTCGACCTCGGTGAGCGGAGGGCCTTCAACCTTCCGGTCAATCTGCTGACGCTGCCCGATCGCTCCATGGTCGCGTACGCGGAGTCTCAGACGCAGGGCCACCTGGACAGGGAGATCACGTCGATCCTCCCGCTGCTCACCACATACCATCAACTACAGGCAGAGGCGTTGTCGCAAGCAGCCTCGGTAGCCATGGTCCGAAGCTTGGAAAGGGAATTCCTGTGACTGCACGCCCCGAGTACTTCAAGTCCTCCTACAGCGACAACGGTGGCAACTGCGTCGAGGTCGCGGCCAACCTGATCGGCACTCACGACCTCGTCCCCGTACGGGACTCCAAGAACCCCGAGGGGCCGTCGCTCGGGTTCGCGTCGGCTGCCTTCGCGTCGTTCGTGGCGGGTGTCAAGGCCGGGGAGTTCGCCGTCTGACCGTACGGTCGAGTCGGCTCGCCGCCGTGGCCCCGTCGTGCTCCGGAAACGGGAGCGTGGCGGGGCGCGGTCTTGTGCGCGGCCGGTCCGAGGGCGCCGGATCGCGCATCTACCGGCCCCACCTCGGCACCCCCGAACACCTCGTCCGGCGCGGCCTACGGCACATCCCGTACCGCAGCGAACTCATGGACGGCTGCCTCGCCGAGGCCGGCCGGACAAGCAGAGCCGTCTGAGCAACCCGACCACCTCACGAGTTCGACCTCACTGATGCAGGGCGACCGTGAGTGCCTCGGCCAGGGTGACGGGCGGGCGGCCGATCAGGCGGCGCAAATCGCCGGAGTCGGTGTACATCTCGCCGCGGTTCATGCCGCGGTCAGCGTCAGCGAGGACCTCCGCCAGCTCGGCGGGTAGGCCCGCGGCGGCAAGTACCTGGGCGAAGTCGGTCACCGGGAGGTCGGCGTAGGTGACACGCTTTCCGGCGGCGGCGGAGATCGCGGCGGCGAGTTCGGTGAGGGTGAAGGACTCGTCGCCGCCGAGCTCGTACACGGCGCCGACGTGTCCCTCAGTGGTGAGGACGGCTGCCGCGGCCTCGGCGTAGTCGGCGCGGGACGCGGCGCTGATCCGCCCGTTGCCTGCGGCGCCGACGACGGCGCCATGGTGCAGGATCTGCGGCAGTTGGCTGGTGTAGTTCTCCAGGTACCAGCCGTTGCGCAACATCACGCTGGGGATTCCGCGGACCCGCAGGTACTCCTCGGTCTCGCCGTGCGTGGAGCCGATGACGGTGGTGGCCGTGTCCGCGTGCGTCGTGCTCGTGTACGCCACCAGCGACACCCCTGCGGACGCCGCCGCGTCGATCACGCGGCGGTGGTTGGCGACCCGCTCGCCCACGGGGACCGAGGCCGAGATCAGCAGCAGCCTGTCTGCCCCCGCGAACGCCCCGGCCAGGCCGTCGGTGTCCGAGAAGTCGGCGCGGCGTACCGTGATGCCGCGGTCGGCCAGGTCCTTGATTCTGGCCATGTCCCGGCCGGTCGCGATGATGTCCGCGGTCGGGATCCCGTGCCGCAGCAGTGCCTCGATGGTGAGCCTGCCCAGATGGCCGGTGGCTCCGGTGACGACGATCGACATGGTGGTCATTCCTTTCGTTCCACGCGTGCCTCGCACGCTTGCTGCAGTCCGTCCGCAGCGGGTGGAACACAGAATGAGCTGGACACTCTCTGTCGGGAAGTAGCCACCTCTCGGTACGGTACTTACCTGACCGAAAGCATGGAGGTGAGCCGCATGGCTGCTGTCGAGAACGTGACCGGGCCCATACCGTCATTCGATCCGTACGAGCGCGGCTGCCCGTCACGGGACCTGCTCGACCAGATCGGCAGCAAGTGGGCGGTCCTCGTGCTGGGCGAACTCGGCAGGAACGGGACCTCCCGGTTCGGCCGGCTCCGGCAGGCTCTGGCGGGCGTGAGCGAGAAGATGCTCACCCAGACGCTGCGCACCCTCGAACGCGACGGGCTGGTCAGCCGGACCGTCTACCCAGAGGTGCCGCCGCACGTGGAGTATGAGCTGACCGCGCTCGGCCAGACGCTGCGGGAACCGCTGAAGGCGCTCACGGAGTGGTCCGTGCTGCACATCGAAGAAGTCATCACCGCCCGCGAAGAGTACGACGACCGCACGGAGCGCACCCGGTAATCGGCGGCGGCCGACGGTCTGGCCACAAACGGCTGCCTCGCCGGGACCGGCCCGACAATCAGACCCACCTGAGCAACCCGGGGACATCAGCGCTTACCCGCGTCCACACCTCTCGCTCTCATGGCTCCACCGCGTGGTCGTCACGCTCCATGGAACGCCGGGTCGGCTGCTGCCAGGACCAGCCGTAGTGCCGCAGCGGTAGCCACATGCCCTCCACGGTGTACGAGAGGTGGAACAGCCTGTCGACCACGCTCTTCACGCGGGACGGCGTCCACCGCTGGTCGGCCCGCCCGTGTGCCGGCGGACCGCGCTCCGACTCCCGTCCAATCTGGGCATCTGCGCGTCAGACAGTCGGGGTCGGCCAGGTGATCCCTTGGAAGCCGCCCCGGCGTAGCCGCCCGCGCGCCACTGGCGTCGCCAATGGTTTTACCGACCGTTCCGAGACCCGCGGCATGGCAGCGGTCCCCCGGTTCTTTCCGCCGGCCTCGAAGCACGCCAGGGCCTGGTGCCGGACCCGCTCCCGCGCGCCTCTCTCGACGTCGGTCAAGCCATTGCCCTGCGGGTATCTCGCCGGACGAGGACTACAGAGGTCACCTTCACGCTGTCTGGCGACCAGTCCGTCATGGGCCGATCACGTGCAGTAGTCGTAAGAGTCCGACCCATCAAGTGGGTATAGAACGCCGGGGAAGACCGAGGTGCGAGGGACTCACCCGGTCACGGAATCGTGAGTGCGGCCCGGGACGGGCCTCATTGATGGGCGTCAGTAACCGGACGCGCCGCAACGGCTGAAACACCGAACCCTCTGTGCGCCATGCTGATGCACCCGACCTCTGACGTGCTTGGACGCAGCGTTCATGGCGAGTTCACAGGTTTCGAAGAGCCATGCGAAGATCCGGAGCCAACCGTTCAGCCGGCAAGAGCAGGCGCGTCGGCACAGAAGGCCGCCGTCGAGGGAAGAGAGCATGCGCATTACCGCGAACAGGACCGGACGTATAGCGGCCCTCGCCGCAGGGGCAGTCCTTGCCGGCGGATGTGGAAGCGATGTTGCGCCGCCCACCTCAACACCGGCCACCTCCATGACTCCCTTCGGACAGGATGCGGTGCGACACGACCTTGTCGCAGCCCTTGCAACTGCCCAAGTCGCCGACGGCAAGGTAGAGGTGGGGTACCCCGAGTACAGCGCGCAGAATGACCACGGGTCCGCGGCGGGGCGGCGGAAGCTCTCCGATCTCGTCGCACGACTGTCGCCCTGCGTGGTCACCTGGGAATCCGAGCACACGGGTGGCTCTTCGTCCAAGAGTCATTCGGACGAGCAGGACCGACGTTTCGACACCGTCCTCTCCGGCCTTGAAGCACAGGGCTGGAGAGCTTCCGAACCGCCCGTGGAGACGCCGTTGTCAGACGGCGCCTTCCTCCTGGCCACCTTTGAAAAGCAGGAATGGACTCTCCACGCGAGGCGCGCAAGTACGCCGACCTGGAAACGCTCCACCTTGATGGTCACGGAGGACGACTGCTTCGGCCGCGTCACCGAAGAGGAGCGGGCCTTGGTCGAGGCACCCGACGCCGTCCGGTAAGCGCCTTGACCGTCCGCAGGCCGCTTTGGCGTCAATGAGCCGTTTCCAACCTGACGAGCGGTTGGTTGGGCAACCCGGGCCGTGGACATGAAGAAAGCTGCTGGTAGAAAAGGCTCAGTCCCTGGCTGTCGTGCATGTGGGCACCGGAGATGCCCAGCGAGAGCGGCAGTCCGGTCCGGTCGGTGACCAGATGAATTTTCGATCCCAACTTGCCTCGGTCGGTCGGATTCGGTCCCGTCAGAAACCCCCTTTTGCCGCCCGGACGCTGACGGAGTCGATCGCGCACCGCGAGCAGTCCAGCTCACCCCGCGCCCCGAGTTCGTCCAAGACCACGCGGTGGAGACGGGCCCAGACCCGGTCCGCGCTCCACTTGGCGAACCGCCGGTAGACCGTCTGCCAGACCGGGCCGAACACCGGCGGGAGTTGCCTCCACGTACAGCCCGAGGTGGCCACGAAAAAGACTGCGCCCAGAACCTCACGGTCGCCAGCCCGACGCGGCCCCCGCCCTGCGGACGCTTCACCTCCCTGGGCGGCACAAGCCGCCGGAACAGCACCCACAACTCATCTGGCACCAGCCGCTCAACCAGATCCGCCATGCACAGCTCAACAAGCGACCGGGTCATTGGAAACGGCGTCCCATTCGGGTGGGTCCTCCCTGCGGATCGGTGCGTCGGACCGAAAGTCAACTCGCTCTGCCGGAAACCCTGTTGTTGACCTTGGTGGAATTTGCGAGACTCGCTCCGCCCTCGGGTCGACCGCTCGTCGGGCCTTCACCATCAGGAGGGGGAACCACATGGAATTCCGCGTGCTCAGAGGCGGGCTGTCCCGTGCCGTCACCGTCGTCGCGCTCGCCGCGGCCCTGGCCACCGGCTCGACCGGACTGCTGCCGGCCATGGAGGCGCATGCCGCGCCGGCGACCGAGGGAACCTTCGCCTTCAGCGGCGACGAGGGCGACTACATCAGCCTCGGCCAGTCCTACGCCTATGCCACGGCCTCTCAGGACCGTGTGGACGTCTACGCGAACGCGGACAACAGCGTGGTGTCGCTGTCCGTCGACGGCGCCAACGGCGACTGGTGGTACCTGAACCTCGCCGCGCCGTCCGGCAGCGCTCTGGCTCCGGGGACGTACGCGGGTGCGACCCGCCACCCGTTCAACGGGCCGTCCGAGCCCGGGTTGTCGCTGGACGGGAACGGCCGCGGGTGCAACACGCTGACCGGCAGCTTCACCATCGAGGCGGTGGAGTTCGGCCCGGCGGGTTACGTCGAGACGCTCGACGCGACCTTCGAGCAGCACTGCGAAGGGGGTGTCGAAGCCGCCCGCGGCGAGGTGCACATCGACAACCCGGAACCGCCCGCTGCCCTCGTCCTCGGCCTCGCGGTGGCGTTGCAGGGTACGGCCGGCACGCTGAACGGCAAGGCGACGCTGCACGGTTCGGTCAGTTGCAGCAAGCCGGTGCGGGTCGACGTCTCGGGCGACGTCACCCAGGTGAAGAAGCAGAAGCTCATCCGCGGCTCGTACGCCACCGTGGTGAACTGCGTGCCGGGTGCGCCGGTCGCGTGGTCCGCCACGGCGGCCCCGACGGGTGACGTGCCCTTCCAGCGCGGTGACGTGGAAGTCGAGGCCCGCGCCACGGCGATCGACCCGGACTACGACGAGTCCGTGTCCGCCGCCGAGACGGTCGCGGTCCACCTCGCCCGCGGCTGATCCCGAACCACCCCGCCGCGCACACCGCATCCACCGGGCCCGTCCGTCCCTCCTCGGGGCCGGACGGGTCCGCGCGCCTGCCCGCGTACGTCCTTTGCGCACGTCCTCCGCGCACGTCGGCAGCGTGCTCGGGCCCGCCGGGCGTGCGCGTCGTCCGGCCGACGGGCTTCCGTACCGGCCGGGATCGCGTACCGGCCGGACTCCGTGTCGCGTCAAGCGATCTCGTCCGGGTTCGTCAGCTGAGGCCGGGGGGCGGTCGGGGGGTTTCCCCCGTACAACCATCCGATGATCTCCGTTGTCTTGATCCCCGTGAAGAAGACGCTCATCGCCTCCGCCGCCGCACTCGGCGCGCTCGCAGCCGTCACCGGCCCGGCCGCGGCCCCCGCCGCAGCCGCCTCCGACGCGCTGTGGCTCTGGTCCGACCCGTACGAGATCACCCTCGCGGGCCCGTCCGAGGACGGCTCCCCCGCACCGTCGCAGTCGCTGACCGTGCAGATCAGCCACGACAACACGGCGACCACCGTCCCGGCCGGCACGCTCACCGTCGACGTCTCCCAAGTCGCCTCGTTCGCCGAGGTCACCTGGCCCGCGAACTGCCGCCCGGAGAACGAGACCACCGCCGTCTGCACCACCCCCGAACTCCCCGGCGGCGCCAACGCCCCCGCCGCGCGGATCGGCCTGACCACCAAGCCGGGCGCCACCGACGGCAACGACGGCTACGTCCGCTACACCGCCCGGGCCGGCGGCATGAACGCCTACCCGGGCGAGACCTACGTCGCCGTCAACGACGGCCCCGCGCTCGGCCTCACCCAGGCCGAGTACCGCACCGGCATGGCGCCCGACCAGCCCTTCGACTCCTCCGTCGTCCTCGGCAACCAGGGCAACCGCACCGCCGACCGCACCCTGCTCACCGTCTTCACCTCCCGCGGCATCCGCCTCGGCATGTCCGTCCCCTCCAACTGCGAGTCCACGAACGCCGTCACCGGCCGTACGTTCCTCTGCGTTCTGGACGAGCGGACGACCCCGGGCTCGTACCATTCCCTCCCGCTGAAGTTCCGCACCAAGGACATGGCCCTCTTCGACCGCGTCGACTATGCGGCGCAGCCCTACTCCGAGCAGGCGCTCGCCGAGGCCCGCGCCGGCCGCGCCTTCACCCCGGGCGCCGGCCCGGAGCTGAACCTCACCCCGGCCGCCGCCCCCTCCGACGAGCTCCAGCCGTACCGCAGCTTCACGGTGAAGACCGTCAACCAGGCCGACTACCGGCTGACCGCCTCCACCGTCTCCGGCGCGGCCGGCGACACCGTCCCCGCCACCGTCACCGTCCACAACGCGGGCCCCGCCTGGGTCGCCTCCCTGGGCGCGGGCGAACCCGCCGCGACCGTCGACATCGACATCCCCGCCGGCACCTCGGTCGCCTCCGCCCCCGACTCCTGCTGGTCCCAGTCCGAGACCCGCTACCGCTGCAACACCCCCATCTACCTCACCGAATCCGGCAAGGCCGCCACCCGCACCTTCCCCTTCACCCTCCACATCGACGAGGTCATCCCGGACGCCACCGCCCGCGTCTCCGTCTACAACGACGCCTACGAACCCGCCGTCCGCACCTTCGACCCCGACCTGACGAACAACACGGCCACCCTCACCGTCAACCCCTCGACGCGCTGACGCACGCCCCCTCCGGCTGCCCGGCCCCGGCCCCTGCGCCGGCCCTGTACGGGCCGGGCAGCCGACCCCCGCACCGCCCCGGCGGCCCCACCCGCACCACCCGTGGGCGACTGGCCCGCCGGACGGACCCGGACGAGATCAATGCACGCAACGGCCTCGTGCGGGGCAGCCTGATCGGCATGGCCGTCAACTTTTACACCCTGGTCGTGGACGCCCACGACAAGTCCGCCCTCGCCTCCTTCTGGTGCCGCGTCCTCGACTGGAAGGTCGTGTACGAGGACGACGACGAGGTCACCATCGGAGCCGACGCGGACACCCTGCCCGGGATGTGCTTCGTGGACGTCCCCGAGGCGAAGACCGTCAAGAACCGGTTGCACATCGATCTCGCCCCGGACGACCTGGAGGTGGAGGTCGAGCGGATCATCGGTCTCGGCGCCCGCCGCATCGACGTGGGCCAGGGCCCGGACGCCAGTTGGGCCGTCCTCGCGGACCCCGAGGGCAACGAATTCTGCGTGCTGACCCCGAAGAGGTCACTGACCGGTTGAGGCGAGTCCTCGGCAGGCCGGAGCAGTGCACGCGCCGCCCGGGAAGATGCTTCCCGAGCGGCGCGGCTGCGGTCCCTGTCGCGCGCCACCTGGTCAGGCCGGGGCAGCGCAGTCCGGGAAGGACGCGTCAGACGGCACTGCCGTCGGTCCGCGTCACCGTTCAGAGTGCCGAGGTGTACGCCGTGAAGAACGGGACCTTCACCGGTGCTCCGCCGGGACCGAAGCAGTTGACGTAGAGCCGGACCGCGCCGCTGGTCCTGGCCCAGGGCGCGTACAGGCCGCAGTACTCGGGGCCGCTGCCGTAGGCGGTGGTCTGGGCAGTGTCCGAGGGGACGGCTATCGACGGCATGGTGACGGTGAAGGGCGCCCCCGAACCGGCGAGGGTGTTGGTGGCTCCGCCGGAGTTGTAGTTGGTCAGGGTGGGCAGCGAGCCGTTGTACCAGAGGTACCCGAACGACCTCGGCGGGAACGCGGGCCCGTGGACCGCGCGCAGGTGGGAGTAGCTCAGGGTCCACTTCGTGTCGTACGGGGCGTTGGAGGCGTCGTAGCAGGCGACCAGCACGGTCTGCCCCGCCGTGCCCGGTGCCCAGTCCGACACCTTGCACCGTGCGCCCTGCTTCGGGTCGACTGCGGTGACCTGCAGATTCCCCGCGTGGCTGGACAGCCCGAGGCCGGGGAGCCATGCCTTCCAGATGCCCGTTCCCCCCTTGCTCACCGCGTTGACCGCCCCGGTGGAGTTGTACTGGGTCAGGACCGTGCCGCTGACGTCCGAGTACAGATAGCCGTACGAGCCGGAGGGCGTGGAGGGTGCGCCGCTGCTGCTGGTGTACAGAACGGTGAAGGTGGAGTTGTCGGGGGTGCCGCTGGGGAGGTAGCAGCTCACGTAGACGTCCTCACCGGACCCCACGGCTTTCCAGTCGACCACCTGGCACCAGTGGGCGGCGCTGTTCACCGCGGTGGCGTGGGCGATGCCCCCGGCGCCGCCGATCAAGGGAAAGTGCACCACGTACGCACCGAGGCCGATCTGGTCCACCTTGACGGGGTTGCTGGGGGGAGAGGTCCAACTGCCCCACTGGCGGGAGGGATCAGGCACGTATCCGGACGGCGGTGTCGCGTTGTCCAGGTAGGCGAAGCCCCAGCGGTCGGGCACGGCGGCCCGGGCCTGGCCGGCGGAGGGGAGAGCTGCCGCCAGGAGCGCGGCCAGCATGCCGAGGACGAGGAGAACGGCGCGGACGGATCTGTTCGGCGGGGCTGCGGTGCGGACGTGCACGGGTACCTCCTGCGGGTGAGGTCGATGCTGTCTGCGCGAGGTGTGCCGGGGGTGCGGAGGCCCTCGTGGAGTTCGGGGCCGCCGCACCGTCCCGCCAGGGTGCGAGCACCACGTGTCACGGGCGGAAGGCCCGTGATCCGGCGGTGTCCCGCGTGTGGGGAACCCGGCGCGCCCACGGTCCCAGAAGAACCGGCTCACTGTGGTGGTGTCCGCCAGCCGTTCCGACGCCCGCCGCACCCGCCGCGTCCGTCGCAGGAGCACCGGCGGGCACTCCCGCCACGCGTCAGCCGGGGTCCGACCGGCCTGCGCGGCCCTTCCCGGCCGTCCCCCGTCCCTTCCTGCCCCTTCCGTCCCCTCTCCTGCCTCGGGCACCACCCGCAGGCGTGTCCGGAACACGCTTCCGCACGCGTGTCCTCCCGTGCCGGTGCCCGGTCAGGGCGCCCCGGCTCCCCGGTCGCCGGGGGCCTCGGGGGCGTTAGTGGTGTCGGGGCTGCCGGGGCTGCCGGGGCTGCCGGGGGCGCCGGGGGCGCCGGAGGTGCCGGAGGTGCCGGCGGGGGGAGCGTCCTGCGGACCGTCGGCGTGGGCCGCATCGGCCGGCGGTGCGCCCACCGACGGGTTCGCGTACGGAGCGGCTGCCGACGGTTCCCCGTACGGCGCGTCCGTCGCCGGGTCCGGGGCAGGGGCGCCCGCGGAGGGCCCGTACGGGGCGGCCGGGTCCGGGTACGGGTAGGGCGGCGGGGCCAGGGACATGCCGGTGGCCTCGGCCATGGCGGCCGCCAGGTTCTCCGTCCTGATGCGCCGGTCCACGTAGAGCAGACCCAGTATCAGCGGCGGGAACGTGGTGGAGAAGAACTGCGCGACGATCTGGCCGAGGAGCGAGAAGAGAAGCAGGCCGCCCAGCCCGACGATCATGCCTCCCGGCCCGACGTCGCTGTTCTCCGGACCCACGGTGAACAGAGTGGAGAACGAGCCCAGGAGGGAGAACGGCATCTGGATCGCGTAGGAGACCGTCGAGGCGAGCAGGGCACCCAGCAGGTAGATGCCGAAGATCCGCCACCCACTGCCGCGCACCAGCTTGGCGGAGCGGCGCAGGGCGGTGGCCGGGCCCGCGTTCTCGAAGACGACGATCGTCGACGCCAGCGAGAACCGCACGAAGAGGTACGTGGCCGCCGGGGCGAGGAGGAGGAAGGCGAGCAAGGAGAACAGCACCACCACGCCCGGATTGGCCGGCCCGTCGTCGGCGACGTAGGCGAGGATCAGGACGATCGCACCCGCGGCCAGCAGGCCGAGCGGCACCAGCACGATCAGTGTCGTCAGCAGGACCGTACCCAGCAACGAGCCCAGACGGGAGAACGCCCGGCGTCCGAGCATCCCGAAGGTGACCGGGCGGCCGAGCACCGCTTCCTGCAGCGACGCGGCGACCGCCGCGTGCATCAGAGCGGTGGCGATCAGGACGGCCGCGATCACCACGATCCCGGCGCCGATGGCGCCCAGCACGCCGGTGACGGCGAAGTTCGCCGCGTCCCCGTCGAAGCCGTCCGACTCGGAGAACGAGAAGTCGTCCGCCTGGCTCCAGAGCGAGAGGGCCACCGCGGCCACCGCGGCCCCGACGACGACCGTCACCGTCCCGAAGACGGCCGCGCCGAAGCCGAGCAACGGCTTCCAGTACCGGCCGAGGGTCGAGAACGCCCCGTTGAATATGTCCGACAGCTTGAGCGGGACCAGGGGTATCACCCCCGGTTTCGGCGGCGGAGGCGGTCCCCAGCCGCCCCACCCGCCGGGCCCGCCCCACGCACCCGGTCCCTCGCCGGCTCCACCCCGTCCGCCGGCTCCGCCCCAGCCACCGGGATCGGACCCGCCGCTCCGTGGACCGTCGTGAGCCGCGCCCCCGTACGCGCCGTCGCCCCACCCCGCGCCTTGCGCCACTGCTTCTCCATGAAGTTGTCGAACGTCGTCGATCACCGGCCTGCGGCCGGTCGGGACACCGTAGCGTCCCGGACCGACCGTGTCGTCGCGGATATGCCAGGGGCCGGCCCCCGGCGTCCCGGCGTCCGATCGTGCCTTCGCCGGGACGTCCGGTCGGGAGGTCCGGGCGCACCGCCCGTCCGGCGGCCGGACGGGTTCGCCGCAGAGGGGCCGGGACGGTTAGGTTTTGGTCATGACCGACACGACTTCCCAGGGTTCTGCCCGCACCACCGGCGCCGTCGCCGCCGGCCTCGCCACCATCGCCGGTGACGGCACCGTCCTCGACACGTGGTTCCCCGCTCCCGAGCTGTCCGCCGAGCCCGGCCCGGCCGGGACCGTGCGGCTCAGCCCGGAGGAGGCCGTGAACCTGCTCGGCGAGGGGGCGGCCAAGGCCGTGGGCGTGGACGCCCGCCGCGGCGTGGAGGTCGTCGCCGTCTCCACGGTCGTCTCCTCCCTGGACGACAAGCCGCTCGACGCGCACGACGCCTACCTGCGGCTGCACCTGCTCTCGCACCGCCTCGTCCAGCCGCACGGCCAGAACCTCGACGGTCTCTTCGGCCTGCTCGCCAACGTCGCCTGGACGTCCCTCGGCCCCGTCGCCGTGGACGACCTGGAGCGCGTCCGGCTGAACGCCCGTGCGGAGGGCCTGCACCTCCAGGTGACCTCGGTCGACAAGTTCCCGCGGATGACGGACTACGTCGCCCCCAAGGGCGTGCGCATCGCCGACGCCGACCGCGTCCGCCTCGGCGCCCACCTCGCGGCGGGCACCACCGTCATGCACGAGGGCTTCGTCAACTTCAACGCCGGCACCCTCGGCACGTCGATGGTCGAGGGCCGCATCTCGGCCGGTGTGGTCGTCGGCGACGGCTCCGACATCGGCGGCGGCGCGTCCACCATGGGCACCCTGTCGGGCGGCGGCAAGGAGCGCATCGTCATCGGGGAGCGCTGCCTGGTCGGCGCGGAGGCCGGTGTCGGCATCGCGCTCGGCGACGAGTGCGTGGTGGAGGCCGGTCTGTACGTCACCGCCGGCACCCGCGTCACGCTGCCGGACGGCCAGGTCGTCAAGGCCCGTGAGCTCTCCGGCGCCTCGAACATCCTCTTCCGCCGGAACTCGGTCACCGGCACCGTCGAGGCCCGCCCGAACAACTCGGTCTGGGGCGGCCTGAACGACATCCTGCACGCGCACAACTGAGCGAGCCCGCCGCCCCCATGGGGCGGACGTGATCACTCCGGGCGGCGAGCAGTTCCTCGTACGCCCTCCGCAGCCCGCCGGCCGCCCCGCGCCCGGCGGGCTGCCGCGGTTCCCGGACCGGTCCCGCGCCGAGGGCCCGTTCGGCTTCCCGCGCCGGTTCCCCGGGGTGCCGGGCGGCGGCCCCGCTCCGTCCTGTCGACGCGGCGACGGGAACCGTTGAGCGGCGCGGAACCGTCTCGTGGATCATCCGCGCGACCGACCGCGCGGACGGGAGGGGGAGGTGTGCTGCGGGTACGGGCGTTGCGGCGGTACGGGAGCGGGCGGCCGTACGGGGTGCGGCAGTTGGCGGGGACGGGCCGGCGGTACAGGGCGCGAGGGGCGGCGGGGGCGGTGCTGGCGGGCGGGGCGGCGGTGCTGGTGCTGACGGGATGCTCGGGGTTCCTGGTGCCCGCCGGGGAGGGGGAGCCGCCGTCGCCGGCGGTGCGCGCGCGGGACTCCGCCCCGGGTGACCGGTCCGACGACGGGGACGGCTTCGCCACCGGCGTCCCGGACACACCCGGCACCGCGGACACACCCGGCGGGGCCGCGACCACCTCGGCGCCCCCGCAGGGCGCCCCCACCCCTTCCGCCCGGGCGGCGGACTGCCCGGAATCCGGGGCGCGGGTGGACATGGGGGAGGTGCAGGCGGTCATGTTCGCCCGGGCCGTGGTGCTCACGCTCACCAACTGCGGTACGCAGCCGTACGCCGTCCGGGGCTATCCGTCGGTCCAGGCCCTCGGGGAGGGCGGGGAGCGGCTCCCCGTGAAGGTCAACCCGGGGGGATCGATGTTCGGCCAGGACCGGGGCCCGCAACCGAGGGAGCTGGCGCCGGGCGGGACGGTGCGCTCGATCCTCGCCTGGGTCTCCACGGTGGAGGGCGGCGATCTCATCGAGGCCGACGCGGTGGAGATCGCCGCCGCGCCGGACGCGGGGGCGCGCGTCTTCCCGCTGCACGAGCACGACGTGCGGCTGATGGACGAGCTGAACATGACGGCGTGGCGGGTCGAACTGCCGGAGTGAGGGCGGATCGCCGCCGGCGGGCCGAGTGGCTGGTGCGAGGACGGATCTGTGGTGACGGGCCGTGGTGGCGGGTCGCATCGCCGGAGTGGGGGCGGCCGGTTCCGGGCGGTGCCGGACTCAACCGCGTTGCGGGGAACGGCGGAACGGCCGCTCGGGGCGGGGCTTCGTCAACCGGGACGGGCACCCGTCAGCCGTCCGGCTCGTTCCGGGACGGGGCCCGACGGGCGACGCCCCCGGAACGTTTAGGCTTGGGCGGCCTGAAGCGCGCACGCACCTGATGCGCCCGACCCGCACCGAGGAGAACCCCCGATGTCCGCAGAGCGTCCCACCCTGCCGCCGGTGCGGCTCCCCGCAGAGGCCGAACTGGCCAGGGACGCACTGGCCTCCCCGCTGCTCACCCGTGCCGTCCAGCTCGCCCGCTGGGCGGGTCCCGACACCCGTGTCGGAGCCGGTGGCGAGCTCGCCGAGGCGCAGCTTCCCGAGGCCGCCGCGCACCTGGGTCTCCCCCCGGACGACGACGGCGCCGCCCTCGCGAGCGAGGCGTGGCGGCTGGCCGTCGACACCGGACTCGTGGACGTCACCGACCCGGAGGAGCCCGAGGAGGAGGACGGCACCCTGCCCGACGCGACCGGGACCGCCACCGTGGGCGAGAACCTCGCGCTGCTGACCTCCGGTTCGCCGCAGGACGTGCTCGCGATCTGGCTGGACGGTCTGGAGGCCGTGTTCGCCGACGCCACCGCGCCCGTCTTCGACGACTTCGCCGACCTCGTCGGGGAGGACGGCTCGGTGGACTTCGGGGCGCTGGACTGGGACCCGGAGGCCGAAGCGGAATTCCTCGACGGAGTGCTCGGCAACCTCTACCTGCTGACCCTCTCCGAGGGCGGCCCCGGTGACGGTCCGGTGCCGCTGCCGGCGCTCGCCGCCTCGATGATCGTGCCCGACGACATGGGTGAGCCGACCGACGACGTCCTGGAGCAGGTCTCCGAGGCGATGATGCGTCTGGACGACCAGTTCCGTGTCCTGGAGCCGATCGGGATCGTCGAGTACCAGCCGGTCGACGAGACGCTGATGGTGGAAGAGGGCGAGGAGCCGCCGGCCGTCGCGGACGACGAGGACGTCAGCCGTTACGGCATGGTCCGGCTGACCCCCCTCGGCCTCTACGGCATCCGGACCCGGATGCTCGACGCCGGACTGGACGCCCCGCTGACCGGCGACCTCGCGGACAAGGACGCCGCCGCCCTGCTCGACGGCATCGCCTCCTACCCGGAAGGCGCGGCCCGCACCGAGATCGCGCTCTGGGTCGAGAAGCGCGGTTCCGGCGGGGCGGTGTCCGCCGCGTCCGACCTGCTGGCGGCGGGCAAGGGGGCGGACGAGGAGGCGCCGCTGCGCCGCCTCCACTGCCAGCAGGCTCTCGCCCTGGTCGGCCCGGAGGCGGAGCCCGCTCTGCGGGCGGTGCTCGACGACCCGGAGCTCGGCGGGCTGGCCCGGGTGTGGCTCGCGGAGCACGGTGCGGGCGAGGTGCCCGCACCCCCGGAGTCCATGATCTTCTGGCTGGCGGTGGACACGATCGCGGCCCACCTGCACGCGGACGGCGAACTGGAGGAGATCCAGGAGCTGATCGAGGGCCTCTCGGGCGGGCACAGCGGCTTCTTCGACGAGGTGTGGCGCGTCGACCACCCCGCGACCGCCGAGGTGCTGGAGGCCATGGGCCGGCTGCACAGCGACAAGAAGTCCGCGAAGGAAGCCCGCAAGGCGGCTTTCAAGGCCCGCTCGCGGGCGGGGCACTAGACACCCGAGTGGGCGGGGCACCGCACGGGCCGACAGCCGCCACGTGGGTGGTCGGCCGGACGCGTGGGGGCGGGGGCGCGCCGGGCCGGGCCGGGTGCGCCCGGTGCCTTCAGCCGTCGGGGGCTGTGGTGAGGCGGTCGAGGACGTGCCGGATGCCGGGTTGCCGACCGGTTCCCGAGCGGGTGAGGGCATGGACGCTTCGGTGGACCGGCACGCGCAGCGTGTGGATGCTGAGGTCGGGGCCGGGGGTCGGCAACGCCATGCGGGGGATGAGGGCGACTCCCGCGCGGCGGGCGACCAGGGCGGTGAGAACGGCGAAGTCGCCCGCCACCGCCACGGCTCGCGGGACGAAGCCGGCGGCGCCGCAGGCGCGTTGGGTCATTTCGTGGCAGGCGGTCTCGGGGCCGGGAAGCAGCCACGGAGCGTCGGCGAACCGGCGTAGGTCCGCCTGCGCACCGGGAGCGAGGCGGTGTTCGGCGGCGTCGGCGGGGTGCAGGACGAGGTGCACGGGTTCGTCGAAGAGGGCCGTGTGCTCGCAGCCCGCGGGGACCGGGCGGGGAAGCAGGCTGTACGAGTGGGTGACCGCGATGTCGACCTCGCGGCGGCCGAGGGCGGCCTCCGCGGCCGGGGGCTCGTGTTCGGCCAGGAACACGGTGGGCTCCTCCGGGCCGGGTGCCGTGCCGGGCTCGGGCCAGAGGCCGGGGAGGATCGTGCGGGCGGCGGAGGCGAAAGCCGCGATGCGGACCGTGCCGCGCTCGCCCTGCCGCAGTGCCGTGAGATCCGACTCGGCGGCGGCGAGGTTACCGAGGAGGACATGTGCGTGATCCACGAGGCGCTGCCCCGCGCCGGTGAGGTGAAGGGTGCGGCCCCGCTTCTCCAGGAGTTGCACCCCCGCTTCCTTTTCGAGCACAGCCAGTTGCTGGGACACGGCCGGGCCGGTGAGATGCAGGGACCGGGCTGCGGCGGCGACCGTGCCGTGCGAGGCGAACTCGGCCAGCACACGGAGTCGGCGGACGTCCAACAAGAAAGTTTCCCTATGTAATCAGCGAGAAAAAGGTAACTAGACCTAATGAATGCTACCCGGCAGAGTCGACAGGGTGAAGCTCAACAAGACCCTGCTCGCCCTCGCCGCCACGGTGCTGCTGTGGGCCATCGCCTTCCCTGCGATCCGGGTGGCACTGGAGGGCTACGGACCGGCCCAGCTGTCCTTCCTCCGCCTCGCCGTCGCCTCCCTCGCCCTCGCGGCCGTCGCCCCGTCGCTGGGAGTGCGCCGCCCCGCGCGCGCCGACCTCTGGCGCATCGCCGTCGCGGGCGGTACCGGGATGAGTGCCTACCAGTTGCTGCTGAACTGGGGAGAGGTTCACGTGCCCGCGGGCACCGCCAGCCTGATCGTGGCCGCCGTCCCCGCGATGAGCACCGTGCTCGCGGCCTGCTTCCTGGGTGAACGGCTCACCCCGGCCAAGACCGGCGGATCACTCGTCGCGCTCTCCGGCGCGGCCCTCATCGCCGTGTCCGGCAAGGAGAGTGGATACACGGCGGCGGCATGGGCCGTCCTCGCGGCCGCGTGCGGCCAGGCCGTCTACCACCTGACGATCAAGTCCTTGCTGCGGCGTTACACCGGGCTCGAAGTCGCCACCTACGCGATGTGGGCCGGAACCGCTCTTCTCGTCCCCCTCGCCCCCAGTACCGTCCGGGCCGTGCTCGACGCCCCTGCCGGTGCGTCCGCGGCGGTCGCCTTCCTCGGCCTTCTGCCCTCGGCCGCCGGGTTCGTCATCTGGGGCTACGCCGTTGCCCGGCTCAGCGTCACCGCCGCCACCGCCGCGCTCTACCTCGTCCCCGCGGTCACACTCGCCGTCTCCTACCTCTGGCTCGGCGAGCAGCCTCGGCCCCTCGCGGTTCTCGGTGGACTCGTCACGATCTTGGGTCTCGCCCTTCTCCACAGGCGCCGCAGATCCATCGAGCGCGTCCCGTCCCCGAACCCGTCACCCGTCGCCTTCCCGCGCCACCACTCCTGAGGCTCGCCGCCCGCCGACACGCACGAGAGGCCTGACGAGCCCGTGAGCCGGTAACCCGTTGCCCCTACTCCGGTTTCGCCGGCGGCACGGGCGGGGGCGCTCAGCGGCTGAGCGCCCCCGCCCGTGCCGCCGCGCAGGCGGACCTCGCGGCGCGGTCGGCCAGCGCGTCGTCCAAGGGCTCGCCCGTGTGGAGCAGGGCGTAGTACAGCGGGGCGGACACGGCGGCGATCACGGCACGGGCGTCCGTGCCGGCCGGGACCTCGCCGCGCTGTTCGGCCTCCGCGACACAGCCGGCCCATTCGTCGATCCGTACGGCGTAGAAGCGGTGCAGGGCCTCCTTCGCCTGCTCGTCGCAGAGCGAGGCCGCGATGAGCGCGCGGAAGAGGCGGCCCTGGCGCGGATCGTTCAGCGTTTTCACGACCAGTCGGGCATTCGCCCGCAGGTCGTCCGCCAGGCTCCCGGTGTGCGCACTCGGCAGCGACTGCTCCGCCATGTCCTCCAGCAGGTCGGCGGCCAGCAGCGCCGGAGTGCCCCAGCGACGGTAGACGGTGGTCTTGCCGACGCCGGCGCGGCGGGCGATCTCGGCGAGGTCGAGCCGGTCGAACCCCTCCTCCACCAGGGCGTCGCCCGCTGCTCGCAGTACCGCCTCGCGCACCCGTGCGGTGCGTCCGCCGGGGCGCACGCTGCCCGGCACGGGAGCCCCCGCCACCGCGTTCCCGTCGTCCGCCGACGGCGTGGTGCCCTCGCCTGAGGTCATAAACGGTTCTCCAGTTCCATTACGGGGCCGTTCGGTGCTACCGTCCATCTTAACGGAACGGGAGCCCCGTTTGTCGGGTCGCCGTCGTTCCCTGCGGGGGTGCGTCCGCCCCGCGGTCCGTCCTGCCTGCCCCTTGGTTCCGCCGTCCGCCACGACGGCGGTGGCGAAAGGAACACGTCCCATGTCCCCTGCCCAAGCCGCCGCGGACGGTGCGGAGACCACCGTCACCGCACCCGCCGCCATCACCGCACCAGCTTCCACCCCCGTCCCCGCCCCTGCCGCCGCACCCTCCACCGCCCGCCTCACCGGTCGTCACCGGGTGGTCCTCGCCGTGCTGCTGGTCGCCCAGTTCATGCTGGCCGTCGACTTCTCCATCCTGAACGTGGCCCTCCCCGCCATCGGCGAAGGGCTCGGGTTCGCGCTGGCCGACCTCCAGTGGATCGCCACCGCCTTCGCCCTCTCCGCCGCAGGGTTCACCCTGCTCTTCGGGCGGGTCGCGGACCTGGTCGGCCGCCGCCGGGTCTTCCTCGGCGGCCTCGGGCTGCTCGCCGTCGCTTCGCTCGCCGGCGGTCTCGCGACCTCCCCGGAGGTGCTGATCGCCGCCCGCGTCGCCCAGGGCCTCGCCACCGCCGCCGTCACTCCGGCCGGCCTCTCCCTGCTCGTCACCGCGTTCCCCGAAGGACCCCTGCGGCAGAAGGCCCTCGGCCTCAACGGGGCCCTGATGTCGGCCGGGTTCACCGCCGGAGCGGTGCTCGGCGGCGTTCTCACCGACCTGTTCTCCTGGCGTTGGGCCTTCCTCGTCAACGTGCCGGTGGCGCTCGCGGTGCTGCTGGTCGCCCCCGCCGTCGTCAAGGAGTCCCGGCCCGCCCGGCGTCCCGCGCTCGACGTCCCCGGCGCCGTGACCGTCACCCTCGGTCTGCTCGGCGTGATCTACGGCTTCACCCTCGCCGGCGAGCACGGCTGGACGTATCCGGGCACGATCCTCGCCCTGGTCGTCGGCGCCGCACTGCTCGCCGTGTTCCGGTCCGTGGAACGCCGGGTCGCCGAACCCCTCGTGCCGCCGCGTGTGCTCGCCCGGCCGGGTGTGGCCTGGGGCAACGTCCTCGGCCTGCTCGCCTTCGTCACGGAGACCTCACTGGTCTATCTGCTGACCCTCTATCTGCAGAAGACCCTCGGCTTCTCCGCGCTCACCGCCGGTGTCTCCTTCGGCGTGCTGGGCCTCGGCACCGTGGCCGGAGGGCTGCTCGCCGCCCGGGTCATCGCCCGTACGTCCACGCGTACCACCCTGGTCGCCGGCGGTCTGCTCCAGGCGGTGGCCACCGCGGCCCTGCTGCTGCTCGGCCCGGAGAGTTCTTCCATGGCACTGCTGCTGCCCGCCACCTTCTTCGGGGGCGTGGGCAACATGCTGGTCATCGTCGGGTTCATGGTCACCGCGACCTCCGGCCTCCCCGACGGCGAGCAGGGTCTCGCCACCGGCCTGGCCACCATGTCCCAGCAGATCGGCATCACCCTGGGCACCCCCGTGATGTCGGCCGTCGCCACCGCGGCCTCCGCGGGGATCGTCACGGCGGGCGCGGTGCTGCACGGCGTCACCGTCGCCATCGCGGTGAACACGGCGCTGGTGCTGCTGGGGGTGCTCATCGCCGCGGTGTTCCTCCGGAACCGGCCGGAACCGGCGGGCGGCTGACGGCCGGCCCGCCGGCCGGGCGGGCCCAGCCCTCCCGCCTCACCGCCGGGCGTCCTCCGCCAGGGTGTGGGCCACCAGCGCGTTGGCGTGGCCGTGGCCGAGTCCGTGTTCGGTCTTGAGCCAGGACACCAGCTCCATGTGGCGGGTGAGCGGGGACGAGCGGACGAGCTCCTTCCATTCGGCCACGGGGCGGCCGTACTTCTTCTCGATGGCGGGGAAGTAGCTCGCGGGGCCCTTCACGGTGTCGGTCATGGCGCTGGTGTTCCCGTCTCTTCGGGTGACGCGCGGTCCGGGTTCGGACGCGGCACGGGTAAGACCGGCGGCGGCCGGTGAAATCATCGCCGCGCGCCGTACGTTCCCGGCGCCCGGCCGATCGGCGCACGCCCGGACGCCCGCCGTCTCCGGGCCGACCGTGGCTTCACAGGAAGGGTGCCGCCGGAAGTCGCCCGTCGTTCATCCGGCGTTGGCCCGGGGCCGGGAACGTGAGCGCGCACCCCACCCCACCTCATCCGGTCGGCACACAGGAGACGCGATGACAGTCACCCGTAGAGAGTTCAGCAAGCGGTCGGCCCTCGCCGGGGCGGGCATCGCCCTGACCGGGGCGGTCGGCACCCTCGCCACCGCGCCCGGCGCGCTCGCGGCCGAGGACGCGAAGCACGGCGGCGGCCACGGAGGGCACGGCGGCGGTCATGGCCACGGGGAACCGGGCTACGGTCCGCTGATCTCCGACCCGAAGGGCATCCTCGCCCTGCCCGCCGGGTTCTCGTACCGCATCCTCACCCACAGCGGGGTCACCACGCTGGAGTCGGGCGAGACCACCCCGTCCAACCACGACGGCACCGCCGCCTTCGAGGGTCCCCGGGGCGTCACCCTGCTCGTCAACAACCACGAGCTGAGCGGGGTGCGTACGAGCTGGGCGCACCCCGTACCGCTGGCCGAGGGCCTGGTCTACGACGCCGTCGCGGCCGGCGGCTGCACCGTGGTGGAGACCCGCCGCGACGGCAGCACCGCCGAGTGGGTCGGCATCGCCGGCACCTCCACCAACTGCACCGGCGGCTCCACCCCCTGGGGCACCTGGCTGACCTGCGAGGAGACCGAGGACAAGGCCGGCAAGAACGGGCTGCTCAAGGACCACGGCTACGTCTTCGAGGTCGATCCGTACGACCGCCGGGCCAACCGCGACCCGCGCCCGGTCAAGGCGTTCGGCCGGTACGCCCACGAGGCCGTCGTGATCGACCCGCAGCGCGGCCACGCCTACCTGACGGAGGACGCCTCCACCCCCAACGGGCTGCTGTACCGCTGGGTGCCGCCGAAGGGGTTCACGCACGGGCGCGGCAAGCTGCGCACCCTCGCCGACGACGCGGGCGTGCTCCAGGCCACCAAGTGCTTCGACAAGAACGGCGCGTTCGTCGACGACCTGTCGCGCGCGACGAAGATCGGCACCGTCTACGGCGTCGACTGGGTCGACGTGCCGGACCGCGACGCCAAGACGGTCTCGGTGCGCAAGCAGTTCGCCGACGGCCAGGTCACCCGGGCCCGCAAGCTCGAAGGCATGTGGTGGGGCGACGGCGGCGCGTACCTCGTCTCCTCCTTCGCCCGCTCGGAGAGCCCGGTCCAGCACGACGGCCAGGTCTGGTTCTACGACCCCAAGCGCCGCACCCTCACCCTGAAGGTGCTGCTCGGCGTCAACGCCGACCCGTCGGTGGACGGCGCGTTCGACGGGCCGGACAACATCACCGTCTCCCCCTACGGAGGTCTGGTCATCGCCGAGGACGGCGACGGCATCCAGCACCTGTTCGGGGCGACCGACAGCGGCGTCACCTACCCGATCGCCCGCAACGAGCTGAACGGCGGGACGGCGCAGGAGCCGGAGTACAGCGAGTTCACCGGGGTGACCTTCTCGCCCGACGGCAAGACGCTGTTCGCCAACATCCAGACGCCGGGCATCATGCTCGCCATCACGGGCCCGTGGAAGCGCCAGTCCGACAAGCGCACCGGCGGGCGCGACGACCAGGACTGAGCCGCCACGTGCGTCACCGGCGTCCCGGCGCCGGTGACCGCTGCCACGCCCGGCGAGGGCGTGGTGGCGCCACCACCCCTTCGGGGGGCTTTCCGGGGCCCCGCGCGGGCCGTCGTCCCTGCTGGAAGGCGCTCGGCGAGCCAGGTCGGACGGGCCGCGCCGCATTACGAATCCGGTACTACTGGTCCCCCCGGAGGGGGCGGGCATGGCGTCCGCCGCTTATGAGGCGCATACTCAAGGTAATGAAACAGTCAGCCGGATCCCGGCGTCACCTGCCTTCCAGTCCCTTCAACCGCCCGGCCCAGGCGGCCCCACCGGTCGAGGTATTCGACGTGGGCGACCGGGTGTCGCACGACCAGTTCGGCCTCGGACGCATCCTTGCCGTCGAGGGCGACAACGACGCAGTTCTGATCGACTTCGCTGGGCGGCAGGGGAGGATCCTGAGCCCGTACTCCAAGCTGACCAAGCTCTGAGAGCACGGACGGCGCGTGCGGCGTCCGCGCGGAGAGACCGGAACCGGGGCACCTGAGACATCAGGTGCCCCGGAAGCCGTTTGACCGCCGGACGCCCCCGCTGGACGCCCCCGCTGGACGCCCCCGCCGGACGCCCCGTCGGACGGCGCCGACCGCCTCGGGGTCAGAGCATCTTGGCGGCGGGCTTGACCATGCCGCGCACGGTGCGGGACTTCACGAACTCGCCGACGGCGGTCATCTCCCACTCGCCGGAGAACTGCTTGATCAGCTTCGCCATCATCACGCCCGTCTGCGGCTCGGCGCCGCTCAGGTCGAAGCGCACCAGCTCCTCGCCGGTGGCCGCGTCGATGAGGCGGCAGTACGCCTTGGCGACGTCGGTGAACTTCTGGCCGGTGAACGAGTTCACCGTGAACATCAGGCCGGTGGCCTCGGCGGGGATGCGCCCGAGGTCGACGACGATCACCTCGTCGTCGCCGGCGCCCTCACCCGTGAGGTTGTCCCCGGAGTGCTTGATCGCCCCGCCCAGGATGGCGAGCTTGCCGAAGTAACAGCTGTCCAGGTGGTTGCGGTCCGGGCCGTACGCGATCACGGACGCGTCCAGGTCGATGTCCTTGCCCCGGAAGGCGGGCTCCCAGCCGAGCCCCATCTTCACCTTCGAGAGCAGCGGCTTGCCGTTCTTGACCAGCGACACCGTCTGGTTCTTCTGGAGGCTGACCCGGCCCTTGTCGAGGTTGATCCGGCCGTTCGACGCGGGGGCCGGCGCGGCGGGCGGAGCGGGCGGAGCGGGCGGGGCCGGGGGCACGGGGGCGGAGACCCGCGGGTCCACCGGCGGAGCGGCCTGCGGGACCGGCGGGGCGACCGGAGCGGCCTGCGGGGCGGCGACCGGGGCGGCGGGGGCGGCCGGCTCCTCGACCGTCACGCCGAAGTCGGTGGCGATGCCCGCGAGGCCGTCGGCGTACCCCTGGCCCACGGCGCGGGCCTTCCAGACGCCGTTGCGCCGGTAGACCTCGATGACCACGAGGGCCGTCTCCGTGCCCAGCCGGGGCGGGGTGAAGGTGGCGAGCGGGGCGCCGCTGTCCGCGTCGCGCACGGTCGCGGTGGGCTCGACGCCCTGGAAGGTCTGCCCGGCGGCGTCGGGGCTGGCGGTGACGACGATCTTCTCGATGCCCGGCGGCACGGCCGCGGTGTCCACGAGGATCGCGTCCGGCTGCGTGCCGCCGCCGGAGCGGTAGGTCACTCCGGGGCCCGCAGGCTGGTTGTAGAAGATGAAGTCGTCGTCGGAGCGCACCTTGCCGTCGGCGGTGAGCAGCAGGCCCGAGACGTCGAGCCGCACCGGTGCGGCGACGTCCACCGCCACGCGGGCGGCGGAGAGGGGGATGTTCGAGCCGGGTGTCATTGCGGTCATGCAGGGGGTAACGAACGACCCGGCTTTGCCGTTCCCTTACCTTCGCGCGCACCGCCCGGCCGGCCCAGTCCGTCCCGTGTCCCGGCGGGGGCCGCACCGGTCCGGACGCCGTGCGGCCCGGCGGGCCCCGGCCCGGTACGGCCGGACGCCCGGTACGGCCGATGTCCGGCACGGCCGACGTCCGGCGCGACCGGATGCTCAGTACGGCCAGATCGGCGGGTCGGTGACGAAGTGGCCGCCGAGGTGCGCCTGGTCCGGGTTGGCGTCCGGGTCGAGCGGGCCCTGCTCCGCGACGAGCTTCTCCGCGTACGGCTCCGAGTCGTCCTCGGGCTCGTACCCGAGCGACCTGGCGCTCGTCAGGTCCCACCACAGGCGGGTGTTGGCGGAGGAGCCGTAGACGACGCGGTGGCCGACGTCGGGGGCGGTGAGGGCGGCGTGGAAGAGGCGGGCGCCGTCGGCGGGGCTCATCCACACGGAGAGCATCCGCACCGAGGTGGGCTCGGGGAAGCAGGAGCCGATGCGCACCGAGACGGTCTCCAGGCCGTGCCGGTCCCAGTAGAGCTGGGCGAGGTCCTCGCCGAAGGACTTGGAGAGGCCGTAGAAGGTGTCCGGGCGGCGGGGGGTCTCCACCGGCAGCAGCGGGTCGCCCGGCCGGGGCGTCGGGGTGTAGCCGACGGCGTGGTTCGAGGAGGCGAACACGATCCGGCGCACGCCCTCCTCGCGGGCGGCCTCGTAGAGGTTGTAGGTGCCCTCGATGTTGGCGCGCAGGATCTTGTCGAAGGAGGCTTCCAGCGAGATGCCCGCGAGGTGGATGATCGCGTCGACGCCCCGCACGGCCTCGCGCAGCGCCTCCTTGTCCGCCAGGTCCGCGGTGATCGCGTCCGGTTCGCCCTCGACCGGGACGAGGTCGAGGAGGCGGAGCTCGTAACCGTGAGCGGGCAGCAGTTCCCGCATCAGGGTGCCGAGGCCGCCTGCGGCGCCGGTGAGCAGGACGGTGCGAGGGGCTGGCATAGGGAGGTCTCCTCGGTGCGGCGCACGCTGAGTTGAGCCGGTGCGTCAACTCCATGGACGGCATTCACATGCGTGGACAAGGTAAGAAGTGCGGCGCGTCGCGTCAAGGGGCGGGGCCCGTCGAGGACGCTCTCGCGGACCACTTTCGTTCGTCGTTCGGCGCGCCTTCCCTCCGTCTTGACCGGTGCACGGGGCTGCCCTAGCGTGGCGCCGTTCACACATGTGGACATCGATCACAATGGCGTACGCAACCTCGCAGGACCGCTCGCTGGGCCCCGGTCCCGCCCGGTCCGCGCGGCCGGCCCGAGGGTCCGTCGACCCGGTCCGGACGTCGTGGGCGCGTCCGCCAGTACCGCAGCCTGTACCTGTCGTACCGCGTCCGTATCCGCGTCTGCATCCGCTCAGGGAGCGCCCGTGACCTCAGCCCCCCTCGCCGCCCGGCTGGCCTCCGCCGCCGGACCGCTCTTCTTCCCCGTCACCGCCTACGGGGCCGACGGCGCCGTGGACCTCGACGCGTTCCGCGCGCACGTGCGGGCCGGTGTCGACGCCGGGGCCGCAGCGGTCTTCGCCTGCTGCGGCACGGGCGAGTTCCACGCGCTCACCCCCGAGGAGTTCCGCCTGGTGGTGGCCGCCGCCGTCGAGGAGACCGCCGGGCAGGTGCCGGTGGTCGCCGGCGCCGGATACGGCACCGCGATCGCCGTCCAGTACGCGATCCTCGCCGAGGAGGCGGGGGCCGACGGCCTGCTGGCCATGCCTCCGTACCTGGTCGTCGCCGACCAGGCCGGGCTGCTGCGCCACTACCGGACGCTCGCCGCCGCCACCGGCCTGGACACCGTCGTCTACCAGCGCGACAACGTCGTCTTCACCCCGGAGACCGTCGTCGAGCTGGCCCGCACCCCCGGCGTCATCGGGCTCAAGGACGGACTCGGCGACCTCGACCTGATGCAGCGGATCGTCAGCGCCGTGCGCACCACGCTGCCGGGGCGGGACTTCCTCTACTTCAACGGCCTGCCCACCGCGGAGCTGACCGGGCCCGCCTACCGCGGCCTCGGCATCACCCTCTACTCGTCCGCCGTCTTCGCCTTCGCCCCGGACATCGCCCTCGCCTTCTACCGGGCGCTCGAATCCGGCGACACCGGCGTGGTCGACGCTCTCCTCGACCGCTTCTACCGGCCCCTGGTCGAGCTCCGCAACCGTGGCCGCGGCTACGCCGTCTCCCTGGTCAAGGCGGGGGTGCGGCTCGGCGGACTGGACGTCGGCGAGGTACGCAGCCCGCTCAGCGAACCGGCCCCGGAACACGTCGAGCGGCTGATCGAGATCGTCGCGGACGGCCGGGCGGTGCTGGCGGAACTGGACCCGCAGGCCCGCAAGGCGGTCGCCGCCACGGACGGTCCCGGCGCGTCCGCCCGGGGCGCGGGGGAGACGGCATGAAGACCTCCGCCTTCCTCTACCCGTGGGACGTCGTCGGCGACCCGGACGCGCCCGCCCGGATCGCCGCGCTCGGCGTCCGCCAGGTGACCCTCGCCTCCGCCTACCACTCCACCCGCGCGCTCACCCCGCGCCACCCGGCGACCCGGATCGTCACCGCGCCCCACGCGGCGGTGTACTACCCGCCGGACGAGAAGCACTGGGCCGGCCTCGGACTCACCCCCCACCGGCAGACCTGGACCGCGGGGGACGACCCGTTCGCCGTCGCGGCCGAGGCGCTGACCGACGCCGGTCTCGAAGTGCACAGTTGGGTGGTGCTCGCGCACAACTCCCGGATGGGGCAGGAGCATCCGGAGGCCTCGGTCGTCAACGCCTACGGCGACCGGTACGGCTGGGCTCCCTGCATCGCCCAGCCCGCCGTGCGGGACCATCTGGTGGCGCTCGCGGCGGAGGCGGCGGCCCGCCCCGGGGCGCGCGGCACGGAGCTGGAGTCCTGCGGCTGGTACGGCTTCGCGCACCTGCACGCCCACGACAAGGTCTCCGGCGTCGCCCTCGGCGACGCGGCGCAGTACCTGATGTCGCTCTGCTTCTGCCCGTCCTGCACCGACGGGTACGGCTCGGCCGGTCTCGACCCCGAGGAGCTGCGGGACGCCGTGCGGCGGGCCCTGGAGCCCGTCTGGGCCGGAGCCGGCGACACCGGCGGCGGCTGGTCCGGCGTCGAGCGGCTGCTCGGCGCCGAACTCGCCGCGACCACCCTGCGGTACCGCACCGGGGTCGCCCGCGCCCTCCAGGAGGCCGCGGTGGGCGCGGTGCGCGCCGCCGCGCCCGACGACCGCTTCCAGGTGCTGCTGCACGCCGACCCGGCCCCCCACCGCACCGGTGCCAACGTCGGGGTCGACGCCGCGCACATCCTCTCGGTCGCGGACGGCGTGGTGCTGCCCTGCACCGGCGGCGACGCGGCGCGCGAGGCGGTGCTCACCCCGTTCGCCGGCCTGGCCGGGGTGCGTGCCGCCAACTTCGGCGTGGTCACCGGCATGGGCGGCAGCCCCGGCACGCTGGAGAGCGACGCGCGCCACGCCGCCTCGCTCGGCGCGGACCAACTGCGGCTCTACCACGCGGGTCTGGCCTCCGGGCCGGACCTGGAGGCCGTCGCCAGGGCGCTCTCCCGCCTCGCGCGATGAGCGGGGCCGGGCCGGACGCGCGCACCCGTGCGCCCGTCCGGCCCGGCGTTCCGCCGGGGGCCGTACGGGCCGGACCGGGGCCGTACGGCCGCTTCGGCCTGCCCGGAAACAGGTCCGTCCGGATGCCTCCCGCCGCAGGTCGGGGCGGTGGACGGGCCGTCCGGCCGGCGCCCGTCCGACCCGGCGGACGGGCCAACTCCGTTGCACCCCGCACCTTTTACTTCGGCGTACTCGACCGAAATTCTTTTGTTGGAAGCGTTGACGAAACATCCGGCCCGCTCTAGCTTCATCGCGTCGTACTTCGTACGTCATATATGAGACGCGATACGCGAGATGCGAGAGCCCGGCACCCATGACCTTTGCGCCCACCCCGATCCCGTCCCGCACGCAGTTCGTGCTGGAAGCGGTCAAGCACGCGATCCTCACCGGCCGGCTGACCCCGGGGCAGGCGCTCGTGGAGACCGAACTCGCCGCCCGCTTCGGGGTGTCGAAGACTCCCGTGCGGGAGGCCCTGAAGACGCTGGCGGGCACCGGGCTCGTGGTGATGAGCCAGTACAAGGGCGCCACCGTGCGGCTGGTGGACGCGGAGATGGCGCGGGAGGTGTACGACGTGCGACTGCTGCTGGAGCCGGAGGCGCTGCGCCGCACCATCGCTCGCGGGGCCTCGCTGGAGGCGGCCCAGGAGGCCCTGGAGCGCGCCGACTCGGCGGCCGACAAGGCCGACCGGTCGCTCGCCAACCGGGACTTCCACCGGGCGCTCTACCTGCCCTGCGGCAACCCGCTGCTGGGCCGCATGCTCGACGAGGTCCGTGACCAGGCCGCTCTCGTCTCGACCGTCGCCTGGACGGCCAACCCCTCGTGGGAGCGGGAGGCCGCCGAGCACCGGGAGATCCTGCGCCTCGCCCTCGGCGACGACGCCACCGCCGCGGTGGCGGCGCTGCACGACCACATCGCGTCGTTCGTGCGCCGCGCCTTCCCCGACGACGTGGACGGGGGCGGGGCGGCGTGAACCACCGGCTCACCGACGAAAGGCCAGTCCGTATGGACCTCACCGCGCTCAAGGCGGCCCTCGCAGACGTCGTGGCGATCCCCGTGACCCCGTTCTCCGAGGACGGCACGATCGACACCGCCACCCACCGCGCCCTGCTGCGCCGGATGCTGGACGGCGGCATCCGCGTCGTCACGCCGAACGGCAACACCGGCGAGTTCTACGCCCTCACCCCCGACGAGCGCAGAGCGGTCACCGAGCTGACCGTCGACGAGGTGGGCGACCGGGCCACCGTCCTGGTGGGCGTCGGCCACGACGTGCCGACCGCCGTCGCCGCCGCCGAGCACGCCCGGGACGCGGGCGCCGCGATGGTGATGGTGCACCAGCCCGTCCACCCGTACGTCTCGCAGGAAGGCTGGGTCGACTACCACCGGGCCGTCGCCGAGGCCGTGCCCGAGCTGGGCGTCGTGCCCTACGTCCGCAACCCGCTGCTCGCCGGCGAGCGGCTGGCCGACCTGGCCGACCGCTGCCCCAACGTCATCGGCGTGAAGTACGCGGTGCCGGACGCGGCCCGGTTCGGGGCGTTCGCCCGCGACGCCGGCCTGGAGCGCTTCGTCTGGATCGCCGGACTCGCCGAGCTCTACGCCCCCTCCTATTTCGCCACCGGCGCCACCGGCTTCACCTCCGGCCTGGTCAACGTCGCCCCCGGCGTCTCGCTCTCCATGCTGGAGGCGCTGCGGGCCGGCGACTACGCCGCCGCGATGAAGGTCTGGGAGTCCATCCGCCGCTTCGAGGAGCTGCGCGCGGCCCGCCAGTCCGCCGACAACGTCACCGTGGTCAAGGAGGCGCTCGCCGCCCTCGGGCTGTGCCGCCGCGAGGTGCGCGCCCCCAGCCGGGTGCTGCCCGAGGCTCAGCGCGCCGAAGTGGCCGCCGAGATCGCCGGGTGGTCGATATGAGCCGCATCGCCCCCGAGGGACTGCGCAGCCACCAGTGGTTCGGCACCGACGGGATCCGCTCCTTCAGCCACAAGGCCCGTACCCGGCAGCTCGGTTACCTGCCCGAGGAGCACCTCGGCAAGCCGGTCGTGGCCGTGCTGAACACCTGGTCCGACATCAACCCCTGCCACGTCCACCTGCGGGACCGCGCGCAGGCGGTCAAACGCGGGGTGTGGCAGGCCGGCGGCTTCCCGCTCGAATTCCCCGTCTCCACCCTGTCGGAGACGTTCCAGAAGCCGACCCCGATGCTCTACCGCAACATGCTGGCGATGGAGACCGAGGAGCTGCTGCGCTCCTACCCGGTGGACGGCGTGGTGCTGCTCGGCGGCTGCGACAAGTCGACGCCCGCGCTGCTGATGGGCGCCGCCAGCGTCGACCTGCCGACCGTGTTCGTGCCGGCCGGGCCGATGCTGCCGGGCCACTGGCGCAACGAGGTCCTCGGCTCCGGCACCGACATGTGGAAGTACTGGGACGACAAGCGGGCCGGACTCATCGGCGACTGCGAGATGGGCGAACTGGAGAACGGGCTCGCCCGCTCCCCGGGCCACTGCATGACGATGGGAACCGCCTCCACCCTCACCGCCGCCGCCGAGGTGCTCGGCGTCACCGTGCCGGGCGCCTCCTCCATCCCCGCGGTCGACTCCGGCCACGAGCGGATGGCGGCCCGGTCCGGGCTCCGCATCGTCGAACTGGTGTGGCAGCAGCTCACACTGTCGAAGATCCTGACCGCGGAGGCGTACGAGGACGCGGTCGCCACCGTGCTGGCGCTCGGCGGCTCCACCAACGCCGTGATCCACCTCATCGCCATGGCGGGCCGCTCCGGCGTCAAGCTCACCCTGGACGACTTCGACCGGATCGCCCGCACGGTCCCGGTCCTCGCCAACCTCCGCCCCGGCGGGAAGTACCTCATGGAGGACTTCCACTTCGCGGGCGGGCTGCCCGGCTTCCTGTCCCGGCTCACCGACGTGCTCCACCTCGACCGGCCGACGGTCGCGCACTCCTCGATGCGCGAGCAGCTCGACGGGGCGCAGGTGCACAACGCCGAGGTGATCCGCGAGCGCGAGAACCCGCTGGCGGCCGAGGGCGGCGTCGCGGTGCTGCGCGGCAACCTCTGCCCGGACGGCGCGGTGATCAAGCACATCGCCGCCGAGCCGCACCTGCTGACCCACACCGGACCCGCGGTCGTCTTCGACGACTACCGGGAGATGCAGCGCACCATCAACGACCCGGCGCTCGCCCTCACCCCCGACCACGTGCTGGTGCTGCGCAACGCGGGCCCCCAGGGCGGCCCGGGGATGCCCGAGTACGGCATGCTGCCGATCCCGGACTACCTGCTGAAGCAGGGTGTGCGCGACATGGTGCGGATCTCCGACGCCCGGATGAGCGGCACGAGTTACGGGGCGTGCGTGCTGCACGTCGCGCCCGAGTCGTTCGTCGGCGGGCCGCTCGCCCTGGTCCGCACCGGCGACCTCATCACCCTGGACGTGCCGGGCCGGACCCTGCGCCTCGAGGTGGACGAAGAGGAGCTGGACGCGCGCCGGGCCGCGTGGACCGCGCCGCCGCCGCGCTACGGACGCGGCTACGGGGCGCTGTACCAGGACCAGATCACCCAGGCCGACACCGGCTGCGACTTCACCTTCCTGTCGCGGCAGGGGGACGTGCCCGACGCGTACGCCGGCTGAGCCGGACCCCGGCATTCGGCGCCCCCGTCGACCGGTTCACCGATCGATGCGTGGAAAGCGCTTGCTACACCCCGCACCACCCGCACCGTGCCAGGCAAGTCCCGAGCGAAGCCGGGCAACACGAGAGAACGGAGAGGTGTCATGGCCCAAGCAACAGCCGTGGCCACAACGCCGAAGGTGCCCAAGAAGCGCCGTTCGGCGACCCCCCGCACACTGCCGTACCTGCTGATCGCCCCGGCCGGGCTGCTGATGCTGGGCTTCATCGCCTATCCGGTGATCAGCGTCTTCTACTACAGCCTGCAGAACTACAACGTCACCAAGCCCTGGCGGAACGGCTTCGCCGGCTTCGACAACTTCACCCGCATCTTCACCGAGGACGAGCAGTTCTGGCCGACCCTCGGCTTCAGCGCCCAGTGGGTGGTCACGCAGGTCTCCCTCCAGCTCGTGCTCGGCCTGGCGCTCGCCCTGATCGTCAACCAGAGCTTCATCGGCCGCGGCATCTCCCGCGCCATGGTGTTCTCCCCGTGGGCCGTCTCCGGCGTCCTCACCAGCACCATCTGGATCCTGCTCTACAACTCCTCGACCGGCTTCAGCCGTTACCTCGCGGACGCCGGAATCGGGGAGTACGGCACCTCGGTCCTCTCCGACACCGGCACCGTCTTCTGGGCCGCCACCGTCACCGAACTCTGGCGCGGCGTCCCCTTCTTCGCCATCCTCATCCTCGCCGACCTCCAGTCCGTCTCCAAGGAGCTGTACGAGGCGGCCTCGGTGGACGGCGCGGGACGGATGCGCCAGTTCTTCCACATCACCCTGCCGCACCTGCGCGACGCGATCATCCTCTCCACGCTGCTGCGCGCGGTCTGGGAGTTCAACAACGTCGACCTGCTGTACACCCTCACCGGCGGCGGACCGGCGGGCGAGACCACCACCCTGCCCCTGTACGTCGCCAACACCGGCATCGAGGGACACGACTTCGGTTACGCGTCCGCGCTCACCACCGTCGCCTTCGTGATCCTGCTGTTCTGCTCGATCGTCTATCTGCGCCTGAGCAAATTCGGAGGCGACCGCACGTGACCGCCGCACTGGCCGAGAAGCACGGCACCGACACCGCCGTACCCGCCCGGGGCGCCACGCCGCCACCGGCCGCCCCCAAGCGCCGCGGGCGCGAGCGCGCCTTCGACGACGTGCCCCGCTGGCAGATCTACCTGCCGCTCGGCATCTACCTCCTGTTCACCCTCATCCCGTTCTACTGGATGCTCCTCTTCGCGGTCCGTCCCACCGGCTCCACCTCGCTGGTGCCCTGGCCGATGACGGGGGAGCACTTCACCAAAGTCTGGACCGAGCGCAGCTTCGCCACGTTCTTCCAGAACAGCATGATCGTCGGCATCGCCACCCTGGTCGCCACCACCCTGGTGGCGCTGGCCGGCGGATACGCGCTCGCCCGGTTCGACTTCAAGATCAAGGGCGCCTTCATGCTGGCGCTGCTCTGCTCCCAGTTCATTCCGGGCGCGTTGATGCTGGTGCCGCTCTTCGAGATCTTCAAGAACCTCCAGATGATCAACTCCCTCGGGAGCGTGGTCATCGCCGAGACGGTCTTCCAGCTCCCGCTGTCGATCATCCTGATCAGCGGCTTCATCAAGAACGTCCCGGTGACCCTCGAAGAGGCCGCCTGGGTGGACGGGTGCTCCCGCTTCCGCGCCTTCTGCGCCGTCGTCCTGCCGCTGCTGCGGCCCGGACTCATCGCCGTCGGCTCCTTCGCCTTCGTGCACAGCTGGAACCACTTCCTGTTCGCCCTGATGTTCCTCAGCGAGCAGGACAAGCAGACGATCCCGGTCGGGCTCAACACCCTCATCGGCGCCGACAGCGTCGACCTGGGCGCGCTCGCCGCCGGCGGTGTCATCGCCGCCGTCCCCGTGGTGGTCGTCTTCGCCTTCATCCAGAAGTGGCTCATCACCGGCTTCAGCGCCGGCGCCGTGAAGGGCTGATCCTCATGACCGCACCACGACGACAGGCCCGCCGGGCCGCAGGGAGGGCCGGATGACCACCACCACGCCTCTTCCGATCGTGCTGGCCGGCGCCCGCGGCCACGGCCGCTGGCACCTCGCCAACATCCGCCGCCTCCAGGACCTCGGAGTCGTCAGACTCGCCGGGATCTGCGAGCTGCGCCCGCTCGACGACGAGGAGCTCGGCGCGTTCGCCGCCGAACCGCCCCTGCAGTCGGCCGACTTCGGGGAACTCCTCGACACCACCGGTGCCCGCGCGGCCGTCGTCTGCACACCGATCCAGACCCACACGGACCTGGCGCTGACCGCCGCCGGGCGGGGCGTCCACCTCCTGCTGGAGAAGCCGCCCGCTGCCTCCTGGGCCGACTTCGGCCGCATCCGCGAGGCGGTCGCGGCGGCCGGCACCGCCTGCCAGATCGGCTTCCAGTCGTTCGGCTCGCACGCCGTGACCGCCGTCCGCGCCCTCGTCGCGGACGGCGCGATCGGCACGGTGCGCGGCTACGGCGCCGCCGGCGCGTGGGTCCGCGACGAGGCGTACTACGGGCGCGCCCCCTGGGCCGGCCGACGCCGCATCGACGGCACGGACGTCGTGGACGGGGTGCTCACCAACCCGCTCGCGCACGCCGTCGCCACCGCCCTGGAACTCGCCGACCGGGGCACCGAACAGGATGTCGCGTCGGTCGAGACGGAACTCTTCCGCGCCCACGACATCGAGGCCGACGACACCAGCTGCGTCCGGATCACCACCTCCGACGGCCTGCCCGTCACCGCCTCGGTCACCCTCTGCGCCGAGACGGCCGCCGAGCCGTACGTCGTCGTGCACGGCGACCGGGGCCGGATCACCTTCTGGTACAAGCAGGACCGGGTCCTGCTCCAGCGGGCCGGACACGGCCCCGAGGAGAGCGTGCACGGCCGCACCGACCTGCTGGAGAACCTGGCCGCGCACCTGGCCGACGGCACCCCGCTCCTCGTGCCGCCGCACCGGACCGCCGCGTTCATGCGGGTGCTGGAGGCGGTGCGCACCGGGCCCGAGCCCACCGCGCTGCCCGCCGACGCCTGGCACACCGAGCCCGCCACCGGCACCACCGGCGTGCGGCGCGTGGTGCACGGCATCGACGCCGCCGTCGCCGCCGGCGCCGACACCCTCGCCCTCTACTCCGAACTCGGCGTCCCCTGGGCGCGGTCCCGCGAGGTGAGCGCGTCATGACCACCGCCACCCTGAGCTGTGCGGGACGGCCCGTCGGCCGCTACAGCTTCGCCCCCGACGACCCGGCGGCGCGCCCCTACCTGCACCCGGTCACCACCCTCGCCGGGGTGCCCGTCACCGAGGAACGGCCCGCCGACCACATCCACCACCTCGGCGCCTCCGTCGCGGTGCCGGACGTCGCCGGGCACAACTTCTGGGGCGGCCGGACCTTCGTCCGCGGGCAGGGCCCCACCGAACTGGACAACCACGGCGTCCAGCGCCACCTCGGCTGGAAGCTCCGCGACCCGGACGGCTTCGTGGAGGAGCTGAGCTGGGAGGCCGACGGCGTCGAACTGCTGCGTGAGCACCGGACGGTGGCGGTCATCGGGGTGTCGGACACCGCCTGGGCGCTCGACTTCTCCTTCTCCCTCACCAACCGGGGCACCGCCCCCCTGTCCATCGGCAGCCCCGCCACCAACGGCCGCCCCGGCGCCGGATACGGCGGCTTCTTCTGGCGCGCCCCGAAGGAGGACACCGCTCCCGACGTCTTCAGCGGCACGCGGGAGGGCGAGGAGGCGGTGCACGGCAGACCCGCCGACTGGCTGGCGCTGGCCGGCCGTGACTGGACGCTGGTGTTCGCCGGCGCGACCGAGGAGACCCGGCGCGACCCGTGGTTCGTCCGCACCGCCGAGTACCCCGGCGTCGGCTCGTCGCTCGCCGCCGAGCACCGCCTGCCGGTCGCACCGGGCGCCACCGTGGTGCGCCGGGTCGTGACCGTCGTCGCCGACGGCCGGCTCGACCGGGACGCCGCCGCCGCGCTGGTGCGCAAGGTGGTGACGGCGTGAACCCGCCCTGGACCGCCGACCTCGGCGACGGCACCTACCGCAACCCGGTGCTGAACGCCGACTGGTCCGACCCCGACGTCGTCCGCGTCGGCGACGACTACTACCTCACCGCCTCCAGCTTCGGCCGCGCCCCCGGCCTGCCGCTGCTGCACTCGCGCGACCTGGTGAACTGGACGCTCGTCGGCCACGCGCTCGAACGCCTGGAGCCCGCCGCGGACTTCGCGGTGCCCCGGCACGACTGCGGGGTGTGGGCGCCGTCCCTGCGCCACCACGACGGACGGTTCTGGATCTTCTGGGGCGACCCCGACCACGGCATCCAGCAGGTCAACGCCCCCGACGTGCGCGGACCGTGGACCGCCCCGCACCTGGTCAAGGCGGGCAAGGGCCTGATCGACGCCTGTCCGCTCTGGGACGAGGAGACCGGCGAGGCGTACCTGGTGCACGCCTGGGCGAAGTCCCGCTCCGGGATCAAGAACCGCCTCACCGGCCACCGGATGAGCCCCGACGGGCGCGAACTGCTCGACGAGGGCAAGACGCTCGTCGACGCCGACACGATCCCCGGCTGGTTCACCCTCGAAGGCCCCAAGCTCTACCGCCGGGACGGCCACTTCTGGATCTTCGCCCCGGCCGGCGGGGTGGAGACCGGCTGGCAGGGCGCCTTCCGCTCCCGCGACTTCTTCGGACCGTACGACGAACGCGTGGTGCTCGCCCAGGGCGACACCGACGTCAACGGCCCCCACCAGGGCGGCTGGGTCTCCACGCCCCAGGGCGAGGACTGGTTCCTGCACTTCCAGGCCCGCGGGCCCTACGGCCGGGTGGTCCACCTCCAGCCGATGCGCTGGGACGCCGACGGCTGGCCGGTGATCGGGGACGACGGCGTCCCCGTCGCCGTGCACCGCAAGCCGCGCACGCCCGCGCCGCCCGACGGAGTCCCCGGCGCACCGGCCTCCTCGGACGACTTCCCGGGCGGACGGTTCGGCCGCCAGTGGCAGTGGACCGCCAACCCGCGCCCCGGCCTGACCGTCGCGCACGCCGGGGACGGCCTGCGGCTGGCCTGTGTGCGCACGGCGCACGCCGACGACCTGCGGACCCTGCCGCACGTCCTGGTCCAGCGGCTGCCCGCCGAGACGTTCACCGTGGAGACGGAACTGACGCTGGACGGCGGGGAGCCGGGCGCCAAAGCCGGACTGGCGGTGCTCGGCGACGCGTTCTCCTGGATCGGCCTGGAGAACGCCGCCGACGGGACCGCCCGCCTGGTGCACCGGTACGCGGAGACGGGCGCGCCCCGCGAGCGCGACGCCGCGCACGACCGGCCGGCCCCCGGACGGCGGGCCCGGCTGCGCGTCGAGGTGTCCGCCGGCGCCCGGTGCCGCTTCCTCGCCGACACCGGCGACGGCTTCCGGCCCTCGGGCCAGGTCTTCGCCGCCACCCCGTGGCGGTGGGTCGGCGCGCTGCTCGGCCTGTTCGCCACCGCCCCCGAGGGGACGGGCCCGGCGGGCACCGCCACCTTCACCGCGTTCCGCACCGCCGCCCCGCCCGAACGACCCGCCCGAGCTGCCCGACCCGCCTGACCGCCGCACCGCTGACCCACCGCACCGCTCACGCACCGCACCCAGCACGGACCCGTACGCACCGCTCGTAGGAGAACTGCAATGACGCACCTCCGCACCACGCGCACCCGGGCGAGAACCATGGCCCCGGTCCTCGCGCTCGCCGCCGCCTTCCTGATACCGGCTGTCCCCGACGCCGTGGCGGCCCAGGCGCCGGCCGGGGCCGCCGGAGCCCCGCACGGGCACGGCCGCGCCACCGTCCTGAACGTCCCCCGCGACTACCCGACCGTGCAGGCGGCCGTGGACGCCGTGCCGGAGGGCAACGACCGGCGGGTCGTCGTCCGGATCGCGCCCGGCACCTACCGCGAACACGTCCGGATCGGCAAGAACAAGCCGTACGTCTCCTTCGAGGGGACCGGCCGCCACCGCGACGACACCGTCATCGTGTTCAACACCCCCAACGGCGAACTCAAGCCGGACGGCACCACGGTCGGATCCTCCGGCAGCGCGACCGTGCTGGTCGAGGGACACGACTTCACCGCCCGCCACCTCACCTTCGCCAACGACTTCGACGAAGCCGCGGTGGAGATCAGCGGGGAACAGGCCCTCGCCGTGAAGACCACCGGCGACCGGGTGACGTTCACCGACACCGCCTTCCTCGGCAACCAGGACACCCTGATGACCGACACCCCCGCCCTCACCACCAAGGCCCGGGTGTACATCGAGGACTCGTACATCGAGGGCGACGTCGACTTCATCTACGGCCGCGCCACCACGGTGATCGAGCGCTCCGTGATCAAGGCGCTGAGCCGTGGCGACGCCGCCAACAACGGCTACATCACCGCCGCCTCGACCTGGAAGGACAACCCGTACGGCATCCTCATCACCCGCTCCCGGGTGATCAGCGACGCCCCCGCCGGGACCTTCCACCTCGGCCGGCCCTGGCACCCGAGCGGCAACCCCGACGCCGTCGGCCAGGTCCTGATCCGGCAGACCTCGCTGCCCGCCGCCGTCAAGGCGAGCCCGTGGACCGACATGAGCGGCTTCTCCTGGCGGGACGCCCGGTTCACCGAGTACCGCAACACCGGCCCCGGCTCGGCGGTCACCGCCGACCGGCCCCAGATGTCCCCGGCCGACGCCGCGCAGCACGAGGTGGGCGACTACCTCGCCGGCGACGACGCCTGGGCACCGCACCGCGCACGGCACTGAACGCCCCCCACGCACGCCACCAACCTTCCGACACCGATGAGAGAAGAGCCGACCATGAACATCTCGAAGAGCAACCGGGGGCGCGCCACGGCAGCGGTCTCGCTGGCGGCGGTACTGGCGCTGACGGCCACCGCGTGCGGTGACGACGGCAGCGGGTCCGGCGACGAGGGCAGCGGCAAGGGCGAGATCACCTTCTGGGACAACAACGGCGGTCCGCGCACCGAGGTGTGGACCGAGATCATCGCCGACTTCGAGAAGGCGAACCCCGACATCAAGGTGAAGTACGTCCCGATCCCGATCGCGGACGTGCAGTCGAAGTACGACACCGCCATCGCCGGCGGCGGCCTGCCGGACGTCGGCGGCGTCGGCACCGCCTACCTCGCCAACATCGTCTCCCAGGAGGCGCTCGACCCGCTCACCGAGCGGATCGAGGGCTCGTCGCTCAAGGGCAAGCTCGTCGAGGGCATGGTCGCGAGCGTCAAGGACGCGGCCGGCCGCGGCGACGACCTGTACACCGTCCCGACCTCCGCGAACAACGGCACCCTCTGGTACCGGACCGACCTGTTCAAGGCGGCCGGCCTGGAGGCGCCCACCACCTGGAAGCAGTTCTACGAGGCGGCGGACAAGCTCACCGACGCCAAGAACAACAAGTTCGGCTACACCATCCGCGGCGGCGCCGGCTCCATCGCCCAGGCCCTGGACGCCACCTACGGCCAGTCCGGGATCACCGAGTTCTGGAACGGCGACAAGACCACCCTCAACGACCCGAAGAACGTCGACGCGCTGACGAAGTACGCGGCGCTGTTCAAGAAGAACACGCCGTCCGCCGACGTCAACAACGACTTCACCAAGATGGTCGCCCAGTGGGACACCGGCACCATCGGGATGCTCAGCCACAACCTCGGTTCCTACCAGGACCACCTGAAGGCCCTCGGTGAGGACAAGTTCGCCGGCATACCCAACCCGATCGGTGACGGCGGCACCCGCGTCCAGGTCTCCAACCCGGTCGACGGCCTCGGCCTCTTCCGCACCAGCAAGAACAAGACGGCGGCCTGGAAGTTCATCGAGTTCGCCGCCTCGCACGAGTCCAACAGCAAGTGGAACGAGTCGGCCGGCGCCATCCCCGCCAACACCGAGGCCGCCAAGGACCCGTGGATCACCGAGTCCGCGTCCACGTCGGCCGCGGCCACCTCGCTCACCGACGGCTCCACCAAGATCGTCAACCTGCCGTACTACCTGCCCGACTGGAACAACATCAGCAAGGCCGACAACGAGCCGGAGTTCCAGAAGCTGCTGCTCGGCAAGGTCACGGCGAAGCAGTTCCTCGACAAGATCGCCGAGGAGCTGAACGCCGCGCAGAAGGAGTGGAAGGAGCTGGGCAACGGCTGAGCCGTCCCCGCACCCCACCGCTCCACCCCGGTGAACGGGGAGCCGGCGGCGGCCGGAGAAGACCCCTCCGCCGGCCCCTCACCCCGCGTGCGCCCCGCGCGCACGCCACGCACGCGCGGCCCTTCACGGAGGGCCGCGCCCGCAAGCACCCCTTCCGAGAAGGGCAGTCACCCATGACGCTCCACCGCAGACGGGTGGTGACCGCGCTCGCGGCGCTGCCGCCGATCCTCGCCGCCGCCACCGCGCCGGCCCTGGCACACGGAGGCGGCAACCGCCCCCGCCCGCTGACGCTGCACATCGCCGGCGACTCCACCGCCGCCCAGAAGTACTCCGACGCGGCCCCCGAGACGGGCTGGGGCATGGCCCTCCCGTTCTTCCTCCGGCCGGACGTCCGGGTCGCCAACCATGCGATGAACGGCCGCAGTTCGAAGAGCTTCATCGACGAGGGCCGGCTCGACGCCCTCCTCGCCGGGGTCCGCCCCGGAGACCTGGTCCTCGTCCAGTTCGGCCACAACGACGAGAAGACCGAGGACCCGGCGCGCGGCACCGACCCGCACACCACCTTCCCGCAGTACCTCCGCCAGTACCTGGACGGCGCCCGCGCCCGCCGGGCCCGGCCGGTCCTGATCACCCCGGTCGAGCGGCGCCGGTTCGCCGAGGACGGCACCGCCAAGCCCACCCACGGTGAGTACCCGGCGGCGATGCGCGCGCTGGCCGCCGAGGAACGCGTCCCGCTGATCGACGCCCAGGCCCTCACCCTCGCCCTGTGGCAGCGGCTCGGCCCGACCGTCACGCAGGACTGGTTCAACTGGGTGGAACCGGGGGAGTCCCCCAACTACCCCGCGGGCAAGCAGGACAACACCCACTTCCAGCCGCTGGGCGCCGTCGAGGTGGCCCGCGTCACCGCCCGCGCCCTGCGCGGCGCGCGCCTCCTGGAACCCCGCGACCTGCGCCGGCTCGACGCCCCGGTGCCCCCGTCGCTCATCAGCTGGCCCGACCCGGTCTGACACCGGTCCGGCCCGCGCCCCCGGACCCGGCCCGCCGCCCGACGGCCCGCCGCGCCGGGACGCGCACCCGCACGTCTCCCATCCGTAACTGAGTCAAGGAACCGTCATGCCCGCACGCACGAACCACGTCCGCGCCGCCGCCGTGGTGCTGGGCTGCGCCTCGCTGGCGCTCGCCGTCACGGTGCCCGCCCAGGCCGCCCACCACCCGAAGCCCTCGCACAAGTCCGCCGACCGCGCCGTGCTGCCGGCCGGCGACGGCTGGGCCTCCGCCGACGGCTCCACCACGGGCGGCTCCGCCGCCACCCCCGACCACGTCTACACGGTCACCAACCGCGCCGAGCTGATCGCCGCGTTCGAGGACGCCGGCGACGCCCCCAAGATCGTCCGGGTGGTCGGCACCGTCCACGGCAACGCCGACGCCGAGGGCAGGCCGCTGGACTGCTCGGCGTACGAGACCGGCGGCTACACGCTGGAGAAGTACCTGGAGGCCTACGACCCGGCGACCTGGGGCACCGAGGAGGTGCCCTCCGGCCCGCTGGAGGACGCCCGCGCCGCGTCCGCCGTCGCCCAGAGCAAGGCGGTCAACGTCAAGGTCCCCTCCAACACCACCCTCATCGGGGTCGGCGACGACGCGACCGTCATCGGCGCCAGCCTCCAGATCAGGGGCGTCTCCAACGTCATCGTCCGCAACCTCTCCTTCGAGGACACCTACGACTGCTTCCCGCAGTGGGACCCGACCGACGGAGCCACCGGCGCCTGGAACTCCGAGTACGACAACCTGGTCGTCTACGGCTCGACCCACGTCTGGGTCGACCACAACACCTTCAGCGACGGCGACCGCCCCGACTCCGCCCAGCCCAGGTACTTCGGCGAGATCTACCAGCAGCACGACGGGCTCTTCGACATCGTGCGCGGCGCCGACCTCGTCACCGTCTCGTGGAACGTCCTGAAGAACCACGACAAGACGATGCTCATCGGCAACAGCGACAGCGCCGGGGCGGACGACCGGGGCAAGCTGCGCGTCACCCTGCACCACAACCTGTTCCAGGACGTGAAGGAGCGCGCCCCCCGCGTCCGCTTCGGGCAGGTCGACTCGTACAACAACCACTTCGTCGTCACGCCGGGCAGCGCCTACGGCTACACCTACGGCATCGGCATCGAGTCCCGGCTCGTCGCGGAGCACAACGCGTTCACCGTGCCGAAGGGCTTCGACGCGGCGACCATCCTCAAGAAGTGGAAGGAAGCCCCGCTCACCGCCGCCGACAACTACGTCAACGGCCGCAAGACCGACCTGATCGCCGTCCACAACGCGGGCGTTCCCGCCGAGCAGCTCGCTTCGGGCGCCGGCTGGACGCCCACCCTCCGCACCAGGGTCGACCGCCCGCAGGCGGTCCCCGCCCTGGTGCGCAACGGCGCGGGGGCCGGCAACCACTGCTGACCCCCGACGGGCCCCGGCGGGGGCCCCACCACGGCCGACGGGTCCGGCGGGATCCGTCGGCCGTGGCGTGTGCGCGGACGGCAGCCGGTAGTGCGCAGAACGCAGCCCTGAGCCCGGAGCACGTAGTCCTGAGCCCGGAGCCGCAGCCCCGAGCCCGGAGGGCGTGCGGGTCTGCCAGAGGGTGTACAAGACGGCACAGGTGCGCCGGTGCGCGGGGCGCACCGGCGCACGCCCGTGTGCATGCGTACGCCGATGCGCCCCGCGCACGGGACAGCGACGGCCGGGGGTCCCGCCGGACCCCCGGCCGCCGGACCGGAGGTCCCGCCGGACCTCCGGTCGTCCAGGCCGGGCGGCTGCCCGGCCCGGTGCCCGCGCGCCCGTGTCAGGACGGATGCGCGGGGGGCCGGGCGGCCGCCCGGGTTCGTGTGCCGCGGCTCACGGGGCCGGAACCCCTCGACCGCGGACCCGGCTCGTCCGGCTGGGGGAGCCCGGAGAGGCCGGTCAGTTGTAGGTGATGTCCGACGCGGCGTACTTGCAGTACGTGCCGTCGGGGCCGCTGCCGGTCTCCGTCGGCTCGTCGCCGTCGTCGTTGCCGGTGTAGCGGACGCACGGCTTGATCTTCTTGCTGCTGTCGCCGTGGATGCGGACCGACCTGAGCGTCGCCGTGTCCCCGTAGTTGGTGTTGATGCCGACCAGGGACGTGCCCGGCGCGGTCACGTCCACGCCGTTCACCACGATCGTCCGCTTGTACTGCGTGGAGCAGTTGCCGCAGGACCGGACGAGCTTCCCGAAGTCCGACACCTGGAAGTCCCCGGTGATGGTCAGGGTGCCCGCCCCGTTGAACTGGAAGACCTTGTCCGAGGCCTTCTTCGCACCGCCGCCGGTCACCTTGTAGGTGGCGCTGGACGAGGTGCCCTTGAAGGACGCGGCGTCCTCGCCGACGTCCTCCCACCAGACGTTCTGGAGCGTGCAACTGCCCGAACAGTGGATGCCGTCGGCGCCCGGGGTGCCGATGATGACGTTCTTCAGCGTCGCCCCGTCCTTCAGCTTGAAGATCGGGTCCTGGCCCTCGTCCTGGCCGCCGTCACCGAGATCGCCGCTGCCGTAGTAGCGCTTCAGGCTGCCGTCGTACGTCCCGGAGACCGCGATGGTCGACGAGACGGCCTGGCTGCCCGAGGCGCTCGGCCAGGAGGCGACGGTGGCGGCGGCCCCGGCGGGCTGCGCCGTCAGGGTGGTGGCCACGGCGGCGCCGGTCATCACCAGGGCCGCCGTCAGCGCCGTGGCGGTGGAGCGGCGCCCGCGGCGCCGGCGGAGCGTGTGCTGTGCGGCTCGTTCCCTCATTGCGGATGTCCCGTCCGTCGGGGGTGGGGAGTGTGTGCGCTCCTTGGTCGCCACCGCCCGGGGATGGGTTGCCGGGTCCGCGATCTTTTTTCCGGGGGTCCGAAGCGGGGACGGCCCCTCCCCGGACGGCCGGGGTGGCCCGCCGCGCGGGCCCGGCTCACTCGGGCGTGAAGCCTCCGGCGGCCTTCTGCTCGCCGTTCGCACCGGCCGCACCGCCCGTGCCGCCTCCACCGTCCGCGCCGGTCCCCGCGGGCCGGCCCCGTACCGTGAACGTGTCCGCGCCGGAGTCGCGTGCGCCCTCCGCGTGGTTGTACTGCCCGGCGAAGGTGTGGGTGCCCGCGGGCACGGTCCGTCCGGGCTTCAGCGTCCACCGGAAGACCAGGAAGCCGTCCTCCCGGGACTCCGAGGCGACGAAGGCGTCGTTCGGCTGCGAGGTCCACGCCCCGGTGCTGTTCACCCCGCCGGTCTCCGCGATCCGCAGCTCCACCGTCAGCGTGGACAGCGGCCCGGCCGCCTCCACCACCAGGTCGCTCTGCGCCCAGTAGGCGTTGGAGCCGTCGTCCACCCTTCCCGACGCGCTCAACACCCCTGCGGGCGCTCCCTGTTCGGTGGTGGGCGGCGCGGTGGGAACGCTGCGGGGAGCGGGCGGCGCCGCCACCGACCCCTCGGGCGGCTCCCGGTGGGCCGCCGTGGTGACGGCGTACGCCCCCAGGACCAGTACCGCGCACACCGCGACCGTCGCCCCGGCGACCCGCAGCCACGGCACGGGCGTCCGCGGTGGACGCACCGGCCGTTTGGCGGGCGGCCCCTCGGCCATCCCGCGCTCGACCCGCGCCAGCATCCGCTCACGGTCCGGCCGGTGCGCCTCGGCCGTGCTCCGCAGCCTCTGCCGCAACTCCTCTTCCCTCACAGATGTCCTCCGCCGCGCTGCGCCACCGCCGCGACCACCCGGGCGGGCGCCGCGTCCCCGTCCGGACCGAGTATCCGCTGTAACTCGGCGATGCCCCGGGAGGTCTGGCTCTTGACCGTACCCACCGAGATGCCCAGGACGAGAGAGGTGTCGCGTTCGGACAGGTCGAACGCGTGTCGCAGCACCACGCAGGCGCGCTTGCGGAACGGCAGTCTGCGCAGGGCCCCTTGGACGTCGACGACCGCCGACACGTCCGGATCGTCCACCGCGTGGCCGCCTTCGCCGTCGCGCGGCCCCCAGAACAGGGCGACCCTGCGGCGCTCGCGCACCGCGCTGCGGATGCGGGAGCGCGCCAGGTTGGCCACCACCCCCCGGGCGTAGGCGACCGGATGGTCGGCCGCCCGCACCCGGTCCCAGCGGTGCCACAGCGCCATCAGCGCGTCGGCCGCCAGATCGTCGGCCGCGTCCGCCTCGCCGGTCAGCAGTGCGGCGAGGCGCGCGAGTTCCGCGTAATGAGCCTCGAAGAACTGGTGGAACTCGGCGGCAGCGGCATCGTCGACGCATGTGCCCACGGGTACCTCTTCTCTGCACTCGGGATCCCTGTTACGCCTGGGCTGGACCGTGTACGTTCCCGGACGCGCGCCGTCGACGGGCGGCGCCGGGAGCGCAACCGGCGTCCCTCCGGCAAGCGCTTCGACATGGGTCTGAGACAAGTAAGGCGTAACACGCCGAAAACCTGAAGACCCTGTCGCCTAGGGAACAGTCCGGCTACCCGTCGCGGAGGTCCGCCTTTCCGGGGAGCCCCGTGTCCGGCGGGTCCGGAACCGGGACGGCCCGGAGCGGCACACTGTCCGCACCGATCAACCGACGCGGCGACGCACCGGCCCTCCGGCGTCCCGGCCCCCGCCGGTCAGAGCCGCCGGGTGGCGAGGGTGAGCCGGTCGCGGGCGTCGAAGAGGGCGTCCTTCACCGCCTGCTCGTGCGCGGGCGTGAGCCGGGCCACCGGCACCGAGCAGCTGATCGCGTCGCGGGCCGGGGTGCGGTAGGGCACGGCGACTCCGAAGCAGCGCAGCCCGAGGGTGTTCTCCTCCCGGTCGACCGCGTACCCCTGCTCACGGACGACGGCCAGCTCCGCGATGAGCTGCTCGCGGTCGGTGAGGGTGTGCTCGGTCAGCGCCGGCAGCGTGGCCGGCAGCAGCGCGCGGACCTGGTCGTCGGTGTGGGTGGCGAGCAGCGCCTTGCCGAGCGAGGTCGAGTGGGCGGGCAGCCGGCGGCCGACGCGGGTGAAGGGGCGCAGGTAGTGCTGCGACTGGCGGGTGGCGAGGTAGACGACGTTGGTCCCGTCGAGCCGGGCCAGGTGGATGGTCTCGGTGGTGTCGTCGGCGAGCCGGTCCAGCGTCGGCCGGGCCGCGGCCACCACCTCGTCACCGTCGATGTACGAGGTGCCGACCAGCAGGGCCCGCACCCCGATGCCGTACCGGGTGCCGGTCGCGTCCGTCTCGACCCAGCCGAGCTCCACCAGGGTGCGCAGCAGCATGTAGAGACTGGACTTCGGGTACCCCACCGCCTCCTGGACCGAGGCCAGCGCGTGCATGCCGGGCCGGCCCGCGAAGTACTCGAGCAATTCCACGGTCCGCACCGCGGACTTGACCTGCGCCCCGCCGGACTCGGCCACCGCCATCGTCGTGCCCCTCTCGGCCTTCGCCATCCTGCGACTTCTTGCCAACGCGCGACGCGCGGAAATAGAGTCCCCGTACATTCACGATCAGGAACTTTGTTCAGAATAGCGAACGAGTCCGTGAGCGTGGCACGCGGACCGGGAAGGAACAACGGTGTCAGCAACACCAGTCTGGAGTGTGGACCCCCGCACCGGGAACCGGCGTGAGCAGGTCGCCTCGGAGGCCACCGCGGAAGAGGTCGACCGGGTCGTACGGGCCGCCCACGCGGTCCGCGCGTCGCTCGCCGACCGCACCGTGCGCGCCGCGTTCCTGCGCACCGCCGCCGACCGGCTGGCGGAGGCCGGGGAGCACGTCATCGAGGCCGCCGACGCGGAGACCGCGCTCGGCCCGGCCCGGCTCACCGGCGAACTCGCGCGCACCGCAGCCCAGTTGCGGGCCTTCGCCGAGGTGGTCGACGAGGGCGCCTTCCTCGACGTCCACATCGACCACGAGGACGGCTCCCGCACCCCGCCGTGGCCCGACCTGCGCCGCTACAAGATTCCGCTCGGCGTCGTCGCCGTCTACGCGGCCAGCAACTTCCCGCTCGCCTTCTCGGTGCCCGGCGGCGACACCGCCAGCGCCCTGGCCGCCGGTTGCCCCGTCGTCGTCAAGTCGCACCCCGACCACCCGGCCACCTCGGAGCTGTGCGCGTCGGTGCTGCGCCGGGCCGCGCAGGAGAGCGGACTGCCCGCCGACGTGGTGCAGTTGGTGCACGGCTTCGAAGCCGGCGTCGAACTGGTGCGCCACCCGCTGGTGAGCGCGGCCGGCTTCACCGGGTCGGTCCGCGGCGGGCGCGCGCTGTTCGACGCCGCCGCCGCCCGCCCGAACCCCATCCCCTTCCACGGCGAACTCGGCTCGCTCAACCCGGTCGTCGTGACCGGGGCCGCGGCGGCCGAGCGCGGCGCGGAGATCGGCGCCGGGCTCGGCGTCTCGATGACCATGGGCGTCGGCCAGTTCTGCACCAAGCCCGGCTTCGTCCTCGTCCCGGCGGGCGAGACCGGCGACGGCCTGCTGAAGTCGCTCACCGCCACCGTCAGCGACGCGGGCTCCGGCGTCATGCTCGACCACCGGATGCGGGACGCGTTCGTGTCCGGCGTGGCCGAGCGCGCCGGACTGCCGGACGTCGAGTCCCCGGTGACCCCGGGCGCCGGCGGCGAGCACACCGTCTCCGCCGGTTACGTGACCGTGCCCGCCGCCCGGCTCACCGCCGAGGGGCCGCACGACGCGCTCCTGGAGGAGTGCTTCGGCCCGGTCACCGTCGTCGCCCGCTACGACTCGCAGGACGAGGTCGCCGCCGTACTCGGCCGCCTCCCCGGCAACCTCACGGCGACGCTCCACATCGCCACCGAGAGCGCCGACGACGACGCCGCCGACCTGCTGGCCGAGCTCACCCCACTGGCCGGGCGCGTCCTGGTCAACGCCTGGCCCACCGGTGTCGCGGTCGCGCCCGCCCAGACCCACGGCGGCCCGTACCCGGCCACCACCTCCCCTTCGACGTCGGTCGGCGCGACGGCGATCGAGCGCTGGCTGCGGCCGGTCAGCTACCAGTCGACGCCCGAGGCGCTGCTCCCGCCCGAGCTGCGCGAGTCCAACCCGCTGGGCCTGCCCCGCCGCGTCGACGGACGCCGCGCATGAGCCTGGAACTGCCCGAACTCCCCTTCGCTCTTGACCCGTTCGGGCCCGAGGGGGAGTGGGCGTACGCGGACGGGACGCTGACCGGCCGGGCCGGACCCCGGCAGGACCGCTTCGTGCCGCCGGGCGGCGACGGCCTGGAGCCGGCGAGCGACGCTCCCCGGCTGCTCGGCATCCCGCCCGCCGGGGACTTCCAGCTGATCGGCCGGGTACGGGTCGGTTTCGCCGGAGCCTTCGACGCCGGCGTGCTCTATCTGCACGTCGGCGAGCGGGAGTGGGCGAAGCTCTGCCTGGAACTCTCGCCGGCCGAGCCGACGATCTGCACGGTCGTCACCCGCGGGCACTCCGACGACGTCAACTCCTTCGTCGTGGACGGCGACACGTTCTGGCTGCGGCTCAGCCGCAACGGCTCCGCCTTCGCCTTCCACGCCTCGTCCGACGGCGTCACCTGGACCTTCGTCCGGGTCTTCGCGCTCGGCGACGAGGCGGCGGCGGCCTCGGCCGCGGTCGGCTTCCTCGTCCAGTCGCCGACCGGCGAGGGCTGCGAGGCGTCCTTCGACCGGATCGAGTTCCGCGCGGAGGGCGTCAAGGACCTCCGTTCGGGCGACTGAACCGGCCCTGCACGGGGGGCACGGGGACGCATCCGGGCTTCACGGACGGCGGGCCGCACCGGGACTCCGGTGCGGCCCGCCGTTCCTGCGTCCACGTAGGTGCAAGCCGGGGCGCGGCCGGTCAGGCGCGGACCAGCCGGTCGGTGAAGGCGTTGCCGAACACACCGTGCGGATCGAGCCGGTCCAGCAGTCCGACGGCCTCCGCCCACTGCCCGGCCCCGTACGAGCCAGGCACCTTGATCCCGATGACCTCCTCGTCGGACCAGGCCGCGGAGTCGGTGTACCCCCAGCCCTTCGACCACTCGACGCGGGCCAGGGCGTGGCCGCCGTCGAAGGTCCGCATCAGGAACCGCTCCAGCTCCCGGTAGAAGGCGTGCGCGCCGGGGGTGGACGGCTGCGTCAGCACGTCCACCCAGACCGCGCAGTCGTACTCCGGGTGGTCGGGGTGCGGCCGCACGACGGACAGCAGCGGCGGACGGGCGCCGGGGACGGCCGAGTCCTCGGGTCGGTCGAGGCCGCTCACCCGGATCTCCACCTGCCCGTTGACGGGGAACTCACCGACCGCCGCGTGCGCCTTCAGCGAGGCGTCGTAGTGGGCGGCGAACTCGGAGACCACCCGCTGCACATCGGCCCGCCTGGTGAGGATCGCGTACCCGTTGGCGGTCTCGCGCAGGGTGGTGGGACGCAGGTAGAACGTCAGGTCGTGCGAGGGCCCCCACAGGTCGCTGGAGAAGGTGGTGAGCAGCCCGGCGGCGGCAGCGGTGTACTGCGCCGCGCCGAACGCCGGGGCCAGGTACCAGGCCGCCTGCCCCACCAGTTGCCCCGCCAGGCGCGCGACGGGCGTCGGGATCGAGTCGCTGAACGGGTAGTTGTACGGGTGGCTCACGGTCCGCGCGGTCGGCGGCCGCTCCGGGCTGAGGCTCCACACCTTCAGCCACGGCTTGTCGGTGAACGCGAACCAGATCGCCTCCACCCGCCCCGAGCGGTCCAGGAAGTCCGCGAAGGTGTTCCCGCGCGACGCGAGCGCGCTGCCCGGCGCGGCGAACAACTCGTCCGTGGTGAGGTCGACCCGGCTCTCGCAGCGCAGCGGCACCTCCTCACCGGCCTGGAGCACCGCCTCCACGATCAGCCCGCGCCCGAGATGCGTGGCCAGTGCCTCGCACTCCTCGTCGGAGCCCCGGTGGAAGGTCCGCACCACGTACTGCGCACGCGCGGCATCCCACACCACGGCCGTGAGCGCCAGCACCAGATTGCTCAGCGTCCCGTACGTGTGGCCGGGCCGCGCCGCCTCCCCGACGGCGGGCACGCTGGTGCCGTGCGCGTCGATCGCCAGCGTGCCGCCGAGCGTCAGCTCGCCGGGCGCCGGGGTGTTGGTGACGCCCAGCCCGTGATCGGCGAGGAAGGCCATCAGCGTCTCCAGGGTCACCCCGGTCTGCGCCCGCACCGCCCCCGGCGCCCCGGCGGGCGGCGTCGTCAACTCCATGTGCGTCAGATGGGTGGTGGTGTCCATCAGAAGCACCCGCCGGTCCGACTCGGTGGGCCCGGTGATGGTGAGCGGCGACCAGTTGTGCGACTTCCCGCGCGCCCGCAGCCGCCAGCCGTTGGCGTGCGCCCAGTTGGCGAGATCCGCGATGTCCTGCCCGGAGCGGGGGGCGCAGGCCCAGAGCCCGGTGTGGGTGATCTCGCCGGCCCAGTTGACGTACGGGGTGCGGTACGCCGTCAGGCCGGCCGGCAGCACCGGGGGCGGCGTGAGCGACAGCGTGCCCGCAGCCGCGGCGGCCACCGGGGCCCCGGCGGGCAGCACCCCGGCCGGAACGGCCATCGCCCCGCCCACCACGGCCGCGGCCCGCAGCACGTTGCGGCGGGAGGGCGGGGCGGGGGCGGGTGACGCCGGGGAGGAAGCGGCGGGGGTTTCGGCGGGTTTTCCGGAAAGGAATCCGGAGCGGGCGGCGGAGTCGAAAGGGTCAACCATGGGCGTGAATGTATGCCGCATGTTTGTCCGGCCGCCGAATTCCCCGGAACGGGACACGGGATTCGTGATCCAGGTGTAACTTACGCCGCCGGCAACCTGGTTGGGGGCATCCTGTGGTCCCGCGCGCTCGGGTGGACCGTCCGGAAATCATCGAACAGGCGGGCAGGCGGTGGGCGCGGTGCGGGCCGGTCGGGCGCCCCGTGCCGACGTGCGCGAGGGGGCGGACGACGATGACCGGACCCTCGTGCGTGCGCAGCCGGCGGGTCGGGCACCGGGCGTTCCCGGCGATGTCGGCCGAAGCAGGCACCCCCGCGGCCTCCGCGCCCGTCAGCGGCTTCTTCCCGATCCGTGCGGCGCCCCGACCGATGGCTCGTTCGGCGGAACCGGCCGACGGGCCGTCGGGCCGGCCGGAATGCGGGAGCGACGTCTCACGGCAGGTCCTTGCGCATCAGGGTGCACATCGTCTCGTACCGGCGCACCGTTCCGTCCGGGCCTTGTTCGTCCCACGCGTCCGGCCGGCGGTCGTAGGCCCGATAGCCCAGCCTCTCGTAGAGGGCGCGGGCACGTGGGTTGCCGTCCTCCACGCCCAGCTCCGCCCGGCGCAGCCCCCGGTCCCCGATGCGCCGTTCCGCAGCCTCGACGAGGACGGTGCCGATGCCGCAGGACTGAAGCGCGGGGTGCACGGCGAACTGCCACAACGTGCCCGCGCCCTCCTCGGCCCGGTAGTCGACACCGCCCTTGGCGATCGGGATGCCGACGGGGGCGCAGACGGCCAGATAGTCGACCTCGCCGTGCCGCCTGCGCTCCAACTGCCGGGCCATGTTACTGAGATGGAGTGCGGAACCTGCCCAGCCGCACGACGGCAGATCCGCGTGCACCAGGTCGCGCACGGTCAGTCGCAACGTCACACTCGTCACCACGGGGAACACCTCCGGCCCGTCAGCATCCACCGCCGTCCGCGACCGGGGCAACACGGTTTTTCCCGCTCTCCGTCCCGCCCGCCGGACGGCCCTCGCACGCGGCTGCCACGATGGGCGGGACGCGTGCGTACGAAAGAGGTGGTGTGCCGTGCAAGACGTGCCGGAGGGCGGCATCGCGGGCGGGTCGACCCGGCTCGTTCCGGCCAGGGAGGAGCATCTGCCGCTGCTCGCCCGGTGGTTCGCCGACCCCGAGTTCGTCCGTGGGTGGGGCGGTCGGCCGCTCACCCGCGAGGAAGTGGCCGCCAAGTACATCGGGAGGCGGCGTCCCGAGGTGGTGTCGTTGCTGGTCCTCTCGGGCGTCGAGCCCGTGGGGTACGCCCAGTACGTCACCGCCGGCCCCGACGAGGGCGGCATCGACATGGTGCTCCTGCCCCGCGCACAGGGCCGGGGGCTCGGCCCGGACGCTGCCCGCGCCCTCGTCCGGCACCTTCACACCACCGTGGGATGGAGCCGTGTGACGGTCGATCCCGAAGCGGCCAACCACCGGGCCGTCAGGGCGTGGCAGAAGGCCGGCTTCCGCCTGGTCGGCCCACGGGGGAGTCAGCTGCTGATGGAGAGCCGGACCGCCCGCGAAGGCCCGCCGGAGACGGTCGAGGCGGATGCCGTCCGACGGTGGGACCGGCCTGCGTGCGTGGCCGGGCCCACCGGCCGTCGGCCGGCGGGGCGACCGTGTCCGGAGCCGTACCCGCGGCCCGGCTCCGGGCCGATCCGGGTGGCGGGGGGACTCGTGGTCCTCGTCGGCCCACCGGCCTCGGGCAAGAGCAGCTTCGTCCGGGCCCTGGTCGCGCGCCGGCAGATCGACGAGGACGCCGTGGCGTCCAGCGACGAGATCCGCGCGGAACTCTTCGGCACCTCGTCCGCCGAAGCCGGGACCGACGCCGCGGACGCCGTGGTCTTCGGGGAACGCGACCGCAGGGTCGCCGCCCGGCTCGGTGCCGGACGGACGGCGTTGGCCGAGTCCACGAACGTGACCCCGCAGGCGCGCACCCGGCTCATCGCCCTCGCCGGGCGCCTCGACGCGCCCGTGACCATGCTGCGCTTCACTCCGGACCTGGCCACGCTCCTGGAGCAGCACGCGGGGCGCAGCCGTACCGACGTCACCATCGCCGACATCCACGCCTCCGCCGCCGACATGGCCCGGTACGCCGGGGCCGACCGGCTGCGCTCGGAGGGCGCACACGCCGTTCACGACGTCCCCGGCCGCCGCCAGGGGGTCACCCCCGCCGAGGCGGCGGCACGCTTCTCCTTCATCTGACGGACCGGCCCGATGCGCTCACCCGCCTCGGCGGCCACCCCGACTCCGCTCCTTCGACCGGTACCGGAGTGACCCCCTGGGCCGGTTACCCGGCCGACCGGCCGTCGCCCCGCCTCCGTGCCCGCCCGTCGCGGTGCGTGACGAGACCGGCGACGTACTCCGACGGCAGGCAGAGCACGTGGATGAGCGCGTTGTTGGCCACGAACCAGTGAACGCTGACCAGGCCCCGCTCCTTCTCCAGGAGCGGCGGGGCGCCGTCCCGGTAGACGTGGCGGAGGTACCGGCGGCGGATCGGCAGGCCCGCGACCAGCAGCACGGGCGCAAGGACGAGGCCGGCCAGCGGGACCAGAACCCTCGCGGCCGTGACCTTCACTCGCTCCTCGTACCGCACGCCCCCAGTGTGCGGGCCCCCGCCCGGTTCGTCACCGGCCGTTTCCGGCCGCGGAGACGCCTTCCCCGTCGCGGGACGGTCGGCGCACGACGAGGCAAGGATGCCGGGCCGGGGCCCTCGCCCACCCCGCGGGCGGCTCCCGCCTGCGGGAATGGCCGCGTGCCCGTCCGTGTTGTCCCTCTGGCGCGGGATCTCCGCGCGGGACGTCACGAGGGTTCGTGAGAGCTGGGAGAAGACTGCATGCGCGTCGAGATTTGGTCGGACATAGCCTGTCCCTGGTGCTACATCGGTAAGGCGCGCTTCGAGAAGGCTCTCGCCGAGTTCCCGCACCGGGAGCAGGTCGAGGTCGTGCACCGGTCCTTCGAGCTGGACCCCGGGCGGGCCAAGGGGGACACCGCGCTGGTGGTCGACATGCTCGCGCAGAAGTACGGCCGCAGCCACGAGGAAGTCGTGGCGATGGAGGGCAACGTCGCCGCCAACGCGCGGGCGGAGGGCCTCGGTTACCGCAGCGAGGGGCGCGACCACGGCTCCACCTTCGACATCCACCGGTTGCTGCACCTGGCGAAGGCGCGCGGCCTCCAGGACGAACTGCTGACCCTCGCCTACAGGGCCAACTTCGCCGAGGAGCGGTCCGTCTACGACGACGCGGTGCTGGTCGAGCTGGCGGTCGAGGCCGGGCTCGACGGCGACGAGGCGCGTGCGGTGCTCGCCGACCCGAAGGCGTACGCGGACGACGTGCGGGCCGACGAGCGGGAGGCGGCCGAGCTGGGTGCCAACGCCGTGCCCTTCTTCGTCCTCGACCGCCGCTACGGCATCTCCGGAGGCCAGCCCTCCGAGACCTTCGCCCAGGCGCTGGAACAGGCGTGGAAGGACCACCGGCCGGCCGGCCTCACGCCCGTCGGCGGCGACGCGGCTGCCTGCGACGCGGACGGCGCCTGCGAGGTCCCGCAGCCCGGTTCGGCCGCCGTCCCCGGTGCCGCCACCGTCTGAGGCACCCGGTCCGGGCCCGGTGCGGCCGGTGACCGGACCGTGACAGGACCAAGGAGAACGCCGGAGACACACGGAGGGGGCGGGTGGCCGAAGCCACCCGCCCCCTCCGCTCGTTCCCGGTGCCGGGGCGCTACGCGCCCGCCCCGCCGTGGTCCGGGGCCGGGATCGCCCCCGCTCCCGTCGGCGCCACGGCCCCCGTCCCCGTCCCCGCCCCCGTCTCCCGGAGCGCGGTGAGGATCGCCAGCGGGGTCGCCGCCGCCCAGGCCTGCGGGGAGCAGGAGTGCGGGTAGGGGACCGGGCGCGGATGGTCGGCGCGGCCGTAGCCGGCCATCACCTCGGGCAGCCGGTCGCCGTGGTGGCCGGCCGCGTCCAGCAGGCCGCGCGCGACCGTCCGGACCTCGTCGGCGAGGCCCGCCCGCGCCAGGCCGAGCACGACCACCGCGTTGTCGTGCGGCCAGCAGGTGCCCCGGTGGTAGGAGAGCGGGTGGTAGCCCGGCTGCCCCGCGGCCAGGGTGCGGATCGCCCAGCCCGAGAAGAAGTCGGGCTCCAGCAGACGCCGGCCGACCCGGCGGGCGCGGTCCTCGTCGAGGATGCCCGACCAGAGCAGGTGGCCCGCGTCGGAGGCGAGCGAGTCGACCTGCCGCCCCTTCCCGTCCAGCGCCAGCGCCGGGAAGTCGGGACCGGTCATCCAGAAGTCCCGCAGGAACCTCTCCCGCAGGTCGGCCGCCGCCGTGTCCAGCTCGTCGGCCCAGCGGCCGTCGCCCCACACCGCGCGGGCCAGCCGCGCGGTGCGGACCAGGGCGTCGTACGCGTACCCCTGGGCCTCGGCGACCGCGATCGGGCCCTCGGCCTGGGTGCCGTCGAGGAAGCAGATCGCGCCCTCGGAGTCCTTCCAGTTCTGGTTGACCAGACCGCCCGGGTCCGGGGTGTAGACCAGGTAGCCGCGGTCGGACAGGCCGCCGTCCCGGAACATCCACTCCACCGCCGCCCGCGCCGGCGCCTCCAGACGCGCGGCCGGCGCGGTGTCGCCGGTGGCCAGGGTGTAGCCGTCCAGCAGGACCAGGAAGAGCGGGGTCGCGTCCACCGAGCCGTAGTAACGGCCGTACGGGACCTGGCGGAAGCGGGCCAGTTCGCCGTGGCGGATCTCGTGCACGATGCGGCCCGGCTGCTCGCCGCGGAACGCGTCGTACCCGGTGCCCCGGGTCGCGGCGAGCGCGCCGAGGGTCGCCGCCGCCAGCTCGGGGCGGTAGGGGAGCGCGAAGTGCGAGGTGAGCAGGGCGTCCCGGCCGAACAGGGTCAGGAACCACGGCACGCCGGCCGCCGGTACCCGCAGCTCCTCACCGTCCGGGCCGGGTGCCGGTACCCGCAGCGCCGCCAGGTCGCGGAGCCCGCGCGCGCAGGCGGCGGCGAGCCCGTCCGGGGCGTCGGCCGGCAGCGGCAGCGCGCCGGTGGGTGACGTCGGCGCTCCCGTGAACGCGTCGGTGTCCGCCGCGAGTTCGGCCGCCGCTTCGGCCGGACCGGCCGGCGCGACGGCCCTCGGAGCGCCGTGCGGCTGGGCGGACACCGTCAGCAGGAGTTCGGCCGTCCCCTGGGCGGGTACGTCCAGCCGCCACACCAACTGCCGTGCGGTGTCGCGCCCTTCGACGATGACCACCTCGGCAGGGGCAGGGGTCGCGGCCACCGTCGTCCGCGACAGCCAGTCGCCGCGCTCGTACCGGAAGGCGACCCCGTCGGGTGTGGCCGTAGCGGTGCGACGGGCGTCGTCCTTGTCGTAACTCCGGCGGTCCGAACGGAGTTCGAACTGGTCGGCGAAGTCCGCGTCCACGGTGAGGGTGACCACGGCCAAGACCGGCGTGTCGCGGTTGGTGACCAGCCGGATCCGTTCGGTCAGGCAGCCGTCACCCAGGGCCTGTTCGCGGAAGACCGTGTAGGCGGGCGGCTCGTCGCGGGTGCCCGGCGGGGTCAGCACGCTCTGCGCGACCAGCTCGCCGGTGGCAGGTACCAGCACGCCGGGCGCCGAACCGTCCACGCTCAGAGCCCAGTTGCTCAGGTGGCGGGCGTCCCGGCGGAACAGGCCGTCCGGGGACGCGCCCCGGCGGCCGGTGATCCCGCCGTCCGCGCCGAGCACGGCGAAGGTGCCGGACCGGACCAGGGTCGGTCCCGAGGAGGTGTCGCTCACGCGTGCACCCCGATCCGGATGTCCGCCGCCCGCTCGTCGGCCCCGGCCGTCCCGTCCGGCACCGTGCCGTCGTCCCGAGCCGCCCGGACCGCGGAGGTGTCCTCGTCCGCCCGCTCGCCCAGCCCAGCCCGCTCGCTCTGCCCAGTCCGCTCGCTCTGCGCCGCGACCAGCAGGTCCAGCGTCAGCGCCGCCGTCCAGCCGAAGTCACGGGTGCCGCGCGCCTGCGCGGTGAACGGGTCCACGTACTCGGCGAAGTCGCTGCCGACCGCCGCCGTCAGCATCGCCGCGCGCAGCAGGTCGGCCGCGGCGGAACGTCCGTACTGCCGCAGCCCCCGCTCCAGCAGCCAGTTGGTGTTGAACCAGGCGGGGCCGCGCCAGTAGCGGGACGGGTCGAAGACCGGGCCCTCGACGTCGTACGACGGGACCATCGACGCCTCGCCCAGCCGGAAGGAGGGGCCCTCGGCCGTGGCGAGCAGGGCGTCCACGATCTCCGCCGGCAGGCCGGGGACGATCAGCGGGATCAGCCCGGCGACACTGCGCTCGGGGATCAGCTCGCCGCCCACCAGGTCGCGGCAGAGGAACATGCCGTGCTCCGGCGACCAGAGCCGCCGCACCAGGGCGTCGGTGAGGCGCGCGGCCCGCTCCTCGTGCGGGGCCGGGTCGGCGCCCGTCTCGGCGGCGATGCGGGCCAGCGCGTGCTCCGACACGATCAGCAGCGCGTTGACGCAGGGGTCCTCGACGGCGAAGGCGTGGTGGACGCCCCGGTCGGCGTAGCCGCCGTCCCGGTAGTCGGAGGCCAGCCGCACGTACCGGCCGTAGTCCAGGTCGGTGGGGCGTTCGGAGGGCTGCCCGTGGTCGAGGTCGGCGCGGCGGTACGAACCGGCGGCGGCCGGTTCCACGCGCCGGAGCGGCGCGTCCCAGCACGGGCTGTTGTCCATGCCCGGCTCCCACGGGTGGATCATCGCGGCGAGCCCGCCGCCGCCCAGGTCGCGGGGGCCCGTCAGGTAGTCGTGCCACGCGGCGAGGCGCCCGTACACCCGGGGCAGGAAGCCGCGGCGGCGGGAGGCCTCCGGGTCGGAGAGGTGCACCAGCCAGGCGGCCAGGGCGTGCACCGGGGGCTGCACGATCCCGGAGGTCTCGGTGCCCGCCGGGGACCCGGCCGCCGCTCCGGCGCCGGAGGAGCGCCAGAAGTCGGGGCTCGGGAAGTACGCGTCGTGCGGCACCGCCCGGTTGAAGACGATGTGCGGCACCCGGCCGTCCGCCCACTGGGCGTGCAGCAGTGTCTCCAGCTCGCGCTGGGCGCGGCGCACCGACAGGTGGCGCAGGCCGATCGCGATGAAGGCGGAGTCCCAGCTCCACTGGTGCGGGTACAGCCCGCGCGACGGGACGGTGGAGCCGCCCGTCCAGTTGGTGAGCAGGACCCGCGCCGCGCCGCGCCGGAGCGTCAGGTCCCCGGCGGCGGCGGGCGCGGGGGTCTCGACGAGGAGCGGGGTCACGCGCCCGACCTCCGCAGGAACGCCGGGATCGAGCGGACGGCCTCGACCGGATCGCCGGTCAGCCGGCACTCGGCGGCGAGGTAGCCGTCGAAGCCGATGGTGTGCAGCGCGCCGAGCCACGCAGGCCAGTCCAGGTGGCCCGCCCCCGGCTGGAACCGGTTGGAGTCGCTGACCTGCGCGTGGCCGATGTACGGGGCCGCCGCGAGGATGGCGGCCGACGGGTCGGCCTCCTCGATGTTCATGTGGTAGCTGTCGATGCCGATCCGGACCGAGTCCAGGCCGACCGTGCGCAGCAGGTCGACGGCCTGGTCCAGGCGGTTGACCATGTGGTCCTCGTACCGGTTCAGCGGCTCCAGGTAGAGGGTCACGCCCTCCTTGCGGGCGTGCTCGCCGAGTTCGGTCAGGCCCCGCAGCAGCACCTCGCGGTCCTGCTCCTCGGTGCGCGGCGGCTCGAACGGGGGCAGCCGGCGGGAGAACATGCCGTAGGAGGCCGGGGTCTGCACACCCAGCGCGCCGATCTCCGCCGCCACGCTGAGCTGCGACTTCATCTGCTCCAGCGCGTCCTTGCGCAGGCTTTCGTCGAAGGCCGCGAAGAAGTGCGGCATGTCGACGCAGACGGTGGGCATGACGACGCCGTCGGCGAGCGCCCGCTTCAGTTCGGGCAGGCGGTCGCGGAAGTGGAAGTCGCCCCGCGAGCGCAGCTCGACGGCGTCGAAGCCGGCGTCCTGGGCGAACGCCCATTTCTCCTGGAGGGTGTCACCGGGGAGGAGCTGTTCCTGGCAGGCGGTCTTCAGCATGGAGGGGCCTTTCGGCGGCTGCCGGGCAGCGCGCGGAGGAGGGACGGTGCGTGGTGGGGGCGGCGGGCGTGTGGAGCGGTGGTGCGTGGGGGCGGCGGTGCGTGGGGAGCGGCGGCCGGACGTGACCGGGGCGGCGGGGCCGGGCGCGGTCCTGGCTGCGGACCGCGCCCGCGGTGCCCGCCGGGGACTCCCCGCGGTGCCCGCCGGGAACTCTCAGAACTCCAGGACGACCTGGAGGGCGTCGGCCGGGCGCTCGTCCAGCAGGACGTAGGCGTCGGCGGCGTCGGCCACCGGCACCACGTGGCTGACCAGCGACTCCACGTCGACCAGGCCCTCCGCGACCAGCGAGAGGAAGGTCTGCTGGAGCCGCTCGACGGTCCACCGCCCGGCGAGCTGCGGGGGCACTCCGCCTATCTGGGAGCAGATGAGCTGGACCCGGTTGTGGTGGAACTCGTCGCCGAGGCGCAGGCCCGCCCCGTCGCCCTGGTAGAAGCCGGAGGCCACCACCCGGCCGCCGACGGTGACCGAGCGGACGGCCTCGTGCAGGGCGGGGTACACGCCGCTGATCTCGATGGCGATGTCGGCGCCGAGGCCGCCGGTGGCCTCCCGGACGCGCTCGGCGACGTCGTCGGTGCGGGCGTTCAGGGTGGAGCGCGCACCGTAGGAGCGGGCGGTCTCCAGGCGGCCGTCGAGGGCGTCGACGGCGGTGACGCGGGCGCCGTTGAGCTGCGCCAGGCGGGTGGTGAGCAGGCCGATGACGCCCTGGCCGAAGACGGCGACCTCCTCGCCGAGGTGGATGTCGGCGGCCAGCACCGCGTTGTACGCGATCGCGCCGACCCGGGCGAAGGCGCCCGCCAGCGGTTCGAGTCCGGCCGGGAGGGTGTGCCCCACCATGCGTTCGGCCGGAACGATTCCCTCGCTGCGGTGACCCCAGATCCCCCACACCAAATCGCCCTTTTCGGGCATTCCGGGAAGGTTTACCAATTCAGGTGAGACCTCGGTCACTTCGCCGACCTCGGAATACCCCCAGCCGGCCACCGGGTATGCGATGCCCGCCGCGCCGTCGCGGAAGATCCGGGCCTCGGCGTCCCAGGTGCGCGTCAGGTACGGGTTGGTGCCGCGGTAGGCCGTGAGTTCGGTGCCCGCGGAGATGCCCGAGTAGCGGGTGCGGACCCGGAGATGGCCCGCCGGCAGGGCGGCGCTCTCGTGCTCGGCGACTTCGACCTGACGAGGGCCGGTGAACTGGACGACGCGTTCCACGGGGTCTCCGATGGTGCTGGGAGGGTGACTGCTGCTGACTTAGGTCGAAGATATCTCAGAGTTATGTCTTGTCAATAAGCAAAAGTGATGCTGAGATGCGTCATGAAAGTGCGTAAGTGGCGTGAGGACACAGCATGGTGATGAAGACCCGACGGTCGAGGGCGACCCTGTTCGGGCTCGCCGCGACCCTGGGAGCCGGACTGCTCGCGGGCTGCTCCGGCGGCTCGGGCGGCGAGCAGAAGGCGGACAACCGGATCACGGTCTGGTCGCAGGAGAACCTGGCGCCGCGGATGGCGGCGACCAAGAAGGTCGTCGCACGGTTCGAGAAGGAGACCGGGGTCCAGGTCGACCTCGTCGGCGTGGACGAGGCCCAGCTCCCGCAGCTGATCATGTCGGCCGCCGCCGCGGGCGACCTGCCCGACGTGATCGGCGCCGTCCCCATGGGCCAGGTCTGGCAGATGTACGGCAGCGGGCTCCTCGACACGAAGACCGCCGGCCGGATCGTCGACGACCTGGACGCGGGCACCTTCAACGCCAACGCGCTGTCGCTGACCAAGGACGGCGGCACCACCCTCGCCGTCCCCTCCGACGCCTGGCTCCAGCTCCTCGTCTACCGCAAGGACCTCTTCGCCAAGGCCGGACTCGACGCCCCGGACAGCTACGCGGCCGCCCTGAAGGCCGCCAGGACCCTCGACAAGGGCGGGGTGGACGGCATCTCGCTCGCCACCGACCCCTCGGACGTCTTCACCCAGCAGAGCTTCGAGGACCTCGCCCTCGCCAACGGCTGCGAACTGGTCGACGACGCCGGCGAGCCCGCCCTCGACTCCGCCGCCTGCCGCACCGCCTTCGCCGCCTACGACGAACTGGCCCGCGAGCACGGCGCCCCCGGCACCCAGACGGTGGACTCCACCCGCGCCACCTACTTCTCCGGCAAGTCCTCCATGATGGTCTGGTCCTCCTTCCTCCTCGACGAGCTGGCCGGCCTGCGTTCCGACGCGCTGCCGAGCTGCGAGGAGTGCAAGGGCGACCCGGACTTCCTGGCCGACAACACCGGCATCGTCACCTCCCTCCAGGGCCCCGACGGCAAGGAACCCGCCCAGTTCGGCGAGATCACCTCCTGGGCGGTCACCAAGACCGCCGAGACCGGGGCCTCCGCGAAGTTCATCGAGTACATGATGGGCAAGGGGTACGAGGACTGGTTCGGCATGGCCCCCGAGGGCAAGATCCCGGTCCGCACCGGCACCCCCGCCGACCCCGACGCCTTCCAGCAGGCCTGGCGCTCCAGCGTCATGGGCGTCGACAAGCGCGAGTCGATGCGCACGGCGTACCCGGTCGGACTCCTCGACCAGCTCGTCACCGGCGTCGGTGACATGAAGCGGTGGGGCCTCACCCAGGGCCAGGGCACCCTCGTCGGCGCCACCAACGGCGAACTGCCCGTCGCCAAGGCCATCGGCTCGATGACCAGCGGCCAGCTCTCGCCCGACGAGGCCGCGAAGGAAGCCGACGACGAAGTGGCCGCCCTCCAGAAGTCCCTCCAGTAGCCGAACGGCCGCACACCCCCCCGAGGAACCGACCCATGAGTACGAACCCCAGCGGCGCGACGGAGCGCCGCAGCAGGCCGCGGACCAGCAGCAGCCGGGAGAACCGCGCGGGCCTCGCCTTCGTGACCCCGACCTTCTTGGTCGTCCTGGTCGTGGTGATCCTGCCGATCCTGTGGACCGTCCTGCTCGCCTTCCAGAACGCCAAGCTCGTCGACATCCAGGAGAACGGCCTTCTCGGCAACTGGACCCTGGACAACTTCCGGCAGGTCTTCGGCTCGCCCGGCTTCTGGAGCAGCCTCGGCACCACGCTGCTCTACACCGTCGGCGCCACCGCGGGCTCCATCGTCCTCGGCCTGATCGCCGCCCTCGCGCTGCGCAAGCCGTTCAAGGGGCGCGGCATCCTGCGCGCCTCGATGCTGCTGCCGTACGTCGCCCCGGTCGTCGCGGTCTCCTTCGTCTGGGAGGTGGCGCTCAGCCCCCAGTACGGCATCGTCAACGAGTGGGGCAGCAGGTTCCTCGGCTGGGACGACCCGATCGCGTTCCTCTCCACCCGCTCCTACGAAGTCAGCCTGCTCGGCGCCCACTTCGACATCCCGCTGGCGCTGCTCACCGTCATCGCCTTCGAGTCCTGGCGCTACTTCCCGTTCGCCTTCCTCTTCATGCTCGCCCGCCTCCAGGCGGTCCCGGCCAGCCTGGAGGAGGCCGCAGAGGTCGACGGGGCCACCATCTCCCAGCGCTTCCGCCACATCCTGATGCCGCAGATGATGCCCGTCATCGCCCTGCTGTCGGTGCTGCGCTTCATCATGACGTTCAACAAGTTCGACGACATCTACCTGCTGACCGGCGGCGGTTCGGGCACCGACGTCGTCGCGGTCCGCGTCTACGACTTCCTCACCTCCCGCTTCGACGTCGGCGCGGCCTCCGCCCAGGCACTGATCCTCGCCGTCGTCCTCATGGTCCTGCTGGGCCTCTACTTCACGTTCTTCGGCAAGAAGGTCCAGGAGGAGTCGGCATGACCCACGCCCCGTCCGTGACACGGCCGCCCGCCCCCGGCGCCACCCCCGCCGGCGCCCCCGCCCGGCCGAAGGCGCGTATGAGCCGCGCCCAGTTCGAGGAACGGTTCTTCGGAGTCGTCCGCCGACTCGTGATCCTCTTCCTCGCCGTGATCACGATCGTGCCCTTCTACTACATGCTGATGCTGTCGGTGAAGCCCATCGACTCGCTGCTGGTGGACCCTGGCAACCTCTGGGTCTCCGCGAAGGACTTCACCCTCGACACCTACCGCAGCGTCCTGAAGTCCACCGCCGACGGCGGCCAGGGCTTCCTCGGGATGCTCGCCAACTCGGCGCTGGTGGCCCTCGCCACCGTCCTGCTCACCCTGGCCGCCGCCGTTCCCGGCGCGTACGCGGTCAGCCGGCTGAAGTTCTTCGGCGGCCGGCACGTCAGCGCGCTGTTCCTCGCCGTCTACCTCTTCCCGGCGACCCTGCTCGCCGTCCCGCTCTTCGTGATGTTCGCGAAGATGGGACTCTCCGGCAGCCTCGTCGGCCTCGCCATCGTCTACATCGCGCAGACGGTGCCGGTCTCCATCTACATGATGAAGAACTACTTCGTCACCATCCCCTTCTCCATCGAGGAGGCCGCCGCCATCGACGGCGCCACCCGGCTGCAGACCGTGCGCAAGGTGATCCTGCCGCTCGCCCTGCCCACCCTGATGGCGACCGGACTGTACGTCTTCATGATCGCCTGGAACGAGTTCCTGTTCGCGCTGCTGTTCCTGGCCGCCGACCCCGACAAGTGGACCGTCTCGCTCGGCCTCCAGCAGCTCGCCAACGGCATCGAGGTCTCCAAGACCGTTCTGATGGCCGGTTCGGTGGTTCTCACCATCCCCGTGGTACTCCTGTTCTTCGCCTCCGAACGGCTCCTCACCGAGGGACTGACCAGCGGCGCGGACAAGGGCTGACACCGGATCAGCGGCGGCCGGGCCCATGGGGGGCGCGGACGGACGGGACGAGGACGGGACGATGGCAGGAAACCAGGCGAGCGCGGGACATCTGCTGCGCCTCATCCGCAGCGGCGAGGCCACCACGCGCGGCGAGCTCCAGCAGGCCACCGGCCTCTCCCGTTCGACCGTCGGCCACCGCCTCGACCAGCTCTTCGGGGCCGGCTGGCTGCGCGGTGCGGCGGGCACCTCCACCGGCGGACGCCCGTCCGCCCGGCTGGAGTTCGACCCCACCCACGCCGTCGTCCTGGCCGCCGACCTGGAGACCCGGCACGGCCGCGCCGCCGTCCTCGACCTGGCGGGCGAGGTGCTCGCCGAGCACACCGGCGAACTCGTCATCGCGGACGGCCCCGACGCCGTCCTCGACCGGCTCGCCCGCTGGTTCGGACCGCTGCTCGCCGAGGCGGGCACCACCCCGGACCGGATCTGCGGCGTCGGCCTCTCCGTGCCGGGCCCCGTCGACTGGGCGAGCGCCCAGGTCGTGCAGCCGCCGATCATGCCCGGCTGGGACCGCTTCCCCGTACGCGAGCGGCTGCGCGCCGCCTTCGCCGAACACGTCGGCCCGACCGGACCGGACCCGCTGCCCGTCTACGTCGACAACGACGCCAACCTGATGGCCCTCGCCGAACAGCGCGCCCACCACGCCGACTGCGGCGCCTTCGTCCTCGTGAAGGCGTCCACCGGCATCGGCGCCGGTGTGGTCGTCGGCGGCGAGATGTACCGGGGCATCGACGGCGGGTCCGGCGACATCGGCCACATCCGCCTGCACGACCGGTCCGACGCCCTGTGCATGTGCGGGTCCTACGGCTGCCTCGCCGCCGTCGCCAGCGGCCGTGCCATCGCCGAACAGCTCACCGCCGCCGGCGTCCCCACCGCCTCCGGCTCCGACGTGCGCCGCCACCTCGCGGCCGGCCAGCCGGACGCCGTACGGCTCGCCCGCGCGGCCGGGCAGCGCGTCGGCGAGGTGCTCGTCACCGTGGTGACCCTGCTCAATCCGGGCGTGCTGATGCTCGGCGGCGACCTGGCCGGCACCCCGTTCCTCACCGGCGTACGCGAACTCCTCTACCAGCGGGCCATGCCCCGCACCACCGCCAACCTCCAGGTGGTCACCTCCGCCCTCGGCGACCGCGCCGCCCTCGCCGGGGCCGCCGTCATGGTCGTCGAGCGCCTCTACGACCCCGACCGGGCCGACGCCCGCCTCGCCGCGCTCGCCCGCTCCGCGGCCGGCTGACCCCGCACCCCGCACACCCGATGGAGAGCACCATGTCCCACCCCCCGGCCACTGCCGCCATCCCCTCCGGCGACCGGCCGCACCCGCCGGTCCGCGTCGGCCTGGTCGGAGCGGGACCGTGGGCCCGCACCATGCACGCCCGGATGCTGGCGGCCGGGCCCGAGACCACACTGACCGGCGTCTGGGCCCGCCGCCCCGAGGCCGCCGCCGAGGTCGCCGGCGCCTACGGAGCCCGGACGGCAAGCTCCTTCGAGGAACTCCTCGACGGCTGCGAAGCCGTCGCCTTCGCCGTACCGCCGGCCGTGCAGGCCCCGCTCGCCGTCCGCGCGGCGAAGGCGGGCAAGGCCCTGCTGCTGGAGAAGCCCCTCGGCGCGGACCTGGACGCCGCCCGGACCGTCGCCGACGCCGTCGCCGAACACGGAGTGGTCTCCCAACTCGTCCTCACCAAGCGCTACCACCCGGCGACCCGCGCCTTCCTCGCGGAGGCGGCCGGCCGCGAGTTCACCGGTGCCCGCTCCTGCTACCTCCACGGCGCCTTCCTCGGCGGCGAGTTCGCCACCTCCTGGCGGCTGGAGCACGGCGCGCTGCTCGACCTCGGCCCGCACCTGCTGGACCTGCTGGACAGCGCCGTCGCCCCGATCGTCTCGGTGCGCGGCACCGGCGACCCCCGGCGCTGGATCGAGCTGACCTGCGAGCACGAGAACGGCGCGGTCAGCCAGGCGTCCCTGTCCGGGAGCGTCAAGCTCCCCGCGGCCCGGACCCGCGTCGAACTCTTCGGCGCGGGCGACGAGTTGGTCTACGACACCGCCGGCATCGACCACGAGGAGTGCTGGCCGGTGCTCCGCCGCGAGTTCGCCGGGGCCGTCCGGACCGGGACCGGCACCGGAATCGACGCCGCGCGCGGTCTGCGCCTCCAGCAACTCCTGGACCAGGCACGGCCGGAGGGCTTCTGACGGCCGTGCACCCGAAGCCGTCGGGGCACGCGTCATCCGGCGCAGGGCGGGCACACGCACCGTAGGCCCGACGAACGGCCACCCCCCGTGGCCACCCCCTCGAACCCCCGGGCCCCCGAGGAGAATTGCGATGAGTACCTTCGCGGCGGCATTCGACAACAACGACCCGATCGGCACGGTGGTGATCCTCCTCATCGGAGTCGCCACCCTCGTCACCATGGCGGTGCGCGGACTGCGCAGGCGGAGCGGCAAGATGTGACACCGCGTCGGGGGCCACGGGTCCCGGGCCACGGGTCCCACGGGGCGCACCGGCCGATCGCGTGTTGACCCCCTGCCGGACACGGCACACGCTGGGACCATGGAGATCTCCACGCTCAGCAAGCTGGCGGCCGCCGAATTCGGGCCGAAGACCACCTACCTCAACACGGCGAGCTGCGGGCTGCTGCCCCGCCGGACCGTCGAGGCGGTGAAGGACCTCGTCGACGAGAACTTCGACGGCACCCGGACGGGCGCGGGCAGCTACGAGACGGTGGACGTGGTGCGGGCGGCCTTCGGCCGGATCGTCGGCGTCGGAGCGGACCGGGTCGCCACCGGCGGATCGGTGGCCCTGCACGTCGGGCTGATCGCGGCCTCGCTGGAGCCCGGCTCCGAAGTCCTGCTGCCCGAGGGCGATTTCAGCTCCCTCGTCACCCCCTTCGCGCACCGCGCCGACCTGCGGACGCGGTACGTCCCGCTGGCGGACCTGGCCGACGCCGTCCGCCCCGGCACCGCGCTGGTCGCCTTCTCCGTCGTGCAGTCCGCCGACGGCCGGGTCGCCGACGCCGCAGGCGTCCGGGAGGCCGCCGCGACGCACGGCGCCCGCACCCTGGTCGACGCGACCCAGGCGGCGGGCTGGCTGCCGTTCGACGCGGGCGCGTACGACTACACCGTCACCGGCGGGTTCAAGTTCCTGGTCTGCCCGCGCGGTACGTCGTTCCTCACCGTCGCAGGGGAGGCGCAGCCGACGCTGCCCGCGATCTTCCCCGGCTGGGTCGCGGGCGCCGACCGCGACGGCGGCACCTACGGCCCTGTCACACCCCTCTCGGCGTCCGCCCGCGCCTACGACGAGGCGCCCGCCTTCCTCGCCTACCACGGGGCCGAACGCTCCCTGGCGCTGATCGAGGAGGCGGGTACCGACGCCCTCCACGCCCACGCCACCGGCCTCGCGGCCCAGCTGCGGGAGGGCCTGGCCGGCCTCGGACACGAGACGGTGCCCGGGGAGTCGGCAATCGTCGCGGTGCCGGGGCTGGGAGACCGGGCGCGGGAGCTGGAACGGGCCGCAATCGTGGTGTCCGCCCGCGCCGGCAACCTCCGCCTCGCCTTCCACCTCTACAACACGCAGGCCGACGTGGACCGGGTGCTGGACGTCCTCGGCGGGTGAGGGCCGGGCAACCGGAACGGCCGTGTGCCTGGCCCGTCCGGCGAGGCACTGGCAGGACGGCGGCATGGAACGTGTGCATGGCACCGGTGGACACCTTCACGCGGGCGGCGGACCCGGCGGGCCTGGCCGCCCGGTACCGCGACCGTCTGGGCCTGGACACCGACGAGCACGGCCTGTGGCGGCAGGAGGCCGGCCCGACGGTGTTCGCGGCCTTCGAGTCCGGGACCGACCACTTAGGGTCCTGGACCCAGCAGACCATGCTCACCTTCCGCGTCCGCGATCTGGACGCCGTGCTCGTCCAACTGCGCTCCGGGGGAGCGGACGTGGCCGGAGAGATCCAGGACATGGAGGGTGTGGGACGACTCGTCGTCGTGGGCATCGTCGCGGTGGTCGCGCTGGCGTACGGAGTGGTGGCGGCCGGCGCGTAGCCGCCCTCTCCCCGGGCCGGGCGCGGGTGGAGCGCGAACGCCCGCTACGACCCCGCCCGTTCCCCCTCGCCGAGCGGCGCGCCGTGCCACTTCCACGAGGTCACCCGGTCGCGGCCCGGCAGGTCGGCCCGGCCGGTGGACCAGAGGAGGACGGTCCAGCGGTCGGCGTCGGCGGGGGCGTCCGGGAACAGCCGGGCCAGCACCCGGTCGCAGAGAGCGGCGGGCGGTGTCCAGTCGACGCCCAGCCCCTGCGCGATGTCGTGGGCGTGCACCAGCGTCTCCACGATGCCCATGGCGGCGAAGCCCTCGGGATCGGACACGCCGTACGAGTGGTAGGCGCGCACCTTGGGGGAGACCGTGCGCACCATCGCCGACAGCAGGGCCCCGCTCGCCTCCAGCGTCTGGAGCAGACCGGCCGGGCCGGCCTCCGGGTCGGCGGAGACGGCGTTCCACGGTCCGCCCTCCCGGTCGGGCGCCCAGCGGTAGGGGACTTCGCCGCCCAGCGGGGGCCTGCGCGGGGCGAGTTGGACCGCGTAGGCGAAGAGGTCGTCGCCGAGGTGTTCGGCGGTCTCCCAGCAGGTCCACTCCAGCGTTCCGGCCGGCCGCCGCCAGCCGTCCGCCGGGGCCTGTCCGAACGCGTCCACCGCGAGGTGGACCGCCAGGTCCACGTCGTCGGCGGTGACCGGCGGGCGCGCTCCGGTCAGGACGGCGCGCTCCGCCGCCGAAAGCTCCACGCAGAACTCGTTGCCCTCAAGATCCGCGAGGGTCGCCCAACCGCGTCCGTCGGGCTTGCGGTGGTCGGCGACGAGGGTCGCGCCGAGGGCGAGCAGCCGCTCGACCTCCTCGTCGCGGGTCCGGTCGCCGGGGCTGATGTCGAGGTGGATGCGGTTCTTGGTGCGCTTGGACTCGGGCACGGTGACGAACAGCAGGGCCGCCCCGTCGGTGGTCACCGACGCCTCGGGATCGCCGGGGAAGTCGTCGTCCGCCAGCGACGAGCCGAGCACCTCGGCCCAGAAGCGGGCGAGTTGGTAGGCGTCGGCGCAGTCGACGGTGATGTGTCGTACGAGGGAGGTCATGGCCCCACCCTGACCGGTCGGCGGACCCCGGGTCCAGCGGTTTGCCGTCGCGGGGCCCCATGAGCCCTGCCGCATCTCCACCGGGAAACAACGGGGCCCATGGCGTGGTGCGGCGGGCGCGCGCCACGGTCACACGGTGAACTCTCCGGACTTGACGCCCGCGACGAAGGACGCGAACGCGGTGGCGGGGAAGGCGAGCACGGGGCCGCCGGGGTTCTTGGAGTCGCGGACGGGGACCACGCCGCTGTCGGCGGCCACAGCGGGTGCCCACTCCACGCAGGAACCGCCGTTGTCGCTGTAGGAGGACTTGATCCAGAGGGGGGAGGGGGGATCGGTCGTCATGGGGTGCCCTTTCGTACCTGATGAATCACGGTCACAGAAGTCCACCGGGACGGAGCTGCTCGCTGCAACTGAGAGTAGGGCGTGGGGTGGAGGGCCGGAAACCCCACCGCTCGACGCGGGGTCAGGGTGTGCCGCCGCCCGCCCCGCCGCCCCGTCCCGACCCACTCCGGCCGCACGACAGAGCGGGCCCCGCTGCACATTCCCTCGGGAAGTGCAGCGGGGCCCTTAGCGTGGTGCGGCGGGCGCGCGCCACGGTCACACGGTGAACTCTCCGGACTTGACGCCCGCGACGAAGGACGCGAACGCGGTGGCGGGGAAGGCGAGCACGGGGCCGCCGGGGTTCTTGGAGTCGCGGACGGGGACCACGCCGCTGTCGGCGGCCAGGGCGGGCGCCCACTCCACGCAGGTACCGCCGTTGTCGCTGTAGGAGGACTTGATCCAGAGGGAAGAGGGGGAATCGGTCGTCACGGGGTGCCCTTTCGTACCTCGTTGATCATGGCCACGGATGCCTCCTGGGAGAGGGCCACGGTTTGCAGTTGATGGTAGGCCCTGATCAGCGGCAGTACGGAGGTGAGCTCTCTGTCCAGTTGTCCACTGGTCTCGGACTCGACGTATGAAAGCACCGAACGATCGGACAGAGTGAGCAGGTTGACCACTCGATTGAAGGGGCGGAGTTCCCCCAGGGTGTAGGGGGTCACCTGCAACACGGTGTGCGGCAGCTGGGCGAACTCGACCAGGTGGGTTAACTGCCGGTCCATGACGTCAGGCCCTCCGACCGGCCGCCGGATGCAGCTTTCGTCCAGCACGACGATCATGACCGGCGGGACGCGGCGCACCAGCGCGGCCTGCCGCGTGGTCAGGAACTCGACCCGCTCCGCCGCCTGCTCCGGGGTGATGGTCCCACGCTTCACGTGGCCGTTTCCCAGCGCCGCCGCATATTCCGGGATTTGGAGTAGTCCGGGGATCACTCCGACTTCGAACAGACGGATCTCCGCCGCCCGCGCCTCGTGCCCCACGTACTCGGGAAAGCCCTCCAGCAGGCTGCCGTTGCGCAGCTCGCCCCAGGCGCGTTCGAACGAATCCGGCGTGTCGATGAGGCCCAGGGTGGTGTCCAGGCTCCGCGAAAAGCGACGCGTTGGAGGCTTGAGACCAGTTTCCACGGCGGAGATGTGTCTGCCCGAGTAGCCGATCTGCGTGCCGAGTTCGTTCTGCGTCCAGCCCCGTGCTTCCCGCGACGTGCGCAGACGGGCGCCGAAAGCTGCAGCCGGCCCCGCCTCCGGGTTCAGTTCCTTGCGGTTTACCAATGTGCTCTTCACTACGAGCACGTTGAGGACAGAGGCGACTGTAGGTCACGCTGTGCCCCCTTCGTAGCGGAATGACTACAGAGAGGTGACCACGCATGGTCACGCCATCCCTCCCACGGCTGGGAGCTGTTGTGGTGGACGCCGGCGTGCAGGGGCGCATCGGAGAGTTCCGGGGCGTCTCCGGCCCCTACTGGTCCCTGCGCCCCCTCGGCGGGGGACGCGAGTGGGAGGCCGAGCCGGCCATAGTGCGACCTGCCACCCCCGAGGAACGTATGCGCGCCGGAGTGGCGCGGGACAACGCGCGCAGCCGGGGGGCACGGCTGTGAGCGGGACGTGTAGCCGTATGCCCGTCGCGTGCCCGGAGTGCCGTGCGTTCGACCGGGCCGAGCGTCGTGCCGAACTGGACGGCGACCACAGCCGCGCCACGGACCAGCGCGTGCTGCGCCGTCGTCACCAGGCCGAGGCGCATCCGGGGGGCGGCCATGGCGCACGTTGACTTCGTCGTTCCGCTCCCGCGCCGGGTCGGGGCGCTGGTCCTGGTCCGTGATCCGGGCGGCGCCGTGCTCATGGTGAAGCCGGCGCACGGGGCGTGGCGGTTGCCCGGCGGCAGCGCGTGCGGCGACGAGTCGGTCCCGGAGGCAGCGACGCGCGAACTGCGGGAGCAGACCGGCCTCCGGTGCGTTCTTCGCCGTTACTTCGTGCTGGACCATGTGCGTGCCGACTTCGGGAGCCGCGAACCCTGTGGGCTGCACGTCGTCCGCGACGGCGGTGTCGTCTGCGCCACGGACGCCGCCCGCGTACGGATTCCCGAGGCCGCGACGGACGACGTGTCCGGCCTCCGCCGGGTGCCCGTGGACCAGCTCCACTCGCTGTGTCCCCTGCACCAGGAAGGGCGCATCCGCCAGGCCGTGGACGCGAGCGACCGGGGCTTCGGGCTGCCACTGCTGGTGGACGGCGCACCCTTCGCGCACGCGGGCCGGTCCGGCTGACGCCGAGGCCCGCCCGATCACCCCCGCCGTGGGACGGCGGTGATCGGGCGGGTCACCACTCCCCGTCTCCTCCCTCGCGCCACGCCGTCCGCGCGTACGGGGCCAACTCTGTTCCTTCTCCGACCGGTTCGGCGGAGCCGTTCGCGTCAGCTCGTGCCGGGGCGCGTCGCGGAGGCGGTGTCCGCCGCGACGGCGAGTGGATCGGTGAGCGGTCGGCCGAGCAGCCCGACCAGGTCGGGGCCGGTGCCGTCGAGGAAGCCGTGCCGGACACTCGTGGCGATCGAGGCGAGCATCGACGGCTGGAACGGCAGCAAGCCGTCGTCGGCGAGCAACCGCGCCCGGTACTCGCCGAGTCCGATCGTCCGGTGCGTGACGCCGAGACGTCCGGCGACGCCCGCGGCGGTGATCGGCTCGCCCACCAGGTCGTAGGTCTTGCCGGCGTGGGGCGCCGGGTCGAGGGCGACCACGGCCGCGGCTGCGGCCAGGTCCGCTCGCGCCACCGCGGAGAGGGTGCCGTCCCCGAACGGTGACTCCAGGCCGTCCGGCGTCCAGGTCAGCAGCGCGCCGAACAGTTCGGCGTACAACCCGTTGCGCAGAATCGTCCATCCGAGACCGCCGGTCCGGACCATCCGCTCCGTGGCCCGGTGCGCGAGCGCGAACCCGAGATGATCGCCCGCGCCGGTCAGGCTGGTGTAGACGACGTGGGAGACGCCGTCGCGAGCCGCGGCATCCAGAACGGCGCGGTGACGTGCGAGGACCCGGTCGTCCTCCGCGTATCCCGCGGAGACGAGAACCAGGGTCGAGACGCCCGTGAGGTCCAGGCTCGCGGGGTGGTCGAAGTCGAGGTGGCGCCGGCCCTCGGCGGGCGTACGGCTGCCGCCCAGGGCGGGCGCATCGCGCTCGGCCAACGCCCGGAGCGTGAGGGAGGCCAGTTGTCCGTTGGCGCCGGTCACCATGATCATGTGTTTCCGTCTCCTGCCGTGGTTCTGTTCAGTAACTACGGTGAGAGCCTGAACCGGCCGTGACGGGTCTACAAGGAGGCACTTTCGTGTCAGTGACGCACACCGGTGTGACCGCCGGAACCGACAGGACCGACGCGGCGGGCGGGACGGCCGGGCCCGCAGGGTCCGCCGGAAGCGACGCGGCCGCCGGGACCGCCGCGCTCGAACCGTGCGGGCGGGCGGACCATCCCGACTGCGGTATCCGTGACGTCCTCGACCGGGTGGGGGACAAGTGGTCCGTCCTGGTGATCGTGGAACTCGCCAACGGGCCACGGCGCTTCCGCGAGCTCCAGCGCGCTGTCGAGGGGATCTCGCAGCGCATGCTGACCCTCACGGTGCGCCGGCTGGAACGGGACGGCCTGGTGCTCCGGACCGTGTACCCGACCGTGCCCGCCCAGGTCGACTACCGGCTCACCGGGACCGGTGCGAGCCTCACCCATCTCGTCAAGGCGCTCGCCGACTGGTCGTTGGACCACCGGGACGCCATCGCGCACGCCCGGCGGGTCTACGACGGTGAGCACCCCGACCACGAGATCCGGTGAACCCGGCAGGTACCGGCGAACACCCGCGAGCACCGGCGAACCACCTGCGGACACCTGCACGGACCCGCCCGCACCGGCCGTGCGCATGCGCTGAGGCCGCGAGTCGGCACGCGCGACGGCGGCGGGGCGGAACGCGTCATGCGTTCCGCCCCGCCGCCGTTCCACGCACCGTCGTCCGGGTGTGAGCCGGGGACGCCGGGCTCCGGCGCGTGGTGTCCGTGCTACCTCACCGGCGTGAAGTCGCGCGCCCCGATGAACTCGGGCCGGCGCACCGGGGCCGCGAACGGCTCCTCGGCGGTGTTCTCCACGCTGTTGAAGACGATGAAGACGTTGCTGCGCGGGTACGGGGTGATGTTGTCGCCCGAGCCGTGCATGGCGTTGCAGTCGAACCAGGTGGCCGAACCGGCGCGCCCGGTGAACAGCTTGATGCCGTGCGCGTCCGCCATCTTCGTCAGCGCCTCGTCGGACGGAGTGCCCGCGTCCTGCATCTGCAACGACTTCTTGTAGTTGTCCTTGGGCGTCTCGCCGGAGCAGCCGAGGAACGACATGTGCGATCCCGGCATGATCATCAGACCGCCGTTGGTGTCGTAGTTCTCGGTCAGCGCGATCGAGACGGAGACGGTGCGCATGTTCGGCAGCCCGTCCTCGGCGTGCCAGGTCTCGAAGTCCGAGTGCCAGTAGAACCCGGACGCGCCGAACCCCGGCTTCACGTTGATCCGCGACTGGTGGACGTAGACGTCCGAACCGAGGATCTGGCGGGCCCGGCCCACCACGCGCTCGTCGGAGACCAGGCGGGCGAAGACCTCGCTGATCTTGTGGACCTCGAAGACCGAGCGCACCTTCTGGGACTGCTTCTCGACGATGGACCGCTCGTCGGCCCGGACCGCCGGATCGGCGATCAGCCGCTCCAGCTCCCGGTGGTAACCGGCCACCTCGTCGGGGGAGATGAGCTGGTCGACGGTGAGGAAACCGTCGTGTTCGAACGCCCGCAGGTCGTCGGCCGCGATCGGTCCCGGTGCGCCCGGCGCGGACCAGACGACCGGGTCCTGGCGGGGAGTAATCGTCTCGGCGGCGCCGCGCGACGGGTACAGATCGGTGCGTGCGTAGGTGGTCATGGGGGTTCAGTCCTCCTCGGTCAGCAGCGGGTAGACGCCGTTCTCGTCGTGGTCCTCCCGTCCGGTGACCGGAGGGTTGAAGACGCAGACGCAGTGGAAGTCGCTCTTCGGCCGGAGCGTGTGGTGCTCGTGGCCGTCGAGCAGGTACATGGTTCCCGGCGTGATCCAGTGCTTCTCGCCGGTGTCGTCGTTGGTGAGTTCGGCCTCGCCCTTGGTGCACAGGACCGCTTCGATGTGGTTCGCGTACCACATCGACGTCTCGGTGCCCGCGTAGAGGATGGTCTCGTGGAGCGAGAAGCCGACCTTCTCCTTGGCCAGCACGATGCGCTTGCTCTCCCACGTACCCGTGGCGGCCTTCACGTGCCGGTCGGTGTTCTCGATGTCGCTGAAGGATCGGACGATCACGGTGGGGTGCAGCCTCTCTCTGTACGGTGTGTGTCCCGCCTGCCCCGGCGCGGCCGGGGCAGACCCCCGGCGGACGACCGGATTCCGGTTCGTCCGCCGGGCGGTGGGTCAGGCGGTCTCGCGGACGGCGCGGGCCAGCGTGCGCAGGCCCTCGTCCAGTTCTTCGGGGGTGATGGTCAGCGGGGGCAGCAGCTTGACGACCTCGCTCTGCGGCCCGGAGGTCTCCAGCAGCAGGCCCAGCTCGAACGCGCGGGCGCAGACCGCCGAGGCGCGCGCCGGGTCGGTGAACTCCATGCCCCAGACCAGGCCGCGGCCGCGGAACTGCGCGGTCGCCTCCTCGCCGCAGATCGCCAGCAGGGTCTGCTCCACCTGCTCGCCGCGGGCCCGGGTCTGCTTCTCCATGTGGCCGTCGGCCCAGAAGGCGTCGAGCGCGGCGGCTGCCGTGACGAACGCCGGGTTGTTGCCGCGGAAGGTGCCGTTGTGCTCACCCGGCTCCCAGATGTCCAGCTCCGGCTTGAACAGGCAGAGCGACATGGGCAGTCCGTAGCCGCTGATGGACTTCGACAGGGTGACGATGTCCGGCACGATGCCGGCCTCCTCGAAGGAGAAGAAGCCGCCGGTGCGGCCGCAGCCCATCTGGATGTCGTCGACGATCAGCAGCATGTCCTGGCGGTGGCAGAGCTCCTGCAGCGCGCGCAGCCACTCCGCGCGGGCCACGTTGATGCCGCCCTCGCCCTGTACGGTCTCCACGATCACGGCGGCGGGCTTGTTCAGCCCGGAGCCCTGGTCCTCCAGCAGCCGCTCGAACCAGAGGAAGTCCGGGACCTGCCCGTCGAAGTAGTTGTCGAACGGCATCGGCGTGCCGTGCACCAGCGGGATGCCGGCCCCGGCGCGCTTGAACGCGTTGCCGGTGACGGCGAGCGAGCCCAGCGACATGCCGTGGAAGGCGTTGGTGAAGGAGACCACGGACTCACGGCCCTTCACCTTGCGGGCCAGCTTCAACGCGGACTCGACCGCGTTGGTGCCGGTCGGGCCCGGGAACATCACCTTGTACGGCAGGTCGCGCGGGCGCAGGATCACGTTCTGGAACGTCTCCAGGAAGGCGCGCTTGGCGGTCGTCGCCATGTCGAGGCCGTGGGTGATCCCGTCGCGCTCGATGTAGTCGAGCAGCGCCCGTTTCAGCACGGGGTTGTTGTGCCCGTAGTTGAGCGAGCCGGCGCCGGCGAAGAAGTCGAGGTAGGTGTGGCCGTCCTCGTCGGTCAGCCGGGCGCCCTGCGCGCGGTCGAACACGGCGGGCCAGCCCCGGCAGTAGCTCCGGACCTCGGACTCCAGGGTCTCGAAGACGGACAGGGCGGGCGGGGTGATGGTCACAGCGGTTCTCCTGCTTCCAGTGGGGTCCGCACGGACGAGGAGATACGGCCGTCGTCCGGTGCGTGGCTGCGTGCGGGGGATTCTGCGGTGTACGGGATGCGTGCGCGACGGACGCGTACGCGCGCGGGGTACCGGTCGCCGCGGGACCGGCCCCGGCAAGCCGGGGGAGTGGCGCGGGCGGCACTGCCCGCGCGGCGGCCGCCGCGCCTCAGGCGCCGAACGGGCCGATGCGGTACAGGACCTCGGGCAGGTGCGCGTCCTCGGGGAACAGGTCCCCGTCGAAGAGCACCTCGCGCTCCACGGCCACGTCGTGCCGCTGGGCGTAGGAGGTGAACAGCCGGTTGGACGCGGTGTTGTCCGGGGTGATCGTCGTCTCCACCGAACGGAGACCCTGACCGGCCGCGACCCGCTCGGTGAGCGCGTCCAGCAGCCGGGCCGCGAGCCCTTCGCCCCGGTGGGCGTCGTCGACCGCCACCTGCCAGACCACCAGGGTCTGCGGGCGCTCGGGACGTACGTAGCCGGTGACGAAGGCGATCGGCTCGCCGTGCTCGTCGCGGGCCACCACGGAGGTCGCGGCGAAGTCCCGGCACCACAGCAGGTAGCTGTACGAGGAGTTCAGGTCCAGGACCTTCGAGTTGCGGGCGATACGCCAGATCGCGGCTCCGTCCTCCACTCGCGGGGCTTCGATCGTCAGCAATTCATTTCGGGCTCGGGCACATTCTGCGGGTGCGGCGGTCATGCGGATGAATTTACCCAGCAAATTTCTGAATTGCATGGGGGGAAGGGGTTGGGTCGTGCGGGGCCGCGTGTTATCACGCGGGCGCGGGCCCTGCGGGCAAGGTGGAGATCTGTTGGCTTATGTCCTGGATTTATCTGGCATAACGACGGACGTGTGGAGTCGGTCACATGGCTGTAACCTGCCCGGATGATGTTCGCCAAATACTCGAACCGCGCAGAACGGACAGCTTCGCACTTGTTTGTTTAAGGCTGTGGGGTCCGGGCATAAGAAGTGCGGGAAGCTGCTTTCGATAAAGCAGCTTCCCGCATTCTTTGCATTTCTCCGGACGGGCGTTTTCGATAACCCTGTTCGGGCTGTCCGGCAACGCCGTCCGGGCTCTTCGATCAGCTCGGCCAGGTTTCCAGGACGGCCGCGCGGGCAGCCTCCGGATCGACCGTCCGGCCCGTCGCCGCCAGCGCCGAACCCAGCGCCGCGAGCGAGGAGAGCACCGCGCCCCGCGTGGCGTCGACGCCGTAGTGGTTGACCCGGATCATCTCCTTGGACAGCGCCCCGCCGCCCGCGATCAGCGGCAGCGTCGGGTCCGCCGCGAGCGCCCGCGCGACCAGCTCGGCGGCGTCCACCCCGGCGGGCGCGCGCAGCGTCGTGGCGACCGGAGCCGCGTCCCGCGCCTCGTGCACGTACGGCGTCAGCTCCGCGCCGAGCGCCACCGCGCCCGCACGGGTCGCCGCCGCGGCGGCGGCGTGCCGCGCCATCAGCGGTTCCAGCCCTTCCGCCTCGATGCGCTCCACGCACGCCTCCAGCGCCAGCATCTCCAACTGCGCGGGAGCGTGCAGCAGTGCCTTGCGGCCGCCGTCGATCCACCGCTGCTTCCAGTCGAGCAGGGACAGATAGGAGTGGCGCGGCGCGTGCGGGTTGGCCGCGATGCGCTCCCAGGCCCGGTCCGACACGGAGACGGCCGAGACGCCCGCCGGCCCGCCCATCGCCTTCTGCGCGCCGATCACGCACAGGTCGACGCCCCAGGCGTCCGGCAGCAGCGGCTCGGCGCCCACCGAGGCCACCGCGTCCAGCATGAACAGCGCCCCGTGCGCCCGGACCACCTCGCCGATCCCGGCCACCGGGTTGGTGTTGCCGGTCGCCGCCTCGGCGTGCACCAGCGACACGAAGTCGATCTCCGGGTGCTCGGCGAGCGCCCGTGCCACCTGCTCCGCCGTGACCGCCGAGTGGTACGGCACCGCCAGGTCGTGCACCTGGGCCCCGCAGTCCCGCAGCCAGTCGCCGAAGGTCTGCCCGTACGGGCCGGTGATGACGTTGAGGGCGACGGTGCCGGGACCGGCGGCGCCCCGGATGCAGCCCTCCAGCGGCAGCAGGGCCTCGCCCTGCATGATGACGACGTCCTGCTCGGTGGCGAGAAGACGTGCCACCCGCCCCTCGATGGCCGCGAAATGCGCGGCGGTGAGCGGGGTGAGGTCCAGGAAGGGGTGCGTCACGGTGGTGCTCTCTTCGGGTCGGCCGGTGCTTCCGTGCACGGAACGGTGCACCGTCGAGGGTACGGGCTGCCCCTCCGGCGGACCCCGCGCAGGGCCCGGTGCGGGGTCGGGTACAGGGCCGGGGCGAGGGACCCGGTGCAGGAGCGTCCCGCGCCCGCGGGCCGGGCCCGTCCGCGCGCTCCGGACGCCCCTCGTACAGTGCCGGGCATGAGTGAGCACGGAGAGCCGAGGGTGCTGCGGGTGACGGGACGGGTGCTCGTCGGCCCGGACGAGGTCCTGGACGAGATCTGGTCGGTGGACGGCCGGATCGTGTACGACCGGCCGCCGGGCGCCGACCGGGCGCAGACGGTGCGCGGCTGGGTCCTGCCGGGGCTGGTGGACGCCCACTGCCACGTGGGCCTCGACCGGCACGGACCGGTGGACGCCGCGACCGCCGAGAAGCAGGCGCTCACCGACCGGGAGGCCGGCACCCTGCTCATCCGGGACGCCGGCTCGCCCTCCGACACCCGCTGGATCGACGACCGCGAAGAACTGCCCAAGATCATCAGGGCGGGTCGGCACATCGCCAGGACCCGGCGTTACATCCGCAACTACGCCCACGAGATCGAGCCCGGGGACCTCGTCGCGTACGTGGCGCGGGAGGCCCGTCGCGGCGACGGCTGGGTGAAGCTGGTCGGCGACTGGATCGACCGGGAGGCGGGGGACCTGGCGGCCTGCTGGCCGCGCGGCGAGGTCGAGGCGGCCATCGCGCAGGCCCACCGGCTGGGCGCCCGCGTCACGGCCCACTGCTTCGCCGAGGAGTCGCTGCGCGACCTGGTGGAGGCGGGCATCGACTGCGTCGAGCACGCCACCGGACTCACCGAGGAGACCATTCCGCTCTTCGCGGAGCGCGGCGTCGCCATCGTGCCGACGCTGGTCAACATCGCGACCTTCCCGGAGATGGCGGCCGGCGGCGAGGCGAAGTTCCCCCGCTGGTCCGCCCACATGCGCCGGCTGCACGCACGCCGCTACGACACCGTGCGCGCGGCGTACGACGCCGGCATCCCGGTGTACGTCGGCACCGACGCGGGCGGGTCGCTCCCCCACGGCCTGGTCGCGGGGGAGGTGGCCGAGCTGGTCAAGGCCGGCATCCCGCCCCTGGACGCGCTCGCCGCGACGACCTGGCAGGCCCGCCGCTGGCTCGGCCGTTCCGGCCTGGACGAGGGCGCCCCCGCGGACCTGGTCGTCTACGACGAGGACCCGCGCGCCGACGTACGCGTCCTGGCGGCGCCCCGGCACGTGGTGCTGAACGGGCGCGTGATCGGCACGTGACCGGCTGGGTGGTGGCGGGCGGGCGATCCCTCCCGAGTCGTGCGGTTGACAGCCAGTGTCTTGGGCGGGCCGCCCTCGTTGTTCTCCGTCCACCCGGCACCGATTCGCAGCGCTCCGGCCCCCGCACCGCCTCAAACGTGCGAAACGGGTGGCGTGGGGGAACGGACGTGCCGAAAGATTCGAATACGTAGGCTAAAACCCCTCTTTGGGGTGAACTCACTCCAGGTATAAGTCAGTTCACTCGGAGTGCGTAAAGATTCACGGAGTCGAGGCCACCGGCGCACGCGATGTCCCCCATGGGACGGCGCCGTTGGCTCCATGTCTCCTGTGGGGGTTCCACCATCTTGAACAGCAACACCTTCCGTCTCGCTGCCCTGACGGCCGTCGCCGCTCCCGTCGCGCTGCTCGCCGGCGTTCCCGCGCAGGCGGCCACCGCGACCTCCTCGGACGAGGGCAGGGCGAGTGCGGTCGTGCTCCGCACCGGACTCGACGTCTCGCTCCTCGACAAGGCGGTGGACATGCCCCTGGAGGTCACGCTCAACGAGGTGACGGCGCCGCGCAGCGCGGAGCAGACCGCGCTGAGCGTGCGGGTGGAGGGCGCCGACGGGGGGAGGCCGGTCAGCGTGCTGCGGGCCGACGTGGCGACCTCCGAGGCGACGGTGACCAGGAAGAAGGCGGAGGGGCGGAGCAACCTGGTGAAGGCGCGGGTGCACGTGCCCGGTCTGCCGCGGCTGTCGCTCGTCGAGGTCGAGAAGGTCACGTCCAAAGCGGTGTGCGAGGTCGGCAGGAAGCCCGTCGCGGAGTCCGACGTGCTCGGCCACGTCTCCGTGCTGGGCAAGCGGATCACGCTCACTTCGGGCGGCACGACGGAGGTGGACGTGCCCGGTGTCGGCAAGGTGACCCTGGACCTGTCGAAGACTTCCACCACCTCCCGGACCGCCGCCGCGGCGGCCCTCCAACTCCGCGTCTCCGTCAACCCGCTCAGGTTGAACGTGGCGAACGTCGAGGGGGAGGTCACCCTCGCCGGAGCCACCTGCACCACGCCAGGCCGCCACGGCGGCGGCAACAGCGGCGGCCACAACGGCGGTTCCGGCAACGGTGGTGGCCACAACGGCGGTTCGAGCGAAGGCGGCTCGGACAACGGCGGCTCGGACAACGGCGGCTCGGACAACGGCGGCTCGGACGACGGTGGCACCAGCGACGGCGGTGCGGGCGACGGCGGGACCGACAACGGCGGCGCCTCCACGGGCGGCGCGGGCAGCAGCGACGGCGCGAGCAGCGGCAGCACGACCGGCACCGGCGGCTCGGACGCCGGCGGCTCCGGCGACGGCGACGGCTCGGGTACCAGCGGTACCGGCGGCAAGGACTCCACCGGCGGCTCCGGCGACGGCGGCACGGACACGGACGTGAAGACCCGGACCGGCGCCGACTCGTCGTCCGGCTCCACCGGCAACCTCGCCGAGACCGGTTCCTCGTCCAGCACCCCGTACCTCGCGGGCGGCGCGGCCCTGCTGCTGGCCGTCGGCGCGGGCGCGACCGTGCTGGCCCGCCGCCGCAGCGGCGGCAACCAGGGCTGACCCGCCCGGAGGCCCCGAGCGCGGGCCTCCGGACCGGAGGGAGTGCCCCGGACCGGGGAGAACCGGTCCGGGGCACTCCCACGCCCGGCGCCGGTGGGTGGGGCGGCGTCCCCCGTCCCCGTGTCACAACCCGGCGGCCCGTCTCGTCCCAGAGGTGCACTCACCCACGAGCACCCGAGGGAGCACACCATGGACGCGCGACTCGACTACTTCGCCGATCCGAACGCGAGCAAGGCGTTCAAGCACTTCATGGCGATCGGCCAGATCCTCAAGGCATCGGCCCTGCCGGCCGCCACGCAGGAGCTGGTGGCGTTGCGGGTCAGCCAGATCAACGGCTGTGCCGCCTGCATCGACATGCACACCAAGGAGGCGGCCGCCGCGGGCGAGACGGCGGTGCGGCTGAACCTGGTGGCCGCGTGGCGGGAGGCCACCGTCTTCACCGGGGCCGAACGCGCCGCGCTGGAACTGGCCGAGCAGGGCACCCGGGTCGCGGACGCGGGCGAGGGCGTCGACGACGAGGTCTGGGCACGCGCCGCCCAGCACTACGACGAGGGGCAGCTCACCGTCCTGGTGATGCTGGTCTCCTTCATGAACACGGTGAACCGGCTGAACATCATCACCCGTCAGCCGGCCGGCGGGTACGAGGCCGGGCAAGCGGCCCACTGACATCCCGGCCCACCCACATCCCCACCCACCGGTATCCCGCCGGATCGCCGAGCCGTCACCAAAGTCAACTGCCGCTGAGACCCGCAAGTTACGAGGCTATGCGCAGTTGGCCGTGGTGGCCCGCCGATTCAAGCGGGTGCGCCGTGGGTGCTCGACTCGCCGGGGTGGGGTGGTGGCGCGGCTACCGTGGGCGCACGGCGTAGGTCAGGTGCGTCACGCGCGACGACGGCTCGGAACGGACCGGCTCCAGAGCGACCCTGGACGCGTCCACGCCGTCGAACAGGCGGATGCCGGCGCCGAACAGCACCGGTGACAGCGCGATCGAGAACTCGTCGACCAGGCCCGCGTTCACGTACTCCAGGATCGTCGCGCCGCCACCCGCGATGCGGACGTCACGGTCGCCGGCGGCCTCGCGGGCCTGGTCGAGCGCGGTCTCGATGCCGTCGTCGACGAAGTGGAACGTGGTGCCGCCGGGCCGCTCCCAGGGGTCACGCTTCTCGTGCGTCACGACGAACACCGGCGTGTGGAAGGGCGCCTCCTCCGGCCACATCTGCTCGCCGGCGTCGAACATGCGCTTGCCCATGACGCTCGCGCCGGTGCGCTCGAACGTTTCCCGCGCGATGTCGTTGTCGCGCCCTTCCTTGCCGCCCTCGCCGAGCTTCAGGTTCTCCCGGAAGAACCGCAGCGGGAAGATCCACTGCTGCAGTTCCATCCACTGCTGCCCCATCAAGTCCTCGGAGGACTCGGGCGCGATGAACCCGTCCAGCGACATCGACACGCTGAAGAACACCTTCCCGGCCATCAGCCCTCCGCTCCCTTCCGCGCGAGGTCGGTGACGTAGGCGGCCAGGTTGCTCAGGGTCTGCCGGCCGCCCTCGATCGCGTGGTACTTCTCGACCGCCTCGTCGCGCAGTTCCCCGGTGGGGAACACCGTGCGCATCTCGATCCGGGTCGCCGCGCCGTCGGGCTCGAACGTCAGGACCGACTCGAAGGCGTTCGGGTCGCCGCGGGACTCACCATGGAGAAACTCGATCCGCTCCGGCGCGACGATCTCGGTCCAGGTGATCCACTCGCTGTAGTCGGTCCCGTCCGGTCCGTGCATCACGAAGTCCCACTCCGCGCCGACGCGGAACTCGAACGACTGCGTGGTGGTGGTGAACCCCTCCGGCCCCCACCACCGCGACAGGTGCCGGACCTCGGTGAACGCCTCGAACACCAGCTCCCGCGGGGCGTCGATGATCCGGGAGATCACGATCTCCCGGTCGGCCGTCGCCGGCTCCGCCCGCGCTTCTTGCCTTGCCCCTGCCATCGGTCATTCCTCCTGTGGTGTCTGCTTGAGGTCCTGCACGTAGGTGTCCAGCCGGTCGAAACTCTGGTTCCAGAACCGCTCGAATCCGCCGGCCCACTCGTAAACCGGCCGCAGCCCGCCGGCGTCCAAGCCGTAGAGGCGCTGCTTGCCCGCTCCGCGGACCCGCACCAGCCCCACCTCCCGGAGCACCCGCAGGTGCTCGGACGCCCCCGGCTGACTCATCCCCAGCTCCTGGGCCAGGTCGGTCACCGGCCGCTCGCCCGCCCGCAGCAGCGCCAGGATGTCCCGGCGCTGCGGCTCGGCGATCGCGTTGAAGACGTCGTACGTCGTCGCTGCTCATGTCATGGGAGCATCATATTCCGATATAGGCATGCGTCAAGCCGGTCGGGAACCGGGCGAGTCTTGTCGGATGGCGTCCCCGCACGGGCCGGCCCGCACCGGGCGGCTCGTAGGCTGGGCCGGTGACCCTGAGCGCGGCACCCCTCCTCCCCGTCAACCTGACGCTCGGCATCCTGCTGGCCGTGCTGCTCCTGGTGGCGGCGGGGGTGGCGTACCGCTGTCACCTGTCCCCGGCCGACGGGGCGAACCGCCCGCGCGAGATCCTGGTCGCCGGGGTACGCGCGGCGGCCCAACTGGCGGCGGTCTCCCTGATCATCAAGTGGGCCGTCACGGACGTGCTCGGCACGCTGGCCTTCCTGGCCGTCATGTTCGCGGTGGCGGTGCGCACCACGGGGCGCAGGATCACCGCCAACGGCACCTGGTGGCTGGCGGCCGTGCCCCTCGCGGCGGGGGTGGCGCCGGTCGTCGGGGCGCTGCTGCTCACCGGACTGGTGCCGGTGAAGGGGGTCGCGCTGATCCCCGTCACCGGCATTCTGATCGGCGGGGCACTCACCGTCACCGTGCAGGCAGGCCGCCGCGCCCTCGACGAACTGGAGCAGCGGCGCGGCGAGGTGGAGGCGGCGATGGCCCTCGGTTTCTCCGACCGGGACGCCCGTACGGAGATCGCCCGCGCCCCCGCCTCCGACGCACTGCTGCCCGGCCTCGACCAGACCCGTACGGTCGGCCTCGTCACGCTTCCCGGTGCCTTCGTCGGCATGCTGCTGGGCGGCGCGAGCCCGCTGATGGCGGGCGCGGTGCAGCTCTTCGTGCTGATCGCCCTGCTGGCGGTGCAGGCCGTCGCCGTCGCCCTCACCATCGAACTCGTCGCCCGGCACCGGCTGTTCCGGCCCGGTCGGGACGACGGCACCGGCGCACGGGCGACCGGATAGCGAGGGAAGCCGGACGCACGCCCCGCCCTATGCCGGGTGCGCCTGCAACGCCAGGTCCAGCGCCTGGAGGAAACGGTTCGTCGTGACGCGGTCGCGGACCGCCAGGCGCAGCCACTGCGGTCCGAGGCCGGGGAAGGTGTCGCCGCGCCGGGCGGCGAAGCCGAGCGCGCGCAGGGTGCCCCGGACCTCCGCGGCGCGTTCCAGCCGGATCAGCACGAACGGGCCCTCGGCGGGACCCGCCACCTCGATCTCGTCGAACTCGGCGACCCCGGCCAGCAGATGGGCCCGGTCCACCGCGATGCGTTCCGCCGCGCAGGCCGCCTCGGCGAGCGCGAACGGCTCCACGCACGCCTCGGCCGCGGCCAGCGCCGGGGTCGACACCGGCCACAGCGGCTGTGCCTCCGCCAGCAGCGCCACGGTCTCCGGTCCGGCCAGCACGTAGCCGATCCGCAGCCCCGCCAGCCCCCAGGTCTTGGTCAGGCTCCGCAGCACCACCAGCCCCGGAAGGTCGGTGCGCCCGCACAGCGCCTCCCGCTCGCCGGGCACCGCGTCCATGAACGCCTCGTCCACCACCAGCGTCCGGCCGGGCCGCGCCAGCTTCTCCAGCACGGCGGCCGGGTGGAGCACCGAGGTCGGATTGGTCGGATTGCCGATCACCACGAGGTCGGCCTCCTCCGGCACCATGGCCGGAACCAGCCGGAAGCCGTCCTCCGCGCGCAGCACCACCCGGTCCACCGTGTGCCCCGCCGCCCGCAGCGCCGCCTCGGGCTCGGTGAACTGCGGGTGCACCACCACCGGCCGTCTCGCCGGTATCGCCCGTGCGATCAGCACGAACGCCTCCGCCGCGCCCGCCGTCAGCAGCACCCGCTCCACCGGCAGCCCGTGCCGGGCGGCCACCGCCGCACGGGCCGGTCCGCCGTCCGGATAGGCGGCCAGCGAGCCCAGTGAGCAGGCGATGCGCTCCCGCAGCCAGTGCGGGGGCGTGCCGGTGCGGACGTTGACCGCGAGGTCCGTCAGGCCACCGCCGCGCACCTCGGCGTCACCGTGGTGACGCAGATCGGGACCGGCGCTCTCGGCGTACTGCGTGGGGGGAGTCATGGCAGCCATGGTGGACGGTGCGGCCCCGTCCGTCACGGGTGCGGCCGGATCGCTTGCCGTTGGGTGGCTGAAAACAGTCGTCGGTGCGGCAACCCCGGTATCCGCCGCATCCGCCGTACGCCCCGGCCGCCGCCGGGCCACCGCGCAGGTGGCCCGCGCCGAACGGATCTTCGGCACCAGCAGCTCGTCGGCCGCGTACAGGGCCGCCGCCTCCGCCACCGACGGCGTTCCGGTCACCTCCGCCACCTGCCCCGAAGGGCCCGGCACCCGTACGCCCGCCAGCGCGGCCACGGTCCGGCCGCGCAGCGGCACCCCCAGCCGGGCCGCCGCCGCCACGATGCCCGGTTCGGTCGTCTTCGCGTCCACCGTGGCCAGTTCCACCACGTCCGCCGCCCGCAGTCCGGCCGCCTCCAGCGCCTGCCCGATCAGACCGAGCACTTCCTCGCACGCCACCCCCCGGCGCGATCCGACCCCCACCACGAGACCGCCGGGCGATCCCCCGGCCCTCCCGCCGGACGTCCCGGTTCCGGATGCGGCGGGCGTGGTCATGTCGGTGTTCCTCTCCTACGGGGGTGGTACGGGCCCCGCGGGCGGCAGGGGGACCGAGATGCGGGCGGGTGCCCTCATCGGCTAGCAAGGGCGCATGGCGGTGTTCGTCGCGCTCGGCGCGTTCCTGATGACCCTGGTGGGCGGCTGGGTCGCCCGGCGCGTCACCGACCGCCGCCACCTGGTGCTGGGGCTGGCCGGCGGGCTGATGCTCGGCGTGGTCGGGCTCGACCTGCTGCCGGAGGCCGTCGAGGCGGCCGGCGCCCCCGTCTTCGGGGTGCCCGCCGCCCTGCTGCTCTTCGTCGGCGGCTTCCTGGCGGCCCACCTGGTGGAGCGGCTGCTGGCGGTGCGCCAGGCGGCGCACGGCGCTGCCGGGGAGCGCGTACCGCAGGTCGGGCTGACGGCGGCCGCCGCCATGGTCGTGCACAGCCTGATGGACGGGGTGGCCCTCGGCGCCGCGTTCCAGGTCGGCACCGGCATGGGGCTCACCGTCGCGCTGGCCGTCGTCACCCACGACTTCGCCGACGGATTCAACACGTACACCCTCACCAGCCTCTACGGGAACGACCGCCGCAAGGCGCTCGGCATGCTCTTCGCCGACGCGCTCGCCCCGATCGTGGGCGCGGCGAGCACGCTCGTGTTCACCCTTCCGGAGGAACTGCTCGGCTGCTATCTCGGCTTCTTCGGAGGGGCGTTGCTCTACCTGGCCGCGGCCGAGATCCTGCCCGAGGCGCACCACGACCACCCGGCCCGTTCCACGCTGCTGTGCACCGTCGGCGGAGTGGGTTTCATCTGGCTGGTCGTCGGCATCGCCGAGTAGCTGTTCCGCCCCCCGGCCGCCACCGGGTGCCCGTGCCTCACCGCGCCCCGCACCGCTCGACGAACCGCCGCGCCATGCCGGGCGAGGCCGCCCAGTGGGTGTGCAGATAGCTCGCGTGGACGCCCCACTCCACGAAGCCCTCGACCCGCCGCTCCGGCAGATGCATCCCCCAGGCCGGCACCGCGCCCGCACCGGGCTCCAGCACCGTCCGGTGGAACTCGTGGCCCCGCACCCGCGTCCCGGTCACCGCCAGCGGACTGTCGGACACCGCCACCGCCTCCCGGTAACCGAGGGTCAGCCGCTTCGTCATCCGCGCCTCGGCGTCCAGCACCCCGCACATCGGCAGCCCGTCCAGCTCCCGCGCGAGATACAGCAGCCCGGCGCACTCCGCGGCCACCGGAGCGCCCCGCTCCGCCAGCGCGGTCACGGCCGCCCGCAGCGGCTCGTTGGCCGACAGCTCCGGGGCGTACACCTCCGGGAAGCCGCCGCCGACCACCAGGCCGGCGGTGCCGTCCGGCAGCTTCTCGTCGTGCAGCGGGTCGAACACCACCACGTCGGCACCGGCCGCCGTCAGCAGTTCGGCGTGTTCGGCGTAGGCGAAGGTGAAGGCGGGACCGCCGGCCACCGCCACCACCGGACGGGCCGCGGCCGGCTCCGGGGCCGGCGGGCGCCAGGGCCCGGCGGCCGACGGGGGAGCGGTGCGGGCGAGCGCCATCAGCGCGTCCAGGTCGCAGCCCGCCCGCACCCGTTCGCCCATCGCCCGCACCGCCTCGACGGCGTCCGTGTGGCGCTCGGCGGCCGGCACCAGGCCGAGGTGGCGGGACGGCGTCTCCACCTGCGCCGCCCGCCGCAGCACCCCGAGCACCGGCAGCCCGGAACCCTCCAGGGCGTCGCGCAGCAGCGCCTCGTGCCGGTCGGAGGCCACCTTGTTCAGGATGACCCCGCCGATCCGCACCCCGGGGTCCCAGGAGGCGAAGCCGTGCACGAGGGCGGCGACCGAGCGCGACTGCGAGGACGCGTCCACCACCAGTACCACCGGTGCCCGCAGCAAGGTCGCCACCTGCGCCGTCGACGCCAGCTCGCCCTGACCGGAGGCCCCGTCGAACAGCCCCATGACGCCCTCGACGACCGCCAGGTCGCAGCCCTCGGAGCCGTGCGCGAACAGCGGCTCGATCAGGTCCGTCCCGCACATGTAGGCGTCGAGGTTGCGGCCCGGACGGCCGGTCGCCAGCGCGTGGTAGCCCGGATCGATGTAGTCCGGGCCCACCTTGTGCGGCGAGACGGCGAGGCCCCGCTCCGCGAAGGCCGCCATCAGGCCGGTGGCCACGGTGGTCTTGCCGCTGCCGGACGCCGGAGCGGCGATGACCAGTCGGGGAACGCTCACCACTCGATGCCTCTCTGGCCCTTCTGGCCCGCGTCCATCGGATGCTTGACCTTGGACATGTCGGTCACCAGGTCGGCGGCCCCGATCAGCTTGTCCGGGGCGTTGCGGCCGGTGATCACCACGTGCTGCGTGCCGGGACGGCCGCGCATCACCTCGACCACCTCGTCGGTGTCGATCCAGCCCCAGTGCATCGGGTAGGCGAACTCGTCGAGGACGTAGAGCTTGTACGTCTCGGCCGCGAGGTCGCGCTTGACCTGCTCCCAGCCCTCGCGCGCCTTCGCCTCGTTGTCGGAGTTGTCGCCGTGCAGGCCCCGCTGGACCCACGACCAGCCCTCGCCCATCTTGTGCCAGGCGACGGTGCCGCCCTCACCGCTGGCCCCGAGGACCTTCAGCGCGTTCTCCTCGCCGACCTTCCACTTGGCGGACTTCACGAACTGGAACACCCCGATCGGCCAGCCCTGGTTCCAGGCGCGCAGCGCCAGACCGAAGGCGGCCGTCGACTTGCCCTTGCCGATGCCCGTGTGGACGAACAGCAGCGGGCGGTTGCGCCGCTGACGGGTGGTCAGCCCGTCGTCCGGCACCGATGTCGGCTGTCCCTGTGGCATTAAGCGGCCCTCCCGGCTGCGGTGACGTCCTTGACGAGCCCGGCGATCGAGTCGGCCCGCAGCTCGTCGAGCGTGACGGCGGTCCCTCCCAGATCGCGGGCGAGCTGTGCGGCGAGCCCGAGGCGTACGATCCCCGACTCGCAGTCCACGACGACCGACGCGGTGCCCTGCGCACCGTGCAACCGGGCCGCCTTGCCGGCCAGCGCCACCGGGTCCGGCCCGCCGGTGGCCCGGCCGTCGGTCACCACGACCAGCAGCGGCCGGCGCGAGGGGTCCCGCAGCCGCTCCACCCGCAGCACGTCGTGCGCCTTGAGCAGCCCGGCGGCCAGCGGGGTGCGCCCGCCGGTCGGCAGCGTCCCGAGCCGGGCCGCGGCGGCGTCCACCGAGGACGTCGGCGGCAGCGCCACCTCGGCGTCCCGGCCGCGGAACGTCACCAGGCCGACCTTGTCCCGCCGCTGGTACGCGTCGAGCAGCAGCGACAGCACGGCGCCCTTCACCGCGCCCATCCGCTGCCGCGCCGCCATCGACCCGGAGGCGTCCACCACGAAGAGCACCAGGTTCCCCTCGCGTCCCTCACGGGTGGCCTGCCGCAGATCGTCCCGGCGCACCACCAGCCCCGGCCCGGACCGGCCGCGCGCCCGCTGGTGCGGGGCGGCCGCCTGCACGGTCGCGGCCAGGTGCAGACGGGTCAGCGCCCCCTGCGGCAGCCGCGCGCCGGTCGTCCGTCCGTGCTCCGTACGGGCCCGGGAACGCCGGCCCGCCGCGCCCTCGCCGAGCCCCGGCACGCTGAGCATCCTGGTCCGGAACGGTTCCGCGGCGGCCACCGGCTGCTGCTCGCCGCCGCCCCGCCCGCCGGAACCGGGCGCGTCCGCGCCGCTCTCCGGCCCGGCCCCCTCGTCCGTGCCCTCCGCGCGGTCGGAAGGCGCGGCCTGCCCGTCGTCGCCGGCGCCGCCCTGCGGCGGCACCCCGCCGCCCCCGCCCCCGGGGCCGCCGTCGGGGCCGCCGTCGGGGCTGTCCGGGTCGGGCTCCTCGGAGCCGTCGCCCGGAGGCCGCTCGTCCGGCGCCGACTCCCGCAGCGTGTCGTCCAGCTTGTCCTCGTCGAGCCCCGGCGCGTCGAACGGATTGCGCCGACGCCGGTGCGGGAGCGCCAGCAGGGCCGCCTGCCGCACGTCGTCCGCGGTGACCTCGTCCCGCCCGGCCCAGGCGGCCAGCGCGGTCGCGGTACGCGCCATCACGATGTCGGCGCGCATCCCGTCGACCTCGAACGCGGCGCAGGTCGCGGCGATCTGCCGCAGCACGCCGTCGCCGAGCACGACGCGGGGGAGCAGCGCGCGGGCCTCGGCGATGCGCAGGCGCAGCGCGTTCTCCTCGTCGGCCCAGGCCGCCGCGAACGCCTCCGGATCGTCGTCGTACGCCAGCCGCCGCCGCACCACCTCGACCCGCAGGTCGGTGTCGCGGGACGCGGCCACCTCGACCGTCAGCCCGAACCGGTCCAGCAACTGCGGCCGCAGCTCGCCCTCTTCGGGGTTCATCGTGCCGACCAGCAGGAACCGCGCCGCGTGCCGCACGGAGACGCCCTCGCGCTCCACGTACGAGGCGCCCATCGCCGCGGCGTCCAGCAGCAGGTCCACCAGGTGGTCGTGGAGCAGGTTGACCTCGTCCACGTAGAGGATGCCGCGGTGCGCGTCGGCCAGCAGACCGGGCTCGAACGCCTTCACGCCCTCGGCGAGCGCCCGCTCGATGTCCAGCGCCCCGACCAGCCGGTCCTCCGAGGCCCCGACCGGCAGTTCGACGGTACGCGCGGGCCGTCCGACCCCCGTCGCGCCCTCGTGCGGCCCGTCCGGGCACGCCGGATCGGGCGCCGCCGGATCGCACGAGAACCGGCAGCCGGGCACCACCGCCACCTCCGGCATCAACGCCGCGAGCGCCCGCACGGCGGTGGACTTCGCGGTCCCCTTCTCACCCCGCACGAGCACACCGCCGACCGCGGGACTGACGGCGTTCAGCAGAAGTCCGAGCCGCAGATCGTCCTGCCCGACGATCGCGGTGAAGGGATACGGCGTACTCACAGTGCCTCCTCGTTGTCCACGCTCACCACTACCCCGCCCGATTCCGCGCCGGCCCGAAATTCCGGCCCGCGCGACCCCGCGATGCCGGCCCCCGCTCCCGCGTCGGCCCGAAAATCCAGCCCGTCCGGCGCTTGAGGACCGGGGCCCGGGGCGGAGCCCCGGCCACCCGCACCCGGAGCACCCGCACCCGCCGGCGCCCCCGGCGGAACGAACGGCAGTCCCCCCGGCGCCCCCTCCTCGATCAGCCGCCACAGCGCATCCGTGTCCGCGTGCTCCTCGATCAGATCGCCGAGCCGGTCCAACTGCTCCTCCCGCAGCGCCGCGAAACTCGTGTCGGGCGCGGGCGTGAACCGCCGCCCCGACGCCCGCGCCACCCGCTCCAGGAACGCCCGCCGGAACCCGTCGCTCTCCAGCGACCCGTGCCAGTGCGTCCCCCACACCGCACCGACCCGGCACCCGTCCAGGAACGGTTCGCCGCCCCGTACGTCCGCGACGCCGTGGTGGATCTCGTACCCCTCGACGGTCTCGCCCAGCGCCTCGCCGACCGGCCGCGCCAGCGTCTTCTCCCGGTCGAAGCGGATGCGCACCGGCAGCAGCCCGAGGCCGTCCACCACGCCCGCCCGCGACTCGACCTCGTCCTCGATGCGTTCGCCCAGCACCTGGAAGCCGCCGCAGACGCCGAGCACCGGCCGCCCCTGTGCCGCCCGCCGCACCAGCGCGTCGGCCAGGCCCCGCTCGCGCAGCCAGGCCAGCGCCTTGACGGTGCCGCGGGTGCCCGGCACGACCACCAGGTCCGCGTCGGCCAGTTCCTCGGGCCGGTCCACGAACCGCACGATCACGCCCGGTTCGGCGGCCAGCGCGTCCACGTCGGTGAAGTTCGACATCAGCGGGACCGCGCAGACCGCGACCCGCAGCACGTCCTCGCCGTGCGGCGGCGCCACCACCGACTCGCGGACCGTCCCGCGCAGCGAGACCCGCAGGCCGTCCTCCTCGTCGATGCCGAGCCCGTGCGCGAACGGCAGCACCCCGTACGTCCGGCGGCCCGTCAGCCCGTGCAGCATGTCGAGCCCCGGCCGCAGCAGCGACACGTCGCCGCGGAACTTGTTCACCAGGTAGCCGGCCACCAGTTCCTGGTCCTCGGCCGACAGCAGCGCCGTCGTGCCGAAGAACGAGGCGAACACCCCGCCCCGATCGATGTCGCCGACGACCAGCACCGGGAAGCGCGCGGCCCGCGCGACCCCCATGTTCACGATGTCGGTGCGCCGCAGGTTGATCTCCGCCGGGCTGCCCGCGCCCTCGCAGATCACCGCGTCGTAGGCGGAGCGCAGTGCGTCCAGGCACTCCACGACCGTTCCGAACAGCGCCTCCTGCCGGCCGCCGTGGTAGCCGCGGGCGCTCATCTCGCCGACCGGCCGGCCCATCAGCACGACCTGGCTGGAGCGGTCGCCGCCCGGCTTCAGCAGGACCGGGTTCATCTGCGCCGTCGGCTCCACCCGGGCCGCCTGCGCCTGCATCGCCTGGGCCCGCCCGATCTCCGCGCCCCCGCGCGTCACGAACGAGTTCAGCGACATGTTCTGCGCCTTGAACGGGGCGACCTTCACCCCCTGGCGCACCAGCCACCGGCAGATGCCCGCGGTGACGACGCTCTTGCCCGCGTCCGAGGTGGTCCCGGCGACCAGCAGCCCGCCGCCCCGTGTCCGCGTACCGCCGACCGTCATGATGTCCGCCTCGCTCCCGCGATCAGCCGGCCCGCCGCGCACACGCCGAGGGCCAGCACACTCACCCGGCGCGACAGCCGCACCGCACGTTCGATGTCTCCGTGGGCCACGGCGCGGCCCTCCGCGCCGTTCAGCACCGGCCGGTGCTCGACCCGCCCGCCGTACGCGAGGGTCCCGCCGAGCCGTACGCCGAGCGCGCCGGCGAAAGCGGCCTCCACCGGACCGGCGTTGGGGCTCGGGTGCCTGCCCGCGTCGGCGCGCCAGGCGCGCACCGCCGCGCCGGGCCGCCCGCCGGCCGCGACCGCGAGGGCCGCGGTGAGCCGGGCGCCCGGCCACCCCGCGACGTCGTCCAGCCGCGCCGAGGCCCAGCCGTAGTGCAGATGGCGCGGGGACCGGTGGCCGACCATGGCGTCGAGGGTGTTGACGGCGCGGAAGCCGACCAGTCCGGGCACCCCGCCGAGCGCGCCCCACACCAGGGCGCCGACCACGGCGTCCGAGGTGTTCTCGGCGACGGACTCGACCACCGCGCGCGCGATTTCGGGGCCGTCCAGCGCCTGCGGGTCGCGGCCGCACAAGTGCGGCAGCCGCTCCCGGGCGGCCGTGAGGTCCCCGGCGGCCAGCGCCGCACCGATCGTGCGGGCCTCGCGTCCCAGCGACGTACCGCCGACGACCGACCAGGTGACGGCGGCCGTCAGGGCGGTGGAGGCGAGCGGACGGTTCCGCACGGCGCGGGAGGCGAGCGCGGCGGCGGCCACGGCACCGCCCGCGCAGACGAGGGTGTGCAGGGCGCCCCGACCCCGGTCGTCGCGCCACAGGCGGCGCTCCACGGCGGCGGCGGCCCGGCCGAACCCGGCGACCGGGTGGCCCCGGCGGGGATCGCCGAGGAGCAGGTCGCCGATCAGACCGGCGGTGGCGCCGTACGCGAAGATGCGGTCGGCACGCACGGCTCAGCCGGCCGGCGTGCGGATCGTTCCGGCAACGGGTGACAGGGGATCGGGCGCACGGCGGCCAGGCATGGCGTATGTCCTCACTCAGGGTCCGCGCCCTGGTTCGACGAGACGGCGACGAGAGTCTCCTGGCTTCCGGGACCGCCGCGCCCCGGCCCGTTCCCGTGGGCCGCGCGGACGCGGACCGTGGGGGGACGGAGGGGGAAGCGGCTGCCCGGTGACAGTGGCGGGACCGCGCCGGATTCGCACCGGCTTCCTCTGCTGTCGCCGTGAATGGCTCCGGCAGTCCACCACGCTCCGCGAACGCCAGTCAACTTGCCGTTGACCTGCGGGCCCGCAGTGTGCGCAGCCCCACACGGGACGGCTGCGGGCCGGACACCTCAGGTGTCCGGCCCGGAGATCGTGCGGGTCAGGGGCGTCAGGCGACGATCAGGTAGATGCCGTACGCGACCGCGGCCGCGCACAGCGCGAAGCAGGCGTACGCCCCTGTCCTGGTGAGCGCCGAGGAGCCGCCGGCGGAGGTCGCCGACCCCTTGGACAGGCCCACGATGCCGAGGGTGAAGAGGCCGACCATCGCGACGGTGACCACGAGGCTGACGCCGAACACGGAGGCGAGTGCCGCCCAGTCGATGTGCATGCGGGTGTCCTTAGACCGTGGCCGGACGCGCCGGGTCGGCGGTCGTGGTGGCGGGGGCGGGAATGGTGGTCTGGAGGTCGGCCGTGGTGAGGCCGGTGGCCGCGGAGCCGGTGGGCGGCGGGGTCACGGCGGCCATGGCGGTGGTGACGACGCCCGCGGGCTCGGCCGAACCGTCGTTGACGTCGATGCTGTGGTGGTCGACCGGCTTGCGGCGCGACAGCAGCCAGATGGCGGCGGAGCCCGCGACCAGCAGGACGGCGGTGACGGAGACGCCCCAGGGGCCCTGCTTGGTGAGGAACTCGGCGCCCGCGCCGACCAGCCCGGCCGCCGGGAGGGTCAGACCCCAGGCCACGAACATCCGGGTGGCGGTGGACCAGCGGACCACGCCGCCGGCCCGCCCGAGGCCCGCGCCCATGACCGCGCCGGAGCACGACTGGGTGGTGGAGAGGGAGAAGCCGAGGTGCGAGGAGGCCAGGATGACCGTCGCCGCGCTGGTCTGGGCGGCGAAGCCCTGCGCCGGGCGGAGGTCGGTCAGGCCGGTGCCCATGGTCTTGATGATGCGCCAGCCGCCGAGGTAGGTGCCGAGGGCGATGGCGACGCCCGCCGAGCAGATGACCCAGAGCGGCGGGTTGGAGCCGGGGGCGAGGACGCCGCCGGTGACCAGGGCCAGCGTGATGATGCCCATCGTCTTCTGCGCGTCGTTGGTGCCGTGGGCCAGCGAGACGAGTCCGGCGGAGGCGATCTGTCCGGCGCGGTAGCCCTTGGCGGTCGACTTCAGCTGGTTCTCGTCGGTGACGTTCCGGTTGATCCGGTACGTCAGCCGGGTGGCGAGGTACGCCGCGAGGCCGGCCACGATCGGGGCGGCGAGCGCGGGCAGCAGGACCTTGGTGACGACGGTGCCGCCGTTGATGGAGGACCAGCCCGCGGACATGACCGCGGCGCCGATGAGTCCGCCGAACAGGGCGTGGGAGGAACTGGACGGGAGGCCGACCAGCCAGGTCAGCAGGTTCCACAGGATGGCGCCGACGAGCGCCGCGAAGATCACCTCGGTTTTGAGGCCGTCCTCGTTGACGATCCCGCCGGAGATCGTCTTGGCGACCTCCACCGACAGGAACGCGCCGATCAGGTTGAGGACGGCGGACATGGCCACCGCCGTCTTTGGCTTCAGGGCGCCGGTCGAGATGGTGGTCGCCATCGCGTTGGCGGTGTCGTGGAATCCGTTCGTGAAATCGAACACTAGAGCCGTCACGATCACGATCGCGAGCAGCAGCGTGATGTGTTCCATTTACCCAGGCAATCGTTCGACGTCATTGGCACGTGGAACGTAGGCAACCTGAGTGAACGGAAGATGAACTCGGCAGGGCGTTGCGGTGCCGTCAATCAGGGCAAGTCGCTTCCGCTTGTGTGTGCCCCGTACGGCCGTTCGAGGCCGAGGCGTTGGGGGGACTGCCTTTACCGCCCTTTGGCGCACATACGGGGTGATCGTCCGGAGCGTCCCGGGCCCTCGGAAGAGATTCCAGTCACGTTCGGCGCGCCTCGGCTGCCAAGACATTCACAGCGGCGGACCAGGTTCCGCTTCCCGTCACGGCCCCCGACCGCCCCTACGATCGCCCCATGAGCGACGAAGGGCGGCACCCCGAGGACCCGGCGGCCATCGGACGGGCCTGGCGCGACCTCGTCGCCACCGCCCGCAGGACGGCCGCCGAAGGGCTCGTCGTCGGCACCTCGGGCAACGTCTCCGCCCGGATCGGCGACACCGTCCTGGTCACCCCGAGCGGGGTGCCCTACGACCGGCTCGGCCCCGACGACGCCGTCGGCGTGGACCTCGACGGCCGCCAGGTCCTCGGCTCCCTCGCCCCGACCAGCGAGGTCCCCCTCCACCTGGCCGTCTACCGCACCACCGACGCCGCCGCCGTCGTCCACACCCACGCCGTGCACGCCACCGCGGTCTCCACGCTCGTCTCCGAGGTCCCGGCCGTCCACTACGCCACCGCGCTCCTCGGCGGCCCGGTCCGCACCGCCGCCTACGCCCGCTACGGCACCCCGGAACTGGCCGCGCACATGCTCGAAGCCCTCCGCGACCGCACCGGCTGCCTGCTCCGCAACCACGGCACCGTCACCTACGGCGCGGGCCTGGACGAGGCGTACGAGCGCACCGCCCAGCTGGAATGGCTCTGCCGCGTCTGGCTCGCCGCCGCGTCCGTCCCCGGCCGCACCCCCACCCTGCTCACCCCGGACGAGCTCGCCGACGTCACCGACGCCCTGAAGGGGTACGGACAGCGCCCCTGACCTATGACCGCGCGCCGCCCCGTACGGCCCCGCCCACTGGCATCGGGCACGTACCCCCAGGACACTGGAGCGGTGCGCCTGGCTACAGCGACGGCAGCGGCCGTATCCACGATCATCGGCGTCGGCGCGGCGGCGGTCGCCGCCGGCCGGTACGCCGGCGACACCGCCCTCACGGTCCCGGCGGGCCGCCCCCTGCCGGCCGACCGCAGACTCACCGTCCACGCGACCGCGGCCGGGGAGGTGACCCTGACCCGCTCCTTCTCCGCGCTCCGGCCCGGCACCTGGGGCCTCGACGGCCCGGACGTGCACGCCGTCGTCGGACCGGTGATCGAGCAGGCGTCGTCCCCCGACACCGTCGTCCGCCGGCTGGAGCGCGTCACCGTCGGCGCCCTGGAGCCCGGCGACAAGGTCCGGCTGACCCCGGAACTGCACCGCGGCGACCCGGGCACCGCCCTCGGCCTGCACCACATCGAGGTCGAGATCCCCGGAGAACTCGGCGCCCTCCCCGCCTGGTACGTGCCCGCCGCGCGCGACACCTGGGTGATCGCCGTGCACGGCCTCGGCACCACCCGCGCGCACCCGCTGAACGTGATGGAGTTCCTGCACGCGCAGCAACTCCCCGTCCTCGACCTCGCCTACCGGGGCGACGCCGGCGCCCCGCGCCCGCCCGAAGGGCTCGGCCACCTCGGCGCCTCCGAGTGGCGCGACCTCGACGCGGCCCTCCGCTACGCCGTGCGTCACGGCGCCGAGAACGTGATCGTGTTCGGCTGGTCCACCGGTGGCGCGATGGCCCTGCACGCCTGCGTCAACTCCGCGCTCCGCGACCGCGTCCGGGGCCTGGTGCTGGACTCGCCGGTGATGGACTGGAAGGTCACCCTCCGCGCGCTCGCCGCCGCCCGAGGCGTCCCCGGCGCCGTGCTCCCGCTCGCCGTGCGCGCCGCACAGGGCCAGACCGGGCTCCGGGGCGCCCCCCTGCTGGACACCTCGCTGCCGATGTCGCTGCACGTGCCGACCCTGATCCACCACGGGCCCGGCGACACCCTCGCCCCGTGGGGCCCGTCCCGCGAGCTCGCGGTGCGCCGCCCCGACCTGGTCACCCTGCACGAGGTCCCCGACGCCCCGCACGGCGCCATGTACAACGCGGACCCGGCCGCCTACGAGGAGACCCTGCGCCGCTTCCTCACGCCCCTCCTGTGACAGCGCCGGGTGATCACCGCGCCCGGCTTCCGCTTGTGCGCATCGAGACGGGACCCGAGGTCGCCTCCGCCGCCCCCGATGCGCGGGCTTGGGCGGTATCCGCCCGGTTGATGACGTCGCCGCCGAGGCTCCGAAAGGGCCCTCGGCGGCTTCCGTTTGGGCTTTCGGCCCGTCAGGGGCAAGACTGCTCCCCGTGACGTCCCGTACCCCGCGCGACTCCAGGCTGCGACTTGTCCGCCCACGCCCCCTCGCCACCGCGCGCAAGGCTGTGACCGCCCGCCGCACCCGGCCGGCCCCGCGCCCGCCCGAGGGCACTCCGCCACGGACGGAACTGGCCCGCCAGGCCAGGACGGTGCTCGCCGACGCCGTGCGGATCGCCCGCTGGGCCGCCGACGGCACCCAGCCGGGCTCGGCCGCCCTCGCCGCACAGGTGCTGGAGCGGGCCTCCGAGACGCTCGCCCTGCCGCCGGGGCAGATCCTGGCCGGCTGGGACCGGGCCAGGCTCGCCGGCCTCGTGGAGCTGCACGGCGACACCGTGCGCCCCGGCTGGCGGCTCCGCGCCTGGGACCGCGACGACTCCGCGGTGCTGCGCGGCTGGGTCGCCCTCTTCGACGCCTGGTCGCTGGTGCACGTCGCCCCCGAGGGCGTCGAGCCCACCGCCGTCGCCGAGGCGATCGAGGCCGTGCCGCAGGTCCTGTCCCTGCTCCAGCTCTCGGCCGGACCGGTCGCCGTGCCCGTCCTGCTGGACCTGCTCGCCCAGCGCGTCGCCGAACTCCACGAGGAGCGCTGCGAGGTGCCGTACGCCGACGGGGAACGGCCCGGCGCGGGCCGCCCCGACGACGCGGCCGCCCCCGGACGGCCCGAGGACCTGAACGCGCTGCTGCTCGACTGGGCCCTGGAAGGCCTCGCCGCCGTCGGCGCGCTCACCCTGGAGCCCGGCCACGCCACGCTCACCCCGCTCGGCAACTGGGCGGTCTGGGTCAAGCTGGAACAGATCTGCGTCGCCGCCCAGAGCCCCGCGGGCAACATCGAGCAGTCCGCCGCCGACATGCTCCTGGGCTGCGCCCGCCTCACGCCGGGACCGGCCCGTGACGAATACCGCGCCTGGATCGCCGCCCGCACCGTCGGCAGCGCCGTCACCGAACTGCTCACCGTCGCCCGCGGCGAGGACGCCCTGCTGCGCGGGCTGGCCTTCGAGGCGCTCCGCGTGGTCGGCGCCCCCGCCGAGCCCGAGGTCCGCGCCCAGCTCCAGCACCCCTCGCTGCGCCCGTACGCCCTGCTCTGGCTCGCCGAGTACGACGGCATGGACCCCGACGACGCACAGGAGATCCTCAGCCGCGCCGAGGCCACCTGGCTCTGGGTGGACACCGCCGCCGCGGTCGCGGACCACGGCGAGACCGGACTCCTGGTGCGGCACCTGGACTCGGCGGTGCAGGGCACGGTGCCGGCGCTGCTGGACGAGGTGCGCGCCGTCGGACATCCCCGGACCGTCCAGGTCCTGGTGGCGCTCGCCGCGGCCCACCCGGACCCGGCGCTCGCCAAGGCCATGCGCCGCGCCGCCTTCCAGGTCCACACCGGCGACCCGTCCGCCTGAAAGGGCTGTCCCGCACCGAAGCCGCCGGGCGGCCCCCGCCGCCCGGCTCAGCCCCCCGACCCCGGGGCGTACGTCCCGAAGCTCCAGACGTTGCCCTCGGCGTCCCGCGCCATGTAGTCGCGCGAGCCGTAGTCCTGGTCGGTGGGCGGCATCAGGATCTCCACGCCGTGGGCCACCGCCCGCGCGTGGTGCTCGTCCACCTCGTCCACCACGACGTACACCCCGGCCGGGCCGGAGCCCGCCATCGCCTCGGCGAAGACGCCCGCGCGCCCGCGCGAGCCGAGCATCACCCTGCCGTTGCCCCGGGACAGCTCCGCGTGCAGCACGGTGCCGTCCTCGCCCCGGTAGACCGCCTCCTCGGTGAAGCCGAGCCCTTCCGTCAGGGTCCTGATCGCCGCCTGCGCGTCGTCGTAGAGGACCGTCGGAAAGACCGTGGGCACCCCGCCCGCCGTCTCCGTCATCGCGCTCACCCTCTCGTGCCGCCCCGCGGCACTCGTGCGGGGCGGGCCGTCGGGGCCCGCACCTCACGGGCCACTGTGATCCGTGTCTCAGTCTGGCACCCCCCAGCGACAACGCCGCCCCGACCGCCCTCGGAGGGCGGTCGGGGCGGCGTTACGGGCCGGGAGGGGCCGGTCAGGCGAAGGTGTTGCACCTGGCCATGTCGCCGGTGCGGTAGCCGGTGGAGAACCACTGCTGGCGCTGCGCCGCCGAGCCGTGGGTCCAGGACTCCGGCGTCACCCGGCCCTGGAACTCCTCCTGGATGCGGTCGTCGCCCACCGCCGCCGCGGCGTTCAGCCCGTCGTCGATGTCCGCCTGCGTCAGCTCGGTGATCAGCGGCCGGCCCGTCTCGTCGTCCGGCGTGGTCGTCGCGTGGTTCGCCCAGACCCCCGCGTAGCAGTCGGCCTGGAGCTCGACCTTGACCGCGTTGCTGTCGGCGCCCTGCCGCCCGTCCTGCGACTTGCTGAGGGTGCCCATCTGGTTCTGCACGTGGTGTCCGTACTCGTGCGCCACCACGTACGCCTCCGCGAACGGGCCGCCGGTCGCTCCGTAGGTGGTGCGCAGTTCGTCGAAGAAGCCCAGGTCCAGATAGACCTTCCGGTCGCCCGGACAGTAGAACGGCCCTACCGCGGAGGTGGCCGATCCGCACGCGGTGCCGATCCGGTCGCTGAAGAGCACGGTGGGGGCCTCGGCATAGGCGCCGGCGCGGCGGTTGAACTCCTGGTCCCAGAAGTCCTGGACGCTGTTGACCACCGCCACCGTCCGGCAGTCGTCCTTGGTGTTCGCGTCCGCGCCGGTCCGGCACTCCTGTTGGACCTCGGCGGCCGAGGACGCGGCCGCCGAGGGGCCGGAGCCGTCCGAGGAGAGCCCGAGCTGATCGGGGCCCACCCCGAAGAACAGGCCCAGGAGCAGGGCGATGATCCCGGCGACGCCGCCGCCCACCGTCGCCCGTCCGCCCGGGATCCGGCTGCCACGCACGTCCTGCACGTCGGACGTGTCCAGCCCGGCGTCGTCGTCGAACTGCATGGGGACCACCTTCCGATCCGGGGACGGTGGCACCGCCCTCCGCCGAGTATCGAACGCCGTGTACCCGGAGGCACGCGGACCACCCGGTGCGCGCCGCCAGTAGAATGGGCCGTATGGCTTTCCTCCTTGTGCATTAGCGGCGTCGAGAGACCCCTCCGCCCCTCGTCCCTCCGCCGTCCTACCGCCCTGGAGTTTTCGCGTGATCACCGCAACCGGCATCGAACTGCGTGCCGGCGCCCGCATCCTCATCGAGTCCGCCTCGTTCCGCATCGCCAAGGGCGACCGCATCGGCCTGGTCGGCCGCAACGGCGCCGGCAAGACCACCCTCACCAAGTGCCTCGCGGGCGAGGGCACCCCCGCCGCGGGCACCATCACCTCCTCCGGCGAGGTCGGCTACCTCCCGCAGGACCCGCGCACCGGCGACCTGGACGTCCTGGCCCGGGACCGCATCCTCTCCGCCCGCGGTCTCGACGAGATCCTGCGCAAGATGCACGAGAACGAGGAGCGGATGGCGAACGGCAAGGGCGCCACCCGCGACAAGGCGATGAAGAAGTACGAGCGCCTGGAGACGGAGTTCCTCACCAAGGGCGGATACGCCGCCGAGGCCGAGGCCGCCACCATCGCCGCCGCGCTGAACCTCCCCGACCGGGTGCTCGGCCAGCCGCTGCACACCCTCTCCGGCGGTCAGCGCCGCCGTGTCGAGCTCGCCCGCATCCTCTTCTCGGACGCCGACACCCTGCTCCTGGACGAGCCCACCAACCACCTCGACGCGGACTCGATCGTCTGGCTGCGCGACTACCTCAAGAGCTACCGCGGCGGCTTCATCGTGATCTCCCACGACGTCGACCTCGTGGAGACCGTGGTCAACAAGGTCTTCTACCTGGACGCCAACCGCTCGCAGATCGACGTCTACAACATGGGCTGGAAGCTCTACCAGCAGCAGCGCGAGGCCGACGAGAAGCGCCGCAAGCGCGAGCGCCAGAACGCCGAGAAGAAGGCCGCCGCCCTCAACTCGCAGGCCGACAAGATGCGGGCCAAGGCCACCAAGACCGTCGCCGCGCAGAACATGGCCAAGCGCGCCGACCGGCTGCTCTCCGGCCTGGAGGCCGTGCGCGTCTCCGACAAGGTCGCCAAGCTGCGCTTCCCCGAGCCCGCCCCGTGCGGCAAGACCCCGCTGATGGCCGAAGGGCTCTCCAAGTCCTACGGCTCCCTGGAGATCTTCACCGACGTCGACCTGGCCATCGACAAGGGCTCCCGCGTCGTCATTCTCGGCCTCAACGGCGCCGGTAAGACCACGCTGCTGCGGCTGCTCGGCGGCACCGAGAAGCCGGACACCGGCGAGGTCATCGAGGGCCACGGCCTGAAGCTCGGCTACTACGCGCAGGAGCACGAGACCCTGGACCCCGAGCGGACCGTGCTGGAGAACATGCGCTCCGCCGCCCCGGACCTGGACCTGGTCGAGGTCCGCAAGACGCTGGGCTCGTTCCTTTTCTCCGGCGACGACGTCGACAAGCCCGCCGGGGTGCTCTCCGGCGGTGAGAAGACCCGGCTGGCGCTCGCCACCCTGGTCGTCTCCTCCGCCAACGTCCTGCTGCTCGACGAGCCCACCAACAACCTCGACCCCGCGAGCCGCGAGGAGATCCTCGGCGCGCTGCGCACGTACAAGGGCGCCGTCGTCCTCGTCACCCACGACGAGGGCGCGGTCGAGGCGCTCCAGCCGGAGCGGATCATCCTGCTCCCGGACGGCGTCGAGGACCTCTGGGGCGCCGACTACCGCGACCTCGTCGCCCTGGCCTGACCCGCCCCCGGGGCGGCGCGCGGTCGCTCCGGCACCGGTCTCCTGCGGAGTGATCCACCCCTGATGGATCATTCGGCCTAGGGGAGATCCCCCATCTGCGTGAGGACGTCTCGTACTCCGGCGCGGCACCCGGCAGATCTCTGCCGGGTGCACTCATTTCCGGCCATCCCGGTCGCACCACCCCTGACCTGGCGCTTCCCCGCCGAGCCCACCGTCGGCATCTTCGGAGAAAAGTCGGAGTGCTTCCTTCCGCTCTCGGAACGCCCTTCCCCGGCGGGGAATCCGGTTGTACGTACCTTGCCGAATGGGTGGCCAGGACGGCTGGGAGGGGTGATCATGAGAAACCAGAGCGCACTTCCTTGAGGAGGCACGGGTGGCCGAGACTCTGAAGAAGGGCAGCCGGGTTACCGGCGTCGCGCGCGACAAGCTCGCGGCAGACCTGAAGAAGAAGTACGACTCCGGTGCGAGCATCCGGGCGCTGGCCGAGGAAACGGGCCGCTCCTACGGATTCGTCCACCGGATGCTCAGCGAGTCCGGCGTGACCCTCCGGGGTCGTGGCGGGGCCACGCGGGGCAAGAAGGCCGCGTCGGCCTGACGGTCGCGCGCGGCACCTGTTCGACATGAGCGGGGCACGCGCCGCCGATGAGAGGTGGCCACCCGGTCGGCCGTTCGGCCGTCCAGGTGGTTACTGTTCAGTCACTTAGCTCGAGATCCATCGAGACGTGCTGACAGCACCCCACTTCGGAGGCGTTCCATGACCTCGCTCGCACCGCTGCTTGACAAGGACGGCGTACGACTCACCGTCGAGGACGCCGTCGCCACGGTGACCCTGACCAATCCGGCCAAGCGCAACGCTCAGTCTCCCGCTCTGTGGCGGGCGTTGACGGAGGCCGGACGGGTCGTGCCGGGCGACGTGCGGGTCGTGGTGCTCCGCGGTGAGGGCAAGTCCTTCTCCGCGGGCCTCGACCGCCAGGCGTTCGCGCCCGAGGGCTTCGACGGCGAGCCGTCGTTCCTCGACATGGCGCGCGGCCCCGAGGCCGAACTCGACGCGACCATCGCCGCGTACCAGGAGGCGTTCACCTGGTGGCGCCGCAACGACATCGTGTCGGTCGCGGCGGTCCAGGGCCACGCCATCGGCGCCGGCTTCCAGCTCGCCCTCGCCTGCGACCTGCGGATCGTCGCCGAGGACGTGCAGTTCGCCATGCGCGAGACCAGTCTCGGTCTCGTCCCCGACCTCACGGGCACCCATCCTCTGGTCCACCTCCTGGGGTACGCGCGCGCGCTCGAAATCTGCGCCACCGGCCGCTTCGTCCACGCGCCCGAGGCCGAGCGCACCGGCCTCGCCAACCTCGTGGTCCCGGCCGACCAGCTCGACGCCGCCGCCCTCGACCTGGCCGCCGCGCTGCTCGCCGCGCCCCGCGACGCCGTCGTCGAGACCAAGGCCCTGCTGGCCGGCGCCGTCTCCCGCGGATACGAGGAGCAGCGCACCGCCGAACGCGCCGCCCAGGGCCGCCGTCTGCGCGACCTGGCCGGTCTCACCGACTGACCGGCTCAGGGGCGGGGGGCCGGCGCTTCCCGCGCGGGCTCCCCGCCGCCGGCCTCCACCACGGCCGTGACCAGGACGGAGACCGGAGTCCGGTCGTCCACCGTCCCGCTCACCGCGGAACGGACCGCGCGGGCCACGTCGAGCGCCCGGTGGCCGCCCTCGGTGGCGACCTCGACCCGCACGTGGTCCGCCGCCTCGTGCACCGGCCGGCCCAGCACCCCGGTCAGGTGGGCCACGCCGGGGACCGCCTCGGCGGCGGCCCCCACCGGGCCGGTGGCCCTCGCCGCCCGCACCGCGGGGGCCGGGGCGCTCGCGCGCGACGAGGGCGGGGAGTCCAGCAGGTCCGTGACCCGCAGGTCGACCTCGGACACCTCCAGGCCCAGCCGCCGCGCCGCCGCGTCCAGCAGCGACCGGCGCAGCAGTGCCGCGGCCGCCGGCAGCGGGCGTTCGGCGCTCGCCGAGAAGCCCGCCTCGATCCGCAGCGGCCCGGCCGGCACCGCGCTCGGCGGGGCCGGTGGCACCGGTCCGGTGGGCGTCCGGGCCGCCCCGTGCCCCTCCTCGGGTTCCGCCGCTCCGATCCGCAGCGTCCCCAGTACGGTGCCGGGCGTGTGCGCGGCGTCGCGCAGCACCGAGGCCGCGGCCCCCTCCGCGATCCATGTGCCGTCCGCCGGCGCCCCCAGAGGGAGCAACCGGCCGAGTCCCAGCCGCTCGCGTACCGCCGCGGCCCATCCGTCGGCCCTCTGCGGGCTGTCAGCCGTCGTCATGACCGCTACCCTGCCGTACCCGTGGCGCGAAACGGGACAAGCGCACCTAATGTGGGCAAGAAGTACACACCTGTCCCACGGAGGGAAGAGCGGTCATGAGTGAGACCACGCAGCGCACCGAAGGCTCTCAGGGCGGCGGTCTGGGCAAGCGCGCGGGCGGGGGAGACCCCGCTTCCCGGGGCCGTACCACCATCGCCGACGGCGTCGTCGAGAAGATCTCCGGCATGGCGGCCCGCGACGTCTCCGGCGTGCACGCCATGGGCAGCGGCATGTCCCGCACGTTCGGCGCGGTGCGCGACCGGGTCCCCGGCGGCGGCAAGTCCGTCACCCGCGGCGTCAAGGCGGAGGTCGGCGAGTCGCAGGCAGCCCTCGACCTGGAGATCGTCGTCGAGTACGGGGTGTCCATCACCGACGTCGCCCGCGACGTGCGCGAGAACGTGGTGGCCGCCGTCGAACGGATGACCGGACTCGAAGTGGTCGAGGTCAACATCGCCGTCAGCGACGTCCACCTGCCCGACGAAGAGGACGACGACGAGGACGGCTCGCAGTCCCGCGTCCAGTGATCCCGCGCCGCACGGCAGTTGAGGAGTCAGCATGAGCATGGCTGTGGTCGGCCTGGTGGCCGGCATGGCGCTCGGATTCGCCGGGTACTTCGGCGGCTTCGGAGCTTTCCTCCTGGTCGCCGCCCTGGGTGCGGTCGGCTTCGTCGTCGGGCGCTTCCTCGACGGTGACCTGGAGCCCGGCGACTTCTTCCGGAGTCGCGACGAGCGCGGCTTCCGGCGGCGGTGAACGCCGTGACCGGCCGGGTCGCCGCGGCGGAACGCGGCGAGACACGGATCGCCGACCGGGTGGTGGCCAAGATCGCCGCCCAGGCGGCGCGGGAGGCGGTCGAGGAACCCGCGCGGAACGCCGCGCCCCCGAGCGCGACCGTCACCGTGCACCGGGACGCGGCCCGCGTGCGGGTCACCCTGGAACTCGGCTACCCCTGCGACATCGGGCGGAGTTGCGGCGCGGTGCGCAGCCGCGTCGCCGACCGGGTACGAGCATGGGCGGGCATGGACGTGCCCGAGGTCGCGGTGCGGGTCGAGAAGCTGCACCCCGCCGCGCCGGGCTCCGCCGGACAGGGAAGGACCAGATGACCGAGCCCGCGCACGGAGAGAACACCGGACCGCACGCCGGACCCGCCGCCGGAGCGGACGGCGTCCACGGCTCCACCCGGCGGCTCCCGGCGGTTGCACACGACGACGCCGGCGCCCCGTCGGCCGATCCGGCCGCCGGATCTTCCGACGGCCCGGAGGCCGCGCCCGGTGACACCGCCGGTGACACGGAGCAGCCCGCCCGGCCCGGCGGCCGGGCGGGCCGCTTCTGGTCCACCCGCCGTATCCCCGCCGCCCTGCTCGCCCTCGTCGGCCTGGGCGCCTGCGGCCTGCTGCTCTACGACATCGCGGCCGTGCGGGCCGGCCACCGGGCCATGTCCTGGCGCCGCTCGGTCGCCGACGACCTCGCCGAGCGGCGGCTGGACGACGTCTGGATGCTGGCGGGCGCCTCACTGGCCGTGCTCATCGGCCTCTGGCTGCTTCTGCTCGCCCTCACCCCCGGACTGCGCGACCTGCTGCCGATGCGCCGTCAGCACCGTGACGTCCGGGCCGGTCTCGACCGCGACGCCGCGGCGCTCGCGCTGCGCGACCGGGCCGTCGAGGTGCCCGGCGTGCAGTCGGTCCGGGTCCGCCTCAAGCGCCGCAAGGTGGCGGTGCGGGCGGTCTCGCACTTCCGCGAACTCGACGACGTACGGTCCGATCTGGACGCGTCGGTCGGCACGGGCATCGAGGAACTGGGCCTGGCGAAACCGCCGGGCCTCTCGGTGCACGTCCGCCGATCGACGGCGAAGGGGTGAACCAGGTGCTCAGGACAGTCAACCGCTTGCTGCTCGGCCTCGTCGGGCTGGTGCTGGCCGTGGTCGGGGGCGCGGTGCTGGCCGCCGGATTCGGCGCCGCGGTGCCCTCCTGGTGGCCGTGGTACGGCCCCCGGGACGTGCTGCTCAGCGACGCCGACCGCAACCGGTGGCGCGACGAGGGCTGGTGGTGGCCGGTGGTCATCGCCGCCCTGGCGGTCCTCGTGGTCGTGGCCCTGTGGTGGCTGTTCACGCAGCTGCGCCGCAGGCGCCTCTCCGAGGTGCTGGTCGACAGCGGCGACGGCGAGGGCGCCGTGCTGCGCGGCCGGGCCGTCGAGGACGCGCTCACCGAGGAGGCCGGCCGGATCGACGGCGTGGACCGGGCCCAGGCGGTGCTGACCGGCCGCCGGGAGGCGCCGCGGGTCCGGGCCCGGATGATGCTGGAGCCGCACGCCGCCCCGGGGTCCGCCCTGCGCGGCTTCGCCGACGAGGCGCTGGCGCACGCGAGGAACTCCGCGGGGCTCGACGCGCTGCCCGCCGAGGTCCGGCTGAAAGCCGTCAAGCACCGCGCGGAACGGGTCAGCTGACCGCCGCACCACGGTCCGAGGGGCCCGCGCCGGTGACGGCGCGGACCCCTCGTGCGTGCCCGGAGGCTCAGACTCCTCAGAAACCGTGCCGACTGCCGCCGTCGACCGGCACCATGATCCCGGTCAGGTACGAGGCGGCGGGGGAGAGCAGGAAGGCGGCGGTCCGGCCGAACTCCTCCGGGGTCCCGTAGCGGCGCAGCGGGATGCGCGCCTCGTTCGCCGCCCGGGCCGCCGCGGCGTCGCCGGAGAGCGCGTCCAGCTCGCGGACCCGGTCGGTGTCGATGCGGGCGGGCAGCACCCCGACGACCCGGATGCCGCGCGGGCCGAGTTCGTCCGCGAGCGACTTGGCGAAGCCCGCGAGTCCGGGGCGCAGGCCGTTGGAGATGGTCAGTCCGGCGATGGGCTCGTGCACGGAGCCGGAGAGCACGAAACCGATGACGCCGCCCTCGCCGAGCGTCCCGGCGGCCGTCCGGGCGAGCCGGACCGCGCCGAGGAAGACCGACTCGAAGGCGGTCTGCCACTGCTCGTCGGTGTTGTCCGCGACGAGGCCGGGCGCCGGGCCGCCCACGCTGATGAGGATGCCGTCGAGCCGGCCGAAACGCTCCTTGGCGGCGTCCACCAGCGACCGGGCCGAGGCGGGGTCGGCGTTGTCGGCCACCAGCCCGACCGTGTCCGGCCCCAGCTCGGCGGCGGCGGCGGTCACGCGCTTCTCGTCCCGCCCGGTGATGATCACCTTCGCGCCGTCGTCCGCCAGCGCCCGCGCGGTGGCGTTGCCCAGCCCGCGGCTGGCCCCGGTGACGATGTAGACGCGGTCCTTCAGTCCAAGATCCATGGCCCTATCCTGCCGCGTCCCCGCCCGACAGGGCGACCGCGGTGTTCACCAGGCCGATGTGGCTGAACGCCTGCGGGTAGTTGCCGAGCTGGCGCCCCAGCGCCATGTCGTACTCCTCCGCGAGCAGCCCCACGTCGTTGCGCAGCTCCAGCAGCCGGGCGAACAGCTCCTCGGCGTCCTCGGCCCGGCCGGTGCGCAGCAGCGCGTCCGCCAGCCAGAACGAACAGACCACGAACGCGCCCTCGTCGCCCGGCAGTCCGTCCACCGACCGGCCCTCGGTGCTGTACCGGCGTACCAGCGGACCCTGGCCCAGTTCGTCGCGGACCGCGTCGACGGTGCCGATCACGCGGGGATCGTCCGGCGGCAGGAAGCCGGTGCGGACGATGAGCAGCGTCGAGGCGTCCAGCTCCTTCGACCCGTAGGACTGGGTGAAGGTGTTGCGGACCGGGTCGTACCCCTTGTCGCAGACCTCCGCGTGCACCGCGTCCCGCATCGCGCGCCAGCGGTCCGGGTCGCCGGGCAGCGACGGGTCGTCCTCCAGGGAGCGCACCGCGCGGTCGGCGGCCACCCAGGCCATCACCTTGGAGTGCACGAAGTGGCGGCGCGGGCCGCGGATCTCCCAGATCCCCTCGTCCGGTTCGCGCCAGCTCGACTCCAGGAAGCCGAGCAGGCTGAGCTGGAGGTTCCACGCGTGCGGCTTGTCGTCCAGCCCGGCGTCGCGGGCCAGCCGGAGCGCGTCGATCACCTCGCCGTACACGTCGAGCTGGCGCTGGCGCACCGCCGCGTTGCCGATGCGGACCGGCCGGGAGCCCTCGTACCCCGCGAGCCACGGCAGCTCCATCTCCGGCAGCCGCCGTTCGCCCGCCAGGCCGTACATGATCTGGAGGTCGGCGGGGTCGCCCGCGACGGCCCGCAGCAGCCAGTCCCGCCAGGCCCCGGCCTCCTCCAGATAGCCGGCCGACAGCAGGGCGCCGAGGGTCAGGGTCGCGTCCCGCAGCCAGCAGAAGCGGTAGTCCCAGTTCCGTACGCCGCCGAGTTCCTCGGGCAGCGAGGTGGTGGGGGCCGCCACGATGCCGCCGGTCGGCCCGTAGGTGAGCGCCTTCAGGGTGATCAGGGAGCGCAGCACCGCTTCCCGGTGCTTGCCGGTGTAGGTGCAGGCCGCCGACCACTTCGCCCAGTCGTGCAGGGTGTGCTTGAGCGCCTTGTAGGGGTCGATCAGTTTGGGGCGGTGCGAGTGCGAGGGGTGCCAGGTGAGCACGAAGGCCACCTTCTCGCCCTCGGTGACGGTGAAGGAGGAGCAGGTGCTGAACTGCTGGCCCCAGGTCTTCACCGGCGGATCGCTGCGCAGCCACACCGAGTCCGGGCCGGCCACCGCCACCCGGTGCCCGTCCGAGCGGCGCATCCACGGCACCACCGAGCCGAAGTCGAACCGCAGCCGCAGCACCGAGCTCATGTCGACGGTGCCGCTGACCCCCTCCACGATCCGCATCAGGTCGGGCGACTTGTCGCGCTGCGGCATGAAGTCGGTGACCTTGACCGTGCCGGTACGGGTCTCCCAGAAGGTCTCCAGCACCAGCGAATCGCCCGCGTAGCCGCGCCGGGTGCAGTTCTCGGTGCTGCCGGCGCCCTCCGGTGCGATGCGCCAGTGGCCGTTGTCCTCGTCGCCGAGCAGGGCCGCGAAACAGGCGCCCGAGTCGAAGCGGGGCAGGCAGAGCCAGTCGACAGAACCGTTCCTGCCGACCAGCGCGGCAGTCTGGAGATCGCCGATGAGGGCGTAGTCCTCGATACGTGGAGTCACCAGGGGCGTGTTCCCGAACGGGAGGGATGTTAAGCAGCCTCGATACGACTACGCGGGTGCGCCGACCGGCTCCCCGGCCGCGCCCGCGGCCTCCTTCGCGGCGGCCTCCGCCCGGTCGCGCTTCTCGCGCCGGGCCAGGACCACGTAGCCGACCGGCACCGCGGCGGCGAACAGCCACCACTGGACCGCGTACGCCATGTGGGGACCGATCGAGCCGTCGTCGGGGGCGGCGATCTGTTCGGGGGAGCCGTCGGACGGCACCGGGGCGGTCTGCTCGATGTACCCGCCGAACACCGGGCGGCCCAGGAGGGCGGACTGCTGGGCGCTGTTGATCAGCATGACCTGGCGGTCCGGCAGCCCCTTGAGGTCCTTGATGCCGCTGCTGCCGCTCGTCTCGTCGGCCTTCAGCCGCCCGGTGACCGTGACGCGGCCCGCCGGGGCGGCCGGGACGTCGGGGAAGGCGCTCTGCGAGGCCGCGGCCGGGACCCAGCCCCGGTTGACCAGGACCGTCCCGCCGCCGGTCAGCCTCAGCGGGGTCAGCACGTGGACGCCGATCCGGTCGTCGTCCGAGGTGCGCCGGCGCACCACCACCTCGTGGGCGGTGTCGAAGGTGCCGGTCGCGGTGACCGTGCGCCAGTAGTCCTCGCGCGGCACCGTGTGGCCGGGGGAGGTCAGGCGGTCCACCGGGACCGGGGCGGCGTCCAGGTTCCGCGAGATCAGCGCGTTCTGCGCGACCTTGTGCTGGTGGCGGTGCAATTGCCAGAAGCCCAGCTCGACCATGGTCGGGATCAGGACCAGGGCGAGGAGGGCCAGGATCACCCACTGCCGGGTCAACAGGAAGCGGTACACCCCATGACGGTACAACCGGGGTCATGGGGTGCGTCACGGTGGGGTCGGCCCCGCGGGTCCGGGTGGCCCGTCACACTTTGTCCACGATGCCCGTCCTCCCCTCCGCGCGGGCGCAGTGCCCGCCGCAGTACCAGTGGCCGTCCACCTCGACGCCCTGCCCGATCACCTGCACCCGACAGTGCTCGCAGATGGGCGCCATGCGGTGGATGGCGCAGGCGAAGCAGTCGAAGACGTGCACCGCACCCTGGGCATGGACCTCGAAGGACATGCCGTAGTCGTTCCCGCAAACTTCACAACGTGCCATGCGCCACAGGGTGGGACGCGCGCCGCCGGGGGGCGAGCGGCCGCCGGGCGAGTCGCCGCCGGTTCACTCCGATGCAGGGGGTCCGGCCGGTGCCACGTCCCTCAGCAGATGGGTGAAGGCCGCCTCGTCCACCACCGGGGTGCCGAACGACTTCGCCTTCAGCGTCTTCGACGTCGAGGCGTGCGGATCGTTGGTCACCAGCAGGCTGGTGAGCCGCGACACACTGGTCGCCACGTGCAGCCCCGCCTCCACCGCCCGGTCCTCCAGCAGTTCACGCTCGACCGAGGTGTCCCCGGAGAACGCCACCCGCATCCCCTGCCGCAGCGGCCGGTCCGGGTGGTAGCGCCCAGGGTTGGGGTAGGGGCAGGCCGGGCGCTTGCGGGCGGGCCGCCAACTCGTGCGCGGGTACGTCGCCTGGTAGCCGATGCGCGGCGCCACCGGGGAGTCGGACCACTCGGCGAGCGGCAGGCACTCCAGCAGCGGCAGCCGCACCCCGTCGCGGGCCGCGTGGTGCAGGCTCGGCCGGAAGGCCTCCGCCAGCACCCGCGCGTCGTCCAGCGCGTGGTGGGCGCGTCGCTGCTCCACGCCGAAGTGGGCGGCGAGCGTCGCCAGCTTGTGGTTGGGCAGCGGCAGCCGCAGCTCCTTGGCCAGCGCGATGGTGCACAGCCGGTGCTCCACCGGCGCGGTCACCCGCGCCCGCGCGTACTCACGGGCGATCATCGACCAGTCGAACGCGGCGTTGTGCGCGACCAGCACCCGGCCCGCGAGGTACGAGGAGAACTCCTCGGCGATCTCCGGGAAGAGCGGGGCGCCCTCCAGCACGTCGCTGGTGAGCCCGTGGATCCAGACGGGGCCGGGGTCGCGCTCCGGGTTGACCAGCGTGTACCAGTGGTCCTCGACGTCGCCCACGGCGTTCAGCCGGTAGACGGCCGCGGAGATGATCCGGTCGTCCCGGGCGAGGCCGGTGGTCTCCACGTCGACGACCGCGTACCCCTGGGGGTAGGCGGCCGGCCACGGCGCTGCAATCTGACGGTCGTCGAGCATGGTCACAGAGAATACGGGCCGCCGCCGACAGCCCACCGTCCGCCCGTCCCCGCGGACGGCGCGCACGGCTCGCGCGCCGCGCGGACCGGACCTCCGCGCGCCCCCAGGAACCGAAGGGACCGGTTCCCTGGCCATCGGCGTCCCGAACGGTCCACGCAGCGGCCGCATATGGCGGAAGGTGACAAAAACAACTGACGCCGCGTCTCACATACTTGTTGGTAACAACGTCTGTCGGCGGGCCGCCCCGCACCTCTACGGTCGTCGCATGGAGCCGAACCTGCCCGATGTCGTGCTGTGGTCCATACCGGCCTTCGTCCTGCTCACCGTCGTCGAGATCGTCAGCCACCGCCTCCATCCGGACGAGGACGCCGCCGGGTACGACGCCAGGGACGCCGCCACCAGCGTCACCATGGGGCTCGGCTCCCTCGGCTTCGACCTGCTGTGGAAGCTGCCGATCGTCGCCGTCTACACCGCGGTGTACGAACTCACCCCGCTGCGCGTGCCGGTGGTCTGGTGGACGGTGCTGCTGATGCTGCTCGCCCAGGACTTCCTCTACTACTGGTCGCACCGCGGCCACCACGTCGTGCGCATCCTGTGGGCCTGCCACGTGGTCCACCACTCCAGCCGGAAGTTCAACCTCACCACCGCCCTGCGCCAGCCCTGGACCTCCGCCACCGTCTGGCCGTTCTACCTCCCGATGATCGCCTGCGGGGTCCACCCGGCCGCCCTCGCGTTCTGCCAGTCCGCCAACCTCGTCTACCAGTTCTGGGTCCACACCGAACGGGTCGGCAGGCTGCCCCGGCCGGTCGAGTACGTCCTCAACACCCCTTCGCACCACCGGGTCCACCACGCCTCCCAAGGCGGCTACCTCGACCGGAACTTCGGCGGCATCCTGATCCTCTGGGACCGGTTCTTCGGCTCCTTCGCCGCCGAGACCGAGCGCCCCGTCTACGGCCTCACCAAGAACATCGACACCTACAACCCGCTGCGCGTCGCCACCCACGAGTACGCCGCCATCGCCCGCGACGTCCGGGCCGCCGACGGATGGGGCGAGCGGGCCGGCCGGATTTTCCGCGGCCCCGGCTGGCAGCCCGCGGACCGCCCGGACCGGGCCGCCGCCCCCGCCACGGCCGTCTCCGCCCCCGCCGCCCCCGCCACGGCTGTCCCCGCCCCCGGCGCCCGGACCACCGGATGAGCCTCCGCCCGGCCGCCGACCGCCCGGCCGCCGGCCGTCCGCGCGCACGGGCCGCCCGCGCGCTGCTCACCGCCTTCCTGCTCGTCTCGCTCGTGGACCTCCTCGGGGTGCTGGTCCCCGTCGAAGGCGCCCACCTCGTCGCCAAGCCGCTCCTGATGCCGCTGCTCGCCGGATACGCCGTCGCCCGGCGCGCCCCCCGGCTGCTCGTCGCCGCGCTCTGCTTCGGCTGGGGCGGCGACCTGCTGCTGCTGGCCGACGACGACCTCGCCTTCCTCGTCGGCATGGCCTCCTTCGCCGCCGGCCACGTCTGCTACCTGCTGCTGTTCGGCCGCCGCCCCGTCTCCCGCGCCGCCGGCGCCGGGTACGCCGTGGTCCTCGCCCTCTTCCTCGCCGCCCTCTTCGGCGACCTGCCGACCGGGCTGCGGGCGCCGATGGCCGGGTACGGGCTGCTGCTCGCCGCCATGGCCTGGCGCTCCGGTGCGCTCGGGCCGTACGCGGCCGCCGGCGGGGCGCTCTTCCTGCTCTCCGACGGACTGATCGCGGTCGGCGTCGCCGGGTGGACGCCCCCGCCCGCCCACGACTTCCTGGTCATGCTCACCTACCTCGCCGCCCAGTTCCTGCTGGTCACCGGGGCGCTCCGCACCCCGCGGGGTTCGTCGGCGGTGCGCCCGGCGTACGGTGAAGGGCGTACCAGCATCTGAGACCGCACCACCGAGAACGGCAGGACCCCCGCATGCGCGCCACCGTCATCCAGGCCCCCCACGACATCCGGGTGGAGGAGGTCGCGGACCCAGAGATCCGGCGGGCCACCGACGCGGTGGTGCGGGTCGTGCGGGCCTGCGTCTGCGGCAGCGACCTCTGGGCCTACCGCGGCGAGTCCGCCCGGCAGCCGGGCCAGCGCATCGGCCACGAGTTCCTCGGCGTCGTCGAGGAGGCGGGCGCCGAGGTGCGCGGCTTCGCCCCCGGCGACCTGGTGGTCGCCCCCTTCGTCTGGTCCGACGGCAACTGCGCCTACTGCGCCGAGGGGCTGCACACCTCCTGCCCGCAGGGCGGTTTCTGGGGGTCGGTCGGCTCCGACGGCGGCCAGGGCGAGGCGGTGCGGGTGCCGTTCGCCGACGGCACCCTGGTGAAGCTGCCCGCCGGCGCGGCCTCCGACGACCGGCTGCTCACCGCGCTGCTGGCGCTCTCCGACGTCCTCGGCACCGGCCACCACGCGGCGGTCGGCGCGGGCGTCCGCCCCGGCTCCACCGTCGCCGTGGTGGGCGACGGCGCGGTCGGCCTCTGCGGCGTGATGGCCGCCAAGCGGCTCGGCGCCGAGCGGATCATCGCCCTCGGCCGGCACACCGCCCGCACCGACATCGCCCGGCTGTTCGGCGCCACCGACGTCGTCGCCGAGCGCGGCGGGGCCGCGGTCGACGCGGTGCGCGAGCTGACCGGCGGCGAGGGCGCGCACGGCGTCATCGAGGCCGTCGGCACCGAGCAGTCGATGCGCACCGCGGTGGGCATCGCCCGCGACGGCGGCTCCATCGGCTATGTCGGCGTCCCGCACGGCAGCGGCACCGGGCTGGACCTCGGCGAGATGTTCAACCGCAACATCGCGCTGCGCGGCGGAGTCGCCCCGGTGCGCGCGTACATCCCCGAACTGCTGCCCGACGTCCTGGACGGCACCATCGACCCGTCGCCCGTCTTCGATCTCACCGTCGACCTCGACGGGGTCCCGGCCGGGTACGAGGCGATGGACGACCGCAGCGCTCTCAAGGTGCTCATCAAGCCGTGACGCCGGCGCGCCCGGCCGTGACGGGACGACGGGCCGCTCATGACGGGAGGGCCGGGAACCCGTCGGATTCCCGGCCCTCCCGTCGCAGCGCGCGAGCCCTCTAGTAGCGGACCGCGTCCAGCGCGTCGATCACACCGGCTCCGTAGAAGCCGTTGTACTGCTTGCCGCCCTCGCACACCGCGTCGATCGCGCCGTCGGCGTCGATGTCGTACGGCGCGCCGCAGGCGGTGGCGTCCGCCTCCAGCGCCAGCAGCGCCTTCACCGCGGCCGGCGAGGCGTACGGGTGCTTGGACTTGATCAGGGCCACCACGCCGGCGACGTGCGGGGACGCCATCGAGGTGCCGGCCTTGTAGCCGTAGCCGCCGCCCGGCAGCGTGGACAGGATCAGCCCGCTGGTGGCCGGCGCGTCCGGGGTCTGGTACCGGGTGGAGTCGCCGCCCGGCGCCGCCACGTCGACGGTGCCGTAACCGTAGTTGGAGTAGGAGGACTTGAGGCCCTTGGCGCCGGTCGCCGAGACCGTCACCACGCCCGGCAGCATCGTCGGGGTGTCCAGGCACACCTTCGGGTCGATGACCCGGTCCACCGGGGTGGTGTCGTTCGGGCTCGTCGAGTCGGCGATCTCGTCGGCCGCCAGGTCGTCGCCGGCGTTGCCGGCCGCCGCGACGTTCACCACGCCCTTGCGCTCGGCGTACTTCGTGGCCCGCGCGAGCGCTTCGACCAGCGCGCCCTGGTCGGGGTCGTTCTTGCAGTTGTAGAGCCAAGGGTCGGTGTAATAGCTGTTGTTGGTCACGTCGACACCGTGGTCGGCGGCCCACAGGAAGCCGCAGACGACCGCCTCGGTGTAGAAGAACCCGTCCGGGTTCGACACCTTGATGCCGGACACCTTCACGCCGGGCGCGACGCCGGTGACGCCGACCCCGTTCTTCGCGGCGGCGACGGTACCCGCCACGTGGGTGCCGTGGTCGCTCTCGCCGGCCGCCGGGCGCCAGGAGCCGGCGGTGGTGTCGGGAGCGCCCGAGACGCAGTTGACGGAGGCCTTGGCGTCGAAGTTGGGCGCCAGGTCCGGGTGGGTGTCGTCCACGCCGGTGTCGATGACCGCCACGGTCACCTTGGAGCTGCCCAGCGACACGGCGTGGGCCTTGTCCGCCTTGATGGCGGGGAGGTCCCACTGCAGGGGCTCCAGCGGGTCCTGTCCGGCCGCCGCCTCCGCGGCTGCCTCCTGGGCCTCGGCCGCCGACAGCGGCTGCGCCATCGCGCCCACGTCGGTGGTCGACTGGGGCACGATCGGGTTGGTGCGGGTCGCACCCGCCGACTCCACCCCGCGCACGCGCCGGACCGTCTCCCCGAACGCCGGGTTCGTCGAGTGCACGACGATGACGCCGATCTGGTCGTACGTGGTGACGATCTGTCCGCCCGCGGCGGTGATCGCCTTCTTGACCTGCTTGACGGTCCCCGGACCGCCGGTGGTGTTGACGACGTAGGAGAGGAGCGGGCCGACCTCGGCCGCGGCGGCCGGCCCGGCCGCGGGGGCGGCGGAGGCGGTGGCCGCCGGCAGGAAGCCGAGCGAGGCGGTGAGCGCGAGTCCGACGGGCATCGCGAGTGCGCGCGTACGTCTGGAAGCCAGATGAGCCATGGGTTCTCCACATCATCCGTGTCAGCCGGTCGGACACCTGGCGTGTCCGGTCGGGTACATGACGAGTGAAACTAGCGCCGATCATGGTGCCGCATCAACGTTTTCCGGCAAATGAGTTCGAAGGGTGACGCTGTGCGGGTGATGGCCGGCGGGTCAGCCGGGGAAGCCCGAAGCGGGGGTGAACCGCTTCGTCGCGGGCTCCGTGCCGTTGTCAGGGGGAGCCCGTACCGCCGCCCGCGCGGCGCCGAGGACCCCGTACGACAACCGACCCGCCAGCGCACCCGCATTCCGAGGAGATTCCGTGGCCACCGACGCACCGCCGCCCGAGGGCGGTACGGACCCCAGCCGGGCCCAGCCCACGACCGAGGCCTTCATCGAGGTGCAGGAGGGCGCGGAATTCTCCGACCTGCGCCGCGCGCACCGGTCGTTCGCCTTCCCCCTGACCGTCGCCTTCGTGAGCTGGTACCTGCTGTATGTGCTGCTCTGCAACTACGCCGGTGACTTCATGGCCACCAAGGTCGTCGGCAACATCAACGTGGCGCTCGTCCTCGGCCTCGCCCAGTTCGCCACCACGTTCCTCATCGCCTGGCTGTACTCCCGCCACGCCAACGCCAAGCTCGACCCGAAGGCCGCGGCGATCAAGTCCCGTATGGAGGCCGACGCATGAGCGCCGCGCACGCGCACCCCGCCGTCCAGCTCGCCGCCGAGGGCGCGAGCGAGCACCGGCCGCTGATCATCACGCTGTTCGCCGTCTTCGTCGTCGCGACCCTCTTCATCACCGTCTGGGCGGGCCGTCAGACCAAGAGCGCCGCCGACTTCTACGCCGGCGGGCGCCAGTTCACCGCCTTCCAGAACGGCCTCGCGGTGTCCGGCGACTACATGTCCGCCGCGTCCTTCCTCGGCATCGCCGGCGCCATCGCCCTCTTCGGCTACGACGGCTTCCTCTACTCCATCGGCTTCCTGGTCGCCTGGCTCGTGGCCCTGCTCCTGGTCGCCGAACCGCTGCGCAACTCCGGCCGCTACACGATGGGCGACGTCCTCGCCTACCGGATGCGCCAGCGCCCGGTCCGCACCGCCGCCGGCGTCTCCACCATCGTGGTCTCGATCTTCTACCTGCTGGCCCAGATGGCCGGAGCGGGCGTCCTCGTCTCGCTGCTGCTCGGCATCACCAGCGACGGCGGGAAGATCGCCATCGTCGCCCTGGTCGGCGTGCTCATGATCGTCTACGTGACCATCGGCGGGATGAAGGGCACCACCTGGGTGCAGATGGTCAAGGCCGTCCTGCTCATCGCGGGCACCCTGCTCATCACCTTCCTGATCCTGCTGAAGTTCCACTTCAACGTCTCCGACCTGCTCGGCAGCGCCGCCTCCAACAGCGGCAAGGGATCGGCGTTCCTGGAGCCCGGCCTCAAGTACGGCGCGACCGGCACCTCCAAACTGGACTTCCTCTCCCTCGGCATCGCCCTGGTGCTCGGCACCGCCGGCCTGCCCCACATCCTCATCCGCTTCTACACGGTGCCCACCGCCAAGGCCGCCCGTAAGTCCGTGAACTGGGCGATCGGCATCATCGGCGCCTTCTACCTGATGACGATCGTGCTCGGCTTCGGCGCCGCCGCCCTGCTCAAGCCGGACGACATCATCGCCTCGAACAAGGCGGGCAACACCGCGGCCCCGCTGGCCGCCCTGGAGATCGGCGGCGGCTCCGGATCCACCGGCGGCGCCATCCTGCTCGCGGTGATCTCCGCCGTCGCCTTCGCCACGATCCTCGCCGTCGTCGCCGGGCTGACCCTCGCCTCCTCCTCGTCGTTCGCCCACGACATCTACGCCAACGTCATCCGCAAGGGGAAGGCGTCCGAGAAGGAGGAACTGCGCGCCGCGAAGTGGGCCACCGTCGCCATCGGCATCGTCTCCATCGCGCTCGGCGCCATGGCCCGGGACCTCAACGTCGCCGGACTCGTCGCCCTCGCCTTCGCGGTGGCCGCCTCCGCCAACCTGCCGACGATCCTCTACAGCCTGTTCTGGAAGAGGTTCACCACGCAGGGGGCGCTCTGGTCCATCTACGGCGGCCTGGCCGCCTCCGTCCTGCTGGTGCTGTTCTCGCCGGTCGTCTCCTCCAAGCCGACCTCGATGTTCCCTGGCGTCGACTTCGCCTGGTTCCCGCTGGAGAACCCCGGACTGATCTCCATCCCGCTCGGCTTCCTGCTCGGCTGGGTCGGCTCGCTGCTCTCCAAGGAGAAGGCGGACCGGGGGAAGTACGCCGAACTGGAGGTCAAGTCCCTGACCGGCGTCGGCGCCCACTGATCCGCGCGTGCGGGCGGCGGGACGCACCCGCCGCCCGCACGGCCCCGCGCCGCACGCCCCGGCCCGGTCGCGTCGTACGGTCCTACGATGCGACCGGGCCGTATCTCGTGGCTCTCGGTCCGCGGGGCCGGCACCGGACTCGCGTACTCTCGGAAGAGTCAGCAACCGCCAACGCGGAACACAACGGGGGAGGGGGCCCGGAATGCTCATCGACACCTACGGCAGGGTCGCGACCGACCTGCGCGTCTCCTTGACCGACAAGTGCAACCTGCGGTGCACCTACTGCATGCCCGAAGAGGGCCTTCAGTGGCTCGGCAAGAGCGAACTGCTCAGCGACGACGAGATCGTCCGCCTGATCCGCATCGCCGTCACCTCCCTGGGCATCACCGAGGTCCGCTTCACCGGCGGCGAGCCGCTGCTGCGGCCCGGCCTGGTCTCCATCGTGGAACGCTGCGCGGCCCTGGAACCCCGCCCCCGCATGTCGCTCACCACCAACGGCATCGGGCTCAAGCGCACCGCCGCCGCCCTCAAGGCCGCCGGCCTCGACCGCGTCAACGTCTCGCTGGACACCCTGCGACCCGACGTCTTCAAGACCCTCACCCGCCGCGACCGCCACGGCGACGTCCTCGACGGACTCGCCGCCGCCCGCGAGGCGGGACTCACCCCCGTCAAGGTCAACACCGTCCTGATGCCGGGCCTCAACGGCGACGAGGCACCGGAACTGCTCGCCTGGGCCGTGGCCAACGACTACGAACTCCGCTTCATCGAGCAGATGCCGCTGGACGCCCAGCACGGCTGGAAGCGCGACGGAATGATCACCGCGGGCGACATCCTCGCCCAGCTCAGGACCCGCTTCACCCTCACCGAGGAGAGCGACGCGAGCCGCGGCTCGGCGCCCGCCGAACGCTGGACCGTCGACGGCGGCCCGCACCGCGTCGGCGTGATCGCCTCGGTCACCCGCCCGTTCTGCGCCGCCTGCGACCGCACCCGCCTCACCGCCGACGGCCAGGTCCGCACCTGCCTCTTCGCCCGCGAGGAGACGGACCTGCGCGCCGCGCTGCGCGGGGACGCGCCGGACGAGGAGATCGCCCGGCTCTGGCGGCTCGCGATGTGGGGCAAGAAGGCGGGCTCCGGCCTGGACGACCCGTCCTTCCTCCAGCCCGACCGCCCGATGTCCGCGATCGGCGGCTGACCCGCCGTCGCCGCGCACGACCGGTCGCCGGTCAGCGCGCCCCGGCGGCGGTGTCGTCCCACTCCGCGAGCGGCACGACGTCCTTGAGGAAGCCGCGCACGCCGAGGAACGACGACAGGTGCTCCCGGTGCGCCTCGCAGGCCAGCCACGTCTTGCGCCGGTCCGGGGTGTGCAACTTCGGGTTGTTCCAGGCCAGGACCCACTCCGCCTCCGCGCGACAGCCCTTGGCGGAGCAGATCGGGGTACCGGCGGCGGACTCGGCGGGGGTCTCGGGGAAGTTCACGCACTCCACCCTAAGGGCTTTCCCACCCCGGCCCGGCCGGGGAGGCATCGGGTCGCGCGCTCGGGCCGCGGGGTGGTCACGCGGTGAAAAAAACGACGCCGGGCAGCCACGGGGGGAGCTGCCCGGCGTCGGTCCGTCGCTCCGACGGGGGATGCGGAGCGCGTATGAAGTATGGCACGCGGCCCCCGGCGCGGTGCACCGGAACGGCACGATTGATCTGAGGTTTCCCTGCGCTTTGCCGGGCTCCGGGATCAGCCGTCACCGTGCGGATACCGCTCGCGACCACCCGTGCCGGACTCCGTCGGCGCGTCCGTCCGCAGGTCGGTCCGGGGCGCCTCCAGAGCGGGCAGCACGGGTGCGGTCACGAACGTCGAAGGAAGCGAAGGGGCGTTCTCCCGGCCCGCGTTGGCGATGACGACCGCCACGTACGGCAGCAGCAGCCCCAGCCCGAGGCAGACGAACGACACGTGCCGCTCGACGTTCCAGAGCACTGCGGCGAGCACCACGGCGAGCGTCCGGACCGACATCGAGATGACGTAGCGCCGCTGCCGGCCCCGCACGTCGTCCGCCAGCCCCTGCCGGGCTCCCGTGATGCGGAAGACCTCCGTACCGCCCCGCTTGCGCCCCATGTTCCACCGCCCGCTCGCCTGCCGGACGCTTCCCCGGCCCGGACCGCTCCTTACGGTACGCCCGCCGGCCGCCGGGAACGAGACCGGGGTGCGCCGGGACACCCCCGCGCCCACGGGCCGTCCCCGTACGGCTCTGTCCGACATGCGCGGTACATCCACTTGTTCGAGACTGGGCGGACATGCGCAGAACGCGCCACGAGGAGGCGACATGAGCTGGTTGTGGGCGATCATCGTGGGACTGGTGCTCGGTCTGATCGCTAAAGCGATCCTGCCGGGCAAGCAGGACATCCCACTCTGGCTGACGACCGTGTTCGGCATCATCGGCAGCATCCTCGGCAACGCCGTCGCCGGGTGGATCGGGGTCGAGGACACCAAGGGCATCGACTGGATCAGGCACCTGCTCCAGCTCATCGGCGCCGTGGTCGTCGTCGGGGTCGGCGACATGATCTGGCAGTCGATCCGGGGCGGCAGAAGCAGGCAGCGCACCTGACCGGCACGCAAGACGGCCGCGGCCGGGAACGCGAACGGCGTTCCCGGCCGCAGCCGTCTCCTGACGTGCGGGCCCCGCGGCGTCAGCCGGCGACGACCTCCACGGCCGCCAGGTTCTTCTTCCCGCGCCGCAGCACCAGCCACCGTCCGTGCAGCAGCTCGCCGGCCTCCGGGACCGCCTCGCCGTCGGTGACCTTGACGTTGTTCACGTACGCGCCGCCCTCCTTGACCGTGCGGCGGGCGCCCGACTTGCTCGGCGCCAGACCCACCTCGACCAGCAGGTCCACCACCGGGCCGAGCGCGTCGACCCTGGCGTGCGGCACCTCCGAGAGCGCAGCGCCGAGCGTCGCCTCGTCCAGCCCGCCCAGCTCGCCCTGGCCGAAGAGCGCCTTCGACGCCGCCACGACCGCCGCGCACTGTTCGGCGCCGTGCACCAGCGTCGTCAGCTCCTCCGCCAGCGCCCGCTGCGCGGTCCGTGCCTGCGGACGCTCCTCGGTCGCCTTCTCCAGCTCCTCCAGCTCCTCGCGGGAGCGGAAGCTCAGGATGCGCAGGTAGGTGGAGATGTCCCGGTCGTCGACGTTCAGCCAGAACTGGTAGAACGCGTACGGCGTGGTCATCTCCGGGTCGAGCCAGACCGCGCCGCCCTCGGTCTTGCCGAACTTGGTGCCGTCCGCCTTCACCATCAGCGGCGTCGCCAGCGCGTGCACCTCGGCCGAAGGCTCCAGGCGGTGGATCAGGTCGATGCCCGCCGTGAGGTTGCCCCACTGGTCGCTGCCGCCCTGCTGGAGGGTGCAGCCGTGCCGCCGGTACAGCTCCAGGAAGTCCATCCCCTGGAGCAGCTGGTAGCTGAACTCCGTGTAGCTGATGCCCTCCTGCGACTCCAGCCGACGGGCGACCGAGTCCTTGGTCAGCATCTTGTTGACCCGGAAGTGCTTGCCGATGTCCCGCAGGAACTCGATCGCGGACAGCCCCGCGGTCCAGTCCAGGTTGTTCACCATGACCGCGGCGTTCTCACCCTCGAAGGACAGGAACGGCTCGATCTGCGCCCGCAGCCGCGACACCCAGAGCGCGACCGTCTCCGGGGAGTTCAGCGTGCGCTCGGCGGTGGGACGGGGGTCACCGATCTGACCGGTGGCCCCGCCCACCAGCGCCAGCGGACGCAGCCCCGCCCGCTGGAGCCGGCGCATGGTGAGCACCTGGACCAGGTGCCCGACGTGCAGGCTCGCCGCGGTCGGGTCGAAGCCGCAGTAGAACGTGACCGGGCCGGCCGCGAGCGCCTTGCGCAGGGCGTCCTCGTCGGTGGACTGGGCGAAGAGCCCGCGCCACTTCAGCTCGTCGACGATGTCCGTCACGATTCTCGTGTCTCCTCGGATGTTGCGTACAGACCTCCGACGAGGTTATACGCCCCGGCTCACCGAACTCATCCGGAAATCCGGCACCCGCAGCGCGGGCATCGCGGCACGGGTGAACCAGTCGCCCCACTCGCGCGGCAGCGTGGGCTCCGTACGCCCCGCCTCGGTGGCCCGGGACAGCAGGTCCACCGGCGATTCGTTGAACCGGAAATTGTTCACCTCGCCGACCACCTCGCCGTCCTCCACCAGGTACACCCCGTCCCGCGTCAGGCCGGTCAGCAGCAGCGTCGCGGGGTCCACCTCCCTGATGTACCAGAGGGACGTCAGCAGCAGCGCCGGGCCCTTCGTCGCCGCCACCATCTCGTCCAGCGACCGCTCCCCGCCGCCCTCCAGCAGCAGGTTGTCGATCGCCGGGGCCACCGGCAGCCCGGTCACCCCCGCCGAGTGACGGGTCGTGGTCAGCCGCTCCAGCCGGCCCTCCCGCACCCAGTCCACCGGGGCCAGCGGCAGCCCGTTGTCGAAGACCGACCCGCCGTCGCCCGACGCGTGCGCGATCACGAACGGCGCGCACTCCAGCCCCGGCGCGTGCGGGTCGCTGCGCAGCGTCAGCGGCAGCGGGGACAGCCGGTCGCCGAGGCGGGTGCCGCCGCCCGGCACGGAGAACACCGTCCGACCCTCCACCGCGTCCCGGGCGGTGGACGACCACAGCTGGTAGATCAGCAGGTCCGCCACGGCCGTCGGCGGCAGCAGCGTCTCGTACCGCCCGGCCGGCAGCTCGACGCGCCGCTCCGCCCACGTCAGGCGGCGCGCCAGCTCCGCGTCGAGCGCCGCCGGGTCCACGTCCTTGAAGTCACGGGTGGCCCGGCCGGCCCACGCGGACTTCGTGCGGTCCGGCGACTTCGCGTTGAGCTCAAGCGTCCCGTTCGGCTGGTCGTGCCGCAGCCGCAGCCCGGTCGAGGTACCCACGTACGTCGAGGTCATCTCGTGGTGGGCGAAGCCGTACAGCTCCCGCCCCCCGGACCGGGCGCGGGCGAACGCGTCGCCCAGCGCCGGCGCGAAGTCGGCGAACACCTCCGGGCCGGTGGTGGCCGGCGCGTCCCCGAAGTCCGGCGACGCCTCCACCCCGGTGACCAGTGGCTGCGCGTCCTCGGCGGGGCCCGCCGCGCGGGCGGCCGCCTCGGCCGCCCGCACCAGCGGCTCCAGCTCCCCGGCGGTCACCGCGGAACGCGTCACCACGCCCGACGCGGCGCCCTCGGCGCCGTCGACCGTCGCGATCACGGTCAGGGTCCTGCCCCGGGTCACCCCGTTGGTGGTGAGCGAGTTCCCCGCCCACCGAAGGTTGGCCGAGGACGTCTCGTCGGCGATCACCACGCACCCGTCGGCGGTGGACAGCGCGAGCGCCCGCTCGACGATCTCGTACGGCTTGCTGACGCGGCTCATCGCCCGGCCTCCTGCGTCGTGTTCAGGATGTTGACGCCCCGGAAGAGGGCGGAGGGGCAGCCGTGCGAGACCGCCGCGACCTGGCCCGGCTGGGCCTTGCCGCAGTTGAACGCGCCGCCCAGCACGTACGTCTGGGGGCCGCCGACCTGCTCCATGGACCCCCAGAAGTCGGTGGTCGTCGCCTGGTACGCGACGTCCCGGAGCTGACCGGTCAGCCGGCCGTTCTCGATGCGGAAGAACCGCTGCCCGGTGAACTGGAAGTTGTACCGCTGCATGTCGATCGACCAGGACCGGTCGCCGACCACGTAGATCCCGTTCTCCACCCCGCCGATCAGGTCCTCGGTGGACAGCCCGCCGGGGTCCGGCCGCAGCGACACGTTCGCCATCCGCTGGACCGGGACGTGCCCCGGCGAGTCCGCGTACGCGCACCCGTTGGAGCGGCCGAGGCCCGTCAGCCGCGCGATGCGGCGGTCCGTCTGGTAGCCGACGAGCGTCCCGTCCTTGACCAGGTCCCAGGACTGCGCCTCGACGCCCTCGTCGTCGTACCCGATCGTCGCCAGCCCGTGCTCGGCGGTGCGGTCGCCGGTCACGTTCATCACCGGGGAGCCGTACGTCAGCTTGCCGAGCTGGTCGAAGGTGGCGAACGAGGTCCCCGCGTACGCCGCCTCGTAGCCGAGCGCCCGGTCCAGCTCGGTCGCGTGGCCGATCGACTCGTGGATGGTCAGCCACAGGTTCGACGGGTCCACCACCAGGTCGTACGTGCCGGCCTCGACGCTCGGCGCCCGCATCTTCTCGGCCAGCAGCTCCGGGATCCGCTCCAGCTCGGCGTCCCAGTTCCAGCCCGTGCCGGTGAGGTACTCCCAGCCCCGGCCGGCCGGCGGCGCGATGGTCCGCATCGAGTCGAACCCGCCGCTCGCCCCGTCCACCGCCACGGCCGTCAGCTGCGGATGCACCCGCACCCGCTGCTGGGTGGTGACCGTGCCGGCCGTGTCCGCGTAGAACTTGTTCTCGTGAACGGTGGTCAGCGACGCGTCGACGTGCGCCACCCCGTCCGCCGCGAGCAGCCGGCCGCTCCACAGGGCCAGCAGCCCCGCCTTCTCCGCGTCCGGCACCTCGAACGGATCGACCTCGTACGAGGACACCCAGGTGCGCTCGCCGTGCACCGGCTCGTCCGCCAACTCCACCCGCTCGTCGGAGCCGGAGGCGGCGATCACCTTCGCGGACAGCTTCGCCATGGCGACGGCCTGCGAGGCGACCTTCGCCGCCGCGTCCATCGTCAGCTCCACGCCGGAGGCGAACCCCCACGCCCCGCCGTGCACCACCCGCACCGCGTACCCGAGATCCGTGGAGTCCGACGCGCCGGACGGCCGGCCGTCCCGCAACCGCAGGGACGCGCCCCGCACCCGCTCGAACCGGAAGTCGGCGTGGGCCGCCCCGAGCGCACGCGCCCGCGCCAGCGCCGCGTCGGCGAGCGCGCGCAACGGCAGGGCCAGGAACGACTGATCGATGTCATGGGCCACGGGCGGCCTCTCCTCTGGTCACTCGGATCACGTGCCGGGATCGCCCCCCGGATCGCGTACGAGGCAGTGAAGCACGGCGGGAGGCGGCGGGGGGAGGGGAGAGGGGGCGGGCGGGATCCGCGTCGGCGCCGCGGGTGCCAGGGAGGAAGGGCTGACCGCCCACGCGCCGGGGGCGGTCCTCCGACACGGCGGCTCCCGGCCGCCGCGTACCGGACCGGACCGCGCGGCCCGCTGTAGGAACCCGACAGTGCCGTGGGGGAGCCACTGTCGGAGGCCGATTCCTCGATCCACGGACGGTACCGATAGGTTTTCGGCGTACCAAACCGTCAAGGAAAGGGTGATCCGTTGAGCCGCTCGGTTCTCGTCACCGGAGGAAACCGGGGCATCGGCCTCGCCATCGCCCGCGCCTTCGTCGAAAACGGCGATCAGGTCGCGATCACCTACCGCTCCGGAGAGCCGCCCCGCGAACTCACCGACGGCGGCGTCCTCGCGGTCCGCTGCGACATCACCGACGCCGAGCAGGTGGAGCAGGCCTACAAGGAGATCGAGGAGAAGCACGGTCCCGTCGAGGTGCTGGTGGCCAACGCCGGTATCACCAAGGACCAGTTGCTGATGCGGATGTCCGAGGACGACTTCACCTCGGTCGTGGACACCAACCTCACCGGCACCTTCCGCGTGGTCAAGCGCGCCAACCGCGCGATGCTGCGCGCGAAGAAGGGCCGGGTCGTCCTGATCTCCTCCGTCGTCGGCCTCCTCGGCTCGGCCGGACAGGCCAACTACGCGGCCTCCAAGGCTGGTCTGGTCGGCTTCGCCCGGTCGCTGGCCCGCGAACTCGGCTCGCGCAACATCACTTTCAACGTCGTCTCGCCCGGGTTCGTCGACACCGACATGACCCAGGTGCTCACCGAGGAGCAGCGCAAGGGCATCGTGTCCCAGGTGCCGCTGGGCCGCTACGCGCGGCCCGACGAAGTCGCCGCGGCCGTGCGGTTCCTCGCCTCGGACGACGCGTCGTACATCACTGGAGCCGTCATCCCCGTTGACGGCGGATTGGGCATGGGTCACTGATCACCATGAGCGGAATTCTCGACGGCAAGCGCATCCTCATCACCGGGGTGCTGATGGAGTCGTCCATCGCGTTCCACACCGCGAAGGTGGCCCAGGAGCAGGGCGCGGAGATCATCCTCACCGCCTTCCCCCGGCCGACGCTCACCGAGCGCATCGCCAAGAAGCTGCCCAAGCCCGCCAAGGTCATCGAGCTGGACGTGACCAACCAGGAGCACCTGGACCGCCTGGAGGGCCTCGTCCGCGACGAACTGGGCTCCCTCGACGGTGTCGTCCACTCGATCGGCTTCGCCCCGCAGGACGCCCTCGGCGGCAACTTCCTGCAGACCCCGTTCGAGTCGGTGGCCACCGCGATGCACGTCTCGGCGTTCTCCCTGAAGTCGCTCGCGATGGCCTGCAAGCCGCTGATGACGAACGGCGGTTCCATCGTCGGTCTCACCTTCGACGCGCAGTTCGCGTGGCCGCAGTACGACTGGATGGGCCCGACGAAGGCGGCGCTGGAGGCCACCTCCCGCTACCTCGCCCGTGACCTCGGCAGCGAGAACATCCGCTGCAACCTGGTCTCGGCCGGCCCGCTCGGCTCCATGGCCGCGAAGTCCATCCCCGGCTTCGGCGACCTCGCCAAGGTCTGGGACACCCGCTCGCCGCTGGCCTGGGACATGGCCGACCCGGAGCCCGCCGGCCGGGGCGTCGTCGCCCTGCTCTCGGACTTCTTCCCGAAGACGACGGGCGAGATCGTCCACGTCGACGGCGGCGTGCACATGATCGGCGCCTGACCCGCCGGCTCCACCCGTCGGCCGCGTACCGCGCGCACCGGATTTTTCCGGGCGGTACGCGGCCGACGCGCGTCCCGGAGCCCCCGGCCCCGCCGCCCCGGGTCGAAAGTCCGGCCCGCCCCCCGCAGAATGTGGAGGAACCGGACTCTGGTCAGGCTGCGGGGAGGTGATCGCTGTGCGCTCCATACGCCCGTTCTGGACCCTGCCGACGGCGTCCCTCGCCGTCGCCGGACTCCTCACCTGCCTCGGTACGTACGCGGCGGGCGACGCCGCCCCGTCGGGACGACCGGTCGCCGCACGGGCCGCGCCCTCCCCGGAGCCCGCCGGAGCGGAATGCCGCACCACCGTCCACGGCTCGCTGGTCGTGGCGTACTGCCACAACGCCTACCCCTCCGTCGACCGGGTGCGCCTGCACACCGAGTGCGGCCGCTGGTGGGACGTGGACGCCGACGGGCCGCCGGTGGCCGTGGCGCCCGGACGGACGGTCCGGCTCACCGACCGCTGCTGGAAAGAGGTCGCCTCGGCCTGGGTGAGCCACGCGAGGACCTGAGAGGGCCGTCCCGCCGGTGTGCGCGGCGAGGGTGCGGGCGGGGTGTCCGCGTGCGAGCCACGCCCTCGACTGCGTCGCGGCCCGTCAGACCTGGTCCGCGACGCAGTCGAGGGCGTGGCTCGCCGCCTCGGACGCGGCGGTCTCCGCGTCGCCCGCCCGGATCGCCTCCACCAGCCGCGCGTGGTCCATGTGCTTCTCCGGCCGCAGTTCCGGGCCCACGTCGCCGCGCAGGTAGTCCCGCAGCACGTCGCCGAGGTCCGCGTACAGCTCGGTCAGCACGTCGTTGTGCGAGGCGGCGACCACCGCCAGGTGCAAGGTGGCGTCCGCGGCCACGAAGGCCTCCGCGTCGCCCGCCGCCCAGGTCTCCTCGCGCCGGGCCATCAGCGCGTCGAGCTGCCGCATGTCCCGCTCGGTGCGGCGGGAGGCCGCCAGCCGGGCCGCCGCCGACTCCAGCGTCGAGCGCAGCTCCGCCACGTGCCGGGGATCGGCCGTGGCGAACCTGCGGTGCATCACGCCGGCCAGCTCGCTCGTGGCGACGACGTAGGTCCCCGACCCCTGCCGGATGTCCAGCAGACCGTTGTGCGCCAGCGCCCGGACCGCCTCGCGGACCGTGTTGCGCGCCACCCCGAGCTGTTCCACCAGGGCGGGCTCGGTCGGGATGCGGGAGCCGACCGGCCACTCGCCCGAGGTGATCTGGTTCCTCAGCTGGGCGATCACCTGGTCGGCGAGAGCCGACCTCCGGGGGGACGTCAGCGCCATGGTGCACCTTCCTCGCATGTTCGGTCCGGGATGACCGGGGACCTCGGGTCCGTCGTCGGCGAGGGACCTCGGCGCCCGTGTCGTACGCGGGGGCGTGGGCCGGATTCTCGCAGGGAGGCGGGGGACGGGGGAGTACCGGCCTCCGCGGGCCCCCGGCCGGCCGTGCGCGCGACTGGACAACCAATCATCCCATGATTCTATGATGGGCGTCATGGATGACGAAACGACGACCGTGCGCCGGCCCCCGGCTCCTGCCGCCCATGGTTCCTCGGCCGGCCCGGCGCAGCCCGCCGCGTCCGAGGGCCGCAAGGCCGCCGTCCCCGCCGGGCTCATGGCGGTCGGTCTCGTACTCGCCGCCGTCAACCTCCGCCCGGCCATCACCAGCCTCGGCGCGCTGCTGGAGGAGGTCCGTGACGCCCTGCACATGAGCGGCAGCGTCGCCGGACTCCTCACGTCGGTGCCGCCGCTCTGCTTCGCCGTCTTCGGGGTCATGGCACCCCGTCTCGCCCGCCGCTTCGGCCCTGGAGCCGTCGTGTGGGCGGGGATGGCCGCCATCGCGGCCGGACTGCTGATCCGGCCCTTCGTGGGTTCCACCGCCGGGTTCCTCGTCGCAAGCGCCCTCGCCCTGATGGGCATCGCGGTCAGCAACATCCTGCTGCCGGTCATCGTCAAGCGCTGGTTCCCGGACCGCGTCGGCTCCATGACCGGCCTGTACTCCATGGCGCTCGCGCTCGGCACCGCGCTCGCCGCCGCGTTCACGGTCCCGCTGGCCGGGGCGCTGGGCGGCTGGCAGGGCGGCCTGGGGATCTGGGCCGTCCCCGCGGTGGTCGCGCTGGTGCTGTGGTCGCGGTTCGCCCGCCGGCCGCGCGACGGGGCGCCCACCGGCTCCGCGGCCGCGCAGGCGCCGTCGGCTCCCCTCCGGATCACCCGCAGCCGGACCTCCTGGGCGCTCGCCTGCTTCTTCGGCCTCCAGGCCACCGCCGCCTACATCACCATGGGCTGGATGCCCCAGATCTTCCGGGACGCCGGTGTCTCCGCGGGGACCGCGGGCGTGCTGCTGGCGGTCACCATGGCCATGGGCGTTCCGCTCGCCTTCGTCATCCCCCGGGCCGCCGCCCGGATGCGCAGTCAGGGCCCGATCGTCGTCTTCCTCGGCCTGTGCGGCCTCGCGGGGTACGCCGGCCTCTACCTCGCCCCCGCGGGCGGCGCGTGGGCCTGGGCGCTGCTGCTCGGCATCGCCAACTGCGCCTTCCCGCTCGCCCTCACCATGATCGGGATGCGCGCCCGCTCCGGCGCGGGCGTCGTCCGGCTCTCCGCGTTCGCGCAGTCCACCGGCTACCTGATCTCGATCCCCGGCCCGCTGCTGATCGGCGTGCTCAACGACGCCAGCGGCGGCTGGGGGCTGCCGATCGCGCTGATGGCGGGGCTGATGATTCCCCAGATGGTGGCGGGTGTGCTGGCGGGACGGCCCCGGACGATCGAGGACGAGTGCTGAGATGCGAGACTGGGCCCATGCCCGTCCTCGACCCGAACCCCCAGAACGGTCAGAAGAAGCTGCTCCTCGTCCTCGGGGCCATGCTCGTCATCACCGTGATCATCAGCGTCATCGCCACCATCGCCTCCCCGTGAACACCCTCTGAGCACCCCCGCCCCCCGGTCGGGGGTGGGGCTGGCCCCCCTGTCCCCTAGGGGACAGGCCCAGGGTCGCGTGGGTGGCTTACCGGATGGGCCCGCGCCCGCTTCCTCCGTAGATTCCAGGTAGTCGAACCGATGACCTGTGGAGGCGGACATGCCGGCCCCTGTGTACCCCCGGACGCCCCCGGACCCCGGGCCGGCCGGCGCGCGGCTGCCCTGGTGGGCGGTGGCGCTGCCCGTCGTCGCCTTCGCCGTGCTGCTCGTCGTGGTGAGCGACCCGGAGCAGGCGCAGGCCGCCTCGGGCCACCCCGCGGCGGGACGCCTGATCGAACGCGCGATCGCGCTGCTGTCCCCGTGAGGCCGGTCCGGTGCGTCCCGCTCCCGTCGCTCCTCCCGCACCGGCCGTCCCGTCCGGGCGCGCGTCCGTCACCCGCCCGGTCACGCCTCCGCGTCCCTCCCGGTCACGCGTCCGTCACCGCTCCGGGTGAGCCCGTCAACACCCTGCGCCCGGGGCCGCGATTCGTGCGAAGCTGAAGAGCATGAGCGTCGACACACCTCGCAGGATCGTTCTCCTCCGGCACGCGAAGGCCGAATGGTCGCAGGCCTCCGACCACGAGCGACCGCTGGCCGAGCGCGGGCGCACGGAAGCGCCCGTGGCGGGCAGCAGGCTCGCCCAGATCGGGTTCGACTTCGACCTGGCCCTGTGCTCGACCGCCACCAGGACGAGGGAGACCTGGAAACTGGCGGTCCACGAGTTCGCGGAGCGCCCCAGGACCGTGTACGAGGAGCGGCTCTACGAAGCCTCGCTCGGCGAACTGATCGCCCTTTTCAACGAGACGCCCGACGATGTCCGCAACCTTCTCGTGGTCGGCCACAACCCCGGCATGCATGGGGCCGCAGACGCCCTGGCGGGCCCGTCCGACGGCGCCTTGCTCGCGCGGATGCGCAAGGACGGCTTCCCCACCGCCTCCTTCGCCGTGCTGGAGTTCCCGGGCGCCTGGAAGGACGTGGAGCACGGCTCCGGCAAGCTCGTCTCGTACTGGACCCCGAACGACTGACCGGGCCCGCCCCCTGCGCCCCGGTGGCTGTCCAGGCTCCGGGGCGGTGAGCCGCGAGACCCCCGGCGCCTCGGGCGCCGGGGGTCTCGTCGTACGCGGAGGGGCGTTCGGGCGCGGCGCGGGTCAGCCGGTCAGGCCGTCCGCCGCCTCGACCTCTTCACGGGTGATGCCGAGCAGATAGAGCACGGTGTCCAGGAACGGCACGTTCACCGCGGTGTGGGCGGCCTCCCGGACCACCGGCTTGGCGTTGAAGGCGACCCCGAGACCCGCGGTGTTCAGCATGTCGAGGTCGTTCGCGCCGTCACCGATCGCCACGGTCTGCGACAGCGGGACCCCCGCCTGCTCGGCGAAGCTGCGCAGCAGCCGGGCCTTGCCCGCCCGGTCCACGATGTCCCCGGTCACCCGGCCGGTGAGTCTGCCGTCCACGACCTCCAGGGTGTTGGCGGAGGCGAAGTCCAGCCCCAGCCGCTCCTTGAGGTCGTCGGTGACCTGGGTGAACCCGCCCGAGACCACGCCCACCTGGTAGCCGAGCCGCTTCAGCGTACGGATCAGGGTGCGGGCGCCGGGGGTGAGCCGTACCTCGGAGCGCACCTTCTCCACCACCGACACGTCGAGCCCCGCCAGCAGTGCCACCCGGGCGTGCAGCGACTGCTCGAAGTCCAGCTCCCCGCGCATCGCCCGCTCGGTCACCGCGGCGACCTCCGCCTCGCACCCGGCGTGCGCGGCGAACAGCTCGATGACCTCGTCCTGGATGAGGGTGGAGTCCACGTCCATCACGACCAGCCGCTGCGCCCGCCGGCTCAGCCCGGCCGACATCACCGCGACGTCCACGCCGATGCCCGCCGCCTCGACGGCCAGCGCGGTGCGCAGTTCCTCGGTGCCGGTGCCCGACACCGCGAACTCGACCGCGGTCACCGGGTACTTCGCGAGCCGGAAGATGCGGTCGATGTTGCCGCCGCTCGACGTGATCCTGGCCGCTATGGCGGCCGTCGACTCCGCGGTGAGCGGGTTGCCGAGTACCGTCACGTGCGAACGGCCGTCGCCGCGCGGGCGGTTGTCGCCGGTGCCGGAGATGATCTCGGCCTGTAGTTTCAGCGACTCGGCCCAACTGTGCACGGTCGCGCGCAGATCTCCCTCGGAGGTGCCGCCCGCGGTCGGCGCGGTGACCAGCGCGCACAGCACGATGCGGCCCCGCGTGACGACCTGTTCGATGTCGACGACGTCCACGGAGTACGCGGCGAGGGTGTCGAAGAGCCCGGCCGTGATGCCCGGCCGGTCCTTCCCGAAGATCTTCACCAGAAGAGTGGGGGAATCGCCGCCCGCAGCGGGTCCGGCGGACTCGGGGGACGGCGAGGACGGCGAAAACGGCGACGGCGGAGATGGCTGAGATGCGCTCATGGTGGTCCCACCGTATCGGTCGGGCCCACGCGCCCGGCGTGGTGTCCCGGCCATCGGACACGGCGGGGCCGACGCGGGCCCCCGTCCCGGCCGTGACCTGCGGCCCCGGCTCGGACGTGGGGGCCGCCGGGGCCCTCACCGCGGCAGTACGTGCTCCGGGGCCGCCCGAACCGCACGGTGGTGAGGGCGTGGCAGGGCCCGCACCGGGCGGCGGCGGGTCGCGGGCACGGGCCGGTCCGGCCGAGGCCGCCCGGTTCGCCACCCCGCACCCGTTCGGAGAGGTACCGGCCCGCTCGTCGCCGATGTGCCGGTACCGCACGCTTTCGCCGGTGGGCTGCGGCCGTCCGGCCCGGCGGCCGACGGGTTCCGGGACCCGCCCGGCTTTCGGTCCGGGGCGTGCTCCTGAGATAGTGCCCCCGATGTTCAGCATCCTCAGCCTCCCCGCGACGGGGGGAATTCGGGGGACGACTAGTGGGGCGCGGAGTGCCGGAACTCGTACTGGAATTGAATGGAAGGACCTGGGCCCTCGATCCGTCCAGGTCGTACACGGTCGGCCGGGATCCGCAGGGGGACGTGACGGTCGACGACGCGCGGGTCTCGTGGCGGCACGCCACGATCAGCTTCGACGGCCGCGGCTGGTCCGTCGAGGACCACGGCAGCACCAACGGGACGTACACCGGGGGCCGGCGCGTCGAACGGCTGGATCTCGCCCACGGCTCCGAACTGCGTCTGGGCAACGCCGCCGACGGCCCGCACCTGCGCCTCACCGAGAGCGCGCCGGTGGACCCCGGAGCGCGTGCCGGACAGGCGCACGCCGGTGTGGGCGCGCCCGCACCGGCCGACCGGGCCGCGTTCCACCCGCCGGCCCAGGCGCCGGTGCACCAGCAGCCCCCGGCCCAGCCGCCGGCGCACCAGCCGCAGGCCGCTCCCTGGCCGCCGCCGCAGCAGGCCGCCGCGGTGCCCCCGCAGCAGGGATGGCAGCAGCCGCAGGCGCTCGCGCGGAGCGGGCTCCCGCCGCAGCAGGGTCCGGCGTCCGGCGGGGCGCGGCCGGTCCACAGCGACCGCAGCCCGACCACCTTCCACCAGCTCGCCCTCGGCCGTGTCATGCGCATCGGCCGCGCGCTCGAGAACGACCTCGTGGTCTCCGACCTCCAGGTCTCCCGCCACCACGCCGAGTTCCACGCCACCCCCGACGGGCGCTACGAGATCCGGGACCTCGGCTCCCACAACGGCACCTACGTCAACGGCCAGCACCTGCCGAAGTCGGGCACGACGCTGCTGGGCCCGCAGGACATCGTGGGCGTCGGCCACTCCACGTTCCGGCTGGTGGGGGACCGGCTGGAGGAGTTCGTCGACACCGGCGAGGTCTCCTTCTCCGCCCGCCACCTGACGGTGACGGTCGACGGCGGCAAGCAGATCCTCAAGGACGTCTCGTTCGGCGTCCCGGAGAAGTCGCTGATCGCGGTCATCGGACCCTCCGGTTCCGGCAAGTCCACCCTGCTCAAGGCGCTCACCGGCTACCGGCCCGCCGACCAGGGCGACGTCCTCTACGACAACCGCGACCTCTACAAGCAGTTCGCCGAGCTGCGCCAGCGCATCGGTCTGGTCCCGCAGGACGACATCCTGCACAAGGAGCTGACCGTCACCAAGGCCCTCGGCTACGCGGCCAAGCTCCGCTTCCCCGCGGACACGACGAAGGCCGAGCGCAACGCCCGCATCCAGGAGGTGCTCGCCGAGCTGAAGCTCGACGTGCACAAGGACAAGAAGGTGACCTCGCTCTCGGGCGGGCAGCGCAAGCGCGTCTCGGTCGCCCTGGAGCTGCTGACCAAGCCGTCGCTGATCTTCCTGGACGAGCCGACGTCCGGACTCGACCCCGGCATGGACCGCGACGTGATGCAGCTCCTGCGCGGCCTCGCCGACGACGGCCGCACCGTCCTGGTCGTCACCCACTCCGTGGCCGAGCTGGCGATCTGCGACAAGCTGCTGGTGATGGCCCCCGGCGGCTCCGTGGCCTACTTCGGCCCGCCGGAGGAAGCGCTCAACTTCTTCGGCTACGGCTCCTGGGCGGACGTCTTCTCGGCGTTCGAGAACTACCGCGACTACGACTGGGCGGGCCGCTGGCGCGGCTCGCAGCACTACCAGATGTACGCGGCGGACATCGACGCGGTGGCCGCCCAGCCCGTCCACATGCCGCCGCCCCAGCAGATGCGGCCGCCGAAGCCGCAGGGCTGGCTGACGCAGCTGTGGACCCTGATGCGCCGGTACGTCTCCGTCATCGCGTCCGACAAGGGCTTCCTCGGGCTGATGGTGATCCTCCCGGCGGTGCTCGGCCTGGTCAGCGTGGTCATTCCGTCCGACTTCGGCCTGGCCGCGCCCACCCCGCCCGCCAGGTTCAACGGCAAGGCCGGGACGATCATGCTGATCCTCGCGGTCGGCATGTGCTTCTCGGGGGCCGCCAACTCGGTGCGCGAGCTCATCAAGGAACGGGTCATCTACGAACGGGAACGGGCCACCGGCCTCTCCCGCTCCGCCTACCTGATGTCCAAGGTGATCGTCCTCGGCGTGATCACCGCACTCCAGGGCGTCATCATCTGCGGCATCGGCTTCGCCACCCGCGAGCTGCCCGCGGAAGGGCTCGTGCTGCCGCCCGCGGCGGAGGTCTGCGTCTCGGTCATCGCGCTCGGCTTCACCTCGATGATGGTGGGCCTGGTGATCTCCTCGCTGGTGAAGACCGCCGAGAAGACGATGCCGCTGCTGGTCATGTTCGCGATCATCCAGGTCGTCTTCACCGGCGTGCTCTTCCAGGTCTACGGTTCGCCGGGGCTGGAGCAGTTCGCGTGGCTGATGCCGTCGCGCTGGGCGATGGCCGCGGCCGGCTCGACGCTCGACCTGGCCCATCTGATGCCGCCGTGGGACCCGCAGAACCCCGCCGACCTGGACCCGCTGTGGGACCACTCGGTCGGCCAGTGGGGCGTGAACCTCGGCGTGCTGCTCCTCCTCGGCGTGGCGTGCGGCTTCGCGGTGGCCCGGCTGCTGCGCCGCCACGAGCCGGAAGTCATGCGCAAGTAGGCCAGGCGCACGCGAAGACGCCGGAGGGCGGCTCCCCGTCACGGGGTGCCGCCCTCCGGCGTCGTGAGGACCGGCCGTGCGGCCGGGAGGCGTCGGTCAGTACGCGCTGTCGACGTTGTCGATCGAGCCGTACTTGTCCGCCGCGTAGTTCGCGGCCGCGGTCAGGTTGGCGACCGGGTCGTACTGGGTGTGCGGGGTGCCGGGCACGTGGTAGTAGTCGAAGGTCGGCTTGATGATCTGCAGCAGACCGATCGACGGAACGCCGTTCTGGGCGTTGATGTCCCAGTCGTTGATGGCGTTCGGGTTGCCGCTGGACTCGCGCATGATGTTGCGGTGCAGACCCTCGTACGTGCCGGGGATGCCCTCCTTCTTCATGATGGAGAGCGCCTCGCTGATCCAGCCGTGCAGGTTGTCGGCGTAGACCGGGGTGCGGGCGGCGGAGCGGCTCGCGGTCTTGACCTCGCTGCGCTCGTTGGCGGCCGCGGCCTTCTTCACCTCGGCGGCCTTGGCGGCGGCGGCCTTCTTGGCCTTCGCGGCCTCGACGGCCTTCGACTTGACCTTGGCGTCGGCGACGGCCTGGGCGTCGGCCAGCGCCTCCTTCTTCTCCGCGGCGGCCTTCGCCTTGACCGCGTCGGCGGCCTTGACGAGCTGCTCGGCGGTGGAGTTCTTCTCGATGGTGCTGTTCTGGAGCGTCTTGGCCTGGGCGGAGCCGGCCGCGTCGAACGCGACGGCTTCCGCGGAGACGGCCTGCGGAGCGCTTTCGGCATCGGCGTTGCCGGCGGGCACCAGGGTCAGTGCGAGGGCAGCGGCTCCGAGCGCGGAGACACCCGCGACGGAGAGCTTCTGGGCCTTGTTCAGGCGGCGATAACCGGAATTGCTGGACGCGGACATGTAGACGTACCTCTTCGAATCGCAGGCGCCCTCACGGAGGACGACGACGGGACGCTGCGGTGCGCCACTCGTCGGGGACAGGTGCAATTCTTAGCGGCAGCAAAATTTTGTGGCAATGGTGTGACGTACGAAGCCGGGTAGTGGAATGGCATGACGTTTGTCCGAATTGCCCCCACCTAGACTCGGCTCCTTGCCCCATTTCCGACCACTAGTCCTCTTCGTAAGTGACCTGGGTCCTATGCCTGGCCTCACACGCCGCACCCCGCGAACTCACGTTTCGTTGCGCGAGCAACTCGCAGCGTGAGGGGCTGGCCGGCTGCTGCCCGGGCCCCCGCCGTCCCGAGCGCAGGGGCCCGCGGACCTACGCCCCGGGGCCCGGCCCGCCCCCGGCCGCAGCCCGATACGGGCGCCCCGCCCCGCCGGTACCGTGAGGCGCATGAGCCATCGCCCACCGTCGGGTCTCGCCGCGGTCAGCGCGGCGCTGCTCGCCATGAGCCGCCACCTCGACATGCGGGACGTGCTGAAGACGATCGTCGCCTCCGCCCGCGAACTCCTGGACGCGGAGTACGCCGCCCTCGGCGTCCCCGACGACCACGGCGGGTTCGCCCAGTTCGTCGTCGACGGCGTCACCGACGCCCAGTGGAAGGCCATCGGCCCGCTGCCCCGGCAGCACGGCATCCTCGCCGCGATGCTCCACGAGGCGAAGCCCGAGCGGCTGGCCGACGTCCGCGAGGACCCCCGCTTCGGCGGCTGGCCCGACGCCCACCCCGAGATGTCCGACTTCCTCGGCCTGCCCATCCAGGACGGCGACGAGATCATCGGCGCTCTCTACCTCGCCAACAAACGGTGCGCCAAGCCCGAGGGCGGCTGCGGCTTCACCGAGGAGGACGAGGAACTGCTGTCGATCCTCGCCCAGCACGCCGCCATCGCCCTCACCAACGCCCGCCTCTACGAACGCAGCCGCGAGCTGACCATCGCCGAGGAACGGTCCCGCCTCGCCCACGAACTCCACGACGCCGTCAGCCAGAAACTCTTCTCGCTCCGGCTCACCGCCCAGGCCGCCGCCGCCCTCGTCGACCGCGACCCCGGCCGCGCCAAGGGCGAACTGCAGCAGGTCGCCGCCCTCGCCGCCGAAGCGGTCGAGGAACTGCGCGCGGCCGTCGTCGAACTCCGCCCCGCCGCGCTCGACGAGGACGGCCTGGTCGCCACCCTGCGCACCCAGGTCCAGGTCCTGGACCGGGCGCACAGCGCGCGGGTCTCCTTCACCGCGACCGGGGTGCGGGCGCTGCCCGCCGCCCAGGAGGAGGCGCTGCTGCGGGTCGCCCAGGAGTCCCTGCACAACGCGCTGCGCCACTCCGGCGCCGCGGAGGTGTCCGTCGTACTGGAACGCCGCGGTACGGGTACGGTGCTGCGGATCACGGACGACGGCGAGGGGTTCGACCCCACGGCGGTCCGCGAGGCGGGCCGGCACCTGGGGCTCGTCTCCATGAGCCACCGCGCGGACAGCGTCGGCGGGACGCTCACCATCGACTCGGAGCCCGGCAGGGGCACCACGATCGGGATGGAGGTCCCCGGTGGCTGACAAGACCATCAGGGTGTTGCTGGTCGACGACCACCAGGTGGTCCGCCGCGGACTGCGCACCTTCCTGGAGGTGCAGGACGACATCGAGGTGGTGGGGGAGGCCGCCGACGGGGCGGAGGGCGTCGCGCGGGCGCAGGAACTGGCGCCCGACGTCGTGCTGATGGACATCAAGATGCCCGGCACCGACGGCATCGAGGCACTGCGCCGCCTCCGCGAACTGGACAACCCGGCCAGGATCCTCGTCGTCACCAGCTTCACCGAGCAGCGCACCGTCGTGCCCGCGCTGCGCGCCGGCGCCTCCGGATACGTCTACAAGGACGTCGACCCGGACGCGCTGGCCGGAGCGATCCGCTCCGTCCACGCGGGGCACGTCCTGCTCCAGCCCGAGGTCGCGGGCGCACTGCTCGCCCAGGACGAGACGGGCCCCGGCACCGGCCGCGGGACCACGCTCACCGAACGCGAACGCGAGGTGCTGGGCCTGATCGCCGACGGCCGCTCCAACCGGGAGATCGCCCGCTCCCTCACCCTCTCCGAGAAGACGGTGAAGACCCATGTCTCGAACATCCTGATGAAGCTCGACGTGGCCGACCGCACCCAGGCCGCGCTCTGGGCGGTCCGGAACGGAATGGCGGACTGACCCGGCCGGGCCGCGGAGCGCGCGGGGGCCCGCGGAGCGGCACGGCACGGACCCGGGCGCCCGCCACCGACCGGCACCCGTCCGCCTCAGCCCCTACCCCGCCGGCGCGGGTCAGCGCCGCCCGCGCTCGGCCTCCTCCACGTACGCGTTGTACGCCGCGACCTGCGCCCGCCGGGCCACCCGCTCCACCGGACGCAGCGCCTCGCCCCGCGCCGCGATCTCCGACGCGCTCACCGCGCCCCCGTGCCCGTTCCCGTACGCCACCTCGACCAGCAGCCCCACCCGCCGGGCCAGCTCCAGCACCCGCACCGCACGCGGCGGATACCCCGGAGCCAACAGCTCACCGGACCGCTCGGCCCGTGCCCGGTACGCGTCCACGGCCGCCTCCGCGACCGGACCCGAGCCCGCCACGTCCAGCCGGGACAGCAGCGCCGTCGCGTCCCGCAGCGCCTCCGCCAGCTCCCGCTCCGCCTCGCCCAGCGACGGCACGTCCGCCGGCGGCGCCTCCCGCACCGGCAGCACCCGCCACACCACCTCGACGTGCACGTCCCCCGGCGGGCCCGCCTCCGTCACCTCCGGCACCAGCCCGTACGGGGCGCCGTGCGCCACCACCGCCTCCTCGGCGTCGAGCGCCCGCGCGTTGAACTCCGGCGGGCCGCTCAGCCCCAGCGGATGCCCCGGCGCCGGCAGCGCCACCCGGAAGCCGGTCACCCCCAGCCCCCGGAACCGGCCGAGGGCCAGCGTCAGCCCGACCGGCCCCGCCTCCCCCGCGAGACCCTCGACGCGGTGCACCGCGTCCTGCCCGACGATCGACGCGGCGGCGTCGTCCGGCGACACGAGACCGGCCAGCAGTGCGTTTCCCCAGGCGGCCAGCAGCCCTGAGCGTGGTTCGAGAAGCATGGGGACAGCCTAGGGAACGGACCTCGCCGCCGGACCACCCGCGCGGTGGCGTAAGTTTTGCGTGGGAGCCGTGCCCTCCGGCACGCGACGATTCTCGACACTGCAATGGGGAGACAACGCGCTCATGAGCGATGTACTGGAGCTGGTGGACGTATCCGTGGTCCGCGACGGACGCGCTCTGGTGGAAGACGTCTCCTGGTCGGTGAAGGAGGGTGAGCGCTGGGTCATCCTCGGACCCAACGGAGCGGGCAAGACCACCCTCCTCAACCTCGCCTCCAGCTACCTCTACCCGACCGCAGGCAGCGTCGACATCCTCGGCGAGCGCCTCGGCGGCGTCGGCACCGACGTCTTCGAGCTGCGCCCCCGCATCGGTGTCGCCGGCGTGGCCATGGCCGACAAGCTGCCCAAGCGGCTCACCGTCCTGCAGGCCGTCCTCACCGCCGCGTACGGCATGACCGCCACCTGGAACGAGGACTACGAGAAGGTGGACGTCGAGCGCGCCCGTGCCTTCCTCGACCGGCTCGGGATGAACGACTACCTCGACCGCAAGTTCGGCACCCTCTCCGAGGGCGAGCGCAAGCGCACCCTGATCGCCCGCGCCATGATGACCGACCCCGAGCTGCTCCTGCTCGACGAGCCCGCCGCCGGACTCGACCTCGGCGGACGCGAGGACCTGGTGCGCCGCCTCGGCCGCCTCGCCCGCGACCCGTACGCCCCCTCCATGATCATGGTCACCCACCACGTCGAGGAGATCGCCCCCGGCTTCACCCACGTCCTGATGATCCGTCAGGGCAAGGTCCTCGCGGCCGGCCCCATGGAGACCGAGCTCTCCTCGCGCAACCTCTCCCGCTGCTTCGGGCTGCCCCTCGTCGTCGAGCACACCGGCGACCGCTACACCGCGCACGGACTGCCCCTTTCCTGACCGGTTCCCGCCCCCGCGCACCCTGTCGGTGGAGGGGCCCGCCGCCCTACCATGGCGGGGTGGACATCGACGCGTGGGTCTGGTGGCTGATCGGCGCGGTCGGACTGGGGATCCCCCTCGTCCTGACCGCGATGCCGGAGTTCGGCATGTTCGCCGTGGGGGCGGTGGCCGCCGCGGTCGTGGCCGCCCTCGGCGGCGGGATCGTGGCGCAGGTGCTGGTGTTCGTCCTCGTCTCGGTGGCGCTGATCGCCGTGGTCCGCCCGATCGCCGCCCGGCACCGCTCCGACCGGCCCGGCACGGCCACCGGCATCGACGCCCTGAAAGGCCGTCAGGCCGTCGTGCTGGAACGCGTGGACGGCGACGGCGGACGCGTCAAGCTCGCCGGAGAGGTCTGGTCGGCGCGCTCCTACGAACCCGGCATGAGCTTCGAACCCGGCGCACAGGTCGACGTGGTGGACATCGACGGGGCGACGGCGGTCGTCATGTGACCGAACGGCCCACGCGGCAGGCCGCGTTCTGCGAGACTCGCAGTGGATCATGCCGATCTCCACGAGGCTTCCCGCCCCGCGGACGACCGGCCCCGATCATCCGCTCCGTCGGCTAGCGAAGGGTTCCAGGTCACGATGCAACCGATCATCATCGTCCTGATCATTCTGGTGGTGCTCGTCTTCATCGCCCTGATCAAGACGATCCAGGTCATCCCGCAGGCCAGCGCGGCCATCGTCGAACGCTTCGGCCGGTACACGCGCACCCTCAACGCGGGCCTGAACATCGTCGTCCCGTTCATCGACTCCATCCGCAACCGGATCGACCTCCGTGAACAGGTCGTGCCCTTCCCGCCGCAACCGGTGATCACCCAGGACAACCTGGTCGTCAACATCGACACCGTCATCTACTACCAGGTGACCGACGCCCGCGCCGCGACGTACGAAGTCGCCAGCTACATCCAGGCGATCGAGCAGCTCACCGTCACCACCCTCCGCAACATCATCGGCGGCATGGACCTCGAACGGACCCTGACCTCCCGCGAGGAGATCAACGCGGCCCTGCGCGGCGTCCTCGACGAAGCCACCGGCAAGTGGGGCATCCGCGTCAACCGCGTCGAGCTCAAGGCCATCGAACCGCCCACCTCCATCCAGGACTCGATGGAGAAGCAGATGCGCGCCGACCGCGACAAGCGCGCCGCGATCCTCACCGCCGAGGGCATCAGGCAGTCCCAGATCCTCACCGCCGAGGGCGAGAAGCAGTCCGCCATCCTGCGCGCCGAGGGCGAGGCCAAGGCGTCCGCGCTCCGCGCCGAGGGCGAGGCCCAGGCCATCCGCACGGTCTTCGAATCCATCCACGCGGGCGACCCGGACCAGAAGCTGCTCTCGTACCAGTACCTCCAGATGCTGCCGAAGATCGCCGAGGGCGACGCCAACAAGCTCTGGATCGTGCCCAGCGAGATCGGCGACGCCCTCAAGGGCCTCAGCGGCGCCTTCGGCAACCTCGGCAACGGCGCCCCCGGCTTCAACACCGGCAGAGAACGCCGCGAGGAACCCCCGGTCGACTGACCGCACGTCCCGTCGTGCATGATCGGTGAGGCCCTCCCGCGCCCGTCGCGGCGAGGGCCTCCGGTCCGAAGCCCCCCGCGGGGCGGCCCCCGGAACGGGTCCACCGACCACCGAAGGGACGGGCATGTCCATCGGGGAGATGCTGGCCGTCTTCGCCGCCGGAATCGGCGCCGGCACCATCAACACCATCGTCGGATCAGGCACGTTGATCACCTTCCCGGTGCTGCTCGCCACCGGACTGCCCCCGGTCACCGCCACCGTCTCCAACGCCCTCGGCCTCGTCCCCGGCTCCGTCAGCGGAGCCATCGGCTACCGCAAGGAACTCGCCGGCCAGCGTCGCCGCGTCCTGCGGCTCGCCCTCAGCAGCCTCATCGGCGGCCTCGCCGGCGCCACCCTCCTGCTGGCCCTGCCGTCCACCGCGTTCGAGACGGTCGTGCCGGTCCTGGTGGCCCTCGCCCTCGTCCTGATCGTCCTGCAACCGCGCATCACCCGCGCCGTGCAGCACCGGCGGGAACGCTCCGGCACCCCCGCCCGGCCCGACGGCGGCCCGCTGCTCTCCGTCGGCCTGGCCCTCGCCAGCGTCTACGGCGGCTACTTCACCGCCGCCCAGGGGATCGTCTACCTCTCCCTGATGGGCATGCTGCTCGACGACACCATGCAGCGGCTCAACGCCGTCAAGAACATCCTCGCCGCCGTCGTGAACAGCGTCGCCGCCCTGTTCTTCCTCTTCGTCGCCGACTTCGACTGGACCGCCGTGGCCCTGATCGCCGTCGGATCCGCGATCGGCGGCCAGCTCGGCGCCAAGGTCGGCCGCCGGCTCAGCCCCGTCGTCCTGCGCTGCCTCGTCGTGGCCGTCGGCCTCTGCGCCCTCGTCCAGTTGCTGCTCCGCTGACCTGCGCAGACCCGCCTCCCCCCGGAGACGGGCCCGCCCGCACGGCGTTGTACGCACCGGTTCCGCGCGCTCCCGCCGTCACGCGGCGGCGGTACGCTCCAGCCAGGCCGGCAGCGCCGACCGGTCGACGGACCCGAGCGCCAGCAGCATCGCGTCGGCCGGAGACGGCACGAACGGCTCCCGCAGCAACGGCATCCCGGCCTGCTCCGGGGTCCGCGCCGCTTTGCGGTGGTTGTCCTCGGCGCACGACGCCACCGTGTTCAGCCAGGTGTCCTGGCCGCCCTGCGCGCGCGGCACCACATGGTCCACGGTGCTCGCCCGCCGCCCGCAGTAGGCGCACCGGTGCTGGTCCCGGACCAGCACACCCCTCCTGGACCACGGGGCCTGTCTTCGGAACGGCACCCGGACGTACCGGCAGAGCCTGATCACGCGGGGCAGCGGTATGTCCACCTCGGCACCCCGCATACGGAGGTCGGGGTGCGCCTGCTCCACGACGGCCTTGTCCGTCAGGACGAGCACCACCGCACGGTTGAGGGTCACCGTCGACAGTGGCTCGAAGCTCGCATTCAGAACCAGCGTGTCCCGCATCCTGCCCACCTCCCTGTGCCGCCCGCCGCCCGGCGGGCCCGGATCAACTCTGGCCGGGCGGGCGGTCATGGACAACGCAATAAAAAACGCCCTGCCCTGATCTCTCCAAGACCGGGGCAGGGCAAACGGCGGAAGGGGGGTCAGCTGTCGGAGTTGTCCGCGGGAGCCGTGTATTCGCCGACCAACTGGGCGCGGCCCAGCGTGTGGAAGCGGAGGTTGAAGCCGACGGCGGCGGGCGGGGTGTCGCTGTCGACGCCGAGCTTCTCGGTGTCCACCGCGTAGACGGTGAACACGTACCGGTGGTTCTCACCGGCCGGCGGGGCGGCGCCGCCGAACTCCTTCGACCCGTAGTCGTTGCGGGCCTGGACGGCGCCCGGCGGCAGTCCGTCGAACGCGCCGCTGCCCGCGCCCGCCGGGAGCCCGGTGACCGTGGCCGGGATGTCGAAGACCACCCAGTGCCAGAACCCGCTGCCGGTGGGGGCGTCCGGGTCGAAGCAGGTGACGGCGAAACTGCGGGTCTCCGCCGGGAACCCCTCCCACCGCAATTGCGGCGAGGCGTTCCCGGCGGCGTACACCTGCGCGTCCGCCAGCACGCCGCCCGGCGCGAGGTCGTCGCTCACGACCGTGAAGGCGGGCACCTCGGGGTGGAAGTCGTGCGGCAGCGGGGCCCTCTTCGGCTCGGTCAAGTCAAGCACCTCTCCTGTGGCTCGATGGGGCGAAAGCTTCCCCACCGACCTTACGGGCTGCCCCCGGCGATCCCCGGGGCGCCCGCCGCGCGCCGGGCCCCGGCCGTCAGAGCCAGTTGCGCTGTCCGCCCACCTGCGCCAGCCACTGGTTGAGGTAGGCGGCCCAGTCGGTCTGCGCGAAGTCGTGCAGGCCGACCTCGAAGGTCCGGTAGGAGTCACTGCCCTCGCTGAAGAGGCCGGGCTTCTTGTCCATCTCCAGGACGACGTCCATCGCCCGGTCGTCCGCGACGAAGGACAGCTCGACCTGGTTCAGCCCGCGGTACTGCTGCGGCGGCACGAACTCGATCTCCTGGTAGAACGGCAGCCGCTGGCGGGTGCCCCGGATGTGACCGCGCTCCATGTCGGCGCTGCGGAAGCGGAAGCCGAGCTGCCCGAAGGCGTCCAGGATGGCCTGCTGGGCCGGCAGCGGGTGCACGTCGATCGGGTCCAGGTCACCCGGGTCGATCGCCCGGGCGATCTGCAGCTCCGTGGTGACGCCGATGTTCATGCCGTGCAGCCGCTGCCCGGCGAAGGTGGTGATCGGCGTCTCCCAGGGGATCTCCAGCCCGAACGGGACGACGTGCACCGCGCCGGCCTGCACCTCGAAGGCGCCGCCGAGCTGCAGCCTGGTGAACTCGATGTCCTGCTTGGTCTCCTGGTCGGCGCCTTCGACCTCGACACGCGCCTGGAGGCCGACGGACAGCCCCTCGATCTGCTGGCTGACCGAACCGCCCTGGATGCGCACCTCGCCCTGGACGATGCCGCCGGGGACGACGTTCGCCTCGGTGAGCTCGGTCTCCACCGAAGCACCACCGGCGCCCATGCTCGCGAGCAGCCGCTTGAAGCCCATGTCTTCTCCTCCTAGGTGTGTCTGACCCCTACATACGCGCCCCGACGGTAGCCGGTTCCCTCGCGTCCGCTGCCAGTACCCTCGGAGCGCATGGACAAGGGCATGGACCGCAAGCCGCTCACACGGGAGTTCTTCGACCGGTCGGTGCTCGACGTGGCACCGGACCTGCTCGGCCGCACCCTGGTGCGACGCGGGCCGGACGGCGTCGTCGAACTGCGCATCACCGAGGTGGAGGCGTACGCCGGGGAGGTCGATCCCGGCTCGCACGCCTTCCGCGGCAGGACTGCCCGCAACGACGTCATGTTCGGGCCGCCCGGCCACGCCTATGTGTACTTCACGTACGGCATGTGGCACTGCCTCAATCTGGTGTGCGGACCGGAGGGGAGGGCGAGCGGGGTACTGCTCCGGGCCGGCGAGGTCCGCCGGGGCGCCGAACTCGCCCGTCCCCGTCGGCTTTCGGCCCGGTCCGACAAGGAACTGGCCAAAGGTCCGGCCCGGCTCGCCACCGCTCTGGCGGTCGACCGGACACTGAACGGGAGTGACGTGGTGGGCGGGACCGCCGCCGGTGCCCCGGCCGCCGACGGACCGCTCGGCGTGCTGCGGGGCACGCCGGTCGCCCCTGACCTGGTACGCAGCGGACCTCGCACGGGGGTCGGCGGCGACGGAGCCCACCAGCCCTGGCGCTTCTGGATCGACGGGGACCCCACCGTCAGTCCGTACCGGGCCCACGTTCCGCGCCGCAGGCGGTCTTGACGCCGGACCGCGGCGGCACCGCCGCGACTTGACTCGGTCGCCGCCGACGCCTAATGTGGTCCGAGCCGCTTTACCCGGGCACTGTTGTGGGACGGTCCTTCGGACCCGACCGGACAGCCCGCGCGGCCAACCACCCACCAACAACGATCGCCCTGACGGGTATGAATTCGGCGTGCCCGTAATTCATATTCATTGCTCGATTATGAGTCGTCAAGGAAATCGACTACGGTGGTGAGCAAGCCGAAAGGCGAAAGACCCGGTCCACGGGTCACCCGATGCGGATACGAGCCGGCAACGGCACGGAAAACGGTCTGGTAAAGTGGATATCGCCGGAAAGGGAAACGCGAAAGCGGAGAACTGGAAAGCGGAAAGTGCTTGACCCGCTTCGGCCGGGAATCGGACAGGAAAGTGTCTGATAGAGTCGGAAACGCAAGAACGAAGGGAAGCGCCCGGAGGTCCCCGGTGATACGGGACCGAAGGAAGCGTCCGTTCCTTGAGAACTCAACAGCGTGCCAAAAGTCAACGCCAGATATGTTGATACCCCGGCCTGCTTCGGCAGGTTGGTGGTTCCTTTGAAAAGTCCTGCACGGCCCTTCGGGGTCGGGTGGGCAACAACAGCGAGGACGCTGTGGACGACCGGTCTTATTCCGACCTGGTCGTCCCGCTCTCGTGCTGTGATCCCGATTACGGGAAAACATTCACGGAGAGTTTGATCCTGGCTCAGGACG